>CANMFL010000003.1 GCA_947497185.1 uncultured Paracoccaceae bacterium | reverse complement strand
CATGGACGGAAAGCTTCCAACCGGGCGACTATTCCTTGAAGGGCATCGGCAACAGCCAACGGAACGAAATCTTCGACCTGTTCCCGGAACTGTCCACCAAATCCGGCCTCGCGGGCTACCAATCAGCACGCAAAGCCCTCAAGAAACACGAAACCAACCTGTTGTTGAAGTAAATCAACCGCAAGCGAATCACGACACCAACAGGGACAACCACAAGTGGTTGTCCCTGTTTCCGTTTTGTTAACCCTTCGTTAAGAATGGTGACGTTACATAGGGTCGATTTGTTAAAATGAGGACGACTCACATGACTGTATTTCCCCGCCTTTCTGCCATCGGTGCATTGCTTGCCCTAACTGCGTGTGGTGGATCATCAGGGTCAGGCGTGATGTCCACGTCCGGTGCGATTTCCATTCCAGATGTGAACGCTGCGGGCCGTGCTTATTTCGACTTTGCAGCGGACGGATATACCGCATTGGATCAATCCGCGCTGAATGATCTCGGGTCGGCCAGTTACGACGGTTACATGCTTGCCGTGCCCACCAGCACGTTGGATGCCTTGGTTGGGCGCACGCAGATTGATGCCTCATTTGCCGACGGTGGTAGCCTCACGGGTCAGGTCACGGACCTGATACTGGTCCGGGAAAACGCAGATGTCGTGGCAGTTCTGACCGCAGATGTCGCTGACGGGTATACGCCAATTGACGGCGACGTGGGCTTTATCAACGTGTCCGGCGCACTGGCTTTGTCGAATGGCGCGGTGCGTCGCATTGGCGGCGAGGCCATCATTGACGTTGACGTCACTGGCACCGTGAACATCCCCGGTGCCGCGTTTAATGCGCAGTTAAGCGGAACCGAAAACTTTGACGTCACAGGTGGCTTGCATGGGCAGGTCGCTGACAGTGGCGAATTCTTTGCAGAGGGTACGTTGTTCGCGCGGGGACAGCGGTTAAACTTCAACCTCGACACAGGGATCTTCGCAGAATAGCGGGTTTCGCACCGTCGCCCCTTTTCCTTTGGTACCTGCGACACTACGTTCGCAGAACACCAAACAGGGGCGCCTCATGTCATCTATCGTTTCCGTGCGCGATTTGCGCAAAGCCTATGCTGACGGGTTTCAGGCGCTGAAAGGCGTGAACCTTGAGATCGCAGAGGGTGAGATTTTAGCGCTTCTCGGCCCGAACGGGGCTGGGAAAACGACCCTTATTTCAACGGTTTGTGGAATTACGGTGCCGACGTCGGGAACGGTTTCTGTCGGTGGATTCGATACGCAAACCGACTTTCGCAAAGCCCGCGATCTGATCGGACTTGTCCCGCAAGAGATCAATCTCGAACCGTTTGAAACGGTGATGAACACTGTGCGCTTCACACGTGGTTTGTTCGGAAAATCGCGCAATGACGCCTATATCGAGCAAATTCTGCGCGATTTGTCCTTGTTCGACAAAAAGGACAACAAGATCATGACGCTTTCGGGCGGCATGAAACGGCGTGTCTTGATCGCCAAGGCGCTGGCCCACGAACCCCGCGTGTTGTTCCTTGATGAACCGACCGCTGGCGTTGATGTGGAACTGCGCAAAGACATGTGGGACGTGGTCGCCAAGCTGAAAGACAGCGGTGTCACGATCATTCTGACGACCCATTACATCGAAGAAGCCGAAGCAATCGCTGATCGCGTCGGTGTTATCGCCAAGGGTGAAATCCTGCTGGTGCAAGACAAGGCCGACCTGATGGCCCAGATGGGTCAAAAGCAGCTCAAAATCGAAGTTGCGGCACCCGTCACGGAAATTCCCGCCGCGCTATCCAACTACGGGCTAGAGGCCGACGGCACCACTTTGACCTATACATACGACACCAATGGTGAACGCACGGGCATCACGACGTTGCTCAACGACCTGCAAAACGCGGGCATCCAGATGGTTGATATTCAGACACAACAGAGCAGCCTCGAAGATATCTTTGTTGGTCTCGTGAAGGAAGACGCATGAACCTGATAGCCATCCAGTCGATCTACCGCTTTGAAATGGCGCGGTTCTTTCGCACGCTCACCCAATCGGTCATCTCGCCTGTTATCTCGACGGCGCTGTATTTCGTGGTCTTCGGGGCCGCGATCGGTAGCCGCATGGAAAACGTCGAAGGTGTGCCATACGGCGCGTTTATCGTACCGGGTCTGATCATGCTCACCGTGATGACACAGGCGACGACCAACGCATCTTTCGGGATATATTTTCCCAAATTCATCGGGACAATCTACGAATTGCTGTCCGCGCCTGTGAACTTCCTTGAGATCACAATTGGCTATGTCGGGGCGGCCGCCACCAAAGCACTGATCATCGGGATGATCATTCTCGCCACGTCTTTCCTGTTCGTTGATATCACCATCGCGCATCCGCTTGCGATGCTTGCGTTCTTGTTCCTCACCGCGCTGAGTTTCGCATTGCTTGGCTTTATCATCGGTATATGGGCAGGCAATTTTGAGCAACTTCAACTGATCCCGCTTCTTGTCATCACACCGCTCGTGTTTCTTGGCGGGTCGTTCTATTCCACGTCGATGTTGCCGCCCGTTTGGCAAACGATCACCCTGTTCAACCCCGTTCACTACCTGATTTCCGGCTTCCGCTGGTCGTTCTTTGGCACCGCCGATGTGCCTGTGGGCATCAGCCTGATCGCGATTGCGGTGTTCACAGGGGCCTGTATGACCGCAATTTGGTGGATTTTCCGGACTGGCTGGCGCATTCGGCAGTGAGGTACTTGTTGGTTAGCAGTGCGCGGCTTATCTGAGGTGTTATGAAACGCTATATTCCCTTTCTGAAATCTGAACCCATGGTTGCAGTTGTGCGGCTGCAAGGCGCGATCACCAACAGTGGTCGCGGTTTGGATGATGTCAGCCTCGCGCCCTTGCTGGAAAAAGCCTTTACCAAAGGCAAACCAAAAGCGGTCGCTTTGCAGATCAATTGCCCCGGTGGATCGCCGACGCAATCGTCACTAATCGCCGCGCGTATCCAGCGGTTATCACAAGAAAACGACGTGCCCGTGATCGCCTTTGTCGAAGATGTTGCGGCATCTGGCGGGTACTGGCTGGCCTGTGCTGCGGACGAAATCTACGCTGACGAAACATCAATGACAGGGTCGATTGGCGTCATCACGGCGGGGTTCGGACTTGATAAAGTCATCAACCAACACGGGATCGAGCGGCGTGTGCATACGGCTGGGAAATCCAAGTCGATGCTGGACCCGTTCCGCCCCGAAAAAGACGAAGACATCACCCGCCTCAAAGGCTGGCTTGAAGAACTGCACGAGATTTTCATCACTTACGTCAAATCGCGACGCGGTAACAAATTGTCGGACAATCCAGACCTGTTCACTGGCGAAGTGTTCTTTGGCAAAAAAGCCATCGCAGAGGGTCTTGTTGACGGGATTGGCCATCTTGTTCCGATGATGAAATCCCGTTTCGGCGACAAGGTCACGTTCCGCAAGTATAGCGAAAAGAAAACACTGCTGTCCCGCTTTGGCATGTCTGTCGTGCAGGACGCTATTCACACCGTCGAGGATCGCGCTGCTTTTGCACGATTTGGCCTCTAAGGTGATCGCAAAAATCATCCTCCTGTTCCTTGCTTTTATCGCCGTGCTCGCCATGTTCGGCAAATGGCGGTTTCCGGGTCAGGACAAGCTCGCGGCGGCGAAATGCCGGGACTGCGGGCGGTATCGTATTGGTAAAGGCCGTTGTGCCTGTAAGAAAAGGTAGAACGGAATGGATTGGGTCTATGTGGTCATCGGTCTGGTGATCCTGCTTTTGGCGGGCGACAGCCTTGTTAAAGGTGCTGTGAATATGTCCCTGCGTTTGGGCGTGCCTGCGTTAATCGTGTCGCTGACCATCGTGGCCTTTGGGACCTCTGCCCCCGAACTCTTGATCTCAATCGAAGCAATCTGGGACGGCGTGCCGGGGCTTGCTCTTGGGAACGTTGTGGGGTCGAACACGGCGAACGTGCTTCTGGTTCTTGGTATTCCGGCGCTGATGGCGACGATGCACACCAGCGAATGCGACACGCGCGGCAGCTACATGCAGATGATCGCGGCGACCCTGCTGTTTATCGTGCTTTGCTTTATCGGCCCGCTGAACTGGGTCAGTGGCGTTATTCTGTTGGCTGCTTTGGCGGCGATGCTGGTCCACGCGGCCATGTCTGCGAACAAACACCGTAAACAACAATCTGCTTCCGATGCCGATGCCGCTGACGACTGCGACGAAGAAGAACTTGAAGGTGCAGACCCGAACCTTGGCTGGGGCAAAATCCTGTTGTTCCTCGCATTGGGCTTGGTCGGCTTGCCGCTTGGTGCGTCACTGCTCGTCGATGGATCGGTGAACATCGCGCGTCATTACGAGATTTCAGAGACCGTGATCGGCCTGACATTGATCGCTATCGGCACATCATTGCCCGAACTGGCAACGACAGTCATGGCGGCCCTGCGCCGTCAGGCAGACGTGGCGCTCGGTAACGTGATCGGTTCGAATATGTTCAATCTGCTCGGCATCATGGGCATCGCATCCTTTGTCGGCACCATTCCAGTCGAGCCAGAATTCCTGTCGTTTGATCTTTGGGTCATGCTCGGGGCGTCACTGCTACTAATCCCGTTTGTGTTCTTCAAAGTGGACATCACCCGTCTTTGGGGCATCATCCTATCGGCGCTTTACGTCGCATACCTGCTGCTCGTTCTCGTCTGATGGCGGGGGCCCTTGTCACCGGGGCTGGCGCAAGGCTAGGCCGTGCCATGGCCCTCTATCTGGCTGGGCGGGGCTTTGATGTCGCGGTGCATTATGCGGCGTCGCAGGACGGCGCACAGGGCGTCGTGGACGAGATTATCGCAATGGGGCGCAACGCCGTCGCGATCCAAGCGGACCTGCTAATCGAGGACGAAACGCAGACCCTGATTGCACGCGCTGTTGACGCCGTCGGGCCGCTGTCGGTGCTGGTCAATAACGCATCAATCTTTGAACACGACGATATCACCACTGGCACACGCACCAGCTGGGATCGACATGTCGAGACCAATCTACGTGCGCCTTTTGTGTTGACCCAAGGCTTCGCGGCTCAAGCACCCTCCACCGCGCTGGACGATCAAAACGAACCCGTCGCACAGGCACTTGTCGTGAACATGCTCGACCAACGTGTCCACAAGCTGACACCGGAATTCGCGTCCTACACCATCGCGAAAATGGGGCTGTGGGCGCTGACACAAACCGCCGCGCAGTCGCTCGCGCCAAAGGTACGCGTGAACGGCATTGGACCGGGTCCGACGCTGCAAGGGATGAAGCAATCAGAGGATCAATTCACACGGCAACGCGCCGCCACGATCCTTGGACGCGGGGCAAACCCCGATGACATTACTGCCGCTTTGGGCTATTTCTTGGATGCCAAATCCGTGACAGGGCAGATGCTTTGCGTCGATGGCGGTCAGCATCTTGCGTGGGACACAGTTGACGTAAGGGGAGTTGAATAAATCAAATGTCCCCATATTTGGACACTACCCGTAAAAGTTGTCCACCTTTCGTTGAACGCTTTCATGAATGTAAACATTTTATGAATGAAATCAGTAATTTGCCAGTTGGTAAATAAAATATACTTGCAAAACAACACGTTAGAAATGTGCTTAAAAATTAGGCAGACACATGAACACCCCTGAAAACAACGGAAAATACGACGTGTTGACGTTTTGCCCACGGACTTATCCACAAGTCTCGTGGATGCCTTTGGACTTGTCCCGACCTTGGTATCATTGCAGCGCCACTAAGAATCACGGACCTGTGACCAATGAGTGAAGACCGCAAAACTCCCGTCACTGGCTACGACCGTATCCACGGGTATCTGAACACGATCGACAGTTCGCCCGGCGTGTACCGGATGTTGGATGCGGACAGTCGCGTGCTGTACGTCGGCAAGGCCCGTAATCTGCGGAATCGCGTCAGCAACTACGCGCGGCCCTCAGCGCAGCATTCCGCACGCATCACGCGCATGATCCGCGAAACCGCGTCGATGATGTTCCTGACAACGCGCACCGAAACCGAAGCACTGCTGCTCGAACAGAACCTCATCAAGCAGTTGAAACCGCGCTACAACGTGCTGTTGCGCGACGACAAATCGTTCCCGAATATCCTCGTGTCAAAGCATCAGGCATTCCCGCAGCTCAAGAAGCATCGCGGCGCGAAAAAGGAAAAGGGCAACTACTACGGCCCTTTCGCCAGCGCGGGTGCCGTGAACCGGACGCTGAACCAGTTGCAGCGCGTCTTCCAGATCCGGAATTGCACCGACAGCGATTTTGAAACGCGGACGCGGCCTTGTCTACAGTACCAGATCAAACGCTGTTCTGGTCCGTGTTGCGGGCTGATTTCCGAAGCCGATTACGCAGCCACCGTCGCTGACGCGGAAAAGTTCTTGTCGGGGCGCACCAAAGGCATCCAAGAGGCGCTCGCGTCCCAAATGTCAGCGGCATCCGAAGCGATGGAATTCGAACGCGCCGCCGCCTTGCGCGACCGGATCAAAGCGTTAACGCAAGTGCAAACCTCGCAAGGCATCAATCCGCAAAGCACCGAAGAAGCAGACGTCATCGCCTTGCACATCGAGGGCGGACAAGCTTGCGTGCAGGTGTTTTTCATCCGTGCGAACCAAAACTGGGGCAACCACGACTACTATCCGCGCATCAGCGGCGACGAAGATATGGCCGAGGTCATGGAAGCTTTCGTCGGGCAATTCTACGCAAACCGCGAGCCGCCCAAGGTGCTGTTGCTATCGCACGGGTTGGATAACGACGACCTGATGGCAAATGCGCTCGCTGAAAAAGCAGGCCGCAAAATCGAAATCATCGTCCCGCAGCGTGGTGAAAAGGCCGAACTGGTGTCAGGCGCATTGCGCAACGCCCGCGAAAGTCTGGCGCGTAAAATGGCCGAAACAGCAACGCAAAGCAGGCTACTCAAAGGGCTCGCCGAGGCGTTCGGGTTGGACGCGCCGCCCAAACGGATCGAAGTTTACGATAACTCGCACATCCAGGGTGCTCATGCCGTGGGTGCGATGGTCGTGGCGGGGCCTGAAGGCTTTGAGAAAAGCAATTACCGCAAGTTTAACATCAAAGGCACAGACCTCACGCCCGGCGATGACTTTGGCATGATGAAAGAAGTGATGACACGTCGCTTTGGGCGTTTGCTCAAGGAAGATCCAGAACGCAAAAGCGGCGCTTGGCCCGATTTGCTCCTGATCGACGGCGGGGCAGGGCAGGTGTCGTCAGTGCGCGAAATCATGGACGAGATGGGCGTCAGCGACATCGCGATGGTCGGTGTGGCCAAAGGCGAAGAGCGCGACGCCGGTAAAGAGGTGTTCTACCGGACCGGCAAGCCCGTGATGGCGTTGCGGCACAACGATCCCGTGCTCTATTTCATCCAACGGATGCGCGACGAAGTGCACCGTTTCGCTATCGGCACCCACCGGGCGAAACGGGCAAAAGCAATGAGCGCAAACCCACTCGACGACGTGCCAGGCGTCGGTGCAGCCCGCAAACGGTCACTGCTGGCACACTTTGGATCAGCCAAGGCCGTCGCACGTGCAAATCTGGCCGACTTAAAGGCAGTCGAAGGTGTATCTAGCAATATGGCGCAAACGATCTACGATTATTTCCACGAAAACGGTTGATGCTGGGACGATTTTTCCGGAAAAATCGGATAAATTTTCGCGAAAATTTGCACCCAGCCGCAATGGTCGTCACGAACAAAGGATGTGCACGTGTTACTCTGGAAACTTCGTAGCGGTTTAGGTACTAAATAACCATGCAGTGGAATATCCCAAATATCCTGACGCTTTTGCGTCTTCTCGCGGCCCCCGGTGTGGTGTTGATGTTCCTCTATTTTTCAAGGCCTTACGCGGATTGGTTTGCGCTGATCCTGTTTGTCGTGGCCGCGATCACAGACTTCGTTGACGGCTATCTGGCCCGCGCTTGGAAGCAGGAAAGCAAATTCGGCGCGATGCTCGACCCCATCGCCGACAAGGCGATGGTCGTCATTGCTCTGGTTGTCATCACTGGTTTTTCCGGCATGAACCCGTGGATTTTGTTGCCCGCGACGATCATCATTTTCCGCGAAGTCTTTGTCTCTGGCTTGCGCGAATTCTTGGGCGACACGGCTGGCACGCTCAAAGTTACGAACCTGGCCAAGTGGAAAACGACCGCCCAAATGGTCTCTATAGCGTTCCTGTTTGCGAAGGGCGCGTTTGAACATTTCATCATCGAACGCACCATCGGCATGGATCAGGCGACCATCGACGGCATCGTTGACGGCACATTCGACGACACGATAGGCTTGGGTTGGAAAATGCTCGGCTGGGACGTCAGTTGGTATGGCGGCATTATCCTGCTGTGGATCGCGGCCCTGCTGACCTTCATCACCGGCATGGATTATCTGCGCAAGGCGATGCCGTATCTCAAAGGGGCCAAGTGATGGATATCATGTATTTTGCTTGGGTCCGCGAACGGATAGGTCTGCCAAAAGAAACGGTTGAAACGCAGGCCGCGACAGTTTCTGACCTCGTCGCGGAACTGGTCGCACGCGAAGACCGCTATGCCGCCGCCTTCGCTGATATCACGGCCCTGCGCGTCGCCCTAGATCAAGAACTCTCTGACTTTGACGCACCACTTGCTGGCGTCCGCGAAGTGGCGTTTTTCCCACCCATGACAGGCGGTTAAGATGATCGTTCGGGTGCAGGAAAATCTCTTTGATGCAGGCGCCGAATTGAACAGTTTCGCCAAAAACCAACCGACTGTCGGCGCGATTGTCACCTTTACCGGCCTTGTCCGCGACGTGGCGGGCGGCCTTCAGGGTATGGAAATCGAACACTACCCCGGCATGACCGCCAAAGCGATTGAAGCGATTGCTGCCGACGCGCAAAACCGCTGGTCCCTTGCCGATGTTCTGGTGATCCACCGCTACGGCACGTTGCATGCAACCGACCCGATTATGATGGTGGCGACGGCATCCAAGCATCGCGCAGATGCTTTTGCTGCCGCCGATTTCCTGATGGATTATCTAAAATCCCGTGCACCTTTTTGGAAAAAAGAAACAACGGGTGACGGGGCATCGTGGGTCGCAGCCAAAGACGACGACGAAGAGGCGCTAAACCGCTGGTCCTAACGTCCGTGTCGGTGGCAAGTAACGATGTGATCGTTAACCAAGCCGCAAGCTTCCATGAATGCATAAACGATCGTCGGACCACAGAACTTGAACCCTGCTTTCTTCAAGTCCTTCGACACCTGCACGGACAATGGGGTTTGGGTCGGCACATCCGCCTGTGTTTCCCAATGGTTAATCAAAGGTGTCCCGCCAACATAGCCCCACAAAAACGTGTCAAAGCCTTGTTCAGCCTCAATTTTTTGCCACGCACGGGCATTTGTAATTGTCGCAGAAATCTTACCCCGATGCCGAATTATCCCCGCATCACCGAGCAAGCGTTCGACGTCTTCATCGCCCCATTTAGCAATCACATTTGGGTCAAATCCCGCAAAGGCAGCCCGAAAATTATCGCGTTTCTTAAGGATCGTAATCCACGATAATCCGGCCTGAAAACCGTCCAGTATTAACTTTTCCCACAGCGCTCTGCTGTCATATTCAGGCACGCCCCATTCGGTGTCGTGATAGGCTTGATAGATCGGATCATCGCCCGCCCATCTGCATCTTTCGACCATAAACACTGTCCTGCTATTAACGTGATATTAGGCGGTTACAGTGCAGAGTGACGCATCCTACACGAGATGCCAATATGCACGCTACGCCCAATGCCTCTAATGATGACCGTCCCCTCGACCCGTTTCAGGCGGCGATGGCGAGTCGCGATAGCGATGTTCTGACGCTCGTGCGTGATGCGCTTGCGGCGGGACGCACAAAGATGGCGTATCAACCGATCATGTTAGCGGGCGACAAACCGGGTGTCGCCTTCTACGAAGGGCTGGTGCGTGTACTTGATGAGGCTGGCCGTGTTATTCCCGCCGCCCATTTTATGTCTGTCATTGGCGAAAATGATCTCGGCCGCGAGGTCGATTGCACGACGCTGGAACACGCGTTTATCCTACTGGCGCGACGGCCTGATCTGCGCATTTCCATCAACGTCTCGGCGCGGTCACTGGCCGATGGGAAATGGCGCGACACCTTGGCGCGTGGCTTGGCGACCAAAGATAACGTCGGGGATCGCTTGATATTTGAGGTCTCGGAAACCTCTGCGATGGAACTGCACGAGGTCATGATTCGCTTCATGGTTGAAATGCAGCCAAAGGGGGTCGCATTCGCGCTCGACGGCTTTGGCGCTGGCATGACCGCCTTCCGTCACCTCAAAGAATTCTTCTTCGATCTGGTCAAAATCGACAAAAGCTTTGTGCGCGGTATCCACGACGACCCAGACAATCAGGTTCTCGCAGAGGCGCTCATCATGGTCGCCCATCAATTTGAAATGTTTGTTGTCGCAGATGGGGTTGAGACGACAAAAGAGGCTGATTTTATGACGAAACTTGGGGCGGATTGCCTGCAAGGATACCTCTATGGTGTGCCCAAGTTTAACATCTAGACTGTCATCCGCACGCGGCTCACATGTCTAAATCCACATTGCCCTAACGTAAACAAATCCATAAAGTTGGCTCAACTTGCAGGTTGGGGCCTGTACATATGCGTCTGTTGTGCTCCAATCTGGTCAAAGAATAACCTGAGAGGACTCAACATGACTAACGTCGTTATCGCTTCTGCCGCCCGGACTGCTGTTGGCAGTTTCGGAGGCGCATTCGCCAATACGCCCGCCCACGATCTGGGCGCTGCCATTCTCGAAGCCGTTGTTGAACGCGCCGGAATCGACAAAGCAGAAGTGTCCGAAACCATTCTTGGTCAAGTTCTGACCGCCGCTCAGGGTCAAAACCCAGCTCGTCAGGCGCACATCAACGCGGGTCTTCCGATTGAATCTGCAGCGTGGGGCATTAACCAAGTGTGTGGTTCCGGTCTGCGTGCCGTGGCGCTTGGCGCACAGCACATCCAACTGGGTGACGCGAATATCGTCGCCGCCGGTGGTCAAGAAAACATGACGTTGTCACCACATGCGGCGCACCTGCGGGCAGGCCACAAAATGGGTGACGTCAGCTACATCGACACCATGATTCGGGACGGGTTGTGGGATGCGTTCAACGGCTACCACATGGGTCAAACTGCTGAAAACGTTGCAAATCAGTGGGAAATCTCCCGTGAAATGCAGGACAAATTCGCAGTCGCCTCGCAGAACAAAGCTGAAGCAGCGCAGAAGGCTGGCAAATTCGCAGACGAAATCGCGGCCTTCACCGTGAAAACCCGCAAGGGCGACATCGTCGTCGATCAAGACGAATACATCCGCCACGGTGCGAACCTTGAAACGATGGCAAAAATGCGCCCGGCGTTTGCCAAAGACGGCTCTGTCACAGCCGCTAACGCATCCGGTTTGAACGACGGCGCTGCGGCCACTTTGCTGATGTCCGTCGATGATGCTGCAAAACGCGGTATCACGCCGCTCGGCCGTATCGCGTCCTACGCGACTGCCGGCCTCGACCCATCCATCATGGGCGTGGGCCCGGTAATGGCGTCGCGTAAAGCGTTGGAAAAAGCGGGCTGGTCCGTCGATGACCTTGACCTTGTTGAAGCCAACGAAGCCTTCGCGGCGCAAGCCTGTGCCGTTAACAAGGAAATGGGCTGGGATCCGGAAATCGTTAACGTCAACGGCGGCGCAATCGCGATCGGTCACCCAATTGGTGCATCCGGCTGTCGTGTTCTGAACACGCTGTTGTTCGAAATGCAGCGCCGCGACGCGAAAAAAGGTATCGCAACGTTGTGCATCGGCGGCGGCATGGGCGTGGCCCTTTGCATCGAGCGCGACTAACTAAATTGAAAGGGGTAGCGCAAAGCTGCCCCTTTCTTCTTGCGCAATATAGTTGCGTATGTTTCCATATAAAAGTAATTTGCTTACCTGACTATTTTTGGAGGAGAATATCATGTCCCGTGTTGCACTTGTTACCGGCGGATCCCGCGGTATTGGCGCTGCCATTTCGACAGCGTTGAAAGACGCAGGTTATACTGTCGCTGCGACCTATGCAGGTAACGACGAAAAAGCCGCCGCTTTTACAGCTGAAACTGGCATCAAAACCTATAAATGGGACGTCGGCAGCTACGAGGATTGCGCCGCTGGTATCGCTAAGGTTGAGGCCGATTTGGGTCCGGTCGAAGTGCTGGTGAACAACGCAGGCATCACCCGCGACGCGCCATTCCACAAAATGTCGCCGACGCAGTGGAAAGAGGTCATGGACACGAACTTGTCCGGCGTCTTCAACATGACCCACCCGATCTGGCCCGGCATGCGCGAACGCAAATTCGGTCGCATCGTCACGATTTCGTCTATCAACGGCCAAAAAGGCCAATTCGCTCAGGTGAACTATGCGGCTGCAAAAGCGGGCGACATCGGCTTTACCAAAGCGCTGGCGCAAGAAGGCGCGCGCGCTGGCATCACCGTGAACGTGGTCGCACCGGGCTATATCAACACCGAAATGATGGCGACGATCCCAGAAAAAGTGATGGATCAGATCGTAGCGGGCATTCCCGTGGGCCGTCTTGGTGAAGCAGCCGAAATCGCACGTGCCGTCGTGTTCCTAGCGTCCGACGATGCGGGCTTTATCACCGGTTCCACAATCTCTGCGAACGGCGGTCAGTACATGTCGTAAGACGTGTTCTAGGCTAGAATCAGAAAGGGCCGGTCGTAAAGACCGGCCCTTTTTTCATGATCCGATCGACTGGGAGGAGGATCGTGGATCAAGAATTTTGTCATACGCGTTGTGCACGCATTGTGCACGGGTAGTGACTCGGCTTTAGGCCGGTTGTTCAGCAGTTGTGTGCGCAGCGCTTGGCTTGCGAGAAAACAGCTTCTGGAAGAATGCAGCGACCATCTCTGCGCGCTCAGCGTGTGCGCGTTCGATGATAAGGCGGGTTTCTTCGTTCGTTGTGATCGAGTGCATTTCGTGTCTCCTGATGAAACGAGTTCATTTGGTCTGTCTCTTATTTGGGGTGTTTTGGAGAAAGTGACAAACGAGACTTTTCATAGCTTCAGTTAAGATATATTGATGTGACATGTCAGAACGCCTTCCTCCACTCACTGCATTTCGCGCTTTTGATGCCGCAGCGCGGCATATGTCATTTGCACGCGCAGCAAGTGAACTTAACGTAACCCCAGCCGCTTTGTCGTTTCAAATCAAGTCATTAGAGGAACATTTGGGGCATCCATTGTTCCGCAGATTGAACCGCGCAGTCGAGCTGACCGAATCTGGCCGAGTTCTAGCGCCCGGTGCTGCTGAAGGGTTCGAAGTATTGACCAAAGCGTGGTCAGCGGCAAAACGCCTGCATGATAACAGAACCTTAACTGTGACATCCGGGCCGAGCTTTACATCGAAATGGCTCGCACCGCGGCTGTTTCAGTTCGTTCAAGCGAATCCCGACATTGATCTGCGGTTCTCTGCCAACCTTAGATTAATGGATTTCACACGCGACGAAGTGGACGTCGCGATCAGGTTCAGCCAGCAAGCGGATGAAGGGTTATATAGCGAGCCGATTTTCAAAGAATGGCTCTGCCCGATGGTCGCACCCAGCTTGGCGGAAAAGATCAAAAAACCAAGCGATTTGTTGGACTTACCGCTGCTGCACCAAGAAGACCTGACATTTCTGACGCCCCCTGCGGATTGGGATGCGTGGTTCAGGGCCGCTGGATTAAAACCGCCGACAACGGCCGGCACGCATTTCAGTCAAAGTGACCATGCGGTGAATGCTGCATTGTCTGGGGCTGGTGTGGTTTTGGGCCGAATCTCTATGGCCGAACGGCATCTGAGCCTTGGGCAACTTGTGATGCCGCTAGAGCTAAGTATCTGGAGTAATGCGTATTATCGGATTGTCTGCGCAAAAGGCGCGGAACACAGGCCGCAGGTGGCGCGTCTAATGGCATGGGTGCGTGAAGAGGTCGCGGCGATTGAGGTTTTAACCGAAAGCAGGGTCTTTCCACTGCCGCGCAAGTCGTAGATTGGGCTGGCGCATTCTACGCCAACCCAAAAGGACCAAAGACTAACCGGCGCTAAGCCGTGAAATTTCTTCTTTTAGGTGGAGTTTTTTCTTCTTGAGGCGCGCGATTTCAAGGTCGTCAGTTCCGGCGCTACGCTGCATGACCTCGACATCGTCCGAGAGGTGTTGGTGCTTCTTTTTCAGTTCCTGCAAGTGCGAACTTAAGCTCATTTCGATCCTCCTATAAGTGTGTACATCGTCACTGCACCACAGATTTGACCACCTGTCACGCCGCAGAGCAGCAAAGCGATATATGAGCAGCTTGCTGCCAAAAGGTTGCTGAAAGGTTAATCAAGCAGGGGCGCGAATGGAGAAAGATGCGCCGTCGCGCAAAATCGCTTTGACCTGCAGGGTGTAGCTTTCGATATCCCCTTGTTTTGCTTGGTTTCCGTGCATCACAAGCGGCAGCATTAATTCAAATGGTCCGCGTCCGCTATGTTTCGCTTGGAGCAGAAACAGACCCGGTGCGGCGCTGGAATGGGCGGCAATAGGACGCAGGTGGATCGATCCCAGACGCGCTGAAACCGCCGCTAAAACTTCGGGTAGACGGGTGATATGCTGAATAATCGTCAGTGTTCCTTTGGGGGCCAACCGTTTGATCCCGATATCGAGCCAATCTGCCAAAGGCGTGTCCCCCGCGAGCGCCACATCGCGCCCAATATCAGTAGCCGCATGACCCTGCGTGCGGTCGAAATAGGGTGGATTCATCATGACATGGGTAAATTGCTTTTGGCGTAGTTCCGTGGGCAAGGCCCGTAGGTCCGCGCAAAATATCGTGAAGTCAGCCTTGTTTGTTGCTGCGTTCTGCTTTGCCAACTCTGCATAGTCGCTTTGCAATTCGATGCCGGTGATTGCCAATCCAGCGACACGCGCATTCAGGCACAAGGATGCAACGCCCACGCCGCACCCGATTTCCAGAACCGTTTCACCGGATTTCGCGGGCAATGATGCGGCGAGCAACACGGCGTCGATCCCTGACCGAAACCCGCGTTTGGGCTGCAAAGCATGGACTTTTCCACCAAGAAACGCGTCATATGAGGTGTCGTCGGTCACTGGCCCAGATCAATCTCGGCATCGCGCATGATCGCTTGCGCTATAAATAAATCGCAATCAGCGACCATCAAGCGGCGCGGCATTATGCCTATGCTGCCTTCTAGGATGCTCATGTTTACGTCGAACTGGAATGCGGTTATATCCTCGCTATCCAGAAGGGCCGTAGCGAGGGCGATGACTGTCGGGTCGTTGGTACGCAAAAGCTCTTTCATAGATCTGACGTAAGATGCATGATCGTCTTTGTCCACAAACTGACGGAATACGTGATGAGCCTTGATGTCGCCGCTACCAAACCCCACGAACGCTTGGCTGCAGCGTTGTCGGATGACCTGTCGGCTGTGAACGACATGATTCGCACGCGGATGGCATCCGAGCACGCGCCGCGCATCCCCGAAGTGACAGCGCATTTGGTTGAGGCAGGCGGCAAGCGTCTGCGCCCGATGCTGACGTTGGCGGCGGCGCGGATGTGTGGCTATGACGGCCCGTACCACGTGCATTTGGCCGCAACTGTTGAGTTTATTCACACGGCGACCCTGCTGCATGATGATGTGGTTGATGAAAGTAACCAGCGTCGTGGACGGCCTACGGCGAACTTGCTGTGGGATAACACGTCGTCTGTGCTGGTCGGTGATTACCTGTTCGCGCGGTCGTTCCAGTTGATGGTCGAGACGGGTTCGATGCGGGTTCTTGATATCCTGGCGAATGCCTCTGCGACGATTGCGGAAGGCGAAGTGTTACAGCTGACCGCCGCCGCTGATCTGGCGACGACAGAAGAGATTTATTTCAAGGTTGTACGCGGAAAAACGGCTGCGCTGTTCTCTGCTGCGATGGAAGTTGGCGGTGTGATCGCCGATCAAGACGACGCGACCGTAAGGGCGCTGTTCGACTACGGCGATACGCTGGGCATTGCGTTCCAGATTGTGGACGATCTGCTGGACTACGGTGGAACGAGCGCAATCGGTAAAAACGTTGGTGACGATTTCCGCGAACGCAAGCTGACGCTGCCTGTGATCCGCGCGATTGCTGCAGCGGATGCGACCGAACGTGAATTCTGGACGCGGACGATAGGTAAAGGACGCCAAGAGGACGGCGATCTGGAACACGCGGTTGCATTGCTCGCCAAGCACGGCGCGATGGATACGACACGCCAAACGGCGTTGGATTATATTGTCGAGGCTAAGGCTGCATTGGCGGTACTACCCGATAGCGATATTCGCGACATGCTGCTGGATCTGGCGGATTATGTGGTCGCGCGGATCACTTAGCGCAGTGTGATTACTGCGCTGTCGGAGCCTCCGGCGGGAGTTGTTTCGGCGAAATGAAGTTGATGGACTAGCCGCGTAGGACCTCGGCAGGTGTCACCCACCAGCCCATTTGCGCAACTTGGATCACACGGGCTGCTTGGCGTGCGGCGGCCATATTTTTGGTCAATCCAAAGCAGGTCGCCCCCGATCCTGACATGCCCGCAAAAGTGACAGCCGGATTTTTATTGAGCAGGTCGAGCGCGGTTTGTACCGTGGGTGTGGTTTTGATCGCGGGCGCTTGCAGGTCGTTGTGCTGCTTTGCCAGCCATTCACTGAAATCGGCGAAGCTGAGGTTTTGAGGCAGCGGATCCATTGGCGGGTTTTGTTTGGTTGCAAGCCCTTTGAACACGGCAACGGTCGGAACGGCGATTTTCGGGTTCACGAGGATGAGCGCACATTCCGGCAGCTTTGCCGTTGACGCGAGTTGATCGCCGATACCTGTCATATGCGTGGGCGCGGGCGCGCGCAGGCACACGGGGACGTCGGCACCAAGCATCACCACTTCGGCAGCGGAGGCGGGTAGGGGGGCGACGTTCCACAGTTCTGCGAGCAGCTTGAGCGTCGTTGCGGCGTCCGATGATCCGCCGCCAAGACCAGCAGCGTTCGGCAGGTGCTTTTCGACGGTAATCGCCGCACCTTTAATCACACCACGCATACGGCGCAGGGTTTCTGCCGCCCGCAAGATCAGGTTTGTTTTATCGGTGGGCACGCCGGCGGCAAAGGGTCCGTTAACCGTCAAAGTTAAATCGTTAGATGGGCTTGCCGTGATGATGTCGCCCGCGTCTGTGAAGACCACAAGGCTGTCGAGCAGGTGGTAGCCGTCGTCGCGCTGGCCAGTGACGTGGAGGGTCAGGTTAACTTTTGCAGGGGCGACCGCTTTAATTGATGCCATGTGCGACCTTGATCGGTTCTTCGCCTTCTTCAACCAAGACAGCATCAAGGCCGATTTCGAGTTTGCGCCGGATACGTGCGGCATCTTCGCTATCTTCGTCCGAAAACGACAGGGCGCGGTTCCATTGAAAACGCGCTTCGACCTTGCGGCCAACAGCCCAATAGCAATCGCCGAGGTGGTCGTTCACGACAGGATCAACGGCTTCTAATGCGGCGGCGTCTTCGAGGTGTCCGACGGCTGTTTCGTAATCGCCTAGCTGGAATAGCACCCAGCCAAGGCTGTCCACGATGGCACCATTTTGTGGTTGAATAGAGGCTGCTTTTTCGATCATTCCGAGGGCTTCGTCTAATTTCTCGCCGCGTTCAACCAAAGAATATCCGAGGTAGTTCAAAACGCGCGGTTGGTCGGGGCGGAATGTCAGGGCTGCGCGGAAATCCGCTTCGGCTTCGGGCCATTGGTCGAGTGCGTGATAGGTCACTGCACGGATGTAATGGACGAACCAGCGTGCGGGATCATCGGCAGGATAGAGGTCGAGGGCTGTTGAGTAGGCCGCGTTTGCCTCTTGGATCTGCTCGGATTGCCGCAGTGTGTCGCCGAGGCTGACGTAGACCGCAGGCATGTCGGGGAATGTGCGCGTCATGGCGCGCAGTACTTCGGTCGCACCTTCGAAGTTACCGTTTTTGCGCAACGCTTCGGCGCGGCCAATTTCGGCGACCGCGTAGGCCGGATCGTCGCGAGACACACGGGTGTAGGTTTCGTTTGCGAGACCGTACCGTTCGAGGTCTTCAAGGAGGCTCGCGACCTGAAGTAATACTTCGGTATTGTCGGGTGCCAGATATTCGGCGGCACGTGCGTAGATCAATGTGTAGTTTTCCGGCACGTCGGGGCGCAATGCTTCGGCGACGGACAGGTAGACTTCGGCAAGACCTTCGGTGGGGTTCGTGATGATGTCGTAGGGCGTCGGTGCGCCGGATTCGATCCGGTTACGCAGGTCCACAAGGCGTGGATCGAGGGTTTCGCCGAACACCTCGTCGATCAAGGCCAGCGCGTCGTCGCGGCGATCAAGTTGGCTGAGGATTTGCGCGTGCGCCATGGCGCTGCGACGGTTGTGACGCAAACCATTGGTCTCGGCTGCAAGATCGAAAATGCGGACGGCCTCGTCGTAGTTCCCCACGGACGCAAGTGCCAAAGCCTTGTGATAGGTGCCGAACGACTGCAACCCAGTGGTGTCTGTGACCTCGTCAAAGCTAATTAACGCTTTGTCAAATTCGCCTAGCGCCATGTGCGCCCAGCCTTGTGACAGCCCGTCAACGACAGGGCCGACGCGGCGGTCCATTTCAAGTGCAGCAAAGATATTGGCCCAGTTGTCAGTCTTGGCCGCGTTGACCGCCAGAACGATATTTGAATGCTGGCGGCTGATCCCGATGTCGTCAATGGTTTTGGCAAGTGCGACGGCCTCGTCGAACCGTCCCAGAGACATCGTTGCAGTCAGCGCGTTTTCCAGAAGAACACCGTTCGCGGGGTCAGTTCGCAAACTTTCGGTGTAATATTTTACGCCGTATTCGAAGTCAGATGTTTGCGCCGCTTGCCGTGCGGCCAGATATGCGCCCGCGTTTGGAACGCTGTCCTGCGCCGTGGCTGCTGTGCTGCTTAGCATCAATGCGATGATGATTGCGCCGCGTTGTTTTTGTAGAAACACCTGTGTCGCCCCTGTTTTACTGCATAAATCAAAGCCTAGGCGACGAATCGCGTCGGTGCAAATGATTGCTGATAAATGGGCGGAACATCGCGGGGACGTATGCATTAAAAAAGGCCTCGCACAAATGCGAGGCCTTTTGAGCGTGATTTAAGCGATCACATGTTGGGGTAGTTTGGCCCATCGCCGCCTTGGGGTGTGGTCCATGTGATGTTCTGGCTCGGGTCTTTGATGTCGCATGTTTTGCAATGGACGCAGTTCTGGAAGTTGATCTGGAACTTTGTGTCCACACCTTCGCCGACGAATTCGTAAACGCCTGCGGGACAATAGCGGGCAGAGGGGCCAGCGTAGTCGCGCAGGTTTGTGTCCACGGGGATGTCTTTGTCCGCCAGAACGAGGTGCGCAGGTTGGCTTTCCTCGTGGTTGGTAAAGCTGAACGCGACGTTGGTTAGGCGGTCAAAGGACAGTTTGCCGTCCGGTTTCGGGTAATCAATCGGCTGGTGACGCACAGCTTTTTCGGTCGCGTCCGCGTCGGATTTACCGTGCTTGAGTGTGCCAAGCAGTGAAAAATCAAGCGTATTCGTCCACATATCCATGCCGCCAATGGCCAGCGAAGGAAGCAAGCCATACTTAGACCACAGCGGTTTCACGTTGCGCACTTTTTTGAGGTCCTGACCGATTGGACCGGTCCGGACTTCGGTGTCGTAGCTGTCCAGCGTATCGCCGGATTGCCCCGCACCTATCGCCGCAAAGGCGGCTTCGGCCGCGTGGATGCCGGAGAGCATCGCGTTATGGTTGCCCTTGATGCGGGGCACGTTGACCATGCCAGCGGAACACCCCAACAGCATACCACCCGGAAACGCGGTTTTCGGCATCGATTGGTAGCCGCCTTCGGTGATTGCACGTGCGCCGTAAGCCACGCGTTTACCGCCTTCGAGCAGGTCCGCGATCATCGGGTGATGCTTGAAGCGTTGGAATTCCATGTAAGGGAACAGATGCGGGTTTTTGTAGTTCAAGTGGACCACGAAGCCTACGTAAACCTGATTATTCTCAAGGTGGTAGATAAAGGAACCGCCGCCTGCTTCCTTGCCCAAAGGCCAGCCCATCGTGTGGGTGACGGTGCCTTCTTTGTGTTTCGCAGGGTCAATTTCCCAGATCTCTTTCATGCCGAGACCGTACTTCTGCACGTCAGATTCGGCGGCGAGATTATATTTCGCGATGACTTGTTTCGACAGCGATCCACGCACGCCTTCGGAGAGGAATACGTATTTGCCGTGCAGCTCCATGCCGGGCTCGTAGTTCGGACCGTGCGATCCGTCTGCTTCTTTGCCGAATTCACCAGCGACGACGCCTTTGACTTCGCCGTTGTCACCGAACACCAATTCAGAACACGCCATGCCGGGGAAGATTTCGACGCCTAATTCTTCGGCCTGTTCCGCCATCCAGCGGCAGACGTTGCCCATGGAAACGATGTAGTTTCCGTGGTTATTCATCAACGGTGGCATCGCAATATTCGGCACGCGGATTTTGCCCGCTTCGCCGAGCATGTAGAAATTATCTTCTTTGACTGGGACGTTGATCGGTGCGCCTTTGGCTTTCCAATCAGGGATCAACTTGTCGATGCCTGCGGTGTCCAAAACAGCGCCAGACAGGATATGCGCCCCAACTTCGGACCCTTTTTCCAGCACGACCACGTTGATATCGGCATCAAGTTGCTTCAACCGGATCGCCGCCGACAGACCTGCAGGACCGGCCCCGACGATAACGACGTCATATTCCATTGCTTCGCGTTCTATGTCGGCCATGTCGCACCCTTTTGTTCATTTGGAGGCGCACCTCCGCAATATTGTTGCGGACTGGGTTAGCGCATCCGGAAAAACAGGGCAATCAAGACGCGACGACAAAATGAAACATTGCGTCGTAAAGCGACGAAAATGCCTATATTCGCCGATGGTCGGCTAAAAAATGTACCGCATCATTCAAATCGACAGATGTTAGTTGTACTTGACTTTCTATAGCCCAAGTACGTTATGAACGTTCGATGTAATTTTTTGCCCCAAGGGGACGTAGTCATGGAAAAAATCCCGCTTACACGTGCTGGCTTTGACAAGTTGGACGCCGAATTGAAGCACCTCAAGACGGTTGAGCGCCCCACAATTATTCGGGCGATTGCAGAGGCACGCGAGCATGGCGATTTGTCCGAGAACGCGGAATACCATTCTGCTAAAGAAAAGCAGTCGTTTATCGAAGGTCGTGTGAAAGAGCTGGAAGGCGTGATTTCCTTGGCCGACATTATTGATGTCGCCAAGATGAAAGGTCCCGTCAAATTCGGCGCGACTGTCACGATGGCCGACGAAGACACGGACGAGGAAAAGACCTACCAAATCGTTGGCGAATACGAGGCCAACATCGAGCAAGGTCGTTTGAACATGAAATCACCCATCGCGCGCGCCCTGATCGGCAAAGATGTTGGCGACAGTGCCGAAGTCCGCACGCCGGGTGGTGTGAAAAGCTACGAAATTATTGAAATCGCTTACAAATAATCCCAGCAGGGTTTGGTGAGACGACAAATGGCGTTACGCTCTCAAATGAATGCAGGTGCTTTTGCACCAAGCCGTACAGAAGTCATCGCACTGATTTTGTCAGTGGTATGGATGCTGGGTGTGAGCATTTTCTTCTTGGTCACGCCCGCACCGCCAGCGGATCAAGGCTTTGACAGCCTGCGGTTTGTGTTGATTTTGATGGCGTTGTTTTTACCAGTTGCGATGATTTGGGTGGCCACAGTTGCCGCCCGATCCGCCAAGGTCATGCGCGAAGAAGCGCAGTTATTGCACGAGGCAATCGATACGCTGCGCGATAACGTCATGACCGAACGCCAAGGCAGCCCGCTGACGTCGCAATCATCGGTCGAACGCAAATTGAACCAGATCGCCCAAGCGACAAAGAAACCCGACGCGCCCTTGGCGACGTTCACGAGTTCGCGGGACGCTGGTGTAAAGTTGGACATCAAGACCGCAAAGCCGGTGCCGCCTGAACAACGCGCACTCGCCTTGGATGTGCAGCCAGAAGATGACACGCCGCCACTACCGCGCGTCGATTTAATCCGTGCATTGAATTTTCCCGATACCGAAGGCGACGCGATTGGATTCGCTGCGTTGCGCAAAGCGTTGAAAGACAGGTCTGCCCGTCAATTGGTACAGGCAAGCCAAGACGTGCTGACGTTGTTGTCGCAAGACGGTATCTACATGGATGACCTTGCACCGGATCGGTCACGGCCCGAGCTGTGGCGTCGTTTTGCCCAAGGTGAACGCGGACGTGCGATTGGTGCGCTGGGCGGTGTACGGGACCGGACGTCGCTTGCGTTAACCACGGCGCGGATGCGGGAAGACCCGATTTTCCGCGATGCTTGCCACCATTTCTTGCGTCATTTTGACAAGATGCTGGTGTCGTTCGAAGTCGTCGCATCCGACGCTGAATTGATTGAACTGGCCGACACCCGCACCGCACGCGCATTCATGCTGTTGGGCCGTGTCACAGGCGCGTTCGATTGATTGCAGTTTTTCTGCAAACGCTGCCTTTTTTCGGGTTGATCGCGCTAGGGTACGGTGCCGCGCGTCGCGGTTTCTTTAGTGAAGTCGGGACGGCCTATTTAACCAAGTTCGTGTTCTACTTTGCGCTGCCCGCCATGCTGCTGCGCTTTTCGGTGTCGCTGAACCTGTCCGATGTGCTGGATTGGTCGTTTGTCGGGGCTTATTTGGTCGGGACGTTCGCCGTTTACGCCTTGGCGACATTGGTTGCGATGATCAGGCGGTTGAATGTCGCCGAAGCCGCGATTGAAGCCCAATGCGCGGTGATCGGGAACGTCGGTTTTCTGGGCATTCCGATGCTCGCGCTGTTGCTCGGTGACAAAGCGATTGGGCCGATCATGATGGTTCTGGCTGTCGATCTGGTCTTTTTCGGCTCGCTGGTCGTGATCCTGATCACCGGATCGCGCGATGGACGTATGCGGTTGGGGATTCTGCGGACGGTTGGGCTTGGCCTACTGCAAAACCCGATGATTGTGTCGATTGTGATCGGGTTAACCCTATCTGCCATGACCATAGATTTGCCGCTACCCGCAACCGATTTCCTGACGCTATTGGGCGGTGCTGCAACGCCGGGTGCGTTGTTTGCCATTGGCGCATCGCTGGCCAGTAAATCGGCAGAGCGCGTCAGCATCGCGGCTTGGTTAACGCTGTGTAAACTGGTGTTGCATCCGGCTGCTGTCGGATTGGCCGCGCTGTACCTGTTCCACGTTGATCCTGTTGCGACTGGCGTGATGATTGCCGCCGCCGCACTGCCTGTCGCTGGCAACGTCTACATCATCGCGCAGCATTATGCCGTGGCGCCAGCCCGCGTGTCCGCCGCGATCCTGATCTCTACGGTGGCGAGCATTCTGACGATCTCGGTTGTGATCGGATGGGTGACAAGCCTGTGATGCTCGGATAGCCCTTGTGCAAACGAAAGGGATTTCCACATGAAAACGATTTCTGAAAACCGCAGCTTTGGTGGCACGCAAGGCGTGTATTCCCACGAATCCAGCGCCACTGGCACTGAAATGACATTCGGTCTTTTCCTGCCCGCAGAGGCGCAAGATGGTCCCGTTCCGGTTATGTGGTTCTTGTCCGGCCTGACCTGCACCCACGCAAACGCGATGGAAAAAGCCGGTGCGCAGTCTTGGGCGGCGGATCACGGGATCGCTGTGATTTTCCCCGACACGTCGCCGCGCGGCGAAGGTGTGCCTGACGATGACGCCTATGACCTGGGCCAGGGGGCGGGTTTCTACATTGATGCGACCCAAGAGCCGTGGTCGAAGAACTTTAAGATGTGGACCTATATCGCGGACGAATTGCCTGCCTTGGTCGGTGAGAAATTCCCGCTGGATATGGGGTCACAATCAATCACAGGCCATTCGATGGGCGGTCATGGGGCGTTGACGCTCGCGATGGCATTGCCCGGTCGGTTCCGGTCAGTTTCCGCGTTTGCGCCAATCTGCAACCCCACGAATAGCGACTGGGGCCGCAAGCAATTCGCGGCCTATTGGGGTGACGAAGACAACTGGGGCCCGCACGACGCGACCCTTTTGATGCAAGGCAACGGCTTTGACGGGCCAGTTCTGATTGACACAGGCACCGACGATCAGTTCGGCGATTTGCTGGGCACAGCGGCCCTTGCCAGCGCTATGGTTGAGCGGCGTCAGGAAGGCCATTTACGGATGCAAAAAGGCTATGATCATTCGTATTATTTCATCTCAAGCTTCATGGAAGATCACATCATTTTCCACGCTGAGGCGCTGTATAAATGATCTACGTTGATGCCGATGCGTGCCCCGTTAAGGCCGAAGTCGAACGTGTCGGCACACGCCATAAGCTGAAAATGTTCGTGGTCTCGAACGGTGGTATTCGCCCGTCACCAAATCCGTTCGTAGAGACGGTTGTCGTGCCTGACGGCCCCGATATCGCTGACATTTGGATCGCGGATCGCGCGACCAAAGGCGATGTGGTGATCACGGGTGACATTCCGCTGGCTGCGAAATGCGTCGAGAATGGTGCGCTCGTGCTGAAACACAACGGCGAACCGCTGACGACTGCAAACATCGGCAACGTCCTTGCGACGCGCGATTTGATGGCCGACATGCGGGCCGCTGATCCATTCCGGCAAGGCGGCGGAAAGCCGTTTTCCAAAGCAGATCGGGCGCGGTTTTTGGACGCATTGGAACGGGCTGTGCGGGCGGCTGCCAAACCTTAATCTGCCGTGTCTTTGACTGGACGAGCGGCGTGAAGCGGTTAGACTGTGCTGAACGCAAAAGGAAACTCGTATGCCCCAGATTAAAGCCGTCATTTTCGACATCGGTAATGTGCTTATCGAATGGCAACCAGAACGGTTTTTTGACGGTGTGATCGGGGCCGAACGGCGGCGGGCGATGTTCGCGGCGATTGATCTGCACGGCACTAACGACAAGGTCGATCGCGGCGAGAACTTTCACGATACCATTCTGGAGGCAGCGAAAGCGAACCCCGATTGGCACGACGAAGTGATGATGTGGCACGATCGCTGGATCGAAATGGCTGCACCTGCGATTGACCGCTCAGTGCGGACTTTGCGGGCTTTGAAAGCGGCGGGCGTGCCAGTCTTTGCGCTGTCGAATTTCGGTATTCAAACCTTTGACGTCGCAAAGCCGGTTTATCCGTTCCTGACCGAATTTGATCGCAGCTATATTTCCGGCCACATGGGCGTGATCAAACCTGATGCGACGATTTATCAAATGGTCGAGGACGATTGCGGGCTTGATCCCGCGAGCTTGTTGTTCACCGATGACCGGATCGACAACATCACCGCGGCACGTGCCCGTGGCTGGCAAACACATGTGTTCACGGGGGCTGACGGTTGGGCGGATCGACTTGTCGCTGAGGGACTGTTAACCAAGGAGGCCGCACAATGACCGTAATGATCCCATTTGCAGAAGCTGACGCGATCCTGAACTGGCTCGACCTGACTGACGCTTTGGCAAAAGGACACGATTTACCGCCTGCGCAAGTTGAAGATGTGTTTTTGTATCAAGGGGATAACACCCTGCTGAACCGATCCGCGTGGATCAAAGGTATGGGGCTCGCCGTCAAATGCGCTACGATTTTTCCGGAAAATCGCAAGCTTGATAAGCCGATGGTGAACGGTGGCGTGACGCTTTATTCTGATGAGGATGGGTCGCTTTCGGCGATCCTAGATTTTCATTTGGTGACAAAGTGGAAAACGGCGGGTGATAGCCTGCTCGCCGCGCGTCGTTTGGCGCGGCCTGATAGCAAGACTATCCTGATTGTCGGGGCTGGCACGGTAGGACGCTCGCTGAAACAAGCATATTCTGCGGCGTTTCCCAATGCGTCGTTTGCCATTTGGAATCGCAGTCGTGCGGGCGCAGAGGCGTTTGCGAAGGACTTTCCCGAGGTGGACGTTGCTGATGATCTAGAGGCCGCAGTGCGGGCCGCCGATATTGTGACGTCTGCAACCATGTCAACTGATCCGCTGATCAAAGGCGAATGGCTGCACCCCGGTCAACATATTGATCTTATTGGTGCATATCGCCCGGACATGCGCGAAGCAGACGATGCCGTTTTGCAGAAATCTCGGATCTTCGTTGATAATAAACAAACCACGATGGACCATATCGGCGAGTTGAAAACGCCATTGGCTGCGGGCGCAATTCTGCCGGACGCCGTTATCGCGGATTATTACGAATTGGCGAAATTCCAACGCCATAGTGATGACGAAATTACCCTGTTTAAGAACGGCGGCGGTGCGCATCTTGATTTGATGACAAGCAGTTATATTCAGACGGCTTGGGCGCAGCGGCTTGGATCATAGACGGTTAACAGCCGTGCAAATTTTATGAATTGGAAGGCAGACGCATGATCTGGTTTATTATACTGTTGGGTCTGGTTTTGGCGATCGCTTTGCCTGTGATCTTAGAGGCGCGGCGACGTCCGATGACTGCTGCTGTGCGCAAAACCGCGCCGGGAAAGTTTGCTGAGTTATCCCAAGGTGTGACGCATTATCAATGGCTTGGTCCCGTTCGTGGGCCGGTTGCAGTTTTGATCCACGGCCTTTCGACACCATCCACAGTTTGGAAAGAAACTGCGCAGGCATTGGGGGATACGGGGTATCGTGTTCTGGTTTATGACCTGTACGGGCGTGGGTTTTCGGATGCGCCAGACGGCGTTCAGGATGTTCCATTTTTCTTAACCCAGCTGAATGATCTCTTGGCCGAATTGGCGTTGGACGATGATTTGACCCTTGTCGGTTATTCGATGGGCGGGACGATTGCGACAGCGTTCGCGGCGAACGAGCCACACCGCATGAAACGTCTTATTTTGCTGGCTCCTGCAGGTATCGCGACCAAGGAAAGCAAGTTCTCCGAATTTTGCCGCACCAAGCCGATCATCGGTGATTGGGTGCATGGCGTGCTTGCTGGCGTGCGGATGCGGCGGGCGATTGCAAACGATCCAGCAAGTGCCACGGCCCCAGATATCGCCGCCTCACAGCGGGCTGAATTGCAGAAACGGGGCTACTTGCGCTCGGTTCTATCAAGCCGACGCAATATTTTAGAAGTGCTACAAGAGCAGGAGCATCGCAGCATCAGCCGAAATGGTATTCCGGTGATCGCAATTTGGGGTGAGCAGGATAGCGTTATCCCGATAGCTGCGCTTGGCAGACTCGCCGAATGGAACCGCGTTGCGCATCAAGAAGTCGTAGAGGGTGCGGGTCACGCGCTGCCGTACAGTCATGGCGCTGAGCTATCGACTTTTCTGCGCGCGATGTTGCGCTCACAAAGCAGGTCTTAGGCGGTTCGATTTTGGGTTGCTTGGCTCAGCGCCTGCGCGGCAGTTGACGTGTTGAGCCAAGCAAATGAAACGCAATTGCGCCCCAGCTTTTTCGCATGATACAGCGCCTCGTCTGCCCGCGCGACGAATGTCAGAAAGTCAGGACGTTCTGATAGCCATTCTGCACCGACACTAATTGTGACGTTCATCGTTTCGCCAACATCGGCAATGTCGGTTTGTGCGATCACGTCGCGGCAACGTTCAGCGATCTGCTGTGTTTCGGCCTCGGTTACTGCCGGGAGAATGATGAGAAATTCATCGCCGCCCAAGCGCGAAAAAACATCCGTGGGGCGCAACGTTTTGCTAATTCTGTCGGAAATCTCGGCAAGCACTTTGTCGCCCCAAACATGCCCGTAAGTGTCGTTGATAATTTTAAAATTATCGACATCGAAGCAAAGCATGGCGGTGCCGTGGCGGCTGTTGTTTGGAATTGGCAGCGCGTTATAAGCGGCAACAGCGCTTCGTCGGTTCTGGAGGCGGGTAAGAGGATCGGTCGTGGCAGCATTGAGCAGCGCGGCATTTTCCGCCGCAAGCCCTTCTTCACGGATCATGAGACTGCCGATGAGGACCGTACCGACGACGTTAAACACGATGAGAACGGGGATCAGTTCGTAGATTGCCGACCACATGATGGTCGTGGGCAACAGGACAACAGCAAACAAATAGGTGCAAATCAGCAGGCCAAGAAGTACGAGTTCAATGCCCTGCTTTTTTAGCGTTCCGCGTACAAAATGCGACCAAAAAAGGCCTGCGCAGGTCGCGATGAATATACCTGTCATGCCGGCAACTGCACCGCTTCCACCGATGTAGAATCGTGTCACTAGGCCCATACCACCCGCGATAATCGCACCGGGAATGCCGAAGAATGCAGATGAGAGCCCGATCAGCAGATTGCGCATATCGATGATCACGCCATCTGCAAAGGTGATCGGCATCAACATCGCGAAAATGACGCCGACCCCAAAGGTGACACCCATCACGATTTGATGGATGCGTGTGTTGGGCGTAAGGCGCACGATGAACCCGTAAATATAGATGACGGCAATCGCCAAGAGCATCGGATCGACCAGAATTTCGGCGGTCTGGAGCAGGGAGTTCATGCCAACCTCGTTGTTGTTGGCGCTTGGTGTATTCCATAAGGCTTTTTAGTTTCTTAACAAAACACTGGGGAACGACGGTTTCGACACTCTCGGTTAATCTTTGTTAACGGTTTTGGGGATGGCGGTGATGCTATTAGCGGGGACTAAGAAGCCGCCGACGAGACGAACAGTAGTTTTCAAACCGAGATCAAAGGGCTATGCCGATAGCGATGACAATGCACGATATATATCAGGCCAAAGTGGCCAGTGGCGCGTTGACGGCGGACCCTGCACAGGTCGCTGTTATGGACCAGCTAGAGCGAGTGCGCGCGGCGATGGCCGCCCCTGCGCCCAAGCGTGGGCTGTTTCGCAAAGCCCCTGAGCCTGAGCCGGGTTTGTATATGTGGGGCGGGGTTGGTCGCGGTAAGTCAATGTTAATGGACTTGCTGTATGAAGCGATTGACGCGCCGAAGCAGCGCAGCCATTTTCATGCGTTTATGCAGTGGGTTCACGCGCAGATGACCGAGGCTCGCAAGGCGGGTGTCGATGATGCGATTGCCCCAGTTGCTGCTGATCTGGTTGGGCGCGTTCGGTTTTTAGCGTTTGACGAGATGCAGATCACGGACATTACCGATGCGATGATCGTTGGGCGTTTATTTGAGGCGTTGTTTGCGGCTGGTGTGACGATTGTCACCACATCCAACCGCCCGCCCGATGACCTGTACAAGGATGGGTTGAACCGCCAGTTGTTCACGCCATTTATCGAGCTGATCAAACAGCGCTTGGTCATTCACGAGTTGGCCAGTGAAACGGATTATCGGCAAGGACGACTTGCCGGATCGCCGCGTTATTTTACGCCGCTTTCGTCTGAGGCGCGGTCAAAGATTGATGATGTCTGGCAGGATTTGACTGGCGGGCAGGCCGCACCGCTTGTGTTGCACGTGAAAAAACGTGAAGTGACCTTGCCCGGTTTTCATAACGGTGTCGCGCGTGCATCGTTTTATGATCTGTGTGGCAAGCCGTTGGGTGCTGCCGATTATCTTGCGTTGGTCGATGCGGTGCGTGTGTTGATCGTCGAGGATATTCCGCGACTTGGCCGTCAAAACTTTAACGAAGCCAAGCGGTTTGTGACGCTGATCGACACGCTTTATGAAGGTAAGGTGCGGCTGATTTGTTCGGCTGCTGCATCGCCCGAGATGTTGTATCTTGAGGGCGAAGGTACGTTTGAATTTGAACGCACAGCCAGCCGTTTACGCGAAATGCAGGCCGCTGATTGGGCAGAATAATCAGAACGCCGGGATGCTGATCGTCGTACCTGCGGTCATCTGAGCAGGGCGCGCCAGTGCAATCGGGTTCGCCTGAATCAACCTGCTGGTTTGTCTGATATCGCCGTAGAATTTGACCGCTATCGCGGCAAGGCTGTCGGTCGGGGTGATGGTGTAGTCGTAACCATACACGGAAATCACAGCCGCCGGATCATTGGACAAGTCGGGCACGACGGGATCGGTGCCTTCGGTGACGAGGACCGCCGTCGTCACAATCGCTTTGAGGAAGGTCGCGGTGTCGATTTGCCCGTCAGCGGTGACAAGCCCTGCGGGGATCGCGATTTCGCCAGCGTCTGCCAATGTTATCACGCTTGCGGTAAGTTCTGCGTCAGCCGTGCCGTTTTTGAGCGCGTCACCAATCAGCGTCGCAAATCGTTTGTCAGGCGCGGATTCCGCAACGCCCGGGACGGTCAGGCCCAAGACCGCGAGCGTGTCGCGCACAGCAGCGCCCACTGGCGTTGATATGGTTTGAAAGCCTAGATCACGCTCTGGAATTTGATCGATGATTGTGGACGCGGTTTCATCGACAGGTTGCTCGGCCACTGCGATAATCGGCTCGGCGGGCGCTTCGGCGACCGTCTCGACCGTGCTGGATTGCGGCATGATGCCACCGTGCTGCGTGCTGATGATATAAGCACACAGAGCAACTGCGAAGATGAACAAACCAACGACAAAGCGGATCATTTTGCGGCCTTTACCGATTGTGCACGAGGGATTTCCTGCCAAATACACCAGATTGCGCTAAATACCATCGTATTCGCACAGATTGCAGGGATCACGGGTGTCGGCGTGACTTGCTTAACGCGGCAACAGAGCGGCAATCGGGTGTGACAGGTTCAAGCGTCGCGAAGAACGTCGTTTCGGGGTCAATGCTGCTGGGTTCGATATATTTGCCGTTGACGCAGACATCTTGCGCGAAATTACCTGCGTTAAAACCAAATCCAGGGGTGCCGCAGTCGTCGACGTCGCCATTGGCGTTCCACTCTTGGCTGACAGGTCGGTTCAGGTCGATTGCGGTGGGGAAGGTGAATGTCGCGGGGTCAAAGTATAACACCCAAGACGTCGCTTCGGTCTGTTCAATCAGGTTCCATGATCCGACGCGCGCACCGTTCAAATATCCGGTGATTTTAAAGGCGGTGATGTCATCCTCGCGGACCATAGATTTGTTCATGGCGCTGTCTGGCAGTTCCATCCGGCCTGTCATGGTGTAGCCGTTGCCGCCAGTCCAACACATGTTCAGCGTGGTAGCTGTTGCGGTTTGTGCAAACGCGAACATGCAGACCAAAGTGGCCTGCATGTTGCGTGCTGCTCGACGGGTTAGTCCCATCTGTCGTTATCTCTTAAACATTCGGAATGCGCAGTCGTTGACCGATCTGCACCTTCTCGGGTGACGCAAGTTTATCGCGGTTGGCTTCGAAAATGCGGGGGTATTGGCCCGTCGATCCGTAAAACTGCAACGCGATATAGGCTAGGCTGTCACCGCTTTCGACGGTGTAAAACCGTTCGCCGGAAACAGTTTGGGTTTCAGCGGTAGAGGCTGCAAAGGCCCGTAGCTGCAGTTCGCGTGCGGCTGCGACTTCTTCCGGAGAGCCGTTTTCAAGCGACCGCTGCACGAGATCAAACAGCATGGTTTGCGGGTCGATATTGCCGTCGCTTGTGTTCACGGCGTCGGGTACGTCGATTTGACCGCTTTCGGCGGCTGCGGCCAGAATTCCTTCGAGCGCTTGTGCGGTTGTCGCCGCGTTCCGTGACTGCAGGGCAAGACGCGGACGTTCGCCGTCAACCGGTTCTGCGGTCACGTCGTAGAGACCCGCAACGACGCCTTCGGTCAGCATGCGCAACTGGTTGCGGTTCGCGATTGCGATGGCTTCGGCGATTTTGTCTTCTTTGCTGCGCAGATCTTCTTCGGTTGGGGCGGCGGCGGCCAATGCAGCAGAAGCACTTGGGATCGTGGTCGGGATATCATCGACGGGTGTTGGCATCGCCACTTCGGCGGTGTCAGACGCGGGTGTCGTGATCGCAAGCAGGTCAGGCGTTTGCGCACGGCTGACTTGAATGTCCGACAGTTGCGCGACGATGGATGACAAGGCTTCGGTCTGCGCACGTTGCTGGCTTTTGGTGATATAAAGCGTGCCCATGACGCCAACTGCAAAGGTCACGGCGCCTGCGGTTATCACCCATGGCAGCACGCTTGTCCGTTGTCTTGGCCCGAAAGAGTTCATGATGATAGCCCCTCAGTTGTTAAACCAAGTGTGGCCCAAAATTGCATCCCGCCACGGTAGTATTTGATTTTGGCAGCGGGGTATCCGGCAGCGATCAAGGCATTCACCAAGTGATGGGCGTCCATGGTCGTCGGTCCCGCATCGAACACAACAAGCGTCATGGCGTCGGAAAAGTTAAACGCACCCAATAAGCTACGCGCGCCCAGTGCCTTTAAAATCTCGGGCAGCAGCGGGTTTTCTGGCGTGACGAGCGTGTGCGGGATGCTGGCAGAGGCGGGCAAGTAGCCAAGGGCGCGGTCAGAGGGCAGGCGGCTATCAATCAACAGGCCCGTGCCGTCGGACAGTTCGTTTGCCATAAAGGCGAGAACGGTGTTTTCAGTAATTGTTTCAACGTCACTCGCGGCGATATCGGGTGCGATGCACAATCCTTCACAGCCGTCGCGCAGGTCGTAAAACCGCGCCATTGTTGCGGTGTCAGCGCTGGACGCTTGGCTAATATTCTTTTGCTGGCCTTGATAAGTAAAAGAGCCGTCAGCAGCCCTCGCAGTCGTTTGCGCAATGGTCTGTGAGGCGAAAAATGCCCCAACCACCGCAACAGTCAAAACTGTTCGCGATAACATATTGTATCCCCAAAAAATAAAACACTGGATCTAAATAAGACGGCTGGCAGGCCACGTGCTTTTCGTAATTAGAGACAGATATAGACGTGAAGTGATTCGTCCGTCAAAGAGAAAACGAATCAGTCGGGAAGTTTGTCGTCAGACCGATTCGGTATGATTCGCCCGCATGACGGCACCGGCGAGGTATAGCGACCCGCAAATCAAGATGCGCGCATTGGGGGCCGTTGCCGTGATATCCCTTATTGCACTGGCGACATCGGGTGCGGATGACGATTTCAAACCAACTGTCGCGGCGATCTTGGCGGTTTCTTCGGCTGGGATCGTGTTGACCTCGTCAGGGATCGAGACGGCGGTTAATGTTTGCGCAACTTGGGCCAATGGCGCGAGGTATCCAGTGATGTCCTTGGTGTTCAGCATGCCGCAGATCAAATGCGTTGGCTTCGGCGGTTGCTGCTTGAGCGTCGCAGCCAATGCGCGACCCGCTGCAGGATTGTGCCCGCCGTCCAACCAAAGCTCTGCTGGTGCGGCCAATTCAACCAAAGCACCGCTGGTGAGTTTTTCCATCCGTGCGGGCCAATAGGCGTTTGTAACCGCCGCTTCGCACGCGGCGTCGTCCTTGCCGAGCGCCCGCAGTGCTGCAATCGCGGCACCTGCGTTGGTGATCTGGTGCGGTCCGCGCAAGGCTGGCAGAGGTAAATCAAGCAAGCCGCGTTCGTCTTGATAAATCAGTCGTCCGCGTTCTTCCGATACATGCCAGTGCTGGCCGTGTGCCAGCAGTGGTGCGCCAAGGCGTGCTGCAATGGCTTCGATTACGTCCATGGATTCTTCGTGTTGCGGGCCAACGACGCAAGGCACGTCGCGCTTGATGATCCCTGCTTTTTCGGTCGCAATCGCGGTTAATGTGTCACCAAGAAAGGCTTGGTGGTCCAGATCGACAGGCGTGATGATCGTGATCGCGGGTTTTTCAACCACGTTGGTCGCGTCCAGCCGTCCGCCCAAACCAACCTCTAACAAGGTGTAATCGGCGGGCGTTTCGGCGAAGGCGAGCAGTCCTGCAATGGTTGTGATCTCGAAATATGTAATCGTGTCGGGGCTGTTTGCCTGATAGCAGCGGTCCAAGATTTCGGTCAGCGCGGCTTCTGTAATCAGCGTACCTGCCAGCCTGATCCGTTCGTGGAATCGCGCCAGATGCGGGGATGTGTAGGCGTGAACGGCAGCGCCAGATTGTTCCAGACCAGCACGGATCATCGCTTGGGTTGATCCTTTGCCATTGGTGCCAGCGATGTGGATCACGGGCGGCAGTTTCTTTTGCGGATTGTCGAGCGCTTCTAACAGCCGCCATGTGCGATCCAGCGTCAGATCGATCACCTTTGGATGTAGCGCCATCATACGTGCGAGGATCGCGTCAGAAGTGTTGGTCATGCGATTGCTTTCCCAGTTTGAACGAGACGGACCAGCGCCGCCCCAGCTGTTATATCAAATGCGCCGCACATCGCGGGCCACCAGATCGGGCCCGGTGCGCCGACGACGTGTAGGCCCATGTCGAGAATGCCGTGGCCGATCAAGCCGCCCGCAAGCAAATGTGTGCCGCGCTGGAACCCGAAACGGGCCAGCGTGGCAAAGCCGATGAAGATAATGAGATGCAGTGCGACATTGCCGAAATCTAGTGTTTGCATCGCAAAAACCGGGTAGAATAATGCGACTGCGCACAGCAAAACCGCTGTGCCGGATCGTTCGGCCAACATGCCTGCGTGAAACATCATCAGCACGGCAAATCCACCTAACCCCGCGCCAATCAGCGCGGCGAATAGGATCACGCTTTTGCGTCCTCGATGTCAGGCAGTTCAAGATCGGGTGTCGGTGGGGGCAGGTCGCCTTTGACCGCTGGCGGCTGTTTCATCAAAAGACGCATGATCGTGATCAACTCGTCCTTGAGTTCGGTCCGCTTTGTGACGCGATCCAGCATGCCGTGGTCCAGCAGATATTCCGCGCGTTGGAACCCTTCTGGTAGTTTCTCACCGATGGTTTGTTCAATTACACGTGCGCCAGCAAAGCCGATCAGCGCGTTTGGTTCCGCAATCTGCACGTCGCCGAGCATCGCGTAGGACGCCGTAACACCACCAGTCGTCGGGTGCGTCAGGACGACGATATACGGCAGCCCTGCTTCTTTCAGCATTTGCACGGCAATCGTGGTGCGCGGCATTTGCATCAGGCCAAGGATGCCTTCTTGCATCCGTGCGCCACCAGCGGCGGAAAACAGGATCAGTGGGCATTTCATTTCAATCGCCCGTTCAGCCGCCGCAATAATCGCGTTGCCGACATACATGGACATAGACCCACCCATGAAGGTGAAGTCTTGGACGGCGACCACAGCTTGGGTGCGGCCGACTTCGCCTTCGACGACAAGCATCGCTTCGCGTTCGCCGGTTTTCTTGCGGGCGTCTTTGATGCGGTCTGTGTATTTCTTTTGATCTTTAAAGTGCAGCGGATCGGCGACCGGCTCCGGCACTGCGACTTCGACGTAAATACCGCCGTCAAACAGCGCGTCTAAACGGTTGCGTGCGCCAATGGCCATGTGGTGGTCACAGTTGGTGCAAACATATAGGTTGTCCGACAGTTCGCGGTGGAACAGCATCGTGCCGCATTCATCGCATTTCTGCCAAAGATTTTCCGGCACCTCGCGCCGTGAAAACAGCGAGTTGATTGTGGGTCGGACGTAGTTCGTGATCCAGTTCATAACGGTGCCTCTGCGTTGATACGGCAGAGATATGCGCGGACGACACGAATTGCAATCAATGCAAGGCCGTCCGCGCGCACCAAAGTCTTATTCAGCAGGTAAAGTCTCGGTTGGTGTGATTTCTTCAATTGCTGTTGGGGCGGGCTCTGGGGTTACTTCGATCCCTTCGTCATCGCCACTATAGAGGAAAATGCCGCCTACCACGATGAGGATGGCAATAACGGCGAGGACCCATGTGTTGGTTGCACCGTCAGTGTCATGGATGAATGGCTTGCGGTTTTCTTGATCGTTCGCGGACATAAATTTCTCCTGTAGGACGTGAGGCACCTTAATCGGTCGCAAAAGCGGCTGCTCATGCGCATGACGCAGGCGGCCTGCGTTTCATGTGAAGTTTGATGTATTAAGTTTATGCGCTTTGGCGCGTCTTACATCTGTTGCGTGGAAACAGGTGTGAATCCGGCCCAAGTTTGCCAGTTTCCGTGATGGATCAGCAGTATTTAGCCGACGGTCATCCAGCAAAAGCTTGCGTTAAGCGCTTGTCACGCCTTGCCCCCTTATTTAGACCCATTCCAAACGATTTATCGCGAGGCGCAATCCATGACCAAAGTAGACAAATCCAACCTGCCCAGCCGCCATGTGACCGAAGGGCCATCACGCGCCCCGCATCGGTCCTATTTTTACGCGATGGGCTTGGACGAAGAAGCGATCGCCCAGCCATGGGTTGGCGTCGCCACTTGCTGGAACGAAGCCGCGCCTTGTAACATCGCACTGAACCGTCAAGCGCAGTCAGTGAAGCTGGGTGTCAAAAAAGGTCTTGGGACGCCACGCGAATTTACAACGATCACCGTCACCGACGGTATTGCGATGGGTCACGAAGGTATGCGGTCGTCACTGGCGTCGCGTGAAGCGATTGCTGACACGGTTGAATTGACGATGCGCGGTCACTGCTACGACGCACTTGTTGGTCTTGCGGGTTGCGACAAATCCTTGCCCGGTATGATGATGGCGATGGTGCGTTTGAACACGCCTTCCGTCTTTATCTACGGTGGTTCAATCCTTCCGGGTCGGTTGAACGGCAAAGATTTGACCGTTCAAGACGTGTTCGAGGCGGTTGGCCAGCACCAAGCAGGCAACATGACCGACGCCGAATTGGAAATTCTGGAACGCGTCGCATGCCCATCCGCTGGTGCATGTGGTGGCCAGTTCACCGCGAACACCATGGCTTGTGTGTCCGAAGCAATCGGCCTTGCGCTGATGAATTCATCTGGTGCGCCTGCGCCTTACGAATCCCGTGACCAATATGGTGTCGCTTCTGGTGAAGCGGTGATGAACCTGATCGCGAAAAACATCCGTGCGCGTGATGTTGTGACCCGCAAATCGCTAGAGAATGCGGCGCGTGTTGTGGCCTGTACAGGTGGGTCCACGAACGCTGGTCTGCACCTTCCTGCGATTGCGCATGAAGCTGGCATCGACTTTGATCTGTTCGACGTTTGCGACATCTTCAAAGATACACCTTACTTTGTCGATCTGAAACCAGGTGGTCAGTATGTGGCCAAAGACCTCTACGAATCCGGTGGTGTGCCTGTCGTGATGAAAGAACTGCGCAAAGCGGGCTTGATCCACGAAGACTGCATGACCGCATCTGGTCGCGAAATGGGCGAAGAGTTGGACATGATCATGGGCGAAGCCGATGATCGCGTGATCTATCACATCAACAGCCCGATTACGAAAACAGGCGGTGTTGTTGGTCTCAAAGGCAACCTTGCCCCAGAAGGCGCGATTGTAAAAGTTGCGGGTATGGCCGCAGAAGAACAAGTCTTCTCAGGTCCAGCACGCTGCTTTGAAAACGAAGAAGAAGCATTCGCCGCTGTCAAAGCACGCAACTACGAAGAAGGCGAAGTTCTCGTGATCCGCAACGAAGGCCCATCAGGTGGACCGGGGATGCGCGAAATGCTGGCAACAACTGCTGCGCTGTCCGGTCAGGGCATGGGCAAAAAGGTGGCACTGATCACTGACGGTCGTTTCTCTGGTGCGACACGCGGGTTCTGCGTGGGTCACGTGGGGCCAGAGGCCGCACACGGTGGTCCGATTGCATTGATCAAAGACGGCGACATCATCACGATGAACGCTGTGACTGGCGAGCTTTCGGTGAATGTGTCGGACGAAGACATGGCTGCGCGCAAAGAAGCGTGGGCAGGTCCAAAAGAAACGATCTACGCTTCCGGTGCCCTGTGGAAATATTCACAACTGGTTGGCGCGACACGTTTCGGTGCGACGACGCATCCGGGTGGAAAGGCCGAAAAACACATCTACATGGATCTCTGATCCAGTGTTCGGTTTTGTGAGTAAGTATATCGTATTCGGCGCGACCCTCTTGGTTGCGGGTTGCGCTGATCTGGGTTCATTGGGGGCGCCGACGCCTCCTACTCCGGCAATCGCGCTTTATGGTGGTGATGTGATCGCGGCCGTACCCGAAGGGTATTGCATCGAAACCAAAGCCAGCAAGCCGCGCACAGGCTTTGCCGTCATGGTCGCTTGCGAGGTGATCGCAGGCGTGAATGACCGTCCGCGGCTGAACGGTTTTGCCATCGTGCAGGTCGGTGAAGCGGGCAGTGCTGCAGTCGCGAGCGATCCAAATGCGTTTCAGGCGTTCCTTGGCACCGCGGCAGGCGAAAACTTGCTGAGTGTGAATGGCAACGCCAGCACCGTCACTGTCAGCGGTTTTAAACGGACATCTGGGGCCGTCACCGTGCAGTTCACTGACGAGGCAGCACCACCCGTTTCCGGTCTACAGACCACCGAATGGCGTGCATTTGTTGACGTTAAGGGGCGGCTTACGACAATCGCTGTGCGGGGATTGGCGGGAATGCCGCTGACTGCGTCCGAGGGGCAGGCATTGCTGGAAAGCGTGCTGCGGTCGATGCTTGCGATCAATCAACCTCAGGTAGTATCAATCGAAACCTGAACGGTATTTCCTTTTTGGCAACAGTTTGACAGGTAGAGTGAGAGCACCCATCTGAAAGGGTTTCTGTGTGGCAAGTGAACGGTTTGGTTTGTTGAATAAAATTTTGCATCATCGTGCCTTGGCGCGATGGATGGCGGCTGCGCGTGATGTTGAACATGCGGATCTGGTGACGCTGCGCGAGCAACGTAATCGGGCGCGGCAGATGCGTAGCGCCGTAGACCGCGTGATGTATGTGGCCGAAAGCCGTCTGGCGCTGCCGTTGATTGGCTCGAACATCTTTAGCAAGCCACCCAGCACAAAATGGGCATGGCGACCGACGCTTTGGCGTGGTCCGATTTCGCCCAAGGGGCAGGCTGGCATTGAGAATGGCGATTATATCGGCAGCGATATTAAGGTGTTCCACGATTGCAGCCATTCCGAACTGACGCTGCGCCAAATTCGAAACACCCGCGAGCAGGATCTCGCGCCGTTCGGGCTGCAAATGGACGTGCTTGGGTTTGACGGCAGCTTTTTGTCGGTGGTGATTGATCTGCCCAAGGATGCGGCTGACGGTTTGCGTAAGCGCGACATCGTCCGCGTCCAAGGTTTGATCGGGACAGAGCGGCCAGCGACCGTGTATGCGCGGCTCAACATCAAATACGGGCCGAACACCGAACAATTGGTGCAAGAATTGCCGCTTCAGGATCGCGAAGTCGCGGTGGATTTTGATCTGGCCTATGCCGATCTGAACGAAAACCGGATCGATAGCATGTGGCTTGATCTGATCTTTGAAGACCCCGCAATGAACCAGTTGCGCATCCGTGATCTGACCTTCTACCGCTATCCACGCGCCGATTTGTGAAAAGGACCCTAGGATGACCGACTTTACATTGGTTAAAAACCGTTTGAGCGCGGGCGTTTGGGACGGCACATTGACCGGACCTGTCGATGCGTCCCCTGTTCTGGTGATGCGTCACAACGATGAGATTGTGCCGGGCCTCGCCATCGAAAAGCTGGCAGAGGGCAGGTGGTTCGTGCAAGCCCCCGTGCCTGTCGATTTGATTAACGACGACGTGCAGACCTTTGTGATCGTCGACGAATCGACCAACGCGATTTTGAACAGCTTTACCGTGTTTGCGGGCGATCAGATGTCGGACGAGATGCAGGTCGAGCTTGATCTGCTACGCGCCGAGTTGGATATTCTGAAGCGAGCGTTTCGCAAGCATTGTATCGAGACCGCTTAACCCGCATTTGTTATGTCAGACGCCAAGATGACGCCGCGTTTAGGATGACGTGTGCGTCAACTGCGACCAAGGTGTCAGCAACTTTGGGAGAATTGACATGACAACCTATCCGCACCTGCTTGCTCCGCTTGATCTGGGTTTTACGACGCTCAAAAACAGGGTGTTGATGGGGTCGATGCATACTGGTCTTGAGGAAACGAAGGACTGGAACCGCGTCGCTGAATTCTACGCGACTCGTGCGCGTGGCGGTGTGGCGTTGATGGTGACGGGCGGCATGGCCCCGAACAAAGAAGGCGGCGTTTTCCCGGGTGCGGCGGGCCTGTTCAACGAAGACGATATCGCGAACCACAAGATTGTGACGGACCGCGTGCATGAGGCCGGCGGCAAGATCGCGATGCAAATTTTGCACGCAGGACGCTATGCCTACAGCCCGGAATGCGTGTCAGCATCGGCTGTGAAATCCCCGATTTCGCCTTTCCCGCCCAAAGAATTGGATGCTGACGGCATTGAAAAACAGATCAGCGACATGGTGACGGCTGCGACCCGTGCGCAAGAGGCCGGTTATGATGGCGTCGAAGTCATGGGGTCCGAAGGGTATTTCCTCAATCAGTTCCTCGTCACGCACACCAATAAACGCGACGACGCTTGGGGTGGATCATATGAAAACCGGATGCGTTTGCCCGTCGAAGTCGTCCGCCGCGTCCGCGAAGCTGTCGGCAGTGATTTCATCGTAATCTACCGCCTCAGCATGATCGACCTGATCCCGAACGGGTCCACATGGGCCGAAGTTGTGCAGCTTGCCAAAGCGGTTGAGGCCGCAGGTGCCACGATCATCAACACAGGCATCGGCTGGCACGAGGCACGGATTCCGACAATCGCCACCTCTGTTCCGCGTCGCGCGTTTTCTTGGGTGACGAAAAAGCTGATGGGTGAGGTAAAGGTCCCAATCATCACGTCAAACCGTATCAACACGCCGGACGTGGCCGAAGGAGTTTTGGCGGATGGCTGTGCTGATATGGTCAGCATGGCGCGTCCGTTCCTTGCCGACCCTGATTTCGTGGCAAAGGCCGCCGCTGGTGATGCGGCGAAAATCGCGCCCTGCATCGCCTGTAACCAAGCCTGTCTTGATCATACCTTTAGCGGCAAAATGTCGACCTGCCTCGTGAACCCGCGTGCGTGTTACGAAACCGAATTGGTCGTCACTAAATCGACGTCACCCAAGTCCGTCGCTGTTGTCGGCGCTGGGCCTGCGGGACTGGCTGCCGCCTTGACCGCAGCAGAGGCGGGGCATGACGTCACGATTTTCGACAAAGCGTCAGAAATTGGCGGGCAGTTGAACATGGCCAAACAAGTCCCCGGCAAAGAAGAATTCTGGGGTCTCGTCGATTACTACCGCACTTCGGTCGCGGACGCAGGCATCACAGTAAGGCTTGAAACAACAGCCGACGCCGATGCGCTGGCCGATTTCGACGAAGTGATTATCGCTACAGGCGTCATCCCCCGCGATCCCGCAATTTCCGGCCAAGATGGGCCGAACGTGCTGTCATACATTGATGTGCTGCGTGGCAAGGCCCCCGTTGGCGACAAGGTTGCGGTGATCGGTGCGGGTGGGATCGGTTTTGACGTCGCTGAATTCCTCGTGACGGGTGATAGCCCGACTGAGGACCTTGATGCGTGGCTCGAAGAGTGGGGCGTTGGTGATCCCGAAAACGTGCGCGGCGGTGTGCGCGTCGAGGGTCCGAAACCCGATGCTCCTGTGCGTGAGGTGACGTTGTTACAGCGCAAGGCGCAAAAACTCGGCAAGAACTTAGGTAAAACGACAGGTTGGATTCACCGCGCTGGGCTTCAAATGAAGGACGTGAAGATGATCGGTGGCGTTAACTATGAAAAGATTGATGCCGACGGGCTACATGTCAGCTACGGCGAGGCGCGTGAAAACCCGTCTGTGATTGCCGTGGATACGATTGTTCTGTGCGCGGGACAGGTGCCGGAACGGTCGCTTGCCGATGATTTGATGGCCAAAGGGCAGCAGGTTCACATCATTGGTGGTGCTGATGTGGCGGCTGAATTGGATGCAAAGCGGGCGATTGACCAAGGGACGCGGCTGGCCGCTGCGCTTTAACGGTTTTGTCGCGGGATATGGAAATAGCTAAAAACATTGACGTTTTCGTTTCCCATACCGCGACAAAGCACTGCAATACCCCGTTATTGTCAGGCCCTCGTCCCATTCCTGCCTGAATTGAGCTTCAAAAGGGTCCTCAGAAATAGCCAGAATGAGGATCGCGTATGGATCGCCTGACAGAAATGGAAGCCTTTGCCACGGTCGTAGACCAAGGTGGCTTCACCGACGCGGCCAAGAAGATGGGGATTTCCAAATCCGCTGTCTCAAAGCACGTATCTTCCTTGGAAGCCCGCCTTGGTGCGCGGCTTTTGAACCGAACGACCCGCAGGGTGAGCCCGACAGAAATCGGCCTTGCCTATTATGACCGCGCCCGCCGCGTTCTGAATGACGCTGGTGAAGCCGACGCCTTGGTCACGTCCATGCAATCCGCACCGTCTGGCTTGTTGCGGATTTCAGTCGCGACCGACTTTGGGGTCAACCATTTGTCGCCTGTTTTAGGCGAATTCCTGTCGGAATTCTCTGATATCACAGTGAACATGGTCCTGAACAACCGCTACGTCGAACTGATCTCCGAAGGGTTCGACATGGCCGTGCGCATCGGTGAGTTGGAAGACAGCACACTGCGCGCTCGGAAACTGACCGAGACGTCCAAACGCATGATCGCGAGCCCTGCCTATTTCGAGCAGTACGGCCGCCCCGAAAAGATCGACGATCTGAACGAACATAAACTGCTGCATTATTCCAACCAAGCGAACTCTGCCGTTTGGAAATTGACTGCCCCGTCAGGTGAAAAACGCCAAGTGCGCACCGCTGGCTGGTTGACAGTGAACGATGGGCAATCCTTGTTGAACGCTTGTGTCGGTGGGCTTGGCATCGCTTATTTGCCTAGCTTTCTTTACGCTGATGCGATGGCGCAAGGTCTGGTCGAGGTCGCTATTCCTGACCTGCCTGTCGAAACCCAAGGCGTCTATGCGGTCTATCCGCCGGGCCGTTTCACGCAGCCAAAAGTCCGCGCATTCATCGATTTCCTCGTCCATTCGTTTGCCGATAAAGGCCCCGACGTTTGGAAGTAACTCTCTGATATTCCCCGGTGTTTGACACCTGCCTAGGCGCTGCTTTTTCCCCAGAGTAGCGCCTTTTTTCTGTGTTCACCTCGCCTATAAAGGGTGCGATCTAGTCGATTTCCGTGCTGGTGATTATGGCTTCGACACGACGGTTCGCATCGCGTCCCGCATCGGTCAGGTTGTTTCCAACAGGTGATAGATATCCCATGCCCTGCGCATCAAGTTGGCTGGGCGGAATGTCATATCGGTTGATCAGACGTTGCCGCACGGCGCGCGCGCGTCGTTTTGACAGCGCGATGTTTCCATCTAACGAACCGGATGCATCAGTGTGGCCTACAAGCGCGATCTGCAAACTCGGGTTCGCCTGTAAATATGCGGCCAAGGTTTTGAGCGATGCGTATGTTTCATCGGCCAAATCGGCAGAGCCGTTCGCAAAACTCAGGTCATTCAGCACAGTACGTCCGACGCTATTAAACGCGGTGGTCATGTCGGGGGTGGTGTTGTCTGTAGGCTCCGGCTTCATCGTGGTAGTGATGGCGCTGCCTTGCGTAGATACGCGCCCCACATCGCCGCCGTTCGATATCCGGTCAATCTGAACATAGGCGGCATTGCCGATTTGACTGGTCAGTATGGTGACGTAATCAGGCCCGTCTTCGCCTGTTCTCGTACCCGCCCAATATCGAAAATCGCCTAGATTGACCTGCATGTCAGGCGGTGGCAGCACGGCGATTGCAAAACGAAAATCGAAGCCGCCGCAGGTCGTATCAACGCAGGTGAAAACGACGTCGTATCCATCTGCGATCAACTGGTCGCGCAACGGTTGAAGAATTTGTAACGTGGTTAGGCCCGCCGCAGAGATTTTCCAACTACTTTGCCCAAGCGTCCCTTCGGCCATGATATTTGGCAAGGCGCCGTTTGCCCAAGCTCCGGTCGCCACCCGCAGCGTGTTCGGCGCACGCGCCTCTTGGTGGATCGCGACAGCATTGCCGGGCATGGTCAGGTCTTGGGCCATGACGATGCGAGGCACGCATAACGCTAGGAAAAGACAGGATTTACCGATCATCGCGATTGGCTGTGATACCCGTCATTCGGGCGCATATCGGTCGCGGATGCCACGCGGTTGGTCATGTTAAAGAACGCGGCAACGTTGGAAATGTCCCAAATGTCGCGGTCCGAAAACCCAACAGTGCGCAGCGTGTCCCGGTCTTCTTCGATAATTGTGGCGCTTGCGATCGTGATCTTTTCGGCGAAACCCAGCATCGCGGTTTGCCGTGCGTCCAGATCAGCGACGCGCCAGTTCATCACCAGCATTTCGCCCAAGGCGGGATCGCCAGACAATTCACGCACAGCGGCACCGTGGGCCGTCAGGCAGTAGAAACATTTGTTGATCGACGACACGACCACAGCAATCATTTCGCGTTCAAGTTTGCTTAGCCCGCTGCCTGCGAGCATCAAATCGTTATACAGCGTCGTAAAAGCGTTCAACTTGTCGATGTCAAAAGCGTAGGCCTGTAACACGTTGGGAATCATGCCCAATTTTTCTTGGCAAACGTCGAAATACTTCTGCGTGGCGTCCGGTAACGGGTTCATCATCGGCAGGTCTAGGGCTGTTACTTTGTCAGTCATGGGTCAGTCCAGCTTGATACGGTAATGATACTGTCCCACAACCTGCATCCCGAGGGAAGCATAGAGCGCGTTTGCGCCAATGTTCGCCTGTGTCGCAAGTAAAGATAGGTGGCTGGCCCCTTGAGATTGCGCCCAAACGGCTGTGGCTTGGGTTAGGTGTTTACCAAGCCCTTGGCGACGGTCGGCAGGGGCGATTTCGAGCGCGTGCAGCATTGCAATATTGTTGTGAATACCTGCGAAAACAGTGCCCGCGGGGCGGTCATTTGCACGCCCGAGGAACGTGCTTTTGCGGCACATGGCGCGGTCCATGATTGCCAAACGCGGCGCGTCAATACCGCCTTGTGCCCAGATTTCATGTTGGGCCTGCAGCGGCGGCCAGACTTGAAAGCAGGTGATCGGTGGCGGTTTTTTCGCGGCGATTTCCGAAAGAGGTGCGGCGTAAAGGTTCACCGGATCTTTGATGATGTAACCCGCATCGGCGAGCATCGCATCAAGCGCGTCATCGCCATCGCGGATCATGAACAAGCAGGGCTGATAGCGTTTCTGCATCTCTGTTTCGGCCAAAGGCAGATCGTCAATCTTTGCAGGATGTCTTGCGGTTGTCGCGCTGACACGGCTACCGCCAAGCAGTCCGGTACGGATCATCCAAGGCCCGACGCCGGTTGTGTCGGCTGCAGGCCAAGTCGCGTCGATCACGTCATACAGCGTGTGGACCGAAGGTAGCGTCATGCGGCAAAGATCGCCGTGAGAGCTGCCATCGCGACGTCGAGCCGGTTCGCATCAGTGCCGCGCACGACGATATTCGACCCGTAAACGCCGTCTTTTTGAAACGGGTATGATCCGACGGACAAGTCGCTGAAATCTTGCGCAAATTGCGCCAACGGTCCCGCGATGTCGCCTTCACCGCGTTGCACGCGCAGGGTCTGCGACAACAGTGGCGCGCCGCCTTTCAGCGTTGGCAATATCGTGGCGACCATGGCTTGGAACACCGATGGGACGCCGGCCATGACTTGCACGTTTTGAATGGTAAAACCGGGGGCTATGCTGACGGGGTTGTCGATCAGCGTGGCACTGTCTGGGATGCGGGCCATGCGCAGGCGGGCGTCGTTCAGTTCCTGATCGTTGCGTTGGTAATGTGCGGCAAGCAAAGCGCGGGCATCGTCGCGCACGTCGATGTGGTCGTCAAAGGCCTGCGCGATGCAATCTGCGGTGATATCGTCGTGCGTCGGGCCGATGCCGCCGCTTGTGAAAACACTGTCGTAGGCTGCCGAGAGTGCCTTCACCGCTGCGACAATCGCGGGCGCGTCATCGCTGACCACGCGGACTTCTTTCAGGTCGATGCCCGCCTCGGTCAATTGCCCAGCGAGGTAGTGGGTATTCGCGTCGCGGGTGCGGCCTGACAGGATTTCATCGCCGATGACAAGCATCGCGGCTGTTGGGTTCGGCATCGGTGGTCTCCTTGATGTTACCCATGTTATAGAACGGCTTATGCAGTTTGCCACACCCCTTATCCCCGCCCGCCTGATCCGTCGCTACAAACGGTTTCTGTCCGATATGCGGCTGGAGGATGGCACCGAAATCGTGGCCCATTGCGCGAACCCCGGCTCAATGATGGGGCTAGCGGAACCGGATACGAAGGTTTGGCTAGAGCCGAACGATGATCCGAAGAAAAAGCTGAAATATGGCTGGCGGTTGGTGGATCACGAGAACGGACATTTTACGGGTGTTGATACGTCGGCGCCGAATCGCGCCTTAAAAGCGGCGTTTATGGCGCATCAGGTGGTCGGACTGGATTATGATCTGGTACGGCCCGAGGTAAAATATGGCGAGAATTCCCGCATTGATTTTTTGCTGACAGGGCAGGGGCCAGATACCTATGTCGAGGTGAAAAGCGTCACGCTTTCGCGACGGGCCGGATTGGCCGAGTTCCCTGATTCAGTCACGACGCGCGGGGCAAAGCACTTGCGCGAGTTGTCGCAGATGGTCCGCGAGGGGCACCGCGCTGTGATGTTGTACTTGGTGCAACGGACGGATTGCGCGGGCTTCACCTTGGCCGCGGACATCGACGCCGCTTATGCGCAGGCGTTTCGCGATGCAACAGCTGCTGGGGTTGAGGTGATGGTGTTTGATTGTGCGATTTCACCGCTGGGTGTTGATATACGCAACCCGTTGGATTTTGTTGCGCCTTAGGATGCCTTCGGCGAGGATTTGGAAGAAGTCAAAGAAACGAAGTGCCGCACCCCACTGGTTTTGTTGGGCGTGATCGCTTATGTCGCGGAAAAGGTGTTGAGGACGATATGATGACGAACAAAGGCAGCGTGACCAAAGACGGTATCCGGATTTATGATGCGGATGGTTTTGCCGGCATGAACAAGGCGGGCCGTTTGGCCGCGCAAATTCTGGATGATGTTGCTGCATTGGTCGCGCCGGGTATCGCGACTGCGGCGTTGGATCAGTTCATCACGGAGCAAGTCGAGCTTGCCGGTGCGACCTCTGCGACCATTGGGTACAAAGGGTATCAGCACGCGAGCTGTATTTCTGTGAACCATGTCGTGTGTCACGGTATTCCGGGCGAAAAGGTTCTTAAGGACGGTGATATTTTGAATATCGACGTCACGGTTATCGTTGATGGCTGGTTCGGTGATACGTCGCGGATGTATGTGGCGGGCAAGATGTCCCGCAAGGCAGAGCGGCTGGTTCAGGTCACGCATGACGCGCTGATGAAGGGAATCGAGGCCGCAAAACCTGGCAATACCTTTGGTGATATTGGTCATGCGATCCAAGCTTACGCTGAGAGCAACCGTATGTCTGTCGTCCGCGATTTTTGCGGTCACGGGCTAGGGCGCGTGTTCCATGCGCCGCCAAATGTGTTGCACTACGGTCGTGCTGGTACAGGTGCTGTGCTGGAAGAGGGCATGTTCTTTACTATCGAGCCGATGATCAACTTGGGTCGCCCTGAGACCAAAGTACTGGCCGATGATTGGACCGCAGTGACCCGCGACAAGAGTCTATCGGCTCAGTTCGAGCATTCCATCGGGATCACCGCGCAAGGTGCGGAAATCTTTACGCTGTCGCCATCGGGTAAATTCCACCCGACTTACGAGGTGTAAGCGACCTTATTTGATCGGCCTGAGGACGTCCTTTGTCGCATCTGGCAGCAGCGAATTGTGGGTTCTGTTTGGCGTGCCAGCAGTCGAGCAAGTCGTCCAAGGTTGTGCAACGATCCCGCCCATGTAGGCGTCTCTGATGAGGACGGGGCGGTTGTTGATCTTTGCGAGGATGCCGCCACAGGAATAGCTTTGGGTTTCGCCCTCAATGCGGAACCCGAACCCACCACCGAGATCGATATTGAATGTGTGGATTTTGCGCCCCTCGCCGTCGACTGCGGTGCGACAGCAATCGTCGCAAAAGTGCCAAGGATAGCGGGCGTGGAATGTGCGTTCTACGCCGCAGCCGGGGCAAAAGTGGTCGGGCTGTTCGGGCATTGCAGAAGCGGCAGGCGCCGCGGGTTCGGATGATTATGCGGGCATCGCCACGCCGATCAGCCCTGCTATTTCCCGCATCGATCCGACTTTATTTACGGCCAATTCACCCAATTGCGTGAACTTGCGGCTTGGATCGAAACCGAACGTGCGCACACCTGCAGCCAAGCCAGCACTTGCCCCTGTTGCGCTGTCATCAATGAACACCGTCTCGTCCGCCGCGACGCCAGCAACCTGCATCGCATGCAGGATCATGTCCGGCGCGGGTTTCGGCGTGTAGTCGTGGCCAGAGTAAATCTGACTGCCAAAGCGCGCTTTCAGACCCGATGGGGCCAGGGTGATTTCCATCTTGTCCAACGGCCCGTTTGAGGCAATCGCAATCGCGATCCCTTGGGCGGCAAGCGCGTCGAGAAACACATCAACCTCGTCGAAAACGCTGACGCCGCTGCTGAATTCTTTGAACATCTTGGCGTATATCGTTTCGACCCAATCGTTGGGGATAGCGGCCCCCATTTTGCGGGCGCGTTTTGACACGCCCTCGATGGTCCCTCCGACGAACAGCTCGCCGATTTCGTGATCGCTTAACGTCAAACCACGCTTCACAAGATCAGAGGCAATGACCCGATTTGTCGTAGGTTCCGTATCCACCAGAACGCCATCGCAATCGAAAATAACAAATTTGACGGTCATGCGTTCGGCTCCAGTAGTGTGATCCATGTGTCGCCGTAGCGTCGTTGGTCTAGTTTGCGAAATCTGGGGGGTGCGGGCAGGGCGGCGTTGTCTTCCAGCACAATCAGCGCGTTGTCTGCGATCCATCCCGTGGATTTGGCAGCCCGCAATGCGGCGGGACCGAGGCCCTGACCGTAGGGCGGATCAGCGAAAATCAGGTCGCAGGGGGTGTCCGCACGCGGCAGGTCATTGGTGTCGCAGGTCAGTAGCTTTGTATCCGAACTGCGCCTACATTTGTTGATATTTTCGGTAATTAGCTTTTGCGCGACACGTCCGCTATCAACGAACGTGGCATAGGCGGCACCGCGCGATAATGCTTCTAGCCCCAATGCGCCCGTGCCCGCGAACAAGTCCAACACACGCGCCCCGTCGATGGGATTTCCGTACTTGCCGCCCTGCAAGACGTTGAACAGGCTCTCGCGCACGCGATCAGATGTGGGCCGCAAATGCGCGGCTACATCGCCTTTTCCCACGTCGGCCAAATTCAACCCGCGATGCTGTCCGCCAATGATTCTCATGCTTTGAGCAGTGCTTTCATGTCGGTTGTGGGATCGGTGATCTGGTTGGGCGCGGGGCTTTTGCCTGCTTCTATCAAGCGTTTTCCGATCATGTAGTTGCGCGCGTCGTTCATTGCATCGACGGCAATCAACTGATCGCCTTTGTAATACCAATGCGACCGTGCATCGCCTGTCACGCGCGCATAAACCGCGTCGTATCCGGCGTTCAGGCCCGCGATTTGCAATTTACAGTCGTATTGATCTGACCAGAACCAAGGCGTGGGGATATAAGGCGTCGCGGCCCCGACGATATTTTTCGCCACGATTTCAGCGTGATCAATGGCGTTCCCAACGCTTTCTATCCTGACCTGCTGGCCGTTCAGCGGCGCAGAGGCGCAATCGCCCGCCGCCCAAATCGCAGGGTCAGACGTCTGCCCCATCACGTTAGTTGCAATACCGTTGTCGATGGTTAAACCAGCCCCTTCGGCAAGGATCGTGGCAGGCGTAATGCCAACGCCGACAACCGCGAAATCGACAGGTATTTCTGTGCCATCGCTGAGGATAGCACCTGTGACCGCGTCATCGCCGATCAAGCGGTTCAAACCGATGCCTTCGAGGACTTTCACACCATGCGCGGTATGCAATGTGCGGAAGTAGTCAGAGGTTTCAGGGGCTGCAACGCGCTGTAAAATCCGGTCTGACATCTCGACCAAGGTGACATTAACGCCGCGTTTGGCAGCAACTGCTGCTGCCTCTAGGCCGATGTACCCCCCGCCGATGATCAACGCTTTTTTGCCGGAAGCGAATGCAGGCGCCATGGCATCCGCATCAGCCAGATCGCGCACGGAAAATACGTTGCCCAGATCGCCACCAATCGCGCTAGGCAAGGTTCGTGGATGCGCGCCGGTGGTCAGAACGAGGTGATCGTAGCTTAATATTTCGGTATTTTCGAGCGTCACCGTTTTCGCAGCCGGATCAATCGCAGTCGCTCGAGTGGACAGGCGCAGGGTGATATCGTTGTCGGCGTAAAAACTGGCAGGGCGCAGATACAGCCGCTCTTCTGCCATTTCCCCCATTAAATAAGCCTTTGACAGCGGTGGGCGCTGATATGGCGGCACAGGTTCACCGCCGACAAGCGTGATTTCGCCGTCAAATCCGTCGGTGCGCAGCTTTGCTACACAAGATGATCCGGCTTGGCCCGCACCGATGACGACGACATGTGACATACAATTGTGTCCTTGAACTGGTTTTGATTACTCGCCAAGCCTATATTGTTGGCAACAACAGGTGCAATCAAAACAAGGACGTAATCATGACGATTTCAAAAGGGGCAACACTGCCCGACGCTACATTGCTGTTTATGGGCGAAGAAGGTCCTGCCAGCGTTCAGTTGTCAGAAAAATTGACAGACCGCAAAGTTGTGATCTTCGGCTTGCCGGGCGCGTATACGGGCGTTTGCACAACGTCGCATGTGCCTAGCTTTATGCGGACCAAGGACGATTTTGCGGCCAAAGGCGTTGATGAAATCATCTGCGTATCGGTTAACGACCCGTTTGTGATGCAGGCGTGGGGCGAAAGCACGGGTGCTGCTGAAGCTGGCATCACGATGCTGGGCGACGCCGACGGCGCGTTCACCAAAGCCATCGGCATGGATTTCAGCGCACCTCCTGCGGGCCTAATCGGGCGCTCAAAGCGCTATGCGATGGTTGTGGATAACGGTGTCGTGACTGCGCTGGGCGAAGAATCCAGCCCTGGCGAATGTGATATCTCTGGCGGTGAATCACTGCTGGCGATGATCTAAAGAAAAAGGGGCGCGGTTTTGACGCCGCGCCCAATCTATCAGTCTTCTTTGACTTGGATAAGCGTTCTTGTCGGGAACGGAATGTCGATCCCGCCCGCATCCAACGCCTCTTTGACGCGCCGCTTCATGTCCGCTTGGAACTGGAAGTACACGGCTGAATCACACCAAACGCGCACCAAGAAATCAACAGAGCTGTCGTTCAGATTGTTGACCTGCACAAAGGGTGCGGGCTCTGCGTGGGACCGTTCATCGGCCAAGATCGTATCGTGAATGATCTGTTCAGCGTCCTTGAGGTTCGCACCGTAGCCCACGCCAAACGTCCATTCCGCACGACGAGTCGTGTAAACCGAATAGTTCTCAATCGTGTTGCCCCATACTTCGGAGTTCGGAATGATGATCTGCACATTTCCGACTGACGCAAGTTCGGTGTAGTTCAATGTGATGTCTTTGACGGTGCCCATTCTGCCGTTCACTTCGACAAAATCACCCAGCTTGATCGGGCGGAAAAAGATGATCATCACACCAGCCGCAACGTTCGACAATGTGCCTTGCAAGGCCAGACCAATCGCCAGACCAGCGGCACCGACAACAGCGACAAACGATGTAGTTTGCACACCGAAGGTGTTGAGAACAAACAGGAATGCAAAGCCAATGATGACGTAGCGGGCGATATTCCCAAGGAAGTTGAACAGCGTTTCGTCAAGGTGTTTGTACTGTTCACCCAAGCGTCCCAGCCTGCGCCGTGCCCAGCCGCCGATCATAAATCCGACAATCAGGATCACCAGTGCGGCGACAACCGATCCGAAAACCGAGGCAAGAAATTCTACCGTGAACAGGTCCGCAACCGTTTTACCGTCTACGATTTCAGTATTTAACAAGTCTTCCATAGTTATCCTTTAACCAACGCATCCATCTTTGCGCCCAATTTTGCGTCTAATGCGCTTAACCCGTCGCAATCATGCGTGGTCAGCGTCACATCGACGGTCTTGTAAACGTTCGACCACTCGGGGTGGTGGTTCAATTTCTCGGCCCAGATAGCAGCTTGGGTCATAAAGCCAAAGGCCGCGACGAAATTTCCAAAAACATATGTCTTTTGGATCGCATCACGCCCGTTAACCATGCTCCAGCCGTTCGCCAAAAGCGGTGCAATCAGCGTTTCACGTTCGTCTGCTGTCAATGTCGTGCTCATTGTTGCTCCTCGCGGTTTTCGCGTTTGAAAGGGCCATAGTTGGTCAGTATTTCGATTTCGTTATCCACCGCATCACGTTCGGCTTGTAGGTAATTCCCGACGGCATCGCGAAAACCTGCGTCGCTGAACCAATGCAGCGAATGGGTCGCAACTGGCAAATAGCCCCGCGCAAGTTTGTGTTCGCCCTGTGCGCCTGCCTCGACCCGCGTCAGCCCGTGTTCAATCGCATAGTCAATAGCGCGGTAATAACAGAGCTCAAAGTGCAGACAGGCGTGGTGTTCGATGCAGCCCCAATAGCGTCCGTATAGCGTTTCGCGCCCGATAAAATTCAGCGCCCCCGCCACGTATTGCCCGTCGCGGACAGCTAGTGAAAGCAGCATGTCATCGCGCAATGTCGCTTGGGCGATGTCGAAAAACGCACGCGTCAGGTAGGGTGTCCCCCATTTGCGGTTTCCGGTGTCCTGATAAAATTGCCAGAACGCATCCCAATGTTCGGGCTGAATAGCATCACCCGTCAGCATAAGAATATCACCGCCAAAGTCGTTCGCCTGCGCGCGTTCCTTGCGGATGTTTTTGCGTTTTCGACTGGCAAGGCTGCCGAGAAACCCGTCAAAATCCGCGTAGCCGTCGTTTTCCCAATGAAACTGCTGTCCAATGCGCGGCAGTAGGCCCATTTCCTCACCTGCAATTGCTTCGGCTTCGGTGCAGAATGTCACGTGGACCGACGATAATTGGTTATCTGCAGCAATCTGAATCGCGCCTTGGACAATCGCGGACATGCCGACGACTTCAAAACCGGGGCGGGTCAGAAATCGGCGTCCCGTTGCAGGCGTAAAGGGCACGGCGAGTTGCAGTTTCGGGTAGTAGCGACCACCCGCATTCTCAAACGCATGAGCCCAGTTGTGATCGAAAATATACTCGCCCTGCGAGTGGCCTTTGGCATAAAGCGGCGCGACAGCGATGACCTGACCGTTAACCTTAGCTGTCAAATAACGCGGCTGCCAGCCCGTACCGGGACCAACCGATCCGCTGTCCTCTAACGCTTTGATAAAGCGATAGGTTGTAAACGGATCAAAGGGACGCCCGTCTTCGGGACACGCGCAAGCATCCCAATCGACCTGCGCAATTGTGCTCAGGTCGGGGTGTGCGTTAATCTCGATTGCGTCGTCAGTCATAGGCTTGATTTGTGCGCAATTGGGTGGGGGTCAAGCGAGATAGCCTTCAAAAGTCACGTTATCCGCAACTTTTCGTGCCTCCGCCTCTTGATCGGGCGATTTGATCGTCCAGCACAGCACATTCGCACCCGCAGCCTTCAGATCGGCAACGCGATCACGCCCCAGATCGCGGGCTTCGTGGCTGATAAAGCAGGCACCGGCGCGGTCGTAATCGGGAATATCACGCAAACGATCACGCACATCGGCAGGAATCGTGGACCAATCGGTAGCGGTATAATCCGACGTGACAATGCCGCGCGGGATGGTCGGGGAGGCGACACCAAACGCCATAACCGCATGTGGATTGAACGACATAATCGCGACGTCGCCTTTGTAATCCGCGAGCGCATCAGCGGCGACCTGCTGCAAAAGCCCGACGTTTTCACCCATCTGAAGATCTTGATCCTTGATCTCGACCAGCAACGGCACGCGGCCATTCACCAGCGCCAACACCTCTGCAAATGTGGGGATACCCGTTTGGCCGCCTGTCAGCACGATTTGCCCCAATTCGGCAGCAGTGCGCAGTGCGACTGGTCCGGTTTCAGCCGTCAATCGCCCCAAATGGTAGTCGTGGAACACCATCGGTATACCGTCTTTCGACAGCTGCAAATCAATCTCGATACCGTAGCCGGCCTCAATCGCGGTCGTGATCGCCTCGACTGAGTTTTCGGGGCGACCATCGGATTTGTCATGCAAAGCGCGGTGGGTGATCGGCTTTGTCAGGAAAGATGTAGGCAGCTTCATTTGATCTGAAACACCGCGTCGATTTCGACAGCAACGCCCAGTGGCAAGCTAGGTGCGCTGACGGCTGCACGGGCGTGGCGTCCGATATCGCCTAGCGCCTCTACGAGAAAATCAGACGCGCCATTGATCACTTTGGGTTGGTCGGTGAAATCAGGGGTCGAGTTCACAAAACCACCCAGTTTCACCACACGTACCAAACGATCCAGATCACCGTCACAAGCGGCTTTCAATTGAGTTAACAGGTTGATCGCGCATGTTTTTGCAGCGGCAATCCCTTGGTCAACGGTATAGTCGTCACCCAGTTTTCCGGTCAAAGGCCCTGTCGCGTCCATCGCGATTTGGCCCGACACAAACACCAAATCACCTGCGATCACGTAGGGGACGTAGTTGCCCGCAGCGGCTGGCGCATCGGGTAAAGTCACGCCGAGTTCGGCAAGTTTGGTTTCAATCACAGACGACATGGCGTTCTCCTTGATGTTTGGGTGAACGCTATCGTTGGGCGCAGGCGGGCGCAATCACGACTCGCGAAATGCCTTGGCGAAATAATCAGCAAGCGGCTTGATCAGATAGTCCATCGGGCTGCGATCTGCAGTGCGCACAAAAGATTCCACAGGCATGCCGGGGATCAAGGTCATATCGGCAGGCAGACGGTCGATCTCACCTTCGTTCAAGCGCAACTCGACACGGTAAAATGACGCTGCCGTGCTTTCGTCCTGAAACGCATCTGCCGAAATCAGCGTCACGGTGCCAAACAATTCCGGCGTGCGGCGTTGATCAAAGGCGGAAAAGCGCATCGTCGCTTCTTGGCCGACATAAATCTGATCCACGTCCGTCAGTTGGACTTGGGCGGCAATCACGAGCGGGCGGTCTTGCGGCACGAGGAACATCACCGGATCAGCGGGACGAATGACGGATCGTTCGGCAAATACCTGCAATCCATAGACAATTCCGGCGAGGGGCGCGCGAATGTCAAGCCGATCAAGCTGTTGGGTCAGCGTACGCTGCCGTTCTGTCAGTTCCAGTTCGTTGAATTGCAGATCGCGTAGGCGCGTGATCGCTTCTTCGCGGCGCGTGGTGTCGAGTGTGAGAACTTCGATCTCGATCTCGGTAATTTGCTCGGCGGCTTGGGCTTCGGATGCGACAAGCTCCCCTAAATCCCCTAGCAGATTGGCCTCTTCGCGCTGCAAAACTGAAACGCCGCTGGCCTGTGCCAAGCCGCGTTCAAGAAGCGTCTGCTGCGCGGCCAGTTCCTGTGTAATTAACTCTTGTTGACGGGCGACCGCATCGCGTTGCGCGGCTATGCCGCCGATCTGGCTCACGATCTGCGCACGGCGCTGTGCGAGCTGCTCTTTGGTCTTAGCTGACGATTCCAAGCGCGCCTCGAACAGGCGTTCTTGTCCGGCAATCAGACTTTCGATTTCAGGTCGGTCGAAGGAATACAGCACCTCTGGAAAGGTGATGGAATCGCTCGCATCGCGCTCTGCCTCTAGCCGTCCACGACGCGCCAAAATTTCAAACAACTGGCCTTCGACAATCGCCAATTCGGACCGTAACGCATCGGAATCCAATTGAATAAGCAAATCTCCGGCAGCAACAGTATCGCCTTCCTTGACCAAAATCGCTTCGACGACGCCGCCGTCGGGGTGTTGAATAACTTGGCGGTTGCGGTCGACTTCGATCTGGCCGGATGCAATCACAGCGCCGGTGATCTGCGCCACAACGGCCCATGTGCCGAAGCCACCGACCAGAACGAGCATCGCCAGCAAACCGACGGTCATTGGTCGCAGGACAGACCAGCGTTTATTCAGGGTTTGGTCGCTCATGATACGCCCGCCCCTTTGCCTGAAGTCTGTTTGATTTGATCGGCATTCTTAACCATTTCTTGTAACACTTGATCCTTCGGCCCAAAGGCCCGCCGTGCCCCGTTTTCAATCACGAGCAGCAAATCGCATTCCTGAATGGCGTTTGGACGATGCGCCATGATAAAGACGATTTTACCTTCTTCTTTACACAGCCGGATCGCGTTGTTCAGCGCATTTGACCCTTCGTTATCAAGGTTCGAATTCGGCTCGTCCAGCACCAGCACAACCGGGTTTCCGTACATCGCACGCGCCAACCCGACCCGTTGGATTTGACCGCCAGACAGGCGGCCACCGGTCGATGTAACCCGCGTGTCGTAGCCATCAGGCAGATTTAAAATCATCTCGTGTGCAGCCGCTTTTTTGGCGGCAGCAACCACGGCGGCGTCATCCGGTTGCATCGACATGCGAGCGATGTTTTCCTTAATTGTGCCCTCAAAGAGCTGCACCCGCTGGGGCAAATACCCGATATGCTGTCCCAAAACGTCAGGATTATATTGATCCAGAGCCGCCCCATCGAGCCTGATTTTCCCGCCAGCAGGACGCCAGACACCGGTCAGCGCACGCGCAAGCGTCGTTTTTCCCGATCCAGAAGTCCCGATAACACCAACGGCTTGACCCGGTTGCACTGCGAAACTGATCATCCGCAATGATGCGGTTTGTTCTCCCGGCGGTACAACCGTCACCTGATCCGCGATAATGCGGGCAGCGGGTTGCGGCAGCGTGGTACGGGCATCATCCTCTGGTACGTTGCCCAACAGCGTCGATAGGTTTTTCCAACCTTCGCGTCCCTTTTGAAACGTCGCAAATTGGCCGACGATCAACTCAATCGGAGCCAACGCACGGCCCAGCAAAATTGAACCAGCGATCATCGCACCGGGCGTCAACTCGCCACGTAGCACCAGATACGCACCCAGCCCCAGCATCGCGGATTGCAAAAACAGGCGGAACGTCTTGGTCATCGCGCTGAATGTGCCTGCGCCATCAGTAGCGGCAATCGTGGCATCCAGCGACTGCGCCCGGGCAATCTGCCAACGACTAAACGCAGCATCGCGCATCCCCAACGCATGAACCATTTCGGATTCCTGCCGGATTTGTGCGCCCATCGTCTCTGACTGGAATGTCGCAGCGTTGGCTTTTTGCAGTGGCTTGCGGGTGGTCACTTGGTTGGTGATCGCCACGGCGATCAAAATCACGCCGCCGACGATGCCCAAGAGGCCCATCAGAGGGTGAAAGATAAATATCCCTAGGAAAAACAACGGTGTCCACGGCAGATCAAAGACGGCCATCAAGGCTGGCGAGGTGATTAACCGCTGCACGCTTTCCAGATCGCGCAAGCCTGTTGCGGCTTCATTGCGGGCCTTGTTGATCGTTGATGCCTTGAGGACGGCGGCGAAAACACGGCGGTCCATGCCCGCTTGGAACCGTGCGCCTACGCGGGCCATGATCCGGCCCCGCACGTAGTCCATGATGCCCATCATGCCGTATAAAAATGCGACCAACACCGATAACGCGATTAACGTCTCTAGGCTGCGCGACCCCAAAACCCGATCATAGACGTTCAACATATACAGCGGGCCGGTCAGCATCAGCATGTTCACAAAGAAGCTGAAGACCGCAACCATCCAATACAATCCCCGGCTTTGTTTGCGGGTATTGGTTAATTCTGCACGGCCTTGTGCGGTCAACTGATCTACCATTGGCGGTTCATCGCTCTTTATACTTTTCGATACTACTTGCGGTATCTTTTGCGCGATAAAGCCTACAAAGCCACCGCAATCTAAGGTTATTGCAATTATAACGGACAAGCGTCACATCACGAACACCTAATTATAAAGACTGAAGATATTGAAATTATGAAGATAGCTTTTGCCCTTTGCTTGACCCTCGCCAGCGTCGCTGCCTGTAGTACCGCCCCTGATGGTGCCACGGTGCATGACCCCTACGAGACACGAAATCGTAGCGTACACGAGTTTAACAAGCGTTTAACGGGTGGGCTGGGTAGCGATGAAGACCGTAGCGGTCCACGCATTCCGCAGGATATCTCGGCCCGTTTGATCGATTTTGCTGACAACGTGGCGATGCCCGGTGTGATCCTGAACAACACGTTGCAGGGCGACTTCGTGGGCGCGACATCGAATACGATGCGGTTTTTGATCAACACTGTCTTTGGTGCGTTTGGTGTTTTTGACCCTGCTGACATCATGGGATTGGAAGAAATCGACGCTGATTTTGGACAAACCCTTTCGGTTTGGGGTACGCCAGAAGGCGCGTACCTCGAACTTCCGCTGCTTGGCCCGTCGACCGAACGCGACTTTGCCGGTGATATTGTTGACGTGCTGATCGACCCGCTTGGATTGTTCGTGACTGATGACCAACTGGTTGTGGCCTCTGTTGGCTCTATCGCGGGTCGGATCGCAAAAATCGACCAAGTTGGCGATACGATTGGTGATGTGCTAAACGAAAGCGCGGATTCTTACGCGCAGGCGCGGTTAATATACTTGCAAAACCGTCGCTATGAACTGGGTATTGAAGCGGCCGAAGTCGCAGACCCCTACGCTGACCTATACGGAGACCAATAATGCTGAACCGTCGCCAAATGATCGTTGCCGCTGCCAGCGCAAGCATTCTGCCGCAAGCCGCCGCCGCTTTGTCGGTCAGTGAATCGCAATCCATCGTCACAGCGCTTGTCACCGAAGTGAACGCAGTCATCGCATCCGGTAAATCAGAGGCCGCGATGATTAACGACTTTGCCGTTTTGTTTGACCGCTATTCCGACGTGCCGACAATCGCACGCTATTGCCTCGGGGCCGATGCCCGCAGCGCAAGCCCTGCCCAGATGCAAGCCTACACCGCGGCCTTCCGTGGCTATATCGCGAGCAAATATGGACGTCGTTTCCGTGAATTCGTCGGCGGCGAAATCATCGTCGAAGGTGCAGCTCCGGTGAAAAGCTGGATCGAGGTCGAGACAACTGTACAACTGCGCGGACGTTCACCACTACGCATGGATTTCCACGTGTCTGACCGGTCAGGGTCGCACAAGTTCTTCAACTTCATCATCGAAGGCGTGAACATGTTGCTGACGGAACGCGCTGAAATCGGTGCGTTATTGGATCGGCAAGGTCGCAATCTTGATGCGCTGACAGCAGAAATCGGGGCGGTGTGATGCGGTTCGCGGCACTTCTCGCCTTGCTTCCTGTCGCCGCGATGGCGGGGCCTTTTGATGGAACTTATAAACAGGTCGCCAACGCTGATTGCGCGAATGTCGGCGTGGACGGCGGTGCGCTGAAAATCGAAGACGGCATCTTTTACGGTGTCGAGGTCGAATGCCGGATGAGCAGCCCTGTTGATGTGCTGCAAATGGATGCCAAACTTTACACCATGCAATGTTCTGGCGGTGATCAAGTCTGGGCCGAACGTGCCATGGTCATGGATGATGCCGAAGGGACCGGCATCATCATGGTATGGAACGGCTACGCCTTTGCCTATGCGCGGTGCGACCCCGAAGGGTCATAGACACCTCGCACTAGTTGGCGTTGTTCAGGATATTGTTCAACACATCCAAGATCGCGCCGTCGTTGGGCGAGTTCGGGGCGTCTGGGGATGCAGGTGATCCGGGGGCAGGGGCCTCAACGCCAGGTTGGAAATTCGGATCACTGCGCCGCAACCCGTCACCTGGTTCTTGCATCGGCAATGGCACTGGCTGTTGATTGGCCAAAACCCGTGTCATCGTTTCGCGCCAGATATCGGCGGGCAAGCCGCCACCTGTGACGCCCGACAGCGGACTGTTGTCGTCGTAGCCCATCCAAACACCAGTCACATAATCGCCAGTAAAGCCGATAAACCATGCATCACGCGCAGATTGCGTCGTGCCGGTTTTGCCAGCTATCTGCCAACCGGGGATTTTTGCACGCGCACCAGTGCCGCGTTCCACGACTTGGTACATCATCCACGTGAGCTCACGCGCGGCACGTTCACGGATCACCCGATCACGGATACCACCGCCAAGACCCATCAGCGGTTCGGCCTCGCCCTGCAAGCGCAGTTCAACAAGCCCATAAGGATCAACCGACGAACCACCGTTCAAGATACCAGCATAAGCGCCCGTCATCTCGATCAACGTGCTTTCCGACACGCCCAGCGCGAGGGCAGGGCCATCAGCCATATCGCTTTCGATGCCGAAACCTTCGGCGACTTGCCGCACAATATCGCGGCCAACGTTCTCGGACAGGATCACAGCGGGGATGTTCCGGCTCTCGACAAGTGATTGCAGCAGCGTCACAGGACCCTTGAATTGGCGGTCATAGTTTTGCGGGCACCAGTTGCCGGAGCCGGGTGTGGACCAGCACATATCTGTGTCGTTCACATAGTCGTTAGGCGAGAAATCCATTTCCAAAGCGGCGGCAAAGATGAACGGCTTAAACGCCGATCCGGGTTGCCTACGTGCTTGGATCGCGCGGTTGAAGTCGCCGACATTTGGCGCGGCGCGGCCACCCACCATAGCGCGAACAGCACCGTCGGCGGACATCACAACGATCGCGGCTTCTGCTTCTGATCCTTCGCGTACCTTGTTTTCAAAGATCCATTCCAATGCGTCTTCGGCGCTGGCTTGGATGTCTTGGTCAAAGGTGGTGCGGATGTTCACGTCTTCGGTGGTGTTGCGGGTAAAGAACTCTGGTCCCGACGCCATCACCCAGTCGGCAAAGTAGCCGCCAGTGTCTTGCTTTGCAGCAGACGACAGGGTCGCGGGATTGGTGCGTGCGTCTTCGGCCAATTCTGGCGACAGGCGCTCTTGGACTTCCATCAAGCCGATTACGACATTCGCGCGTTGCTGCGCGGCTTCTAGGTTGCGTGTTGGTGCGCGGGATGAAGGGGCGGGCAGCAAGCTGGATAGCATCGCAGCCTCGGCAGGGCGCAGTTCAGAGGCTGATTTGCCAAAATACCGTTCTGATGCGGCCTCGAAACCACGAGACCCAGCACCCAGATAAGCGCGGTTCAGGTAGATCGTCAGGATTTCGTTCTTGGTGTAAGCCGCTTCCATGCCCATCGCATAAACGGCCTCTTTGACCTTGCGCCAAAGTGTAGTGCGGCGGCAATCTGCCTCGTAAGCGGCCTCTGAATCCCATTGGGTCGGATCATATGGCATGCCAAGGCATAGCAATTTCGCAACCTGTTGCGTGATGGTTGAGCCGCCGTTGCCCGACAACGGCCCGCGACCTGCACGCAAGTTGATCCGCACAGCAGAAGCAACACCGCGCGGGGATACGCCAAAGTGCGTGTAAAACCGCTTGTCTTCGGATGCGACAACGGCATTCACCAGATGCGGGCTGACCGTTTCAGTTGTAATCATCCCGCCAAACTGGTCGCCACGCCACGCAAATGTCTCGCCTGTGCGGTCTTGTAGTGTAACAGATCCACGCGCACGACCATCAATCAGGCTTTCGGCTGGTGGCAGGTTTGAGGCAAAATAATAGACGCCAAGCCCAACCATCACGGTGACGATGGCGATACCGCCTAAGATCAACCGCGATATTGCACGGAAAATACCGCCGATAAACGCCGTAAGCAGACCAATCAGGCCGCGCCGTTTAACGGGTGCGCGCTTTGCCTTTCGGGGTTTGCGTGCTGGGGCTGCCTTTTTCGGGGCTGCCGCGCCATATCGTTTCTCAGCGACCAATGGGTCGCGATTTTTGTTGTTTCCGCTCATGTATCGCCTGCACCGTTTCGGTATCTTTGAGGCATCATAACGACACTGGCAGGGAATGTAGAGCGCCCAGATTCACCAGTGGCTGATTTATGTTCTGCCCAAAAAATAGACAGCAATGCGTGATTGTGCAAAAAATGTGCAACATGGCTGGTTTGAGGTCACAAAATCCAGCCGGAATCGTTGTTCCTTGGTCCTTGATGCCGCCCCTTAGGCTCACAGCCGCAAATTGGCGGCATTGGAAGACACGACAAGGGGACCCCTCGTGAAACTGATCATTGCAACAATCAAACCCTTTAAACTGGAAGAGGTCCGCGAGGCGCTGACTGGCATCGGTGTACGCGGGATGATGGTATCTGAAATCAAAGGCTTTGGCGCACAATCTGGCCACACGGAAATTTACCGTGGCGCTGAATATGCCGTGAACTTTGTTCCAAAAGTGAAACTTGAAATCGTCGTGCAAGACAGCATGGCCGAGCAAGTGGTTTCGACCATCGCAACAACAGCCAAGACCGACAAAATCGGCGACGGCAAAATCTTTACGCTTGATGTGGAAGCCGCAATGCGCGTCCGCACGGGCGAACTCAACGACGACGCTATCTAAGGGACACGGGACAGATGAAATTCACCAAAACATTATTTGCGGGGGCAGCATTGGCAGCATTGCCAACCTTCGCTTTCGCCCAAGAGGCCGCAGCGCCGGGCTTCGATGAAATCGGCCCTTACATCATGACAACATTGTTGTTCTTGGTTGCTGGCTTCCTCGTGTTCTTCATGGCCGCAGGCTTTGCGATGCTCGAAGCGGGCCTCGTGCGCGGCAAAAACGTTGCCATGCAGTTGACCAAAAACATCGCCCTCTTCGGTTTTGCGTCCATCGCATACTGGCTCATCGGCTTTAACCTGATGTACCCGGGCGACGCATGGATCATCCCGGGCTGGGTAGGACCATTCTTTGCAGTCACATCGCTTGAGCCAGTTGGTCTTGATGCCGCTGACGCCGCACTTGATTACGCATCCGTTGCATCCGACTTCTTCTTCCAGTTGATGTTTGTTGCCGCAACTGCGTCCATCGTATCTGGCGCGCTTGCCGAACGTATCAAACTGTGGCCGTTCTTGGCATTTGTTGTTGTGCTGACTGGCGTGATGTACCCAATTTCGGGTTCTTGGCAGTGGGGCGGCGGCTGGTTGTCCGAAATGGGCTTCTCTGACTTCGCCGGTTCTACAATCGTTCACTCTGTCGGTGGCTGGGCTGCTTTGGCTGGTGCGCTGATCCTTGGACCACGTATCGGTAAATACAAAGATGGCCGCACGATCCCAATGCCAGGTTCTAACCTTGCGCTTGCTACTCTGGGTACGTTCATCCTGTGGCTCGGTTGGTTCGGCTTTAACGGTGGTTCACAGCTTGCTGCGGGTACTGTTGGCGACATCACTGACATTGGCCGTATCTTTGCGAACACAAACATGGCTGCGGCTGCCGGTGCGATCGCTGCACTCTGCCTGACACAGATCATGTACAAAAAGGTCGACCTGACGATGGTCCTGAACGGCGCGCTTGCTGGTCTGGTGTCCATCACGGCTGAACCACTTGCACCGTCCTTGTTCGGCGCTTTGCTGACAGGTGCGGTTGGTGGTGTGATCGTGGTCTTCGCAGTGCCAATGCTCGACAAGCTGAAAATCGACGATGTTGTCGGTGCGATTCCTGTTCACCTCTGTGCAGGTATCTGGGGTACTCTTGCGGTTGCATTCTACACAGGCAACTGGGGCGCACAGATCACTGGTATCGTGGCTTACGGCGCATTCACATTCGTCGCAGCCGGTGTTGTTTGGTTCATCCTGAAAGCAACAGTAGGCATCCGTGTCAGCGAAGAAGCCGAGATCAATGGTCTCGACATGGCTGAGCTGGGCATGGAAGCTTACCCAGAGTTCAACAAAGGCTAATCCTCGACCTCATCTCATACCCTAGAGGTTTAGCAAAATTGACCCGGGCGCCATGCGCGCCCGGGTCTTTGTTTTTGGGGGATTTGTGCTAGGCTGCGCAGAGCGGTCGCTGATTTATTGCGCAATATGACAGATTCGCGCAGAATTGTTCGACAAATAGCCGCGTTTGCAGCGGTATCACGAAAGACATTGCGCGGCCTTTCGTGCATTGTCCCATTCAAACACGAATCCACTTTTATCTGCGGAGCAACCACATGATTCAGACACCATATCTTTTGTTTTTAGGCGACGCCCCTGACAGTCTTGCTGCTAAAGTTGCGCAAGGCATCAACGACTGGCGCCCTGAAAACGCGGTCGGCCAATTCCGTATGGAAGGCTGCGGTGCGGACCTTGGTATCGCAGATATGACACTGGAAGAAGGCATTGCTGCTGGGGCCAAAACGCTGGTTATCGGTGTTGCCAACCGTGGCGGCGTAATCTCTGACGCATGGAGAGACGTTCTGGTCAAGGCACTGACCCTTGGCTACGATATCGCGTCCGGCCTGCACAACTTGCTGCGCGACGAAAAAGAACTGATGTCAGCGGCGCGTGTCCACGGTCAGACATTGTTCGACGTGCGTATTCCATCCGTTGCCTACCCGATCGCAAGTGGCAAAAAGCGGATAGGCAAACGCTGCTTGGCTGTTGGGACAGATTGTTCCGTGGGTAAGATGTACACTGGGCTGTGCATGGACACTGAAATGCAGAAACGCGGCATGAAATCCACATTCCGTCCAACTGGCCAAACAGGTATCCTGATCACTGGCGGCGGTGTGCCTCTTGATGCGGTTATCGCTGACTTTATGGCGGGTGCTGTGGAGTATCTGACGCCGGATAACGATGCGGATCACTGGGATCACATCGAAGGGCAGGGCAGCTTGTTCCACGTGTCCTATTCCGGCGTGACGATGGCGCTGATCCATGGCGGCCAGCCTGACGCAATTGTACTGGCGCACGAGCCAACACGGACGCACATGCGCGGCTTGCCTGACTATCAGCTGCCAACGCTCGAAGCCTTGCGCGACTTGGTGCTGCCTATCGCACGGGTCGCCAACCCGGATTGCAAGATCGTTGGTGTGTCTGTGAATACGCAAAAACTGAACGACGAAGATGCCAAAGCGTGCCTCGCGGATATTGAGACACGCATGGGCCTGCCAGCAACTGATCCCTACCGGTTCGGTGCTGAAAAGCTGGTGGATGCTCTCGAAGCCATCTAAACTTCTGCAAAGGGGAGCGAATTTTCCAGAAAATTCGTTTGGGGGCCAGCCCCCAATCCCCCGGGATTTAGAGAAAGTCAAAGAAGCAGGGCGTTATGGATATTCAAGTCAGGAAGGACGTGTTTCAGCTGGCGCAGGTGTTTACCATCAGCCGTGGGTCACGCACGCAAGCCGAAGTTTTGACCGCGCGGGTCGCGGATGGTGGTCATGTTGGCGTTGGGGAATGTGTTCCTTATGCGCGGTATGGCGAAAGTCTGGATAGTGTGACGGCCGAGATTATGGGTCTGCCGCGCGATCTGACACGGGAGGCCTTGCAGGACCTATTGCCTGCTGGTGCGGCGCGGAATGCTGTGGATTGTGCGATGTGGGATTTAGCGGCGAAGCAGGCCGGCAAGCGCATCTGGGATTTGTTGGGTGTCGCTGCCCCGGGTCCCGAAATCACGGCTTATACCTTGTCGCTGGATACGCCTGAAAAGATGCAGGTGCAGGCGGCGCAGAATGCCCATCGTCCATTGTTAAAGATCAAGCTGGGCACGCCGGATGATATGGCGCGGCTTGAGGCTGTGCGCCGTGGTGCGCCTGCCTCGCGGATTATCGTCGATGCGAATGAAGGTTGGACCGCAGAGGTTTACGCCGATCTTGCCCCGCATTTGTTGCGTCTTGGCGTGCAGATGGTCGAGCAGCCGTTGCCTGCGGGCGATGATGATATGCTTGCGGAAATCGAACGCCCGTTGCCGGTTTGTGCGGATGAGGCCTGCCATGACCGCACGTCTTTGCCCAAGCTGAAGGGCAAGTACGACATGGTGAATATTAAGTTGGACAAGACGGGCGGGCTGACCGAGGCGCTTGCACTCAAGGAAGACGCTATCGCCCAAGGCTACGACGTTATGGTCGGCTGCATGGTTGGATCGTCGCTTGCCATGGCCCCTGCAGTGCTTTTGGCGCAGGGTGTGGCGTTTACCGATCTTGACGGCCCGCTCTTGTTGGCCGAAGACCGTGATGAACCTTTGAAATTTGATGATGCCGGGGTCCATGCACCTACGGCGGCCTTATGGGGATAACCGATGCGCACAGTATATTTGAACGGCGAATATGTACCTGAAAACGAAGCGCAGGTGTCGATCTTTGATCGCGGCTTCCTGATGGCGGACGGTGTTTACGAGGTCACGTCGGTTCTGGGCGGTAAGCTGATCGATTTTGCGGGCCATGCAAAGCGGCTTGAGCGGTCATTGGGCGAATTGGACATTCGAAAACCCGCAGCCTTTGATGATCTTCTTGAGATTCACCGCGAGTTGGTCAAACGCAACGACATCACCGACGGCATGATCTACCTGCAAATCACACGCGGCGCACCAGATGACCGCGACTTTGTTTACCCTGATCCAGAGACGACGAAACCGACTGTCGTGCTGTTCACACAGAACAAGCCGGGTCTGGCTGATAGCCCTGCCGCTAAGGTCGGCATCAAAGTCATCTCAGTCGAAGACCAGCGCTGGGCGCGCCGCGACATCAAGACCGTGCAACTGCTTTACCCGTCGATGGCAAAGATGGCCGCAAAAGCTGCCGGCAAAGACGATGCGTGGATGGTCGAGGACGGCATGGTGACCGAAGGGTCATCCAACAACGCCTATATCGTCAAAGGCAACACGATCATCACACGCCACCTTGGCAACGAAATTCTGCACGGAATTACCCGCGCCGCTGTGCTGCGTTTTGCGCGTGAGGCTCAAATGACCGTGGAAGAGCGCAGCTTTACCATCGCGGAAGCCCAAGAGGCGGATGAGGCGTTTATCACGTCTGCATCGACCTTTGTGATGCCCGTGGTTGAAATCGACGATAAGCAGATCGGTGACGGCAAGCCCGGTTCAATCGCCCCGCGCTTGCGTGAAATTTATCTCGATGAAAGCCGTAAAGTCGCGATCTAGCTCCGACTACGTCGTCGGGTGGCTCTTTGAAAATTCAGCCTTGGCGGCATCCGTCGCCTCGGTCTGGTTTTTTTCACGCCATTCGGCGAAGGGCATCCCGTAAAACGCCTCGCGGCCTGCTTCTTTGTCCATCTCGATGCCGCGCTCGTTTGCGGCTTCTTGATACCAGCGACTCAGGCAGTTGCGACAGAATCCCGCAAGGTTCATCATGTCGATGTTTTGGGCATCGGGGCGGTCTGTCAGCAGATGCTGTTGCAGACGGCGAAATGCTGCGGCTTCGATTTCGATACGGGTTTGGTCGTCCATGGTGATCCCTTCCAAAGGCTGATTTTGCTCAATATTGGTGTAATTTCCGGCACCTACAAGGGTAGACCAGCCCGATCACGGCCGATTGACCAGTGTGATTGGCCGATAACAGTCATACAGGTTTCATCAAATTGCGATGCAGTACAGTTGTGACGTCGGGGGTTTTGCGTAATAAGGGATGCAACCGGTGTTAACGCTAACGCCAGCATAGTTAAAGCATAAGGATCACCTGTATGAGACGTCACCGTAATGTCAAAATCGTAGCTACCTTGGGGCCAGCGTCCAATGACTACGCGATGATCCGCAAGCTTGTCGAAGCAGGCGCTGATGTGTTCCGTCTGAACATGTCCCATGGCGATCACTCTGAAATCAAAGTCCGCCACGAGATCATCCGTCAGGTTGAAAAGGACCTCGACAGCCCGATTGGCATTCTTGCCGACCTTCAGGGGCCGAAACTTCGGGTTGGTGTTTTCGCGAATGACGAGGGTGTTGACCTTATTCCGGGCGCTGATTTCCGTCTCGACCTCAGTGACGAGCCGGGCGACGTGAACCGCGTTCAACTGCCGCACACCGAAATTTTCGACGCGCTTGAGCCAGGCGCGCATCTGCTTGTAAACGATGGTAAAATCAAACTGCGGGTCAAAGACTGCGGTGCCAAGTTCGCGAACTGTGAAGTCGTCGTCGGTGGCGTGATTTCCAACCGCAAAGGCGTCAACGTGCCTGACGTGACGCTGCCTTTGGCGGCCCTGTCACCGAAAGATTTGAAAGACCTCGAATTCGTCTGCGAATTGGGTGTGGACTGGCTGGCGTTGTCATTCGTGCAGCGTGCTGCTGACGTCGAAGAGGCGCGTAAACTGTGCAACGGCCGCGCTGCGATCCTGTCCAAAATCGAGAAACCAAACGCGGTCAAAGCCTTTGACGAGATCCTCGCGGTCTCTGACGGTATCATGGTTGCGCGTGGCGATTTGGGTGTCGAACTGCCTGTGCAAAACGTACCGCCAATCCAAAAACGCTTGATCCGTGAATGCCGTGCAGCGGCGAAACCGGTCATCGTGGCGACGCAGATGCTCGAATCAATGATCGATTCGCCAATGCCGACACGTGCCGAAGTGTCCGATGTCGCGACTGCGATCTACGAAGGCACTGATGCGATCATGTTGTCCGCTGAATCCGCAGCAGGGTCTTACCCCGTTGAGGCGGTCACCACGATGAGCAATGTCGCGGCCGAAGTCGAAGCAGACCCAGCCTACACTGACGTCATCGAGGCCACACGCAGAACCAGCGGCAAAACAGTCGCCGACGGTATCGTGTCCGCTGCCCGTGAAATCGCGGAAACAACAGACGTCAAAGCAATCTGCTGCTTCACGCAATCCGGCACAACTGCTGCTCTGGTGGCCCGCGAACGTCCGCGCGTGCCAATCGTTGCGATGACCAGCGCCATCGAAATCGCACGCCGTCTTTGCCTGACATGGGGCACCAACTGCGTGGTCACAGGCAATGTGACGCGGTTCAAAGAAGCCGTGATCGCCGCTGTGCGTGCTGCCAAATCCGAAGATCTGGCCGACGAGAGCGATATGGTCGTCGTAACTGCGGGTGTGCCGTTCAATACACCTGGCACCACGAACATCCTGCGGGTCGCACCCTGTTCAGAAAAGTTGATTTTCGCATCTGATGCGGATTAAGCTGCCCTAAAGCGTACAATCGCAGGGGTAAAGGTATGGATTCAGACGTTATATTTGTGGTGGGCGTTGTGATCACCGTGCTGTCCATTCCTGCGATTGTGTCCGCCTTTTCGGACAGTAGATCACCGCGCGTGTCTGCGATTGTGGTCCTGATCGGCGCTTTGATGATCGGATACGCGGTCAACACAAAGCCCGGTGCGTATAATTTTGAAACTTTGCCGGACGTCTTCGTCAGTGTGGTCGGCAAGGTCATCAACTAAATCGCAAGCGCGGGTCGGTTTTGCCCACTTAACGCTTGCTTTTCGCGCCTCCCAGACCTAATGAAGCGCTTCCACCCGCGCGACCGGCCTATCTGGCATGCCGAGTCGTGCGTTCACCGAACTCAAGAGGAGACGGAAATGCCTAAGATGAAGACAAAATCGAGCTGCAAAAAGCGGTTCAAGACGACGGCATCTGGCCGTGTCGTAGCAGCCCAAGCGGGCAAGCAACACGGCATGATCAAACGCTCAAACAAGTTCCTTCGTAACGCTCGTGGCACAACCACATTGAGCAAAGCTGATGAAGGTATCGTTAAATCAATGATGCCTTACGCACGTTAATTAGAGGGAATTGAGATATGCGCGTTAAAGGTGGTACAGTCACACATCGTCGTCACAAAAAAGTTCTCGACGCTGCCAAAGGTTATTATGACCGTCGTTCCAAGACTTTCAAAGTCGCGAAGCAGGCCGTCGAAAAAGCGAACCAGTACGCTACTCGCGACCGGCACAACCGCAAGCGGAACTTCCGCGCGTTGTGGATCCAGCGGATCAACGCTGGTGTACGGTCAATCGACGAAACACTGAACTATTCCAAGTTCATCAATGGCCTCGTTCTGGCTGGCATCGAAGTCGACCGCAAGGTTCTGGCTGACTTGGCAGTAAACGAACCAGATGCATTTGCGACAATCGTCGGCAAAGCAAAAGACGCATTGGCTGCTTAAGCTTCTCGTCGTTTAGAATACGAAAGGGCCGTCCATTGGGGCGGCCCTTTTGCGTTCGTACCAGTGCTAGGCAGACCCGCGACCCTGCCAGACCAATGCTTGCAACCGCGCCCCCCATTCACTAACACCGCATCAACCCATTCAAGAGGCGCGCCATGGACGATCTCAAATCCAAATACCTGACCCTGATTGCCGATGCTGGCGACGAAAACTCTCTCGAAGACCTGCGTGTGCAGGCGCTTGGTAAAAAGGGCGAGATTTCTTTGCAGATGCGCGAGTTGGGCAAAATGACGCCAGAGGAACGCAAATCAGCGGGCCCCGCGTTGAACGCGCTGAAAGACGAGATCAACAGCGCCTTGGTTGCAAAAAAATCCGGCCTGCAAGATGCGGCACTTGATGAACGTCTGCGCTCTGAATGGCTCGACGTCACCTTGCCGTCGCGCCAGCGTCCGGCGGGCACCATTCATCCGATTTCCCAAGTCACCGATGAGGTCACTGCGATCTTTGCCGACATGGGCTTTTCCGTCGCTGAAGGGCCGCAGATCGAATCCGATTGGTATAACTTCGACGCGCTAAACATCCCCGGCCACCACCCAGCGCGGGCCGAAATGGATACGTTCTACACGCACCGCGCCGAAGGCGACGACCGCCCGCCGCATGTTCTGCGCACACACACATCCCCCGTACAAATCCGGTCTCTCGAAGCAAACGGCGCCCCGATCCGCATCATTTGTCCGGGTCGCGTCTATCGCGCCGACTACGACCAAACGCACACGCCTATGTTTAACCAAATCGAAGGCCTCGCCATCGACAAAGACATCTCAATGGCGAACCTAAAGTGGGTTCTTGAAGAATTCGTTAAAGCGTTCTTCGAAGTTGACGACGTCGAGCTGCGTTTCCGCGCCAGCCACTTCCCGTTCACGGAACCCTCAGCCGAGGTCGATATTCGTTGTTCATGGGAAGGCGGCACGTTGAAAGTCGGCGAAGGCGACGACTGGCTCGAAATCCTCGGCTCAGGCATGGTGCACCCCAAAGTGCTGACGGCAGCAGGCGTCGATCCATCTGTCTACCAAGGATTCGCCTTCGGCGTCGGCATCGACCGCATCGCCATGCTCAAATACGGCATCCCTGATTTGCGCGCCTTCTTCGACAGCGATCTGCGCTGGCTGCGGCACTACGGTTTCCGGTCACTGGATGTGCCGACGTTGGATGGTGGTTTGAGTAGGTGAAACGCGACAATGACTACATCCGTCTGATCCTCTTAGAGATCGAAGCGCAAAGCGATTGGCTTATTTTGTTAAGCGAAGAGCTGAGCTTAGGAGAGGATGAACGCAAACTAGAGTATCACATGCAGCTGCTTTGTGACGCAGGTCTTGCTACTCAAGTTTCTGCAAACGGCTTTAGATTGACGAATGCTGGGCACGATTACATAGACGCGATACGTAATGACGGAATTTGGCAACGGACAAAAGATGGTGCCTCTAAGGTGGGCGGTATGACGCTTTCAATGATGAAAGACTTGGCCGTCGCATATGTAAAACAAGAAGCTGCGGTCAAACTCGGGATAACTTTGTAAACTCCGCCCCGGCACCGCCAGGACCTCCCCTCATTGTGACTGGCGCTTCACGCAACGCCTCGCCAACCACCACCATCTGACGTAACATCACGGCAATTGCCTCACGATAGCTTCACCGAGTTCCACGTGTTTCCCTAGTATTTTATCTGAAAGGCCAGACAATGATCTTCGACAACAATCACCACAAACACCCCGATCAACGCCGCCGCTACGCGCTCTACGAACTCGCTTACACCTTCGTTGATTTCTCTGCGGCGATCCTGTTTATCATCGGATCAATCATGTTCTTTTCCGACGCTTGGACATATACGGGCACGTGGCTGTTTGTGATCGGCTCGGTCTGTTTTGCAATGAAGCCAACCATCCGGATCGTGCGCGAATTGCACATGATGGCAAAAGGACACGCAGACGCGGTGGCGGATAACCTGAACAAGGACCAAAAAGATGGCTGAAACCGAAGAACTCCAAGACACATACCCCGGCGCTGGCACCTTCCAATTCGGTGATTCCGCTGAAATGTGCGAACGCCTGATCCAGCTTGTCCGCAAAGGCAAAAAGACAGCGACTTGCGGCGCGGCCAGCGACTTTGCCGATGAACCAGAGGCCATGCCCGTCGTCGGGCGCTGCGACATAGCGGCCAACTGGGACGGCACACCCGCCCTCGTGATCCGCACCACAGCCGTCCACGAAATCCGGTTCTGCGACGTGCCAGAAGAGCTCGCCCTGAAAGAAGGCGAAAACGATGCCCTCGTCGGGTGGCGCAAAGACCACAAAGCATTCTTCAAACGCAACGGCGGCTACGACCCCGAAATGCTGTTGGTTTTCGAAGAATTCGAACTCGTCGAAGACCTTGATGGTCGGGCGCTGTAGCGCGCCCTTCATTTCGCCCAAAACAACTCGCGCCGCAGGCTCCCGCACTTCCCCCTCGCGCGGCTTTGGGTTAGGACAAATGCAACACACCTGATGCACGGACGACCCTTATGAAATTCACGCTCTCATGGCTGAAATCGCACCTCGACACTGACGCTTCTGTAGCGGACATCGCAGAGGCGTTGACCGACCTCGGCCTAGAGGTCGAAGGCATCGAAAACCCGATCGAAAAGCTGTCAGCCTTCACAATCGGCTATGTTGAGAGCGCGGAAAAGCACCCCGACGCGGACAAGCTGAAAATCTGTCAGGTCGCGACCAAAGACGGGCCAACGCAGATCATCTGCGGCGCACCCAACGCACGTGAAGGCATCACCGTTGTGATCGCATCGCCAGGCACCTATGTGCCGGGCCTTGATATCACCATCGGCGTTGGCAAAATCCGCGGCGTTGAAAGCTTCGGCATGATGTGTTCCGAAAAAGAGATGGAGCTGTCCGAAGAGCATGACGGCATCATTGAACTGCCATCGGGCGACGTTGGCCAATCCTACACCGATTGGCTCGCGGCGAATGACCCGTCCAAAGTTGATCCAGTGATCGAAATCGCGATCACGCCGAACCGTCCCGACGCGCTAGGCGTGCGCGGCATTGCGCGTGACTTGGCGGCGCGTGGTTTGGGCAAGATGAAACCGCGCGAGGTTGAAGTCGTCCCCGCCGCGTTTGACACTGATCTGTCCATTTCCATCGACGACGACACCCGCGACGGCTGTCCTGTGTTCACGGGGCGCCTGATCAAAGGCGTGAAAAACGGCCCGTCGCCAGCATGGTTACAGGACTTGTTGCGGGCGATTGGCTTGCGTCCGATTTCCTTCCTCGTCGATGTGACGAACTTTTTCACCTACGATCTGAACCGCCCATTGCACGTCTTTGACGCGGATAAAGTCGCTGGAAATCTGAAGGTCCATCGTGCCGCTGGCGGTGAAACCCTGACCGCACTGGATGACAAAGAATACACGCTGCAAGCGGGCCAGATGGTTATCTCTGACGACAATGGCGTGCAAAGCATCGCTGGCATCATGGGCGGTCTCGACACAGGTTGCACCGAAGAGACGACCAATGTGATCGTCGAATCCGCCTATTGGGATCCGGTGCAAATCGCCTACACGGGCCGTGCGCTCAAGATTAATTCCGACGCGCGCTACCGCTTCGAGCGCGGCATCGACCCGTCCTTCACACCTGAAGGGCTAGAGCATGCTGTGCGGATGATCGTCGATAACGCTGGCGGCGAAGCCTCGCAAATGATCGTTGCGGGTGCCGTCCCGGACGTGTCGCGGGCCTACAAACTGGACGCGAAACGGGTGATCTCGCTTGTCGGCATGGACATCCCTGAAAGCACACAGCGCCAGACACTGACCGCTCTCGGTTTCCGGCTCGAAGGCGATATGGCGCATGTGCCGTCATGGCGTCCCGACGTGCAAGGCGAGGCCGATCTGGTCGAAGAAGTCGCACGGATCGCGTCCCTGACTAAACTGCAAGGCAAACCGCTTCCGCGTATCGCGGGCGTGCCAAAACCTGTGCTGACACCGATGCAAATGCGATCTTCAGCGGCACGGCGCACAGCGGCGGCATTGGGCTACAACGAATGCATCAGCTACGCTTTCATCGACAAACAGGCGGCGAGCTTGTTCGGCGGTGGTGACGACGCAACGATGTTGGAGAACCCGATTTCCAGCGATATGTCCCACATGCGCCCCGGTCTTTTGCCGGGTCTGTTGCGAGCAGCCGCACGCAACCAAGCACGCGGTTTCGCAGACATGGCGTTGTTCGAAGTCGGACATGCCTTCCAAGGCGGCGAGCCGGGCGAACAGCACTTGCAGGTTGCTGGCATCCTGATCGGGCGGACCGGACCAAAAGACGTTCTGGGCGAATCCCGTGACGTTGATGTCTACGATGCCAAAGCCGACGCCGAAGCAGTGCTGTCCGCGATTGGTGCGCCCGCCAAGGTGCAAATCTTGCGCGGTGGCGAAGGCTGGTGGCATCCGGGGCGTCACGGCCGCATTTGCCTCGGGCCGAAAAAGGTGCTGGGTGTGTTTGGTGAAATCCACCCGAAAATCCTGCGCGAGATGAATGTCAAAGGTCCGGCAGTCGGCTTTGTGATCTACCCAGAAGACGTGCCAGTGCCGAAGAAAAAATCAGCGACACGGCCCGCGCTGAAGTCGACAGATTTGCAAGCGGTAGAACGCGACTTTGCCTTTGTCGTCGATGCTGAAGTCGAAGCGTTAACCTTGGTAAACGCAGCCGCAGGTGCTGACAAAGCGTTGATCACCGACGTGCGCGTCTTTGATGAATTCATCGGTGGTTCGCTGGGCGAGGGTAAAAAATCGCTTGCTGTGACGGTCCGTTTGCAGCCCGTCGAGGCTACGCTGAAAGACAAAGAAATCGAAGCGGTTGCTGCGAAGATTGTGGAAAAAGTAACCAAGGCTACAGGCGGAACCTTGCGCGGATAACGATTTTTCTAGAAAAATCGATGCCTCCGGCGGGGATTTTGAAGAAGTCAAAGAAACAAGGAATGTTGCGATGAAGGTTTATTTGTCAGGCGAAATTCACACGGATTGGCGCGATGAAATCATCGCAGGCGCTGGGTCGTTGGAGATGACCTTTGAGGCGCCTGTAACGGATCACGCGGCATCCGATGATTGTGGTGTGGCGATCATGGGCGCGGAGCCTGATAAGTTTTGGCACGACCACAAAGCCGCTAAGCTGAATGCGATCCGCACGCGCCATGGCATTGAAAACGCTGACATTGTTGTTGTCCGCTTTGGCGAGGTATACAAGCAATGGAACGCAGCGTTTGATGCAGGCATGGCTGCAGCACTTGGCAAATCGCTGATCGTGATGCACGGCGCAGATCACCAGCATGCGCTGAAAGAAGTTGATGCTGCGGCGCTTGCCGTCGTGGAAACGCCGCAGCAGGTTGTTCAAATCTTGGAATATGTCGCCTCTGGCAAACTACCGTCCTAAGCAGTAGGGCGCGGCGGGATGTTAAGTCCGCGTGCAACTGCCGGACGCGCAAGGAAGCGATCCAAATAGGCTGGGACGTTTTTGAGTTTTTCAAATTCAACGGCGTCCCGCGTGCCGTAGTAACTCAAGGCATTCAGCCAAGGTGCAATCGCCATGTCCGCGATGGAATAGTCGCCTGCGATCCAGTCTTTGCCCTCTAACGCGCCATCCAGCACCGCTAGTAGGCGTTTGGATTCATCGCGATACTTGTCACGGGGCCGCGGGTCTTCGATATCTTTGCCCGCGAATTTGTAATAAAAACCCATCTGACCAAACATCGGGCCGAGACCGCCCATCTGGAACATTAGCCATTTGGTAATCTCGGCTTTGTCGGCGGCGTTCGATCCAATGAACTTGCCAGATTTTTCGCCCAGATACAGCAGAATCGCACCGCTTTCCCACAATCCAATCGGTCCCTCTGGACCATCGGGATCAATAATCGCAGGGATTTTGTTGTTCGGGTTCAGGGACAAAAACTCGGAACTTCTGACATCTGTATCGGACAGCGTGACCAAGTGCGGCTCATAGCGCAGCCCCATTTCCTCTAGTGCGATGGAAATCTTAACACCGTTGGGCGTCGGGAACGAAAACAGCTGGATCACGCTCGGGTCGGTCGGGGTCCAACGGGTCGTAATCGGAAAGTCAGAGAGGTCTGCCATCACACAAGTCCTTATTTATTTGCGCTATCTGTTACATTTAGGGGGAACACCCCTGAATAAAACCCATAGCGTTATTGTGTTTTTACTCTACAGGTGTGCGCAAGCGCGCAATTGACATTAGATCAGCCGCGCTTGTGATTCAAATGTGGGGACTACAATGATCAACGAATTCAAAGATTTTATCGCCAAAGGCAATGTCATGGACATGGCTGTTGGTATCATCATCGGTGCAGCATTTACGGCGATTGTAACGTCGCTTGTTGGTGACCTGATCAATCCAATCATCAGCCTGTTCACTGGCGGCGTTGATTTCTCGAACATGTTCGTGAACTTGGGCGGTGGTGAATACACAACAATCGCAGCAGCCGACGAAGCTGGCAGCGCGGTGTTCGCTTACGGTCGCTTCATCATGGCGATCATCAACTTCCTGATCATTGCGTTTGTTGTGTTCATGCTGGTTAAAGCCGTGAACAAAGCGAAAGGCCCAGCGCCTGTTGAGGCTCCAGCAGCTCCTGCTGGCCCAACACAAGAAGAACTGCTGGCCGACATCTTGGCACAGCTGAAGAAATAAGCGTCGCTTCACTGCGATACGAAAAGGCCCGCACATTTTGGTGCGGGCCTTTTGCGTTTACGCTTTGAGGGCGAGTTGCGGTGACAAAACGTCGATGCCCAGCGCCTTGCCCACAGCAAAGTAAGTCAGCTTGCCCGCGTGAACGTTCAACCCGTTTAGCAGATGCGGATCGTCTTCACAGGCCTGACGCCACCCCTTATCGGCCAGCGCCAACATAAACGGCATCGTCGCATTCCCGAGCGCAATGGTCGACGTGCGCGCCACAGCACCCGGCATGTTTGCGACGCAATAGTGCATGATCCCATCGACCTCGTAGATCGGATCTTGGTGGGTTGTGGCCTTTGACGTCTCGAAACAGCCGCCCTGATCAATCGCCACGTCCACAAGCACCGCACCTTGTTTCATCTCGGACAATTGCGCCCGTGAAACCAGTTTGGGGGCCGCTGCACCCGGCACCAGCACAGCGCCAATCACCATGTCAGCCTCGCGGACCAGCTCGATTGTGTTGCCAGCACTGGCATATGCCGTCTTGAACTGACCGCCGAATACGTCATCCAGATACCGCAAGCGGGGCAGGGAACGGTCCAGCACCGTCACATCCGCACCCATACCTGCGGCGATCTTGGCCGCTTGCGTGCCAACAACACCGCCGCCAATCACCACAACACGGGCAGGGCCAACGCCGGGCACGCCCCCCATCAGCACACCGCGTCCACCGTTCGCTTTTTGCAAGGTCCACGCGCCAACCTGCGGTGCCAGACGACCTGCGACCTCGGACATTGGGGCCAGCAATGGCAGCCCGCCGCGATCATCGGTGACAGTCTCATACGCAATGCAGGTCGCACCGGACGCGATCAGGTCTTTGGTCTGCTCGGGGTCAGGGGCTAGGTGAAGGTAGGTGAACAGAATTTGCCCCTCGCGCAGCATCTTGCGTTCCATGGCTTGCGGCTCTTTCACCTTTACGATCATGTCGGCAGCCGCGAACACCTCTGCAGCTGTGCCCGCAATCTGCGCACCGGCGTCAGTATAATCAGCGTCAGTAAAGCCCGCGCCAATGCCGGCCCCTTGTTCCATGGTGACGGTGTGGCCGTGGACAACCGCTTCATGGGCGGCATTCGGCGTCAAACCGACGCGAAATTCTTGAGGCTTAATCTCTTTCGGGCAACCGATGTGCATAGTGATTCTCCTTCTCTATAGTCTGATAGTCTGCCTGATTTCGCGCAATTGCTGCTGTAAAATCATTGCTTGTTAGCGTGATCACCCGTAAAAATGCGCGTGTTTACCACGTTTTAACGAAGGATCGTGCGCCCAGTGGATATTGACCAGATCGACCGACGAATCCTCGAAGTGCTTCAAAAGACCGGTCGCATGTCCAACGCCGAACTCTCAGACATGGTAAACCTGTCCGCCTCGGCATGTCACAGGCGTGTGCAACGCTTGGAAAAAGATGGGTTTATCCGAGACTACGTCGCCCTTTTAGATTCGCGCAAGGTCGGACGACCCACGACAGTTTTTGTGGAAATAACGCTATCGGGGCAGGCGGACGAGGTGCTTGATGCGTTCGAAAAAGCAATCGCCCTGATCCCCGACGTGCTGGAATGTCATCTAATGGCGGGCACGGCGGATTATCTGCTCAAGGTCGTGGCGGGCGATACCGAAGATTTCGCCCGCATTCACCGCCGCTATCTCGCGACCCTTCCGGGCGTCGCGCAAATGCAGTCGTCGTTTGCATTGCGGACCGTGCGCAACACCACGGCGATGCCTGTTTAGCTCGGCCTAAAGGCCCATCAACCCTAGAACCATCTGCGGATTGCTGAGCGCGAGGTAGCAACCACCAAGCAGGCCCAGAACCGCACCAACGAGTTTAAAGTTAAATCGCTTCGCAACTTTTGCGGGCTCGTCCATATCGAAATCAGGATCGCGCGGCATCGCGGACATCGGCGGGATCGTCTTTTGACGACCAAATCGACCGCTGAATTTCGGCGCGTCTTCCAGCTCGATCGGGCGGTCATCGCCGCTATTCTTGGTCTCTTCGTTGAATTCCTTGATCCAGTCAGCCACATCAACTGCGGTGTTTTCTTGCAGCATCTCTAACGGCGTTTTCTTCAATGCAGTGGGTGGAATCGTCAGCAACTCGTTGTTCGTCTGGGACACGAGACTGGTTAGCGTCATTCCCAGACTTTCGTTCACCACAGGACGTTCGTAATCTTCGACATGCGTATTATGCGGGTCAATCATCTCGATCCACGCACGTGCAGATTGGATTCGATCTTTCGGGGCGACGCGCATTGCTTTGTCGATAGCGGCAAGAAACGTGTCGTCATAATCAGGGAACGATCCCGACAGCGGCATACACGGATCAGCATTGCCCATCGCAATTTCAGACACACGTGTCTGGCTGTTTGTCGGGGCCTGACCGGAAATCAGATGGTAAAACGTCGCAGCCAACGCATAAAGGTCACTGCTGGCGTTCTGATTGCCGCCTGCAAAGTAGAATTCCTGCGGCGAATACCCGTCTTTGACGATCATCACAGTAGACACCGTGCGGGTCTTTTTGCTGGCCTCTTCGCGTGCAGCGCCAAAGTCGATCAGGACCGGATTGCCCCATTTATCCAACAGGATATTATCTGGCGAAATATCACGGTGTAGCAAATCATGGGCGTGAACCAACTCGATCGCGTCCAAAATCTTGAACAGAATATCCTTGATCTGGGTCGGCGTCAGGTTGCGATCTTCGTCTTCGATGATCTCTTTCAGGTCGTCACCTTCGATCAGGTCCAGCGCCATATAAGCAGTGTGATTGTCTTCGAAAACACGGTGAACAGCGACGATATTAGGGTGCCGCATTTTGGCAATGCTACGCGCCTCGCGCATGAACATTTCCACAATTGACCGATATTGGTCTTCGTGGCTGGACGATCTGACCATGACGCTACTGTTGCTGCGGCGATTGCAAAACGCTTCGGGGAAGCATTCTTTGATCACCACAGTGCGGTTCAGGCCGACATCCTTGGCGAGATAGGTAATGCCAAAACCGCCGTGACTGATGCGCCCCGTGATCTCGAACTCACCATTCAGCAGGGACACACCATCCGGCAAGCCCGGATCATCAGGCTTGTCGTTGCTGTAAACATCAATCGGTTGTGGCATCGCGGACATAATACACCGGTCAACACGTCAAACGGGACGCGCCCTTTGTTGTGAAATCTTTGGACAGATAACACGCGGTGAATGTGTTCGATTTTTGACGAATTTGAGGAATCGCAACCGCGACCCCTCAAATCAGCTTATACGGCGACAGGTTTGCCCGTTTGACAGCTCACTGTAGCGGCATCCGCAAGCATCTGCGCTTTCAACCCGTCATGGATCGTCGGAGTGACCGCCGTGCCGTCGTTCAGGCAGCCCACAAAATGCTCCATCTCGCGGCGATACGCACTCTCGTAGCGCTCCAAGAAAAAGTTCAGCGTTGGCGCACGGCGATAGCCCGCTTCGGTCGCGACCTCGACGGTGTTCTCCAGATGGTTCTCGGCCCGCAGCATCCCCTTTGCGCCATGAACCTCGATCCGCTGATCGTAGCCATAGGTCGCGCGGCGCGAATTGCTGATCTGGCAAATCTTACCCGATGCCGTCTTGAGCATCACACCAGCCGTGTCCACATCACCCGCGTCGCCAATCGCAGGATCAACCAACGCAGAGCCATAAGCGACGACTTCAATCGGGTCCTCACCCAACAAGAAACGCGCCATATCCAGATCGTGAATCATCATGTCGCGGAAAATACCGCCCGATGATTTGACGTATGACAGCGGCGGCGGTGTCGGGTCGCGGGACAGGATCGTTACCATCTCGACATCGCCCACTTCCCCCGCAGAAATCCGTGCCTGCACATTTGCAAAACTCGGGTCAAAGCGGCGGTTGAACGCAGTCATAAACGGCACGCCTGCCTTTTCGACAGCAGCGATCAATTCGCGAATACGGTCAGCGGACATATCCACCGGCTTTTCGCAAAAGATCGCTTTGCCAGCCTTGGCCGCAGCCATAATCAGGTCAAAATGGGTATCGGTGGGCGTGCCGACAACAACCGCATCGACGTCATCGGACGCCATAATCGTGTCGTTATCACGAACCTCTGCGCCCAGCGTCTTTGCCAGCTTTTCAGCCGTTTCAGGAAAGAAATCGGACACGGCGGTCACAGTCGCATTATCCATTCCGCGAATGGTGCGGGCATGAACCTGACCAATACGGCCAGCGCCCAGAAGTGCAATTCGGATCATAGCATTAGCCTTTCAATTGAGGGGCAGCAAAGGCGCGGAGAACGGTTTCGGCTGCGGCCTGTACGGGGTCATGGGTTTCTTTAAGGATCGTATTGCGGTCGAACCTGTCAGGATCGGCGTTTACAGCATTGCGCAACGCAGCACCGAAGGCCATGCGCAATTCGGTACCAATGTTAAATTTGCACACGTTTGATGTCGTGGCGAGCAGCGTGCGCTGCTCAGCAGGAACGCCCGATCCACCGTGAATAACCAGCGGAACTGTGGTCACAGCTTCAATCGCTTTGATCCGTTCCAGATCAAGACCGCCGGATTTATCCTGCTGCAAATGCACGTTGCCGACAGACACAGCCATCGCATCAACGCCAGTTTCACCAGCAAAAATCGCGGCCTCCTGCGGGTCAGTGCCAGCCGACGCCTCGCCATTGTCGTAGCCTACAAAACCAATCTCGCCCTCGCAGGAAATTCCCGCAGCGTGGGCCATATCGGCGATCATCTTGGTCTCGGCAATATTGTCACGTAACGGCTTGCGCGACCCGTCATACATTAACGAGGTGAAACCGCTATCCAACGCCTCTGAGCAATCGTCATAGGTGTAGCCATGATCCAGATGGGCGACGACGGGAACCGACGCAGCCTCAGCCAAATGACGAAACATCATGCCCAAAATTGGCAGCGGCGTGTGCTCGCGGCACCCCGGCCCAGCTTGTAGGATCAGCGGGCAGCCAAGGGTTTCTGCGGCAGCGACATAGGCGCGCATATCTTCCCAGCCTAGGGTGACAAGTCCGCCAACCGCGTAGCCGTTTTTGAGGGCGGGTTGCAGTACGTCTTTTAAGGTGACGAGAGGCATAGTTGATCCTTATGCGAAACATGTGCGGTGGCACCGATTTTTCTAGAAAAATCGTACGAATTTTCGCGAAAATTCGATGCCTCCGGCGGGGATTTAAGAGAGCCAAAGAAGCGGGAACGGCGTGGCTTATTTGAACTTTGCGATCATATCTTTGATGCCGGGAATGGTTTCGACTTGATACGCATGTGTCGGTTGGAAAAACTGCACGAGGCTGCGTTGCGACAGGCCGCCGAGGATCGTGAAATAGTACATCTCGTAGCCGGGCAGAACCGCGCAGGGGTGGTAGCCTGAATCGAGGCAGATCGTTGATCCATCTACGATATGATACGCTTCGCCTGACTTGCCGTCTTCGCGTTGCAGCATTTGCACGCCAGAGCCGTGGTTCGGTTTGAATCGGAAATTGTAGGTTTCGTCGTGGCGCGTTTCAATTGGCAAGCGGTCGGTGTCGTGCTTGTGTGATGGGAAGCCGGACCAGCCGCCTTGCCCAACCGTGAATAATTCGGACACCAATAGGCGACCCACTTTGTCGTGGTACTTAGTGCCGAGGATGTGTTTGATTTTGCGGTGGGTTTTTGTGTCGTCAGAGCCGTATTGCACTTTGTCCAACTCATCCGCGCGGACTGCAAACGCATCCAACACTTTGTCGTAACGCGCGCCTGCGATGAACACTTCGGCCTCGTCGCTGGTGCAGACCATCGTGGTTTTTGCACCTGTCGGCACGTACACGCCCTCGGGTTCGCCGTCCCACACATCGACCACACGCAGCCCAAGGCCTGCGCATTTAAAGCCTTCGACATCAACGTCAATCGTCCCCGTTGCAGGTACGATGCAAGTTTCATAGCCGGGCACCGTGTATTCGAACGCCTGTCCTTTTTTCAACTTTACGATGTTGAAATAGTTCAGCGGCACTGTCGCATCGTCGATGTCGACGATAGGTTTGTTCTGGTTGTCAAACGGGGCAATATGCATGGGTTATCCTTCGCTTTTCGGGGATGAAGGCCCCGGATGTGTATTCAAAAATTCTGTTAATTCAGCAGGGTAGGGCATCGCGGGCGCACAGCCTGGTTTGCCGACAACGATGGCCGCACAGGCAGAGCCGCGCAAAACGGCGTCTTCTAAATCGTAGCCATCAGCGATGGATGACAGCATGCCCGCCATGAAACTGTCACCAGCCCCAGTCGGTTTCAGCGCCGTGACGTTGTAGATGCCAGTGCGCAATTCGCCGTCTTTGGTGATCGTGACAGCGCCATGTTCGCCCATTTTGTAGACCACGATTGTGGCGGTTGAGGCGGCCAGTTCGCGGGCCTTATCAAGACCCTTTTCAATCCCGCCCGCCATGAAGCCGAACTCTTCGTCGTTGCCGATGATCACATCTGACATAGCGCCTGCACGCGAGAGAACATCCGCCGCGACTTGCGGGCTAGGCCAGCTGTAAGGCCGGTAATCGACGTCGAAAATAATCGGCAAACCGGCCTCGTGCGCCAATTCGAACGCTTTGAATGCAGCCGTGCGTGATGGTTCTGCCGCAAATACTGTCCCTGCCGTGACCAACGCGCCAAAGCGTTTGTAATCAACCGCTTGCACGTCCGCATCGGTCATTTCAAAGTCGGCAGCGCCGTTCCGATAGATCACCGATTGGTGTCCCTTGATGCGCGATTCGTACAAGGCCAGCGAATTGCGTGCCTCGCCGCCCACCGTCGTCACATAGGTATCATCAACGCCGTATGTGTCGCGCAACATTGTCCGGCAGGTCCGGCCAACCGCGTCATCCGATACAGACGTGACCAACGCAGCCTGACCGCCCAGTTTCACGATGCCGGCTGCGATATTCGCCGATGATCCGCCCATGTCTTTGGTAAACGCAGTGGCCTCTTCGATCCCGATGCCGACTTCAGTTGGAAACAAGTCCAAGCCCACGCGCCCAACCACGACAAAGTTGTTCTTTTTGATCCCGCCGAACACATCCATATCAGAGACCTTTACGCTGTTTATGACGATCGGCTTCTTGCTCGATATGCTTTTCGCGAACCTTGTCAGACGTGGTGATGTGCGGCGTGCCGACTTCCCACCAAGCGTGGCCTTCTGTGGTCCAACCTTCGTAGGGATCGACGATCATCACGATCACAGATGTGTTTGTCGCGGCCTTTGCGCGTTTGAACGCTTCGCCCAATTCAGCAGGGTTGGACACAGTTTCGGCGTTCGCACCCATGGCGCGCGCATGTGCCTCAAAGTCTACGCCGACTTGGTTCACAGCCGTTGGCGTATCCGCGATCAGGTTGTTAAAGCTCTCGTTGCCAGTGTTGTTTTGCAGTTTGTTGATCACCGCAAAGCCACCGTTATCCAGCACGCAAACGATCATCTTTTTGCCAGTGAGAACAGCAGAGTAGATGTCGGAGTTCATCAACATATACGACCCGTCACCCGTAAAGATCACAGTGTCCGCATCCGGCTCTTTCTCGGCCTGCGCGATCCGCGCACCCCAGCCGCCAGCGACCTCGTAACCCATGCAGGAGAACCCGAATTCGACGTCAACAGTCCCGATATCCAGCGTTTTCCAGTTCGCTGTCACCTCGGCAGGCAAGCCACCAGCCGCCGCAACCACGCGGTCACGCGGGTCCATCAGATCATTCACGACGCCAATCGCTTGGGCGTATGAATTCGGACGGTTCCCCGGTTTGCAGTTCTCGGCGACATAAGCGCCCCATTTCGCACGCTCATCTTGTGCAAAGGCGGTCCAATCGGCGGGCGCTTTGTAGTCCGTATCCATCGACGCGAGACAAATCGCAGCGTCACCAACAACTGTCATCGACATATGTTTCGCGGCATCATGGCGGCCCACGTTAATGCCAACAATCTTGGCGTCATGCGCAAATGCGGTCCACGATCCTGTCGTGAAATCCTGCAAGCGTGTCCCGACCGCCAAAATTACATCAGCCTTTTCAGCGATGTTGTTCGCTGAATCCGATCCAGTGACCCCAATCGGACCGCAGTTCAGCGGATGGTCGTTGGTCATATTCGCGCGACCTGCGATCGTCTCGACCACTGGAATGCCCGTCGCATCAGCAAAGGCGGTCAGTTCAGCCACAGCACCAGAATATTGCACACCGCCACCCGCGATAATCATCGGGCGTTTCGCGGTTTTCAATAGTGCAATCGCGTCGATAACCTCTTCCATATCAGGGGCTTGGCGGCGAATGCGGTGAACACGCTTTTCGAAAAACGCTTCCGGATAGTCATAGGTCCAGCCCTGCACGTCTTGTGGCAAACCGATAAACGCAGGACCACAATCTGCCGGATCTAGCATCGTGTTCAACGCGGCTGGCAGTGAATTCATCACCTGCGCCGGATGCGTGATTCGGTCCCAGAACCGCGACACGGCCTTGAACGCATCATTCACGCCCAACGTCGGGTTTCCGAAATGCTCTAGCTGCTGCAAAACGGGATCGGGCAAACGCGTCAGAAACGCATCACCGCACAACAACAACATCGGCAAACGGTTCGCATGGGCCAACGCCGCAGAGGTCAGCAAATTCGCCGTGCCCGGACCTGCGGACGCAGAGGCAAACATGAACCGACGCCGCAGATGGTACTTTGCATATGCCGCCGCAGCAAAGCCCATGCCCTGTTCATTTTGCCCGCGATACACGGGCAATTCGTCGCGGTGATTATACAGCGCCTCGCCCAAACATGTGACGTTGCCATGGCCGAAAATGCCAAAGCCCCCGCCACATACACGGGTCTCGACCCCGTCGATTTCGATGTATTGCGCGGCCAGCCAGCGAATGATCGCTTGGGCCGTGGTGAGTGTCACAGTTTTGTTTTCGATAGTCATGCGTTTCGCCCATTGACGGTAATTCGATTCTTAGGTTACTCATTTTGCAACCGGTTGCAAACCGTTTTTGAGAGGGAGGCAATATGAAACAGATTGGAATAGGAATTGTAGGCGGCGGCTACATGGGTAAAGCGCATGCCGTGGCGCATTCTGCCGTTGGTGTATTGTTTGACACTGCCCTACGACCGCGGCTCGAAATGGTTTGTGCCACCAATGACGCCTCCGCTGAAAAGTACCGAAATGCCTATGGTTTTCAACGGGCTACCTCCAATTGGAAAGCGCTTGTCACCGACGAAAAAGTAGAGGCAATCGTCATCGCATCGCCGCAATCTACGCACCGCGAAATTGCTGAACTGGCGTTCACATTGGGCAAGCCTGTCTTCTGCGAAAAACCACTAGGCCGCGACGTTGCGGATAGCCGCGCGATGGTCGCCGCGGCCGAAGCCGCTGGTGCGATTAACATGAGCGGTTTCAATTACATACGCACCCCCGCCAGCCAATTTGTCAAACAAATGCTCGACGCAAATGAAATCGGTGAAATCACTGGTTTTCGCGGCGAACATACCGAAGATTTCATGGCCGATCCGCAGGAGCCGGCCACTTGGCGCAGTCACGGTGTCGCAAACGGCTGTATGGGCGATTTGTCTCCACATCCGATCAACTGCGCCCTGCGTCTGATGGGGCCAATCGAGAAGTTGATCGCCGAAGTCGAAACCGTGATTCCCACCCGTCCCGGTGGCGATGTGACTAACGACGATCAGGCGCAAATCATGTGCCGATTCGCCTCAGGCGTCTTGGGCAGCATCTATGTCAGCCGGACGGCGACTGGCCGTAAGATGGGTTATAAATACGAAATTACCGGCACCAAAGGCGCGATTTATTTCGACGGCGAAGACCAGAATGCGGTTCATCTCTACAAGATGGAAGGCCCCGATGCGCAGCGCGGGTTCACCAAAATTCTGACGGGTCCAGCGCACCCCGATTACAAATCCTTCTGCCTCGGGCCGGGTCACGGAACTGGTTACCAAGACCAGATCACGATCGAAGCCAAGGATTTCTTAACCGCGATCCACACCGGACAAAACATCTGGCCCACATTCCGCGACGGGATGGAGGTCAACCAAATCGTAGCCGCGTCGCTTGCTTCATCGCAGGCAAAGACATGGCTTAACGTCAACGACTTCTAGAGAAAGCACTTCCATGACCATACGAATCGGTAACGCGCCCTGTTCTTGGGGCATCGAATTTCCATCTGATCCGGCGTACCCGACATGGCAGTCGGTTTTGGACCAATGCGCAGGCGCTGGTTACAAAGGGATCGAACTTGGCCCAATCGGCTACATGCCCGAAGATCCGGCAGTTCTCGCGCCAGCCCTCGCTGAACGCGACCTGTCGATCATCGGTGGCGTTGTGTTCCAGCCGTTCCACGACGCTGACAAATGGGACACGACCCTAGATGCGGCAAAACGCACCTGCGAAGCGTTGAAAGCACATGGCGCAAAGCACCTCGTTTTGATCGACAGCATCTCGCCGCGCCGCGCACCAACAGCAGGCCGCGCCGATGAAGCCGAACAAATGGATGATGCCGAATGGGCCGCGTTCCGCGACCGGATTGCGGCCATCGCGAAAATGGGCACCGAAGACTACGGTCTCACCGTCGGCATCCACGCTCATGCGGGCGGCTTTATCGACTTCGAACCAGAACTCGAACGTCTCTTAGCCGAAGTAGATGAAAGCATCCTTAAGATTTGCTTTGACACGGGCCACCATTCCTACGCTGGTTTCGATCCTGTCGCTTTTATGAAAAAACACATCAACCGCATCAGCTACATGCACTTCAAGGACATCGATCCTGCGGTCAAAGCTGACGTTGTGAAAAACCGGACCGATTTTTATAAAGCCTGCGGTCAGGGCATTTTCTGCAACCTCGGCCAAGGCGACGTCGATTTTCCGGCAGTGCGCCAAGTATTGGTTGATAACAACTTCAGTGGCTGGTGTACGGTCGAGCAAGATTGCGACCCATCCATGCCCGGCACACCGCTCGAAGATGCCGAAGCAAACCGCAAATATCTCGAATCCATCGGCTTTTGATAGCTGCAACTGCAGTGCACGGGTTGTGCACGCATTGTGCACACGAGTCACAAGCTGATTTTGGCAAGGAATAGACAAATGACAAAACTCAAATGGGGCATGATCGGCGGCGGCGAAGGCAGCCAGATCGGACCCGCACACCGGCTTGGTGCTGGCCTCGACGGACTGTTCGAATTTACGGCTGGCGCGCTGGATCATCGGCCAGAATACGGCATCGATTACGGGCAGCGTATGGGCTTGGGTGATCGCGCTTATGGCGGCTGGGAAGACATGCTCGCAGCCGAGAAAAAGCGCGATGACAAAGTTGACCTTGTGACAGTCGCGACGCCCAATTCGACGCACTTTGAAATCACCAAAGCCTTCCTCGAAGGCGGCTTTAACGTGCTGTGCGAAAAGCCGATGACGATGACAGTCGAAGAAGGCGAAGCTATCGTCGAAATCGCCAGTAAAACAGGCAATATCTGTGCGGTGAACTACGGTTATTCCGGCTATTCGCTCGTGCGGCATATGCGGGCCATGATCGCACGCGGCGACATCGGCCAAGTGCGTGTTGTGAACGCTGAATTTGCACACGGACACCACGCTGATGCAACCGATGCGGACAATCCACGGGTGCGCTGGCGCTACGATCCGGCCCAAGCTGGCGTGTCTGCGCAGTTCGCCGATTGCGGCATCCACGCAATGCATATGGCGTCTTTTGTGACGGGCCAGGAAGTCACCAAATTGTCAGCTGACATCGTCTCTGCAATCCCAGTGCGCACGCTTGAAGATGATGCAATGGTCAACTTCCGCATGGACGGCGGGGCCGTTGGGCGGCTTTGGACCAGCTCCATCGCAATTGGCCGTCAACACGGCTTGGGTATCCAAGTCTTTGGCGAAACGGGCGGTCTGCGCTGGTCACAAGAACAACCTAACCAGTTGTTTTATATGCCTCTCGGCGAACGGTTGCAGATCATTGAACGTGGCGAAGCAAACCTGTCCCCAGAGGCCGATCGCACCAGCCGCGTCACCATCGGGCACGCCGAAGGGATGCCATTGGCCTTTGCGAACATCTACAAAGATCTCGCCGAAGCCATCGGCGCGCGCAAAGATGGCCGCGTGATGGACCCCGCCGCAAACCTCTATCCACGTGCCGAAGACGGCCTTCGGTCAATGGCCGCCGTCGTCGCTGTCGCGGAATCAGGCAAAGCGGACGGCAAATGGCTCGACGCACGCCCGCCAATGTTCCGTTAAAAAAACAAAGGCCTGCGATCACTCGCAGGCCTTCTTGCTTCTTTGACTTTTTCCAAATCCCGGGGGTTTGGGGGCTGGCCCCCAATCGCATTTTCGCGAAAATGCGTCAGCCCGCAGCTTCGGCTGTCAAGCGGTCCATCATCTCACAGACAGCTTCTTCATCGTCTGCGGCGGCCGCAGCTTCTAGCTCGACCTGCATCTGTGCGACGATTTCTTGGGCTTTGTCTGGGTTTACGGCCATCAAGGTTTGAACCGCTTCGATCAATGCGCCTTGTTTGGCTTGTACATCTTCAACGGTGCACGCCATGGCTGATCCTGCGGACAGGGCTGTGATTGCTACAGTGGCAAGAATACGTGTTTTCAACATGTTAGGGCCTTATCAGTTTGTTTGCACCTGTTTGGCCCGATCCGTATTGCCAAATCAACGGTCAATAATCACATCGGCACGGTTTCGCCTTAAGGCAGCGGGCGAAGCGTGCCCCGTTCGATCACAGAGCAGTCAAACATATGCGCCTTTGGCGTCAGCGTGTTGTCTGCAACCATCGCAGCGACAAGGTCGATGGATTTGGCGATGATGTCTTTGATCGGGTTATGAATTGTCGTCAGGTTAATGTTCGCCCAACTCGCCATTTCCATGTCGTTCAGGCCGATAATCCCAATGTCCTCAGGCACTTTGAGGCCCGCATCAGCAATCGCGGACAGCGCCCCGATTGACAGCACGTCATCGCCGCAGAAATACGCCTCTGCGGGCGTGTCAGCCGCCAGTAGGCGTTGCATTTCAGCGCGGCCTGCTTCGAATGAATAGGCGCTGGCGGCACTCGTCGTCACGATCATGTCGGGGTGGTTGTCGGCGAGTTCGGTAACAAAGCCTTTTTCGCGGTCCTGTGTGGACGTGGCTGACCGTGGACCACCCAGAAAACCGACCCGTTTATAACCACGTGCAACCAACGTTCGTGCGACCAGTTGGCCTGCGGATATGTTGTTGATTCCAATGACATTCACGCTGGGCGTGTCTGTGTGGCGTCCGAACGAATGCACCACTGGCACGCCCGCTTTGCGGAATGTATCGGCAAAGGACGCAGGCAAGGTCGAGGACGCGACGATCACGCCGTCCACGGAATACTGCCGCAGCATCCTTGCAGAGTTCTCGGCATCGATTTCATCGGTCAGGTTCACCAGCAAAGGCCGCAATCCGCGTTCCTGCAACCCGCGTGTGAACAGGTCGAAAACCTCTAGGAAAATCGGGTTGTGAAAGTTGTTAGACACCAGCCCGATCATCTTGGTGCGGCCCGTGGTCAAAGACGACGCCAGCGCGTTTGGACTATAGCCCAAGTCGGCGGCTGCTTTTTCAATCTTCTTGCGGGTTTTCGGGGACACTGATGCCCCTTCGGTAAAGGTACGTGAGACAGCGGAACGCGAGACTCCGGCCCTTTCGGCCACGTCCTTGAGCGTTACTGCCATTGCGTTCCCTTAGTGTGTTTTATCATTTGGATGAGTGTCTTTAGCCGCATCATCAATGGCTGAATAGTCAATAACGGTGAATCGGTAGCCACAAATCACGGCTAGACCGATAAAAAGAACGCCCCAAAGGCCGTTCCCATTCGCAAATTCAAGTAAACCCCAGCCGAAACACACTGCGACCACAGCCACCCGCATCCAAACAGGTTTGAAGAACGGGTGGTTGAGGTCGAGTAGTTTCATCAGGCGGCGCCTTCATATTCGGCACCGGTTTTCGACCCGGTGATATAGGCCACAACATCGTTGCCGTCTGTTTCTTTCACATCGAGGTTTGCCACGATGCGACCGCGCCGAAATACGATGATACGGTCTACAAGGTCAAACACCTGCCGCATGTTGTGCGAGACAAGGATCAGGCTCTCGCCTTGCTCCTTAAGCGTGCGGATGATGTTTTCCACCTGTGCAGTTTCCTGCACACCCAAGGCCGCTGTCGGCTCGTCCATGATCGTCAGCTTGCTGGCAAAGGTAGCTGTGCGGGCAATCGCCACGCATTGGCGTTGTCCACCGGACATGTTGGCGATTGTGTTCTTGATGTTCGGGATTTTGACGCCCGTCTTGACCAAGCCCGCCATCGTGTCTTCGCGCATCGCTTTGTAGTCGAGGATACGAAACGGGCCGAGCCAGTTGAACTTGGTCTTTTCGCGGCCAAGAAACAGGTTGTCGGGCACGTTCAGATCATCGGCCAAGGCCAGCGTTTGGAACACGGTTTCGATCCCCGCTTCGCGGGCATCAAGAGGGCCTGCAAAGTGGACTTCTTTCCCGTCGAATACGACGGTGCCGCGTGTCCGCTGTTCCACACCGGTGATCTGACGCACGAAGGTGGATTTCCCCGCACCGTTGTCGCCCATGATCGCGACGTGCTCGCCTTTTCTAAGAACGAAATCGGCGTCCTCTAGGGCGTGTACACCACCGTAGTGTTTGGTGAGGCCTTTGGTTTCTAGGATAATATCAGACATCATAACCCCCTTATGACCGAGCCGCAGCGCGTTGTTGCTGCCATTGATCAAGTGCAACCGCACCCACGATAATCGCGCCTAGCACCATTTCCTGGTAGAACGCGCCGAGACGCAGGAAGGTGAAGCCGGATGTAATCACACCGATGATCAGCGCACCAATCACAGTGCCGATGATAGAGCCGCGTCCGCCGAACAAGGACACGCCGCCGATGACGGCCATGGCAATCGCATCAAGCTCGTAGCTGAGGCCCATGCCGGATTGTGCGGTCAGGTTTTTCGACGTCAGGATCACGGCGGACAGACCTGCGAGCATCCCTGCAATCGCATAGACCATCACAAGATGACGCGGCACGTTGATACCAGACATGCGGGCTGCGGCCTCGTTCGAGCCAATCGCATAGGTGTGTTTGCCGTAGATGGTGAAGTTCATCACGAAATGGAACACAACTGCGAGCGACAAGAAGATGATCACAGGCATCATGCCAGCGCCGATTTTCGCGTAGGCTTCAGTTGGGAAGGACACTGGATTACCAGAAGACCACCACTGCGCCACGCCGCGTGCAAACAGCATCATGCCGAGTGTTGCGATAAAGGGCGGGATACGGGCGAAGGCGACAAAGATACCGTTCACGATCCCTGCGATAATACCGCAAGCAAGACCGACCATTACGGGGACAAGCCATGGGAGATCCTGCAGCGCGGGCCCAAAGATCGCCTTTGGGTTCGGGCCGCCGTTGACTTCGGATACCTGCGCAAAGCTCATGGCGATCATCGCTGTCGCACCCAGAACGGACCCTGACGACAGGTCGATACCAGCTGTGATGATTACCTGGGTCACGCCCAATGCAATAATGCCGACAATGGCGACCTGAATGATAATGATCCGCAGGCGCGCTTCGTTAAAGATAGTGTCGAAGCGGTCGTTGCTGTCGAAAAGCAGGCTTTGGCCGACATAGACCGCGCCCAGAATTTCAAAGATCACGACGATGAGAATAAGAGCGCCGAAGACGTTCAGTTCATTAGGCCACTGTCGTTTTGATTTATCAAAAGATAGGCCGCCCGTCCCATGGCTGGTGTCTGACATCTGTCAGCTCCCTTTTTAACTGTCTGAGGAAATTGTTAGGCTGTGGGGCCGCAAAGGCCGCCCCACCGTCGTTTTTGATCGAAAGCGAACGCTTATTGGAAGTCCGCGAGCGTTTCTGGTGTGACCAATTTGAATGGGATGAAGACTTGCTTGTCGACTTCTTCGCCATTGGCCAGTGCGATTGCTGTGTCGATGGACCCAGCACCTTGACCTGCGAGGTCTTGGAAGACTGTGACGTCCATTTCGCCAGCGGCCATTGCCACAAGCGCGTCGGATGTCGCGTCAACGCCACCAACAACCACGTCGTCCATGGAAATGCCCGCCGCTTTCATCGCTTGGATCGCGCCGATTGCCATTTCGTCGTTGTTGCCAAAGACCGCGTCGAATGGTTCACCGGATGAAATCCAGTTGGTCATAAGGTCGGACGCTTGGTCACGGGACCATTCGGCGGTTTGCTCGTCGATGATCGTGATAAAGTTACACATATCCATGCCAATGACGTCATGGAAATCTTTGGTCCGCTGAACAGCAGCTTGGTTGGAAAGTTGACCCATGAGGACATAGGCAGTCGCCCCGCCGGATTTACCTTCGGCCCGCAATTGCTGGCACATGTGGAACGCAGCAAGCGTGCCGGATTCGATTTCGTTAGACGCCACAAATGCTTGACCGTCTGGCAGTGTATCCATGTTGACCGGCTGGCGGTTCACGTAGACCAGTGGCACGCCTGCAGAAGCGGCTGCGTTGGACATCGCTTCGGTTGCGTTGGTGTCAACGGCGTTCACGATGATCGCATCAACGCCAGAGGCGATGAAGTTGTTGATCTGGTCCAATTGCTTGGCCACGTCATCAGTCGCGTCTTCGATCTGCAAGGACACGCCGTCCAGCGTTTCTTCGTGGGCAGTCATGCCGTTCCGCATCACGGTCAGGCCGTTGTCGTCGAAACGCGCAACAGATACGCCGATTTGCTGTGCAATTGCTGTTGTGCCCATGAGACCCATCAGGCCAGCGGCTAGTAGTACTTTTTTCATTGTTTCCCTCCCAAGGAATGTGCCCGGCCGCACAAGTGGTAGATGCCGGGCCCTGTTTTGCAGGGCGTCTGAGGTATCACGGCTCATGCGGCTTTGGCCGTCAGCTGTGCGGTGATGAATGCGATAGACCCTGCCAATGCGGCGGACGGGGCTGTGATGGCGTGAATTTCGGGTGCAAAACATTCAAACGAGGCGGGGCCGGTGTAGCCCTGCGCACGGAGTGCTTGCAGTTGTGCAATATTGCCAAGCCTGTCGTCCTGATCGACCAAGATGCGGTGTGCATCGGTCATATCTGCCACGCTTGGCGCAGGATCGGAGATGCCCGAGATGTGGACGATACCAGTGAGGTCCGGATAGAACGTGGTGTCGCCGGACAGGTGGTGGTGGAACGTGTCGTGAACCAGTTTGAAGCAATCCGGATTGCCCATGTCAGCCAGCACGCTAGCGGCGTCGTCTTTGTGCCGCAGGGTGCTTGCCGCAAAGCCGAGCGGTTCAATAAATCCGATCAGGTTCATGTCCGTCAGCATCGGTTGATAGATCGCAAGTGCATGACGCAATGCGTCGCGTTGCACGGCGCGGTCAAGCGGTGCGTCGCCCATGCGCGGGATCAAAGCGACACCTTCGGCACCACACGCTTGCGCGGTTTGCATCAGCGCGCGCGCTTGCGTTGTCTTGGTTTCGGGGGCGTCGTTGAACGCCTTTACCTCAGCCAAAGCGAGGATGCGGACGTTGTGTTCTGCGGCAAGGTCTTTGATCGCGGCGGGGGATTTGCCGTCGAACAGAGGCCGTTCCAGATCGTTGCGAAATTCGATCCCGACGCAGCCCAAATCGCGAGCCAATCGAAAGACTGCATCAACCGATAAGGCTGGCGTCGTCATGTGATTGAGTCCGAATTGAAGCATGTGAAATGGTCTTTCCCGAGTTCCGTAGCGTTACTGTAGGCATGGTTTTAAATTATTGCAACCGGTTGCATTAAGTGTCGGAATATTTCGCGTAACGGGCTGATTTTGGTAAGGTTTACTGAGGTATTTCCGGTTCGTTTCGTGCAATCCGGTATGAAATGGCTGCTGCGAATCTGGTCGCAAACGACTCGCTTGGGTTGAATTTGAAAAGAAGATGCGCCGCTCTTGTTGGGGTGAAAGGCTTGTGTCAGACATCGCGGACTTGAAAAGGATTTCGAAATGCGGATCGCTTGTCTTCATACGGCGCAGGTTCATGCCGCGACGTTTTCTGACCTGTTTGCGGACAAGGCACCCGACGCTCAAGTTGTGCATGTAGTACGCGAAGATTTATTGGCGCGGGCCCAAGTTGGCGGCATTGATGCCGTGGCTGAAACGTTCGCTGATGCGATAGCTGCGCTGGGCGAGGCGGACGCGATCTTGTGTACCTGTTCGACGCTTGGGCCGTTGGTGGATCAGTTGCAGAACCCGAAGGTGATCCGCATTGACCGCCCGCTGATGGAGGTCGCAGCGACGCTCGGCAGCAAGCCGTTGCTCGCGATTTGTCTGGAAAGCACGCGGTCCGCGTCACTGTCGTTGCTGATGGAGGCGGACGCAGTTATAGCGCCAACCGTGCATCTGTGTGACGGGGCATGGGCGTTGTTTGAAGCGGGCGATATGGCTGGATTTGCCGATGCGGTCGCGACGTCGGTGCGCAAAGTCAGCGTCGGGCAAGATTGTGTGATTTTGGCGCAAGCGTCGATGCGTGTCGCAGAGCCTGCGTTAAGAGATTTGGAAATACCGGTTTTGTCGTCGCCAGCACTGGCGGCGGACCGTGTGATAGGGGTGGCGTTGTCATGAAGTTGGGTATTGCGTTTTTGGTGCTGGCCTATGGGCTGTCACAGTTTTTCCGCGCGTTTCTGCCGGTGCTTGCACCTGATTTGCAGGCCGACATTGGCGCTATGCCTGATGACTTGGCGACTGCTTCGGGTGTTTGGTTCTTGGTTTTCGCTGCGATCCAAATTCCGATTGGCGTGGCGCTAGACCGCGTTGGACCCAAGATCACGGCTGTAGTCCTGTTCGCGCTGGGCGCGGGTGGCGGTGCGTTTGTTTTCGCAGCGGCGCAAAGTCCTGTGCACGTCACAATCGCGATGGGCTTGATCGGGATCGGCTGTGCGCCTGTCCTGATGGCCAGTTATTTCATCTTTGCGCGCACTTATTCGCCTGCTGTTTTTGCCACCTTGGCTGGGGCCACAATCGGGATCGGATCATTGGGTAATCTCGCGGGTGCGTCACCAATGGCGTGGGCCGTGACAGAGTTCGGTTGGCGCGAAACGATGCAGGGTTTGGGGGTTACGTCCCTCGCCGTTGCAGCCTTGATGTGGCTGACTGTGAAAAACCCGCCGATGATAGAAACAACGCACCGTGGGTCGATTTTCGAGTTGTTGAAGATGCCGCAACTCTGGCCGATCTTTGCGATGATGCTGGTGAGTTATGCGCCTGCCGCTGGTCTGCGCGGTCTTTGGGCGGGTCCTTATATCAGTGACATGTATGGGGCCGATGTGAGCCTGATCGGCCAAGTCACCCTCGTGATGGGGTTGGCCATGATCGCGGGCAGCTTTGCTTACGGTCCGTTGGAACGGATGTTCCGCACACGTAAATGGGTGATCGTAGGCGGTAGTGCGATGAGCGCTGTTGCCTTGACGACGCTGGCTCTTTTTCCAGCGCCGGGCGTTTGGGCTTCTGCGGTTTTGCTGGCGATGATCGGGTTTGGCGGCACGGCATTTCCGCTGTTGGTCGCCCACGCAAAGGCGTTCTTTCCCGCGCATTTGACCGGACGCGGTGTGACCTTGGTCAACTTGTTTAGCATCGGCGGCGTTGGTGTTGCGCAGTTTATCACGGCCCCCTTACATACGCAGGGCATGGCGATGGCTGGCGGTACAACGACCGCATATACCTTGATCTTTGCCTTCTTTTTAGGGGCGTTGATGTGTGGCTTGATCGCTTATTTCTTCGCGACAGATCGCACGGATTAGTGATGCCTCTTTCTTTTGGCGCACCTGCACGCTAAAGGGACAGCGGTTTAACCAAGGATAGGATCAATGGGTTATAAAATTGTCATCGTAGGCGCCACAGGTAATGTGGGTCACGAAATGCTCAATATCCTCGCGGAGCGTGAGTTCCCTGTGGATGAAATTGCAGTACTGGCCAGCCGTAAATCGCTGGGCACCGAAGTGTCATTCGGCGACAAAACCCTGAAGACCAAAGACCTTGATACGTTCGACTTCACGGGTTGGGACATGGCATTGTTCGCTGTCGGCTCTGAGGCGACACAGAAATACGCGTCGGTTGCTGCAAAAGCGGGCTGCGTCGTGATTGATAACTCTTCTTTGTACCGCTACGATCCGGACATTCCGTTGATCGTACCAGAAGTGAACCCAGAAGCGGTTCACGGGTATTCGAAGAAAAACATCATCGCGAACCCGAACTGTTCGACAGCACAAATGGTTGTGGCGCTGAAACCGCTGCACGATCGCGCCAAGATCAAACGCGTTGTTGTGTCCACATACCAGTCTGTTTCTGGCGGCGGTAAAGCTGCGATTGATGCGCTGTGGGACGAGACAAAGTCGATCTACAACCCGACCGACAACAAAACCCAAGACGTGTTCACCAAGCAGATCGCGTTCAACGTGATCCCGCATATCGACGTTTTCATGGACGACGGCACCACGAAAGAAGAGTGGAAGATGGTCGTTGAGACGAAGAAAATCGTCGATAAGAACATCAAAGTGACGGCGACTTGCGTACGTGTGCCTGTGTTCGTTGGCCATTCTGAATCGATCAACATCGAGTTTGAAGAATTTCTCGACGAAGACGAAGCCCGCGATATCCTGCGGGAAGCACCGGGCATCATGGTCATCGATAAGCGCGAAGATGGCGGCTACGTGACGCCAATCGAATGCGTCGGCGACTATGCGACGTTCATTTCCCGCATCCGTCAGGACAGTACAATCGACAACGGTTTGAACCTGTGGTGCGTGTCCGACAACCTGCGCAAAGGGGCTGCATTGAACGCGGTTCAGATCGCGGAATTGCTGGGACGTGAGTGCCTGAAAAAAGGCTAAACGCCTTGATTGATTAGCTCGAAGACGGTGCATTTGTCGTCTTCGAGCATCATCCGACGTTTTGAGCGCGACGCGCTGCTTTGGATGTCCACCTGCTTCGTTTAGCAGATGATGGTTAAGAAACCCTTAAACAGGCTGATATCCAGCGTCGTCCGTATAGGCTTCGAGCGTACCTTCACCGATATCGTTCCACAGGCCGTGCAGCGACAGGTTTTCGCTTTCGACGGCTGCTTTCACAAACGGGAACGTCATCAGGTTTTCCAGAGACACCAGAACCGATTCTTTTTCCAAAGCCGTCAGGCGGTCCGCGTCCGTGCCGTTTGGCAGACGGTCGTAACCGGGCCGTAGAATGTCCATCCAGCGCCCGACAAAGCTGCTTTTATCTTCCAGTTCGGGCGCGTTGCCTGCGCACATGTGGTAGCACCCTGCAACACCGCCGCAGTTCGAATGCCCAAGGACAATCAGGTGTGACACTTTCAATGTGTTCACCGCATATTCTACGGCTGCCGACGTCCCGTGGTATTCCCCATCTGGGTTATAAGGCGGCACGAGGTTCGCAACGTTCCGGTGAATAAAGAATTCACCCTGATCCGCCCCGAAAATCGACGTCACATGCACACGACTGTCACAGCACGAAATCACCATCGCACGTGGATGTTGCCCGTCTTCGGCAAGTCGTTTGTACCAGCTTTTATTCTCGGCGTAGGTGGTCGCTTTCCAGCCATGGTAACGTTTGGCTAAATATGCGGGCAGGGCGTGGCGGTACGGCATGATGGACTCTCCCGAATAGGTCACTGGCTCTTACGTCGAATTTACTTGGATTTCGAGAGGTTTTTGAACCTTTTCAATTGTAGAGATCAACCATTCAGACACCAACTGCGGGTAGAACGGTGTCATGACATATTTCAGCCCCTTACTGGTGTATCCACCAGCCCGCTCCACCGCCAGCGTCGCCGTCTTGCGATGTCTGGAGAATTTCACAATGAATCCGGCCCCATTATGCACGTTGTTCAATACGTTGGCCGATCATGATGCAGAGGATATCGTGTGCCGCGCGCTGCAAGATATCGCGATAAAGCTGGATCATTTGCAGACGTCCCGCAGAATCGGTGCGTTTTCAGAGATTCCCGCACCAGCCAAACGCATGGGCGCGATTGCCGATCAAATTGGCTTGACCGAGGTTGCCTTGGTTGCCCGTCACACGGCCACTGCGGCTGACATGCGGTGTGGGGTGGCGTTAGGGGCGACGATTGCGCGGTTGGAACGCGCGTTTGATGCTGCTGTCAGCCACGTTTGGGATTTCCGCGACTACGCTTAACCGATCTCACAAAGAGGTGCCGGTCCGTCACGATCATCCTTGCAGCGCCCACATGGGTTGCTAGTCTGGCGTTAAATGCCCGAACTAGGATAAAAATATGTCGCTGACGTTTGCCCGCCAAGATTCAGAAAGCATCCCTCTTCACGTGATTCCTTCTGAAAATCTGGATGCGATTCCTGCCGAAGCCCGTGCTTGGGCTGATGCCAATGGTTTTGATGGTAGCTTGGGTCAAACGCTAGCCGTGCCGGGGGATGACGGCGCGATTGCATTTGCTTTGGTTGGTTACGGAACGGAAAAGGCCCGCGCCCGTGGTCGGTTTCAAGTGTCTGCTGCCGCACGCACGCTACCTGTCGCAAACTATCATATCGCGGCTGGCCTGTCGGGATTGGCGCTAGAGGAAACTGCGCTTGGGTGGTTGTTGGCGAGCTACAGCTTTGACCGCTATGTGGCCCCTGCGAAACCCGTCGCGCGCCTGAAAGCCCCTGAAGGCGTTGATGCTGCACGGTTAGAGGTCATTGCGGCTGGCGAGGCATTGACCCGCGATTTAATTAATACCCCAACGGCTGACATGGGACCGGGCGATCTGGAAGCCGCGACCCGTACTTTGGCTGATGAACGCGGCGCTGCCGTGAACGTGATTGCAGGCGACGATCTGTTGACCCAGAATTTCCCGATGATCCACACGGTTGGCCGCGCGGTCGGCCCTGATCCGCACCGCGCCCCGCGTTTGATCGACATGACTTGGGGTGATGCAGGTCCGACGCTGACGTTGGTCGGAAAGGGCGTTTGTTTCGATACGGGCGGGCTGAACATCAAACCCGGTGCGTCGATGGGCCTGATGAAAAAAGACATGGGCGGATCGGCGACCGTGCTGGGTTTGGCGCATATGATTATGGGGCTGAAATTGCGGCTGCGGCTGCGGGTTCTGATCCCTGCGGTTGAAAACAGCATTGATGGAACCGCATTCCGGCCCCAGGATATCCTGACATCGCGCAAAGGCCTGACGGTTGAGATCAACAATACCGACGCCGAAGGGCGGCTGGTGTTGGCGGATGCACTGGCGCTTGCGGATGAGGCGACGCCAGACTTGGTGATCTCAATGGCGACGCTGACGGGCGCTGCGCGCGTGGCTGTTGGGCCGGATATTTCGCCGTATTTCACTGACGAAACCAAGTTTTCCCATGCGCTTGAAAATGTCGCAAATGACGTGGCTGATCCGGTTTGGCGGCTGCCCTTCCATGACCCTTACGAGACGATGATCGAACCGGGTATCGCTGATCTTGACAACGCGCCCAAAGGCGGATTTGCTGGCACGATCACGGCGGCCCTATTCCTGCGCCGCTTTGTACAATCACCCTACATGCATTTCGATGTCTACGGTTGGAACCCCGCAGCAGCACCAGCGCGACCCAAAGGCGGCGTTGGCATGGGTGCGCGGGCGATCCTCGCGGCGCTACCAGCGATGCTCGACCTATGAGTGATAGACGTCTCACACCCGCCAACGGCAGGGTCGCGGCCAAGCACCTGAAAGGCATCGTGCAAGCGGACGCTTACGTCGACGGCATTCCGCAACGGGTCACACAGCCGATTGTGGATCTCTGCGCAAAGCCCGAAGGCAAGCGTGATCGGCAGCTTTTGCTGGGGGCAGGGGTGAGCGTCTTTGAAAACCTGAACGGCTGGGCGTTTGTGCAGTCGGATGCGGACGGATACGTGGGCTACGTGCCAAGCACGGCAATCGCCGAGGGTGAGGCGCCGACATTCCGGATCGCGACAACGGCAACGCACGCCTACGAGACCGAGAGCTTCAAATCATCCGACCTGATGCGCCTGACCTTTGGGGCGCAGGTGCAGGTGATTGATGAACGTCACAAGATGTATGAGACGCCGCAGGGATTCATCCCTAAGAAACATTTGCGCCCGCTGGATCGCCCCTTTACTGATCCCGTCACGGTCGCGCAACTCTATTTCGGAACGCCGTATCTTTGGGGCGGCAACAGTACGATTGGCGTCGATTGTTCTGGCCTCGTGCAGGCGGGGCTACAGGCCTGCGGTATGTTCTGCCCCGGCGATAGCGATCTGCAGCAAATGGAGCTTGGACAAGACATAGCGCCAGATGCGCCACTACAGCGTGGCGACCTGATGTTCTGGAAAGGCCACGTCGGGATCATGGTCGACGCGGATGTGATGCTGCATGCGAACGCACATCATATGGCCGCGACCTATGAACCAATCACGGCCGCGATCATCCGTATCAAGGCGCAAGGCGATGGCGATGTGACCGCGCGTAAACGGCTGACATAGGGGTGCGACGCCCGCCCCTTCATTTCGCCAAAACAACTCAAATTTGGCGGTTTCAATCCACGATTCGGATCAATTTTCGCTCTAACACCCGCAACACGGATTTCAGATCACTGCCGCGTTTCAAGACCTGACCGTCAATGCCAACCAGCGCATATTGCCCCTGCTTCATCCGCAGCTTGGGCCGCTTTTCGATTTTGTAGATCGGGTTTTCTGCCGTGCGTTTGAATATCGAGAAGACAGCGAAATCGCGTAGCGATGAAATGCCGTAGTCGCGCCATTCGCCTGCAGCGACCATGCGTCCGTAGAGCGACATGATCACGGACAGTTCTGTCCGGTGAAATGAGACCTGTTCGGGGAGGGGCTGGTGAAGTTGGGTGAATGTCATATGTCTTAGTTTGGGGCATTCAGGCGGGGAATCAAGCCCGTTCGATTGCGCGCCCCAATCTCGCCACAAAATGAACGGCAGATTGCCCTTTGCCGACCCTCTTGCCGCCATGCGGGTCCGTCAAACACTTAGTCAGCAAAGTGCTACTCCGGTGTTGCATTCGATAGCCCCCACCCAGTGTGCGACACCGGAGACTTTGTGAACCCCCAAAGACCGCAAGCGACCCAGCCACAACAGTGGCAGGGTTATTCGCGTTCAGATTTTGGTGGTCTTAGCCGCAGACGATGCGTCGGATGTTGCCGGACGCTCCGATTTCAAAGCTCATTCGCTCGGGCAGGTATTCTTGGCTCGCGACTGTGCCCGGTCGGATGATCCGGATTTCGCCGGGTCGGAAACCGCGTTCCAGGACAAAGGCGTCTTGCCCGATGATGCCTGCATACCGCGCAGCACCACAGCTGTCGTTGATGCCCGTGGGGATCGGGTCGGCGACGGGTGGTTCGCTGATCGCGGTCGCAGGGATACAGGCCGTGGTGAGTGTGCCTAACATGGCAAGAATAATTAACCGCATGTGATTGATCGGATCCGTTCGTCCGCCCCTATGTTAAAGTTGATGCGCACCGGACGTAGGTCTTCGGTGATGGGTGTATTGGGTCTGGTCACGCGGACTTGGCGTAGGATCAGCACCCGTTCAAGCGCGGTTGCGTCTTGCCCAACCAGATATCCGTAGGGTGCTGCGCCGCATGTATCTGCTGCGGGCGCGGGGACCGGATCAACGGGCGCGAGTGCTGCTGGCGGCCGTGTGCTACAGGCTGCAAGTGCGCAGAGGCACAGGATGGATGCACCTATCCGCATGATAAACCGACGATCAGGCCGTCCGCGTTGGTTTCGATATTCAACCGATCTGACACAAAATCCATGTTGACGGCATCGTTCGGCCCGATCACGCGGTCATTGAGGTCCGCAGGCAATGTGACAGCCGCGATATTGGACCCCAATAGCGCCGTATGCCCCTGCGCCCCGCAAGGGTCGGTTTCGTCGATCGGATCGCTGACCACATCGGCGCAACCCGCGAGTAGCGTCGTCATAAGGCATAGGCCGGGAATGATAGTATTTTTCATGCACCTACTTTGCCGCGACCTGCTTTGCCTTGGCAAGCCCCGACTGCCCCCTTGAAACTGAAACTCTTTGCTATCAAGACTGACCTCAATACAAATATGGAAAGGTCACGCCCATGCGTACTCGTGCAGCTGTCGCCGTAGCGGCCGGAAAACCCCTTGAAATTATGGAGGTCAACCTTGAAGGCCCACGCGCTGGCGAAGTGCTAGTCGAGATCAAGGCAACTGGCCTGTGCCACACAGACGAATTTACCCGTTCTGGTGACGATCCCGAAGGCATCTTTCCCGCGATCTTGGGTCACGAAGGCGCTGGTGTTGTGATCGAGGTCGGCGAAGGTGTGACATCGTTGAAAGTCGGCGATCACGTGATCCCACTTTACACGCCGGAATGTCGCGAATGCGAGTATTGCCTGAACCCGAAAACGAACCTCTGTCAGTCGATCCGAAGCACACAGGGCGCTGGGCTTTTGCCAGATGGCTCGACACGATTTTCGATGCTCGATGGCACGCCGATCCATCACTACATGGGCTGCTCTACCTTTGCCAACCACACGGTTGTTCCTGAAATCGCACTTGCGAAGGTCCGCAAAGACGCGCCGTTCGACAAGATTTGCTACATCGGTTGCGGTGTCACGACAGGTATCGGCGCTGTGATTAACACGGCGAAGGTCGAGATCGGATCGACTAGCATCGTCTTTGGTCTCGGTGGCATCGGTTTGAACGTGATCCAAGGGCTGCGCCTTGCGGGCGCTGACCAGATCGTTGGTGTTGATCTGAACCCGAGCAAAGTCGAGATGGCGACGCATTTCGGCATGACCGATTTTGTGAACCCGTCCGAGGTCGAAGGCGATCTGGTGGCCCATCTGGTTGAACTGACAGGCGGCGGTGCAGACTACACGTTCGACGCGACTGGCAACGTGAATGTCATGCGCACAGCGCTTGAGGCTGCACACAAAGGGTGGGGTGAGAGCATCATCATCGGCGTGGCCCCTGCTGGCGCTGAAATTTCCACCCGTCCGTTCCAATTGGTCACGGGGCGTAGTTGGCGCGGGACCGCGTTTGGTGGCGCGTCTGGTCGGACTGATGTGCCAAAGATCGTGGATTGGTACATGGACGGCAAGATCGAGATCGACCCGATGATTACGCACAAATTGAAACTGGAAGACATCAACCACGGCTTTGAATTGATGCACGAAGGTAAATCCATTCGGGCTGTGATCGAATTTTAAGACTGCCGTTATCGGTGGTGAAAGGGGCGCAATACGCGCCCCTTTTGCGTTCAAGAGGGGGCTTGTCTCGGGCGGGCGGCCTTCTATATTAGAATCATTCTAAAAGAGGTGCGCTATGATTCCCGGATTTGCTAATCGTCGTCAGTTTAAAGACTTGTCAGAGCAGGAAATCCTTGCGCTGGCGATTTCGTCTGAAGAAGACGACGCGCGGATTTATCGGCAATACGCGCATATGTTGCGGGATGAGTATCCGGCGTCTGCCGCGATTTTTGATGGTATGGCGGTCGAGGAAGACGGGCACCGTCAACGGTTGATCGACTTGCACACGCAGCGGTTTGGCGATGTGATTCCGCTGATCCGCCGTGAACATGTTGCTGGATATTACGCCCGCCGTCCGGTGTGGTTGGTCGAGAATCTGTCGTTGGATAGCGTGCGCGGTGAAGCGGCGCAGATGGAACACGACGCGCAGCGGTTCTACGAAAACGCGGCCAAACGGGTCACGGATGCCGCGACGCGCAAATTGCTTGGTGATTTGGCAGCGGCAGAAGCGGGTCACGCGGATCGCGCTAGTGAATTGACCGAAGAGCATTTGGACAAGGATGCGAAAGAGCAAGAAGACGACGCCGCGCATCGCCAGTTTGTGCTGACGTGGGTGCAACCGGGCTTGGCGGGGTTGATGGACGGGTCCGTGTCGACGCTTGCGCCGATTTTTGCGGTAGCTTTCGCCACGCAAAACACATGGACGACGTTCTTGGTTGGCTTGGCTGCGTCCGTGGGTGCTGGCATTTCGATGGGCTTTACCGAGGCCGCATCAGATGACGGGCAAATTTCGGGGCGCGGATCGCCGTATAAACGTGGCTTAGCGGCCGGTGTGATGACGACGCTGGGCGGGCTTGGTCATGCTTTGCCATATTTGATTACGGATTTTTGGACGGCGACAATCATCGCGTTGATCGTAGTGTTTGTTGAACTTTGGGCGATTGCGTGGATTCAAAACCGCTATATGCAGACCCCATTTATGAAGGCCGTTTTTCAGGTCGTGCTGGGCGGTGCATTGGTGTTTGCTGCGGGTGCGTTGATCGGCTCTGGCTGACGCGTCAGAGCTTTTTAACCATCGTCGTGACGCTGTGAAATTTGAAGATATGCCTGAGCGGGCCGAGTTTCGTGGTGTCCGTTGGCGCAAAGCCGTGGCGTTCATATAGCGCCTTGGCGCGCGGATTGGTGTCGATCACATCAAGGCGCAGCGATGGATACCCCCGTTGATGCCCTTCGTTCATGATCGCCACCAGCAAGGCGCTGCCGACTCCTTTGCCACGGGCAGCAGGTGCTACAAAAATACCGTCCATCAAAAAACGCCGATTTTCGGTGTCGCGTTCGAGTAGGGACAGCAAGGCCGCCCGCCAGATCGCGCCCAAATGTCCGTAGATCGCGGCAAAGTCGCTATACGTGCCACCGACGAGCGCACCTTTGTTGGTTTTGAACCCGACAACGCCCAGTAACGACCCGTCGTCGTCGACCGCAGAAATAGCATGGCGCGGATCAATGACGCGCAGAATATAGGCCATCGCCTTGGGCTCTGGACCCATTACGGTTCCGAGTTTTTCCCCAAATGCCCCCCAGTAAAGCGCCGCAGCTTGCGCCTTGGCCCCTCTGGGAATGCCCATTTGAATTCGCATGTCCCGTCCTTACAACCCCATTTCGCCAAACGGAATGTAGGTCACGGGCGTTCCGATATCAATTGCGACGGCCTCGTCTGGCAAAGCCACCAATCCGGTTGCCCAGCTCAGACCAGAAACGCGACCTGACCCTTCGGAGCCGAAGATTTCAGCGGTGCCTTCGGGGGTCATACGGGCGCGCAGATATTCTTGGCGTCCCCCCTTTTTGTTTTTGCGAAACGCGGCTGGAAGTTTGTAGCTGACGGGGTCGACCCAACCAGCACCCGCCAGAACGGACAGGGCAGGGCGGGCGAAAAGCAGGGCGCAAACGGCGGCTGCAACGGGATTGCCAGGCAAGCCGAAGACAGGCGTTTTGTTCCAGATACCCAGCGCCAGAGGGCGGCCCGGTTTGATCGCGATGCGCCAAAGCGCGAGCGATCCTGTGTTTTGCAACAGTGCGGAGATGTGATCCTCGTCGCCTGCTGATGCGCCGCCAGAGGTCAGGATCACGTCGCAGTCGCGTGCCGCTTGATCAAGGGTTGCTTTGATCGTGTCACGGTTATCCGCAGCGATGCCGAGGTCGCACACGTCGTAGCCCCAGCGCGTGATCGCCGCGCAAAGCATGGAGCGGTTGGCGTCGTAAATCTTGCCAGGGCAGGCCATTGCACCGGGTTCGAGCAGTTCGTCGCCCGTGGATAAAATGCCGACGCGCAGACGTTTGCGGACGTTCAAACGCCCCACGCCTGCTGACGCAAGCGTCGCCAAATCGCAAGGCTTCAGTTTGTGTTGACCGGGCAGGATGATCTGGCCGCGTGCCATGTCTTCGCCCGCTTGCCGCGCGTTGGAACCGGTTTTCAGCGGCCCATTGAACGCGATCGCCTTGCCGTCTGTTGTGATGTCTTCTTGCAGGATGATCGTGTCGGTGCCCTGCGGCACGTCAGCGCCCGTGAGAATGCGAATGGCATGTCCGGCGGGCACAACGCCAGTGAACGGATCACCAGCAGCAGAGCGGTCATCGACAAGAGTGAGTTCATGGGCGCCTTCGGGGATCGGGCCGCTGAACGCGTATCCATCAACAGCAGAGTTGGTCGCTGGCGGATGCGCCCGCAACGCAATCGCGGGGCCAGCGAGAATGCGATTGGCGCCTTGGCACAGCGGAATGCCTTCGACACCGCACACCGGATGCAATTTGTCGCGAAGATGCGCCAATGCGTCCGCCACAGGCGTCCAATACGCGCCTTGAGGCATGGCAAAGCAATCATTGCGAAGTGGTGGCGGTCTAAGTCCCATAGTGGTCAATTTGGCTGTCCGATCCCCAGAATCCAACCCTCAACGGGTGAAGTGATTTGCAAGTCTGCGTGAAGAGTTGTGACTGATTTTTGAGCGAGCGCCCGCGCCGTAGCCTTCACCTGATGTGCGTCCTTGATCATATCTGCGGGTGCGGGGCCTGCAAATAGGGTTGGCCAGATTTCGACGAACGCGATTGGGCGGGTGAGCTGCTCGAACGGCCAGATACTTATTTTATTGGTGAAAATCTGTCTGAGGCGGTGCAGGATCGGCAAGCCCATGATGACCTGCGATCCCACGGCGCCAGCACCCGCGAGTTGCCAGCAGGTAAAGCTGCCCTTTGCGTGTGTTTCAACGATGCGCTTTTCGGGGAACGGGTTTTGAGTGCGGGCCAATCCCTTGCGCGGCAAGTCAGCGATGTCGCGTTTCAGGCCGTTCGCCCAAAATGGGCCTATGCCGGGCAAGGTCCGGTTGATCTGGCCCGCGATATCGAATCGATTATTCGCTTTGGGGGAATCTTCAACGCGGTCGGTGAGCCATTGCCACAGGGTCAGCGGATCGTCGGTTCCTGTCAGGTGACGGCCAAAGCCTGTGGGGTAGCCGAACGGGAAATCGAACCCGACCAAGGTGCGGCGTTTGGCGGTGAGTTCGGTATCGAGGAAGTCAGTGATCCACGAGAAAAAGGTTTGGCGATTACGGAAATAGCGCGGGTCTTCAGAGGAGCCACTGCGGCTGATGCCCACCCAAATTGCGTCTTTGGTTGGGGTTGGACCGCGATCATTTCCGCCGGACCAATCGACCATGACAAAACTGTCCCAGTTCACAGGCCAGTCTCGGCGAGGATGAAATCGGCGATGGTGGCCGTGTCGTTCAGGTCAAAAACGGGTCGGTCCAGCGTGATCGAGGTGTCGCTGGCGATGGCTTTGATCGTGGGATCGTCAGGGGCAATCAGCGGGTGATTGGTTTCACCGCGATAGGCTTCGATTTTGGGGTGGCTGTCGCGTTTCCAACCTTCGATCAGGATCAAGTCAACGGGGGCCATTTGTGCGAGCAGGTCGGACAGGGGCGGCTCTGGTGCGCCGCGTAATTCGGTCATCATCGCCCAGCGGTTGCCAGAGGACAGAACGACCTGATGCGCGCCTGCGGTGCGATGCCTGTGGCTGTCCTTGCCGGGATGATCAATGTCAAAGGCGTGGTGCGCGTGTTTGAGCGTGGACACTGTAAAACCGCGCCCCGTGATCTCTGTCACCAGCCGTTCCATCAGGCCGGTTTTGCCTGCGTTTTTGTATCCGGCGACACCGAAAATTTTCATAACATGGTTTCCGCTTTTTGCAGGTCTTCTGGGGTATTTAGGTTAAAAAACGCGGCATCATCGGGGAATTCGGCGGTGCCTGCATTGTGTTTCTGGGTCCACATGACAACTTTGCGTAATCCGTCGTCAAGGGCTGCCCGTAGGTCGTCGCGCAGGGCAACGGGCCAAAGGCCGAAGGTTGGCTGGCGACCGGATGGAGAGGCGGCAAGCGCGAGGCCAGTTGCTTCGCCCGCAAGCAACAGTTGCGGGGTCAGATCGCAAGGAAAGAACGGCGTGTCAGCGGCGGCGGTGATGATATGTGTGTGCCCCATCGTGGCCGCGTGATCCAATCCAGCAAGGACGCCGGACAAAGGTCCGGCGAAACCTGTGATACTGTCGGCCACAACCGCGACGTTGTAGTCCGCAAACCGCGTGGCGTCTCCATTGGCGTTGAGGATCACACCGTCTGTTTGCGGCTCGAGCCGGTCAATGACACGTTTCAGGATGGGTACGCCACCGAGCGTCAGCAGGCATTTGTCGCCGCCGCCCATGCGTGTCGCTTGGCCGCCTGCGAGGATAACACCGAGAGGTTGTTTCATGGTGTGACCTGCGGATTTGAGTTGTTTTGGCGAAATGAAGGGGTGGGGGTGCGTGTGGTCATCCCGCTTTGCGTCCTGATTTACGGGGTTCGTCTGCGATTTGCGTCGGGTCTGCATCGCGGATCAGGCGGTTTTCGCCGGATAAGCAGACGAAGCGTTGCCCTTTCATGCGGCCGATTAGGGTCAGGCCGACTTGGTTCGCGATTTCCACGCCCCAAGCGGTAAAGCCAGAGCGCGAGGCAAGTGTGGGAATGCCCATGAGGGCGGTTTTGATCACCATTTCCGAGGTGAGCCTGCCTGTTGTGTAGAGCGTTTTGTCGGCGGCAGAGACGTTTTCGGACAGCATCCAACCTGCGATTTTATCAACGGCGTTATGGCGGCCCACGTCTTCCATATACACCAGCGGGCGGTTGCCTTGGCAAAGCACCGTGCCGTGGATCGCGCCTGCGGTTAGGTAGAGCGACGGCGTTCGGTTGATGTGTGCTGCGAGCGCATAGAGGTCAGACGTTTTGACTGGCGTATCGGGCAGACACACGTTTTCCACGCCTTCCATCATGTCGCCGAAAACCGTGCCGACGGCGCAACCGCTGGTGCGGGTTTTCTTTTGCAGCTTGTCCTCAAATGTCGTGGTGGAGGCCGTGCGCACGACGACTGTTTCGAGTTCTTCGTCGTAGTCGACGCCTGTGACGTCTTCGCCATTCGCGAGCATCCCTTGGTTTTTGAGAAACCCGAGGGCGAGGTATTTGGGGTAGTCGCCAATGGTCATGGCGGTCACGATTTCGCGGTTGTTAAGGAAAATTGTAAGAGGGCGTTCTTCGACGACATGCAGTTCGCTGGGATTTCCGTTCTGATCAGTGCCTTGCACGCTGCGCGTCAGCCGCGTGGATGTGGGGTCGGGTGCGATCAGGTAACCGGATGTATCGTCGAGTTGGGCCAATTGTCATTCCTTCGTGTCAGCGGTAAGCGTGGCGGACCGCACTCTAGCTTAGGCCGAACCCATGTTATCTGCCACTGAGAAATCCGCCTACTTTGCCGGCATCCGCGACGGCTGGCCGTTTGTGTTTGTTGCGGGCCCGTTTGCGATGCTGTTTGGCGTCGTGGCGATTGAAGCTGGCTTGAGCCTCGCACAAGCGATGGGCTTTTCGGTGGTTGTGATCGCGGGCGCGTCACAATTCGCGGCCGTGCAGTTGATGGTCGATAACGCGGGCATTGCGCTGGTTCTATTGGCGGCTTTGGCGGTGAATTTGCGGATGGCGATGTATTCTGCGGCCTTGGTGCCGTTTTTGGGAAGCGCGCCGCTGTGGCAACGCGCCTGCGTGTCCTACCTGAATTTCGACCAGTCCTATATGGCGTCTGTGGCGCGGTACGAGACCGTGCCGATGACTGTGCCCGAGCGGTTCTGGTTCTTTATTGGTGTTGCGACCCCGATTGCGCCGACTTGGGTTGCGTTTACGGCTGTGGGCGGGCTGGTTGGCACGTCGATCCCGCCGGAATATGCGCTCGATTTCGCTTTGCCGATTACATTCCTTGCGATGATTGGCCCGATGTTACGCACGCTGGCCCATGTTGCGGCTGCGTTTGTATCAATGTGCGTGGGGCTGGTGTTGGTTGGGTTGCCGTCAGGGTCCGGCCTGTTGATCGCTGCGGCCTGTGCGATGATTACGGGCGTGATCGTGGAAAGCTGGACGGAGAAACGGACATGACGTTTTCAAATGCTGAGATTTGGCTGACTATTTTGCTGGTCGGCGTTGGCACTTATGTGATCCGGTTTTCGTTCCTTGGGCTGATCGGGGATCGTCCGATGCCTGCGATTGTGCTGCGTTTGCTGCGCTATACGCCCGTGGCCGTGCTGCCCGCGATGGTGGCCCCGCTTGCGCTGTGGCCTGATGCGACGGGTGGAGATGTGGATCCGGTGCGCGTGACCGCGGCCCTCGCAACGCTCGCGATGGGCGTGTGGAAAAAGCATGTTTTGTGGGCGATTGGCGCTGGTGCTGTGACGCTATACGCAGGGCTGTACCTGACGGGGCAGCTTTAGTCCTGTTCGCGGACTTCGCGTGTTGCCACGCCCGAGATTGCACCAAAAGCATCGGACAGGTTGTTCGGGAACCATGTGCCGCCGATTGCATCGAATCCCGGGAGTTGGCGCAAAAGCCGCGATGTCGCGCGGGTGCAATGCGCCTTGGGCTCTGCGCCATTTGCGAATGCAAGCCGCATGGCTTGTTCCGCGACAGGTGCCGGAACTGCGATCGTTTGGATGACCACGTAAAATTCGCGGCGCGCATGGTAGGACACATAGGCGCGTTCCACCGCAGGGCTGAATCCGAACAACACATCGTTGCGTTCGGGGCTCACGTCTGCCTCGAAACTGCCTGCGGGATCGAACAAGACGCGCTGGCTGCCGTCGATCAACAGTGCAGAATGGGCGCCGTTGTCAGAGCCGGTATTTTTCACGGTAAACAAGGTCAGCGCGCTAGGTCCGCCGCTGCGATAGGTCGCGGCGTTGACGGCTGCATCAGGTGCCCAAACCGGGTCTGATGAACATGCAGCCAAAGCAAAAGGTGCGCCCACCACAAACGCGCGTCGGGTGAGCGTTGTCATTATTAAGCGCCGATCAGTGCCAGCAGGATCAGCAACGCAATGATCACGATGGTGCCGCGAGTTACCATCTTGATAAAGCCGTCAAACGTCTTTTCCTGAACTGTGATGTCCATTTCGCCGATTTTGTGGTCTGCCATGATCTTGGCCCTTCTTGATATATTTGCGCTGTCCTAGCTGATTCAGACTGCGCTGTCACCTGTGTAGGTTAGGTTAAGTTGCCGCATCCGCGTCGCGTTCCAAAGCGGTCGCAAGCTGGAAACCGATGCGATTTGGCTCTGCTTGGTCGACTTTTTTCGGGCTGGATACAAGCATGACGTTCAACTGACTGACGTGTTGGATCAGCTGCGTCTTCGCGCCTGCGCCATTTGTGCCGTAATATGTCACGATATCGGGGTCAAAATAGCCCAATCCTTCGATTTTCATCACACCCGCATCGCCGCCCACAAAGCCAAGACCGACCTCGTGATCGCTATCGAGTTGTTTTTCAAAGTTCTGAATATAAAGGATAATCCGCTCGTAGGCCCATTGTGCCGGGCTTTTCGTCGCTGCGGGTTCTTTCATTGCCTTGGGCAGATCGCCGGTTGAAGGGCAATTCTGGCTGGTGGTGTGGATTTCTTTGATCTTGGGCAGTACGTCGTTTTCGAGCGCTTCAGCCGACGTCACAATTTGATTGTCCATCATCGAGATACCACCGTTGTTTCTTTGATGTCTTACCTAGCAAAACTAGTGGAAATATCCGAGACAGAACTCTGTGATGCAAGTTGTTTATCGCGTGCGGACTTAAGTCTGCCACCGCCACGCGCCATCGTCGCCCATGGTGCGGGTTGCAATGTCTGTTTGATGCAGGTGATTGAGGTGCGCGAGCGCCTCGACCAAGGCAAGGCCATACGCGCTACGCCCGATTTTGCGTTTGAACAGCGGGGTGAAGCAATCGCCACCTTTGCGCGGTTCTTTGAGGTGCTCAATGAGGCGGGCCAATGCGCCGTGGTGGTTTTCGATCATCTGACGCAGGCGTAGCGGCAGGCCTGTGAATGGCAGTTTGTGCCCCGGTAGAACGAGTTGATCGTCACGGGCGAAGGGTTGGAACGCTTCGCAGGAAGTCAGCCAGTCTTGAACAGGGTCGGCTTCGGGTTCCGTTGGATAGACGCCCAGATTCGCGCTGATCGATGGCAGTAGTTGATCGCCGCCGATGACGAGGTTATCGTCACGGCTCCAGAAGGTTGCGTGTTCGGGGGCGTGGCCGTCGCCCATCCGAATATCCCACGTGCGCCCGCCAAATTGGATCGTTTGACCATCAATGATGCGGGTATAGCCCAGCGGAAGCGGATCGACGCTATCGGCAAAGTTGAAAGGGCGTTCCGTCTTGCGATGCGCAAACTCTTCGTCAGACATGCCCGCGCGTCGGTAAAATTCGAGCGTTTCTTCTGGGTAAGTCGGCTGTTCCTCAAGCGTCAGCATCCGCGTCATCAACCATCCGGTGCGCGGCATCAGCAGTTCTGCGCCTTTGCCGATGAACCATCCCGCGAGACCGACGTGATCGGGGTGGTGATGGGTGACGATAAGGCGCGAAACGGGTTTGCCTTGCAGCGGTCCAGCGAGCAGCGTTTCCCAGATTTCTTTGATGCGGACAGACGAAAATCCGGTGTCGATCACGGTCCAGCTATCGCCGTCGTCAAAAGCAAAGACGTTCACGTGATCCAACGCCATGGGCAGCGGCAACCGCATCCACAACACACCTTCCGCGATTTGGATCGCCTCGCCTTCGGCTGGGGGCGTGTCCCACGGGTAGGTGATCAGCGGTGCGGTCATCGGTAGTCCAATCTGGTGGGCGTTTAGGCCGCGAAATCGTCCGGCGTGATCGTCATCAGATCTGCGCTGCCCTCGCGCGTGTGCGCCAAAAGACTGGCGTGTTCAGGCAGTAACCGATTGATATAGAAGCGTGCAAGCCGTTCACGGGCCGCATCACCGGACACTGCAGCTTGAAGGTGCGCATGACCGCCAAGAACACGCGCAAAGGCCCGCAGGTATGGGACCGCGCCTGCGAAACGGTCAGCGAGATCGTCTTGTGACACAAGCCATTCTGTTGTTTCGCGCAGGTTCTCGATCGCTTGCCAAACGGATTCCGCGAGGTTCGGAAATTTCTTTTTCGTGGCGTCCGTGGTTTCTTGGATTTCTTCGAGCAGGGCAAAAGCCGCCTCACCGCCGTCCATCAATTTGCGGGCAACAAGGTCCATCGCTTGGATGCCATTAGTGCCTTCGTAGATCGCGGTGACGCGCACATCGCGCGCGTATTGGGCGGCACCTGTTTCCTCGATAAAGCCCATGCCGCCGTGGACCTGAATACCCATGTTGGCGACGTCGATGCCTGTATCGGTGCCGAATGCCTTGCAGATCGGCGTCAGAAAGGCAGCGCGCGCTTTCCATTTCGGCTCGTTCGTGGCGGTTGTCATGTCGATGGCCACCGCGTTCATCAGCGCGATTGCGCGGGCGGCGAAAACGTCGGCTTTCATGGTCGCCAACATCCGGCGCACGTCGGCATGTTCGATGATTGAACCAGTGCCGCCTGCTTTGCCCTGCTTGCGGTCTTGGGCGTAGGCGATTGCATGTTGCAGCGCACCCTCAGCGGCGCCAAGTCCCTGCACACCGACACCTAAGCGGGCGTTGTTCATCATGGTGAACATAGCGGCGATTCCGCCGTGTTCTGCGCCGACCAGCCAGCCTGTCGCACCGGAATATTCCATTACAGCGGTGGGCGATCCGTGCAGCCCCATTTTGTGTTCCAGCGACACAACCTTCAGGTCATTGCGTTTGCCCGGATTGCCATCCGCGTCGGGGATCAGTTTTGGCACCATGAACAGGCTGATACCTTTGGTGCCTGCGACACCGTCGGGCAAACGCGCAAGCACGAGGTGACAGACGTTTTCGGTAAAGTCGTTGTCGCCCCAAGAGATGTAAATCTTTTGGCCGGAAATTGCATATGTGCCGTCGCCATTGGGTTCGGCCTTTGATCGCAGCGCACCGACGTCAGAACCCGCTTGCGGTTCGGTCAGGTTCATCGTGCCGCACCATTCGCCGGAAATGAGTTTCGGCAGATACAATGCTTTGATCTCGTCAGAGGCGTGATGCTCTAACGCTTCGATTTGGCCTTGGGACATCAACGGGTTCAGTTGCAGCGACAAGCAGGCGCTGGACATCATGTCGTTCACGGCCGTGGTCAGGGTCATCGGCAGGCCCATGCCGCCAAAATCAGGGTCTGCGGAAATGCCGATCCAGCCGCCTTCGGCAATCGCTTTGTACCCATCCGCAAAGCCGGGCGATGTACGCACGACGCCATTTTCCAAAACTGCCGGATGCAGATCACCGGGCCGTTGCAGTGGTGCCAGCACGTTCTCGCACATTTTTGCGGCCTCGGTCAGGATCGCGTCAACCGTGTCGCCCGTTGCATCGGCGAATAGCTCGGTTCCTGCGACCGCCCCAAAACCTGCGATGTTATCCATCAGGAAACGGATATCTTGGACCGGAGCGCGATATGACATGGGGGCCTCCTAAGGGCGGGTGCGGCTTGGCAAAAACTTGCGCCGCGCCTATGGGTAAATGATGAACCCAAACTGTGTCATGTCCGGCACCCCATCAACTGAAACGCCACGTCATGAATGAAACCAAAACACTTCGCCTGAATGCTGACGCTGTTGGGATCGCGCAAGCGGCGGATATTTGGCGGCACGGCGGTCTGGTCGCGCTACCAACTGAGACGGTTTACGGGCTGGCGGCAGATGCGCGTGATGATACGGCTGTTGCACGGATTTACGAGGCAAAGGGGCGTCCGTCGTTTAACCCGTTGATCGTGCATGTGCCTGATATGGCTGCGGCAATGGGGTATTGCGATTTCAACGATGACGCGCGGATGCTGGCCCAAGCGTTCTGGCCCGGTGCATTGACACTGGTGCTGCCGATCAAGCCGGACGCAGGCGTGAGCAAGCTGGTGACAGCGGGTTTACCGACATTGGCTATTCGGGTGCCGGACCACGCATTGGCACGGGATGCGTTGACGGCGTTTGGCGGACCGATTGCAGCACCTTCCGCGAACCCGTCGGGGCGGATTAGTCCCACGACGGCGGATCATGTTATGGCTGGCCTTGAAGGGCGGATTGATGCGGTGATTGATGGCGGTGCGTGCCCTGTCGGCGTGGAATCAACGATTGTGAGCTGCGTGGGCGAGCCTGCGTTACTGCGCGCTGGCGGTGTCCCAACAGAGGCATTGGCTGCGTGTTTAGGGCGTCCGCTGTTGCAGTCTGATGATCCCAATACGCCGCAGTCACCGGGGCAGTTGGCCTCGCATTATGCGCCGGTTGGGTCGGTGCGTTTGAATGCGACTGACGTGCGTGAGGGCGAAACCTTGTTGGGTTTTGGCAATGTCGCAGCAGACTTGAACCTGTCGAAAAGCGGTGATTTGGTCGAAGCGGCGGCGCGTTTGTTTGATTGCTTACATCAGTTGGATCAGATGGGCGCGGACCGCATAGCAGTTTCGCTTATTCCAGATACAGGTCTGGGTGCCGCTATCAATGATCGCTTGAAACGGGCTGCTGCACCACGCGTTTGATCGCGATTTTTCTAGAAAAATCGTATGAATTTTCGCGAAAATTCGGGTCTTTAGCCAGCGTTTTGGCGTTCGATATAGCTGCGCAGTTCTTCTGCTTCGCGCCGTGCTTCGCGTAGTCCATCCATGGCGGCCCGCAGTTCTGCTTCGGTTTGCGCGTGCTGGTTGGTCATTTCTGCTTCGCGTTGCTGCAGATACGTGATCGCCTGATCGCGGGTTTCTTCGGCGTCGTGCAGAGATTGCGCCATTTTATCAAGCTCGCCGATTTCGGCTTTTGTCACCCGTGTAAACCGGTTGATCAGCCAACTTGCGAACCATCCAAGGGCGAAGGCCACAAAGAGAATAATCGCGGTGGCAATGATAAATTCGGTTCTATTCACGTCGGATCCGTTCTTATTCAGTATCGTCAGCCGGAGCTTCGGCTTCTTCTAATGCGGTGGGTTCTTCGGGGGCTGTTTCAGGCACAATCAAGCGGAATTCAATACGCCGGTTCGCTTCGCGACCGTCTGCAGTGTCGTTGTCGGCAATTGGATCTGCCTCGCCGTAGCCTTTTGCCTCAAAGCTGGATACGGGCACGCGGCGTGACCGCAATGCGTTGAGAACGGCGCTGGCACGATCTTGAGACAGTTGTTCGTTCATTTCTTCGCGGCCTTGGCTATCGGTGTAACCAGCGATTTCAATCCGCAGATCGGGGCAGCGTTTCAGAATGTCGGCGATATCATCCACGACGTCTGTGGTGTCTGATGTGATCGACGACGCGCCCGGATCAAAGGTGATCTTGCGATCTGTCGTGGCCTCTGTGATTTTGGCGACGCATTCTTCGGGGGTTGGCAGACCAGCAATCGGGTCCAGTTCTTTGACGTATTCGACGTCGATGTCGAATTCAGCAGTTTGACCCAGCTTGTCGATCAGCAAGCGTGAGATATCGGCCTGCGCTGTCTCTGATCCGGTTTTGCCGCGTACCACGACTGATGTGGGATCTACGACGACTGAACCGTTCGACAGTTGCGACATAGCCTCGATCCCCGCCAAGACGCGGATGACCCAGCCTGATGGCAACTCATCAACGACCCGTGTGCCCATGGTGACGTTTGCTTTGCCGAATTTAGCGGCAGCGTAATTGGCGGCGGTGGTGTTGGTCAGGTCGTCCGGCACACGTCCGCGCAGTTGCACGGCACCTTCGGGGCTGCGGGTGATGGTGAATTGCGGTGGTCCGGCAGATGCGTCTGTCGGTGCGCGTGGCAGGTCAGACGCCAGTGCGTAGACGTCTGGCAGTGCGTTTTCTAACTGGCCCACAACACGGTCAAAGGTGGTCTGCGCCGTGCCTTGCGGTGCGACAAGCGCGATGTCGGTATCAGAGATCGTGACCGTTCCGCCGCCGAGCTCTTTCACAGCGCCGATCGACAAGGACACGGCGTTGCCCCACGTGCGCGATGGCACGCCGAGCGCCTCGATGCAGCCAGCGTTACCTGCAAAACCAGCGTCGCGGGCGGCCGCCATGATGGTGTTCAGCGCCTCGCGACTATCCACGGCGCAGGCGTCGAAACGCGCACCGTCTTCGTCGATGGCAAAACGTGTGGTAAACGGCGAAATGACCGGACGCGGCGCAGTCAGGTCGACCGTGATCCGCACATTGCTTGGCTTATTGCGCGACAGGTTGCTTTCCAGCTCGGCTTTTTCCAACTCGGAATCTGTGATCGCGTTCACGATGACGCGGGCCGAAGACACTGAAATCTTGGAGCGCGGCAAATCCGACAAGGCGCGCATCGCGTAGTTCAATGCAGCTTGCCATGTTTCGGGGACCGGATAATCGGCAACCTCTAGCAGATCGGTGACGTTTTGGCCGTCGGCAATGCGGGCGATCCGCTCGGCCAGTGCTTCGCGATCTGTATTGGCGGGGATCAGCCCAATCAGGGACACGCCGCTGTCGTTGCGCAAAATCTCGATGGCAAATTCGGGCGGTGCGATTGATTGCGAATCAACCACATCCATGTTGTCGATGACGCGGCTGGCATCCACAATGCTGCCTGCGGCGGACATGGCGCGGAAGCGGTGCGCCTCTGATGGGGCTTGCCCTTCGAGGACGACTTGTAGGCCGTCGCTGAGGACTGATGCCCAGTCATGGCCTTGATCTATTAGGACTTCGCGCACACCAACGACTGACCGTTCTTCGATGAAGGTAACGGCTGTTCGTGCTGAGACGACGCAGACACCAGCGGCGGCGGCAAAGACGACAAGTCGGGTGAACAAAGCTGACAAACGCATTATTTTTGTAGTTTTCTCGTTATTGTCTGGTCTGCATAGGCCCCAAATGCCCGAGGTTCAATCAAAGGAAAAACGCGACGGCGAAAAATAGCACTGGGATAAGACCAGCATTTCGGTTGGAGCGGAACAGCATCAGCAACCTGTCGTTGTTTTCAGGATCGAACCGTCCAAGCTGCCAGACCAAGTGCCAGCCCATCGCCCAAGGCCCGCCAAGAGCCACGACAAGCGACAAGATTGAACGGTCAAGTGACGCCATGACCACGGCCGACCCCAGCAAAAAAACGGTCCCAACAAGGAAATAGCGCAGCCACGTGCTGGACTTGTCGCCAAACAGGCGTGCCGTGGATTTGACGCCGATTAGTGCGTCGTCTTCGGTGTCTTGGTGTGCGTAAATGGTGTCGTAGAACAAAGTCCACGCGATACCCGCGACATATAGAACGACCGCTGGCCATGCGAGGCTGCCTGTTTGTGCGGTCCATGCCAGCAATGCGCCCCAGTTGAACGCGAGGCCAAGGAACACTTGCGGCCACCATGTAAACCGTTTGGCAAAGGGGTAGATCGCGACTGGTATGATCGACAGGAAGCCAAACAACACGGCCATATTTGGAAACGTCAGCAGGATCCCAAGCGAGACAAGCGATTGGACCAACATCCATGCAAGGGCGGCACGGACGCCGACTTGACCAGATGGAATCGGGCGGGACCGCGTGCGGGCGACTTTGGCGTCAATATCGCGGTCGGTGATGTCATTCCATGTGCAGCCTGCGCCACGCATCAAAAACGCACCGATGCCGCAGCCGATGATGATCCAGACGGAAAAGGCGTTGAAGGAGTTGGTCGCGAGGCAGGCGAGTGCGACAGCCCAGAGGCACGGAATATAGAGTAACCATGTGCCAATAGGCCGATCTGCGCGGCTTAATCGCAGGTGACCGCGTGTGGCGGCGGGCGCTCGATGATCGACCCAATTGCCAGCGCTGTCTGCTACGGTTCCTAATTCTGCGTCGCCCTCTGGCGTCTTGTCGTTCTCGGTCATAAAGTCCGCCCATGGCATCAAAAGTTCGTCTTTATGTAGATCACCCGCTAGGGGAAGGGCAATTGGTCTCGCTGTCGCGGGAGCAAGCCCATTATTTGTTTGGCGTGATGCGGATGACGGCTGGCACCATCTTGTCGCTGATTAACGGGCGCGATGGTGAATGGGATGCTGAAGTAATTGAGGCTGGTAAACGCGGTGGGGTGCTGGGCTGTCAGGCGCAAACAAAACCGATGCAGATGCCGCCTGATCTGTGGTTACTTTTCGCGCCTATTCGCAAAGAACGCATGTCGTTTATTGTGGAAAAAGCTACCGAGCTCGGTGCCGCAAAGATCATGCCAGTGCAAACGAGCTATACAAATAACGGCGACCGTGTGCGGCTAGAGAAATTGCAAGCGCAGGTCGTTGAGGCGACAGAGCAATGCGGCGGTACGTTTGTGCCAGAGGTCACGGCACCCATGAAGCTGAAGCAAGTGTTGGTGAACTGGGACGCAACGCGGACGCTATATTTCTGCGACGAGGCGATGATTGGCGAAGCGGCAGGGTTCAATGGGCCTGCACCGACGAATGGTGCTGCGATCCTGATTGGACCCGAAGGTGGGTTTTCACCTGACGAGCGCGAGATGCTGAAAAACCTGCCTTATGCGCAAATTATTAACCTTGGGCCGCGTATTTTACGGGCCGAAACGGCGGCGGTGGCTGCATTAACGCTCTGGCAGGCAGCCCTTGGCGATTGGAAATGATCCGTGTTGAAAGCGGTGATCGCGACGCTTTGATCGCGTTTATGTCTGCCAACGCGCCGTTTTTGATGTTTCCGCTGACGAATATGATCCGCTACGGTCTGGGTGGTAAACATCCACGCGGGATGAAGGCTTGGGTCGCGAAAGATGGGGCTGAGATCACCGATGTCCTGACGATCAGTGCCGAAGGGATCGTGTTTCCGTGGTGTCCGAGTGGGGATTGGGTGGCTGTCGCTGACGTTCTAAAGGGGCGTCAAATCAAAGGATTTATTGGCGAGAAAAATCAAGTGACCGCTTTGCGCCGTGTCACTGGTCTGACCCGTCAAGCGGCGCTTGATGTGACTGAGCCGTCGTTCGCCCTGACGATCGCTGATCTGATGATGCCAAATATTGACGGCTTTTCGCTGCATCCGCTAACTGCTTCCCCGCTTGATTTGTTGGTTCATTGGCGGGCTGATTATCAGGTTGAAACGTTGGCGACGTCTGTGGATCAGGCGCAAAGTCGGGCTGCGCGAGAAATAAAAGCCTATATCCAAGCCAATTCGCATCGTGTTTTGGTCCATGACGAAACACCTGTCGCGATGACCGGATTTAATGCGCAAATGCCTGATATCGTCCAAATCGGCGGTGTTTATACGCCGCCAGAATGGCGATCACGTGGATTTGCGCGGGTGGCACTTGCGATGCACCTGATGGAAACATCACTTGATGGTGTGACTAAGGCCGTGCTGTCGGCCGCGAATGAGGCAGCGGCGCGGGCCTATGCTGCGTTAGGATTTGAACGCACGGGCAATTTTGCTGTCGCACTTTACGAAGAAACGCAGGTGGCGCATGGCTGATTTTTTCCGACCCGAAGCAAAGGCGCTGATCTGGCGATTTCGCGATGTTTGGGGCGCGCTGCTGGTACTGGGTTTGGGGATCTATTGGGCTGCGACGGGCTATGGCTTTGTCGTTTGGCTGGGTTTTTCCATCGCTGGCTTGGGCGTTGTTCTACTCGTCGCTGGTATCCAGCGCGGTCGTTTTCGCCAAGGCAATGATGGGCCGGGTGTTGTGCAGATTACCGAACGCAGGCTTGCATATTTCGGCCCGCTTAGCGGTGGTGTAATGGATATCAATGACCTGTCGCGGCTTAGTTTCGACCCAACAGGCCATCCCGCGCCCTATTGGATACTGACTGGACCAGAGGCCCGCGATATCGCTATTCCAACCACTGCTGCTGGTGCCGAGGCGCTGTTCGATGCGTTTTCCAGCCTGCCCGGTATCAAGACCGAAGCCATTCTTGGCGTTCTATCCGATCCGCCCGATCATCAGGTTGTGATCTGGTCGCGGCCAGTTCATCTCTTGCATTAGTACGCATCTGCGTTCACCAAAGACGTTCAGATACACTCAGTTGAGAAAGACTAACAGATGTCCATTCCCCAAACCGGCGGCGGCCTGATCGAAGATCGTTCTCAACTGGCAGAGATGCTGTCGGACGGCTGTAAGCCCAAAGAAGACTGGCGTATCGGTACCGAACACGAAAAATTCGGCTATTGCCAAGACAGCCTGATGCCGCTGCCATATGAAGGCGATCGGTCGATCAAGGCTGTACTCAACGGCCTGAAAACACGCTACAATTGGGCGCCTGTCGAAGAAGGTGGCAATATTATCGGCCTGACCAAAGACGGCGCGAATGTCTCGCTAGAGCCGGGTGGTCAGTTGGAATTGTCCGGCGCGCCTTTGGAAACGATCCACCAGACATGCGACGAAGTGAACGTGCATCTCGAAGAAGTGAAATCCGTCGCGGACGAGATTGGCGTGAAATTTATCGGTCTGGGTGCGGCCCCCGAATGGACCCACGAACAGATGCCGCTGATGCCGAAAGGGCGCTATAAGCTGATGAATGCTTATATGGAAAAGGTCGGCACGCATGGCACGCAGATGATGCGGCGGACTTGTACGGTGCAGGTGAACCTTGATTTCGGGTCCGAGGCCGACATGGTGCAAAAACTGCGCACCTCGCTTGCGCTACAGCCTGTGGCGACTGCGTTATTTGCGAATTCGCCGTTCTTTGAAGGCAAGGTGAACGGCCACAAATCATGGCGCGGCCGGATTTGGCGCAGCCTTGATGATAGTCGCACAGGCATGCTGCCTTGGGTGTTCGAGGACGGCATGGGGTTTGATCGTTGGGTCGATTGGGTGCTCGATGTGCCGATGTATTTTGTTTACCGCGACGGAAAATATATCGACGCGCTGGGCATGTCGTTCCGCGATTTCCTGAAAGGCGAACTGCCTGCATTGCCGGGTGAAAAGCCGTTGCTGTCCGATTGGGCGGATCACCTGACAACCGTATTCCCCGAAGCGCGGATCAAGCAATTCATCGAGATGCGCGGTGCAGACGGCGGCCCTTGGCGGCGGTTGTGTGCCTTGCCTGCGTTCTGGGTCGGGATGATGTACGATCAGACTGCGTTGGATGCGGCATGGGATCTTTGCAAAGACTGGACCGCAGAACAACGTGAGGCGTTACGCGTTGCGGCGTCAGTGGACGGACTGCAAGCCAAAGTTGACGGCATCAACATGCATGATCTCGCACGCGAAGTTGTCGCGATTTCACATGCTGGTCTCAAAGCACGGGCGAAACCCGGTGCGGGCGGCATGGTCGCGGACGAGACGCACTTCCTAAACGCACTGCACGAAACCATTGAGACTGGCAAAACACCTGCGGATGAATTGCTGGACCACTATAATGGTGACTGGAATGGCGATCTGAAGCGGATTTATAGCGACTATTCTTATTAAGTAAGGGTTAAGACAAACGTTGATCATTTGCATCCAGTCCGGTTTCACCAGACATATTCACCCGCCAATTTAGGCGGCATTGGATGTTATACTGTGCATTCGGCGCAGCGCATGGCCAACGTTTGTCTACGATCACATTCGCTGATTCTGCTTAATGTACAGTTAACGACAGCGCGATCCGCCACATTTCGTTGCTTTATGATGGGAACAGAGGGCTAGCCATGTCGTTTCTACTGAACCCGCGTTGGGTGATGCTCATCTTGCTGGCGCTGCCTGTGACCGGCATGACCGCGCTACATCCCCAAGCTGGCAGTGCGTTTGTGATGGGCGCGTGGGCAGGCGTTTTGATCGCAGGCCCGCCGATTTATCTCGCAGCATGGATTTTGCGGATACAAAGTCTTGCTGACACGCTGCGCCCGCTGACGAATATACCGATCCTGATCGCTTTCACGATTGTGCTGCTTTACCTCGCAGACGTCGATTTCGGCCCGCTTGGGGTGCTTGGCGGGGTTGGGATCGCTGCGTGGTGGATCAGAAAGAAAGTGTCATTTGGTCTTCTTTGAGCCGATTTTCGTCTCGGTGCCGTTCCGCAAGCGCGTGATGTTGTCCGCGTGGCGAATGTAGACCAGAACGGCCAACACGAGCAGGAGAACGACCAGTTCACCTTGACCAAGGAAGATTGCGAAGGCTGGTGCAAAGCCTGTGGCGAGCAGTGCGGCGAGTGATGAGAACCGGAAAATAGCCGCGATTAGCAGCCATGTCAGGCAACATACGAGGCCGATTGGCCATGCCAACGCCCACATCATGCCGAGGTGGGTAGCGACCCCTTTGCCGCCTTTGAATCCAAGCCAGACTGGGAAGCAATGGCCGAGAAACGCCGCGAGTGCTGCGATTTGCACCGCATCTTCGCCAGAGAAAGCGCGTGCAAGCAGAACCGCGACGGCGCCTTTGCCTGCATCAAAGAGCAAGGTCAGTGCGGCTGCTTTTTTATTGCCTGTTCGCAAAACATTGGTGGCACCGATATTGCCGGACCCGATATCGCGCAGGTTTCCCAGCCCCAGCATTTTGGCCACGACGATCCCGTAGGGCACGGACCCTAGCAGGTAGCCAATCGCAGCCCACAGCAGCAGACCGCCCATTCCAGTTGTGATTTCCGGCATCATTTGTCTTCTCCCGCCACGCGATTGCCCGCGACCCATGTGCCTAGGACGCGCCCTTGCATCCGTGCGCCGTCAAAAGGTGTGTTCTTTGATTTTGACTGAAGCGTTTCGCGGTTCAACACAAATGGCGCATCAGCGTCGAATAGGACCAGATCGGCTGGCGCGCTTTTGCGTAGGCGTCCCGTTTTCAGTCCTAACAACCGCGACGGGTTCAGCGATAAGGCGCGGAACAGGCGCGGCAGGTCGATTTGACCTTCGTGGTACAGGCGCAATGCTGCTGGCAATAGCGTCTCTAGTCCCACGGCACCGCTTGCGGCCTCTTCGTAAGGTAAGCGTTTGCTTTCTTCGTCCTGCGGTGTGTGCATGGAACAAATGATGTCGATTAGGCCATCGGCGACGGCTTGGACGACGGCGATGCGGTCTTCTTCGGATCGCAGCGGTGGTTTGAGTTTGAAGAACGTCCGGTAGTCGGCCACGTCGAGTTCGTTCAGCGTCAAATGATGGATGCCGATACCAGCGGTCACATTCAGGCCGTTGCGTTTCGCGCGTTCCAAGGCGGGCAGGGCGCGTGCTGTGGTGATCTGGTCCGCGTGGTATTTCGCGCCAGTCATTTCAATCAAGCTGATATCGCGATCAAGCCCCATGCGTTCAGCCATGGGCGTCACGCCGGGCAAGCCGCGCAGGGACGCGAATTTGCCGGATGTGACCGCTGCACCTTCTGACAGTCCGGGGTCTTGGACGTGGGCAATCACCAGCGCGTCGAGCGATTTTGCGTAGGTCAGCGCACGTGAGAACACCTTGGTATTGGCGACAACGCGGTCGCAATCGGTAAAGGCCACGGCACCTGCGTCGGACAAAAGCCCGATCTCGGTCATCTCGCGACCTTCGCGACCTTTGGTTAAGGCGGCCATCGGCAACACGCGCACAGGGGCGTCAAGCGCGGCACGTCGGGCCACAAATTCGAGGATTTCCGGCGTATCAATGGCGGGCATCGTATCGGGGCGGGTGACAATCGTCGTCACTCCACCAGCCGCAGCAGCCCGTCCGGCAGTGCGAAAACTTTCCTTATGCCGCTCGCCCGGTTCGGACACTTTCACGCCGATATCAACGATGCCGGGGGCCAGACATTTGCCGCCGCAATCCACAACGACAGGTCCTGTGATGTCAGGATGTGTTTCCTCAAACACGCGGGTGATCTTGCCGTCCTCGATCAGAATAGCGCCGGACGTATCGCTTAGGGCGACCGGGTCGATCAAACGTGCGTTGGTGAACAAGGTTTTAGTCATTGCAGGTCTTTCTGATAAGCGCAGCCGCTGCGAATAGGCGTGTCATATCTCGGTGTCTCCGGCAAGTTTACGCATTTGAATAAAGACATCGCGGGCATCGGCGATGCGTTCAAAGCCAATATCTGTTCTTTTACGTCTGCTGGTGCGGGATGAGAAAAAGATCGAAGGCGGGGAGCCGTTGCGGTAGATGAGATCGTCTAACGCGGGGATATCGTAGCTTGCCCGTTTTGTCCCTACCGGTTTGGCGATCAACATGCGTTGGTTCGTTAGGCGATAGCGCGTGTTGTACCGGATCAAGCTATCGATCACGGGCATTGCCATGACGATCACCACACCCGCGATAATCCCCGGCGCGAGGATTCCCCAATAGCTGCCAGTATTGGCCCGATCAATCACGGTCGCAAGCCCAAGGCAGGCCAGTACGAGTGCCACGGCGAAAATGCCAGTGGCCATGGTCGTGATACCGAACCGCAGTTTGGCGTCGGGGCGGCCCTGCCAAAGGATTGCCTCGTCAGTCTTGAGAGCGGGAAAGTCCGACATTAGCCGCCGATCCAGATCATCAGCCAAACGAATATGCCCATCAGAAGTAGAACCACCGTCGCGACCATGCCGCCGATGCGGGCGTCGGATTTGGGTGCTTTGGTCGGCGGGGTCAGCGTGCCTTGGCTGCCGTCTGAGGTGAGTGGGGTCAGGGCAGGTGGTGCGGCCCCTTCTTCGGTAAATGTGGCGACTAATTTGGCGTCGCCGTCAGTATTTAACGTAGCCCCCTGGTCGCCAAACGCGCCGGACCTGATGATCGCAAAGCTGCCTTTGAGACCGTTCAGCATATCCATTTGCGGTGCGATTTCAGCCTCGGTAATGCCGTAACCCAACATCAAAAATTGCGCGAGACCAAGATCGTGCAATGCCGTCTCGTCGACAATCTGCACGTCTTTTTCGGTGACAATTTTTGCGCCTAGGGCCTGTCCAAGCCGATCGTAGTCGTCCTTTGGGTCGATCTCAGAATCTAGCTGGTAGGTCAGTTGGAAAACGCGGACTTTGCCGTATTCGTGAGGTGCGATTATGTCGGTCATGCCATCACCCCCTCTAGTGCTGCGCCGCGTCGCGCCCGCAAGTTCCGTGCGAGCAAGTCCATTGCGGCCATGCGCACGGCTACACCCATCTCGACCTGAGTTTGGATCACGGAACGGTTGATGTCGTCGGCGATGGTCCCGTCAATTTCAACGCCACGGTTCATCGGGCCGGGATGCATAACAATCGCGTCGGGTTTAGCGTGCGCGAGCTTTGCCGCGTCCAGCCCGTAGCGGTGGTAATATTCGCGCTCTGACGGAATGAAACCACCGTCCATGCGTTCTTTTTGAAGGCGTAGCATCATCACAACGTCAACGTCTTTCAGACCTTCTTCCATGTCGTGGAAAACCTCGCAGCCGAACTCGGCCACGCCGGACGGCATCAATGTCGGCGGGGCGATCAGACGGATGCGGTTTTCCATCTTGCCAAGCAGCATGATGTTGGAACGCGCAACGCGGCTGTGGGCAACATCACCGCAAATCGCAACAGAAAGACGGTGAATGCGCCCCTTGGCACGGCGGATTGTCAGCGCATCCAGCAAGGCCTGCGTTGGATGTTCGTGCTTGCCGTCGCCTGCGTTCAGCACCGCACCGTTCACTTTTTGGGCGAGCAAATCAACAGCGCCGGAATGCGGATGACGCACGACCAGCAAATCAGGATGCATCGCGTTCAGCGTCAACGCGGTATCAATCAGCGTCTCGCCCTTTTTCAGCGAGGACGCTTGCATCGCCATGTTCATCACGTCCGCACCTAGCCGCTTACCCGCCAATTCGAAACTGGCCTGCGTCCGCGTGGAATTCTCGAAGAACATGTTGATCTGCGTCATGCCCGCCAGCACATCGCGGTGCCGTACAGAGTTGGGATCATTGGCGTATTGATCGGCCAAATCCAAAAGCGTGGTGATTTCCGTGGGGTGGAGCGGCTCAATCCCCAAAAGATGCTGGGCGCGAAACGACATGGGCGGCTCCTTTTGCGTTGTTTGGGCCGTTATAGGAAGCAGGCTGGGATCACGCAACGGGGTCTGCGCAATCAACGCTACCGTATGCCGTATTTGCGCGGTATGTTTCGCGCATGGATTCTGTAAGTACATATTGGGACGACCGCGCGTTGCTGGAATGGCAGCTCGAGTTGGGCGCCGACGAGGCAATCGACGAGACGCCGGTGAACCGCTACGATCTGGAGCCCGCCAAACCAAAGGCTGTGCCGAACCCGAATGCCGGACCAGAACGGCCCGCACCAATTGTTGTCAAAGAGTTGGATACAGTCGCACTGGCAAAATCTGCGGCGGCAGATGTGTCGGACTTGGATGCGTTGCGGGCGGCTTTGGACGGGTTTGATCATTGTCACTTGAAACGCGGTGCGCGCAAGATGGTGTTCGCTGCGGGCAATCCTGCCGCGCGCGTGATGATCGTGGGCGAAGCCCCGTCGCGCGAAGAAGACGTAGCAGGGCGACCCTTTGCAGGTGTGCAGGGTGATTTGCTTGCGAAAATGATGGCGGCGATTGGCTTGGTCGCTGAGGCCGTTGATCCAGCAACGTCTGTTTATATGGCCACCGCGATGCCGTGGCGCGTGCCGGGGGATGGCCTGCCTAATCGCAAAGATATGGCGATGATGCGTCCATTTTTGGAACGGCATATCGCGCTTGTGAACCCTGATGTGGTGATCTTGATGGGCAATACAGCCTGTCAGATGCTACTGGATAAAACTGGGATCAGCCGTTTGCGGGGTAAATGGACCGAAGTCGCGGGCCGCCCTGCGATGCCGATGGCCCATCCGATGTCATTGCTGAAAACGCCACTTGCGAAACGCGATGCTTGGGCTGATTTGCTTGATGTGCAAGCCAAACTAAGGACGCTACCCACATGACCGACCGCGCTTTTGTGCCAATCCGCATTGCCGTGCTGACCGTGAGTGATACGCGCACCACCGCAGATGATAAATCCGGCAATACCCTTGTCGCGCGGATCGAAGATGCTGGGCATTTGGTCGCGGATCGGATGATTTTACCTGATGAACGCGCTCAGATCGCGGATCAGTTGCGCAAATGGTGTGCGGATGATGCGGTTGATGTGGTGATCTCGACAGGTGGTACGGGGTTGACGGGGCGTGATGTGACCGTCGAAGCCCACCGCGATGTGTATGAGAAAGAAATCGACGCCTTTGGCACGGTTTTCACGATTGTTTCGATGCAAAAGATCGGCACTTCTGCAGTGCAAAGCCGCGCGACGGGTGGTGTGGCGAACGGCACTTATCTGTTTGCACTGCCAGGCAGCCCGGGGGCGTGCAAAGACGCTTGGGATGAAATTCTCGTCAAGCAGCTCGATTATCGGCACATGCCCTGCAATTTCGTTGAGATCATGCCGCGTTTAGACGAACATCAGCGGCGCAAATAACGCCTTAGCCGCCCACGCATCCACGCACGTCAACGGCGTAATCGCTGCCTAACACGGTGATACGGACGGCGGATCGGTCCAAAGCAAAGCTACTCGATGTGGCGTGGATCATATCGACGGTTGCTTGCAGTGTATCGCCAGAGCGTGTGATGTCGGCTTGGGACACCCAGACTTCTGGATTTCCAGCTTCGATCACCACTGATTCTACGGTGCCTGCCGACGGCATCGTCAGCGTTGCCGTCACCGTCAGGCCGGAATCCGCTGGTGAGACGCGGCAGATTGCAGAGCGCACGCCAGCGTCTGTCGCATTCCGAGGTTGGTTCAATAGTGACGCTGTGATCGCACCATCACGTTGTCCGTCCGTTGGTAACATCGCCAGAAACGGCAGCGACACAGGCACGCAGATGTCTTCGCAAACGCCAAGCGTGACTTCGCCGGACATCTGGATTGGGGCGGACGGGTCTGATTGGGTCAGTTCAATCGGTAAAACGAGCGTGTCGTGGTAGCCGATCGACTGCATGTCACCTTGGTCGAAAACCTGCGGGACAGGCCAATGGTACTGGGCTGCGGTGATATTTTGTGAGCCATTCCACGAAAACTCTGGCGGGATGCCAGCATCGCCGGGCGCACGCCAGTAGGTTTTCCAACCGGGGCGCAAAGTGACGCGCAATCCGGCCATATGGGTGCCTGACGCAGTCTGCCAACCGGGGATCACGTCGATCCGTGCGACGTCATCAAACGGCCCCGCAATCGCAGGGGACGCAGTGGCAACGGTCAGACATGTTGTCTTCAGAATCGACTTGAGTGTTTTCATACCCCCTACATAGTCAGGAACGACTGAAATTGAACTCACGTCTTGGCGAGCCAGATTTGTGTGACTTGCGTGATGCAGTCTGGCTTGCGACAATAGCCGGATGGAAATGAGCCCAACGAATCTTACCGGAAAGTTGCTGATCGCGATGCCCGTCATGGGCGATGATCGTTTTGCGCGCAGTGTCGTGTATATCTGCGCCCATTCTGACGATGGCGTGATGGGGCTGATCGTTAATAAACCATCGCCGGAAATCAGGTTTCTGAACTTGCTCGAACAGCTCGATATTCCGATGGGGACTAATGCACGCAAAATTAGGGTCCATATTGGCGGCCCAGTTGAGCGTGCGCGTGGTTTTGTCCTGCATTCCGCTGATTACACCTCGGAAGGCGGGACGATGCAGGTGGATGACAAATTTGCGATGACCGCCACAATGGACGTCATCGAAGAGATCGCCCAAGGGTCCGGTCCGGCAAGCGCTATGATGGCGCTAGGCTATGCGGGGTGGGGGCCAGGGCAGCTAGAAAGCGAAATCGCCCGCAACGGGTGGCTGACCAGTGAGGCGGACGATGAAATCGTGTTTGGTCGTGCGAATGACTTTAAATGGACCGCCGCACTGAAAAATATCGGCGTCGATCCATTGTTGCTGTCGGAAACATCCGGTCGCGCTTAGTCTTTCTTTTTCGTCAGCGACTTCAGCAGGACAAATACACCCAAAACCAACGTGAAAGCGTCGATTGCGCCCGGACCAGACATGCCGGGTGCGCCTTGTGGCAGGAATGGTTTGGCTTGCTGAATTGTGGCCTGCGTGTTTGCGGGTGCGGCTGTGCCGATGATGCCTGTCTCGCTATGTTTCGCTGTTTTGGACCAGTTTTTAAGCGCTGCACCAATACCTTTGAGCGCACGTGTCTCGGTGTTGTCGCCGCCGTGGAACTGGGCGGACAATTCTTCTAGTGCGTCGATCACTTTGTCCAAAGCATTCGAGATCAGTTTGACATTCTCTTCGCCGCTTTTCAGGCGTTGGCCCGCGTCATGATCCTTGCGCCCGCCGGGATTGTGGCGGTGGATCATGTGATTAAAGTTGCTTTGCGATTTCATGTCGCGTTGCACCAGTTTGATGGTTTGTTCCCAACCATCAATTTTCGCGGCGAGTTGTTTGTGCGGCAACTTGCGGGAATCAAGCGCACCGGGCAGGATTTTGATCGTCTCGCTTCTGATTGTAAGGGCAAGCTGTTCGAGGCGGATCACTTTGGCCTGATGTGACATAAAAAGTCCTTCGTTAAATACTGGTGTTTAAACGAGCGTAACATGCAGGTGATGACAGTAAAGCGACAATCTTGGTGCGTCACTCTGCGTCGCGGATCGCCGTCAGGATCGCAACTGCGCTATCGCTGTTCCAGTGGGCATCACCTTGCAGGCGGGCCATCTCGCGACCTTCGCGGTCCAGAATAATCGTGACGGGTAGGCCCATCACACCCATGTCACGCGCCAATGCCGATTTGGGATCGGCGTGTAGCGGCAGGTTATCAACTTCGATTTCGGCAAAGAACCGTTCCATAGCGGGACGCGGATTACGGCCTGTGGCGATGGTCACAACGGAAAAGTCATCGCCGCCAAGCTGCTCTTGCAGGTCGGACAGTTGCGGCATTTCGGTCCGACACGGCGCACACCATGTTGCCCAGAAATTAACAAGCGTGATCTGACCGTCGTAATCGTCCAGCGTCATTTCCGCCCCATCTTCGCTGGTGAAAGCCACGTCAGACGCCGCTTGCGGATCGGAGTGGAAGTTTAGCTTGCGCATATCGCCTTCCCGCAGGGCCTCAAACGCGCTGACGTCCGCCAGAGCAGTATTTGCAAGCAGGGTCAGAGCCGTATAAAGCAAGGCAGATTTCAATTTCAGCACGGGGCTTCCTTTCTCATGACAAAATCCGCGAATACAATGTGGGGTGGCCGTTTTGCCGCTGGACCGGACGCCATTATGGAAGCGATCAACGCTTCTATCGGGTTCGATCAACGCCTAGCTGCCCAAGACATTGCTGGTTCGCGTGCCCATGCCGCCATGTTGGCCGCCACAGGCATCATTACGGATAACGACGCCGAAGCGATCCGTGAAGGCCTGCTCACGGTGTTGTCAGAGATTGAAACCGGAAAGTTTCCGTTTTCGACGGCGTTGGAAGACATTCACATGAATGTCGAGGCGCGTCTGAAGGATTTGATCGGCGAACCGGCTGGGCGTTTGCACACAGGTCGGTCCCGTAACGATCAGGTCGCCGTCGATTTCCGCCTTTGGGTGCGTGATCAATGTGACGCGGCGGATGCTGCACTAGAGGCGTTGATGCAGTCGTTGTTGGGGCAGGCCGAGGCTGGTGCTGATTGGGTTATGCCCGGATTTACACATTTGCAGGTCGCGCAGCCCGTGACGTGGGGCCACCATATGCTGGCCTATGTCGAGATGTTCGCACGTGATCGGTCGCGTTTTGCGGATGCACGCAAACGGATGAACACGTCGCCTCTGGGTGCTGCGGCACTTGCTGGTACATCATTCCCGATTGATCGCGACATGACCGCCAAGGCGCTCGGCTTTGATCGCCCGATGTCCAATTCACTGGATGCGGTCGCTGACCGCGACTTCGCGCTAGAGTTCATGGCCGCCGCATCCATCACCGCGATGCACCTGAGCCGTTTGGCCGAGGAATTGGTGATCTGGTCGTCTGCCCAATTCCGTTTCGTGAAAATGTCCGACAAATGGTCCACCGGATCGTCGATCATGCCGCAAAAACGCAACCCGGACGCAGCAGAGCTGATCCGTGCCAAGATTGGCCGGATTTTCGGGGCGAACGTTGCTTTAATGACCGTGATGAAGGGGCTTCCGCTGACCTATTCCAAGGACATGCAGGAAGACAAAGAGCAAGTGTTCGACGCTGCTGACCACTTGCTGCTCGCGCTGGCTGCAATGGCGGGCATGGTCGCCGATATGGAAGCCAACGTGCCGTCATTGGAAGCCGCCGCCGCGACTGGTTTCTCAACAGCGACTGACCTTGCTGACTGGCTCGTGCGTGAATTAGGCCTGCCGTTCCGCGATGCGCACCATGTCACCGGATCGCTCGTTGCGATGGCAGAGGCGAAATCTTGCGACCTGCCGGAATTGTCCCTAGCCGACATGCAATCCGTTAACCAAGATATCACGCAAGCGGTGTTTGATGTCTTGGGTGTGAAAAATTCCGTCGCATCGCGCACCAGCTTTGGCGGGACATCCCCTGCAAATGTCCGCGCACAAACGGCGGCTTGGAAAGATGCGTTGAAATGAAAACCATGGTGCTGATCTTGATCGCTGCGGGGCTTGCTGGTTGCGGTGCAAATGGCGCACCTGTGCGGCCCACAGCCAGTTCGAGCATCTCGATCGGCACAAATGGCGTCTCAGCGGGCACGAGCGTGGGCGTCGGGGGCGGCATTCTGTCGGTCGATGTCGATCAAAGCATGTGGACGCAGTGACGCCCTAGAGGTAGCGCAACGCCTTCATTATTTTGCCATGCGTTTTGGTCAGCGCGTCGATCTGTGCTTTGGTCAGATTGTCGCGCCAACCGCCCGCCGTACCAGACCGGAAAAACTGCGGCTGATGCGTGGTGTTTTCGGAAAAGGCCTCGGTCTGTTCCTGCTTTTGTAGCTCGTCAAATTTGGAATGGGCGATAGCACGGTCTAGTTTGTCCGCATCAACCGCAACGCCCATGTGTTTCAGAACACTGCCGAATACTTTCTTTGGCGCGTCGTGCATGTCTTCGTAACGAATGACGCTGACCTTGAATGCATTACTCGCTGCCCAGCTTTGCACATGGGACGACCAGTCAGAGGTGAATTGCAGCGCAGCGCCTTTGGACCCGCCGACAACGGCACGCGGTTCTGACATACGTGCGATAGTCTCGTCGATGCTCAACCCGTAATGGCTGGCGAACGACAGCGCCACATCGCCCGGATGGCGTGCGACATAGACCGCGCCGCGTGTGTATGCGCTCGGGATCAAGGCCACGTTGTTGATCGTGCTGTTGTAGTTGTGCGTTTTGATCAGCGCGACCTTGGGTCCTGTGGTCACGATGTTCAGCAGGCTTTTTTCACGCAGGGCGATGGTGGTCTTGGCGTCGGCAAGGTCATATGGGCCGCCGTTCGCGTGTGCGTAATGGGCCGCTTCGCTGTCAGAGTAGCCAAGTTTGCGGACCGCATTAATCGCAAGCGGCGCGTCGCCACCTAACAGGTAGTTCGCCAAAACGATCCGCAACCAAGTGTTGCCGGACTTTGGGTAAGACGCCAGCCAAAACAGGGACTTGGTGGGTGATTGAGCCATTTTGGGAACCTCGGTGGTGATTATCTGTGCGACTTGCGTTGCCTTCACTTAGTCGTTTGAGGGGCAAATGCCTACAGTGCAGGTGAAAATTTGGGTGCTGTTGCAATAGGCGCTTGGGCCTCTGCCGAAATCTGTTAGGAAAGCGCGACATAATTCCAAGAGGCACAGCATGGACCATTTTTTGTATCGCGACGGGCAGTTGTATGCGGAAGACGTGCCTGTGGCCGAAATCGCAGCGGCTGTTGGCACGCCGTTCTACGTGTATTCCACGGCAACCCTGACGCGGCATTTCCAACTCCTTGACGATGCGCTGGACGGCACAGACCATCTGGTCTGCTTTGCGATGAAATCGCTGTCTAATCAGGCGATTATCAAGGTTCTGGCGGATGCCGAGGCTGGCATGGATGTCGTGTCCGGCGGCGAATATTACCGCGCAAAGGCCGCAGGCGTGTCCGGCGACAAGATCGTGTTTTCCGGCGTCGGCAAAACCGTCGATGAAATGCGCATGGCATTGGAAGGCGGTATCCGTCAGTTCAACGTCGAAAGCGAACCAGAGATGGTTGTGCTGGACCGCGTGGCCCAATCGCTGGGCGTGGTTGCCCCGATAACCGTGCGCGTAAATCCAGATGTAGACGCAAAAACCCACGCCAAGATTGCGACGGGAAAGTCCGAGAACAAATTCGGCATCCCGATTTCGCGGGCGCGTGAGGTCTACGCGATGGCTGCGAAAATGCCCGGTCTCAAGGTGATCGGCATCGACGTTCATATCGGCTCCCAACTGACTGATCTTGCCCCGTTCGAGGCGGCGTACCTCAAAGTTGCCGAATTGACCGAACAGCTACGCGCTGATGGTCACGAAATCACGCGCCTTGATCTAGGTGGCGGACTTGGCATTCCTTATGCCCGTTCCAACGAGGCGCCGCCGCTGCCGTCTGAATATGGCGCGTTGATTAAGCGCACCGTCGGCCATCTTGGCTGCGAGATCGAGATTGAACCGGGCCGTTTGATTTCGGGTAATGCGGGTCTGCTCGTGTCCAAGGTTATCTACATCAAAGAAGGTGAAGACCGTCAGTTTATGATCATCGACGGCGCGATGAACGATCTGATCCGCCCTGCGATGTACGACGCCTACCATGACATCGACCCTATCATCGAATCCGTGCCGGGTGCGGAGCCTGCAAAATACGATATCGTCGGCCCGATCTGCGAAAGCGGTGACACCTTTGCCAAGGCCCGTGTGATGACCGAAGTCAAAGCCGACGACCTGATCGCGTTCCGCTCTGCGGGTGCCTACGGCGCTGTGATGGCGTCGGAATATAACTCGCGTCCCTTGATCCCCGAAGTTCTGGTGAATGGCGATCAATTTGCGGTTATTCGCGCACGCCCTACCTATGAAGAGATGATTGGACGCGATACGCTTCCAACATGGCTCTGATCGGGTAAGGTGGGGCTGTAAAAAAGGACACAGGCCCTGACACAACGACCGACATCCCCTGACACGATGCGCCACCTCGCGTTTCCGATTGCTGCGACCCGTGCCGGTATGATCGCGGAAAACGCAACGCGGGCGTTTTGGCCGCTGTGGTCGGTGTTGTTTGTCGTAATCGCGCCGCTGATGTTCGGCTGGCAGGATGTTGTGTCGCGCAACACGCTGACGGGTTTTGGCGTGGTGGCGGTGATCGCTTTGGTCGCGGCACTGATCTGGGGTTTGCGACGTTTCAAAATGCCTGCGCGTACCGCTGCGGTTGCCCGCGTTGATGCCGCATTACCTGGACGCCCGATTGCCGCGATTGCCGATACCCAAGCGATAGGCGCTGGCGATCCCGCCTCAGAGGCCGTGTGGCAGGCCCATGTTGCGCGCATGGAAGACCGCACCAAACAGGCGACTTTCGTCGAGCCTGATCTGCGGATTGCGGATCGTGATCCGTTTGGGCTGCGTTTTATCGCGCTGTTATTTTTCGTTGTGGCATTGCTATTCGGCTCGCTTTTGCGGGTTGGCACGGTGATTGACCCGAACGGTGGATCGACGCTAGTCGCAGGTCCAGTCTGGGAAGGGTGGGTCGAACCGCCTGCCTACACGGGCAAGCCGTCAATCTATCTGAACGACATTCCCGCAGGCGTTGTGCGCGTGCCTGAAGGGGCGCAAATCACGATCCGCATGTATGGCGAAGTCGGTGCGCTGACCGTTGTCGAAGACGTGTCTGGCACTGTTGCGGATCCCGAGGTCGAACCGGATACGCAGCAGACATTCATCGCAGCGAAAGACGGCACGCTCGCGATTGAAGGCGACAACGGGATCGCGTGGAACCTGCTTGTCGTTGCTGACTTGCCGCCGCTGGTCGAACTCACCGGACCGGTTGAGGCTGACGCGATGGGCGAGATGTCACAGCCGTTTTTAGGGCTGGATGATTACGGCGTTGTCTCTGGTACGGCGACGATTGCGCTTGATCTTGATGCCGTTGATCGCCGCTATGGGCTGGCCGCTGCACCCGATACGATTGAACCGCTCGTGCTGGATTTGCCGATGCCTTTCACGGGCGACCGGACGGATTTCGAAGAATTTCTGGTTGATGACTTGTCAGAACATCCGCTCGCGAATTTGCCTGTGACCATGCAGCTTGAGGTTGTTGATGCATCTGGGCAGGTGGCAAACACCCCCGCAGAGCCGATGATCTTGCCAGGTCGTCGTTTCTTTCAGCCCTTTGCAAAAGCCATCATTGAACAGCGCCGAGATCTGATGTGGTCGCGCAGTAACGTGTCGCGGATCGCGGACGTGATGAAGGCGATTTCGCATCGTCCCGAGGGGCTCTTTGCAAACGAGACCACCTACTTGCGGATGCGGGCGATCATTCGCAGGCTTGATGGATTCGTGGATGACGGGATCACGGACGAAGGTCAGGCTGAAATCGTGACCGCGCTGTGGGATCTTGCCGTGCAACTGGAAGATGGCACGCTTGCTGATGCCCGCGAACGGATGCGGCGCGCGCAAGAGCGTTTGTCAGAGGCGATGCGCAGCGGTGCGAGCGAAGCCGAGATTGCAGAACTGATGCAAGAATTGCGCGAGGCGACCGACGATTACATGCGTCTGCTCGCCGAAGAACAAGGCCCGCAGGAAGGCGACGGCACCGATCAAGCGGACAGCGGCGAAGACTCTCGTGAGGTCAGCCAAAGCGAAATCGACGCGATGATGGACCGCATTCAAGAGCTTATGGAAGAAGGCCGCATGGCCGAAGCCGCGCAATTGATGGACGAATTGAACCAACTGCTTGAGAACCTGCAATTTACGGAAAACGGTCAAGGTGGGGATGGTCCGCCGTCACCCGGTCAGCAAGCGATGGAAGACCTCGAAGACACGCTGCGCGAGCAAGAAGACCTGTCCGATGATGCGTTCCGCGAACTACAAGAGCGGTCAAACCCTGAACGCCAGCAGGACCAGAACGGCCAGCAACAAGGTCAGCAAGGCCAAGAGCAGGGTCGGCAGCAAGACCAAGGTCAACAAGGTGGCGAACCGGGTGGGCAGCAACAAGGCCAGCAGGGGCAATCCGAAAACCAACAAGGTGAAGACGGCCAGCAAGGCGACGGTCAAGGTGTCGGCGAGGATAGCCAAGGCGGCGGTCAGGACGATCAAGGCTCTGGCGGCGAAGGTCGCGGCGCAGAAGACGGGCGGTCCCTGTCCGAGCGTCAACAAGCGCTGCGTGACGAATTGCAACGCCAACGCGGCGGCCTGCCAGACCTTGAGGGTGAGGAAGGCGAAATCGCCGGAGACGCGCTTGATCGTGCTGAACGCGCCATGGAAGGTGCCGAAGAGGCGCTGGACGACGGTAATCTGGCCGAAGCCATTGATCGTCAAGCCGAAGCATTAGACGCATTGCGCAACGGGATGCGTGCGTTGAACCGTGCATTGGCTGAAAACCAGTCGCAAGAACCGGGCGAGGGCGAACAGAACGGCGGTGCCACACCACGTGCAGAGCAATCGCAACGTGATCCGTTGGGGCGTCAGTTGGGGTCTGAAGGCGGGCAATTCGGAACGGATGAAGGCATGTTGCAAGAGGGCGATGTGTATCGCCGCGCCGAAGAATTGCTGGACGAACTGCGCCGCCGCAGCGCAGACCAAGAACGCCCAGAAATCGAACGCGATTATCTGCGCCGCTTGCTGGATCGTTTCTAGGTTCAGTTTATTCAGTCGCGATTGCGGCCAGCATGGTTTGCATACTGTCGTCCAGCCAAATGCGCGCACCGTCAACGACGTCCACATAGCTTTGCATGACACCAGACAGCGCAGGGACAGCGGCGGCGATCCTGTCCGCTTGGGTATAAAGCAGCACCAACACCAGAATAATCAGCAAGACGGTGACAAATCCGCGCCGGAAACCTTTGCGATTGGCCTCGTTCGCTGCAGCAGGACCGGCGGTGCCATCTTCGATACGTTCCGCATCTGATCGCAAGCTTGAGTTGATTTCTTCGATGTCAGGCAGCAGTTCGCGGCGCGATGCTTGGGCAGCAGCGGCCACGGTCGCGGCGGTGCTTGCCGCAGCAGTTGCGGGCGGCACAGAGTCCAGCCTCGGTTCTGCTGGTCGTTGCATCGTGGGGAACGGTGCCGGATCGGTCAGGCCAAGGTCAGATTGGCTTTCCATCGGGGCAGGCGTTTCTGATTTGCGCTGAGCTACTTCTAATGCGGCTTCTTCGCGCAGAATATCTGCAACAGATGGATCAACGGGTTTGCGATTTTTAGGCGGCTGCGGGGCAGGGGCTAGGTCCTCGTCCTCGACAATATCGCGGAAGGCGTCCTTGATCGACCCGCTAAACCGATCCGCATCGGGTGTTTGCGGTGGTGTCGGGGCCACAGACGGGGCCGCAGTCGGTGCAGGCGCGGAAGGCGGCGGCGGAGTAGGCGTGCGCTGCGCAGGTGGCATGTCATTCGCAGAGGCGCCCGGCGTTTCAAACCACGTATGTTGGCAATTTGAACATTGGACATCCCGCCCCCCGCTAGGGATGGCATCATCAGCTACCGCATATTGGGCGCCACAATTTGGGCAAATTAGCCGCATTATTGTTTTCCTTCTGCCGATAAAAGGCAGCTAGACTCGTGAATGGTCACTAACAATTATCAATCACAACGGAAAAGGCCAATGATTTGCACCCCTCTTTGGCGCGAATTGATTGAAACCTGTTGCAGTTTTGGGCAATAACGTTCCAATCGGGAAAAGGAAACGCCGTGTGATTGCACTAGATAATGTGGCCTACCACTATGGCGGGGCTGAACTTTTCTCTCAACTGACCCTCAGCCTTGAGCCAGGATCGTTCCATTTTTTGACGGGTCCGTCGGGTGCCGGCAAAACGACATTGCTCAAGCTGTGTTATGGTGCGTTGCAGGCAACAAGCGGTGAAGTCCGCGTTTTTGACACGCCTGCCACTGCGCTAGACCGCGATCAGATCGCGATGATCCGACGCCGGATCGGTGTCGTGCATCAGAACTGCGAGTTTTTGGATCACCTGTCGATTGCAGAAAACATCGCGCTGCCGCTGACGGTATCGGGGCGCTTGGATTTGATGGAAAACTTGACCGATTTGCTGGGGTGGGTTGGTTTGGCGAAACAAATGGATCAACTGCCGCCCGAATTATCTGGTGGTGAACGCCAACGTGCCGCCCTTGCGCGCGCTGTGATCATGTCGCCAGATGTGATTATCGCGGATGAGCCGACAGGCAACGTTGATTGGGAAATGTCGCAGCGATTGCTGACGTTACTGGTCGAGTTGAACCGCATGGGGAAAACCGTGCTTATCGCGACGCATGATCTGAACCTGATCCGCACTGCAAAGTCACAGGTTGCCGCCCGCGTGCTGCGCCTCAAAGGCGGGCAGTTATTACAGGCGGGGGCAGAGCTATGAATATCCGCGTTCTGCTTGATTTGCTTGTCGGTGACGCACAAGCGGATCGCACCGTGCCCCCCACGGGTTTCACCGCGCGTCTAACCGTGTTCACAGCAGGTGCCATGGCGTTTCTGGCGGTATTTGCACTGGCTTTATCACTCGCCACGGGACGTTTGGCTGACAGATGGTCTGCGGAACTCGCCCGTACATCGACCCTGCGGATCTCGGCCCCAGCCGATCAGGCGGATGCACAATTGCGTGCGGCTGTGAACGTGTTGGAGACCACCCCCGGTATCGCGTCTGCCCGTGCGTTGACCAACGACGAACAACAAGCGTTGTTAGAGCCGTGGTTCGGGCCCGGTTTGCCGTTGGATACGCTGCCGATCCCGCAGTTGATTGAGATTATCGAGCAGGACGACGGTTACGACGCAATCGGCCTACGGGCGCGATTACAGGCCGAGGTGCCGGGTGCTGTTCTGGACGATCATACGCGCTGGCGGGAACCACTGATTGACGCTGCAGGTCGATTGCGCACGCTTGGTTGGGTGTCGATCCTGCTGATTGGTGCGTCGATGGTCGCGTTGATCACGCTTGCCGCACAAGCTGCATTGGCCGCGAACGCGCAGGTCATCCGTGTGATGCGCTTGGTCGGTGCAAAAGACATCTACATCGCCCGCGCCTTTGTGCGCAGGTTTACGTTGCGCGGACTAACGGGTGCCGCGATTGGAACGTTCTTTGGGATGATCGCGGTTTTGTTGTTGCCGAGCGCCGATGTCGCTGGTGGCTTTTTGACGGGGCTCGGCTTTCAAGGGTTTCAATGGCTCTACCCGCTGGTTATCCCCCTGATGGGTGGTGTGTCCGCCTTTTTTGCGACGCGCACAGCCGCGTTGCGTATGCTGAAGGAACAATCATGAGATATGCCATCCAATGGGTTCGATCCCTGTTCTTTAACGCCAGCATGTATATCGCGATGGGCGTCATCGGCATCTTGTTCGCACCGTTCGTCTTATTCTCATCGCGGGCGGCAGTCTTTGCCTGCCACCTGTATTGCGACTATGTGATCTGGTCAGCGCGTTGGATGATCGGTCTCAAGGTCGAATTTCGCGGCACCCCGCCCACAAAGGAATCCATGGTCGCGTCGAAGCACCAGTCGTTCTTGGACGTCTTGGCGCTGTATGGCTCTGTGCCGCGCGGTAAATTCATCATGAAGCGTATCTTGATGTATGCGCCAGTCTTGGGGTGGTTCGGTCTGCGCGTGGGCTGCATTCCTGTGGATCGCGGCAAACGTGGTGCAGCGATTATCAAAATGCTGGCCGACGTAAAAGCGGGCGCAGCCCAGCCCGGTCAGTTGATTATTTACCCGCAGGGGACGCGGGTCACGCCCGGCGTGAAGGCAAAGTACAAGACGGGCACAGGTGCGCTTTACCGTCAGCTTGGGCAGCCGTGCGTGCCTGTTGCGTTAAATATCGGCCTGTTCTGGCCAAAGCGCGGTGTTTATCGCAAGCCCGGCACAGCGGTCGTTGAATTCCTCGAAGAAATTCCGCCGGGCCTGACCCAAAACGAATTTATGGCCCTGCTGGAAAGCCGGATTGAAGAAGCGTCGGATCGCTTGAACGCCGAAGCTGGATTTGTGCCAGGTGACTAAGCCGCATCAGATCAGCGATATCGCAGCGCTTGAAGCGCTATATGGAACACCCGGTAAGGCGTCGATCCTGAAGGTTACGGATCATTTAACCCCATCTTATGCTGCGTGGATTGCGCGGTCGCGGCTTTGTATTCTTAGCACAGTCGGACCTGCTGGCACCGATGGATCACCGCGTGGCGATGATGGCCCGGTGGTCCGTATTCAGGACACCAAAACGCTGTTGATGCCCGATTGGCGCGGCAATAATCGGATGGATAGCCTGCGAAATATCGTCAGCGATGGACGTGTGAGCTTGATGTTTATGGTGCCCGGATCGACGAATGTGGTGCGTGTGAACGGGACGGCGATTGTGTCGGTTGCTCCCGAGACGCTGATGCAGTTTTCAGATAAAGGTCGCGCTCCACGGTCCGTCATCGTGGTGTCTATTGTCGAAGTTTACAGCCAATGCGCCCGTGCATTGATGCGCGCAAAAACATGGACGTCGGGCGATGAAAGCAGCGGCTTGCCGACTGTGGGTCAGATTTTGGCAGAGATCGAAGCGGGCTTTGACGGCGCGACTTACGACACCGAATGGGACGCGCGTGCCGACAAAACGATGTGGTAGTTAAGGCGTTTTACGAAACGCAATGTTGGACGAGTGGCCAAGCCCGCGCCACAGGCTCATACCAATCACCACAACACTGATCACGAGCCAAATACCGCCCCACATGATGGTCGCGCCACCAAATTCTTCGGCCAGCATACGGGCGTCGGAACGCAGGTCCGACCGTGCAATCGTGTCGCTAAAGATATCGTAAGGCACGTAGACCATGCTGGTTAGGCCGATCACACGCAAGATCAGGTCGTTAACGTCATGGGGCAGGAAACGCGCGGTGACGAGCATCAACGCGCCCGTGCCAACGCAGAACATGATTGCAAAACCATCACGGATATACAGTGCAGTGACCACGAGCATCAACACGCCAAAGATGCCCATAATCGCCCGATCCGCATGGGTTCGTGTCGCAGCAATCAGCAGAACAAGCCCGATCAGCAGCGACCCAAGATAGCCAGCAGTGAGCGTTAGAAACCGATTGCCACCAATCGACCAGACGGCACCGCCTTGATCTGCTGATAGCGTCAGACTGACCACTTCGCCGCCCGTCAGGACGGTCATCGCGGCGTGGGACAGTTCGTGCAGAAACACGATCAGGATTTTCAGCGGAATGGTGACAGGCGTTTGCCACAGCGCGAACACAAGCCCGATCAACGCGGTCAGTTGCCAATGCCCGCGCAGGACTTGCATGACTTAAGCTGCCAGACCTTTGGACCCGAGTTTGAGATATTTCTGACGACGGCTCGCGCGTGCTTCTTTGCCGGACAGCTTACCCAGATCATCAACCATAGTGATCAGCGCGTCCTGCACAGATTCGATAGCGTCCACAGGCGCACGATGTGCGCCGCCTTTGGGCTCTTTGATGATCAGATCACAAACGCCCATTTCTTTAAGGTTTTGGGCTGTGAGGCGCAGCGCTTCGGCAGCTTCGTTCGCCTTGCCGGCGTCTTTCCACAGGATCGACGCGCAGCCTTCGGGGCTGATCACAGAGTAGATCGAATGTTCCAGCATCGCGATCCGGTTCGCCGTTGCAAAAGCCACAGCACCACCAGAGCCGCCTTCGCCAATCACAACCGAAATCAGCGGCACGGTGAGGTCGAGACATTTTTCCGTGGACCGCGCAATCGCTTCGGATTGACCGCGTTCTTCGGCGCCTTTGCCGGGATACGCGCCGGGAGTATCGACAAGCGTAATCACAGGCAGGCCAAAACGATCAGCCAAATCCATCAAACGGATTGCTTTGCGATACCCTTCGGGGCGGGCCATGCCGAAATTACGTTCAATGCGGGATTTTGTGTCGTTGCCTTTTTCATGGCCGATCACCATGACAGGGCGGCCATCAAGACGGGCAATACCGCCCATGACAGCGTGATCATCCGCAAAATTCCGATCACCCGCGAGCGGCGTGTATTCGGTGAAAATCGCGTTAATATAATCTTGGCAATGCGGCCGTTCTGGGTGACGCGCAACTTGGCATTTGCGCCAAGGCGTCAGGCCAGCATAGAGCTGCTCTAGCAGATCATTTGCTTTTTGATCCAGCTGTGCTGCTTCTTTTTCAACACCAGCCTCTGGATTGTCACGGGCCATAGCGCGCAATTCGTTCGCTTTGCCTTCGATCTCTGCCAGTGGTTTTTCAAACTCAAGGTATTGGGTCATGACGCGCCTTATGTATCAACACGTCAGATATAGGGTGTGATGAGGGTAAGTTGCAATGGTGTGAGCGTGGGATGACAAGAAGTCGTGCGGCACAGCCGACACCCCTCCTGCCATCCCGTTTCGCCTACCCTGCGATCAACTCGGATTGGGCCACGATGACTTCGGCTTGTTTGATCGACGCGATATCAACGAGGCGACCTTTGTAGACGGTCGCGCCTTCGCCGCGTGCGGTTGCGTCTTTCATGGCTGCTAGGATTTCGCGGGCTTCGGCGACGGCTTCATCAGAAGGCGTGAAGACCTCGTTCGACAGCGCGATCTGTTTTGGGTGGATCGCCCATTTTCCAACCATGCCAAGCGTCGCTGACCGCTTTGCCTGTGCGCGGAAGCCTTCGTCGTCAAAGAAATCACCAAACGGGCCGTCGACTGGCAAGATGCCATGTGTTCGGCAAGCCGCGACGATAGCGGCCTGCGCCCAGTGCCACGGATCCGAGAAATGACGGTTTTCGCCGTGCTGCATGTAGTAATTTTCTTGTGTGCCACCGATACCAGTCGTCTGCATCCCCATAGATGCGGCAAAGTCAGCAGCACCAAGCGACATGGCTTGCAGCCGCGGCGACGAGGCGGCGATTTCTTCGACATGAGCAATGCCCGCAGCGGATTCGATGATGACCTCTAGCGACACGGGTTTGGTCCGGCCTTTGGCGGTTTCAATTGCGGTAATCAGCGCATCGACGGCATAAACGTCAGCGGCGCATCCGACTTTGGGGACCATAATCTGGTCGATGCGGTCGCCGGCTTGTTCCAACAGGTCCACAACGTCCCGATACCAGTATGGCGTATCAAGCGAGTTGATCCGCACCGACAGGTATTTTGTGTTCCAGTCAATCGTGTTGATCGCCTCAATGATATTCGCACGCGCGGTGTCTTTGTCGGACGGGGATACCGAATCTTCGAGGTCAAGATTGATCACGTCGGCGTCCGAGGCTGCCATTTTCGGGAACAGCTTTGTGTTCGATCCGGGACCGAAAAGCTGGCAACGGTTTGGGCGTGCAGGTGGGGCGGGTTGCAGACGGAATGACATGCGCGATCCTTCGGGTATCAAAATTACGTAATTTGTCACCCAAGAGGTAGAATGTTGCGCGGTAGATGGCAAGGATCATTTCGCAAGCGCAGCATTGGCGTCGCTGACGCGCGATTTTTCTAGAAAAATCGTACAAATTTTCAAAAATTTTGTGTGGCGAGGCGGAGGGCGATCCCTCCGCCAGTTCTTTTAGATACCAGCGTCGACAATCGCTTTGGCAAGGATCGGCACGGTCTTTGCGTTCAAGCCCGCGATGTTCATGCGGCTATCGCCAACCATGTAAATCCCGTGATCCGCCCGCAGTTTTTCGACCATCTCAGGCGTTGTCCCAAGACGAGAGAACATGCCGCGGTGATCCGCGAGAAAGTTAAAGCGATCCGAATTTGTCAGGCGCTTCAGCTCGTCGGCAAGCTGCTGGCGTAGGGCCAACATGCCGTTGCGGGTTTCTTCCAATTCAGCTTCCCAATCAGCCCGCAGTTCGGGATCGGTCAGAATTGTGGTCACAACGCGCGCACCATGGTCTGGCGGGAACGAATAGTTCTGGCGGTTCAAAAACGCGAGCGTTTGTTGGGTCAGCGGTTGGCCGTCAGCAGTGGCGGAAATCGCCATCAGGATGCCTGTGCGTTCGCGGTAAATGCCAAAATTCTTGGAGCACGACGCAGCAATCAGCACCTCGTCGAATGCAGACGCAATGGCGCGAGTTGCTTTCGCATCGTCGTCCAGACCGTCGCCAAACCCTTGGTAGGCGATATCCACCAGCGGGATCGCACCGCGTGATTTCAGCAGAGCGATGACTTCGGTCAATTGCTCGGCTGTCAGGTTCGCGCCTGTTGGGTTGTGGCAGCAGCCGTGGATCAAGACCACGTCGCCCGCAGGCACAGTGCCGAGGTCTTCGATCAGCCCAGCAAAATCGATGCCGCGTGTTTCACTGTCGAAATAACGGTACTCGGACATTTTCATGCCGAGGTATTTGATAATCGACGGGTGGTTCGGCCATGTTGGGTTTGACAGCCAAACGGTTGCATCGGGTGCCGCCATTTTGATCAGTTCTAGCGCCTGACGAATTGCGCCTGTACCGCCGGGTGTGGCGACTGCGGCGATCCGGTCACGGGCAACCGCGCCATTCAGTACAAGGTCGATCATCGCGTCGGAAAAGGCAGGGTCGCCAGCAAGACCAGTGTAGGATTTGGACGATTGGTCTGCCAAAATCCGGCGCTCTGCCTCTTTGACGGCGCGCATGACAGGCGTGTTGCCGGATGCGTCTTTGTAGACGCCAACGCCAAGGTCAACTTTGGTGTCACGCGGGTCGGCCTTGAAGGCCGCCATCAGGGCGAGGATTTTATCGGCGGGTTGTGCAATCAGGTTTTCAAGCATTTGACTTATCCGGTTTGTATCGGGAGATCGGCGTACATGCCCCATTCGGACCATGAGCCGTCGTATAAAGAATGATCGGTTTTGCCGATCCGTTCGAGAGCCAGCGCCAAGACGGCCGCTGTCACACCTGATCCGCATGTGGTGATCACAGGCTTGGTCAGGTCAGCGCCTGCCGTAGTAAAGACGGCACGGATGCCGTCAGGGTCTTTCATTGTGCCGTCAGCATTGAGCAGCGTTGTAAATGGGACGTTATAAGCGCCGGGGATATGGCCTTTGCGCATACCAGCACGCGGCTCGTCGGCTTCGCCACGGAAACGATCAGCGGCGCGGGCGTCGATGATGGTGTAATCGCCCAGCTTGGCGGCGCGGGCGACTTGGGTCACATCTTTGACGAGGTCGTTGCGTGGGACCACGGTCATATGACGGTCGCGGATCGTCGGCTTATCTTTGGTAATCGGGTGTCCTGCGGCTAGCCATTTCGGCAATCCGCCATCCAGCACGGCGATATTTTTCTGCCCCATCAGACGGAAAAGCCACCAAACACGGGCGGCAGAAAACAGACCAAGCGAGTCATAGACCACAACTTGATGCCCGTCGCCGACTCCCATCGCCCGCATACGGGACATAAATTTCTCAACCGGCGGTGCCATGTGGGGCAGCTCTGATCGCTGGTCGGATATTTCGTCGATGTCAAAGAACCGCGCACCGGGGATGTGACCCGCGTCATATTCGGCTTTTGCGTCACGTTCCATTGTCGGCAAGAACCATGTCGCGTCGAAAATACGCAGGTCCGAGTCCTTTAAATGGGCCGCCAGCCAATCAGCGCTGACGAGAGTTTGTGGGTCGTCGGTCATGGCGTCCGCCTCTGCAAAGATCGAGGCTGTGACTATCGCGGTGCGTCAACTCTGACAAGCAAACATTGACCATGAACGAAAAAGGACGCCCCAGTTAGGGCGCCCTTTGATGCGTATGGGGTGGGTTTTAGCCAGCCATCTTGTTTTTGATCATGCCAACAACCGCAGTCAGGATAGCGCCACCAGCACCGCCGCCGACAAGAGAGCCGACAATATCGCCAAGACCGCCGCCGGGTGCTGCCGCTTCGCCAGCGACCGCAGCGCCGCCAGTCAACATACCGATGATCTGACCGCCACCAAGACCACCGATCAATCCAACGATTGAATTCAATGTTGTGCCCATAGAGGCAGATTTCACGCCAGCGCCAGCAGCATTGCCGCCAACAGCACCCGCGATAAGTTGTGCAATAAGTGTTTCCATAGTCCCCGTCCTTTTTTGATAAGCGTATCGCTTATTTTATGACGCAAACGTTAACACATTTGCGACAGGTCTAAGGATGGGAGATTGCGGGGGTTATTCCCCGTGCCGCAACAGACGTTGCTTTTGACGGCCCCAATCGCGCTTTGCTTCGGTGGCGCGTTTGTCGTGGTTTTTCTTACCTTTGGCTGTCGCAATCTTGAGTTTTACCATGCCTTTGTCGTTGAAATACATCACCAGCGGCACAAGGGTCATACCCTCGCGGTTGGTGGCGTTCGCCATCTTGATTAACTCGCGATTGCGAACCAACAGCTTGCGTTTGCGGCGTGGCTCATGCGGGAACATCGCCGCGTCGTATGGCGCAATGTAAGCGTTTGTCAGCCACAATTCGCCATCGTCCACAGATGCATAGCTTTCAGCGATATTCGACTGGCCAATGCGCAGCGATTTCACTTCGGACCCTTGCAAGATGATGCCCACTTCGAGATCTTCCTCGATGGCATAGTCGTACCGGGCACGCCGATTTTCGGCGATGACTTTGTAGTTTGTCTTTTCTTTAGGTTTCTTTGCCATGGTCGTATTGAGATAGGCGATGGGTCGTTGATCTACAAGGCCGGACTGGGCAGAGTGTGGAATGTCTTTGGTTATAAGACGTATAGAAAAGTGAGACCGCTTTGCCAGTTCCCGTCATTCCTAATGATCGCGCCCGACACGTTTTCCTGTCGAGACATGGTTTGGTCGATGCGCCAACAGGAACAGGTAAGGGGGCGGATCTGCAAGCAGCAGTGGACGATCTAGGCTTTGTCCAACTCGATTCCGTAAATACCTTTGCCCGTGCGCATGATTTGATCCTGTGGTCGCGGCGTCAACAATATCGACCTGCGCATTTATCGAATCTGCTGACTGTAGATCGGGGCGTCTTTGAACACTGGACCCACGATGCCTCTGCGATTTCCATGGCGCATTTCCCGCATTGGCGGTTAAAATTTGCCCGTGATGCTGCGTGGTTGGAAAGCCGATGGAAAGACTGGCGGCGCGACGACTTCACTAAGAAGATCGACGAGGTGCTGCGTCATATCTCGGATCATGGGTGTTGCACATCTGGTGACGTCGGAACTGACGAGGAACGCGGCAAGGGCTGTTGGTGGGACTGGCATCCATCGAAAACCGCGTTGGAATACTTATGGCGCTCGGGGCAGGTCTCTGTTGTCAGGCGCGAGAACTTTACCAAGATATACGACCTCACCGAACGGGTGATCCCAGCGGATGCGCTAAATGCGCGGATCGCACCGGATGAGACCGTCGATTGGGCCTGCGGATTTGCGATGGATAAATTGGGCTTCGCGACATCAGGCGAAATCGCCGCGTTCTTTGCGCTGGTCACGCCGGCTGAGGCGCGCGAATGGTGCAAAAACGCATTGGCGGAAGGCACGATCATCGAGGTCGACGTCGCGGGCGTTGATGGCAAGCTGCGCCGCAGTTTTGCGCGACCAGACGTGCTGGACCTGACATTACCAAAACTATCGACGCGGGTGCGGATTATGTCGCCCTTTGATCCAGCCTTGCGGGATCGTAAACGGGCAGAGCGGTTGTTCGGGTTCCACTACCGTATCGAAATTTTCGTACCCGCGGCGAAACGCCAATACGGCTACTACGTTTTCCCGGTGATGGAAGGCGACCAGTTGATCGGACGTATCGACATGAAACGCCAAGGCACAACCTTGGGGGTGACCGCATTCTGGCCGGAACAATCTGTGCGTTTGGGGGCAGGCCGGATCAAACGTCTGCAGGGCAAAATTGCCCGTGCTGCGCGGTTCGGCGGATGTGATGATGTGAGATATGAAAACGGTTGGCAAAGGACATAGTCCTGCCAACCGCATCAATAGCTAGTCTGGCTGCACCCTAGGGGAGGAGATGCAGCCAATTTAGCAAGGTCTTAGCGACGATCGAGATCTTTGATCAGCACTTCAGAGCCGCCAACGTTCAGAACAGCAAGGATGTCGCTGTTTGCGCCGAGGCCAAGGTCAACTTTAACGTTTGATGTCACGCCAGTACGAACTGCTTTGGAGCCCAAAAGCGCACCGCGCTCACCGTTTGCGTAGTCATAGATTTCTACTGTGCCTGGGCCTTCAGCCAGAACGAAGTCAAGCTGCAGCTGGTCAGTTTGCTCGAATGTTTCGCCGAATGGGAAGGCGTTGTATGCGGATGCGGAAGTTGCAGTTGCCAGAACAGTTGCGGCTACGACTGCGAGTGTTTTGAAGTTTGTCATTTTATTAGTCCTTAGGGAGGGCGACTGGGAGAAGGTCGCATGTGTTATTCTGCGGCAATGATTTGCCATGGGAGGAGGTAGAAAAGGGTCGGGGTGGCCGCGCTAGGGAGGATGCAGCCACCCGTCTAGAATTTAGCGACGGTCAAGGTCTTTGATCAGCACTTCGTTGCCGCCAACGTTCAGAACAGCCAAGATGTCGCTGTTTGCGCCGAGGCCGAGGTCAACTTTAACGTTTGATGTCACGCCGGAACGAACGTCTTTAGAACCTAGCAGTGCACCACGTTGGCCGTTTGCGTAGTCGTATACTTCTACTGTGCCAGCGCCTTCGGCACGAACGAAGTCAAGCTGCAGTTGGTCTGTTTGCTCGAATGTTTCGCCGAATGGGAAGGCGTTGTATGCGGATGCGGAAGTTGCTGTTGCCAGAACGGTTGCTGCTACAACTGCGAATGTTTTCAGGTTTGTCATGTCTAATTTCCTATTTAATGCGACGCGGTGGTCATTTGTTATTTTGTGATCAGCGACAGTGATTTGCCGTGTTCGATGAGAGGTAGATGGGTCAGAAAATCGCCGCGGAAAAGGGTTTCTTGATCACGAAAAAGAGACGGATTTTGATCAAAAAATGCCCTTGAAATTTGTTCGGGACACCACACGCGAGGGATCAGTGCAGGGCTGCACACGGGCTTGGCATTTCTGAACAGAAGCCCCGTTTTGGGGCTGATTTTGGATCACTTTAGACTTGTGCCGATCACGAAAAAAATCCCCGCCTCAGCATGTGAAGCGGGGATATTTCATGTGGGTCGCTGTCGCGTGATCGTATGTTTCGCAATTGCTTCAGCGGCTCGCGCTGGCGTGTGCGATTGTTGCGGTTTAGTCGAGCAAACCTGCGAATCTCATGGCCGATTTGACCTTTGCTTTGGTCTCATCGGTCAGATCAACCAGTGGCAAGCGCACTTCGTCGCTGCAAAGCCCTAACAAAGACATGGCATACTTCGCACCAACAAGGCCGGGCTCGATGAAAATGGCATCATGCAGCGGCATAAGGCGGTCCAGCAGTGCCAGCGCCTTGGGATAATCACCCGCAAGCGTCGCATTCTGGAATTCAGCGCATAGCGCAGGGGCCACATTGGCCGTCACAGAGATGCAGCCAACCCCGCCGTGGGCATTAAACCCGAGAGCAGTCGCGTCTTCGCCCGAGACTTGGATAAAATCTGTACCGCAGGACATCCGCGTGCGCGGAACGCGCGCCAGATCGCCAGTTGCGTCTTTGACGCCTACGATCATCGGGTGCTTTGCCAACTCGCCCATTGTCGCGGGTGAGATGTCCACAACCGACCGACCTGGGATGTTGTACAGAATAATCGGCAAGCCGCAGTCAGCCGCCGCAGTGAAATGCGCGATCAGGCCCGCTTGGGTCGGCTTGTTATAGTAGGGGCTGACAACAAGAGCCGCATCAGCGCCCGCAGCTTTGGCGGCATTCACAAGGCGGACAGTCTCAACAGTGTTGTTTGATCCGGCACCTGCGACAACCGGAATACGGCCAGCAGCGGTTTCCACCACGATTTTGACCACTTCGTCATGCTCGGAATGGGTCAACGTCGGGCTTTCGCCAGTTGTCCCAACAGGCACCAAACCATGGCTGCCTTGTTCGACGTGCCAGTTGACGAGCTTCTTAAGCGCATCACGATCCACCTGGCCGTTCGTAAACGGCGTGACGAGCGCGGGAAGAGACCCTGTGATCATGACGCATTTCCTTATGTGCGTGAGGCAGATTCGCCCCATTAAAGTCGCGCGAAACCTAGACAGCTTTCCGCCGATGAACAAGTTCGGCATTGTGTATTAACCGAGGACACTTACTTTGATGATACACATCCCATAGGGTCCATGTTTATGCGCTTCCTGATTTCCACTTTCGTTGTCGCTTTCGGGCTGACCCCTGCGTTTGCGCAGGACGCTGATCCCGCGCTCGTTGATGCGATTCAGCTGGCCAACGACGGTGATTTTGACGCCGCATTTGCGAACGTTGATAACGACGTGTCGCGTGATCTACTGACATGGATGCAGTTGCGCGAAGGTGAGGGGGACTTTGACGACTACCTCCGTTTTATGGCGGACCACCAAACATGGCCCGGATTGCAAACGCTGCAGGTCAGAGCCGAGCGCGCATTGGAAAAAGGTGCAGACCCCGACGCGGTGATTGCTTGGTTTGGTGATATACCGCCCGAAACTGGCGTCGGCGCTGTGCGTTTAGCAGAAGCGTTGATTGCACAAGGCAAACCTGACGCCGCGAACGACGTCATCGTCGCTGCGTGGCTGGACTTGCGGTTATTGTCAGTCGACCGGACCGCAATTCTGGACGGTTTTGCCGATGTGGTCGCCCCGCATCACGCGAAACGCGCTGATAACCTGCTGTGGCGGTGGCTTACCGATGAGGCCGCGTTGATGTTGCCCTTGCTGGACGACGATCAAGCCGCATTAGTGTCCGCACGCATCGCCTACATCCGTGAACGTGGTATTCCAGAAGCTGTCGAAGCAGTGCCCGCCGCGTTGCTGCGCAATCCGGGGCTTGCCTATGATCGCTACAACTGGCTGGCTGGCGATGGCGAGCGGACCGAAGCAATAACGATTTTGCGCGGACGGTCCACATCTGCCGAGGCGCTGGGCGATCCGTTTCGCTGGGCAAGCTGGCGTAGAGTGCTGGCGCGGTGGGAAATGCGCGAAGGCCGGATCAACAGTGCTTATGATCTCGCCTCGAAACACTTTTTGACAGAAGGCAGTTCCTTTGCCGATCTGGAATGGCTGTCGGGCTACATCGCCTTGCGCTACCTTGAAAACCCGACACTGGCCTTGGCACATTTTGAAACGATGACCGCCGCCGTGGATTCGCCGATATCAGTCGGTCGTGCCGGATACTGGCGCGGGCGGGCCTATCAGGCATTGGGGGACGCAAATGCGGCGGCGCTTGCCTTTGCCGAAGCGGCTGAACACCAAACGGGTTTCTACGGTTTGCTCGCGGCAGAACAGCTTGGCATGACGCTGGACCCCACATTGACCGGACGTGCCGATGCGCGTGATTGGCAAGGCGCGGACGTGATGGAAAATCCGCTGGTGATCGCGGGCTTGGCGCTGCTAGAGGCAGGCGAACGCGGGCTGGCCACACAGTTCTTCGCAGAGTTGGGTCGTCAGCTAGATGCGGTTGATACCGGACGTTTGGCCGCGCTGATGGAAGAATTGGATCATTCATACTACGCGGTCTTGCTGGGCAAGGCCGCCGCCGCCCGTGGCATCATCGTCCCATCCGCGTATTTCCCGATGCACGGCGTGGCGTCGATGGAACTGCCGGTGGAAAACGCGCTGTCCTTGTCGATTGCGCGCCGTGAAAGTGAATTTAACGCAGGTGCGGGCAGCCCTGTCGGGGCGCTAGGCCTGATGCAATTGATTCCCGCCACCGCAGAAGAGGTCGCAGGTTTCCTGGGCTTGCCATACTCCAAATCGCGTTTGACGTCGGACTGGAATTACAACGCACAGCTTGGGTCGAAATATCTAGCCATGCTGCAAGAGCAGTTTGGCGATTCACCCGTACAGATCGCCGCAGGCTATAACGCAGGCCCCAGCAGGCCAAGGAATTGGATGGATGATCGCGGCGATCCGCGTATTGGCGAAGCCGATGTGGTCGATTGGATTGAACACATCCCGTTCCGCGAAACCCGCAATTACGTGATGCGCGTGACTGAATCCATTCCGGTTTACCGTGCGCGACTGACTGGGCAGACAGGACCGATTGAATTCACCGCTTTGCTGATCGGGGACAAACCTTTGATCCGCCCGCAAACGCGCCCCACCGCACCTGTGCCCGTTGTTTCCACATCCACGGCACCCGCAATTGCAGCACCCGCGACTATTCCCGCGCCAAGCGCTGCAACTAGCATCCGTCCGATCTCACGGCCTGGTAACTAGGATTTTGCAACCTGCCGTGCCCGCCAAACGGTGAATAATCCGGACGCAATCACAAGCCCCGCGCCAAGTGCGACGTGAAGTTCTAGCACTTCGCCGAACATCAGCAGGCCAATTGCGGTTGCGAACACGAGTTGCAGGTAGGCAAATGGCTGCACCGCGCTTGCCTCTGCGGCTTCGTAGCATTTGATCAGCAGGAAATGACCCGCGGCACCCGTCACACACAAGGTCGCCATCCACGCCCAATCGCGTGCGATCATCGGCTCCCACGAGGTGGCCCCGATAACCGTCAACAAAACCGCGCCAACAGTACCCGTCCAGAAAAAACTGGTCGCGGCGCTATCTTTGCGGGCAGCATAGCGCGTCAATAATGAATAAAGCGCAAACATCAGCGCGGCGATCAGTGGAATAATCGCGGCAGGGGCGAAAACGGTGATGCCCGGCTGCAAGATGATCAGCACACCGACAAAGCCGACGCCAATCGCGGCCCACCTGCGCCAGCCGACTGCTTCACCCAAAATCGGGCCGGATAGGGCCGCGACCAACAAGGGATAGCTTGCGAAAATCGCGTGGCTTTCGATCAGGCCCAAAAGAACAAAGCCCGCGACCATGACGCAGATTTCAGCGCTCAACAAAAGACCACGGCAAATTTGGACAAAAGGTTGCTGCGTCGTGGCCGCAGCACGGATTGATCCGGCCTGACGTCGTGCAATCGCGATGACGAAGGCCGCGAAAAACCAATAGCGGATCATCACGATCATCAGCACGTTGTATTCGCCGGCAAGGTGACGGGAAATCCCGTCTTGAATGGCAAAGATAAAGGTCGTGCCGATCATTAAGGCGATGCCAAGGCGCGTATTGTTGGACTGCATCAGCTTGCCTTCACGGCGCGGGTCATATGGCGCTTGCGGCCAAATCCAGCGGCGCGGGTCACGGTAAATCCAGCGGCTTGCAGCGATCTGCGGACGTGACCTGCAGCGGTATAGGTCGCCAGTGTGCCGCCTTGCGTCGTGTGATCGCCCACGGCTTGCATCACATCAGGTTCCCACATTTCGGGGTTCTTGGCAGGGGAAAACCCATCAAGGAACCACGCATCCGCACGCGATTGCCACGCGGGCAGCGTTTGGCGGACGTCGCCTGTGATAACCTCAAGCGTTATGCCATCAGCATAAATCGTCGGGGCCAGCATCGCGGCGTCCCAGATACCCAACAACGGATCAGCCAAATCGCTCAATTCGGGAAACGCGGCAAGCGCCGTGCGGGCGGTATCGGTATCCAATGGAAATGCCTCAAAACTCGTAAAGTGCCACGTGCCAACGCGCCCAGCAGCGATCCAAGTCTGCACAGTGGTCAGGAAATTCAGCCCCGTGCCAAAGCCCAGTTCGCCGATATGCAAATGATCACCAAACCGTGCAGGCAGGTCATTCCCGTCTAAGAACACATGCCGCGTTTCGGCCAAACCGTTATCCAGCGAATAATACGGATCATCAAACTGCGTAGAAATCGGGACATCGCCCAAATCCGTTTTGCGCCATGTCAGGTCTGTTGTCTGGTCGTGCATTGGGTTTTGCCTTACGTGTCGCGGGAGCCTTGAGGTTAAGGTATCTTTGCGGGGATAGGGGCAAAATGGCAATCGCAGATGTGACGATCATGGGGGCGGGCGTGTTTGGCCTGTCAGTGGGCTACGCCTGTGCGCAGCGCGGTGCGGTCGTGCAAGTGATTGACCCGAACGGCGTCGCTGCAGGGGCGAGCGGCGGTCTCGTCGGTGCATTGGCCCCACATGTGCCGGAAAACTGGAACAGCAAAAAGGCGTTCCAGTTTGAAAGCTTGATGATGGCGGACGGGTTTTGGTCAGCCGTGTCTGAATTGACAGGACGCGATGTGGGCTATGCGCGGTCGGGGCGGTTGCAACCTTTGGCCTATGATGCCGCAGTTGCGCTGGCAAGGCAGCGGGCGGTGACGGCGGCAGAGTTATGGCAGGGCAAGGCGACGTGGGATGTAATCTCGGCAGAGGGGCTTGGTCCGTGGGCACCACCGTCACCTTCGGGCTTTGTTGTGCGCGACACACTAACAGGTCTGATCCATCCGCGCCGCGCGACACAGGCTTTGGCCGAAGCGGTTTTGCGGCTCGGTGGACGGATTGAAGCGACGGGTTCACCGCAGGGCAAAGTTGTCTGGGCGACGGGCTGGCGCGGGCTCCAAGATATGACAGCACAACATAGTCGGCAGGTCGGGAATGGCGTGAAAGGGCAGGCACTGCTGCTCGACTACGCAGCGCCTGATGCACCGCAATTATTCGCCGACGCGCTACATATCGTGCCGCATTGCGATGGAACCGTGGCGATTGGATCAACCTCGGAACGCGAATTTGACGAGCCTGCGCAAGTGGACACCCAGCTTGACGATATCCACGCCCGCGCGATTGCGGCGTTTCCTGTTTTGGCAGGTGCACCGATCATTGAACGCTGGGCAGGTGTGCGCCCAAGAAGTCGGAGCCGCGCGCCGATGCTAGGGCATCATCCGTTCGAGGCAGGTGCATTTGTCGCAAATGGCGGCTTCAAAATCGGCTTTGGCATGGCTCCACTGGTGGGCGAGGTCATGGCAGATTTGGTGTTGAACGGCGTGGACCGGATTCCAGACGCATTTCAGGCGGATCAAAACCTGTAAGCCCTGCGGGGCCGCCTGCGGCGCGCGGGGGCGCGGAACGCAGGTGTATGTGGGTGCGGTCGTTGTTGAATGAGTTGTTTTGGCGAAATGAAGGGCGGACGTGGCGCGTTTAATTAGGCGGTTGCGATTTGGCCGCTGCTGCAAAGGCGTCCGTCTTCGCCACGCACCCAAAAGTGGCCGTCGCTTGCGCAGAGTGTCGCCGCTTCGCCAGCGATCAGGGGGGATGCGCCGCGATAGCTGAAGTCGGTGAGGCCGCCGTACAATGTTGTTGCGAGTTGCATCATAAGGTGGGCCAAAAGGGGGGCGTGGACGACGAGGCCTGTGTAGCCTTCGACATCGCGGGCGTAATCGGCGTCGTAATGGATACGGAGACAGTTGAACGTCAGGGCTGAGTAGCGGAATAATTGGGTGGTGGTGAAGTTGAGCGGTTCCGAGTGGGCTGCAACAGTCGGCGCTGGTTTTGGCACGGCTGTCGGGGCGTCGGCGGGGCGGTAGACAAGTTCTTGCCATTCAGTGACTGCAAGCGCGTGGCGTTGTTTGATGTCATGGCGCACGCGCACGAATGCGAGTTGTCCGGATTGCCCATCTTTGCGTGTCACGCCTTCGACGGTGCTGATTTTCTCTGCTTTAATGCCCGCCTTGAGCGGTTGGTGTTGCACGATCCGCCCCGCGGCCCACATGCGTTTTGGCAGCCCGAGGTCAGGGATGAAGCCACCAGTTGCAGGATGTCCATCTGCGCCCAGTACATCGGGTGTTTTTGCATCCCAAAAGTAGATGTGATGCGCAAACGGCGGCAGCGCGTCGCCGCTTTGGATTGTCGGTTTTTGACCCAAAGTGGCTTGCAAGGCTTGCGCCCGTGCTGGGTCAAGAATGTCGATGCTCGACTGGGTTTTGTATGGTTTGGATTGCATGATGCAGACCTACTCTGAATAGCGGAGCTGCGCAAATGCGAGGCCCCGGATGGGGCCTCGATCATGCTGTCAGTTTAGAGAGTGGCCTTCAACCGCTGCATTAGATCTGCCAATGCCGCTTTGTTGATGTCGTTGGTGAGGGTGCCAGTTGCGTCAAAATGTTCGAAATTTGCGCCAACAAGCACTTCTGAGCCAAGGATAATCGTAGGCCCGAATGGCACCAGTGTCGCGATCAAATTGGTTTGCGCACGTTCACCGCCGGACCTGCCTGCCGTCGCGGACATGATCGCAACGGGTTTGCCTACCCATGGTGCGCCTTCCGTCCGGCTGACCCAATCGAGCGCGTTTTTCAATACGCCAGAGATGCCTTTGTTGTACTCTGGCGAGGAAATCACCACCGCGTCGGCCTCTGCGATCTGATCTGCCAATGTCTGCACAGCAGCCGGGATGCCGTCGGTTTCCTCAATGTCGCCGTCGTAGAGTGGAAACCGTAAATCGGCCTCAACAAATGTGTCAGCGCCAAAGAGAGAGGCGGCGTTGCGGATCAGCATCGTGTTGGTTGACTGGGCGCGCAACGCGCCGGAAATACCGAGTAAAGTGGTCATAACGTATCCTTAACATTACTGTTGGCCCCCTACATAAAGTGTCGGGGTGAGTTGCCAACTGTTAACGCTGTGCAGTGACGCGACCTCATTGAGCGCAAATATGTAGGTGGCCTGTGAGGTCGCGCCTAGTGATCGCTTTGCACCCAAAGGCTGGATTGATCGGGTAGGAACGCCTCAATCGCGGCGGTAGCGATCACGGCAGTATCATCCGTTTCAGGGTTGCGGACATTATGCCCGCCTTTGGTGGCCGTCACTGTCGCGCGGCCTCTTGGTAGCATCTCGGCGAGCGCTGCGGTGTCCAGTTTGTCCGGCTCTTGCACGCCAACGGTGACTTGGACGCGCATGGCGTCAGTCCCAAGGCCAGTGCTCGCGAAAATCGGAAGGGTTGAATGGCGAAAAGCGTCTTCAATCGCGCGGCGCGCTGCCTTTTGATAATCCATCCCGTGCAGGTCGTTTCCCATGCCCATTTCGATGATAATACGCTGATCCATTATGCCCGCTCCATCATGAATGATACGTTAATTGCCGCGTTTGCAATGACGGTCGGCTTGCCATCGGGACGTGGTATGTCGAGGCCGCCGTGGTGCACTGTCACGCTCGGCTGGCCGTATGGAAATATGTCGAGCAGGGCATCGATGTCGACACGATCCGGTTCCTGCACCGCGATTTCAACGTCGATGATCATCGCTTCTTTCGGGAAACCATAGAGTTCGGCCATATTGATCGAATTGTGCCACAGCGCGTCTTGCAGCGCCCGCTTTGCAGCCTGCGTATAGTCTTGACGGCGCAACGAGGTGCCCATGCCAAATTCGGTCAGAACGCGATGTTTCGGCATGGTGAACTCCTGATTAATTTTGTGTGAATTGACGGTGTTTCGGATCCCACTGCAAGCCAGTTTTCACGGCCAAGCGTTTGCAACTGTCGTCAAGGCCTAGGCCATTGGCCCAGCGGCCCCATGACCTGACCGGAATGGCGTGAATGTCGCCAAACCCGTCAGCCAGCACACATTCGCGCGGCCCTTTGGTGCCTGCATAATCGCGATGGCCGAACACAAAATTACGCGCGGTCATGTCGCTCGCCCTGATATCATAGCGGTAAATCCGCGAAATCGTGTCGTTGAGTAGGGCTAAATCAGGCGCAGTCATCGTGTCGCGCATCGCATATAACGTCTGACCAAGCCCGTCGTCCTGAACGTTTTCAGTCACGCACCCCAGCCCCAGATCGGTAAAGGTGAACCCGAACATATGCGTGATCGGCGGCACGTCTGACGCCGTAATCCGCAGCATCATTCGTAAGTATTCGGTATATTCCTTGCGAGCCCAACGAGTGCGAATGCGCGGGAAATGCCGTTCAGTGAAGGTCGCCAAGCGGGCGCGACCTTTCGTATCCGGTATCGTTTTTAATACCTTCACCAGCTTGTTAGGATCATGCGGATGCACATAAATCACCCGCTGCGACCCTTCGGCAAGCGCCGTCAGATGGCCAAGTTTGAGAACGGGCCGTGCGACATCAAAGCTATTTGGCATGAATCCTCAACTATTTGTAAACGATATAGTGTGAAGCTGGGTAAGTGGTTTAACAAGCCAGAGCAAGTAAAGGCACGACACCTCGCATGTGTCGCGTGATGGTGACCCCGATTGGATTCGAACCAATAACCTGCCCCTTAGGAGGGGGCTGCTCTATCCAGTTGAGCTACGGGACCACGGGGTGATCCTTGCCGCGCTTTTGCTCGATCGTCAACGGTGCTGTCGTGGTTCGTGACCTTCCCCTTGGACAAGCCCCTGCAGAATGGCTAACAAGGTTGCAAAGATAGTATCAGGACTACACCGTGAACCCACCCCCACGCCGCCCGCTTACCCTTCGTGATGTGTCTGAAGCCTCTGGCGTTAGTGAAATGACGGTCAGTCGCGTTTTGCGCAACAAGGGGGATGTCAGTGCTGCCACGCGCACCAAGGTGCAAGAAGCTGCAAAGCGGTTGGGCTATGTTCCTAACAAAATCGCAGGGTCGCTGGCCTCTAGTCGTGTGAACCTCGTCGGGGTTGTGATCCCGTCGTTGAGCAACATGGTTTTTCCCGAAGTTTTGTCCGGTATTTCCGAGCGGCTCGACGACACGGGGCTTCAGCCAGTGGTCGGTGTTACTGATTATCTACCTGAAAAGGAAGAGAAAGTTCTGTTTGAGATGCTCAGCTGGCGCCCGTCAGGCGTGATCATCGCAGGGCTGGAACATTCCGAAGCGTCAGAGGCGATGCTGCGTCAGGCAGGCATTCCGGTCATCGAGATTATGGATGTTGACGGAGTGCAAATCGACTCTTGCGTCGGGATTTCGCATCGCCGTGCAGGCCGCATGATGGCTGAACAAATCATCGAAGCTGGGTACAAGCGGATCGGTTTTATGGGCACCAAAATGCCCCGCGACCATCGCGCCCGCAAACGGTTTGAGGGCTTCACCCGCACACTGGCCAAGGCTGGCATCGAGATCGCGGATCAAGATTTCTACTCTGGCGGTTCTGCCCTGGCCAAAGGCCGCGAGATGACGCAATCCATGCTGGAACGCACGCCTGACGTCGATTTTCTGTATTTTTCCAATGACATGATCGGCGCTGGCGGGCTGCTTTACTTGCTGGAAAAAGGCATCGATGTACCGGGCCAGATCGGGCTTGCAGGCTTTAACGGGGTCGAACTATTGGATGGGCTACCGATGCAGCTAGCGACGATGGATGCTTGCCGCAAAGAGATCGGTTTGGCTGCGGCCGACATGATCGCCAAGCATTACGCCGAGGGTGTTGACAGCTACGAGCGCCGGATCGAGTTGGAACCAAAGCTGGCGCTTGGTCAGACATTGCTGCGTCGTTAAGCGCGAATAATCCCGATAATACGCGGCCTAAAGGCGGTCGCGGATACTGTACCAGATCATCGCGGCGACCAGTAGCGGCGTGCGCAATGCGGCCCCTCCAGGGAACGTATGCGTGGGCACCGACGCCATCACATCAAACTTTTCGGCCTGTCCCGCGATAGCATCGGCTGCAACCTTGCCACCCAATGTCGCCATCGCCACGCCATGACCGGAATAGCCGCTGGCGGTCAGCACGTTGCCAGCCAATCGCGCAAAATGCGGCATTCGGTTCATCGTGATCCCGAGCGTGCCGCCCCAAGCGTAGTCGATTTTCACATCAGCCAGTTGCGGGAAAATCTCTGACATCGGTTTGCGGACGGTTGCAGCGATGTCTTTCGGGAATGTGTAACCGTAGCTTTCGCCGCCGCCAAATAACATGCGATTATCATCGGACAGTCGGAAGTAATTGATCACGAACTTGCTGTCCGCAACCGCGTGATTATACTTGATCAGGCCCCTTGCAGTGTCGTCGTCCAGCGGTTCGGTCGCGGCTATGAAGTTGTTGATCGGCATGACTTTTTTCGCGACACTCCCGTCCAGCCCACCAAGATAACCGTTGCAGCCCATCACGACGAAAGACGCTTTAATCTCTGCCGTCTCAGTGCTGATCGTGACGGTTGATCCATGCACGAGGCCCGACACTTTGGACCCCTCAAAAATCCGCACACCAGCATCGCGTGCTGCCCGCGCAAGCCCCAAGGCATAGCGTAGCGGGTGGATATGCCCGCTGCCCATGTCGAGCGTGCCGCCGTGATACGCCCGTGATCCAACGTGGTCGTGCATCGCATCGCGGTCTAGCGCGCTCATCTGCGTGTAGCCGTAAACCTTTTCCAGATGGGCAGCGTATTCGTGAAATTCGGGGACAAAACGTGCGCGATGCGCCGCTTCGATCACGCCATCATGGAATGGGACATCCATTGCGTGTGTTTTGATCAGGTCTTTGACCAATTGCACCGACTCGAGCGACATGTCCCATAGCGCCTTGGCCGGTCCCATGCCGACGATTTTTTCGACGCTATCCATTTCGACCCGCTGGCCCGTTCCGACTTGCCCGCCATTGCGACCCGACGCGCCAAAGCCCACGCGCTGCGCTTCCAATAGCAGAACGTCGTAACCCTTTTGCGCAAGGTGAAGTGCGGCTGACAGCCCCGTGTACCCGCCGCCAATGACGCAAACGTCGCATGTGATCGCACCTGATGCCGCCGGAAAGGGCGGCAACGGCGCGGCTGTCGCGGCGTAGTAGGACGCGGGGTACGCGCCCTGTTTGTCATTGGCGGTGAGCAGGTCGAGGGTCACGCGGACATATGCCCTTCGGATTTCGCCCAAGTATAGGTTTCGTCCAGCGATTTCACGGCGCGGTCCATCAACGTGTCGATCTCGTCTTTCTTGATCACAAGCGGCGGCGAAATGATCATCCGATCCCCCACGTGACGCATCACAAGGCCATTTTCAAAGCAGCGTGTCCGGCAATAATAACCCAATGCACCCGGTGTTTTGAACGCAGCGCGGCTTTCCTTGTGCGGGGTCATCGCGACGGATGCCATCATACCAGAGATCGACGCTTGGCCGATCAACGGGTGATCGGTCAGCGCTTCCCATTTCTCTTTAAGGTAAGGCGCAGTTTCATCGCGGACGGTGTCAACGATACCTTCTTCCTCAAGAATACGCAGGTTTTCCAGCGCAACCGCGGCTGAAACAGGGTGGCCGGAATAGGTGTAGCCGTGGTTGAAATCGCCTGCGTTATTGATCACATCAGCGACCTCGTCACAGACCAGAGACCCGCCAATCGGCGCATAGCCAGACGACAAGCCCTTGGCGATTGTCATGATGTGCGGCTTGATGTTGTAGGTCGTCGACCCGAACCATTCGCCGGTACGACCAAAGCCGCAGATCACTTCGTCAGCGATCAGCAGGATGTCGTGGGCGTCGCAAATGCGCTGGATTTCAGGCCAGTATGTTTCAGGCGGCACGATCACACCGCCAGCACCCTGCACGGGTTCGGCAATAAACGCCGCGATTTTGTCTTCACCGTAATGGTTGATCGCGGCCTCAAGCTGACGGGCGCGTTCAAGACCGAAATCTTCCGGCGACATGTCACCGCCTTCGGCCCACCAGTTTGGCTGATCGATGTGGTGAATGTCGGGAATCGGTAGGCCGCCTTGCTGGTGCATCGGGATCATCCCACCGAGGCTAGCACCACCCAAGGTTGAGCCGTGGTAGCCATTCTTGCGGCTGATGATGATTTTCTTTTCGGGCTGGCCCTTGGCGGACCAATAATGGCGGACCATGCGGATATTCGTGTCGTTCGCCTCTGACCCGGAGCCCGCGTAAAACACGTTGTTGAACCCTTCTGGTGCAAGCTCTGCCAGCTTCGCAGACAATGCGATCACCGGAACATGGGTCGTCATGAAAAACGTGTTGTAATACGGCAATTCGCGCATTTGGCGCGCAGCCGCTTCGGCCAATTCATTGCGCCCATAGCCAATGTTTACACACCAAAGGCCCGCCATTGCGTCTAGCAAGTTCTTGCCTTCACTGTCGGTCAACATCACGCCATCGGCGGATGTAATGACCCGCGCACCGGCCTTGGCCAGCTCTGCGCCTGCGGTGAACGGATGCATGTGGTGCGCAGCATCAAGTGCCTGCAATTCTGCAGTCGGCATGTGGTTTGTTATTTTATTCATCAGATGCATCCTTTTTGGGCTGAGATTTGCCATTTTGCGTTGTGCCGCAGTCTGAATGCTGTGCCGCAACGTGCTCTTGTATTGCATTGGCTTTGCGAAATTGATCATATCGAGAATATGAGGGCAAGAGACTCTCACTGACATCGACGGGAGATACCGATGAAAAAGATTGCTTTGTTGCTGGCCACGACAACATTCGCCAGCGCTGCATTCGCCGAAGAAGTGCGGGTTTACAACTGGTCTGACTATATCGACGAAGACTTGCTGACCAAATTCGAAGAAGAAACAGGTATCGACCTGATTTATGACGTGTTTGATAGCAACGAAGTGCTTGAGACGAAAATGCTCGCAGGATCATCAGGTTACGACGTTGTTGTGCCGACTGGTGATTTCCTTCAGCGTCAAATTTCTGCGGGTGCTTTCCGGCCTCTCGATATGGATCAACTGCCAAATGCAGGCAATCTTTGGGATATTATCGAAGCGCGAACAGCGCAGTATGATCCCGAAAACGCCTATTCAATCAACTACATGTGGGGCACGACTGGCCTTGGCGTGAACGTCGCAAAGGTCGCCGAAGTCTTGGGTGAAGATGCCCCGATCAATTCGCTTGATCTGATTTTCAATCCTGAGAACATGGAAAAACTGTCCGCATGTGGCGTGTATTTCCTTGATGCCCCGTCAGAGGTGATTCCTGCCGCATTGAACTTCCTCGGTGAAGACCCGAACAGCGAAGATTCTGATGCGATTGCAAAGGCCGAAGAGCTTCTGATGGGCGTGCGCCCGTACATTCAGAAGTTTCATTCGTCCGAGTACATCAATGCCTTGGCAAACGGTGATATTTGCGTAGCATTCGGTTGGTCCGGTGACATTTTGCAAGCGCGTGACCGTGCTGACGAGGCCGACAATGGCGTCGAAATCGCATATAACGCGCCGACAGAAGGGGCGTTGATGTGGTTTGACCAAATGGCGATTCCAGTGGACGCGCCAAATCCGGAAGCCGCGCACACCTTCCTGAACTTTATTCTTGATGCACAGAACATGGCCGCAGCGTCGAACTACGTTTATTATGCAAACGGCAATCTGGCGTCGCAAGAGTTCTTGATTGAGGATGTGATCGGGGATACGGCGATTTACCCGGACGCCGCGACGCTCGAAAATCTGTACACAAAGGCCCCTTACGACTCGCGTGTGCAGCGGACGATTACGCGTTTGTGGACCAAAATTAAGTCCGGAACCTAAATCACTACACGTGCACAACACGTACACAAGGCGTGCACCGGATTCCCCGATGCACGCCGCTAAAACCCTAAAGTGAGACCCCACATATGGCGCAATCGCCACAAGACGTCTTTGCCCCTTGGGAAGATGCGACTGAAAAGCCGCTGATCCGCTTTCGTAATGTGACGAAGAATTTTGGTGACTTTACCGCCATTGATGACCTGACGCTGGATATCTATGCCAAAGAATTCTTTGCGCTGCTCGGTCCGTCTGGCTGTGGGAAAACGACCCTGATGCGGATGTTGGCCGGATTTGAAAAGCCGACGACAGGCACGATTGAGTTAGATGGAAAAGACATCGCGAATGTGCCGCCGAACCAGCGCGCGGTAAACATGATGTTTCAATCCTATGCGCTGTTTCCACACCTCAGTGTCTACGAAAACATCGCTTTCGGGCTGAAGCGATCCGATATGGACAAGGCCGACATCCCCGCGCGGGTTGATGAAATGCTGCGTCTGACCCGTTTGCAGAAATTCGCGAAACGCAAGCCACACCAGATTTCTGGTGGTCAACGGCAACGTGTTGCTTTGGCGCGATCTCTGGCGAAAGCACCGAAATTGTTGTTGTTGGACGAGCCGTTAGGTGCGCTTGATAAAAAGCTGCGTCATGAGACGCAGTTCGAATTGATGGATATCCAAGAAAAAACCGGCACGACGTTTGTGATTGTGACGCACGATCAAGAAGAGGCAATGACTGTCGCGTCTCGTGTTGCCGTTATGGACGCTGGTGTAATCGTCCAAGTCGCCACCCCTGACCGGATCTATGAGAATCCCAATTCCGTTTACGTCGCCGATTTCATCGGTGAAGTGAACTTTATCGAAGGGCACGCCGCTGTTGTGGACGGCGTGGCCACGATCAGCTGGGCAGAAGGCCAGCCGCCGATCAGAGCTAAGACAGATTTGTCCGCTGACACGCAATGTACCTATGCCGTGCGCCCCGAGAAAATTACAATCACGCAAGATGAACCACAGGATCGTCCGAACAAGATCAAAGGGGCGGTGTTGGATATCGCCTATCTCGGGAACATTTCGACCTATCACGTTGAACTGCCTGATGGGAAAGTCATCAAAGCCCAAACCGCGAATGATCGCCGGATCGCACGACGAAGTTTCACATGGGAAGACACCGTTTGGCTGTCATGGACCGACACCGCTGGTGTCGTGTTGACCGCGTAAGATGCGCCGCTTTACTCTCATCGCGATACCGTATTTGTGGTTGTTTGCGCTATTTTTGGTGCCTTTCCTCATCGTTGTTCGCATTAGTTTCTCTTACTATGAATTATCGATCCCACCCTACGGTCCGCAGCTAGACCTTTCGACCGGATGGGACGGGGTTAAGGCGTTTTTTGCCGAGCTTAACTGGGAGAATTACGCCTTTCTGACGGGTGATGATCTGTATTGGAAAGCGTATCTCTCAAGTTTGAAGATTGCGTTAATCGCTACATTTTTTACGCTTTTAGTAGGCTTTCCAATTGCTTACGCGATGGCAAAGGCCGCAGAAGAATGGCGCCCGATGCTGATGATGTTGATCATTTTGCCATTTTGGACGTCGTTTTTGATTCGCGTTTATGCGTGGATCGGCATTTTGGGAACTGAAGGATATCTTAACCAATTGCTGTTAGGAATCGGTCTGATCGATGCGCCCCTGACGATCTTAAACACGAATGTTGCCGTCTATATCGGCATCGTTTACACATATTTGCCGTTCATGGTGCTTCCGATTTATGCGGCGCTGGAAAAGATGGACGACAGCCTACTCGAAGCGGCAGAAGACCTTGGATGTACGCGCACTCAGGCATTCTGGCTCGTCACTGCGCCACTGGCGAAATCCGGCATTATCGCGGGCTGTTTTCTGGTGTTCATCCCGTCGCTGGGCGAATTCGTCATCCCATCGTTGCTAGGTGGATCAGATACCTTGATGATCGGGAAAGTACTGTGGGAGGAATTTTTCTCGAACCGTGATTGGCCAGTGGCGTCGACAGTCGCAGTGATCCTGCTGTTGATCTTGATCATCCCGATCATTCTGTTCCAGCGCAACGAACAAAAACAGCGGGAGACTGATGGATGAGACGCTTCAGCTGGTTTAATGCGACGTCGCTGACTGTCGGTTTTGTGTTCCTATATTTGCCGATGATCATTCTCGTGATTTATAGCTTTAATGAAAGTCGACTTGTCACGGTCTGGGCTGGATTTTCGACAAAGTGGTACGCCGAATTAATGCAAAACACCGCGTTCTTGGACGCGGCTTGGATCACGGTGAAGGTCGGGTTCTGGTCGTCCACATTGGCGACGATTCTCGGCACGATGGCAGCCTATGTGATGGTGCGCGGCGGTCGGTTTTTTGGGCGCACGTTGTTTTCGGGGATGGTCTATGCACCGTTAGTCATGCCGGAAGTGATCACCGGATTGTCGTTGCTTTTGTTTTTTATTGCCATCGATTTAGACCGTGGTGTGCTGACAATTGTATTGGCCCATACGACGTTTTCGATGTGCTATGTTTCTGTCGTGGTCTCGTCCCGTTTGGTGAGCTTTGACAAGTCGTTGGAAGAGGCCGCGCTTGACCTTGGTTGCACCCCGTTTGACGCATTCCGCTCTGTCACGCTGCCGATTATCGCGCCATCGGTGATCGCTGGATGGTTGCTGGCTTTTACCTTGTCGCTGGACGATTTGGTGATCGCGTCGTTCGCGTCTGGGCCGTCGTCGACGACGCTGCCGATTAAGATTTTCTCGGCTGTTCGGCTTGGTGTGACGCCTGAAATTAACGCGCTATCGACCATTATGATCGGTATCGTCACTGTTGGCGTGATCACCGCATCTTTGGTCATGAAGCGCAACGTCGCCCGCCAAAAGGCGGACGAAGTGCGGGCGGCACAGGGTTAGTTCTCGGGGAAAAAACAAGCTGCCGCGTGGGCGTCCGCAGTCAGTTCTGGGCGCTCGGAACGGCATTTATCTTGGACTTTCCAGCAGCGTGGTGCGAACGGACAGCCATCAGGCACAGCAAGCGGCGAAGGCAATTCACCCGACAGTTTGATCCGTTCTTTGGGCGATTTTGGGGCCGCTTGCGGCGTCGCGGATAGCAACGCTTTGGTGTAGGGATGTTTGGCGCCGGCAAAAACCGCGTCTTTTGATCCGCGTTCGACCGCACGTCCGAGGTACATCACGATGACGTCGTCAGAGATGTGTTTGACCACGCTTAGATCGTGGGAAATGAACAAATAGGCGAGGTTCAGGCGTTCTTGGAGGTCGATGAGCAGATTGAGTACTGCGGATTGGATCGACAGATCCAAAGCGGACACGGGTTCATCTAATACTAACACTTTTGGGTCTAACATGAGCGCACGCGCAATCGCGATGCGCTGCCGTTGCCCGCCAGAGAACATGTGCGGGTAGCGATCGTAATGTTCAGGGCGTAGGCCGACGAGTTTGATCATCTCGCGGGCTTTTGCTTCACGCTCGGCTCGGGACATCTCGGGTCGATTAATGACGAGCGGCTCCTCTAGGATTTGCGCGATCCGTTGGCGTGGATTTAGCGATCCATAGGGGTCTTGGAATACAATTTGGATCGAACTGCGTAAGGAGGCCCAGTTTTCAGGCAATACAATGTTGCCATCAATGGCAAAGGAACCCGATGTTGGCTCTTCGATCATCGTGACAAGGCGCGCGAGCGTGGACTTTCCACAACCACTTTCGCCCACAACGGCGAGAGTTTTGCCCGGAGACAAAGCGAAATCAATGCCACCGACGGCCTTTAAGGTCTTCGGTTTGCTGAACATGCCGCCGCCGACTTGATAATGCCGCGCGAGGGCGGTTGCGGTCATAATAGGGGCCGTCATGATGCTTGCCTTGCGTTTGTGTTGAGCGGATAGAAGCAGCGGGCGCGGCCAAGTGCGTCTGACTGTGGCGCAGGTGCGTCCGTTTTGCATTTGCCGTCCGCGAATTTGCAGCGCGGGGAAAACAGGCAACCGGTCGGCCTGTCAAACTGGCCGGGCACAACACCGGGAATAGTGGGCAGGCGTTTGTCGGTTGCGCGTTCGGGTAAGGCATCAAGCAGCGCATTGGTGTAAGGGTGATGCGGCTCGTCGAACAATGGCACGACCTGTTGTTCTTCGATCTTTTGGCCGGCGTATTGCACGCTGACGCGTTCCGCTGTTTCGGCCACGACACCCATATCGTGTGTGATCAAAACAAGGCCCATGCCTGTTTCGTCGCGCAGAGAGGCGAGCAGGTCGAGGATTTGTGCTTGGATCGTGACGTCGAGCGCGGTTGTCGGCTCATCCGCGATCAACAGTTTTGGTTTACAGGCAATCGCCATAGCAATCATCACACGTTGGTTCATGCCACCAGACATTTGGTGCGGAAATGCCGAAAGGCGCCGTTCAGGGTCAGGGATGCCAACCTGTTCGAACAACTCGATTGCACGTGCATGGCGTTGTTTGCGATTCAGGCCAAGGTGGACACGCAAGGATTCTTTGATCTGCCAACCGACCGGAAAACAGGGGTTCAGCGATGACATCGGTTCTTGAAAAATCATGGCAAGATCGTTGCCGACAATTTTGCGCCGTGATTTGGCGTCCATCGTCAGTAGGTTGTGACCGTCGAAAGTCATCTCGTCGGCTGTGACAGTCGCGGTCCACGGCAGGAGGCCCATCATGGCGAGCATGGACACGGATTTACCCGACCCACTTTCCCCAACAATGGCGAGGATTTCACCTGTGTCGACGTCTTGGTCTACTTGATCGACGGCCCGGAATTTACCGGAAGCTGTCGCGAAATCGACCGAAAGGTTACGGATGCGTAAAAGTGACATATCAGCTCCGTTTCAGTTTAGGATCAAGCGCGTCGCGTAGTCCGTCGCCCATCAAGTTGATGGCCAAAACCGTGACAAGGATCGCGATGCCCGGGAAGGTGACGACCCACCATGCGCGCAGGATAAATTCGCGCGCTTCGGCGAGCATTGTGCCCCATTCTGGGGTTGGGGGTTGCGCCCCCATGCCAAGGAACCCGAGGGCGGCGGCGTCCAAAATCGCGGTTGAAAACGACAGTGCTGCTTGCACGATAATCGGTGCGAGGCAGTTCGGCAGGACCGTGATGAACATCAACCGCGTTTTGCTTGCGCCTGCGACGCGGGCCGATGTGACATAGTCTTTTTGCCGTTCAGCGAGAACACTTGCACGGGTCAAACGCACGTAATGTGGCTGTAGAACGATGGCGATTGCGATCATCGCATTGGTTAACGATGGCCCCAAAATGGCGACGAGAACCAGCGCCAAGAGCAGGGATGGAAACGCGAGGATGATGTCCATGATACGCATGATAATCGTGTCGAGCCACTTGGGTGCGAAACCGGACAGCAGGCCGAGGATGATCCCACCAGATGCCGCGATTGAGACCACAACGATGCCGACAAAGAACGAGTACCGCGCCCCGACGATAAGCCGCGACAGCATATCGCGGCCCAGTGGATCGGTGCCTAAAAGGTAGCTAGAGTTGCCGCCTTCCTGCCAAAATGGGGGAAGAAGCGCGAATTCACGGTATTGCGCGGTGGGGTCATGCGGTGCGATCCACGGACCGAACAGTGCCACGAATGCAAAAGCTGCGAAGATCCATAGGCCGATAACGGCACCGCGATTTTCGCGAAAATAGAACCAGAATTCACTGAGGCGACCGGGGCGGGTGCTTGTTTCTGCTGAAGTATCGGTCATCAGCGCTTCCTGATTTTAGGGTTAATGACGCCGTAAAGCATATCAACAGTAAGGTTAACGACCATGACCATAACGGCGATCAACAACAGGCCGCCTTGCACAACGGGGTAGTCGCGGCGGAAGATGCTATCGACCATCCATTTGCCGATGCCCGGCCACGAGAAAATCGTTTCGGTCAGGATCGCGCCCGCGAGCAATGTACCGACCGACAGGCCGATGACCGTGATCACGGGGATTAGTGCGTTGCGCAGCGCGTGGATGCCGTTGATGCGTCCGGTGGACAGACCTTTGGCGCGGGCGGTGCGAATGTAGTCTTCGCCCAAGACTTCGAGCATGGCTGATCGAGTTTGCCGCGCTATGACGGCGAGGGGGATCGTGCCGAGGACGATGGTCGGTAGGATCAGGTGACGTACCGCTGATTTGAAGGCCCCCGATTGGCCCGATGTGAGGCTGTCGATCAGCATAAAACCGGTGGGGTCGGGGAAGTAGTACAGCAGGTCGATGCGGCCGGAAACCGGTGTCCACTGAAGGTTGCCCGAGAACACAATGATCAGCAGCAAAGCCCACCAGAATATGGGCATAGAGTATCCGATGAGGGCTGTGGACATCAATGCGCGATCGAAGAATTTACCACGGTTCACCGCCGCGATCACGCCAGCAGGCAGGCCGAGTGCAAGCGCGAAAAGCATGGCGCAGATGGACAGTTCCAGCGTCGCGGGAAAGAGCGCGAAGAACTCGTCCCAGACGGGGCGTTTTGTGACAAATGAATTGCCGAGATCGCCCTGCATAACGCCGGTCAGGTAGTCCCAGAATTGTTTGTAGATTGGTTGATCAAATCCGTATTGCGCAGACAATTCGGCGTAGCGTGCGTCGGACATGCCGCGTTCGCCCGCCATCACGATAATCGGATCGCCCGGTAAAACGCGGATAAATCCGAATGAAATTAACGTTACGCCAACGAATGTCGGTATAAATGTCAGGATGCGGCTGAGGATATAATTTAACACGGGAGGATCGCGAGCTCCTTTGAGAATGTCGTCAGGGAGATGCAGCCGTCGTCAGTGATCAAGACGTCGTCTTCTATGCGGACTCCGAAGTTGCCGATCTCGTAGAGGCCGGGTTCGTTGGTGTAGACAGTGCCTGCGGGCAGGGCGGTGTGGTTGCCGCGCATGATATAGGGTGCCTCGTGGACGTCGCGCCCAAGGCCGTGGCCCGTTTTGGTGCGGATGCGGTCGGCGTAGGGTGTAGATTCGAGGTGGCTTGTGACCGCGTCGTCGATTTCGTGGGCGGTCACACCTGCTTTGGTCATTTTGTGACCGATCAGGTTTGCTTGGAGGACAGCGTCGTAGACGGCGCGTTGCTCTTCGCTGGCGTGGCCGAGAAAGAATGTGCGTGTGATGTCAGCGGCAAAACCGTTTTTGCGCGCACCAAAGTCGATCAGGATCGCGTCGCCCTCTTTGATTGGGGTGTCGCCTGCGTGGGCGTGCGGCATGGCGGTGTTGGCGCCCGCCACGACGATGGGCGAAAACGACTGGCCATCGGCGCCCTCGGCAAACAGGGCTTGAACGAGGGTCTGTTCGACTTGTTTTTCGGTTTGCCCCGGCTTGATCGTGGTCAGGGTGTGCGCCAATGCGCGTTCTGAAATGCCGATCGCCTCGCGAAGTGCGGCGATATCGGCGTCTGTTTTGACGATGCGCAGTGCGGAGATTTCGCGTTCGGCGTCTGTGATTTTCAGGTCGGGCTGCGCGTTGAGAAAGGCGTGATGCACAAACACGCGCATGACTTGGCCCTCAACGGCAAGAGAGGTGATGCCGAGATGTTGGGTGAGTGCCGCAAAGGCGTCATCGTAGCCAGTTTGGTCGCGCCAATCAAAGACCGCGCCGTCAAAACCGACCTGCGACCAGCTGCCGAGTTCCAAGTTCGGGACCAGCGCCGCGGCGGGGCCATTTGCAGGGATAACAACGACAAGAGGGCGTTCGTGGCTCATAAATTCGTGGCCAATGGCACGGGTGAAATTCGGGCCGGGGACAAGCGCCACGGCGTCAACGCCGAGATCGGCGGCAACAGCGGCATAGGCGGCAAGGCGATCAATCAGCATCAAGAAAAATCCGGGAAAAGAGTGGTTGAAAGGGGCGGCACAGATGCGCCGCCCCGGCTACTAATCTGAATTACTCAGAAAGGCCAACCTGGTTAAAGATGTGGCCACCAAGTGGGTGAACAACATAGCCTTCAACTTCTGGGCGCATCGTCATGAAGACAACAGAGTGCGCGATGGTTGCCCAAGGTGCTTGATCCTTGAAGATTGCTTGCGCTTCTTCATACAAAGCTGTCCGCTCTTCTTGCGAAGACAGTGTTTTCGCTTCTTGGATCACTGCGTCGAACTCTTCGTTGCACCATTGTGCGCGGTTTGAGCCGCCAACGCCGTCACAGCCAAGCAGAACAGCAAGGAAGTTGTCTGGATCGCCGTTGTCGCCTGTCCAACCCAGCAGAACCGCACCATCACGGTCAACGTCGCTGGACCGCTCAAGGTACTCACCCCATTCGTATGAAACGATCTCAACATCGACGCCAACCTTGCTGAAGTCTTCTTGCATCAGCTCGGCCATGCGGCGTGCGTTGGGGTTGTATGGACGCTGAACCGGCATTGCCCAGATTTTCAGTTCCAGATCTTCGACGCCTTCAGCGGCCAGCATTTCCATGGCTGCTTCTGGGTTGTATTCGTCATCCACAGTGTTTTCGTCATAAGACCACATGGTTGGCGGGATCGGGTTTTTCGCGATTTCGCCGGAGCCTTGGAAGACCACGTCGATGATTGCTTGCTTGTCGATGGACATGTTCAACGCTTTACGCACGTTGGCGTTGTCGAACGGAGGCATCTGTGTGTTGTAGGCAAGGTAGCCGACGTTCAGACCTTCTTGTTCCATCACAACGATGTCTTCTGCGCTTTGCATGTCAGCAACGTCAGCAGGGTTCGGGTAGGCCATGACGTGGCATTCGCCAGCTTGAACTTTCTGGTAACGTACTGACGCATCAGGTGTAATTGCGAAGATCAGGCTTTCGACTTTTGCTGGATCACCCCAGTAGTTGTCGTTGCGCAGATAGCGGATAACGGCGTCTTTTTGGTAGGCTTGGAACGTAAACGGGCCTGTGCCGATTGGTGCTTGGTTTACCATTTCAGGTGTGCCAGCTTCCATCATCGCGTCGGCGTATTCTTTTGACACGATCGACGCGAAATCCATTGCCATGTTCGCGATGAACGGAGCTTCTGTCCGTGTCAGGTTGAATTTGACGGTGTAGTCGTCAACTTTTTCGATACTGGACACGAGTTCTGGCATCGACATGCTTGAGTAATATTCCCAAGAGCCGCCGGACACTTGGTTATATGGGTTTTCTGAGTTGCCTTGACGGTCAAATGTGAAAATCACGTCATCCGCGTTGAAGTCGCGTGTTGGTGTGAAGTTCGCGTTTGAGTGGAATGAAACGCCCTGACGCAGGTTAAATGTGACGGACAGGCCGTCTTCGGAGACTTCCCAGCTTTCAGCAAGGCCCGGGACTGTTTCTGTTGTGCCGACTTTGAATTCTGAAAGACGGTTGTAGACGGGGTGGCTGGACGCATCAAAGGTTGTGCCGGATGTATACAGGGCCGGGTCAAAACCCTCTGGTGAACCTTCGGAACAATAAACGAGGGATTGCGCCATCGCTGATGTGCCAACGGTTGCCAGAAGCATCCCAGTCGCAAGTGTTGTTTTCATAGACATTTTTACTCTCTCCAGTTGGTCGTTTGTTTTGTTAAGCAGTTTGCGTTGCCGCGACTTTAGTCGCGCGGCTTTCGCGGGCAGGGACGTGCCCTGATTGGTCGTATTGCATACGTCCAACCCACATAATGCAAGCAGGTTCGTTGGTCTGGTTTGACCAAGAATGCGGGTGTGTCCCGAGGTAATGTAGGCTGTCGCCGGATCGCATGACATAGTCTCGACCTTCGACACGTTGGCAGATTTCGCCATCCAGCACGTAGATGATTTCTTCGCCGACGTGTTTGACTTCTTCTGATGTGTAGCCCGGAGGCACGTGCAGAATATACGATGTCATTTCGAGGTCGGGGTGATCTGCGCCGATCTGTTCATACTCTAACGCGGAGCCGTCGACCGAAAAACGCGGACGTTTGCCTGCGTTCGTGAGGCTATCTACGGGCCGTGGTGTCGCTATGAAGTAGTCGGCAGTCACGTTTAGTGCGGCAGCAATTTGCGACAATGTACCAAGTGTCGGCGTCGCATTGCCTCGTTCCAGTTGGCTCAGATAACCGACGGACACGCCGCTTTTGTCAGCAAACTGCTGCAACGTCATGGACATGCGGCGGCGCAGATTGCGCATCCGTTGACCCAACGCATTGTCGGAGTTTTGCTGATTACCGGTCAAAGTGCCCCCACACAGATCGTACCTACGCTGAACACGCTCGCGTCATTTGACTGCTTGGTCAAGAATAAAAATTATTCTCTGCGCAAAATGTTGATTCACTTGGATGTGGCTTAGATTGGTGATTAGAGTTTGGGCAACTTCTAAATGCTCCGGCCTCGTCGGGGCGCTGATAAGAGGACTGAAGCATGATCGAGAAACGTGATTTTTACATCAATGGGGCTTGGGTAGCGCCGTCTGAAGCGCATGACCTCGCGGTCATTGATCCGTCAACCGAACAGCAATGTGCTGTAATTTCACTGGGAAGTCAGGCAGATACTGACGCTGCTGTTGCTGCGGCCAAAGCCGCTTTTCCGGCATGGTCCGCGGCCCCGCTAGAGGACCGTCTCGCAGCACTTGAACGGCTTGAGGCGTTGTATAACGCCCGCAAAACGGAAATGTCCGAGGCGATGTCGCTGGAAATGGGGGCACCGAAATCTCTGTCCGAGACGTCCCAATGGGGTGCTGGTGCGTGGCACATCAAAGAAGCCATTCGCGCTGCACGAGCTTATGAATTCGAGCGCAAAAGCGGCGATGACTGGATTTATCACGAGCCGATTGGCGTGGCTGCGCTGATCACGCCATGGAACTGGCCGATGAACCAAGTGACGTTGAAGGTGATTCCAGCGTTGGCTGTTGGCTGTACTGTTGTGCTGAAGCCATCGGAAATCGCGCCGCTCTCGTCCATTCTGCTGGCCGAAATGATCGACGAGGCGGGGTTCCCCGCCGGTGTGTTCAACATGGTAAACGGTGACGGTGCTGGCGTTGGGTCGCAGCTGTCTGTGCATCCTGATGTGGATATGGTCAGCTTTACCGGCTCCACGCGCGCTGGCGCACTGATCACAAAGGCCGCCGCTGATACCGTGAAGCGCGTGAGCCTTGAGCTGGGCGGCAAAGGAGCCAATGTTATTTTCGCTGATGCCGACGACAAAGCTGTTGCGCGTGGCGTGCGGCATTGTTTCCAAAATACCGGACAATCGTGCAACGCCCCGACGCGGATGCTGGTCGAAGAAAGCATTTATGATAAAGTGGTTGAGGCCGCACGCGAGGCTGCTGAACAGCAGGCCGTTGGTCCTGCGCAGCAAGACGGTCGTCACATCGGGCCGCTCGTCAGCGAAGGGCATTGGCACAAGGTGCAGGGGCTCATTCAGGACGGTATCGATGAAGGTGCGCGGCTTGTTGCAGGCGGCACAGGACGGCCTGACGGGATGAACGCCGGATACTTTGTAAAGCCGACAGTTTTTGCTGACGTGAACAATCAGATGAAAATTGCACGCGAAGAAGTGTTCGGTCCGGTGCTAGTGATCATTCCGTTCAAGGACGAGGCGGATGCGTTGACGATTGCGAACGACACGCCTTATGGTTTGGGCAACTACGTGCAGACGCAAGACCCTGAAAAGGCAAAGAGAATGGCGCGCGGTATGCGGTCCGGCATGGTCGAAGTGAACGGTACTTCGCTAGGTGGCGAGACCCCGTTCGGCGGTTATAAACAGTCGGGCAACGGTCGCGAAGGGTCTGTTTGGGGTCTGGAAGAATACCTCGAGGTGAAAGCCGTCGCAGGGGTTTCTTAACTGGTTGACGTTAATGTGTTCGGGCGTAGGTTGGCACAGGTTTTATAGCTGAGGTGCACCATGTCCGACCATATCGATCCAAAGAAACTCGACCGGCTTGCAGAAGTTGCGGTGCGAACGGGTGTTAACCTACAAAAAGGCCAAGATTTGGTCATTACCGCCCCGATGGCGGCGTTGCCATTGGTGCAACGTATCGCCGTACACGCCTACAAAGCGGGCGCAGGCGTTGTGACGCCGTTCTTTACCGACGATGCTATTACTTTGGCACGGTGCGAAAATGCCGAGGATGCCAGTTTCGATCACGCGCCGGGCTGGTTTTACGAAGGGCTCGCCGCTGCGTTTAAAGGCGGTGCCGCGCGTATGGCCGTGACTGGCGACGATCCGATGTTACTGGCCGAGCAAGACCCAGTAAAAGTCGCGCGACTGTCAAAGGCGACATCGATTGCCGCGAAACCTGCGATGAACCCAATTGTCGGTTTCGAGGTAAACTGGAATATTGTTGCATTCCCTGGGGCCGGCTGGGCTGCGCGGGTGTTCCCCGATTTGCCGGTGGACGAGGCGCAGGGCAAGTTAATGGATGCGATTTACGCGGCTTCGCGACTGGACGGCGACGACCCTGTTGCGAATTGGGCTAACCATACGGCGGAACTGAAAAAACGGGTGAAATGGCTGAATGAGCAGGCGTTTGACGCGTTGCAATATACAGGTCCGGGCACAGATTTGCGCCTTGGTTTGGCGGAAGGGCACATTTGGAAAGGCGGGGCATCGCCTGCGCTGAATGGAGTTGTGTGCCAGCCAAATATCCCGACCGAAGAGGTCTTTACATGCCCACATGCTTACAAGGTCGACGGAACCGTTTCCGCGACAAAGCCGTTGGCGCATCAGGGGAATGTCATCGAAGATATTTCTGTCCGGTTCGAGGCGGGAAAGATTGTCGAGGCGACTGCATCAAAGGGTCAGGAGCAGCTGCGCGCTTTGCTCGCGACAGATGATGGCGCAAGTCGGATCGGCGAAGTGGCCTTGGTCCCGCATTCTAGTCCGATTTCGCAGTCTGGGGTTTTGTTTTTCAATACATTGTTTGATGAAAACGCATCGTGCCATATCGCATTGGGCCAGTGTTATGCAGACACAATCGAGGGTGGTTCGGAATTGGCCCCTGAGGAATTGCAGCAAAAAGGCGGCAACCAAAGCTTGATCCACGTAGATTGGATGATGGGCTCTGATGCCGTCGATATTGATGGGGTTACGTTGACTGGTGAAACAGTGCCTGTGATGCGTAGGGGCGAATGGGCGTTTTAAGTCATTAATAGAGATAGGAAGAGGCCCGCGCTTTGCGGGTCTTTTCACCTTTGAAGCGACCTTCAGGCAATCATAACGCCCGTATTTACAAGGCCGTGAGGCATTGTAGACGACAGGTCCATTTTTAGGCGAGGCTTAAAGATGGGGCGGCCAAATCTGATCTCAAACCACAGCACATCCCCCTCGCCGGAAGTGGATCGTCGAACATGGGTTCAGCAGTGTTAAAAACGCGCTTCTGTTGAGCGAGTGCAACGTTTCGAATGGATCGTCTTGCTGCTACGTCGGGTCCGGCGTTGCATTCAGCCAAGCCCTGCTCAATTAATACGTCAGTGAATTCCAGACGCGTTCCATATGATTGCTGGAACTGTGACACGTGCTATGTACTAACGTGCAGCTAAAAGTGTTAGGGCGATATTGCCGCTTGAATAGCCGGTGCTTTCGCTCAGTGATGATCGAAGCAAAAAAAGTCGAACTAACTTTTCTTGCAAGTCTTCTCCTGAAAAGTCAGCGATTTGATCTGTACCGAAAACCGATTCTGAACGCGCTTTGAAGGTCTCGAGTTGCTTATCGATATCGACGCTGCCGACTTCAGTGGGTAAACCTAACGCGGTTTGAACTACCTCTCTCAACGGTGCGTTTCCCAATAGGGCATACCATTGCGCATTTGTCGATTCTGCACTGTCCGTAACGTCCTCCAGGGCCTTTCCAATGTTCAAAGCGAGTCGTAGTTGGTTGTCCTGTTCGCCAACGGCAGCTTCAAACGATTGCCTTTCGAAGCGCGTGATGATGTCTTCTGAGGCGATCGACGTTGCTGTCAATGGCGTAGAGAAGTCACCAAATCCCAATGCCCTCGAAAATTCTGCGTATCTGCTATCGGAAAGTTTATTTGCAAGCGCATCGTCTTCGGTCGTGCCTTCTTCCAGAATTTTTTGGATAAAGAACTTGTTATTGATGTCGTCATCTAAACCAAAAGCACCAAGTGCTACAGTCAATAGGTCCCTGTCATTTACCAACTCTTCCGCCGTGCGGATCTCAGAAATGTTCTCTCGAAAATTTTCTGTGACACGTTTTATAGTTGGGCTTTCATCAAACGCTTGCTGTTGTTGAACGAGAGTCCGTTCAAGGAATTTCCAGCCAGTATACCCTCCAATCGGGACCAACGGTTGAAAACTCATTGTGGGTGCACTGCGAGAAGGCGTGCCTCCCTAGGGAGTAGCGATCGCAATGCCTTTAGCGCGCGATAGAAATCATCCTTCATGATCGCATCGCTAGCTATGGATAGCTGTTCTCGACTGTCGGCGTCTCTAAGTGCTTGGCTAAGCTGTTCAACACCCTGTAATATCTGATTTTTGGCTTCGTCAATGCAGACATCCCCAGATAGGATGAGTTGCGCGACATAGCATACACGTCTGACGGGCGTGTTCACCTCGTCTGGCCGCAACGCATCCCTAAGCCTTAGAATATTTGCGTTTGGGGTTAGAATCGAAAGGCGACTACGTCGGTCACCATTTTCAATCACGGCTCCGTTCACGAGCACACGCTCTTTTGGGTTCAGCTTTAAAACAAGACCTGACATCTATTTACCTTGCCCCATATTTAGACCACGCATGACAGAGGTGTTTATTTCAATTAGGACATCAGCAGCGGTATTTTCACGCAAGATTTTTGCACTGAAAGTTTCAGTAAATTTTGCTAAATAGAAAATTTGTGCACGTAACGATCTTGGTAATTCATTTTCTGATGCGGCAACGTCAATTGCCAATGTGTTCCAAAGCTTGCGATTGTCATTCAAAGCTTCCGCAAATTTCGGAAAATCCTGATCTCTTCGGGTGGAAGCCACACGAAGGCGCGCAGTAACATTCCCGATAACTTGAGCTTCGACGCTACGGTGTGATTTGAAGGGGGCGTTAGTGGGGGCATATGCTTGCCGAGCAAGTTCAATTGCGTTCACGGTAAGTCCTTCCGGGACAATATAGAACGGAATACGGTTTTACCGTATTCGGCTGTGAGAAGAGGGCCGATTAATCGGCCCTCCGTTCAACTTGCTTATCTAAAGAGTGACAAGATCGTCTGAGGAGCTTCGTTCGCAATTGACAAGGACTGCACAGCTAACTGCTGCTGGACCTGAAGCGCTTGCAGGCGAGCCGATGTTTCTTCCATGTCAGCATCGACTAGTGCCCCGATTCCGGATTCTAGGCTATCTGAAAGTGAAGACACAAATTCACTCTGGATTTCGATGCGCCCTTCAGTTGAGCCGAACTGAGCTGCTGCATCAATTGAAGTTTGGATCAAGCTTTCGAATGCGGCAAGTGATGCCTTCGCACCGTCAAGCGTAGACACATCGATTGTATCAAGTAGTTCAAGTCCGCCACCCGGCACACCGAAGCTGGCAGTTACACCCGCTGCAGTGATAGCCGTCGTCGTGTTGTTTGTCATCGTAATTACAGCGCCTTCACGCGCGAATTCGATGTCGATACCGTCAGATTTCGCCTGGAAAGACGCACGGGCTTCTAGCGCTTTGGCGATGTCAGTGGCGGTATCACCGTCGCGTGCTACGTATTCTACGTCCTCTGTTGTACCAAGCGAGGCTGACGTTAGTCGATAGCTGTCACCAGCGAGTACGGCGTTATTGCCGCGTGCGACGGTCGGGTCACCGGCAATCGTAATTGTTGCTGTCCCGCCGCTGACTGCTGCTGCGCCAGAAACAACCATAGCTGATGCCGTCAGGATCGCGCCGGAACCAAATGTTAGTGCTTGGGTCCCAAGATCAGCCTTCTGAGCGCCAATAGTCGAAGATACGACGCTACCATCTGAAGCGCGATCGAGAGACGACAGGATATTGACTTGAGAGCCACCAACGTTTTTGAGCGAGGTAGCAAGATCGGTACCCGCGTCTTTATTGCCAAGTAGGTTAAGGCCATTGAACTGCGCAGCACCTGTAATCGACGTAATTTGATCGCGCAGTGAAACGAGGTCTGTTTGCAATTTGTCGCCATCAAAGTTTTCTTCGTTTGCCGAAATCACTTTGCTTTTGATATCGTTCAATAAATCGGTGATTTTTTCAGCACCGTTGCGTGCGACGGCTACGGTTGATTGACCAAGTGAGAGGCTTTCTGAAATTGCTTTGAAACCTTTTACGTCGGATTCCATCACTTTCGAAATTGCCCATACTGCAGAATTATCTTTTGCGCTGGCGATCGATTTGCCTGTCGAGATCGCAGATTGGGTTCCGGAAAGATTGCTGTTAACAGCCTTCAATGTTTGAAGGGCAACCATCGCACTGTTGTTTGTCAAGATACTGGACATATTTTGGGTCCTTTGTTCGCGCATTTTGCGCATGATTTCAGGATTTCGACCCTATCGGATCGGCTTGTACGCCGTTCTGACGATTTCAATTTCGCAATTTGCGGTTTGTCCGTTCTGGATGTATTTCTTATGCACCCTACTTGTTGAACAATTCCTTAACGCCGCAACGAACAATCACTTCAATTTTATGAAACGCCTTAATACTTTTCAGAATTGAGGGATGGGCGGTTGTCAAATGTCTCCATGGTGCCTGACTTGTTGTATATAGTAACTTTCGACGCGTTGTTTTTGGTCCCGGAAATATAGGACCTTGCGGATTTAACGCCGGAAATTACGGCGTCCATTATTGCTTGATTTCGGCGGATCTCTTTCGAAATAACGTTGAGATCAGCGTCTGATAGGCGGATAGATCGTAGTTTCAAAAATTCTGTTTCTTTTGTTTTTGCTATCTGGTTGAGGCCTTCAAAGTCACCTTTCAATGCAGCTTCACGTTCAATCGAGAGCGCATTAAGTATTTTCTTCGTCGTTGTTTTATTCATCTTGTCTTGCCTTCATTGCTTCGAAGATTGATTCGGCTAGGCCTACTCCGCCACTTCGCGCCAATTCGAGCGATTGTGCGTCGCTTAAAAATGACCCAAATTGGTCTTCTCCGGCTCCACCGCCAAAATCGCCGCGAGATTCGCCGACCCCGGCTGACTTGAGCATTTCGGATAAAAATGTTGCCTCAAGCTTAATAGCCGCTTCTTTTAACGCTTGAATATTATCATTTTGCGGCGTTGCTTGCGGGCCTTGCTGCAAATGCGGGTTTAATCCGGTGAGCATACGATTCTCCTTTTCTGCGCCAGTTATCTGCGACGGCGGTAAAGAATTAGTAATCATCCGCTGTCATATTCATCGAAACAGAATCGGAGCACCGATGGTAGAAATTCCAATTTTAGCGACGACAGGCAAGGCCGCGCGACAGGGTGTAGATTTGGCCAGTTCTGTAGTTCTGGTTGAAGGCGAAGGCGTGGCAAACCAATTTGAACATCTCGTTTCTGTGCCCTCGGCTGAACGGTTGATGTGGCTTGACGAAACGTCTGCGCCAGAAGGCGACCTATTGATTACATCGAAACGTGAACCCGAACTTGAGAAGGTCGAAACCGTCGGTGTGCAGCAGTTGGATTTGGTAAAAATCGAACAAACTTTACCCGCGCCGAGGCTCGCGGCAGTTGGCACAGTCGAAGTGGAGATCACGAATAAGTCGTCGCCGCCTTCAGTCATCGGTGTTGCAATCCATTCGCCAACAGAGGCACTGAGATCTACAGTCTCGCCGCAGTCAAAAAATCGGATAGATGGCGGCCAGCACCTGCCTGAGACTCCTTTGGTTTCTAGCGAATCGCGGGTTGCTGTGGCGCAGAAAACGCCACTTGCGTTAGCTCAATCGCAAGCAGGGGGGGTAATAGTTGTCGTTAAAAACTCGTCTATTCAAACCACAGAAACCATCACTTCAGCATCCTCAAGTTTACCTAACAAACCGGCTGATCTAATGGCCAAAATTGCGACACCACCTCAGTCGATGTCGAATGCGCAACCGTTGTCGGTGGTGCCTGCTCAGTCGTTGCCCGCGCCACACGCGGATACTTTAAGCGTACCGCAACTGAAATCCAGTTCACCTAAAATTCAAACACAGGATGATGAAGCTACACGCGCCGCTAAATTCACTCGTGTCGATTCGGTTCGTGAAACGGTTATTCCGGCGCACATAACGTCGACGCTAGTTACTCAAGGTGCGGGTGCGATATCGGCACAGATCGGGGGTGGGCTACAACCGCCGTTGACACCACCACAGTCGGGTTCCCGCCGTGAAGGAAGGGATTTGTTGGAGTTTGCAGTCGCAGGCGAACTTGGTGCACGACAATCCGTACCGACAACTAGTCCCAGTCAGATAACACCTTCGCACGTTCAAAGCGAGGCGCGTCAGATTGCCCAACAACTTGCGGTACAATTCTCGAAGCAAAGCGATGGTACAACTGTCATTCGCCTCAATCCGGAAGGACTCGGGCATGTTCGTATGACATTGGGTACGACCGACGGCGTAATGACGATGATCGTGGTCGCCGAACGTCCAGAGACAGCTGACATTATGCGCCGCAATGTGAATGAACTCGCGCAGGAATTTCAGTCGCTTGGTTACGATAGTCTGAATTTTGAATTTGGCGGCAGCGCGACACCTGAAAAGGACACGGCGAACGTTTCAGGTGCTGAACGCGAATTCGATGACCCCGAACAACCTGATCACAGGCAAAACGTCCCACAAGATACGGCGAATGGCCGTCTTAACCTAAGGCTTTGAGGATTAAATGGAAGTTTCAACTACACAAGTCAATGCAACAACCCAATCCAGTGTTTTACCTACAGCAACTGTAGGAGGCGAGATCAGTTCTGATTTCGAGACCTTCTTAAAGATGCTCACGGTGCAAATGCAAAACCAGGACCCGTTAAATCCGGTCGACTCATCGGATTATGCTGTGCAATTAGCGACGTTTTCGAACGTCGAGCAGCAGGTCAAAACCAATGATCTGCTTAAAGAGTTAAAGTCTCAGCTAGGATTGACTGGTATAGCTCAGATGGCTGATTGGGTGGGAAAACAAGCACGTGCAGTTGCACCAGCTCAATTTGATGGATCGCCGATTACGCTGCTTCCGTCGCCAGCGCCGACAGCCACCGAGATCGACATCGTCGTGCGCGATTCGGCGGGGTACGAGGTGACGCGCTTTACTGCGCCCGCAAAAAGCGATGCAATCGAATGGGCTGGCGTCACGAACGACGGATTTCCGTTCCCGACGGGACAGTATACGTTCGAGGTTGAAAGTTACGACGGCGACACGTTGCTCGCAACCTCGCAGGCGGCGGTCTACGGCACTGTTCGTGAAGTTCAGAAAAACGCCGATGGCGACACGCATGTGGTCTTTGAAGGAGGCACGGTAGTACCTGCAAGCGACGTGTCAGCGATCCGAGAGGCAAACAGTTAGATCACACTTGCGAGCCACACCGCGAGCCCCATAATCGCAGCACCGGATACCATCCAAACCGCTGGTCCCAGATTGAGTTTTTGGTCGTCGTCCTGCGCAGGATTCGATTGCCGAATAATTGCGGCCTCGGCCATCGCGGGCAAGCGTGATCCGTATCGAGACAGGACCACCGCCGTTTTCATCAAATCTTGCATAATGGCTTTCGGGCCAATGCTATCCTTAATGTACGCTTCGACGATGGGGCGTGCATCTTCCCAAATATTCATCTTGGGGTTCATGGATCGCGCGACGCCTTCAACAACAACCATGGTGCGCTGGAGGTGGATCAGCTCTGTACGAGTCTCCATCCCGAAACGTTCGGTGACTTCGAACAGGTAAGACAGCAGGCGGGCCATCGAGATGCGTGTCGCATCCATTCCAAAGATGGGTTCGCCTACCGCACGCAACGCCCGCGCGAATTCATCGACATCTCGGTTTGCGGGAACATAACCTGCCTCAAAATGAACTTCGGCAACGCGTTTGTAATCTCGGCGGATGAACCCGTAGAGAATCTCGGCGTAGACACGTCGCGTGTATTCATCAATGCGCCCCATGATCCCGAAATCATAGGCGATGATATCGCCATTCGCCCCGATTTTCAGGTTCCCTTGGTGCATATCGCCGTGGAAATATCCGTCGCGTAAGGCGTGGTTCAGAAACATTTGTAAGACGCGTGTGGATAATTCTTCGCGGTTATGTCCAGCGGCATCAATTGCGTCGTTGTCGCCAGCGTTCACGCCTTCGGCCCAGTCTAGCGTCATGACACGCCGAGCAGATAGGTGCCATCTGACGCGAGGCACCGCAAATCCTGCATCTTCGGCAGTATTATCCGCGAATTCCGATGCCGCAGATGATTCGAGGCGCAAGTCCAGTTCGCCAGACACGACACCTTCGAAGTGCGTGATGACCTCCATCGGGCGCAATCGACGTGATGATGGCGACAGAAATTCGATCGCACGCGCTGCGAAATAGAATGCGTCGATATCTTTGCGGAATGCTTTTTCGATGCCGGGACGAAGAACCTTCACTGCGACAGCTTCACCGGTATCGGCCAAGTGTGCTTTGTGCACTTGTGCCAAGGACGCAGCCGCAACGGGTTCCGAAAATGACGAGAACAACTGTTCGACGGTTTGCCCGATTTCCCGTTCAATTTCGTCTTTTGCTTCTTGCATCGAAAACGGCGGTAGTTTGTCTTGTAGGACCCGTAACTGGATCGCCATGTCGTTGCCGACTACATCAGGTCGGGTCGATAAGATTTGCCCAAATTTGATGTACGCAGGCCCCAAAGCTGTCAAAGCGCGCGGCACCGGCGGCGCATTTACGTCACCTTTGTACCCAAGCCACTGAAATGGCCAGACAATCGTGCGGAAAACACCTTTAACCAAGGGGGGGGCTTCTAACGCCTCCAGCACGACGTTCATGGCACCGGTACGTTCGAATGTCGCACCAGTCCGGATCAGGCGGATGATATTGTGAGGGCCGCGCATCTTAGAGTTTCCAACCAGAATGAAGGGCTGCGACGCCCAAGGTCATGTTGCGATATTTTGCGTTCTCAAACCCAGCCGTTTTGACCATATTCAAGAAGGTTTCTTGATCGGGGAAGTTGCGGATTGATTCGACGAGGTATTGATAGCTCTCGCTATCATTCGCGATTAATTTGCCCATGCGCGGGATCACGTTGAACGAATACGCGTCGTATGCGGCCTGCATCATCGGGTTCGGCAGTTGCGAAAACTCTAGAACCATCAATCGCCCGCCCGGACGCAGCACGCGGTACGCTTCGTTCAATGCTTCTTGGGGGCGGGTGACATTTCGAATGCCAAAGGAAATCGTGTAAACGTCGAAGGTGTTGTCGTCGAACGGTAGCGCCATCGCGTCGCCGACCACCCAATCGAGTTTCGCGGACATGTCTTCGGCTTCGGCGCGTTTGCGCCCTTCGACCAACATGGGTTCGGTCAAATCAAGCACCGTTGCGTGGCCGGACCCCGCGCGTTTCAAGAAGCGGAATGAAATGTCGCCTGTTCCGCCAGCTACGTCCAACAGTTTCTGACCGGGACGTGGGGCTAACCAATCCATCATCGCATCTTTCCAAATGCGGTGGATGCCGACCGACATTACGTCGTTCATGACGTCATATTTAGAGGCGACCGAAGAAAATACGCCCTGCACGCGGCCCGCTTTTTCGTCTTCGCGAACCGTTTCGAACCCAAAATGCGTTGTTTTGTCGTCAGTCATGGGCTTGTCGTCCTCTGTGCTTCGCCCCAAGTATAGGACGCTTATCGCGGCATACACCGTCCGCACCCTATAAGGAAAGTACGCCATGCCCGAATTACCAGAGGTCGAGACAGTCCGTCGCGGTTTGGCGCCCGTTATGGAGGGCGCAGTAATCGCGCAGGCAGACGTAAACCGCCCTGATTTGCGATGGCCGTTTCCTGAAAATATGGCTGTGCGCCTGACGAATCGAAAGGTGTTGGGGCTGCGGCGTCGGTCAAAATACATTCTTGTTGACCTCGAAGGCGGCGAAAGTCTGTTGATCCACCTTGGCATGTCGGGGCGGATGTTGATTTCCGGCCACAAAACGGGTGATTACCATCACGATCATCCTGTGCCAGCCAAACATGACCACGTTGTTTTGCATCTGGATAGTGGTGTGCGGATCACGTTCAATGATGCGCGTCGGTTTGGGGCGATGGATTTGCTACCTACCGTAGGCCAAGACGATCACTGGTTAATGCGCGATCTGGGGCCAGAGCCGCTTGGGAATAACTTTGACGAAACATACCTCGTTGATCGTCTGAAGAATCGCAATACACCGATCAAATCCGCCCTTTTGGATCAAAGGATCGTATCTGGCTTGGGTAATATTTACGTCTGTGAAGTGCTGTTTCGTGCTGGCGTTCATCCTGCGCGCAAGGCCGGGCAGATCGCGGCCAAAAGGGTTTCGGGCCTCGTGCCTATTATTCGTGCCGTTCTTGAAGAGGCCATTGCAGCGGGTGGATCATCCCTAAAAGACTACCGACAGGCGGACGGCGAGTTGGGTTATTTTCAACATGGTTTTCAGGTATATGACCGTGAAGGAGATCCCTGCGTTAACCCTGATTGCACGGCCCAAATCACCCGAATCGTGCAGTCCGGTCGTTCAAGTTTCTTTTGTCCGCAATGCCAAAGATAGCTTGATCCGTAGCAAATACTTCGCCAACAACAGGGGTCAGAGAAACTGCATGGATTGCTTTGCATGGCTTATGAAACGATCAACGTTGATGTGACTGAAAATGTCGCCACCATCACGCTGGACCGCCCAGACGCGCTAAATGCGCTCAATCAAAAACTGCTCGGCGAAGTTTGCACCGCCTTGGAAGATGCTGATAGCAATGACAAAGTGCGCTGCATCATCATCACCGGGTCGAGCAAAGCTTTTGCTGCTGGCGCTGATATCACCGAGATGGCGAACCAGTCTTTCGTTGATATGTTCATGCGTGATTTCTTTACCGCTGAGACCAAACGTTTCAACAACACGCGCAAACCGATTATCGCGGCCGTTGCTGGCTATGCGCTGGGCGGCGGATGCGAATTGGCGATGATGTGCGACTTTATCATTGCTGGTGACAACGCCAAGTTTGGTCAGCCTGAAATTAACCTTGGTGTCATCGCTGGGATCGGCGGGACACAGCGTTTGACCCGTTTTGTCGGTAAATCCAAGGCGATGGATATGCATCTGACTGGTCGCTTTATGGACGCCGAAGAGGCTGAACGCTCTGGCCTTGTGAGCCGCGTCGTTCCTGTCAAAAAGCTGATGGACGAAGCCCGCGCTGCTGCTGTGAAAATCGGTGAAAAGTCTCAAATCGCAACGATTGCGGCGAAAGACGCGGTTAATCGGTCTTACGAGACGACATTGGCCGAAGGCATTAACTACGAACGTCGTTTGTTCCAGTCGCTTTTCGCAACTGAGGACCAATCCGAAGGCATGGCTGCATTCCAAGAAAAACGCGAAGCGCAGTTCCGCGACAAGTAAGACAACCCGCGGCGTTTAGGGGTTCCTTTCTTGAAGGATTGCCCCTATATGCCGCCTTATAAATGCGTGTGAGGCCCGCTTGGCCAGAATCAGCCGGTTCTAAAACCCGGTCGGGCCGATTGCGCAGACGATATTCAATTGCCCGATCAATGGGCTTAGACATAAGGTACGCATCATGGCGAATACTCCACAGGCTAAAAAACGCGCACGTCAGAACGAAGCACGTTTTGCGATCAACAAAATGCGCCGTTCACGGATCCGCACAGAGCTGCGCAAAGTTGAAGAAGCCATCGCTTCTGGCGACCAAGCAGCAGCAGCAGCAGCACTGAAAGCTGCCCAGCCAGAACTGATGCGCGGCGTCACAAAAGGCGTTTTCCACAAAAACACAGTGGCACGCAAAATGTCCCGTCTGTCTTCCCGCGTGAAGTCACTCGCCTAATAGGCGAGACGACGCTTTCGACGGCAGAATCGTTGTCGAAATGTCACCTGCAAGAGCTTATGAAAAGCGCGCCCAATGTGGCGCGCTTTTTCTTTTCCGAGACGCAAATCTAAGCAATTCCAAGGGCTTTGCGCGGGCCGAGAGATTCTTTTCCACAAGGGTCAGAGTCAAGCGCGTTGTTCTGTTGATATGGCACCACTGCGGTTGGTAACTTATCCAAGCGACTCGGGTCGCATGGGGGATACGATGGAAGCCGGACGTTTGTTGCATTAAGAAATACTGCCAATTCGCAACACGACCGCTTCTCATACATCCAAGGTTAAGATGCTTAGGGCAAACTAAGCACCAATGTCAGGTTTGTGTCGACATGATGCCGTATGCGCGGCGCATGTTGTCCGTCCCCTATATTGTACTGTTTGTGGGTCTTACGCCGTTTCGGCGTGACTAAGATTTCACCGCAGAATGCAGATGAAGAGGGCGCTTGTTCTGTGGCAAGCGACGCTTTTTTGTTTGTTTATGATGAGTAATTAATGCGGGCTGTGGGGCCCCGTGACGACAACGACAGTGGGACAACTGAATAGATGACGAATGATACGTGGGCACGTGTACTGGGCGCTTTGAAAGACGTTCTCGGTGCAAATAGTTTTTCAAATTGGATCGAGCCGCTCGAATTTGGCGGTCTGGCGGGCGGCGTTGCGACGCTAAATGCGCCAACAACTTTCATTGGCAATTACGTCAAACAGAATTTTTCTGACCTGATTATACACAAATTGCGCGAGGCGGATCAGAACGTTGACCGCCTTAGCTTTGCGGTTGGTGGCGAACGCCGCGCCGCGCCAAAAGATGTTCAAACGCCAGCCACTGCCCCACGAAGCGACACGTCGCAGGCCGGTCTTGATAAACGCTTTACGTTTGAAACCTTCGTTGTCGGTAAACCAAACGAACTTGCACATGCCGCTGCCCGCCGCGTCGCCGAAGGTGGTCCCGTCAGCTTTAACCCGCTGTTCCTATATGGTGGTGTTGGCCTTGGTAAAACGCACTTGATGCACGCGATTGCACACGAATTGCGGAATCAGTCACCACACATGAACGTGCTCTATTTGTCCGCAGAGCAATTCATGTACCGTTTCATCACGGCACTGCGTGACCGCAAAATGATGGATTTCAAGGACCTGTTCCGCTCCGTCGACATTCTGATGGTCGATGACGTTCAGTTTCTTGCTGGCAAAGACAGCACCCAAGAAGAATTCTTTCACACGTTCAACGCGCTTGTTGATGCCGGCAAACAGATTATCATCTCTGCGGATCGTGCCCCCGGTGAGATCAAAGATCTCGAAGAGCGGATCAAATCCCGCCTACAATGTGGTCTGGTTGTTGATCTACATCCGACAGATTACGAGCTGCGTCTCGGCGTTTTGCAAGCCAAGGCCGAGGCTTATGCGCCGATGTATCCGGGCATTCAAATGGCCGACGGTGTTTTGGAATTCCTTGCCCACCGGATCAGCACCAACGTGCGTGTTCTCGAAGGTGCGTTGACCCGTCTGTTTGCTTTTGCCTCGCTTGTTGGTCGTGAGATTAACCTTGAGCTGACGCAGGATTGTCTTGCCGATGTTCTGAAAGCCTCCGATCGTAAGGTCACAGTCGAAGAAATTCAGCGCAAGGTGTCCGAGCATTACAACATCCGCCTGTCCGATATGATCGGGCCAAAGCGGGTGCGGACCTTGGCGCGTCCTCGTCAGATCGCGATGTATCTTGCGAAAAACATGACGAGTCGGTCGCTGCCAGAGATCGGTCGTCGCTTTGGCGGACGTGATCATACCACTGTCATGCACGGCGTGAAAAAGATCGAAGAACTCAAAGCGATCGACAGCCAAATGGCTGATGACGTGGAACTTCTGCGCCGCGCACTGTCAGAATAACGCGCCCACGGCTTGACGATGCCCTTTAGGGCGGCAACAGTCCAACAAATCGCTTGAGCCTGCCGGGAATTAGGGTAGTTTTTACGTCCCGGCGGCAGATAGCACGCCATATTGCGGAGCATGGGACATGAAATTCAGTATCGAACGGGCAGCATTGCTGAAGGCCGTGGCACAAGCACAATCCGTGGTTGAGCGCCGCAACACAATTCCGATCCTCGCAAACGTGTTGATCGAAGCAAATGGCGACGACGTCATGTTCCGCGCAACCGACCTCGACATTGAAGTCGTGGACAAAGCGCCAGCCAAAGTTGAACGGGCAGGGGCCACGACTGTTTCGGCTGTGACGCTGAACGAAATCGTGCGCAAATTGCCTGACGGTTCGTTGGTCACATTGACCGAAGACGGTGCATCAGGACGTTTAACGATCGAAGCGGGCCGCTCGAATTTCTCATTGGCGACGTTGCCAAAAGAAGACTTCCCCGTGATGGCGTCGTCCGAATATGCCGCGAACTTCTCGGCGCCAGCCCCTGTGCTGCGCCGCTTGTTTGATAAAGCTAAATTCGCGATCTCGACTGAAGAAACGCGTTACTACCTGAACGGTGTCTACATGCACGTGTCCGAGGCGGATGGCGGCAAAGTACTGCGTTGCGTGGCAACGGACGGTCACCGCCTCGCACGGATCGACGCCGCACTACCTGAAGGCGCTGCCGACATGGCTGGCGTGATCGTGCCGCGTAAAACCGTGGGCGAGTTGCGCAAACTGCTCGACGACGACGAAATGCAGATCGCTGTATCTGTGTCCGAGACGAAAATTCGTTTTGCGACGCCGACGATCACGCTGACTTCAAAAGTCATCGACGGCACGTTCCCTGATTACACGCGGGTTATCCCGACGGGCAACACGCGCAAGCTGGAAGTTGACGCCGCTGAATTCGCCAAGGCCGTTGACCGCGTTGCTACCGTATCGTCGGAACGGTCGCGTGCCGTGAAATTGTCGCTCGATGAAGACCGTTTGATTTTGTCCGTGAACGCCCCTGATAGCGGCGCTGCGGAAGAAGAGCTGGCGGTTTCTTACGGTGATGAGCGTTTGGAAATCGGCTTTAACGCCAAATACTTGCTCGAAATCGCAAGCCAGGTAGATCGCGAAAACGCTGTGTTCTTGTTCAATTCTTCGGGCGATCCAACTTTGATGCGCGAAGGCAATGACACGTCAGCCATCTATGTTGTTATGCCGATGCGTGTTTAACGCGGACAATTTTTGACAAATTGTTTTCCGGACAGACTTTTGCAGAAAAGTCTGCGGCGATGGTGACTTAGGATAATGCTCGCGCTTTCTGAACTGACCCTGTCTCACTTTCGTTCGCACCGTCGGGCTGTGCTAGAGGTCGATGCGCGGCCTATTGCGATCTATGGTGGGAATGGTGCGGGCAAGACGAACCTGATCGAAGCGGTGTCGATGCTATCGCCCGGGCGTGGTTTGCGTCGCGCTGCGATGGATGACCTGATCCGCCGACCTGAATCGCTGGGTTGGAAGGTCACATCAGTCCTGCAATCGCTCAATCAGACGCATGAAATCAGCACATTTGCTGAGCCATCGCAGTCACGCCAAGTTAAATTAGACGGTAAGACATCGCCGCAAACGGCACTTGGCCGTATCGCGCGGATTTTGTGGTTGGTCCCGTCAATGGATCGCCTTTGGATCGAAGGGGCTGATGGACGGCGGCGTTTTCTGGATCGCGCAACCCTCAGTTTTACGCCGTCCCATGCCGAAGCTGTATTGTCCTATGAAAAGGCGATGCGTGAACGGAACCGATTGCTGAAAGACATGGTGCGCGACCCGCATTGGTATGTCGCGTTGGAACGGCAGATGGCGGAATCCGGTGCGGTCATCCACGCTAACCGGACCGCGACCATTAACGAGTTGAATGGTGCGCAAGCAATTGCAACGACTGGTTTTCCAACGGCTGAGTTGTCGTTGATCCATCCTGAGGGCGGGTTCGAGGCACCTGACGATCCGATTGCGCTTGCCTTAACCTTTGCGAACAATCGCGCCCGCGATCTTGCTGCTGGGCGGGCATTACATGGTCCGCACCGTGCTGATTTGGGCGCAATATATGCGGAAAAAGACGCTCTTGCTAAAGACTGCTCTACTGGTGAACAAAAAGCATTGCTGATTTCGCTCATCCTCGCCAATGCACGCGCGCTGACCCGCGACCTAGGTGCGCCGCCGATCTTATTGCTGGACGAGGTCGCAGCACACCTTGACGCGAACCGCCGCGCGGCCCTCTATGATGAGATATGCACGCTTGGCGCGCAGGCGTGGATGACTGGCACGGGCGCAGAATTGTTTGCCGAACTCGGTAGCCGTGCGCAGTATGTCGAAGTCGGCGATGAAGCCGGCGCATCAACCGTGACCCAAAGGACCGCACCATGACCCAATTTCCGGCACAACGTGCAACGCTGATAACCCTTGGTGTCGCTGACCTGGATCGTGCAAAGGCGTTTTATGCCGCACTTGGTTGGACGCCTAAAGAGGACCTGCCAGAAGTCGCATTTTACCAGATCAATGGCATGGTGCTGGGGCTATTCGGGCTGAAAAATCTTGCCAAAGATCAAGGTCGCCCTGATGCCGCGCTTGGCGTTGGGGGGATGACGCTTGGGCAGAATTTTGAGACCGAAGCGGATGTTGATGCAGCCTTTGCGCTCGCGTTGAAAGCCGGTGCGTCTGCGTTAAAGACCCCCGAAAAGGTATTCTGGGGCGGATATTCCGGTTATTATTCAGATCCCGACGGACATGTTTGGGAAGTCGCGATGAATCCGTTCTGGCCACTAAACGACGATGGTAGTTTGACCTTGCCTGACGGGCCAAATGCTGCGTGATATGCGCGACCACTTGTTGATCCATTCAACCCGCAAGGGCGCGCATTTTGATGACACTCTCGATTTCTGACCTACTGCTTTATGCAGGCGCGTTGTTGGTTCTTTTCCTCACGCCCGGACCTGTCTGGGTCGCGTTGATCGCACGCACGTTGTCGGGCGGGTTTCACGGGGCGTGGCCATTGGCATTGGGCGTTGTTATCGGCGATGTGCTTTGGCCGCTTGTCGCGATCTTTGGTTTAACGTGGTTAATTTCAGTTTACGGGGGTATCCTCGAAGCGATTGGCTGGATCGCCTGCCTCATGTTTATCGTGATGGGCGTGTTGCTGATCCGCCATGCGGACAAAACCATCGCGAGCGATAGCAGGCTCACGCGTCCCGGCATGTGGGCGGGCTTTCTTGCTGGGCTGGCCGTGATTATCGGTAATCCGAAGGCCGTTTTATTCTACATGGGCATGCTACCCGGTTTCTTTGATCTCTCGACTGTCACGGCATACGATATTGCGGCGATCTGTACTTTATCGTTCGTGGTGCCGCTGATCGGGAACCTCATTCTGGCGACATTTATCGGCAAGGCACGCGCACTTTTGACGTCTCCGACAGCCTTGAAACGGACCAATATCGTCGCTGGCTTTTTGCTGATCGCTGTGGGGCTTGTGATCCCTTTCGTCTGACGCAAAATGTAGCGGCTAACGCGTGACAACCCCCTGAAAAAAGCATATATTTGGGGGGTAAATACACGGGAAAACACACATGTCTGACGACCAGCCGAATAACGCTGAATACGGCGCCGATTCCATCAAAGTTCTCAAAGGCTTAGATGCGGTGCGCAAGCGGCCAGGCATGTATATCGGCGACACCGACGACGGGTCCGGTTTGCACCATATGGTGTACGAGGCCGTGGACAACGGCATCGACGAAGCATTGGCTGGTCACGCCGACCATGTTGCGGTCACAATTCACGCCGATAGCTCGATTTCTGTGGGTGATAACGGGCGCGGCATTCCCGTCGATATGCACAAAGAAGAAGGCATTTCAGCCGCAGAGGTCATCATGACCCAACTGCACGCTGGCGGTAAATTCGACAGCAACTCTTACAAAGTCTCGGGCGGTCTGCACGGCGTCGGGATTTCGGTTGTGAATGCGCTGTCCGACTGGCTGGAGCTGCGCATTTGGCGCAACGACAAAGAACATTACTGTCGATTTGAGGATTCGGTCACGACCAAATCTCTGGAAGTCGTCGGCCCAGCCAATGGACGCAAAGGCACCGAAGTCCGGTTTCTTGCGTCTACTGAAACCTTCTCGAACCTCGAATATTCTTTCGACACGCTCGAAAAACGTCTGCGGGAATTGGCATTTCTGAACTCAGGCGTGCGCATTATCCTAAAAGATGAACGCCCTGCCGAGCCTCTGGAAGCAAACCTTTACTACGACGGCGGCGTGAAGGAATTCGTGAAATACCTCGACCGTTCGAAAACCGCAGTCATGGATGAACCAATTTACGTGGTTGGCGAAAAAGATGACATCGGCGTCGAAGTCGCGATGTGGTGGAACGATAGCTACAACGAAATGGTGCTGCCGTTCACCAACAACATCCCGCAACGCGATGGCGGCACGCATATGGCGGGCTTTCGTGGCGCGTTGACGCGGACGATTAACAACTACGCGCAGTCATCCGGCATCGCGAAGAAAGAAAAAGTCAGTTTCACAGGTGACGATGCCCGTGAAGGACTGACTTGCGTTCTGTCCGTTAAGGTCCCTGATCCTAAATTCTCCTCTCAGACCAAAGATAAACTGGTATCGTCAGAGGTCCGCCCAGCCGTAGAATCCCTCGTTGGTGAGAAACTGTCCGAATGGTTTGAAGAGAACCCGCAGCAAGCGAAACAAATTGTTGGTAAAATCGTAGAAGCCGCGCTGGCCCGCGAAGCTGCGCGCAAGGCGCGCGATTTGACACGCCGCAAGAACCCGATGGATGTGAACTTTCTCGCTGGAAAGCTCAAGGATTGCTCTGAAAAAGACCCCTCTAAAACCGAAGTCTTCCTCGTGGAGGGTGATTCCGCTGGTGGGTCCGCCCAAACGGGCCGTGACCGTCAAACACAGGCGATCCTGCCGCTGAAGGGTAAGATCCTGAACGTTGAACGTGCGCGTTTCGACAGGATGCTCGGCAGTCAAGAAATTGGTAACCTTGTTATGGCGCTTGGCACTGGCATCGGGCGTGACGAATTCAACATCGACAAACTGCGCTACCACAAAGTCGTCATCATGACCGACGCGGACGTCGACGGGGCGCATATTCGGACGCTGCTGTTAACCTTCTTCTTCCGGCAAATGCCCGAATTGATCGAAGGCGGATACCTCTATATCGCGCAGCCACCGCTTTACAAAGTGTCGCGTGGCAAGTCCGAAGTTTATCTTAAAGATCAGGCCGAGATGGAAGGTTATTTGATCGACCAAGGCACCGAGGGCGCGATCCTGCGCCAAGGTAACGGGGAAGAAATCAATGGTGCTGACCTGAAACGTGTTGTCGAAGAGGCACGGCAGCTCAAGCGTGTATTGGAAGCGTTTCCAACGCATTATCCGCGCCATATTCTTGAACAAGCCGCCATCGCGGGTGCATTTGTGCCCGGTGTCGTTGACAGCGACTTGCAAGGCACTGCCGACCGCGTTGCGAAACGGCTCGATCTGATTGCGCTCGAATGGGAACGCGGTTGGGCCGGTCGGATCACGCAGGATAAAGGCATGCGTCTTGCCCGTATTCTACGGGGCGTCGAAGAGGTCCGCACGCTTGACGGTGTCATGCTTCGGTCCGGCGAATCGAGACGCACAGGAACGTTCACGCAGTCGCTGCAAGACGTCTATAATCTGCCTGCGACGCTGGTCCGCAAAGATCGGTCTCAGGCGATCTACGGCCCGCTCGATTTGTTGGGAGCAATCCTTGAAGAAGGCGAAAAAGGACTGTCTTACCAACGGTATAAAGGTCTGGGCGAGATGAACCCCGATCAGCTGTGGGAAACGACGCTTGACCCTGACGCGCGGACATTGCTGCAGGTTAAGGTCGAAGATTTGGCCGAAGCAGATGATTTGTTCACAAAGCTGATGGGCGATGTGGTCGAACCTCGGCGCGAGTTCATTCAAAACAATGCGTTGAACGTGGAAAACCTGGACTTCTAAAGTCAGATTAATTGCCGAAATAACCGCGCGATCCCCAAGGGTTTGCGCGGTTTTCAGGAATAAAATTGTTTCGCGAAGTCGACTAAATCACATCAGCCTCCAGCACCCACAGCGCGGTTCAACATACTATCTGGCATTGTACGGTTTAACGCATCGAAATGCGATTTAATGCCTCGGCTGTCACGAACGGCTAGAAACGTTTCAAGCGCGTCGTGGCTTTTGATGGCGTCGTCGACCTTCGGGTCTGATCCTTTTACATATAGCCCCGCCTGGATCATCAACTCTGCATTCTTGTAGTTGCCGAGATGTTCGCGTGCCTTGGAAATAAGCGCGTTCTCGTGGCGTTCAGCTGCCGCTGGCAACGAACGGGAGACTGACTTTAGGACGTCAATTGCCGGAAACCGCCCGCGTTCTGCGATTTCTCGGTCCATCACGATGTGCCCGTCAAGAATGCCTCGCATAATGTCTGCGACGGGTTCTTCCATGTCGGACCCAGATACGAGCACGGAAAATACCGCTGTGATGTCGCCTGTGTCCTTGGTCCCAGGCCCCGCGCGCTCGCATAGGCTCGCGATTGCGGGCACCATTGATGCGGGATAGCCGCGCAGTGATGCGTCTTCTCCGGCGGCGATAGCAACCTCGCGGTGGGCTTCGCAAAACCGCGTCATCGAATCGGCAAATAGCACGACATGTAGTCCTTGATCGCGGAAATGTTCTGCGACTGCCATGGCGGCGAGGGCGCAGCGGCGACGGATTTGCGGTGCGCGATCTGATGTCGCCGCGACGATAATCGAACGCGCCATTCCTTCGGGTCCAAGCACGTTTTCGATAAAATGAACCAGCTCACGCCCCCTTTCACCGATCAGCGCGATCACAATCAAATCGGCAGTGGCGCTTTGCGCGAGGTCGGCGATCAATGTCGATTTTCCGACGCCTGAGCCTGCAAATAAGCCTATCCGTTGTCCCTTAACGAGAGGTAAAAAGGTGTTGAAAATTGCCAGCGAAGTCTCAAGCCGTTCGCCCATCTGTCGTCGTGTATGCGCTGGGGGTGGGCCGCGACGCAAAGGCACGGCGCGTTTACCTTGAAGGATCGGAGCACCATCCAACGGTTCGCCGTTGGGGTCGATCACACGTCCGATCCAACTTTCATCGGGGGCAAATCGGATAGGTTTATGCAGATGGACAGCGTCGTTTAACTTGATTCCCTCCATCGCTTCTTCGACCAGAATTGTCGCGATTCCGTCGCCGAGTTGGATGATTTCACCCGAAATTCGACGTGATCCCGCATAAATCGAAACTGGATCACCTAATCCGGCGATTTGCGAAATTCCGGATACCTGTGCCACAGCGCCGTTGATTTCTTCAACCCTTCCAATGGGATGGGTCGGTAACAGCGCCTGAATTGAGGTCGCTACTTTTTCGATAAACGTGATGTTCATCGTGTTCCTTTCGGTTTGAGACAACTTCTTTTTAAGGAATCACCGTTAAAGCTTTGTTGAAGTCACACGAGGGAGAACCCCGATGTATCAAAATCTTGAACTATTTCAGACCGCCGGTGCGATGGCGCGACATGCGGGTAGCCGTCAGGCTGTCGTTGCGCAAAACATTGCAAACGCGGACACACCTAATTTTCGCGCGTTAGAAATGTCGTCGTTTGCGAAGACAGTTGAGCAAAATCCAGCGACGAGCATGAAAGCGACACGCGCCAGCCATTTGAACGGTGGTGCAGCCGCGCAAGCGCAGGTCAATCCCACTGAATCCCGTGCAGAGCCCGCGCCGAATGGCAATTCTGTCTCGATCGAAGACGAGATGCTGCGGTCTGTTGAAGTCTCGCGAGAACATTCGCGCGCGCTTGCGATTTACCGTCACGGCATGACGGTTCTGCGCACGACTTTGGGCAGGTAGATCATGGCATATGATTTTTCCGACGCAATGTCAGTCGCGTCTAGCGGCATGAAAGCGCAAGCGAACAGACTGCGCCATGTCTCTGAAAACATCGCGAATACGGACACGCCCGGATATCGCCGCAAAACGGTTTCCTTCGAAGAAACAGTACGCGGTCCGGCGCAAGGCAGCGTTTCTGTAGGGAACGTGCGGCTTGATCAAAGTGAACTGAGTCAGGTGTTCGATCCAAACCACCCCATGGCGAACGACAATGGATATTATGACGGGTCGAATGTGAACCTGATCATCGAAATCGCTGACGCGCGAGAGGCGCAGCGTAGTTATGAGGCCAATCTCAAAATGTTCGATCAAGTACGTCAGATGTCGACGTCTTTGATGGATTTACTCAGAAGATAAGGAATAGTCAGAATGGATATTCGGAATACACTCGCCGCTCAGAATTACGCAGCGACAAAGGCGGTAACAGGCGCGGACCCAGCGGCGATGGGTGGGGCGGTGTTCGATGGCGCTAAAGATTTTATTTCAACGTTACAGCAAAGCGAAGCAACGGCTGTTTCCGCGATGACGTCTGGCGCTGACCCGCATGCCTTGGTCGAGGCACTGGCCCAAACGGAACTAGCCGTGCAGTCGGTTGTGGCCGTGCGTGACAAGGTCGTCGAAGCTTATCAAGAATTGTTGCGGATGCCTCTCTGATGATGTCCGAGGCGTTATTCTACGACACCCTTCGGGAAGGGCTGTGGACCGGTTTTGTCGTGTCCATTCCCATTCTGACCGTGGCGTTAACCGTAGGATTGGCAATCGGCTTGTTCCAAGCGCTGACCTCTATTCAGGAAATGACGCTCACATTCGTTCCGAAACTCGCGGCGATCATTGCTGTGTTCTGGGGAACCATGAATTTCATGTCAGAGACGTTGGTCAGCTTTTTCCAAGCTACATTAATACCGGTTATCATCGGAGGATAAGCCATGGATAACGCAACATATACTGCACTGACCCGACAGTCAGGTCTCGCAAATGAAATGCGCGTCGTAGCGAACAACATCGCCAATGCATCGACGACCGGATTCCGGGCCGAGGGCGTGATTTTTTCGGAATATGTGAATGCTTTGGGCAATGACCACGACTCGTTATCGATGGCGACCGCTCGTGTGCGCGACACCATGGAGGCACAAGGTGCGTTAAAGCAAACGAACGCGACATTTGATCTCGCAATCGAGGGCGACGGATTTTTCCTGATTCAAACGCCAAACGGCGAAAGATTGACACGGGCTGGTCATTTTACACCCAACGAAAATGGCGATCTTGTCACGGCTGACGGTTTCCCTGTCTTGGACGCTGGCGGTGCACCGGTTTTCGTTCCAACGGGCGCGGGTCCTGTTGTTATTGGCGCAGACGGAGTGGTCAGCGCTGGTGGTCAGTTGGTCGGACAGGTCGGGCTTGTCGTTCCCAATAATCCGCAGGGTCTGACGCGCGAAGGTGGCACCCGATTTGTGGCGCCCGATGGGTTCGATGGCGCCCCCGATGCGCGTGTCGTTCAAGGTTTTCTCGAAGGCTCGAACGTAAATCCGACGCTTGAAATCGCCCGAATGATCGAAGTTCAGCGCGCGTATGAACTGGGTCAAAGTTTCTTAGATAAAGAGGACGAGCGTATCCGCGCCGTCATGCAGGCCATGGGCCGTTAAAGGAGTATTGATATGCGAGCATTACAAATTGCGGCTGCTGGTATGGCTGCGCAACAAACACGCGTCGAAGTTATTTCAAACAATCTCGCGAACATGAACACGACGGGCTATAATGCGCGGCGTGCCGAATTTGCCGACCTACATTACCAGCAGGTTGCCCGCCCTGGATCGATCAACGCAACTGATGGGACCGTACTGCCGACTGGCATTCAAATGGGGCTTGGCGTTCGCTCGACAGCGGTCTCTATGATTTTGGCGCAAGGTGCTGTTGCGCAGACCGGCGGTGATCTTGATGTGGCCATTGAAGGGCGCGGTTATCTTGAGGTTACGCTACCTAACGGTACTGCGGCGTACACCCGCGATGGTGGGTTGAAGCGGACTGGCGACGGTTTGATTGTGACGTCTGACGGTTTTCCAGTTGTCCCGAACATCACTATTCCAGAAGAGACGCAGTCGATTTCGATCAACGCTGATGGCGAGGTCTACGCGTTCTTTGATGATCGCGTCGAACCAGAGCAATTGGGTCAATTTAACCTCGCCGGCTTCACCAATCCTAAAGGTTTAGAGGCTATTGGGTCCAACATGTTCGTCGAAAGCCCCGCGTCAGGCCCGCCTACGATATCCGAGCCGGGCGTTGATGGTTTGGGAACCTTTCGACAGGGGTATTTAGAGGAAAGCTCGGTCGATCCTGTAAAGGAAGTCACCGATTTGATTGAGGCACAGCGTGGTTACGAGTTGAATTCAAAAGTGATCTCGGCAGCAGACCAAATGCTGGGTGCAACGGTGCAAATCCGATGATCAGGCTTTGTGTATTGTTGTTTTTCTGGCCTGTAGCTGCACAAGCCGAGGTTTGGGTAGCAAACCGGATTATCCCCGCAAATTCAATCATTTCGGCGGACGATATTCAGTTGAGGGATGTCGCATTCGCTGGTGGTGTGGTTGACCCGAATCAGATCGTCGGCATGGAAGCGCGAAAAGCACTGTTCGCGGGACGTCCGATACTTTTGGCTGACGTCGGCAATCCCGCAGTTGTTGAGCGCAACCAGATTGTCCAACTTGTTTTTAGTCGTTTTGGGTTGGTGATTAAGACGGACGGTCGCGCAATGGACCGCGCGGCACCGGGCGAAATGATCAGGGTCATGAACCTTGAATCGCGATCATTGGTCACTGCCAAGATTGACGACACGGGGGTAGCATATGTTTTGCAGTAAGGCAGCGACGTTGTCGGCATCGGCGATGCTTTTTTTGCTGATGGCCTGTTCTTCGACACCAATTTCTAGCGTCCCGCCGTTATCCAATCCCACGGCGTCGCTTGAACACACGGCATTCGCGGCGTTCCCAAGACCAGCAAGTTTACCGCCACAAAGTATGCGAAGCGTGTCATCTGCTTCGCTTTGGTCACGGGAGCGCGGGTCGCTTTTGGGTGATCGCCGCGCTGTCGAGGCCGGCGACATTTTGACTGTCGTGATCGAGATCGACGAAAGCGCCGAGATATCTAACGCCTCGGACCGTTCGCGGTCTGCATCTCAAGACTTGGGGATACCGCAGCTTTTCGGGCTACCGCAACGCATTGATGCTAGGGCACCCGAAGGCGCATCGCTGGGCAGTGCGGTTTCCGTCGACTCGCAAGGGACGTCAAACGGAAGCGGTAGTGTGCGTCGCAACGAAAAACTGGAACTTCGTGTCGCTGCGGCCGTGGTCGATGTGCTGCCAAACGGTGTCTTAAGCATCGTGGGTAATCAAGAAGTTCGGGTCAATTTTGAGCTGCGAGAGCTGCTGGTGACAGGCTTTGTGCGGCCTGCTGACATTACGCGCCAAAACGAAATCACATACGACAAAATCGCCTCTGCACGCATTTCTTATGGCGGGCGCGGACAAATTACAGACGTCCAACAACCACGATATGGCCAGCAGGCGTTGGAAGCAATTTTACCGTTCTAACGGAGGTACGACTTTGAAACTTCTCATCATTCCACTCATTTGCCTGATTATAGGCACTGGGGCTGGCGTTGGGGCAGGCATTTTCCTTGCGCCCGAGCCACCGCCGGAAGACGCGATCGTGGCTGAAACGCCTGCTGTTGAGGAATTGACGGAAGAACAGGCGATCGAAATCGCGCGCGAAGAAAATGGTCTCGAATATGTCGATTTGAGCAGCCAGTTCATCGTACCGCTTTTGGTTGATGGGAAGGTCGATGCCATTGTCGTTCTGGCTATCGGGCTGGAAATCATCGAAGGCACAATGCAAGAGGTCATGCTGAGTGAACCCAAGCTGCGTGCCGCATTCCTGCAGTCGCTGTTTAACCATTCCAACAATGGTGGGTTTTCTGGAAATTTCACGGCTTATGCGTCGATGGATTCGCTGCGTAGAGAATTGTTGGCCATTGCCCGCGGTGTATCCGGCGACAAGATCACGGATGTCTTAATTCTGGACGTCGTTCGGCAGAATCCATAGCGAAATCGCGGACGCGTCTTGTCGGCCTTTCGGGCATGATTACCCGAAAGGCCGTCTATTTTAATCGATGTCTGGCAGAAGTGCGGTTAGGAAGCCAAGAGCCAAAAGAACTGGCAGGTAGCTGAACACTTGCTGCATTCCGAACTGGTCGGCGACGGCCCCTAATGCTGCAGCACCAAGCGCACCAATCCCAAAGGCAAAGCCAAAGACAAATCCAGAAACCATACCTACTTTTTGCGGCATCAATTCCTGCGCGTAGACCACGATTGCGGAAAATGCCGACGATAAAATCAACCCGACGATAATACTAAGCGCAATTGCCCCCGTGAGGTTGACGTGCGGCAACAAGATGGCAAACGGCAACGCACCCACGATCGACACCCAGATTACTTTTTTACGTCCGATGCGGTCACCGACAGGCCCGCCGACAAAGGTGCCAACCGCGACTGCGCCTAGAAAAATGAACAAGGTCGTTTGCGCCGCTTGGATGCTAAGCTCAAACTTTTCAATTAAGAAAAACGTGTAATAACTTTTGAAGGTTTCGACGTAGACAAACTTGCTTAGCAGCAACGCGCCAATGATTGCGAACAAAAAGACGAGCCTTTTTTTGGGCAGTTGCGGCAATGCAAGCGTCGGCGTTCCGACCGATTTGAGCATCCGTTGATGGTTTGTGAACCAACGCGCAACCCAGAACAACATCATCACCGCGAGGACGGCAAATAGTCCGAACCAGACCGTGCTGATTTGGCCTAATGGCAGCACAAACAACGCAGCTGCAAGAGGTCCCAAGGCCGTACCCGCGTTGCCACCAACTTGAAAGCTGGACTGCGCAAACCCGAGTTTTCCGCCTGATGCCATTCGACACACACGCGATGCCTCGGGGTGAAACAAGGCAGATCCGATACCCAGAACGGTCGCGGCTAGTAACAAAAGCCCAAAGGAATTGGCCGTCGCGAGCATGACAATGCCCACGGCAACTACGGCCATCGAAACTGCGAGGGTGTAAGGCTTGGGTTTCAGATCCCCATACAGCCCCATGATCGGTTGCAAAATGCAGGCAGTAATTTGCTGCGCCAACGTCAGTAGTCCGAGTTGGAAGTAGTTAAGGTCGTAATTTGCCTTAAAAACGGGATAAAGCGCAGGCAGCAGGAATTGGATCAGATCATTGATGAGGTGAGTACTGCTCACGACGAGGATCACCGAGTACGACGTCGGTAGGTAGGTTGCTTTTTGCGTGGTCATTCTGGTTCTCTGTGTCGGTGGTGGGTCGCGCGATGCGACAACGATTTCCTCTTTATCGCACAGGTCACACCATGCTTTCTTGCCAGAACGAACTTCGCTATAGTGTAGAAAATCTATAGGCTCGTAATGGCACTGTCCCGCAGAATACTACCACCTCTCAACGCATTGCGCGCCTTTGAAGTTTCAGGGCGGCAGTTAAACTTCCGTGCCGCATCTGAAGAATTGGGTGTCACGCAAGGCGCAGTCGCCCAGCAAGTACGTATGTTAGAGGATCATTTAGGCACGCCATTGTTCCATCGTTTACCGCGTGGCGTCGCGTTGACCCCTCAAGGTGCCACGTATCTATCCGAAGTAACCCGCGCGTTTGATACGTTGAACAAGGCAACAGCACAGCTTCACAATCGCGCCGATGTTCTGACGATTAGTGTGACGCCAACGTTTGCTGCAAAAATGTTGATCCCGCAGCTGTCAGCGTTTCAGGCCGCGTTGCCCGGAGTGGAATTGCGGACGGTCGCAACCGAGACGGTGTCTGACTTTGATCGTGACCAAGTTGATATCGCTGTTCGGCAGAGCCGCCCGTCATTTGCGGCGTCGCTAGAGGCGACCCTACTGTTCCGGCAGGATTTGATCGTCGTCGCAAGCCCGCATTTGTTGGACGGCTTGCCACAACCGTTATCGCCTACGCAAATCCGCGCCCTACCATTACTACACGATGCCCATAATCACTGGCCGAAATTCTTTGGAGCTGTTGGGAAACTACCGGGTGCAGTGTTCAACCAGACGTCGCTTTCGCTTGATGCGGCGCTCGCGGGGCAGGGGGTGGCGATTGCATGTCGTGCTTTTGTTCAAGCGGATTTGGATGCTGGACGATTGATCATGGTCTGTCCTGCAGGTTTTGAGGCGGGGTCGGATTTCTACCTTGTGCGCAAACGGTCACCGCATCAGCGCGATACGGTTGATGCAGTTTGGGCGTGGTGCGTCGAAAACTGGACGCGGTAACCTTAACTGCTCCAAAAGTACCGCGTCAGGTGGTAAAAAATTGGGGCCGCAAATACGACGCTGTCCAACTGATCGACAAAGCCGCCTTGGCCGGGGATCAGGTGTGACCAGTCTTTCACGCCTCTGTCGCGTTTGATCGCGGCGAACACGAGGTTTCCGAACATGCCGACAAGTGACGCGATGCCGGCCATTGCCATAGCACCAAAGACGCCAAAGGGTGTGATCCAGTTCAACAAAGCGCCGATCAAGATCGCGCTGCCAACGCCGCACGCCAAGCCTTCCCATGTCTTGGGTGACAATCCGGGCGCGATTTTGGTTTTCCCGATGCGGCGACCAAAGAAGTATTCCAGCAGGTCGCCAAATTGCACGACAAGCACCAAAAATCCGATCAGCAGCACGGAGCGGTCATCAATGCCGTTGAAGGAGAGCGTCATCAATGCAGGCACGTGGCTGAGGCAGAAAACGCTGATCATCAACGCCCATTGTGTTTCCGCGACGCGGATCAGGTAGCGGTTCGCGTCGCCGCGCAGGGCCGACACGATTGGCAGCAGCAGGAATGCATAAACTGGGATGAAAACTGTAAACAGCCCTTCCCAATCCATCCAGATGAACAAATATTGCAGTGGCAGTACGGCAAAGAATGCGAGGGCGAGCGATTTGTGGTCCGCTTGGGCTTTGGTCGTAAGCGTCAGAAATTCGCGTAAAGCCGCAAAGCTGGCGAACAGGAACAAGATGATCACGGCCAGCCGTCCGGTCATCAGCGCGATGCCAACGAGCAACACAATCCCCCACCAACTATGTACGCGGGTCATGTAGGTTTCGAGAACGGGATTGTTCGGCTCGATCCCTTGGCGGGCGCGTAGGACTTCGCCCAGTAACGTAAGCGCCATTAAAATCGCGATCACACCGAAAAATAGCAACAATAGATCAGAGGTCGCACTCGTCATATTCACGGTCGAATTCATGACGTCACCGCTGCTGCGTTGGGTTGCTCGACATCAGGGCGCAGGTCGGACAATGCCGTCGCGGCACGTTTCAAAAAGTCGTCTTTGCTTTCGCCTTCGCGGACGTGGACGGGCGCACCGAAGGTCACGGTGCAAATCAGTGGCAAGGGGATGACTTCGCCCTTCGGCATAATTGTGTTCAGGTTCGCGACCCATGTCGGCACAAGATCGATTTCCGGGCGGGCCAACCCCATGTTGTAAAGTCCGGCTTTGAACGGCAGCAGCGGGTCGTCGGTCATGTTGCGGTTGCCTTCGGGGAAGATGATCAGCGACGATCCCTCGTCCAGCGCCTCTAGGATTTTGTCCATTGGCTTGTCGTTCACTTCGGGACGGCGGTCGACCAGCACGCAGTTGAAAACTTCGGGACCGACGAACGCCCGAACGGGGTTTGCGAGCCAGTAATCCGCCGCGGCGACAGGCCGAACCGTGCGGCGTAATGCAGGCGGCAGCACGGCCCAGATCATCGGCATATCGCCGTTGGATGTGTGATTGGCATAGTAAACGCGCTGGCGCGGCACAGGTTCAATACCCTGCCAATCAGCACGGACAGCTGTGATAAAACGGGCGAATAGCCGCAATGTATGGCCGACAACCTTGGCCGCGAAAGAGCGCAATAATTTCATTGCGCTACTTTGACGGGCGGCGCGAGGTTTGAAAAGAGATGCTGTGGTTTTTCCAAGCATTCACCGTGGCTAAGCCAGCAATCGACCAAGTCCGAGCATTATTTGTGGTAACGTCATGGCTTGAACCAGTTGCTCCGTGCCTTGGGGGGCCGTCTGCAGCGCGACGTTCAACTGCGGGATTTGGTGCTGAATCGCTTTCTGGGCCGGCGTCGTGGCCGTGTGCCCCGTCGCGATTTCGCTGATCCAATCGGCAAGTTCGGTGATGCTCTCGGTCGGGGCAGCACCACCTGCATCCGTCAAGCCTAGGCCGGTGGCGAGGCCCGCACGGGTCGTGGCATCCGGATGATAAGCACGTAACCATGTTGTCTTTGGCAAAGGTTCCACATCGCTGCGTCGCGCCGCGATAATCTTGAGAGATTGACGCAATCGCAGTGACAAACCCGTCGCTGCGGTTAACGCTGTGTCGCTTTCGAAATGCACCCATTTGGCGTGCTCTGGCGCCTTCATTTCGAACTGGAATGCCGCGACCAATGCTTGCACAGGATCGCCTGTTTTCGCCGTGACATTGGCAAGTCCAGCGGGGTCCACCTGGACTTCCATGCTGGCGCGTTGGATCGCCTTTGCTGAAACTTCGGGGACCAAACCCGCCTTGGCTTGGGTCAGCGCGAGCGTGCCCATCACAAGTAACATCGCCCGTAACTCAGCGGTGTCGCTGAACAGCGGTGCAAGGTCTGGATCGTGGAAAATTGCCCGCCATGTGGGGCTGTCGTAAAGGCTGGCAGTCATGTCTTAACTTTCTGCAATGCGGATCAGTTCAGCGGCCAAAGCCTGCGGCGCTGATAGGAAGGGCGAGTGGCCAGTCGGTAAATCCGACACGGTGCCAGTAGGCCAGTTGGCGGTGCGGGAAACCTGATAAGTGTAGGGGATAGTGCGGTCATTGCGGCACCGAATATAGTGACGGTCATGTGTGTGACCGTTGCCCTTATACGGCGTCGTTTGGGGCAAAACGGGTTGCGGGCACAGCTTGGCAATCGCCCAATCAGACGTAGCCTGATCGACGTCTTGATACAGGATGTCATGCGCAAGAGCAGGGTCAATCGTGACCGTCTTGCCGTCGGTGCTGGGGATCATCGCGGCGGCTAAAGGTTGCGCATCGGCTAGCACCCGCATGTCCGCAATGGACTTACCAGCGTCAGGCACATGGGCGCAGAGGTACACCAATTTATCGATCAAATCGGGTGATAAATCGGCAGCATCAGTGACCGGATAACCCGCCATAGAATGCCCGACGAGCACGGTTTTACCACGCATCGCGGCCTGAATTTCCTGCGCATACATGTCAAGCGTGACCAACGCGCCGGACGTCTGATCTTTGCCATGAGATGGCAGATCAATCGCACGCGCGGTGTGTCCAGCGGCGGTCAAAAGCGGGATCACATGATCCCAACACCACGCCCCATGGGCCGAGCCGTGTATCAATAAAAAATCGCTCATGTGGTCATGTGACCGGTGGCTGCGATGAAATCAATCAGGATTTTAGCGTATGCATCGGGGGCTTCAGCACAGGGCAGATGCCCCACGCGACGCATCAATGATAACTGTGAACCGGGGATAAGATCAACGGTTTCACGTACCAGATCAGGCGGGGTTGCCCCGTCTTCTGATCCGGCGATGCCCAGCGTTGGAATCCGCAGCCCTGACGTCGGCGTGTAAAAATCGGTGCCCGCAATGGCCGCGCAAACGCCAGCGTATCCCGCAGGCGGTGTGCTGGTCAGCATATCGCGCCAGTGTTTCAATTGGGGCGACATCAGAAAATCGCGGCTGAACCACCGCTGCATCGTGACATCAGCCAGCGACGACAGCCCTTTGTCCAGCACGGCATCGATCCGGTCCTGCCACATCGGCCCGTTACCGATTTTGGCCGCTGTGTTCGACAAGACTATCGCGCGGATCAGATCGGGCCGCTTAACAGCCAGACCTTGCGCGATCATGCCGCCGACGGACAAACCGACAAATAGCGCATCCTTAACGGTAAACGCATCACAGACTGCCGCCGCATCCGACACCAACGCGCCCATTGTATAAGGCCCATCGGGCACATCGCTTTGGCCGTGGCCGCGTTTGTCATATCGAATGATGCGCAGACCGTCAGGCAGCAGCGGCACAATGCCATCCCACATATGCAACGTTGTCCCGAGCGAATTGGCGAAAACCAGCGTCGGCGCATCTGCGTCGTCAACACCATCAAGCCGCGCGTGAAGTGTCACGCCGTCACGTTCTATTTTCATGTCACGCATGTTTTGAAGTCCTCGTCGAAGTATCGCAAAAAAGAATCAAGCCGCGCAATGAGGTCTCCCTCGCGCGGCTTGCTCCCGTTATCCAGCAACTCTGTAAACAGAGGTGAATAACCCTCCCGCGGTTAGAAAACAGAGTTGGCATCGTTCTGTCAACAGTTTGATCTCGCACTAAAATTCGGGACAAATTGTTCCAGAAAATGTAAATAAACCATAGGTAGAGCGGTATTTCCTATAGGTTGTTGGGTGTCTAAGCCAGTCAGTTTGCACCGCGCAATCGCATATGCGCCATGATCTGCCCGTGATCTGATGCGAGCTTGTTGTAAGGCGCTTCGGGGTGGCTGCCGTCTGTCAGGTGATCATTCAAAACGCTGAAATATTCCATGTCTCCAATGCGTTGATCGTAGTCAGGGGCAAAATGGCGCGACATTAAAATCTGGTCGATGCTTTCAAAAACACCGCCAAAAGCAGAGGTGAAGACCATGTCACGGGCCGACTTTCGCACGAACATCTTTTCTGCGGAATGCAGCCGAACCGCGTTAATCTGCTCTTGAATGACCTCGTTTTCGTGGTCCGTGTAGCGATCACCTTGGTGTTTTGCATCATGTCGGCGCATCCATGCGTAGTTTTTAAACGGCACTTCACCGGTGATTATTTCCGAGCTGACAGCATGTTCGCTGTCATTAAAGTCGCCCAAAACCATCACGGGGCGACCTTGGGTCAATTCATTTAGAATCGCCCGACGCAGCACCCAAGCCTCTGCCATGCGGCGTAAACCTGCGCGCAGGGATCCTAAGGCGCGACCAGCCGCATCGTAATTCACCAGATCGGCGGCGGGCGGGAACGCGGCACCAACGGGCTTGTCGAGTTCGCCTAGTTTGGATTTCAGGTGGCAGTTGAAAACGCTGATGACTTGATCGCCGACAGGAATGCGGACCTTTATGATCGGGCGCGACAGGCGGCTCATTTTGTAGTTCCCGCCATCGCCGCCACCAAGATCAGCAAACGGAATTTCGAGCGGCTCTGGCAATTCTTGTAGAACCTGCGGCGCTTCCGCGAAGCCAAAGCGTGACAGCACAGCCACACCGGGTCGCCGTTCGCCAGGGCCGCCGTCATTGACGTTCGGCGCAAAGGCAAGCTCGGCCTGCGCGTAAGGTTTGTAGGCCAGCTTGCGAAAAATCGCTTTGCGCGCATAGCGTTTGCTCGGGTCCGGCACGTGCGCTTCGTTCGCCTCTATCCCGGCGGCGTCGCATTCTGCAATGACTGCTTGTAGGGAGGCTTCGTCGAAAATTTCCTGAAAACACACGATATCGGCGGACAAGTTCATCAATTGATCCGCGAGCCACGCTTGCTTCCAAGCGTGTTCCTCGACCGTGTATTTTTCAAATCGGTAGTATTCTTGGTCGGCTCCGATCAAGTTTTTGACGTTAAAGCTGGCGATTGAAAATTCGGTCATGTCGGATCCTTATTGCAGGGTCGCTAGAGCGCGGGCAAACATCGACGCGTCAACGTTGCCGCCTGAAATCACAGCGATTACAGTGTTTTGGGTCAACGTATCGGGGTGGAATAACGCCGCCGCCAACGCCACTGCACCGCCCGGTTCTGCCACCAGTTTCAACCGTTCAAAGGCGTGGCCCATTGCCCGCAGCGCGTCATCGTCGCTCACTACGATGCCTGCACCACAGAGCGACTTCATAATCGGGAACGTCATGTTGCCCGCCTGTTGGGTCATAATCGCGTCGCAGATTGATCCCGCCTGACTTGGATTTTTTTCGATCTGGCCAGAGACCAGCGAACGGGCCACATCGTCGAAACCTGCTGGTTCAACGGGGCGCACGACCATGTCCGGCGCGTCGGCTTGCAACGCAAGCGCCACGCCCGAGGTCAAACCGCCGCCACCGCAACAGACCGCCACATCGGCGTGGGTGATTCCCATCGCCTTGGCATCCTCTGCGATTTCTAGCCCAACCGTGCCTTGCCCCGCGATCACATCAGCGTTGTCGAAGGGTTTGATCAAAGTCAGCCCGCGTTCCTGCGCAATTTCGTCGCCCAATGCATCGCGGTCGGTTGTGTGGCGATTGTAGAGGATGACCTCCGCGCCAATCGCCTTGGTGTTTTCGATTTTTAGCGTTGGTGCGTCTTCGGGCATGATGATCACAGCCGTGGTGCCGTGTGATGCGGCGGCGAGGGCTACGCCCTGCGCGTGGTTACCGCTGGAAAAGGCGATGACACCTGCCTTGCGGGCTGCATCATCGAGGTTAGACACCGCTGACCAGCCGCCCCGAAATTTGAACGATCCGGTGTGTTGCAGGCATTCGGGTTTGACCAGCACGCGGCGTCCAGAGATCTCGTCTAGAAATGGCGACGACAGCAATGGTGTGCGGCGTGCGTGGCCTTCGATCCGCAGAGCTGCGGCGCGGATTGCGTCGATGTTCATTCCATGTCCTCAAGCCATTCGTGCAACGCATCAAGCGCCATTTCTTCGTCCAGAAACGGCACATGCCCACGTCCCGGAATATCGGCGCGGATCATATCAATACGGCGTTCCAGCATCTTGTCGGCAGTAGCTTCGGACAGCAGGTCCGAATTTTCGCCACGTATCAGGCAGAGCGGCAGACCGAGCAGCGCATCATAAAGCGGCCAAAGATCAGTCGCGGGCTGCGTTCCAGCCTCTAAAACCGCTTCGCGCAATTTCGGATCGTAGCGCAGCTCAAGCCCGTCTTCCGTCTCGATATAATGGTTTTCGACCTCAGCCAGCCACCGCACCATAGGCACATCGCTAAAATGCGACCATGCTTTCGCTCGAAATGCAGCAGCCTCTGCATAGGTTTTCTGCGCAGGGCGACGACCAATATAATCCTTGATCACGTCCAAACCACTGTCCGCCAGTTCCGGCCCAATGTCATTCAGCGCAACGCCCAGCAAACGATCATAAGCCGTCGCGGCGAGGAACATCGCGATCAAACCGCCACGCGAAGTTCCCAAGATCGCGGCCTTTTCCAGCCCCAGATGGTCCAGCAGAGCCAAGGCGTCCTGCGCCTCTTGTGGCACGGTGTAGGTGCTTGGGTCTGCCCAGTCGGATTGCCCGCGCCCGCGATAATCGAGCCGGATCAACCGTACCGGCATCATCGTCGGCAGGTGTGGCGCGACATGATCAAAGTCACGTCCGTTGCGCGTCAATCCTGCAAGGCACAGGATCGGGATACCTTTACCTTCGTCAGTATAATAGAGGCGGGTGCCGTCTTTGGCGTGGAATTCAGGCATTATGTCAGGTCCGGAATTGAGGTCAGGTCAGTCAAAACGTGGTGCGGTTTAGCGTAAAGGCGGTCCATGGGTTCGCCCGCGCGGTTCACCCAAGCGGTGGTAAATCCGTAGCCCGATGCCCCCGCCGCGTCCCATCCGTTTGAAGATACAAACAACACTTCATCGCGGGCGCAGCCGTAGTGGGCTTCGACCAGATCATACACCGACGCGTGTGGTTTAAAGACGCCGACGGTTTCAACCGACAGGCTCGCACTGATAAATTCGCCTAGGCCCGCCGACTCGACGGCCCCTGCCAGCATGTCAGGCGATCCGTTGGACAATATGCCCGTCTGCAAGCCGCGCGCATTCAGTTCCGACAACATATCAGGCACTTCAGCGTAGGCAGGTAGTTCCCAGTATAGCGCAAGCAAGCGTTCGCGCAGTTCAACGTCGTCTAGACCTGCGGCCTCCATCGCCCAATCCAGCCCGTCTTGTGTGACTTGCCAGAAATCGCAATGCTGCCCCGCGACGGCTCTTAACCACGTATATTGCAACTGTTTCAGCCGCCAATCCCGTGCGACTTGCGGCCAAACGGCGGCCAATGCATCGCGTCCGGGTTCTGCAGCAGCAACCCTTGCCGCCGCGTTCACGTCAAATAACGTCCCATACGCATCAAAAATGCAGGTTTTGATCGGCATTTATCTCTCCCAGCGTCATTTTCCGCAACGTTGCCATGCAGAGGACAGAACGAAAAGGGGCAAAGCGGTTTGCGCCTCGGTGTCAGTCCCTGTTAGGGTCCCCGCGATCTGAAAATCGAAAGGAAGAATATGTCACAAGCAAAGCAGGGCGACACAGTCCAAATTCACTACAAAGGTACATTGGACGACGGGACCGTTTTCGATAGCTCCGAAGGGCGTGACCCGCTGGAATTCGCTGTTGGCTCTGGCATGATCATCCCGGGTTTGGACGATGCGATTCCGGGCATGGCTGTTGGCGACAAAAAAGTTGTGAACGTGCCTTGCGCGCAAGCCTACGGTGAAGTGAACACAGAAAACCGCCAAGCGGTGCCACGCGATCAGTTCCCTGACGACATTCCGATGGAAGTTGGCACGCAGTTGCAGATGCAAGGCGAAGGCGGACAGGTCATGGTTGTGACTATCGCTGAAGTTGCAGATACCGAAGTCACGCTGGACGCGAACCACGCGCTTGCTGGCAAAGATCTGACGTTTGCGATTGAAATGGTCGGCATTCAGGCTGCCTAAAAAATATGCCCCGCAGACCTACAAGCCTGCGGGGCATACTTACAAAACTGTTTACTACTCGATATGCAACTATCGCTAAGGCGACATGGTTAACACGAGGTTAACTTTGCAGCGCGTACTCGGCACGTCAGCGATGCTCTGGAAATGTGTTGCCTTTAGGTTGCATTTTCAGACCGCTTTGAAAACTCAGCATAACAGAGCAAAGCGACCAGATGATCGCATTATGCTACCTTTGCGCAGTCCATCAGGTGGAGACGTGAAGCTAAACACACGTGGTGTGTCTAAGCCAACCTTATGACTCGCAGTGCCGCCGCCGCACGGTTAATTAAAGGTTCTCACCCTGTGGCATCCCCAGAACATGATAGCCGCCATCAACACGAATAATCTCGCCCGTGGTGCACGCACCCGCATCAGAGGCGAGGTAAACAGCCGTGCCGCCGACCGCCTCAAGCGTGGCGTTCGACCGCAGCGGCGCGTTTTCCGTCGTGTGTTTGTACGTCTTACGCGCACCACCAATCGCCGCACCCGCCAGTGTTTTCATCGGGCCGGGGCTAATTGCGTTGACGCGAATACCGTCAGGGCCAAGGTCGTTCGCCAGATAGCGCACAGCACTTTCCAACGCGGCCTTGGCGACGCCCATCACGTTATAATTCGGCGTCACACGGTTCGACCCTTGGTAGGTCAGCGTCATGATCGTACCGCCATTTGGCATCAAATCATGCGAGCGGCGGGCAACGTCGATCAGCGAATAGCAAGAAATCTGCATAGACAGGGCAAAGTTGTCGCGAGACGTGTTCATGATCCGGCCAGTGAGTTCGTCTTTGTTCGAGAAGGCAATCGCATGGACCACAAAATCAATCGTGCCCCATTTATCCTTAATACCCGCAAAGGCGGCGTCCATCGACGCTTCGTCCGTGACGTCGACATCAACCATAAAGTCGGAACCAACAGAAGCGGCCAGCGGCTCTAACCGTTTGCCAAAAGCTTCACCTTGATAAGTAAATGCAAGCTCTGCGCCAGCTTCTGCCAGCGCCTTGGCAATGCCCCAAGCGATAGAGCGTTCGTTGGCGACGCCCATAACCAAGCCACGTTTGCCTTGCATAGAAAGTGTCATCTGCGTCCCCTGAGTTGTTGATTTCTAAGTGGACGTTTTGTCGCGGGAGGTCAAGTTTCGGTGTTCAACAGGTCCTATCCGGTGCGATTGAAGTAGCGGCCTTCGTGTTTTGCAGCAACACGCCAGAGCCGTTTTCGAACGCCTTCGGGTTCCAGATTTCGGTACGCGCTATTGGAAAACTTTGCCCAGTCTAATGCTAACCCCTGCTCGACAAGTGCCGCTGAAAGGTCGGTGCCATCAGGGAGGTAGCACTTAGCAACGACGCGGTCATAGCTGCTTTCCGGTAGAACCTCGGCGGTGATGGAGTGTCCTTTGCAAAGAGTAATCATCGCAGATTTTGATTTCTTGCCATATGGTTGATCCATCTCCGGCGCATCAATGCCGAAGAGCCTGATATGTTGCTTTGCAATCACGATGGTATCGCCGTCGATCACATAACATCGCCCTTTGATCGAGGCCTGCTGGGGGCGCTGACTAGGCGTGAGGCTGGGCTTGATCTCTTTACTTGGCGTGACGGGTCTGGCCGTGACCGGTGGGATACGGCGTGGCGGGGCGGGCCTGTTGTTTCTACGCTGGGGTGCGCTAAAAAATAGTCGGAAAAGTGTTTTCAACATCGAAATTCGTACTCATTGGATTGTCAAATACAGACAAGCCTAGATTACTTTTTTCGAAAAGTGAAATTGCGGTGAATTAGTCATGTCAGCGACGGAATTATCCCTGCTGTCACCCCAAAGGCCGTCGCGCTTTGCATGTGGTAGGTCGGGCAGGGCGCTAAATCGCGCATCCTGCCCGCCGTTTTTATCCCGTAAACTTCGACAACAGCATCGATCCGTTGGTTCCGCCGAAACCGAACGAGTTGGTCATGACCGTATCAAGACCCGCATTTTCGACCATTTCTGTGGCGATTTCTTCGGGCTTCAAGGCTGGGTCCAGTTCCTCGACATTGATCGACGGCGCGATGAAGTCGTGTTGTAGCATCAGCAGGCAATAGACTGCTTCGGATGCACCGGTTGCACCTTGGCTGTGGCCAGTCATTGATTTGGTGGATGACACGGGCGGGGTTGATCCTTCGCCAAACACGCGCCGTACGGCTTCGATTTCGCCAACGTCGCCCACCGGTGTCGATGTGCCGTGCGCGTTGATGTAGCTGATCTTGCGACCCTCTGGCAGTGTTTTCAACGCACCGCGCATCGCACGTTCGCCGCCTTCACCGGATGGGGCGACCATGTCAGCGCCGTCAGATGTGGCCGAGAAACCAGTGACCTCAGCGTAGATTTTCGCACCGCGTGCTTGGGCTGCTTCTAGGCTTTCGAGCACGACCATAGCACCGCCGCCTGCGATCACAAAACCATCACGACCAGCATCAAATGCGCGGGACGCCTTTTCTGGCGTGTCGTTATATTTCGAGGACATCGCGCCCATCGCGTCGAACAGGCAGGACAATGTCCAATCCAGTTCTTCGCCACCACCAGCGAACATCGTGTCTTGTGTGCCAAGCGCGATCTGTTGAGCAGCCATGCCGATGCAGTGCAGCGATGTGGAACAGGCAGACGTGATGGAAAAGTTCATGCCCTTGATCTGGAACGCGGTCGCAAGGTTCGCAGACACTGTGGACGACATTGTTTTCGGCACAGCAAACGGCCCGATGCGTTTCGTCGCACCTGTGTTTTCCACAACCTTGTGTGCGGCAAACATCGCAGAGGTAGACGGACCACCAGAACCGGCAATCACACCCGTCATCGGGTTCACGACTTGGGCCTCATCCAGACCCGCGTCTTCGATCGCTTGTTTCATCGCGATGTAGGAATAGGCCGCACCCGGTCCCATGAACCGCAACGTGCGTTTATCAACGTGGTCGGCCACGTTCAGTTTGACGTTGCCTGCGATCTGGGACCGAAAGCCGTGCTCGACCATATCAGCATTTGCTTCAATTCCGGATTTACCAGCTTTCAAAGAGGCCAAAACCTCGTCTGCATTATTTCCGATGGGGGATACGATCCCCAAACCTGTGACGACGACGCGACGCATGTTCAGTCCTTTTTTTAAGTCGAGGTATGTGTAGGCGAGGGGCGTTTACGGGGCAAGAGGCAAGGCGAAAACTGCTGCTTTGCGTCGCTTCAAAAAAAAATTGAAAATTTTTGAAACTCATTTTGAAGATCTCTCGTGGTTGTAGGCAAGTCAAAGCGATCATGCTTCGACACTTCACACTCGGGAGAGACCAATGACTTTTACGAAAACACTCACAGCTGCTGCCGCAATCATGTCCATCACAGCCGGTGCTGCGTTCGCTGACGGCCATGCGATGAACCCAACAGTTGGTGGCGCAGAAATGTCGACTGAAATGAACATCGTCGAGAACGCGATGAACAGCCCGATCCATACAACGCTTGTGGCTGCTGTTGTTGCAGCTGACCTTGCCGAAACATTGTCCGGCGAAGGCCCGTTCACAGTGTTCGCACCAACAGATGACGCATTCGCCGCTCTGCCAGAAGGCGCTGTCGAAGACCTGTTGAAGCCGGAAAACAAAGACCGTTTGACACAAATCCTGACATGCCACGTTGTTGCAGCTGACGCGATGTCCGACGCAATCCAAGGCATGATTGCTGACGACAACGGCAAGCACCCAGTTCCAACAGTTGGTGGTTGTACGCTTCAGGCGACTTACACTGACGGCATGATCATGCTGGAAGACGAGCAAGGCCGCACCGCGACTGTGACCGTTGCTGACGTGAAACAATCTAACGGCGTGATCCACGTGATCGACACAGTGCTTCTGCCATCCGCGTCTTAAGAACGCGATAGATCGAGCCTCGCGGTTCGTTAGGCACCCCAATCCGCGTGGCTTGAAGACTGCACCGCCCTTGCAAAAGGGCGGTGCATTTTTGTTTGATTACATGGTCATGCAACGGGACTAGAGGTCTCATGCGATCTCTTGTCGGAGGCAGACGTCACCCCAAGGCATATCCAGTGCCGCGCACCGTCCGGATCGGATCAGCGCCGCCGTTCTGGCAGATCACCTTGCGTAGCCTGCCGATATGCACGTCAACGGTGCGGGTATCGACGTAGATGTCACGGCCCCACACACGATCAAGCAACTGTTCGCGGCTCCAGACTCGGCCCGGTTTTTCCATAAACGTGGACAGTAACCGGAATTCCGTCGGTCCAAGTTTCAGCGCTTTTTCATCACGCGAAACCTTGTGCGTTTCACCATTCAGCGTGATGTCCTCAAACTGCAAAGACATGCCAACAGCCGCAGGCCGTACCCTGCGCAACTGGTTGCGTACACGCGCCATAAATTCGGCCACAGAATAGGGTTTGGTGACATAATCATCCGCACCGGTTTCCAACCCACGCACGCGGTCCACGTCTTCGCCGCGTGCCGACACCATCACAATCGGGATCGCGCGTGTCGCGGGCTGTAGTTTCAGCCTGCGACAAATCTCGATTCCCGACACCCCCGGCAACATCCAATCAAGCACGATCAGATCAGGCACGTGTTCCTGAACGCACAACAACGCTTCGTCGCCGTTTTCTGCCGATACGACCGTCACGCCTTCCGCTTCGAGGTTGTAGACAAGCACCTCGCGTTGCGAAGCCTCGTCTTCAACGACGAGAACCGTAGGCTGGCCTGCGCTCATGCTTCACCTAAATCTTCTGGTGTGGTGAAGGCGGTGAGATCGCTTTTGGGGCGGTCTTCATCCGGCATTTCGCCTGTCACCAGATAGATCACCTGTTCAGCGATAGATGTGGTGTGATCGCCCATGCGTTCGATGTTCTTGGCGATGAAATGCAGGTGCATGCAGGCTGTGATGTTCTGGGAGTCTTCCATCATATGCGTCAGCAATGACCGAAACAGCGTGTTATACATCTCGTCCACTTGATTGTCGCGGTCGCGGACGTCTTCTGCTCTAGCGACGTCGCGCTGAATGTAGGCTTCAAGCACGTCTTTGATCATGCTGCTGACCGCATTTTGCATGCCGCGCAATGCGGCTGCGACACCGTTGATCGGCGTCGCGTTGGTCAGAACCGTTGTGCGTTTGGCGATATTTTTCGCGTAGTCACCGCAGCGTTCCAGATTGGAACTGATGCTCATCACCGTCAAAACGGTCCGCAAGTCGCTGGCCGTGGGCGATCTGGTGGCAAGGATGCGGGCGCATTCGTGCTTGATGTCCTCATCCAGCGCGTCGATTGCTTTGTCATTCTTGCGAACGGCGTCGGCTTTTGCCAGATCATTGGTTTCCAACGCGATGGCCACTTGGGCCATGGCTTCTTCCACGAGACCTGCCATTTTCATAACTTTGGCCTGTGCGCCAACCAAATCGCGGTCGAATGCGCTAACGATGTGTTGCGTAGTCATGATCGTTCTCCTATCCGATCCGGCCAGAGATATAGCTTTCGGTGCGGGGGTCTTTGGGGTTCGTGAAGATGTCGTCGGTGTTGCCGTATTCGACCAGATTTCCGAGGTGGAAAAACGCGGTCTTTTGGCTGACACGCGCGGCCTGCTGCATAGAGTGGGTGACGATGACAACTGTGTAGCTTTCGCGCAGTTGGTCGATCAGTTCCTCCACCTGAGACGTGGCAATAGGGTCAAGCGCAGAACACGGCTCGTCCATCAACAGAACATCAGGTTCCGTTGCAATCGCACGCGCAATGCACAGACGCTGTTGCTGACCGCCAGACAGGCCAGTGCCGGGCGCATGCAGACGGTCTTTGACTTCGTTCCAGATCGCACCGCGACGCAGGGACTTTTCAACGATTTCGTCCATCTCGGCTTTGGTTTTGGCAAGGCCGTGGATTTTTGGACCGTAAGCGATATTGTCATAGATCGACTTTGGGAACGGGTTTGGTTTTTGGAAAACCATGCCAACGCGGGCCCGCAGTTGAACCGGATCAACGTCGCGGTCATAGATATCTTTGCCGTCGATACGAATGTCGCCTTCGACGCGGCAGATATCGATCGTGTCGTTCATCCGGTTGATGCTGCGCAAGAATGTAGACTTGCCGCAGCCAGATGGTCCGATAAACGCAGTCACTGTCCGCTCTTTGATCTCGACGTTTACGTCTTTGATCGCATGGGTATCCCCGTAATAGACCTGCACATTTTTGGCGCTGATCTTGGTGTTGTTTGCGTCAACGTCTTTGCTAACTGTTCTGAGGTCGTCCACGGCCTCTCCTTTCGAGTTTACCATTTGCGTTCAAACTTGCTGCGCAAGTAGATTGCGATTGCGTTCATCATGATGAGGAAGGTCAGCAGAACGAGGATCGCTGCAGATGTCCGGCTCACGAAGCCACGTTCAGGGCTGTCTGCCCAGATGAAGATTTGTGTCGGTAGGGCTGTTGCACTGTCGAATGGCGTACCCGGTGCGGACGTGATGAAAGCGTTCATCCCGATCAACAGCAGTGGGGCGGTTTCACCTAATGCTTGGGCCAAACCGATGATTGTGCCTGTCAGGATACCCGGCATCGCCAGCGGCACCACGTGGCCAAAGACCACCTGCTGTTTGGATGCGCCAACACCCAATGCCGCCTCACGGATCGACGGCGGCACCGCTTTCAGCGCGGCACGTGTCGCGATGATGATCGTCGGCATGGTCATCAGCGCCAAGGTCAATCCGCCGACGAATGGAACCGAACGAGGCAAGCCGAACCAACCGATAAAGACGGACAAAGCGAGCAAACCAAACACAACAGACGGCACAGCGGCGAGGTTGTTGATGTTCACCTCAATGAAGTCGCTGATCTTGTTCTTCGGTGCGAATTCCTCGAGGTAGACGGCCGCGCCTATGCCCAATGGAAAGGCGACCAGGAAACAAACCAAAAGCGCCCAGAATGATCCCAGCAACGCGCCTTTTAGGCCAGCGAGTTCAGGAAAGCGGCTATCAGCGTTGGTGATCAAGTCGGTGTTCAGTTTCGACGTAATCGCGCCCGCGTCCAGCAACTGGTCGTAGTTGGCGATTTGGACATCATTCAAACGACGTAGTTCTTCCGGTGTCTCCCGATCCAGCAACTCTTTGTATAGCTGGTCGTAAGGGTCGGATACCGGCATCCGCATGTTGATCGTTTGACCGATCAAAGACGGATCTTCGACGATACGGTCACGCAGATCAAACTGTGCGCCGTTCGAAAATATGCCAGAGGCTTCGCGCACGGCAGCGCGGTCAGTCACGTCAACATTTGGCAGCTTTTCCAACAATGCCGCAGTCAGGACATCATCAAAGTCACCGCGCGGCAGACGGTCTACGTCGATCTCAGCAGGGTCCACAAAGATGTCCAACGTGATGTTGGTCTGCATGAACGCTTTATAGCCAGTAGCGATTTGGGACCACAGCAGGATGAACAGCATCAAGAACGCGATGCTGATCGCGGCGATGCCAAACGCTTGGAGAATACGCTGTTTGCGGTGGCGTTTTGCGAGCGATGCACGCACCTTGTCAGTCGTGGTTAAAGGCAAAGAGCCGGATGAAATATCGGTCATTAATCTAGCCTCAATCGTATGCTTCGCGGTACTTGCGGACGATCCGAAGCGCGAAAATGTTGATAATCAAAGTGACGATGAACAGCATCATCCCAAGCGCAAAGGCGGCCAGCGTTTTGGGGTTGTCGAAGGATGTGTCGCCAATCAAGAGCGTGACAATCTGAACGGTCACGGTCGTGACGCTTTCCAGCGGGTTCAGCGTGAGGTTCGCCATCAGGCCAGCGGCCATAACAACGATCATCGTTTCCCCAATCGCGCGGCTGACGGCCAGCAGGACGCCGCCAACGATGCCGGGGATCGCTGCAGGAAACAGCACGTTCATCACCGTTTCAGCGCGTGTGGCACCCAAGGCAAGCGCACCATCACGCAGCGCACGTGGTACAGCAGAAAGGGCGTCATCAGCAAAGGACGAAATGAACGGCACCAACATGATACCCATCACGCCGCCAGCCGCCAATGCGGTGTTTGGTGCCACCGGAATGCCCAGCTGTGCGCCAAGTGTGCGGATCGCAGGGGCAACAACAAGGATCGCGAAAAAGCCGTAAACAACTGTCGGCACACCCGCCAGCACTTCAAGAACAGGTTTGCAGACTGAGCGTACAGTTTTTGGCGCAAATTCGTTCAGATAAATCGCGGACAACAGACCGATTGGAATGGCGATGACGATGGCAACAATCGTGATGACGATTGTACCGACGATCACGGGGATCCAGCCAAACGCACCAGTCGAGGCGATCTGGTCCGCACGGATCGGGATTTGCGGCTCCCAGCTTGTGCCGAACAGGAATTCGGTCAGCGGCACGAGGCGTAGAAATTTGATGGTTTCAAAAGCGAGTGACGCAACAATGCCGATGGTCGTGAAAATCGCGACAACCGAGCAAAAGATCATCAGGCCGGACACGATTTTCTCAACACCCTGACGGGCGCGAAACTCGGCGGATACTTTGCTACGTGCGAACACCATAATGCCAAGGCAAAGCAGCGCAGTCACAAGAACAAGGCCAAGCGATGCAGTTTGCAACATACCGCTAAACCGTTCGGCTGCGGCAACCTTCCATGGCTCAGGTTCGCCAAAGACACGGCCGCTCGCGATTGATTGGATTTCGGCAAGGATCAGATCAACTTGTCCGGCACCCAGACCGTCTAGCGTGCCATCAGGCAGGCTGGACATGATCAACGTGTTGACCACAGTGCCCTGCAGAACGAGCCACAACAGAATAACAACAAGAACGGGAACCAAGATCATCAGCAGGGCGAACAGGCCGTGATATCCCGAGACAGAGTGAAGTCGTTGGCCGCCGTCCCGAATGCCAGTCGCGGCGCGTCGGTTCAGGGCATACGCCACCATGCAGGCGGCCAATAAAATAGCGAAAGCCAAAGTCGTCATCGGAAATACTCGCTGAAAATGAGAGGTCCGGGGCAGATCAAATCCGCCCCGGGCTTTAGAAAGCTGTGATCAGCTTACTCAGGTGCTTCCATGGAAACACCGTCTAGCACTGCATCCTGAAGTTCGACGATGCGGTCTTCTGCCAGTGGCACGAGGCCACGCTCGGACAAGTAACCACCAGTCATCAACGCGTCGTCTGACATGTACTCTTCGATGAACTCGTTCAAGTTCGGGATCACGCCGCGGTGTGCGTTCTTGATGTAGAAATACAGCGGACGTGACACAGGGTAGGATTTGTCAGCGATTGTATCGATTGTTGGCTCAACGCCTTCGATCTGCACGCCTTTCAGCTTGTCGAGGTTCTCGTACAAGAAAGAGTAACCAAAGATGCCCAAAGCGTTTGAGTCAGCTTCAAGACGCTGAACGATCAGGTTGTCGTTTTCGCCAGCTTCAACAAATGGTCCGTCTGTGCGCATACGCGAGCAGTTTTCGCCAACCCAGTCACCGTCGAAACCACCTTCGTGAACGAAGTCCAGTTCTTCACAACCAGCGTGCATTGCCAATTCAACAAATGCGTCGCGTGTGCCGGATGTTGGTGGAGGACCGTAAGCAAGGATTTCTACGGCTGGCAGATCAGGGTTGATTTCGTTCCACATTGTGTAAGGGTTATCAGCCCATTCACCTTCGACTGGAACTTGTGCGCCAAGTGCGAGGTAAATCTCGCCCAATGTCAGGTCCCAAGCAGCGTCGTTTGCGCGGGAAATAGCCAAAGACAGACCGTCAAAACCGATCAGGGCTTCGGTGATTTCTGTCACGCCGTTGTCTTGGCAAAGCTGGAATTCGGATGCTTTCATTGCGCGGGATGCGCCAGTGATGTCTGCGTGCGCTTCGCCGATGCCGCCACAGAAAATCTGCATGCCGCCGCCGGTGCCAGTGGATTCAACGATAGGTGACGGAGCACCAGTGTTGTTCGCGAACTGCTCGGCAACTGCTTGAGTGTATGGGAAAACTGTTGATGAACCCACGATGCGGATTTCGTCACGGCTCTGCGCGACGGATGCTGTTGCGGAGATGGCAGCAACCGCACATGCAGAGGCGGTCAGTTTCAGGTAATACATGTTTGCTCCTAAATTTGCATCGATCGCTGTCGCGACCGTGCTGTTCGATTAGGCGTGATTCATGAAAGTAATGTGAGAGTTGCGTAACGGTTTTGTAACAAACACGCTGTGGGGTAGGTGGCGTTGTCATTATTGTGTGTCTCTCGCGCTGGGCAGAGATCCCGCTTGACGTGATCTACATAATTCCAATATTCACGAAATATGGAATCAATACTTACAGACCGTCTCGCTACACTCAGCCACCCGCACCGCATGGCCGTGTTCCGCTTGCTCATGCGGCGTTGTCCAGACGAATTACCAGCAGGCGAAATCGTCAGCGTCTTGGGGCTAAAGCCAAGCTCGGCTTCGGTTTATCTATCCGCATTGACCCAAACGGGCCTGATATCGCAGCGCCGCGAAGGCACAAAACTTCTCTACAAAATCAATTTGGCCGCCGCTGGCGAAGTCGTCACTGGCCTGTTCTTTGATTGCTGCGGCGGCAGGGCCGATTTGTGCGCCCCACAATTGGCTGACCTGATCCAAACTGCACCGCTACCAACCGACAAAAAACTGAACGTCCTGTTCATTTGTTCCGGTAATTCCGCCCGCTCGATCCTTGCCGAAGCAATCTTGCGAGATACCGCAAGCGACCGCTTCAACGCCTATTCCGCAGGCACCGCGCATCGGTCCGATCTGAACCCGACTGCAATCGACGTGCTCGTGGCAAACGGGTTTGAAACCACGCAGCTACGGTCAAAAAGCGTGACAGAGTTTCAGGGTCCCGACGCACCGCAGATGGATTTTGTCTTTACCGTGTGTGACCGGGCCGCGAACGAAGATTGCCCGACGTGGCAAGGCCAGCCCATCGCGAGCCATTGGGGCATGCCCGATCCCGCCAGTGTCGACGGAACAATCACGCAAAAGCGTCTCGCGTTCCAGAACACCTTTGACGCTCTGCGCAATAAAATTGCCGCGTTCACGTCGCTTTCGTTCGAAAGTCTGGACCGCAGCGCGTTGCAAAAACATGTCGATGAGATCAGCAAATTAACCTTATCAAAGGATTAAAATGTCATGACGACCTACGCATTGAACGGCCTTGGGCGGATGGGAAAGCTCGCGCTACGTCCGCTTTTGGAAAGTGGCGCAAAGATCGCATTCATGAACGACGCGCAGGGCGACCCCGAGATGCACGCGCATTTACTCGAATTCGATTCAGTGCATGGCCGCTGGCCCGCCACGTTTTCGTTTGATGAGACCGCAATCACAATCGACGGCATCCGCATCCCCGTGACGAACGCCAGCAATATGCAAGACCTGCCTTTGGATGGCGTCGATGTCATGATTGATTGCACCGGAGCCTTTAAAACCGAAGCCAAACTCGCGCCGTATTTCACCGCTGGTGTCCGTAAAGTTATCGTATCCGCGCCAGTCAAAGACGGCCCAACTGCGAATATTGTCTACGGCGTGAATGACGACAGCTATGATCCGGTCAACCATCAAATCATCACGGCGGCCAGTTGCACGACGAATTGCCTCGCGCCCGTGGTTAAGGTTTTGCAGGACAGCATCGGGATCAAACATGGCTCGATCACAACAATCCACGACGTGACCAACACGCAAACCATCGTGGACCGTCCGGCCAAGGATTTGCGGCGCGCGCGGTCTGCGTTAACCAACTTGATCCCCACGACAACGGGGTCCGCGACGGCAATCACTCTGATCTACCCTGAACTAAAGGGCAAATTAAACGGGCACGCTGTGCGTGTGCCCCTGCTGAACGCATCAATCACCGACTGCGTGTTTGAAATGACGCGGGAGACCACCGTCGACGAGGTGAATGCGCTGTTTCAAGCCGCCGCCGAAGGTCCGTTGAGGGGCATCTTGGGCTATGAAACTCGCCCTCTGGTCTCCAGTGATTACACCAACGACAAACGCAGCTGCATCATCGACGCGCCTTCCACCATGGTGGTGAACGGGACGCAGGTGAAAATCTACGCATGGTACGACAACGAATACGGCTACGCGCATCGCCTCGCCGATGTGGCACTGATGGTCGGCGGATCGCTGTGACCCGCTCCGCTGGTTTCACCGCCTATATCACCGTCACGGCGGCCTATTGGGCGTTTATGTTAACCGACGGCGCGTTGCGGATGCTGGTGCTTTTGCATTTCCACACGCTTGGATTTTCGCCCGTGCAGTTGGCTTACCTCTTCGTGCTTTACGAAATCGCAGGCGTGGTCACGAACCTGTCGGCAGGCTGGATTGCTGCGCGTTTCGGTTTGACATCAACGCTTTATGCGGGGTTAACCTTACAGGTCGTGGCATTGCTGGCCTTGGCGCGGCTTGATCCTGCTTGGAGCATCACCGCGTCGGTCGTGTTTGTGATGCTCGTGCAAGGGGCGTCCGGCGTCGCGAAAGACCTCGCCAAGATGAGCTCGAAAAGCGCTGTTAAGATCCTCGCTCCGACCAATGACGGCGGACTATTCCGCTGGGTTGCAGTCCTCACCGGATCGAAAAACGCGGTGAAAGGCGGTGGATTCCTGTTGGGTGCGGCATTGCTGGCGGCGTTTGGATTTGTACCTTCGGTATTAACCATGGCCGCAATTCTGTTCGTGATCCTGATCGGTGTGATGATCGGGATGCCTTCGGGGCTGCCAGCAGGGCGCAAAGGCGCAAAGTTCTCTGAGGTTTTGTCCAAAAATCGCAATATCAACTGGCTCAGCGCCGCACGTTTATTCCTGTTCGGCGCAAGAGATGTCTGGTTCGTCGTCGGCATCCCGATCTATTTCTACGCCGTTTTGTCAGACGGCAGCGTGGACAGCAAACGCGCCGCATTCTTTATGATCGGCGCATTCATGGCGGTGTGGACGATCCTGTACGGGGTCGTGCAAGGCTGGGCGCCCCGCATCCTACGCGCAGCGTCAAGGACGGAAACGCAAATATTAGACCAAGCCAAGCGCTGGGCCGGCGGATTGATCGCGGTCCCGTTGTTGTTAGCCGCGTTGGTTTGGGTCACGCCCGAACCGTCCACTACGTTAACCATAATAATCGTAATGGGCCTGCTCGTCTTCGGCGGTATTTTCGCGGTGAACTCTGCGCTGCATTCGTTCTTAATCTTGAACTTCACCGATAAAAATCGAGTCACAATGGACGTCGGTTTTTACTACATGGCGAACGCGGCTGGTCGGCTGGTCGGCACGCTTTTGTCCGGTCTGACCTATCAAATCGGCGGTCTAGCGATGTGCCTTGGCACTGCTGCCGTCATGATTGCCCTCAGTTGGCTTTGCGTCGCGCGACTGAAGTCACCCCAAATCCTAAAGGCCACCGCGTGAATATATTTGAGAAATACCTGTCACTTTGGATCGCATTGGCAATGGTCGCGGGCATCCTTTTGGGCAATATCGCGCCCGTTTTGGTCACGGCAATCGCTGCGGCCGAAGTCGCGAGCGTTAACCTTGTCGTCGCAGTGCTGATCTGGGCGATGGTCTATCCCATGATGGTCGGCGTCGATCCGAGATCGCTCAAAAACGTGGCAAAACAACCGCGCGGATTGATGATCACGCTGGTCGTTAATTGGCTGATAAAGCCGTTCTCCATGGCCGCATTAGCCGTGCTGTTTTTCCAATACATCTTCGCGCCTTGGATACAGCCCGAAGACGCGATGCAATATATCGCAGGCTTGATCTTGCTCGGCGCGGCGCCTTGCACGGCGATGGTGTTTGTGTGGTCGCAACTGACGCGCGGCGACGAAACCTATATGCTGCTCCAAGTCTCGGTGAACGACTTGATCATGGTCATCGCCTTCGCGCCGATTGTCGCGTTCTTGCTGGGCGTGACGGACATCACAGTGCCCTGGTCGACCTTGGTTTTATCGGTTTTGTTGTTCATCGCACTGCCGCTTGTCGCAGGGCTGATCACGCGAAAACGGCTTGGTTCAGAGGCGGCAATCGAAATATTTCAAGCGCGAGTAAAACCCTATTCCGTGGTTGGGCTGATCGTCACAGTTATGATCCTGTTCGGCCTGCAAGGCCAAGTCATCGTGGCGAAACCGTTTATCATTGTGCTGATCGCCGTGCCGATTATCCTGCAAAGCTATGGTATCTTTGCCATCGCCTATGCCGCGGCTTTTGCATTAAAAGTGCCGCATCGCATCGCGGCCCCCTGTGCGTTGATCGGGACGTCGAACTTCTTTGAATTGGCGGTCGCTGTGGCGATCAGCCTGTTCGGGCTAAACTCTGGCGCCGCGCTTGCAACGGTCGTGGGGGTACTGGTCGAAGTCCCCGTGATGTTAACGCTTGTCGCGTTCGCCAACCGGACACGCGAAAAATTTGCGCCCGAGCGATAGCAAATGATTGGATTATATCGCGGACTTCCTTCTAGACTGTTCAAAACAGTGACGAAGGGACCGATGCGACATGACCCAAACGCCAAAGCACAGCAGTTACGATATCGTCATCGTCGGCGGCGCGATGATGGGATCATCAACGGCGTGGTTTCTAAGCACTATGGCGGGTTTTCAGGGGCGTGTTCTGGTCGTCGAAATGGACGGCAGCTACGTGAATTCGTCCACGGCCCATTCCAATAGTTGCATGCGGCAACAATTCTCGAACGAGATTAACGTGCGGATCTCGCAATTTGCGGCGGATTTTGTGAAAAATCTGCGCAGTTACATGGGCGGCGATCCGCGGGTGCCGGATCTGACAATTCAAAACTACGGATACCTGTATCTGTCGGACAATGATGCGCTGACTGCGACGTTGCGCGAAAACCAAAAGGTGCAGCTTGCGGCGGGTGCGGAAACTGAGTTGTTAGGGCGAAATGAAATTCTGGAGCGATATCCATTTTATCAGCTGGACGACATCCAACTGGGGTCTATCAATCGTAAAGACGAAGGATATTGGGACGGCGGCACTGTGTTCGATTGGTGGCGGCGCGGCGCACGTGACAACGGGGTGGAATATATCAGTAACAAGGTTGTTGCGATGGATGTGCAGGGCGGGCGTGTGCAATCTGTGACGCTGGAAAGCGGCGATGTTGTTGCGTGCGGGCAGGTTGTAAATGCGTCGGGATCGCGTGGGGCACTAACCGCAAAAATGGCGGGAATTTCACTTCCTGTTGAACCACGTAAGCGATTCACGTGGATATTTAATGCACAGATACCATTAGATCGCGACTTGCCCTTGACGGTTGATCCGTCGGGTATCCACATGCGGCAAGACGGGCCAACAACTTATCTGGCAGGCGCGGCACCTGACGTCGAGGATGATCTTGCCGTTGATCCGACTGATTTTGCCATGGATCACGCGCGTTGGGAAAACTACGTCTGGCCGATCATCGCGACCCGTATTCCGCAGTTTGAAGCGATCAAGGTTGTGACTGAATGGACCGGGCATTATGCCTATAATACGCTTGATCAAAACGCGGTCATCGGGGCGCATCCCGAGGTTACGAATTTTATGTTCCTTAACGGGTTTTCGGGCCACGGCTTGCAACAATCGCCAGCAATGGGGCGCGCCATGGCAGAGCTGCTGACCTATGGGGAATATCGGACGCTGGACATGACGCCGTTTGCGTTTGAGCGTGTCCTTGCGGGGGAAAGGTTTATCGAAAAAGCGGTGATCTAACGCCGCATTTAGTGAGACCCGTACCGTCTATGCGGGTGAAGAAATCGAAATATCAGAAAGGCCCACCATGAAACTGAAAAAACTCGTCCTGACAGGTGCAGCTGGTCGACTTGGGTCCTACCTACGCGAGCCGCTGTCGAAACTCTGCGATGAATTGGTGTCGACGGACATCAACGACGTGGGCAATCTCTACGAGGGCGAAACCTTTATCAAGGCCGACCTTGCCAATTTCGACGACATGATGGGCGTTATCGAAGGCGCAGAAATGGTCGTGCACATGGGCGCAATCGTGGACGAAGCCCCGTTCGAAGAATTACTCGGCCCGAATTTCGTCGGCTCTTACAACGTCTGGGAAGCCGCGCATAAACATGGTGTGCGGCGCGTAATTTACGGCAGCTCGATCCACGCGGTCGGCATGTACCCCAAAAACGAATTTATCAACACAGAGGTCGCGCATCGGCCCGACACATTCTACGGCTTGGCCAAATGCTTTACCGAAGATTTGGGGCGCATGTATTGGGAAAAACGCGGGCTGGAAAGCGTCCACATGCGTATCCTATCTGCCGCCCAAGTGAACAATCCACGCGCTCTCGGATCATGGTTATCCTACGATGATTTGATCCAATTGGTCACGCGCTGCATCGACACTCCGGTCACTGGTTTTGCAGTCATCTACGGCGTGTCCAACAATGACCGCGCCCCCGTGGATAACGCCAAAGCCGCGTTCTTGGGGTATCGCCCAAAGGATAATGCCGAGGACTTTGCCGCCGACGTATTGGCCGAAGCTGATGTTCTCGATCCGCATGATCCCGGGCACATGTGTCACGGTGGGCCATTCGCGAGCGTTGAACTTGGCAATTCCGGCCTTGCAGGCATGAACGTGATCGACGACCGGAAAAAGTCTTAAGACACACGCCCTTTTGCCCGTCAGGTCGGGCAGGGGCCATTTGAATGAAACGCGCTTCATGTTGAAAACGTTGAAAATATCGGCTTGCTTTGTCGCTTGGGCGAACTTGAGCAATGCCCAAACCTTGCCAGACCCAATCACCGACGAAACCTATGCGCCGGTCAATCTGGACGAGGCGCGGTTGGGGCAATTACTGTTCTATGACCCAATCCTGTCGGGCAATAAAACCGTTGCCTGTGCCACTTGCCACCATCCCGCGTTTGGCACGGCAGATGGCGTGTCGTTGTCGATCGGCGACGGCGGCATCGGGCTAGGCGCCGACCGCATCGTTGATCCCGATAACATCCCCGAACAGCGCATTCCACGCAACGCCCCCGCGTTGTTCAACCTCGGTGCGCATGAATTCACAGTCATGTTTCACGATGGCAGGCTTGAGGCGGATGCGTCGCGGCCCGGTGGCATTCGAACGCCAATGGACGCCGACATGGTAACAGGGTTCGCGTCGGTGCTGTCTGCGCAAACGATGTTTCCCGTGCTGAGCCGTGATGAAATGGCAGGATCACACCGTGAAAATGAGATCGGGCGTGCCGTGCGCCAAGGCCTGATTACAGGCGAAGGTGGGGCGTGGGATTTGATCGCGCGGCGGGTCGCTGATATTCCTGAATATGCGGCGATGATGACGCAGGTCTATCCGCATGTCATGTCACCAGATGACATTGAATTCACGGACATTTCCGACGCGATCGCCGTCTTTATGGCGCATGAATGGCGGTCGGATACGTCGGAATTTGATGCGGTCCTGCGTGGTGAGCATGTCCTGACAGGCCAAGCGAAAGACGGCATGGATTTGTTCTATGGCGATGCTGGATGTGCGGGCTGTCACAGCGGTCCTTTCCTGACGGATCATGGTTTTCACGCTATGGGAGCGCCGCAAATCGGACCCGGGAAATCCGAAACGTTCGAGGAACACTACCGCGACGAGGGTCGTTTCCGCGTCACTGGAAACACGGCTGATCTCTACGCATTTCGCACGCCGTCTTTGCGCAACGTTGCTTTGACCGCGCCTTACGGACACGCGGGAGCGCACAAAGAATTACGTGCATTTATCACAGCGCACACTGATCCGGCGGTTGGGCTAGCCAATTATGACCAAAACCAAGCGGTGTTGCCTGCGTTTGATGCCGACGACTTTACCGTAATGAATGACGCGACACAAGTTGCCGCGATTTTAACTGCGGTCACCACGACGCCTGTTACGCTGCGCGACGATGACATCACGGCATTAATTGCTTTCCTCAACACATTGACCGACTCACAGGCGTTAACAGGACGACTCGGCATTCCCGACGAAGTCCCGAGCGGACTACCCGTACCAGCAGCGGACTAGCGTCTAATCACTAACGTTTGATTAACATCGTCGGTTTGGTGGCGGGTTTCAAACCCGTCAGGCCACGTAACAACCAGCGCCACGCTGTCGATATCGCCCAAACCAAAGTGCAGCGGCAAGGCTTGGCCGCCAGCATGACCGCCGCCCACAACGACTTGCTGCGATTGCGCACCAATATCGGTTTCAAAACTGACGACAGCCCCAATCGCGTCAGGATTGCCGCCGGATTGTTCCAGTTTCACACGCAACCAATGACCAGTTTCGCTGGTGACATTACGGTAAAGCTCTAGCGGCGCACGTCTGTTTGTGACGATCAAATCCAGCAATCCGTCTTGGTCAAAATCCGCGAGAGCCGCGCCGCGAGATCGGTCTGTCATCGCAATCCCCGCTGAATTTGCCATCTCGACAAACGTGCCATCGTCCTTTTGTATCAACAGGTTATTAGGGTCGCGCGTCGCCATGCCTGGCATTTGATCCACATTCCCTTTGGCAATAAACAGATCTGCCAAACCGTCGTTATCCACATCGCCAAACTCGGCGTGCCACCCCGTCGACGGCCTACCGTCGTCGCCAATATGGGGACGTTGGGCGTAGGTGCCAATCGCGTAGGGGGCGGCCTGATAGGTGCCATCGGGTTGCGCCAGTTGCAGCAGTTGATCGCCCATCGACGTCAGCATCACTTCGTCGCGCAGGTCGCCATTCAGGTCACGCGACGCGATCCCCATCCCCCAAAGCGCGACATTTTGCCAGCCATCTTCAGCGCCTAAAAAGCGCCGATCAGCGATGTCCCACATCTGCTCATACCCGCCCTTCACATAATAATGGCGGTCGTTTGAAATCCGCAAAGTGGGTCTGCCACGCGCATCTTTTGCGGCCAGCATCGACAGGGGGCAAAAGCCGGGTGTTAACGTTTCGGCCTGATAACCCTCTGAGGTAGGCCGCAAAATCGCATTGGTATCACAGGCTTCAAAGGGGCCTTCGGGATCAGTTTGGTCAACGTAATTCCCAATCGCCAATGTCGGCCGGCCCCCTTCCCACCAAGCCGTAAAGGCAGTTGTCCATTGATCGGTTTGTGGAATGCCAAAGGCCGCGGTGGCGTCGGTAAACGTGCAATCCGTCCCGCCCTTTAGCACGACATTTGGACCGACACGCAGCACGAATAGATCCATCACCCCGTCCGCATCCATGTCGAGCGGATATGCTCCGGTCACGCCTGTCAGTTCAGGCACGGGCATGTCGGTGAACGCAAATTCACCATCATTGCGGATCAATTTAGCGGGGTTCGTGCCGCCTGCAACAAACACGTCGGGCAGGGTGTCCGCGTTGCAGTCAAACACAGCAACGCCGCCGCCGACAAAGTGATCCCAACCGCCGGCGTAGGTATGTTCTGGCAGCGCGTCAGAGCGGTTCTCAAACTCCGGATCGGCTATCGCAGCGCTGCTTAAACCGATGAACGCTACCAAAAAGCGCATCATGCGACGACAACTTCTTTTGCGAATAAGGTGTCAGTCAATGCCGATAACGCCAGCGCCGATGCGCCCCGTGCCCAAATCAAATCACCCCACGCGTGGGTCTCGACTTTGCACGGTATCCGGCCCGCTGATAAGGTTAACGCCTGCATTTCTGCGATGACCTCTTGGCCGTATAGATAGTCATATTGCATCCGTTCGCCTGACAAGATGATCAAAGGCGGGGCGAATAATTGAATGACGTTTGACAGCCCTAGCGACAAGAACCGTCCCGCGCGGTTAAAGATCGTCTGCGCCGCTTTGTTCCCAGATTTCGCCTGTGTGAACAGGTTTTCCAGCATATCTTGCGGACTTTGATCCGTGTCCAAGGGGCGACCAAGCGCTGTCGCAGCTTCCCGCGCGAGCGCATAATCGGCCAGATACGCTTCAAGACATCCGCGCTGGCCGCATCGACACAACGCACCGTCCAGCTGCACCTTTGTGTGGCCCAGTTCCAATCCCATACCTTGGGCGCCACGATACAGTTGATTGTTCACAACCATGCCCATGCCGACGCCGTGTTCAATCGTGACAACGGCAAAGTTTTCCATGCGTCGTCCCGCACCAAACCATAGCTCGGCAAGGGTTAACATATTGGCATCATTGTCGATATAAACGGGCAGTCCAAACCGTTCGGTAAATGCAGGGCCCAAGGCCACGCTGCGTAACTTCAAAAACGGCGACCATAAAATCACGCCTGTATCGTGATCTGCGATGCCTGAAACACCGATGCCTGCTGCCCGCACATCGTCCAACGTTTTGTCCGATTGCTGCAGCAGCGTGTCCATCAACGTGCCGATATAGTCCAGCAATTCAGATATTTCGCGACGTAAAGAGCGGTGCGATATCGTGCAATCGGCAACCATATTTCCGGCAAAGTCAGCCAAGACGGCAGTGCTATGTTGGTCCGATAATTTGATCCCGATGACGTAGTTCGCCTCTGGGATGACCTCTAATGCGACGGGCGGGCGGCCACGACCGCTTTCACGGGGCGCACCGGCAACTTCGCGCAGGAACCCGTTTTCGATCAAATCAGCGGTCAAAGTCGTCGCAGAGCCGGGCGATATGTCGAGCGCACGGCAAACATCGGTGCGGGCTGCTTGCCCGCTAGACCTTACAAATTCGAATATCCGTTGTTTAAGCGTCTTTCGACTGGCGGTCGTCGCATGAAGCTGTGGTCCGCAACCATTCCCTTGCGAAGTGGTCACATCAAAGTAAGATTCAAGCGAGTCGTCGGTCAACATAAGTTCAGTCTCTGAATAAATGAGGCCGGATTTATTCGGCTGATCTGCATATTGACCGCAAAACAGCGATGCGCCTAGCGAAAAACTCCAGAAATCGTGCATTTTTATTTTGACAACTAAATTAAATAGCGCAAGCTTAAGGCATCGGGATTTCCCGATCCGAATCCTTTGTCGCAAATTCGGCAGAGGGCTTGCATTATCTGGGAGGAAAACATGCATAAACACGTTATCGCAGCCGCTATTGCTGTCGCCGGTTTCGGCTCGACGGCATTTGCGCAAGACATCACTGTCGGCGTCAGCTGGTCAAACTTTCAAGAAGAGCGCTGGAAAACAGATGAAGCGGCCATCAAAGGCGCTTTGGAAGCTGCTGGTGCGACTTATATCTCTGCCGACGCGCAATCATCTTCCGCCAAACAATTGTCTGACGTCGAAAGCCTGATCGCCCAGGGCGTTGATGCGCTGATCATTCTCGCGCAAGACAGCTCTGCGATCGGGCCTGCAATTGATGCCGCCGACGCCGAAGGCATCCCTGTCGTGGGCTATGACCGTTTGATCGAAGACAGCCGTGCGTTCTACCTGACATTCGACAACGTCGAAGTAGGCCGGATGCAGGCGCGTGCCGTGATCGAAGCAGCGCCATCTGGCCGCTACGTCATGATCAAAGGCTCGCCAACTGATCCGAACGCTGACTTCTTGCGCGGCGGTCAGCAGGAAATCCTGCAAGCGGCCATCGACGCGGGTGACATCACCATCGTTGACGAAGCTTACACCGACGGCTGGTTGCCAGCGAACGCACAGCGCAACATGGAACAGATCCTGACGGCGAACGACAATGGTGTTGATGCTGTTGTGGCGTCAAATGATGGCACCGCTGGTGGTGTTGTGGCCGCATTGACCGCACAAGGCATGGAAGGCATTCCCGTGTCCGGCCAAGACGGTGATCACGCCGCACTGAACCGCGTCGCATTGGGCACGCAAACCGTATCCGTCTGGAAAGATGCCCGCGTACTGGGTGCAACAGCTGGTGCTATCGCGGCAGAACTCGCCAACGCAAACGGTGAAAAGGTCGCAATCGAAGACGGCATTGAATGGACGTCCCCTGCTGGCACCGAACTGAACGCGCTGTTCTTGGCGCCGATCCCTATCACCGCTGACAACCTCTCCGTTGTTGTCGACGCAGGCTGGATCACACAAGAGGCGCTGTGCCAAGGCGTCACTGACGGTCCGGCACCTTGTAACTAAGGGTTTTCTCCCGGTTGGGGTCCGCGATCTGTCGCGGGCCCCATAGCGACACAATCCACCCCACATCTTATTGAACTCTGTCGGCCCCACTTCGCGTGCGTGGGCTCAGAACAAGAGAGCGTTATGTCTGACCAAACCAAAATCCCGCCCAAGCGCAGTTTTGTGCAAACCCTAGAGCTCGACATGCGCCTGCTTGGCATGATCGCTGCGTTTATCATTGTGGCAGTCGCCTTTAATATCCTAACTGGCGGAAGGTTCTTAACGCCGCGCAATATCTTTAACCTTACGATCCAAACCGCCAGCGTTGGCATCATGGCAACTGGCATGGTTTTCGTGATCGTGACCCGCCACATCGACCTGTCCGTCGGCGCAATCCTCGCGGCCTGTTCCGCGCTCATGGCGATGACCCAAGTGCGCTGGCTCCCTGAATTTCTCGAAATCGGCCATTGGGCGATACCGTGGATTGCGATTATGGTTGGCGTCGCACTGGGCGCGCTGATCGGCGCGTTCAACGGTTGGTTGATCGGTTACCAAGGTATTCCGGCCTTTATCGTGACGCTTGGCGGCTTCCTGATCTGGCGCAACGTTGGCTGGTATCAAACCGCAGGGCAGACCATCGGGCCGCTTGATCAGACTTTCATGACATTCGGCGGCATCAACGGCACACTTGGCGGACCGCTAAGCTGGGCGCTGGGGCTTGCTGCGATTGCCTTTGTACTCTTTGCGATCTTCAAATCGCGCCACACCAAGGCAACGCATGGCTTCTCCGTGAAGCCGATGTGGGCAGAACTGACAATCGCGGGCATTGCCGTCGCCGCAATCGCAGGCTTCATCGGTGTTCTCACGAATTATGCAGTGCCTGAACGGGTCGTCGCCCGTGATCCATCACGCTACGGTTGCGACGTCGCAGAAGGCTGCAACGCGGTCTACGGCCTGCCAATTTCGGTGCTTTTACTGATCGGTATTGCCGCCGTAATGACGGTCATCGCACGGCGCACCCGCTTTGGGCGCTACATCTTTGCGACGGGCGGCAACCCTGATGCGGCAGAACTCTCTGGCATCAACACCCGCATGTTGACGGTGAAAATCTTTGCGCTGATGGGGGCACTTTGCGCCATCGCTGCGGTGGTCGCTTCAGCGCGTCTTGCTAACCATTCCAATGACTTGGGCACGCTAGACGAATTGCGCGTCATCGCTGCAGCCGTCATCGGCGGCACCGCGTTGTCCGGCGGGATCGGCACGATCTACGGCGCGATCCTCGGCGCGTTGATCATGCAATCGCTGCAGTCAGGCATGGCGATGGTCGGCGTTGACGCGCCGCTGCAAAACATCGTCGTCGGTGCGGTTCTCGTCTTCGCCGTCTTTATCGACATTCAATATCGCAAACGCGTAGGAGCAAAATAATGGCACCTCTCGTCGAAATGAAAAACGTCTCTATCGCGTTCGGCGGTGTGCAGGCGGTCGATAACGTCTCGATCTCGCTTAATCCTGGCGAAGTTGTGGGCCTGCTGGGTCACAACGGTGCTGGCAAATCGACGCTGATCAAAATGCTCTCGGGCGCTTATAAAATGGACAGCGGCGAAATTTGGATCAACGGCAAAAAGGTCCAGATCAACTCGCCCCGCGACGCACGTGATAACGCAATTGAGACCATTTATCAGACACTTGCGCTGGCCGATAACCTTGATGCGGCGTCGAACTTGTTCCTTGGGCGCGAGTTAACCAACGCGATGGGCTTTGTTGACGATGACCGGATGGAGGCTGAAACCCGCAAGATCATGGCCCGCCTCAATCCAAACTTCAAAAAGCTGAAGGAACCTGTGTCGGCCTTGTCCGGCGGGCAGCGCCAATCCGTCGCAATTGCGCGTGCGGTCTATTTCAACGCGAAAATCTTGATCATGGATGAACCGACAGCGGCGCTCGGCGTTCACGAAACCGCAATGGTGGCGGAATTGATCCAAGAGTTGAAAAAGCAGGGCCTCGGCATCTTCTTGATCAGCCACGACACCCGCGAAATGATGGAACTCTGCGACCGTGTTGCTGTGATGAAAAATGGTCAAATGGTCGGCGCTGAACGGGTCGAAGACGTGACCGAAGACGACATTCTGTCGATGATCATCCTCGGTAAAAACCCGAAGGCGGCCGCATGAAATTCATCGGCCTCGACCTCGGCACATCATCCCTCAAAGCCATCCTTGTTAACGACGATCAACAAATCCTAGGCGAACACGCGGTCCCGCTTTCGGTCACACGCCCCCACAGCGGATGGTCCGAACAAGACCCGCAAAGCTGGTGCGACGCGGCCATCACGGCCCTGTCTGCATTGGCCGCTAACCACGATTGCAGCGACGTCGGGGGCATCGGCCTTGCGGGACACATGCACGGTGCGACGCTTGTCGGCCGCGACGACAAAGTCCTGCGCCCGTGCATGTTATGGAACGACACCCGCAGCCACGCACAAGCAGCCACCATGGACGGATCACCACAATTCCGCGACATCACAGGCAACATCGTCTTCCCCGGTTTCACGGCCCCCAAAGTCGATTGGGTCCGCGAAAACGAACCCGAAACCTTTGCGAAAATCGCGAAAATCCTGCTGCCCAAAGACTACCTGCGCCTTTTCTTAACAGGCGAACACGTGTCCGAAATGACCGACGCGGCAGGCACATCATGGCTTGACACAGGTAAACGCGACTGGTCCGACGACTTGCTCGCGGCTTGCCACCTGACCCGCGATCAAATGCCCCGCCTCGTCGAGGGATCAGCCGAATCCGGCCGGCTTCGCGCTGATATCGCGGCACAAACGGGCTTACCCCAAGCTATCGTCGCAGGTGGCGCGGGGGACAACGCAGCGGCAGCCATCGGTGCAGGCGTCGTAAAAGACGGCACCGCATTTGTGTCGCTCGGGACTTCGGGCGTGCTGTTCGCGGCCAACAATGGCTACCGTCCGGACCCCGCAACCGCCGTGCACACATTTTGCCACGCAGTCCCCGACACATGGCACCAGATGGGCGTGATCCTTGCCGCCACCGATGCACTCGAATGGTTGTCGCGCCTCACAGGGCAATCGGCAGCACAGCTCACGAGAGACCTTGGCGGGCTGCAAGCACCATCAAAAACGCTATTTTTGCCCTATCTCGGCGGCGAACGCACGCCGCACAATGACGCGAACATGCGTGGGCAATTCCTGCATCTCGATCACGCGACCGACGCAAAAGCAGCGGCGCGCGCGGTGCTGGAAGGCGTCACATATGCCTTCGCGGACTGCCAATCGGCACTCGCCGCGACCGGAACGACAATCAAAGCGGCGCTCGCAATGGGTGGCGGAACAAAGTCGCAATATTGGCTCGACTTGATCGCCACGACGCTGAACATCCAGCTGCATCTTCCCGAAGCTGGCGATTTTGGTGCTGCATTAGGCGCAGCACGGCTCGGCATGATGGCCGCAACCGACGCGGGTGCAGACATCGCCACGATGCCGCCAATCGCCACCACAATTGACCCGAACACCGCGTTGCATGCCGCCTTTTCCGAAGGCCATGCACGCTACCGTACCGCATATACCGTACTTAAGGACCTGTAATCATGACTGATTTCTTCAACGACATCTCTAAAATCAAATACGAAGGACCGCAGTCTGACAATGACTTCGCTTTCCGGCACTACAACCCTGACGAGGTCGTCATGGGCAAACGCATGGAGGACCACCTGCGTTTCGGCGCGGCCTATTGGCACTCTTTTGCATGGCCGGGCGTTGACCCATTCGGCAGCGAAACCTTTGAGCGGCCTTGGTTCGGTGACACGCTCGAACTCGCGAAACTCAAGGCCGACGTCGCATTCGAAATGTTCGACATCCTTGGCGTGCCCTACTATTGCTTTCACGACGCGGACGTCCGGCCTGAAGGTGCGGACTTCGCGGAAAACACACGCAACCTAGAAGTCATCGTCGATTATTTCGCCGAAAAGCAAGAAGTTACCGGAACGAAATTGCTTTGGGGCACGGCCAACCTGTTCTCGCATCGGCGTTTCATGAGCGGTGCCGCGACCAACCCTGATCCAGATGTGTTCGCATTTTCTGCGGCGACGATCAAAACCTGTATGGACGCGACGATCAAACTGGGTGGTGAAAACTACGTTCTCTGGGGCGGGCGCGAAGGCTATGAAACACTGCTCAACACCGACATGGGGCGCGAACGACAGCAGGCCGGACGGATGCTGCAAATGGTCGTCGATTACAAACATAAGATGGGATACAAAGGCGCGATCTTGATCGAGCCAAAGCCGCAAGAGCCGACAAAGCACCAATACGACTTTGACGTTGCGACGGTCTACGGTTTCCTCAAGGATTTCGACCTCGAAGGTGAAGTGCAGGTCAACATCGAACAGGGTCACGCGATTCTCGCGGGACATTCCTTTGAACACGAATTGGCACTTGCCCGCGAACTGGGGATTTTTGGATCCATCGATATGAACCGGAACGACTACCAATCCGGCTGGGATACCGACCAATTTCCAAATAACGTGCCTGAAATGACCTTGGCCTATTACGAAGTCCTGCGCGCTGGCGGCTTCAAAACGGGCGGCACCAACTTTGATTCAAAACTTCGCCGCCAATCCATTGACCCAGAGGATTTGATCCTCGCCCATGTTGGTGGCATGGACGCTTGCGCGGCAGGTTTCAAAGCTGCCGCAGCGATGCTGACCGACGGGAAACTCGAAGCAGCGCGTGACGCGAGATACGCGGGCTGGGAAACCGACGCGGGTAAATCACTGCTGGACAGCGACCTGAATGCGATCACGGCGCGCGTACTGAACGAAGGCATCAATCCGACACCAAAATCAGGACGCCAAGAACGTCTCGAAAATCTAGTAAATCGTTACACGTAACTCCTGCATCATAGGGTCGTCTTTGGGATATGCGCCGGTGGCTGGCCATATTCGACTGACGGCCCTTTTCCGTCCAGAACGGACCAACGCGCTGCAATTAAATGAAACGTGCGCGTCTCGAACCCATTGCCGTCTGCTGTAAACTGCGGTCGCCATGCACCTTCGATCCGCATAGGTAGTCTGCTTTTTCTGACATCTGCGACGTGTTGTTGGGCGTCCAACAGCGCCGTCAATCGCGCGATAATCGTCGCGGTTTCATCACTGCGGCGGCCAGCAAAAGTCACCGCGATTTCCAAATCGCCTTTCACCAGCCCCGTCACGATCAGATCGTCGCGGTTATTTTTGCGCATGACGGGGATCAAATCGACATCAATATGACAGACAGTATTCTGGAATAGGCCCGCATCCTCAATCTGTGGGCTGACCGTCATCGATGTTTGGCGATTTTCCATATATCTGATCCGAGCAGTGGCTGTTCGGACCACCATAACACTCCGAGATTAAGGAAACGTTATCGCCACCGCGTGACCCGCCGTTCCCATGCCTGAATAACTGTCCATTCGAGGATTAAGATTAAAGTAACAAAGCTTAACGCGTAGGCCATCACATAGCCAATTTCGAACAGCTGAAAATAGAGGTGGATTTGAAAGCCAACGCCGTTGCTGCGACCTAAAAATTCGACGACCAAAACGATCTTCCAAATGATCGCCAAGCCGTTGCGCGTTGTGGACGCGATGAACGGCCATAACTGTGGTAGCGTGATGTGTCGTAGGCGGTCAAATCGGCTCATTTGAAATGACCGCGCCATGTCATTCAATTTTGGGTCAAGTGCCCGTGTTCCTTCACGAATTGTCGTTGCTACCATCGCTGTTTTGTTCAGCGCAACAGCCGTAATCGCGGCCACTTCGTTCAAGCCAATCCACAAGTAGCATAGCACGATAACCACCAGTGCGGGGATGTTCAGAAACACCACCAACCACGAGCTAAACCACAGGTCCAACGTCCGGTTCAGGCCCATCGCAATCCCGATGATCAGCCCTAGTGTCATAGCCAATCCGAATGCTGCTGCGACCCGCCAAATCGTGGCTAACAGATGCTCTGCCAACGCCCCTGATGCGGCCTCTTTTTGGATAATTTCCCAAACCGCCGAAGGCGTAGGCAGCACCGTCGGGTCCGCCTTGATCAACGCCAAAATCCACCAAAACGCGACCAATCCAACGATGGAAAGCACCATAATTCCGTTGGTCATTTTTGGGTTTTCTAGCGTCATAAAAGCACCTTGTCACGAAATGCACACCGACCCCAAATCCAAAATGCACACCCTTGACCTAAGTCGCATAGGCCGGATTGACCTTGCCGCATAGGATCACGCCAATGCGGTTTTTCATGATCATATTTGCGGTACTTTGGGCCGCGACAACTACGGCAGAGCCCTTAGGCCGCGACGTTTTGGAACCCTATATCGCGCCGCCGATGGAGTTGGGCGAACAACTAAATGACCAAGGTGTGTGGCAATTGCTCAATTCCGGCGGCGCAGAGGCCGGATATGTGTTCGAAACCGAACCTATGGCGCCATTGCCCGGCTTTTCTGGCGCGTCGATCAACATGCTCGTGGTGCTCGATCTTGATGGCCGTTTTTTGGACGTCAAACTCATTTCCCACAACGAACCGATCTTCGTATCCGGCCTCGGTGAAGCTGCGTTTCACAAGTTTTTCGAGCAGTATCGCGGCCATTCGATTTCGGACTCTCTCGTGGTCGGATCGCCTTATGGGGCGGGCAGCGAAGGGTCCGCGTTGGTCTATTTGGACGGCGTGACAAAGGCCACGGCGTCAGTGCGCATCGCTCACGAAAGCATCCTTGCCGCCGCGCTTAAGGTCGCGCGTGAAAAGATGGGCGGCATATCCAGCGGCCCGCCTGCCTACCCAAACCCTGATTATTCCGAGGACCTGAAATGGGACGAATTGATCGCCCAAGGCATCGTGACCAGAACCACATTTACCAACGCCGAAGTGGCCGAGGACTTCAAAGGAACTATATGGGAATTTGATGATCCAGAAGGGAATTCCGATCCAGATGGTGTCTATCTTGATTTGTGGGCCGTGGATCTTGGCCCGCAATCCATCGCGCGCGCTGTCCTTTCATCAGGTAGTTTTGAGGAACTTCAGGACTTCATGGCGATATCGACCACGGACGAGCCGATCCTGCTGATCGAAACAGGACGCCACGGTCTTGTCACCGATGATTTCGTCCGAAATACCTCCCCCGATCTGATCAGCGCGGACCAAGGTGGTTTCCCGATTGCGTTCCGCGACGCCGACATTTTCATCCAGCTTCATCCTGACCTGCCCGAGGAACTTCACGACGGGGCAGCCTTGATCTTGCGGACAGATAGGCGGCTTGGCTTTGATCCAACCGCTGAATGGACATTGAATATCAAAGCGTTACGCGCCCATGGCGTATTCCAACCAGAGATGGGATCAGTCACACTGGCCACCACGCTTTCCACCGATGACCGCTTTTTCTCGCGTCCCGAAGTCATCAAACCACGACCACCATGGCTCGACGCACTCTATAACCGCTCCACCGACCTCATCATTCTCAGCGTGTTCCTCATCGGCCTTGTTGCGCTCTTGGGAACGAACCTAAGCCGCCTCGCGGGCCATCGTTATTTCACACCTATCCGCCTGACAATCCTCGCTTTTATGACGGGTTTCATCGGGTGGTGGGGCCAAGGTCAACTGTCCATCGCCACGCCAATCGCGCTGATCCGCACAACATTCGAAGGCGGCAGCCTCAGCTTTCTACTCTACGACCCGTTTTCACTATTCATCTGGGCTGTCAGCATCGTCGGTTTTGTTCTGTGGGGCAGGGGGCTTTTCTGCGGTTGGCTGTGCCCGTTCGGCGCGTTGCAAGAATTCGCACATCACATCGGCCGCGCCCTACGCATCCCGCAAATCGAACCATCCGCCGTATGGGATGACCGCCTGAAATGGATCAAATACATCGTCCTCGCAGGCATGATCGCATTGATCTTCATTGCTCCCGCACGCCTCGACAAAGCGATCGAAGTCGAACCATTCAAGACCGCAATCACCACGTTCTTCATCCGCGAATGGTACTACGTGGCCTACGCGGCAGGGCTTTTATTGTTGTCGATGGTCCTGTTCAAAGGCTTTTGCCGCTACGTTTGCCCGCTTGGCGCAGTCATGGCAATCGGCGGGCTCGTCCGGGGGCGCGATTGGATTGAACGCCGTGCAGAATGCGGATCACCTTGCCAATTATGCAAAGTGAAATGCAACTACGGCGCGATCAAGAAAACGGGCGAAATCCAGTATTCTGAATGTTTTGGATGCCTCGATTGCGTCACGATCCACGACAGTCCCACCCAATGCGTGCCCCTGATCCTCGCCGCGAAAGGGCGCAAACTGCAAGGAATAGCCGCCGAATGAAACTGTCTCGCCGCCGTTTTTTAACCATTAGTGCCGCCATGGCCGCGACGCCTGCTTGGGCCGGACAAGAAACATGGCATGGTCGCGCTTTTGGTGCAGATGTCAGCTTAACAATCCGTGGCCCCCGCGAGCCTGCACAAGCCGCCATTCATACCGCGCGGCAAATGCTACGCGATATCGAGCATCTGTTCAGCCTCTTTGATGAAACATCAATGCTGTCGAACCTCAATAAAACCGGCCACTCACTGCACCCCGATCCGCGCTTTGTCACCTTGATGCAAGCCGCCGATCAAGGGTTCAAACAAACCGAAGGATTGTTCGACCCAACCATCCAGCCATTGTGGAAAGCACTGGCAAGCAACGCGCCCACTGATGTCGCAAAAGCCGCTATCGGCTGGGATCGCGTCCGTTTCGACGCCACTCAGGTCACGCTCGACACGAACCAAGCGTTAACTTTTAATGGCATCGCCCAAGGCTACGCGACCGACCTTATCACCGAACATCTAATCAGCCTTGGGATGACCAACACATTGGTCAATATCGGAGAGTTTCGCGCAATTGGCGGGCCGTTCACGCTTGGGCTGTCTGACCCAACCCAAGGCCACCTCGGCAACCGTAGCTTGCAAAACAACGCCATCGCGACGTCTAGTCCCGCAGGTCACATCACGCACCCAAAACAGGTTGCCCAATGGTCCACCGTATCCGTCGAAGCAACCACAGCGACCACCGCAGACTACTTATCGACGGCACTATGCCTCGCGCCGTTTGATCAAATAACAGAGATCAGAAAATTGCCTGACGTCAGCCGCATCACGCTGGTCGATTTCGGTGGGAACCTGACAACGATCTAACGCTCAGGTGCTTGGTGTGTGAGGCCGTAGCTTTCGTAAATTGCAGCAATCCGACCGTCTTGCAGCGCATAGTTAATCGCATCATCGACGGCATAGGACAGCGGGCGATAGCGAAAATTCACCGCAACCCCCAATGTCCATTCGCTAACCGCAAAGCCAGCAAGCGGCGGCTGGTGGACGGCAGAACTGTCGGACAACCCAAATTCCAGCTGGTTCAACGGTCCCATCGCGGCCATCACGTCGCCAGCATTCAGCGCAGCCATGCCTTCGGCCATCGTCGGAAATCGCCGCACATTGCTGGCCATTTGACCGCCACCAAACGAAGCAAGGTAGAAATCTGCAATTGAATCGTTCTCAACCGCAACGCTATCAAACCGGAAATACGCGGGAACTGGTTTTTCCTCGGGATAGCTGTTTTTATCATACGCAATGGCGATGGACTCACCTGCGTATTGTCCCGTGAAAACAACCTGTTCCACGCGGCATTTGAAGGCGCTGTTGTAAGGCACGCGCATCATGACGTTGGCAATTCGCCCGCCAATAATCGCACCTTTCCAGATGTTCGTCAGCAAATCAGCTTCGAGATTTTCGCCCGCATCGACAAAGTTGAACTGCGCTTCGACGCCAAGATCTTTGGCAATGATCCGCGCGATATCGATATCAACGCCGACAGGTTTTCCACCCTCTTCCCATGAATAGGGCGGAAAATCTTCGTAGACCGCGAACAACATATGACCCTGCTCTTGGATCGCATCCATGTCCTGCCCCACATCATCACGACCCACATTCTGTGGTCGCGCTTGGGGGACATAATCGGCACAGGGGTCTTGGGCGGCTGCTTGTCCCGCGACAAACAACCCCAGCACAAACAAACTAGAACGCAGGATCAAAGGCGGCTCCTATTGGGCAGCTGACAGGCCAATTGTCAGGGTTTCAGCGGCGGCGGCATAGTTTTCGGTGGTGCCATCAATCAAGTTCGCGGCGCGGAATGCAACACTATCGGCGACAGGCGCGCCGGACATCGTTGGAATTTCGCTAGCGATTTCAGTCAATCTTGCCTTTAAGGCATCCGCATCAGCGCCCGCAGGATCATCGCCAAACACGGCAAGCTGATCGCGCAAATTCGCTAATTCGTCGGCAAATTCTGCCATTGCATAGTCATCTGGACGGGTCTCGATATACGTCCGGATCGCCCAAGCCGCATCTTGGCCCAACATCTCGCCAAAGGCTGGCATCTTGTTCGATCCGTTCTGGGTGTAACCCGTGCGAAACCGCTCAACATACCATTCGTCGCCATATTCCTCGGCCTCAAGGAACCGAAGGTCAGGCGCAAGCCCGCCCGAAACGACCTCTAACCCGTGACAGCGCGCACAGTTTTGGTTGTAACCGGACGCGCCGATTTGCAGGGCCTTGTTCCAGACGTCTTCACCAGCCGCTTCGGCGCGATACGGGTTCTCGATCAGCCATTCGTCACCGTTTTCAGGCAGGCCCGCCGTGTTCACAGGCTGCGGGTTCACATCGCCATGGGCGCTGGCCAGCGTGGCGGCTGCAATCGTCGCAATGGTTAATGCAGAGCGGAAAGTGAGGGTGCGCATAGGGTTCTCCAAACAGGGCTATTCAAGTGTTGCGCTGATCTTATTCACGTCCGGCATGCCCGTGGTATTGGACCTTTGTTGTGGTTCGGGATGGACTGCGACCAAGGTCTTATTAGACGGCGCACGGCGACCTGTTAGCGTTTCGATATGAAAAATTTTACTCAGTATTCAGTGCTATTTTGCACCTGCTTTGGCATGTCCGCACAGGCAGACGTCGCGTTGGACGTGACCTATCTGTCAGTGTTCGAGGCGCAGCCGCCGACGCTTTCAAATCTTGACGCGGAACCGGACGATATCGGTGTCGCGGGGGCCCTGACGGGGCTTGATGATAACATCACAACCGGACGGTTTCTGGGACACAACTACGCTTTGAATGTTGTGCAACTGGACGACGGTGACGACGCAATCGCGGCGGCTAAAACCGCGCTTGCAGCCTCGCCATACTTGATCCTAGACGCGCCGCCAGCGATGCTTTTGGCGATCGCGGACCTGCCGGAAGCAGCAGATGCAATCCTGTTTAACACGTCGTCTGGCGACTTGGATTTGCGTGACAGTGCATGCCGCGCGAACCTGCTCCACACCTTGCCGTCCGATAAAATGCGTACCGACGCACTGGCGCAGTTTTTCCTCACGCGGCGCTGGGACGATCTGGTGATGATTACCGGAACGCACCCCCAAGACGTGACTTATGCCGAGGCGATGCGCAGCAGTTTAATCAAATTTGGTCTAGAATTATCAGGCGAGAAAACGTGGGAATTCGACGCCGACATGCGCCGCGCAGCGAGCCAAGAAATTCCGTTATTCACCCAAGATTTGGGCGATTACGACGTCATGATTCTCGCGGATGAACTTCATGATTTTGGCCGCTACGTGCTGTATAATACATGGGAAGCCCGTCCCGTCGCAGGCTCCGAAGGGTTAACAGCCGTTACATGGTCACCCGTCATCGAACAATGGGGCGCTGCACAATTGCAAAGCCGTTTCGAAGACAAAAACGCCCGCGACATGACCAGTCAAGACTACGCGGCATGGGCGGCGATCCGAACCTTGGGCGAGGCGGTGACGCGCACAAATGCGGCAGATTCGGCGACACTGCGCGACTACATTCTATCGCCAGAATTTGAACTCGCGGGCTTTAAAGGGCGGCCATTAACTTTTCGGTCATGGAACGGCCAACTGCGCCAACCTATCGCAATCGCACACCCGCGCGCGCTCGTCGCGCAGGCCCCGCTCGACGGATTTTTACACCAAGTTAATGAATTAGACACACTCGGGCTCGACCAACCCGAAAGCAATTGTGAGGTATTCCAATGATTCGAACGCTGCTTTTGTCCACCTGCCTTGCGGCCCCAGCCTATGCGGGCGAAATCTGGGTGACGAACGAAAAAGACGACACCGTGTCCGTCATTTCCACCGAAACACTAGAGGTCATCGCGACCTATCCAACAGGCGAAAGACCACGCGGGATCACCTTCTCAAAGGACTTCAGCGTCGTTTATATCTGCGCCTCTGACAGCGACGCCGTGCAGGTCATGGACCCGAACACGGGCGAGATTTTGCACGACCTGCCATCCGGCGAAGACCCCGAACAATTCGTGCTGCACCCGAATGACCGGCACCTCTATATCGCCAACGAAGATGACGCGATCACGACGGTCGTGGACACGGAAACCCGTGCCGTCATCGCGCAAATCGACGTAGGCGTCGAACCCGAAGGCATGGCGGTTTCCCCCGATGGAAAAATCGCGATCACCACGTCTGAAACCACCAATATGGCCCATTGGATCGACACGGAAACCCAAGAATTATTCGCCAACACTTTGGTCGATAGCCGTCCGCGTCACGCTGAATTTGTCAAAGACGGCGAACAGATGTGGGTCAGTTCCGAAATCGGCGGATCAATTACCGTTTTTAATACCGCAGACCAAGCTGAACTAGGCAAAATCCGGTTTGAAGTCCCCGGCGTTCACCAAGATCGTGTGCAACCCGTCGGCTTTGAATTCATCGAAGGCGACACCCATGCTTTCGTGGCACTTGGACCGTCGAATCACGTGGCCGTCGTGAATGCCGACACGCTCGAAGTCGAAGATTACATCCTCGTCGGCCGCCGCGTGTGGCACATGGCATTCAACGCGGACAAAACGCAGCTGTTCACCACAAATGGGGTGTCCGGCGACGTGACCGTCATCGACGTCGCATCGCGCGAACCGTTGCAGTCCATCAAAGTTGGTCGCTTCCCTTGGGGCGCTGCGTTCCGCCCGTAACTGTCATCGCGGTGCACGGCTTGTGGACGCGTTGTGCACGCAAATCACATATCGTTTTTGGAGCAAATTCATGAAGAAATCACTAATCGCACTCACGACAATCATGGCGCTCACCACCGCCGCCAACGCCCAAGATTCGACCCCAACTTATGGTGCTGCAGGCGTTTTATCCGGCAATAATAAAGAAGACCTGCCGCCCATTATCTTGTCCTCTGGCGAACCCATTTCAGCCGCGCCGTGGGTGCTCAAATCGGGCACATATTACGAATTCGAAATTCAAGGGGACGGCTCGCAAGAACTCGCGCTGGTTGGTCCTGAATTCTTCCACGCAATCTGGATTGACGAGATCGTTGTCGAAGGTTTGGAAATCAGACCTCTTGGCCTTGATAGCATCGAATTCGACGAGGCGGGTGAGATGGAAATCGGCTTTGTCGCGATTAAGCCAGGTGCATATTACATGAAAATTCCTGGCACGACTGGCGAAACACAACGTGTTGAAATCAAAATAGAATGAACGGACTGCGGGTCTCGAACCTCAGTTATCAGTTTGGTGAAAAGACCGCGTTGGACAACGTGGGCTTTTCGCTTAAGCAAGGCGATTTTTGTGCCCTTCTCGGCCCCAATGGCGCGGGTAAATCCACGCTATTTAACCTGCTCACGCGGCTATTCGTAGCGGGGCAGGGGCAGATCAATATCGCGGGTCATGACTTGCAAAAAGACCCGCGTGCAGCCCTCGCAACGCTGGGAATCGTGTTCCAGCAAACGACGCTTGATCTTGATCTGACGGTCCTACAAAATCTGCGCTATTTCGCGGCATTGCATGGAATTTCTGGTCGGGATCGAAATAGACGCATTGATCGCGTTCTCGATCGAATGCAAATCGCTGATCGTGCCGGTGAAAAGGCGCGGACTTTGAACGGTGGTCACAAAAGACGCACCGAAATTGCCCGCGTGTTACTCCATGATCCCAAGGTGTTACTGCTCGACGAGCCCACAGTCGGCCTCGACGCAGCGGCGCGTCAGGCGATCACAAAACACGCTCATTCCTTATCCGACGACGGCACAACAGTCCTGTGGGCGACCCATCTTGCAGATGAAGTTTGTCCGGATGATCGATTGATAATTCTACACAATTCGCGCGTTCTCGCTGATGGTCACGCCAAAGATATTTGCGGCAAGGACACACTAGAAAATCACTTTTTGCGGGTGACCACATGAAGCCGTATCTCACTGTTCTTGTTGCGATAATCACACGCGAAGCGCTGCGGTTCGTCCATCAACGCGAACGGTTCATCGCGGCGCTTGTGCGTCCGCTTGTCTGGTTACTCGTGTTCGCGGCAGGTTTTCGAGCCGCACTAGGTTTGAGCATCATCGCCCCATACAAAACCTATATCACTTACGAGACCTATATCGTCCCAGGATTGTGCGGAATGATCATGCTTTTCAATGGGATGCAGTCGTCACTCAGCCTCGTCTATGACCGTGAAATGGGGTCGATGAAGTTGCTATTAACCAGCCCATTACCACGCTGGTGGCTATTGATTTGCAAGCTTTTGGGGGCGACGGCTATCTCCATCCTGCAAGTTTACGCGTTCTTAATCATTGCAGCATTATTTGGGATCAAAATGCCAGTGGCGGGCTATGTCGCGGTTTTCCCGGCGTTGCTTGTCGCTGGCGTTATGCTAGGCGCGTTGGGATTGCTACTATCAAGCTTTATCAAGCAGTTAGAGAATTTTGCAGGGGTCATGAACTTCGTCATCTTCCCGATGTTTTTCATGTCGTCCGCCCTTTACCCACTGTGGAAGATGGCGGAGTCTTCAGAAATTCTTTACACAATCTGTGCAATCAACCCTTTCACACACGCAATCGAATTGATCCGCTTCGCGCTTTACCTGCAATTCAATGGGATGGCGTTGCTTTGGACCGTGCTCGCGGGGGTAGTATTCACGACGGCCGCACTTTGGGGATACAATCCTGCACGGTCGGGAATACGTCGCAAGGGTTGACCTTTTCTATGACCATAGGAACAGTGAAATCGCGACGAAGATCTGCTATTATGATCACTATGAAATATCTTATTTTACCGTTCATTTTCATCGCCTCGCCCGCGTTCTCTGAGGAATTAGAAGACCTTGGCACCTTGAACCCCGATGAAATGACATGGCAGAAATTCGTGCAAGACGCAGAAAATGGCGAGACAGGCATGGTGGTTTGTTCGATGGGCTATGCGCTGACAAAATCCGGCGACCATGATGCCGCGCGGACGCTGTTCCGAAACTGTGCTGAGGATGGTTACACGGGTGCAATGACGTGGATGAGCCAGCTGGATAACAACGGTTTGGGTGGCGACTATGACCCTGATGCTGCCGCTGAATGGGATCGTAGGGCGGCTGAATTGGGCGATCCTGTCGGAAAATTTAACTACGGAATCAACCTGATGCGCGGACATGGCGTCGCGCAAGACGAAGCTTTGGGGCGGCAATTTGTCGATGACGCTGCCGACGCGGGTCTGCCAATTGCACAGCGGTTGGCGGGTGCGGACTATGACCTCGACGAGGTCACGCCTGACGCGGATAACTGGAAATACGCACCTCTGTTTTAAGCAATTTTTGCTGGCGATCCGGACAATGTGACCACGCGGTCCGCCAGTGCGTGTGCCTCTTGCGCAATATGGGTCACGAGGATCGTGGCCACGTCATAGCTGTCGCGCAACTGGCGAAACAGGTCCATCATTTCGGCTATCAATGATGGGTCGAGCGACACAAATGGCTCGTCCATAAGCAACAACGCGGGGCGCGCGGCAAATGCTCTGGCGAGTGATAGGCGGCGCTGTTGACCAAGCGATAGCTTGAGCGGATAGTCATCACCGCGCCCTTGTAGGCCCACCTCTGTTAACGCTTTCTCTGCGGCTTTATGGTTAACGCCTGTTGTGATGGTGATGTTGTCGCGGACACTGCGCCACGGCAGCAGCGTTGGTTCCTGAAACACCATCGCGACTTTGCCGTTTATGCTGCAGGTGCCGTCAAAACCATTTTCCAACCCGGCAATCACCCTCAACAGCGATGACTTGCCGATCCCCGACGGCCCGACAAGTGCAAGCGTTTCGCCCCGCGCCACTGTCAGATCAATCTGCCCAAGGACTTGTGTTTTACCATAAAACAGGGATTGAAGGTGCAAAGATAGGACGGATAAATCTGCCCTATCAATGGTTTGCGTGATGATCACTTAGCTACCGCTTTGCACGAACGTACCTGCGGGCAATTCACTTGCGTCGCCAAGTAGTTCTGCGCCGCCGAGGTCATACATCAATGTCAGCATTCGGCTTGCCGCGTCTTCGTCGATTGGTCCCGGCGCAGGGATGCCCGCCCGAAATCCGGCGACCAATGCGGCAAATTGCGCATCGTCGTTGGCATTCATATTCTCGCGTAGGCGGCTCCATTCGGCGTCGTCTGTGGTTAACAGGTCTTTCGCGGCACGCGACGCGGCAGTCAGTCCGTTAACCAAATCGGGGTGATCGCGCAACATTTCACCACGCACAACGTAGCCCAGTAGGGGCGTCTCTGGATCAAGGCCAAGGTCGATCGCTGCGTCTTCGACGCTGACCAAAGTCCGCATCCCGCCGGCTTCCATTTTTGCACCAAAATGCCAGAAATTGATCGCCGCATCCAGCTCGCCGCTCATCGACGAACCAAAGATCAACGGCGGCGCACCGAAAACCTGTTCGGTGTCGTCGGCGAGGTTCATATCGTGGTTTTTCTCGGCGTAAGCTTGCAAAATTAACCAACTCTTATCCAATGGTCCGCCCGCGATGCCGACTTTTAAACCTGCGAGATCGCTCAGGTTTTGCGCGGTGCTATCGCCAGGCACCATGATGCCGCCGACGGCCTTGGAATAGGGAATGAAAACAAAGTCTTTGCCCGCCGCGCGTTGCCGCGCAACCCAAAGCCAATCGGACACGATCACATCGGTTTCGCCCGCTTGAAATGCGATCTGCGCCGCTGCACTTCCTGCGACGCCCTCCACCTCTAGGTTGAAACCGTTGGCCGTATCAAAGCCGTGATGCTTGATCGTGTTCAGCTCCCAATTCACGGTGCCGAACTTTAGAACGGCGGCCCGAATTGTCGGGGTTTCAGCCCAAGTTGCGGTCGCGAAACAGGCGGCGACAACCGCGCCGCTGATTGCTTTCATGAATGTCATTGCTCTCTCCCTGATTGGCGTCAGCCTAGCGATTTGTACGTGTGCGGGAATACGACCAAAGGCGGGGTAGGGTGCGAAAGTCTAACACGTCAAGGTTGAAAGGGTCGTACGACGAAGGGCCTATATCTTTGAAACGACCATCTCGCGAATACTGCCCGTGGATCAGTTTGCGACGGGTCGCGGCTGAGATCGAATTAGAATGGCAAAGGGAGGAGCCGAAGATGAAGAGGTTCGTAATCGCCGTCACCGCAGCGCTTGTGACAGCAAGTTTCGCACAGGCGCAAGTGACCGAAGAAATGCTGCTGAATGACGCCGCATCCACCGAGGATGTGCTGACAAACGGCATGGGGCGCGACCTACAAAGGCACTCTCCGCTTGAGATTTTAAACAAAGATAACGTCGCTAACCTTGTTCCAGCGTGGGCTTTTTCGCTGGGTGGTGAAAAGCAGCGCGGGCAAGAAACGCAGCCGATTATTTACGATGGCGTGATGTATATCACGGGGTCATATAGCCGGATGTATGCGATTGATGTGATGACTGGCAAAGAGCTGTGGCAGTACGACGCCCGCCTGCCTGAAGGCATCCTGCCATGCTGTGATGTGGTGAACCGTGGGGCCGCGATTTACGGCGATAACGTCTACTTCGGCACACTTGATGCGCGAATCGTCGCGTTAAACCGAATGACGGGCGACGTCGTGTGGAACAAGAAAATCGACGATTATAAGGCGGGCTATAGCTACACTGCTGCGCCGCTGATCGTGGATGGTTTGGTGATTACCGGCAACTCTGGCGGTGAATTCGGCATCGTGGGTCGGGTTCAGGCGCGTGACGCGGAAACCGGTGATCTGGTGTGGGATCGTCCTGTGATCGAAGGTCACATGGGGATGCTGAACGGCGAAGAAAGCACGATGACCGGCACCTTAAACGAAACTTGGCCGGGTGATATGTGGAAGACGGGCGGCGGTGCGACGTGGCTTGGCGGGTCGTATGACGCGGACACCGATACGCTGGTGTTTGGCACCGGCAACCCTGCGCCATGGAACAGCCATCTGCGCAATGCTGGCACGCCAACCGAAGGCAACGCGGGTGACAACCTGTATGCCGCGTCGCGTCTCGGGATTGATCCGGCGACTGGCGAGATCAAGTGGCATTTCCAGACAACACCACGCGAAGGCTGGGATTATGACGGCGTGAACGAAGTCGTGTCTTACACCGACCGTGAAGGCAACGCACGCTATGCGACGGCTGACCGGAACGGATTCTTCTACGTATTGAACCGCGAAGATGGTGCATTTGTATCGGCGGCTCCATTCGTGAAAGATATCACATGGGCCGACGGGATCGACGAAAACGGTCGTCCGATCTTTAACGAAGACAACCGTCCGGGCAATCCGGCTGATGCCGCTGATGGCAACCGCGGCGATGTCGTGTTCTCGTCCCCGGGTTTCTTGGGTGGCAAAAACTGGATGCCAATGGCGCATTCGCCTGAAACGGGCCTGTTCTACGTGCCGTCCAACGAATGGGGCATGGATATCTGGAACGAGCCGATCACCTATAAACAGGGCGCGGCCTACCTTGGCTCTGGTTTCACGATCAAGCCGAACTACGAAGACCACATCGGATCACTCAAGGCGATGGACCCCGACACCGGCGAAGTTGTGTGGGAATACCAGAACCCGGCGCCACTGTGGGGCGGCGTGATGACGACGGCTGGTGGTCTCGTGTTCACAGGCACACCAGAGGGCGAATTCATCGCGTTTGATGACACCACTGGCGAGCAGCTTTGGTCATTCCAGACAGGGTCCGGCATCGTTGGACAGCCTGTCACGTGGGAACAGGACGGCACGCAGTATGTGACCGTGATTTCCGGCTGGGGTGGCGCTGTGCCGCTTTGGGGCGGTGAGGTCGCGCAGACTGTGAACTACCTGAACCAAGGTGGCCTGCTGTGGACGTTCCGTCTGCCCGAGCAATACGCGTCTGCTAACTAACCTCCCGGTTGATAGACGCTACTATAGGCGCATCCTTTGTGGTGCGCCTATTTTTTTGGAACGATGGTGGTGCCGGGGATTGTCGTTTTCGTCTTTGCACCAGAGCGTGACACCAACATGCCTGCGAGGATCAAGGCGACACCCGCGATCCGTGCGGATGTATTGCCAGCCATACCAAGCGCCATGTCGACGATGACGCCAGAAATCATCTGACCTGCGATAATCAGCATCGCGGTTTGTGCCGCGCCGATTTTCAGAATTGCCCAGCTGGATGCCGCGATAAAGATGAACCCGATAGGCCCGCCGAGGTATGCCCACCATGGCGCGCCCCACGGATCGCCAGCGAACAATCCGCCGATTGCGATGCCGATGACGGTGAGAAACGCGAAGCCGACAACGTGGTTCCAGAAGGATGAATGCAGGGCCGAGGTGAACATCGACAGGCTGCCATTCAATTGGCGGCTCAGTGACACCAGTACCCCTGCGAGTACGGCTAATGCGGCATATCCCAACATCTATGCGCCTCCGAAAAAGATCAGGACGATCGAGCCGGACAAGATCAGCGCCAGTGCGATCATATCGCGTGCAGTCGGGTCGCGCTGCGGCAAGCCCATCATGCCCCATTTATCCGCGACCAAGCTGAACACCATCTGACCTGCGAGGCCCAAGGCAATCGTGCCGGAAATCGCGAGTGCAGAATTCATCGTGGCCGAGGTCAGCATCACGGTAAACGCGCCTGATATCCCGCCCAGATACGCCCACCACGGGATTTTCGCCTCTGGCTTGGCGATTTTGGGGCGGAACACCAGCAACACGGCAATCGCAAGGATCGATCCGGTGATATGTGGCACCCAAGAGGCGAATAGCAGCGACCCTGTCACGGCCAAGGTCCCGTTGAACCACACCATTAAGGTCAGCAAGCCGCCGGTGACAAAAGCGCCAATAAAATCGAGTAATCGCGGGGGGGATATATCTGACATGGCGTAACATCTGCCCCTAATTTCCAAGCGGCGCAAGTAGGCGTTGACTCTGCTCTAGGCCCGCTTATAAGCCGCCATTCATTGGTGTTGGTGGACCTAGCAATAGGAACCCTGTCATTCCGGCGAAATCCGGAAAAAGGACAACGCCCTTCATGCTCTTCGGGGCGTACACAACGAAGGAGATCAGCGTATGACTAAACGTACCGCTGCCAAATACAAGATTGACCGCCGTATGGGCGAAAACATCTGGGGCCGTCCTAAATCCCCAGTGAATCGTCGTGAATACGGCCCAGGCCAGCACGGTCAGCGCCGTAAAGGTAAATTGTCCGACTTCGGTATCCAGCTGCGCGCTAAGCAAAAGCTGAAAGGTTACTACGGCGACCTGACCGAGAAACAATTCCGTCGCATCTACGCCGAAGCTGAGCGTGTAAAAGGCGACACTGGTGAAAACTTGATTGGTTTGCTTGAGCGTCGTTTGGATGCGGTTGTTTACCGTGCCAAATTCGTTCCAACAATCTTTGCTGCGCGTCAGTTCGTGAACCACGGCCACGTGACTGTGAACGGCAAAAAAGTGAACATCGCGTCTTACCGTGTGTCCGAAGGCGACGTGATCGCAGTGCGCGAAAAGTCCCGTCAGTTGGAAATCGTTCTCGTGGCGTCCCAATTGCCAGAGCGCGACGTGCCTGACTACATGGCCGTTGACCACAGCAAAATGACTTGTGAATTCACACGCGCACCAGGTCTTGGCGATGTGCCATACCCAGTGACGATGGAACCAAACCTCGTGGTCGAATTCTACGCGAAGAACTAATCGTTCTTCACTTGATTTATGGAAAGGCCGTAGCATTTGCTGCGGCCTTTTTGTTTGGGGCTATCTGTCGAGAGCGCCTTTACCCGCGATGATCTTGTCGCGAAACTTGGCGATCCTGTTTATGCGCGTGGCCGATTGTTTTGCGCCGTTCAGATTGAGCAAATAGCTTTTCTGTCGTCCGGGCGTCAGGGCATGGAAGGCTTCGGCCAGTTCAGGGTCGCTATCTAGCGCCTCGGACAGCTCGTCTGGCATATCCGGCTGGTTGGTGGGTGCGGGGGCCTTGATGCCGCGCTCTGCGTAGCTCATCGCCTCTGTGAGGTAGGTTTTAATGATCGTGGACTGCTCTGCGACCTGCACGTGCGAGGTAAAGCGGATCATACCTGCCGTCGCCGTATTCGGTCCCTGCTTTTCAAGCACGCCATCGGGGTCTGTCATCAGCCCCGCGTTGAAAAACGTCAGCCTGAAATCATCGCGGAACGCGCCAATAATCGCGATGTTGCGGCCAGCATGACCGTAGCAAGGATGGCCCCATTTGACGGTCTCGGTGCAGTCAGTCGCGTTCAGGATATCACGCAGCGCAAGCAGTCCCGCCTGCCACATCATCACCGAACAGTCAGGCGTGTCAAAACGCGCACAGCGATCACAGCCCTTAGTAAAGAAATCTTCGATATCAGTGATCATTAACCATCCTACCAAAACCAAGTTTGGGGCAGGGTAGCACTGTCACGATAAAATACGAGAAAGAAGGTTTGGTGGAGCCTAGCGGGATCGAACCGCTGACCTCCTGCATGCCATGCAGGCGCTCTCCCAGCTGAGCTAAGGCCCCATCAGATGCGGATATTGCCGCAAGGGTGCAACGTATGTTGCGTGCTGCTGTCTATGCAGCGTGGCGGGCGAGATCAAGATCAAAAATCCCGCCCATCACGAAAATCTTTTAACGCGGACTAGTCGTCGTTGTCGTTGGTCGCAACGTCAGCCAATTCTTCCAATGACACAGTGTCATCGTCGTCATCTTCCAACACGTCGTCGCCGAGGTCGACGTCATCGTCGTCATCCTCGTCGTTGTCATCAAGCACCAGATCGTCTTCTTGATCCTCGTCCTTGGTTTTCATCTTTTTGGTCTGCGCATCTTCGGCATCAGCAACCATTGTCCGTGTCTTGCCGGTTTCAACAGGCACTTCTTTGCCTGTGTACGGGCTGATCACCGGGCTGGCGTTCAAATCGTAGAAGCGTTTGCCGGTTTCGGGGCAGAGGCGCTTTGTGCCCCACTCTTCCTTAGGCATAGGCTATTCCTTATAAATCTGGTCGTGCTCTTGCAGCGGATCGCTGCCAACTGCCATAAGCGAACAGGAGTGTCAAAGCCTTTGGCATATATCAGCAACGGAACCACCGATATGGGCCACCATACTCTGCATGGCAACCCCCCGATTGAGGTGGCTTTGCGGCGCTCTGCGACGGCAAAACGGCTGTCTTTACGGGTCTCGCGGCTGGATGGGCGCGTGACACTGACGATTCCCAAGCGGGCGCGGGTGAAAGAGGGCGTCGCATTTCTTGAAGATCGCGAATCATGGCTGCGCGGGCATCTGTCGCAGATCCGCGATTTACATGTGGTTCAGGCGGGCGGCACCGTGCCTTTTGCAGGACGGGCGCTGCCTGTGGTTGTGGGGCAGGGCAGGCGGGCGAGCTTGACCGACGACGCATTATTCGTACCCGATGCGGCGACGGCTGGGCAAAAGGCCCAAGCGGTTCTGAAGACCAAAGCCCGCGATGCCTTGGCCGAAGCTTCTGATCGCTATGCCGCGCAAATCGGCAAAACCTATGCGCGACTGTCCTTGCGCGATACGCGGTCGCGGTGGGGGTCGTGTTCGTCGAAGGGGACACTGATGTATTCGTGGCGGCTGATTATGGCCCCGCCAGCGGTGCTGGACTACGTTGCGGCCCATGAGGTCGCGCATTTGGCGGAAATGAACCATTCGCCCGCGTTCTGGGCGGTGGTTGAGCGGATTTATGGCGACTACGCGCCGCCCCGTAACTGGTTGCGTGAAAACGGGGATCAATTGCACCGCGTGCAGTTCGGCGATTGACGCTGCGTTCGTTTGTGATCACAAATGGCCCATGATAACACCACGCGCCCTTGACCCGACGACCGCCGCCCATGAACGGGTGTATCGTGCGTTGCGAACCCAAATTATGCACGGAGAAATCGCGCCTGGTGCGGCGTTGACGCTGCGCGGGATCGGCAAGGATTTCGGCGTATCTATGACGCCATCCCGCGAAGCGGTGCGCCGTTTGGTCGCCGAGGGCGCGTTGTTTCTGTCGTCGTCGGGGCGTGTCTCGACGCCAGAGCTCTCAAATGACCGTATCGAAGAGCTCGCGTCATTACGGGCGATGATTGAGCCAGAACTTGCGAGCCGTGCGCTGCCTCGCGCACACTTTGCGCTGATCGAACGGCTTGAGGCGATTAACCATGGTGTCAGCCAGATGGTCGCGCGGCACGATGCGTCGGGCTATATCCGCATGAACCTCGAATTCCACCGCACGTTATACCTGCGCGCGCAGGCGCCTGCGATGCTGGCGGTGATGGAAACCGTGTGGTTGCAGCTTGGGCCGACGATGCGAGCGCTTTATGGGCGGCTGAACCGGACCGAACCGCCTTACCACCACAAGCTGATTCTCGCGGCGCTCAAAGCCGGTGACGAGCCGGGATTGCGCCTGTCAGTTCGCACAGACGCGACCCAAGGGTTGCGGATGTTAAAGGCTTAAGCGGCCAAAAATTGACGCGGCGGGATGGTCACATCGGGGCGCAGGGCGGCCCTGATCTGATTGTGAAGCACAGTGCCATCAAGATCCAATGCGGTCTTCAGTTCTAGCAGAAAATCGTTCTCGCGTGGGCCGATCGCGCCGTTCGCGACAGCCACATCAACGCAGCCGCGCATCATCGTATCGCGTTCGATCCGGGAAAATTGAGCCATGATGCTCAGAAGACCGTCTGCATCGGTTTTTTGCGCATATTTCGACGCTATCAACTGTTGCGTTACGGTTTTACCTGTCAGGTGTTTGTAAGACCGAAGAAGTGATTGCAGCGTGTTTTGGCTAATATCCCCGTGTAAACGTGCTGTATGAAACATCGTCGTTAACAGCGTCTCATCAAACATGGGCGTTTCGGACAGGGTTGGGACCGAAATTGCCGTTGACGTTGAGCCACGCGTGCGCAACGCCATGAGTAAAATCAGCAAAACACCGAACCCCAAGCCGCTAAACTTTGAGATCATCCAAGTCACTGACAAAGAATCTGCATGAGCCGGATTGGCAGCGAATACAGCCAGAGAAAATACAATCATAAAGCGGGGCATTGTGTGTCCAAACAAAGCTTCAGTTGGCATCTGATAAGTGCGAAATGTGGTGAACCTATGGTGCCGTCTTGGTTTGTCTGTGACGCAAACGTGCCGCATCTTGCCCGACGTCCAACGAGCAAGTGCATTTTCGTTGTATTCGTGCCGAAAATTTATGACTTTACGGAAAATTAAGAAAACCGAGATAGGCGATCTGCGTATGACCGACACGATCTTTTCCGTTTTTGAGCGTCTTTTTTCAACGCTGAGTGACCGCTTTTGGGATGTCGTGGCTTATCCCATCAGCTCGGACCATCGGTTATTTTGGGTCTATTTGATGACGAGCGCGGTATTTGCGTTGTTCGTTTACCGCAAAACTTTGCCCCGCGATAATGGCGCCGCGCCGTCATTTTTGTCGTTCTTGTTCCCGAAAAAGGTCTGGAACAACGCATCGGCTTGGCTTGATCTGCGGTTCTTTGTGATCAACGAGCTAACAATGAAGTTAATCCATATTGGTCTTTTTGCGGGTTCATTGGCGTTCACTTTTCAGCTGATCACCGGATCGAACGAGATGATCAAGTTTGACTGGAATGAAGTGCTAACATTGACCGGAATGTCGGTCTCCTTGGTTTATCTGATTATCGCGATTGCTGTGGGCGACTTCATCGGGTTCTTTATGCACTACCTTCAGCACAAGATTCCGTTCCTTTGGAACTTCCACAAGGTCCACCATAGCCCTGAAGTCATGCATCCGCTGTCCAACTTTCGCGAACATCCAATCGACAATATCGCTTATGGCATCGCGATTGGAACAGGTTATGGCGCGTTGATGGCTGTTGTGTCATTGGCGTTTGGCTATGTGCCACGCCCACCAGAAGTTCTTGGTGTGCCTTTGTTTTTCTTCCTGTTTAACGTCGGCGGATACCATCTACGCCATTCGCATGTATGGCTTCGCTGGAAAGGCAATTGGTCTAAGGTTTTTCCATCACCTGCGCACCACCACGTGCATCATAGCTGCCACCCTGACCACCTTGATAAGAACTTTGCGTTCATGTTTCCGGTCTGGGACGTGCTGTTCAAAACCTACCACATGCCCGAGGATGATCGGGACGTGAAATTCGGGCTCTATGGTGTGGAAGAGACGGAATACACTTCCGTTTGGAAGATTTACGCATTGCCGTTTCGGGACCTATGGCGCAAACATGTGGCGTCTGCTGGCCCCCGCAAAGAGGCCAGCAAAGACTGATTACATGTGGATTGCGCCGTCGCCACAGGCGAGGGCGGCTTCGCGTACTGCTTCGGAGTAGGTCGGGTGCGCGTGGCATGTCCGTGCGATATCTTCGGCTGCTGCGCCAAATTCCATCGCGACACAGATTTCGTGGATCAAATCGCCAGCCATTGGGCCAATGATGTGTGCGCCCAAAATGCGGTCAGACGCGGCATCAACGATCAGCTTCACAAAGCCGTCGCCAGCAAAGTTCGCCTTGGCGCGGCCATTGCCCAAGAATGGGAATTTACCGACTTTATACGCGCGGCCTTCTTCTTTCAGCTGCTCTTCGGTTTTGCCGACGCTGCCAACCTCGGGATGGGTGTAGATCACGCCGGGGATCACGTCGTAGTTCACGTGCGGCTGCTGTCCGGCGATACCTTCAGCGACGGCCATGCCTTCGTCCTCGGCTTTGTGGGCCAACATCGGGCCAGTGATCGCGTCACCGATGGCATAGATACCCGCCACATTCGTCGCGTATTTGCCGTCGGTTTTGATCTGGCCGCGGTCGGACAGTTCAACGCCAAGCGCCTCTAGACCCAAACCTGTGGTGTAGGGTTTGCGACCTGTCGCGACTAGAACGGTGTCTGCGTCAACTGTGTGCTCAGAGTCGTCTTTGCGTAGTTTATAAGTGACTTTGGCCTTGTTATTCTTGGTCTCAACGCCTTGCACAGCGGCCCCGAGAGTGAACTTAAGTCCCTGTTTAGTCAGCAGTTTCTGGAACGTCTTAGCGACTTCAGCATCCATGCCAGGTGTGATCGCGTCGAGGAATTCGATCACGGTGACTTCTGCGCCAAGGCGTGCGTAGACCGAGCCAAGCTCTAGCCCGATGACGCCAGCGCCGATCACGACCATTTTCTTTGGAATTTTGCCAAGTTCAAGTGCGCCTGTAGAGGTCACAACGGTCTTTTCGTCGACCTCGATACCGGGCAATGATGATGGCTCTGAACCAGTTGCGACGATGATGTTTTTCGCCTCGTGGACGTCGTCACCGACTTTGACTTTGCCTGCTTCAGGGATCGAACCCCAACCTTTGAGCCAGTCGATTTTGTTCTTTTTCATCAAGAACTCAACGCCGCCAGTGTTCTGGCCGATCACGTTGGATTTATAGGTCTGCATCTGGTCCCAATCGACCGACGGTGTTTTGCCTTTCAGGCCCATCTCGCTGAAATTATGTTCTGCTTCGTGCAGCATATGGGTCGCGTGCAGCAGCGCCTTGGACGGGATACAGCCGATGTTCAGGCAGGTGCCGCCGAGCGTTTCGCGGCCTTCGACGATGGCCGTTTTCAGGCCCAATTGAGCGCAGCGGATTGCGGACACATAGCCGCCGGGGCCTGATCCGATGATGATGACGTCGTAGTTAGCCATGGGGAGTCTCCTGAGGCGAATTGGCGGTGTGACTTGCGTGCACAACACGTGCACAAGGCGTGCACCGCCGCGTTAGAATAAGAGCGCTGACACGATCATCAGCATCGTTGACATGAACCCTACGGCCCAAACGAGTGAACGCCAAGGGGTCAGCCCGAATGTGTAGCAGGGAACGTAGAGAACGCGCGCGCCGAGGTAGACCCAAGCGCAGATCGCGGAAAAGCCTGTGGTTTTGTCGCCTAGCACGACGACAACGACGGCGAGGGTGAAAAAGATCAGCCCTTCGAAATGGTTGTTCAACGCGCGTTGTAGGCGGCCAGCGGTGCCAGTCAGCGGGATGAACTTGTCGCGTGGTCCCATCGCGGCCTTTGGTCCGACTTGCAGGTTGGCAAAGACGGAATAGGCGAAGAATTGGACGGCTTGCAGGATGCCCGCTAGGGCGAGGACGGTGAGTTCAGGTGTCATTTTTTCCATCCTTAGTAAGGTATTCCGTCTTTGCTTCCATAAGTGTTTCAATTTCAAAGAAAATATCTGAGATGACCGAAGATAGGAGGAATCCGCTCAGAATGGAAAACAGTCCTGTTAGCGCTAAGCTTAAGTTCGGATCGAATGGCTGTAGAATAATACAAATCATTCCGAAGACCGTAGCCAGCGCCATCAGCCCAGCGAACAATTCATGTCTAGCCGAAGCAATGGTGAATCTTTCGGCCCAGTGTGCACTGCCCATCTCCTGAACGAATAAAGAGATAGCGTGTATGCGCAAAGTGAGGGTCGATTTTTTCAGGTATGATAGACCCAAGTAAATCAGAAGTTCACCGAATACATAGGCAACGAAGAACAAAAAGAATGACTGAGCAAGTTGATTGTCACTGGCCAGACTAATTGAGCTAATCAGATCATTTTCGTTGGTTTGATCGTACACATACTGAATTAGGAGCAGGAACAAAATTCCCACTCCTAATACTGATAGAGTGCGGTTCCATGTACTCGGCATTTGGCCCTTACAGATCCATCAACAACCGACGTGGATCTTCCAGCGCTTCTTTGACCCGTACAAGGAACGTCACCGCGCCTTTGCCGTCGACGATGCGGTGGTCGTAGGACAGGGCGAGGTACATCATTGGGCGGATCACAACTTCACCGTTGATCGCCATGGGGCGGTCTTGGATTTTGTGCATGCCGAGGATGCCGGACTGCGGGGGGTTCAGGATCGGCGAGGACATCAGCGATCCGTAGACGCCGCCGTTCGAGATGGTGAACGTGCCGCCCTGCATGTCTGCCATGGACAGTTTGCCGTCACGCGCCTTGCCGCCCATTTCGCCGATTGCTTTCTCAATACCTGCGAAGGACATTTGGTCGGCGTCTTTCAACACAGGAACCACGAGACCCGTTGGCGTACCTGCCGCGATGCCCATGTTGACGTAGTTTTTGTAAACCACATCGGTGCCGTCGATTTCGGCGTTCACTTCGGGCACTTCGTTCAGGGCGTGGATGCAAGCCTTTGTAAAGAAAGACATAAAGCCAAGTTTGACGCCGTGCTTTTTCAAGAACAGGTCTTTGTATTCGTTGCGCAGTGACATCACCTCGGTCATGTCGACCTCGTTGTAGGTGGTCAGCATGGCAGCGGTGTTTTGGCTCTCTTTCAGGCGCTTAGCGATGGTCTGACGCAGGCGCGTCATCTTTACGCGCTCTTCGCGGGATGCCTGATCTGCGGCGGCGGGTGCGCGTGGTGCGCTGCTGGTCGCTGGTGTTGATGAAGACAGCGCGTTCAGCACGTCACCTTTCATCACGCGACCATCTTTGCCTGTGCCTTCAACGTCTGACAAGTTGTTCTCTGCCATCAGTTTTTTGGCAGATGGGGCGTCTTCGACGTCTTTAGACGCGGCTGCGGGCGCTGGTGCTGCAGCGGCTTTTGGCTCTTCTTTCTTGGCGGCGGGTGCAGGTGCTGCATCGCCTTCGGAAATCTGGGCCAGCAGCGCGTCAACGCCCACTGTTTCGCCTTCGGCCGCAACGATTTCGGACAATGTGCCCGCAACAGGTGATGGCACCTCGACGGTTACTTTGTCGGTTTCCAGCTCGCATAGCATTTCGTCAACTGCGACGGTGTCGCCCGGTTGCTTGAACCATGTGGCAACGGTGGCTTCTGAGACGGATTCACCCAGTGTCGGGACGCGTACTTCGGTGCTCATGACTTTGTTCCTTTAATCGTCAGCGCGTCGTCAACGAGCGCTGCTTGCTGTGCTTTGTGTTGGCTGGCCAAACCGGTCGCAGGGGATGCGGCGGCGGCACGACCGGCATAGGCCGGACGGGCGTTTTTCGCTTTGATGCGCGTCAGGACCCATTCAAGGTTGGGTTCCATGAACGACCAAGCGCCTTGGTTTTTGGGTTCTTCTTGGCACCAGACGGTTTCAGCGTTCGGGAACCGTTTCAGTTCGTTCACGGCTGATTGGGCTGGGAACGGGTAGAATTGTTCAAAGCGCAAGATGTAGATGTCGTCGATGCCACGGGCGTCGCGTTCTTCGAGCAGGTCATAGTAAACCTTGCCGGAACACATCACGACTTTTTTGATTTTGTCGTCTGCGACCAGTGTGGTGTCCGAGTTGCCTTGCTGTGCATCGTCCCAGAGGACGCGGTGGAAGGACGATCCTGTGGTGAATTCCTCGGCCTTGGAGACGGCCAATTTGTGGCGCAACAAGGATTTCGGAGTCATTAAGATCAGCGGTTTGCGGAATGTCCGGTGCAGCTGACGACGCAGCAAGTGGAAGTAGTTCGCAGGCGTTGTGCAGTTCGCCACGATCCAGTTGTCGCCGCCGCACATGGTCAAGAAGCGTTCCAGACGTGCGGAAGAGTGTTCCGGTCCTTGGCCCTCGTATCCGTGTGGCAACAGGCAAACGAGGCCCGACATGCGCAACCATTTGGATTCGCCTGACGAAATGAATTGGTCGAACATGATCTGTGCGCCGTTGGCAAAGTCACCGAACTGGGCTTCCCACAAGGTCAGCGCGTTTGGTTCGGCCAGTGAATAGCCGTATTCGAAGCCAAGAACCGCGTATTCCGACAGCATCGAGTCGATGACTTCGTACTGTGCTTGGCCTTCGCGGATGTGGTTCAGCGGGTAGTAGCGATCTTCGTTATCTTGGTTAATCAGGCCAGAGTGACGGTGGCTGAATGTGCCGCGTGTACAGTCCTGACCGGACAGGCGCACGGGATAGCCTTCGGTCTGAAGCGACCCGAAAGCCAATGCTTCGCCGGTGGCCCAGTCGATATTTTCGCCAGTTTCAAACATCTTGGCTTTGGCATCGAGCAAGCGCGTCACGGTCTTGTGCAACGGGAAGTCGGTGGGGGCTGTGGACAGTGCCTTGCCGATTTCAGCGAAGGTTTCCGAGGAAATCGCTGTTTTGCCGCGTTGGTATTTCTCTTTTTGACGGTCCAGATGCGACCACTTGCCGTCAAGCCAGTCGGCTTTGTTCGGTTTGTACTCTTTACCGCTTTCGAATTCGGCATTCAGGTGCGCCTGGAATGCGGCCTTCATGTCTTCGATTTCGCCTTCTGGGATCAACCCGTCTTTGACCAAACGTTCTGTGTAGAGGGTCAGTGTTGTCTTTTGTTTCTTGATTTTTTTGTACATCACCGGGTTGGTGAACATCGGCTCGTCGCCTTCGTTGTGACCAAAGCGGCGGTAGCAGATGATATCAAGAACAACGTCTTTGTGGAATTTTTGACGGAATTCAGTCGCGACCCGCGCGGCGTGAACCACAGCCTCTGGATCGTCGCCGTTGACGTGGAAAATCGGTGCTTCGACCATCAGTGCGATGTCAGTCGGGTAGGGGCTAGAGCGGCTGAAATGCGGGGCAGTGGTGAAACCGATCTGGTTGTTCACCACGATATGCATCGTGCCGCCCGTTTTGTGGCCTTTGAGACCGGACAGCCCGAAACCTTCGGCGACGACGCCTTGGCCTGCGAATGCTGCATCGCCGTGCAACAGGATCGCCATGACTTTTGTGCGGTCTTCGTCGTTTTTCTGGTCTTGCTTGGCGCGGACTTTACCCAAAACAACAGGGTTCACCGCCTCTAGGTGGGACGGGTTTGCTGTCAGCGACAAGTGGACGGTGTTGTCGTCGAAAGACCGGTCGCTTGATGCGCCGAGGTGGTATTTCACATCGCCAGAACCATCGACGTCTTCGGGTTTGAACGACCCGCCTTGGAATTCGTTAAAGATCGCGCGGTAAGGCTTTTCCATTACATTCGCGAGGACCGACAAACGACCACGGTGCGGCATACCGATGACAATATCTTCGAGCCCAAGTTGACCGCCGCGTTTGATGATCTGCTCCATCGCAGGGATCAGGCTTTCGCCACCATCAAGACCAAAGCGTTTGGTGCCCATGTATTTAACGTGCAAGAACTTTTCAAAGCCTTCGGCCTGTACCAGCGAGTTCAGGATCGCCTTGCGGCCATTCTGGGTAAAGCTGATTTCTTTGCCGTAACCTTCGATGCGTTCTTTGAGCCAGCCCGCTTCTTCAGGGTTGGAAATGTGCATGTATTGCAGCGCAAATGTGCCGCAATATGTCCGGCGCACGATCGCGATGATTTCGTTCATCGTCGCGATTTCCAGGCCAAGCACGTTGTCGATAAAGATCGGGCGATCCATGTCGGCGTCAGTGAAACCGTAAGATTTCGGGTCCAGCTCTGCGTGAGCGTCGCCATTGTCGCGCATTTCCAGCGGATCAAGGTCCGCGATAAGGTGGCCGCGAATACGGTAGGCGCGGATGATCATCAACGCGCGGATGGAATCGAGAACGGCAGCGCGCACTTGTTCTTCGCCAAGCGCGACGCCTTTTTCAGCGGCTTTGTCTTTGATTTTCTTGCCAGCAGCGTCCGGTTCCGTCGCCCATTGGCCATCAAGTGCAGCTGTCAGGTCGTCGTTTGGCACAGGTGGCCAATCCATACGGCCCCAAGACGGGCCTGCGGCCTCTGCCTTGGCGTCTGCGGGGGCATCGCCGAGAGACTTGAAAAATTCCTGCCAGCTTTCGTCAACCGCATTGGGGTCGTCGGCGTAGCGGGCGTAAAGTTGTTCAATGTATTCCGCGTTATGGCCCTGCATGAAGGAGGAGGCGTGGAAAACGTCGTTTGGGGATTGGTCGTTCATGAGCGGACCTCATTGAGGGGGGTGTCGGAAACGGTGGGGGCGAACAGTTTCAGGCTAAATGACGCCGTCGAAAGGGAATGAGTTGGCAACAAGATGAAGAGCCACGTCGTGACGGGCAGGGAGGATTGCATAAGAATGATCGCGAGAACCAGACCCACCGTTGCCAGCGTAAACCACGAAAACACGGTCCGTGTTTCACGGTCCGTGGCCTGAAAGGTGCTGATTACACCGGATCTTATGGTCTTTAGCAGTCCCATTGGTGCCTTCGTCTTTTGGTGTCGGTGGGCGGGGTTGCCCCCGCCCAGACCAATTATTTCGCGATTGCTTCGAGTACAGCTTCGCCCAATGTTGCTGGGCTGTCTGCCACGATGATCCCTGCGGATTTCATCGCTTCGATTTTGCTTTCAGCGTCGCCTTTACCACCGGCAACAATCGCGCCAGCGTGCCCCATGCGGCGGCCTGGAGGCGCTGTGCGGCCTGCGATGAAGCCTGCTGTTGGTTTCCAACGGCCTTTTTTACGCTCGGCTGCGAGGAATTCTGCGGCTTCTTCTTCTGCAGACCCGCCGATTTCACCGATCATGATCATCGAATGTGTTTCATCGTCGTCGAGGAACATATTGAGAATGTCGATGTGTTCAGTCCCTTTGATCGGGTCGCCGCCGATGCCAACAGCCGTGGACTGACCAAGACCGGAATCAGATGTCTGTTTCACAGCTTCGTATGTCAGTGTGCCGGAACGGGATACAACACCCACGGAGCCACGTTTGTGGATGTGGCCGGGCATGATGCCGATTTTGCAAGCGTCAGGCGTGATGACACCCGGGCAGTTTGGCCCGATCAGACGGGATGCGGACCCTTCGAGGGCACGTTTCACGCGCATCATGTCCAGCACAGGGATGCCTTCGGTGATGCAGATAATCAGTTCCATTTCAGCGTCGATTGCTTCGAGGATCGAGTCGGCTGCGAAGGGTGGCGGCACGTAGATCACGGAAGCATTGGCTTCGGTGACAGATTTCGCTTCGTGGACAGAGTTAAAGATCGGCAGGTCCAGATGTGTTTGGCCGCCTTTGCCGGGGGTCACGCCACCGACCATTTTGGTCCCGTAAGCAATCGCTTGCTCAGAGTGGAATGTCCCCTGCGAGCCGGTGAGGCCTTGGCAGATGACTTTGGTGTTTTCGTTGACGAGAATAGCCATAAGTTTAGTCCTTACTGGGCGTCGGTTAGAGTGGTTTGATTGGACGGATGACCGCAACAGGTCGTTGCGTGAGGCACGACATCAGGCTGACTGCTACCGTTGAGGGCAGATGTTTGCAGCGCATGAAATGTTGAGAAGATGTGCAGGCTCATGGCGTTTCCGCCATGGCAATTGCGACGGCTGTACCACGGAGTGGAGCGCCATCGACGTCAGGAGAATAAGGAAGTTCGGCTTGTGGCGCCTCGCGCACGGGCAAGCTGGCTAATTCGGGGCCAGTACATGCAAAAAGGCCACAGGCCATAAAGCCTGTCGCCAGTAGTCTGATCGGTGTGCCCCGCATGTTTCACCCTTCTGGTTCGTCCCACAACGCATTTTACGCTGTGGGGGCCCGAACCTTACCTGTAGGTGACCGGGCTCACTGTTTGTGGACCACAACGTACAGGAAGACCTGCAACTGGGACCAAATATTCTGCACTAATTCCAGTCACACCAGGACAAGACGTCAGTGTACCGGACTTTTCGTAGTTCGTCGTCTGCGTACCTGCGCCGACACAAGCGGCCATTGACAGGGTAGAAAGGACAAGAATTGCTTGCTTAATCATGGTTATTCGCCGTTCATCTCTAGTTTATCTAAAACTTGAATGATCTGCGGGTGAAGCAAAAATTAGGCGCAAATTTGACTTATTCGTGTCCTTGTTCGTTTGGTTGTGACAGCTGACGCTGCGGTGTTTCGGGGTGTCCCAGCGCAGCGAACCGCGATGGGACGTGTGTAGCGTTTATTGAAGAGTGTAAGGTGAAGCGGATTGTGGGCCACATCGGACAGGCAGGCCTGCGACGGGTTGTGAGTACTGCGCGCTGACGCCTGTCAAACCGGGGCAACTCGAAACGTGACCAGTTTGGTTACGGCTGACTTGCGTTGTTCCCTCTGTATTCATGCAAGCTGTTGTTGCGGTGAGGGCGATAAGTACGAGCATTGGCTTAAACATTGGTGTCATCCTTTGGTGCGTTGATCTGACTGGCACAGGGTTGTGCCTTAAAAACAGGTCTAGGTGCCAAAGGTTGACGAGATGTTGCAGTCACAATTCGCTTAAAATTCACTCCTCTCAAGTTTGATTGAACGTCGATAGTTTAACGTTAAAGACCGATTATTCGACTGGCTGGCTTTGCGGGCCGCAACGGACTGGGTTGCGGGCTGTTCCGACGGCAAAGGCCTGCTCTGATGGTGTTCCGGTGGTGCAATTCAGCGTCCCGACCCGTTCAAAGCTGGTATCTTGACCGGTTGTGCCAACCGCATATTCGCATCCTGCCGCAAGTGTGAGGAGTGACGCGCTAACCAAAACTGACTTAAACATAAGATTTCTCCTTAAAAAGCGTTATACTCTGTCGCGTGGCACCCAAATTTGGATGCCACATGCGAGGCGCGGCTACGATGGTGTCGATTAGCCTTTGACCGCTTTCACGATCTTTTCAGCGCCATCTTTCAAGTCGTCAGCAGCAATCACGTCAACGTCGGAATTGTTGATGATCGCTTTGCCTTCTTCCACGTTTGTACCTTCGAGGCGGACAACCAGTGGAACTTTCAGGCCGACTTCTTTCACCGCAGCGACAACGCCTTCCGCGATCACATCACAGCGCATGATACCGCCGAAGATGTTTACGAGGATGCCTTTGACGTTTGGATCAGACGTGATGATTTTGAACGCTTCGGTCACTTTTTCTTTGGTCGCACCGCCACCAACATCAAGGAAGTTAGCAGGCTCTGCGCCGTAGAGTTTGATGATGTCCATAGTGGCCATCGCAAGACCAGCACCGTTCACCATGCAGCCGATTTCACCTTCAAGAGCGATGTAGTTCAGGTCGTATTTCGACGCTGCCAGCTCTTTTGGATCTTCTTCGGTTTCGTCGCGCAGGGCGCCGATGTCTTGGTGACGGTAAATTGCGTTGCCGTCGAAAGAAACTTTGGCGTCGAGAACCTTCAGGTCGCCCTTGTCAGTGACGATCAGCGGGTTGATTTCGAGCATTTCCATGTCTTTTTCGGTGAATGCTTTGTACAGAATGCCCATCAAGCCAACGCACTGCTTGACCTGCGCACCAGTCAAACCAAGCGCAAACGCGACGCGGCGACCGTGGTACGCTTGATAGCCCGTTGCAGGGTCAACTGTGAAGTTGAGGATTTTCTCTGGCGTATTCTCGGCGACTTCTTCAATGTCCATGCCGCCCTCGGTGGAGACAACAAAGCCAATGCGGGATGTTTGACGATCCACCAGCAGCGCGAGGTACATTTCAGTTTCGATGCCGGAACCGTCTTCGATGTAGACGCGGTTCACTTGCTTGCCAGCAGGGCCTGTCTGGTGTGTGACCAATGTGCGGCCCAGCATTTTCTTGGCTTCTTCCGCTGCTTCTTCAACAGATTTCGTCAGGCGCACGCCGCCTTTGTCGCCAGCGTCAGCTTCTTTGAAAGAACCTTTACCGCGGCCACCAGCGTGGATCTGCGCCTTTACAACCCAAAGCGGGCCATCCAGTTCGCCAGCGGCTGTTTTCGCGTCTTCGGCTTTCATCACCGGGCGGCCGTCGCTGACGGGGGCGCCATAAGATTTGAGCAATGCTTTGGCTTGGTATTCGTGGATGTTCATGTCTGTCCCTCGGTTGGGGTGAGTTTTGTTGACTGAAACACATCATGGGTTAAGAAAAAACTGCCAATTTTATGATCACCCAAAAAAACCGACATTTGTGATCACAGTGTTTTGGGGTGTGATCACAAAATGTGGCGCGTTCGCGCTAACATGTGATTCGTTAACGATTGTTGGACATTTCAGCTGTACAGGGTGGCGGGAAGTCGCTGATCGCCTGACCGCTCAGACGCGGTTCAATGAAAAAGGGCGCCCCAATGGGACGCCCTTTCGATTGATTAATCAAAGCTCTTTTATGCGAGTGATTCGTCGATGCCCTTACACGCAGCAACCAAGCCTTTGACGGCGTCGACGGATTTGTCGAACATCGCTTGCTCGTCTTTGTTCATTTTGATTTCGACAACGCGTTCGATACCACCAGCACCGATCACTGTTGGCACGCCAACGTAGAAACCGTTCAAGCCGTAAGCGCCATCAACGTGGGCTGCACATGGCAGAACGCGCTTTTGGTCTTTGAGGTAGGCTTCGGCCATTTCGATGCCGGATGTTGCAGGTGCGTAGAACGCGGACCCTGTTTTCAGCAGGCCAACGATTTCAGCACCGCCATCACGTGTCCGCTGAACGATAGCGTCCATCTTTTCCTGCGTGGTCCAGCCCATTTCGATCATGTCTGGCAACGGGATGCCCGCAACAGTGGAATAGCGCGTCAGTGGCACCATTGTGTCGCCGTGGCCGCCCAGAACGAATGCAGTCACGTCGCGCATAGAGACGTTGAATTCTTCGGCAAGGAAGTGACGGAAGCGTGCGGAATCAAGCACGCCAGCCATGCCGCAAACCATGTGGTGTGGCAGGCCGGAGAATTCGCGCAGCGCCCAAACCATCGCGTCAAGCGGGTTGGTGATGCAGATTACAAATGCGTTTGGCGCATGGGCTGCGATGCCTTCGCCAACGGATTTCATAACCTTGAGGTTGATACCCAGTAGGTCATCACGGGACATGCCTGGTTTACGTGCAACACCGGCTGTCACGATGCAGACGTCCGCGCCTGCAATGTCGGCGTAGTCGTTGGACCCTTTGAAAGACCCGTCGAATTTGCCGGCTGGGCCAGATTCGGAGATGTCGAGTGCTTTGCCTTGCGGCGCACCTTCGGCGATGTCGAACAGGACGACGTCGCCTAATTCTTTGACAGCTGCGAGGTGCGCAAGCGTGCCACCGATTTGTCCAGCGCCGATAAGGGCAATTTTAGGTCTAGCCATGAGAGGTATCCTCTGAGGGGTGAATTTGCCCAGATGCCTAGTCTGTTGTGTTGCGCGGTGCAAGTGTGCGGCGTTGCAGCATGTTCGTCGATGATTCTTAAGTTTGGGTTAACTTTCTGAAAGTATGCGAGATTTTCAGAATCTTAGTTTGTTAAGGCGGCATAAAACTGTGTCGATTTTGTATGGTTTTGGGCCGATGATGTGCCTCTGTATACCGCCGATTCTGGTGGTTTGGGGCGATTTAAGCATGCTTAATATCATCCATGTTCGCGGTGGTGAAAGGCCGCTGACTCTTGAAGGTACAGACCCGAATCTCGGTTTTCGCTGCGCTGCGGCGCATTTCGGGTTGAATGATTGTGTGGTTTTTGGTCATTGTTGCGCAATATTATTGCGAAGGAAGATTCGATGGATACCCGCCCAGCCCGTTCAGCCCTCTATATTCCCGGCTCCAAGGATCGCGCGTTGGACAAAGCGCGTGGCTTGCCTGTCGATATTATACTCTTTGACCTCGAAGATGCCGTGTCTCCTGATGCAAAGGTCGAAGCGCGGGCGACTTTGGCTGCCGCGCTCACCGCCGGTGATTACGGGCCGCGTCAAAAAATCGTGCGTATTAACGGTTTAGATACGAAATGGGGTCATGATGATGCAGCAGCCGTCGCTGCGATGGATTGTGATGCCGTCTTGCTGCCTAAAGTGAATAGTCCTGCGGATTTGGATGCGTTGGCTGAAATGATCCCTGATTTGCCGATTTGGGCGATGATGGAAACGCCGTTGGGGATTTTAAATGCCGCGAGCATTGCAGCACATCCGCGGCTCAAAGGGTTTGTGATGGGGACGAATGACCTTGCGAAGGACCTGACCGCGCGAAGCCGTTCGGCGATGATGACAGCCTTGCAGCATTGCCTTTTGGCGGCGCGGGCGCATGGGGTCGTGGCGTTAGATGGGGTGTATAATGCGTTTAAGGACGACGATGGGCTTGCGATTGAATGTGCCGAAGGACGCGATATGGGGTTTGATGGAAAAACACTAATCCATCCCGCGCAGGTGGCGATCTGTAATGCTGCGTTCGGGCCATCTGATGAGGATATCGCGCATGCCGAACGCCAGATCGCGGCGTTCGAGGCGGCAGAGGCCGAAGGGCAGGGCGTCGCTGTTGTGGACGGGAAGATCGTTGAGAACTTGCACATTGTGACCGCACGGGCGACGTTGGCGAAAGCCGAAGCTATCGCCACGTTGGAGAAATCATGATCTATATTCTTGCTGGCCTGATCCTATGGTCGGGACTTCACTTTTGGAAACGTATCGCGCCCAAGGAACGGGCGAAATTCGGGAACAAAGGGAAGGGCATCGTCGCCGTCGGTTCTGTCGTCGCTATCGTGCTGATGGTGATCGGGTATCGCATGGCCGATGGTGCGTTTTATTGGGGCCGCAGTCCTGCTTTGACGGGTATTAATAACCTGTTGATGTTGTTTGCATTTTATCTGTTTGCCTCGTCCGGCGCAAAAACGAAAATCACAAAGGCTATTCGTCACCCGCAACTGACTGCCGTCGTGGTTTGGTCAGTGGCGCATATTTTGGTGAACGGTGATACCCCGTCCTTCGTATTGTTCGGGGGCATGGCGGCTTGGGCGATTGCGGAAATGATCGTCGTCAGCAAGGCCGAAGGGCCGCGTGGACCGTACCATGAAGTGCCTGTGAAGAAGGAAATCACAGCCGTGATCGCGACGGTTGTTGTCTTTCTGGTCGTCGCTACAATCCATATTCTCCTTGGCTACAACCCGTTTGGATAAGACATGAAGATTTACCGCCTCTTGACCGAAGATGACAGTTCGGAATTTTGCCACAAGGTTTCGCTTGCGCTATCCAAAGGTTGGAAGTTGTACGGCGATCCGACTTATGCGTTTGACCATGCGAACGGCGTGATGCGCTGCGGTCAAGCCGTGACCAAAGACGTGGACACCCCTTATTCCCCCGAGATGAAGTTAGGTCAGCAGTAATGGCACCCAAGACGAATGCAGGTCGCTTTTTTGAAGATTATGCGGTTGGTGATGTGATCACGCACGCCGTTCCGCGCAGCGTCCAAGTGGGAGAGCGGGCGTTGTATCACGCGCTTTATCCCGCGCGTCATGCCCTGCATTCGTCGGATCAATTTGCCCAAGATTGCGGGCTTCCGTTCAGTCCGCTGGATGATCTGATCACGTTTCACACGGTTTTTGGTAAAACCGTGCCCGATGTGTCGCTGAATGCGGTTGCGAATTTGGGCTATGCTGAAGGGCGTTGGCATACGTCGCTGTGGCCCGGTGATACGGTGACGGCGACCTCTGAGGTGATTGGTGTTAAACAGAATTCCAACGGGAAATCCGGTGTTGTCTGGGTGCGAACTGAGGGGCGTAACCAGCGTGGTGAACTGTTGCTGTCGTATGTGCGCTGGGTGATGGTGCGTAAAAAAGGCGACGGTCCGGCGCCAGAAACGGTGATTCCTGATCTGGCGAAGGTGGTCGATCCGGCTGATCTAGTAATTCCGCAGGGACTTGATTTCACCAAGTATGATTATGCGCTGGCAGGTGAGCCGCATCGTTTGAGTGATTATAAAGTGGGCGAGATTATCGACCATGTGGACGGTGTCACCATTGAGGAAGCCGAGCATATGATGGCGACGCGCCTGTGGCAAAACACGGCTAAGGTGCATTTTGATGCGACATTCCGGCCCGATGGGAAACGGTTAATGTACGGCGGTCATGTGATTTCGCTGGCGCGGGCGTTGTCATTCAACGGCTTGGCGAATGCGCAGATGATGGTCGCGCTGAATGGCGGCGCACATGCGAACCCCTGTTTTGCTGGCGACACAGTGCGGGCTTGGTCCGAAGTGTTGGATACTGCGGAAACATCAGCGCTGGGAGTTGGTGCGATCAGGCTGCGATTGGTTGCGACAAAGACTGCGGCGGGCGCTTTAAAGGGCGCGGATGGAAAGTACCTTCCCGATGTCTTGCTCGATCTCGATTACTGGGCGTTGATGCCGACAGGGTGACGATTTTTCGCGAAAAATCGCGTCGGGCCGCGCAGGTTACGCTGTAATTTGTGATCACACTTTTTGTGGCTGTGATCACAAGTCGCGAAAAAGTGGGCGTGTAGTGCAAATATTCATAGTTTCTTTGGATACCTCTGCGTGACTCTGCCTGCATAATCTTGCTAGAAAGCAGACAAAGCCTAAGCGCAGTTCGCTGTGCGAGCCAAAAAAGGGAAACAGCATGGCCGATGTGAACCGGGGCAATCGCCCTCTGTCACCGCATTTGACGATCTACCGCCCGCAAATGACGTCGATGACTTCAATCTTTGTCCGCGTGACTGGCAATGCCGTGATCGTTGCCGCACTGATGATCACGTGGTGGTTTGTCGCCGCCGCTGCTGGGCCCGACGCCTTTGCCACCGCAAACGGTTTCCTGACCAGCTGGTTTGGCGATCTTGTCCTGTTCTTGTCGACTTGGGCGATGTGGTTTCACACCTTTGGCGGTATTCGCCACCTGATCTGGGACATGGGTTACGGCCTTGAGGTCCAGAAATCCGAAACTATGGGCATTTTGATGATTATCGGGTCCGTCCTGATGACCATTTTCTGTGTCGTCGTATTATAAGGGATCAAAAACATGGCATTTGCAACTGATCGTAAACGCGTCGTCGGCATGGGTTCTGCTAAAACCGGCACGGATCATCATTGGAAAATGATGGTGTCGTCGATGGCCCTCGTTGTTTTGATCCCGCTGTTCATTTTCACCTTTGGTGCGACCCTTGGGTCGTCCTACGAAGAGGTTGTTGCTTATTATTCTCGTCCGGTGCCTGCAGCGATTGCGGCCCTGACGTTCATGGTTAGCTTTTTCCACTTTCGCAAAGGTGTGCAGACATTGATCGAGGATTATGTGCATGGGACAATGCGCAAAGTCCTGATCATCGCAATGATCTGCCTGTCATACGGTGCCGCAGCATTTGGCGTGATCGCCATCCTGCGCCTTGCCCTTTAATTCTGCCGGAGATTTTTGATGGCTGCTTACGAATATGAAACCCACTATTATGATGCGATTGTGGTTGGTGCCGGTGGTGCTGGTCTGCGCGCGACGCTGGGTCTTGCTGAACAAGGGCTGAAAACGGCCTGTATTTCCAAGGTGTTCCCAACACGTTCGCACACCGTTGCGGCGCAAGGTGGTATCGCCGCGTCCCTTGGTAACATGGGTCCGGATAGCTGGCAGTGGCACATGTATGACACTGTTAAAGGCTCTGACTGGCTCGGTGATATGGACGCGATGGAGTATCTGACGCGCGAAGCGCCAAAAGCGGTTTACGAGCTGGAGCACTACGGCGTGCCATTCTCGCGGACTGAAAAGGGCGAGATTTATCAGCGTCCGTTTGGTGGTCACACAACTGAATTTGGTGAAGGCCCGCCCGTGCAACGGACTTGTGCTGCGGCTGACCGGACTGGTCACGCGATCCTGCATACGCTTTATGGTCAGTCTTTGAAGCAGCAAGCCGAGTTCTACATCGAATACTTTGCCATGGACTTGATCATGTCCGAAGACGGCGTTTGCCAAGGCGTGATCGCGTGGAAGCTCGACGATGGCACAATGCACATCTTCAACGCCAAAACGGTTGTTCTGGCGACGGGCGGATACGGTCGTGCATTTTTCTCGGCCACGTCTGCGCACACTTGTACGGGCGACGGCGGCGGCATGGTTGCGCGTCAGGGTCTGCCTTTGCAGGACATGGAATTCGTGCAGTTCCACCCGACTGGGATTTACGGCGCTGGCTGTTTGATTACTGAGGGTGCGCGCGGCGAGGGCGGTTATCTGACCAACTCGGAAGGCGAACGCTTTATGGAGCGCTACGCGCCGACCTATAAAGACCTCGCGTCGCGTGATGTTGTGTCCCGCTGTATGACGATGGAAATTCGCGAAGGCCGCGGTGTTGGCGCTGATGGCGACCATATCCACCTGCACCTGAACCACCTGCCAAAAGAAACGCTAGACCTGCGTTTGCCTGGTATTTCGGAAAGCGCACGCATCTTTGCTGGCGTCGATCTGACCAAAGAGCCGATCCCTGTGCTGCCGACTGTGCACTATAACATGGGCGGTATTCCGACGAACTATATGGGTGAAGTGCTGAACCCGACGGCTGATAACCCTGACGCGATTGTGCCGGGTTTGATGGCTGTCGGCGAAGCGGGCTGTGCCTCGGTTCACGGCGCGAACCGTCTTGGGTCCAACTCTTTGATCGATCTCGTGGTCTTTGGCCGTGCGGCTGCGATCCGCGCAGGTGAAGTTGTTGACCGCAATGCGTCGAACCCGACATTGAACCAAGCCTCTGTTGATTATGCGTTCGACCGTTTCGACGGGTTGCGTCATGCGAAGGGCGAAACGGCGACTGCCGATCTGCGCCTTGAGATGCAAAAGGCGATGCAAAAAGACGCGGCTGTGTTCCGGACTGACAAAACACTGGCCGAAGGCGTTGTCGCGATGGAAGAAATCGCTGGCAAAATGGGCGACATTAAAGTGACTGATCGGTCGCTGGTTTGGAACTCTGACCTAATGGAAACGCTAGAGCTGACAAACCTTATGCCAAACGCATTGGCAACGATTGTGGCTGCCGAAGCACGTAAGGAAAGCCGCGGGGCGCATGCCCACGAGGATTATCCTGATCGTGATGACGAAATCTGGCGCGTTCACTCTTTGGCGGTTGTTGATGGGGCAAAAACCACATTGACGACACGTCCGGTTCATCTTGATCCGCTGACGACTGAACCTGAAGGCGGGATCGACTTGAAGAAGATCGCACCAAAAGCACGGGTTTATTAATGATCCGTTATGCTTCAATCTGTGCGGCACTCTTCGCGATGGCAGCTTGTTCTGGCACGGGAAGCATTGGCACTGACGAGATTGCACGCATTGCCGCTAAAAAAGTGGTGAATGGCATCGTTCAAACCCAACTGCCGGGCGTGAATGCCGCACCACTGACTGATTGTATCATTGATCAGGCAAGTGGGGCTGAGCTGTTGCAAATCGGGCAAGCCGCCGCACTTGGCAATAACGATCAAGCGACCACATCAGTTTTGAGCATCGCCCAGCGGCCTGCGACGATCCAATGTGCGGCGCAAGATGCGTTAGGCCCACTGGCAGCGTTAGGGTTGTGATGCGTAACGCGGTCTTGCTCTTTGCGATTTTCGGGATGGCGGCATGCGAATTGCCGCCACCTGATCCGGCGCTGACAGCGGACCGCTGCGAAGAGCGGGCACGCGCGGCACAAGGGCCAACAGGCGAGATTAGCTTTGGCGCGAATAGCAACGAGGGTAATTTTGCCGAGGCAAGCGTCGGCGTGAGCTCCGACTATTTGCGCGGTGCCGATCCCGTTTTGGTCTACGAAAGATGTGTTTTTCAGCGCACGGGCGAACTGCCGATCCGGCCGCCTGTGCTGCGTAATTGATAGAATACTGGGCCGGTCCCAGAAGGAGAGAATGACATGGTACAACTGACGCTCCCTAAGAATAGCCGCATGGTGACGGGTAAAACTTGGCCGAAACCAACGGGTGCTACGAACCTGCGCAAAGTGCAGATTTATCGTTGGAACGAAGAAGACGGCAAAAACCCGTCTTTGGACACATACTTTGTCGATATGGACACATGCGGGCCGATGGTTCTGGATGCGCTGATTAAGATCAAAAACGAGATTGACCCGACGCTGACTTTCCGCCGGTCTTGCCGTGAAGGTATTTGCGGGTCCTGTGCGATGAACATCGACGGGATCAACACGCTGGCCTGTATTTACGGCATGGATGAAGTTGAAGGCGACGTTAAGATTTACCCGCTGCCGCACATGCCTGTGATCAAGGATTTGATCCCTGATTTGACGCATTTCTACGCGCAGCACGCATCGGTAATGCCGTGGCTCGAGACAAAAACGAACCGCCCTGCAAAAGAGTGGAAGCAATCCGTTGAAGATCGCGAAAAACTCGATGGTCTTTATGAATGTGTGATGTGTGCATGTTGTTCCACATCTTGCCCATCCTACTGGTGGAACGGCGATCGGTATCTCGGACCTGCAGCGTTGTTGCATGCGTATCGTTGGATCATTGACAGCCGCGACGAAGCAACAGGCGAACGTTTGGACGATCTGGAAGATCCGTTCAAACTGTACCGTTGCCACACGATTATGAACTGCGCAAAGACCTGCCCGAAAGGTCTGAACCCAGCCAAAGCCATCGCCAGCATCAAAGGCATGATGGTCGAACGGGTCGTTTAAGCGCCCACAGAATGGACAAAAGGCCCGCCAATTTGGTGGGCCTTTTTCGTTGTGTAGGCTGTCTGTAGCTAGCGGGGCTGGTTACGGATTTGGCTCGCGCCCAAAGAAACCACCTGCAACGACACTATCCGCTGATGCGCCATGAAAAATCCCTACCGTTTTTTCGTGACTAGCAAATCCTTGCAAATCGGCGGTGATGTCACTGCGCCAAATTGTGGGTTCGCTTACAATGACTTCGCCGCTCAGATTCACTGCGTTGATATCACCGTTCACGGTGATGCCCTCGGCGACACCCGTCAGTGTGCCGTCGAGATTTTCGTCAACGGCGACGGTCAACGTGATCGGCCTGCTGTTAATGTAGACATAGTCCGCGATTAGCTCTCCATCGCGCACGGACGGCTCCCGTTGGCTCTCGATTGAGTATTTCCCTTGGAATGTGGCCGTGACCGAACCCGTCGGTGCAGGAAAGGCATTTGTATTCGATGTGATCAAAGCAGCCGCTGCACCAACGCCAGCGCCGTTAGAAAGATCGCCGGAAATGCTGGCATATCGCAGGTTGCCCGACCCAAATTGCAGGCTGCCGTTCCGAGAAGTGATCCCGGCGTCTGTCAGATTATAAACATCTTGCGTGGCAAACGACGACGCCGAAACGATGCTTGGATCAGGCGTGAAGGGGGTCTCTGCTTGCGGGCGGGGAGCAGGCGGCTCTGGCGGCTGGTAGGTGTCCGGCGAGGTCGGGTTTTCAACCGCAGGAGGCGTCGATCCTGTGCTTGAACTGCTGCAGGCACTGGTGAGCGCAATTGTTGTGGCGACCAAAATAGGTGTTATTTTGTGCATGGTTGTGCGGCCCCGCTAAATGTTGACGCCCTGTGAGTGTACTGGCCGAGTGACCGTGTTCAACCCGATTTCACTCTTGTTTTCCCAGCTTCATTCAGGTCTCTTGCGCTCATGAAAAATTCCCCTCCTGAAGACGCCCAATCGCGCCGTGCGGTGAAGCCTGTCATTTGTTATCCGGTCGATGCGCTGCCGTCAGCGCCCGTCGCAGACTACGTCGCTGCGTTTATTGGGGCACCGATTATTGCAAGCGCAACGGCTGCCCCGCGCGAGGCCGCGGCGATCCGCGTTCCTGCAGGGCACGTGTTGCGTATTTCCAGCGTTGGCGGCCCGCAGGTTGGTGATTTGAACCTGTTCAACGCGAATGAACTGCAGGAGCGGTTTTATTCCGGCAAAACCCGTGCGCTGCATGGCACCCATGTCAGCACTGGTGATCGGCTTTGGTCGCAACTGCCTTATCTGCGCCCCATCGCGACGATCATTGCCGATACGCTTGATTGGTACGGAATCGATGATTTTGGCGGCTCTGTTCACGACGTGATCGGGACGCGCTGCGATCCTTACACAGGTAACCTATTGGGCGGGACGCAGTATCACCATTGCTGCCATTCCAATTTAACGCGGGCATTAGCCGATGAAACGGGGCTGTCGTTGGCAGAGGCTGAGCCGCTTGTGCATGACGTTTTGAATGTCTTTATGTGTACCGGATTTACGCGCGACACAGGCCAGTATTTCATGAAAGCCAGCCCAGTTCGGCCCAGTGATTATCTTGATATCTTCGCTGAAATTGAGTTGCTCGCGGTGCTTAGCGCGTGCCCCGGTGGTGATTGCAGTGCCGAGCATTCGTCGGATACCGCTGCATGTTATCCGTTGCAGATGGACGTCTTGGCGCCTCGGGCAGGGACATTGACGGATTGGACGTCGCCGCCTGTTAACCAATACGACGGATCGCACGGCCGTTAAGGATTGCGTGTCGTTACAAACCCACCGGACATCAAATTGGTCTCGTCGCCGCCTTGAAATGCACCAAAGGCGCGGTCATCGCCGATTTCGCCGATCAATGTGCCCGGAACGCCGTTAATCTCGACGTCGCCTTCAAGGCGGGTGTTCTCGACGATTTGCGCATCAACGGATAGAAATCCGTCGCTACCAATCAGCGTCATCTCTGACAAATCGGCGTCGAGCGTGATTGTACCCTCGTCGGTTAACGCATTCTTGCCGTGTAGTTCATTATCAATGATGGAAATGTCGCGGATGATGGCCGCGCGGTAATTGCCGGTGAATGTGGCTTGCGCGGACAATGGTGCTTGAGCAGGTTGGTTTGGTAAAATGCCAGCAAAGGCGCTGACGCCGACGCCTACTTCATGTCCTGTAAGGAAAGAAACGGTATCGTCGATCACATCTGACTGGGTCTCAATCAGATTGTGTTCAAAATGCCCGTCAGCGGCAGGGGTCTTGAACTCACCCTCTACGCCGATTTGCGCGACGCTAAGCTGCGTCGGCGATTTACTACACGACGCGAGAAAAATAGTTGCCAGCAAAAGTGGCCATCGTTTTGAAAGCATAAGTCAATCAATCTGAACAAGTCGAACAAAGTGCCGGAAATCGACACAACTCAATACGTGACCCCTGCGAAAATAGCGGAGTTACCTTAGGGGAATTGATGATCATTTCGGGCGACCACTGCAAGTGTCAGGAAATTTTCAACCGACGCCTGTGTGGATTTTGCCCCAGATTAAATGTGAAAAGGGGCAACCCGCAGGTCACCCCTATTACAGAAAATCACTAAGAAAGGTGCTATATTTCCATTGCTTCTGGGGCAGTCCCAGATGCAACAGCGTCTTTAAACCAAGTGGGCTGACGACCTTTGCCAGTCCATGTTTGGGTTTTGTCCGTTGGGTTGGCATACTTTGCAGGGGCTTTTGTTTTGGGCTCAGTTGCAATTTTACGTGCCTTTTTCACAGGCGCATCGCCCGTAATATCAGCAAGAGTATATCCGTGCTTCGCCGCGAGTTTTGCAGCTTCGTCCCGGACGGCCTTAAGTTCTTTATCACTAATTCGAGTAAGCGCTTTGTCCACGTCTTTTTGAAGCTTTTCAAGCTCCTTGCGAGACATACCTTTCAGGTCAATTTTCATCGGTATCTCCGTTTGAATTCACGCGCAAATCACCCCAAACTTCCGTGGGGTTTACGCGTGTAGAACGGCCATACACGAAAACCGAGATAGATGTCTATTCCGCAGCGACTTTTCGTGGATCGACTAAAGCCACGATATCAAACATGATTTTGTTTAACTCGAAGTCCTTTGGCGTATAGACGCGCGCGACGCCCATTTCCTTTAGTTTCAATGCGTCGTCTTCGGGAATAATACCGCCTGCAATAACGGGGATATGAGATAGGTCCGCTTGCTTTAATTTGATCATAACGTCTGCAATTAAAGGCAAATGAGAGCCGGATAGAATAGACAAGCCAATCACATGGGCGTCTTCTTCGCGGGCGGCGTTGACGATGTCTTCGGGTGTGAGGCGGATACCGTCATAGGCGATGTCCATGCCGCAATCACGCGCACGGGTCGCGATCTGTTCGGCCCCGTTCGAGTGACCGTCAAGCCCAGGTTTCCCAACAAGAAATTTCATCCGGCGTCTAAGTGCGGCGCTGACAAGATCGACCTGTTCGCGAATATCATCGAGACCTTCGGTCCTGTTCGACGGACTGTTGCTGACGCCTGTGGGCGCGCGATATTGGCCGAACACATCGCGCACAACGTCGGCCCATTCGCCCGTCGTTACGCCCGCTTTGGCGCAGGCAATTGACGGGATCATGATATTTGTGCCGTCAATTGCGGCTGCGCGTAATTCGGCAATGGCGGTATTTACAGCGACCGCATCGCGGTCTGATTTCCATTTCGCCAAACGATTTAATTGATCGGCTTCGGCTGCTGGATCGGACACCATAATGGCATCATCGCCCGCCGTAAGTGGCGACGGTTCGCCTGCCTGCCATTTATTAACACCAACAACGGTTGTGCCGCCGGATTCAATTCCACCGATGCGTGTTGCATTTGAATCGACAAGACGCGATTTCATATAGGCAATTGCGCCGACCGCGCCGCCCATTCCGTCGATTTGTTTCAACTCTGCTCGCGCACCGTCTTTGAGCGCATTTACTTTGCGGTCAATCGCGGGATTGCCGTCAAATAGATCTTCGTATTCCAAAAGATCAGTTTCATAGGCCAGAATTTGCTGCATTCGCAGCGACCATTGTTGGTCCCAAGGACGCGGCAGGCCTAACGCTTCGTTCCAGGCGGGCAGTTGCACAGCACGCGCGCGAGCATTTTTCGACAGCGTAACAGCAAGCATTTCAATGAGGATGCGGTAGACGTTGTTTTCGGGCTGCTGTTCGGTCAGGCCAAGCGAATTGACCTGCACGCCATAGCGGAAACGGCGGAATTTCGGGTCTTCGACACCATACCGTTCCCGACAAATTTCGTCCCATAGCTCGACGAACGCACGCATTTTGCATAGCTCGGTTACGAACCGGATACCCGCATTCACAAAGAACGAAATGCGGCCAACCATGGCTGGGAAATGCTCTGCGGGAACTTTGTTTTTGAGGTCATCCAGCACGGCGGTGGCGGTGGCAAGCGCAAAGGCGAGCTCTTCTTCCGGCGTCGCACCCGCTTCTTGCAAGTGGTAGGAACACACGTTCATCGGGTTCCATTTGGGCAGGTGTTCGCGGGTATAAGCCGCAACATCGGTGATCATGCGCAAAGACGGTTCCGGCGGGCAGATGTAGGTGCCGCGCGACAGGTATTCTTTGATTATGTCATTCTGAACAGTGCCTTGCAGGGCGCTGACGTCGGCGCCTTGTTCCTCTGCGACCGCGATATAAAGCGAGAGTAACCACGGTGCAGTCGCGTTGATCGTCATCGAGGTGTTCATTTGATCAAGTGGAATATCGTCAAACAGCGCCCGCATATCGCCAAGGTGCGATACGGGCACGCCGACTTTGCCGACTTCGCCTTTGGCAAGCAGATGATCGCTGTCGTAGCCCGTTTGCGTTGGCAGATCGAAGGCCACGGACAGTCCGGTTTGCCCCTTTGCCAAATTGCCGCGATACAGTGCATTTGACGCGGTCGCGGTGGAATGGCCTGCGTATGTCCGGAACAGCCAAGGTCTTGTTTTCTGCGCTTGCGACATAGGGATGCTCCGGAATCAGGGTGGGTAATAATCTTTCGCTAAAGCATCAGTATTAGACATTTTATACTGTTGTCAATTCGCTGCGATGCGGCATTCACGTTTTTCTTGAGGAAGTGATGGGATTTACGCCAAGGCCGCCGCATGGCAATGTCTGCGCATGACGCAACCTGTGACGCTGCCCCTTTGGGCGTTCATTCTGATCGTGCTTTTCGCAGCAGTGACGTTTGCGTCGCATTTCCTATTTCCATCGGTCCGTTGGTATTTTCGGCGGCGTGCTGAAAAGCTGATCGCGCAGTTAAATACGCGGCTAGAGCGCCCGATTGAGCCGTTTAAATTGGCGCGGCGCTACGATATGATTCAACGCTTGCTGTATGACCCCGATATTACGCAGGCGATTGTGGATCATGCTCGTGAACATGATGTCCCTGAAAACGTCGCGTTTGAAAAAGCACGGCATTACGCCCGCGAGATTGTACCGTCATTTTCCGCAACCGCGTACTTCACGTTCGGAATGCGGATTGCGAAATGGTTGTCGCGAATGCTGTACCGTGTGCGGTTGGGGTCGTTTGACCGCGATGCGTTGCAATCATTGGACAAAGACGCGACCGTGATTTTTGTGATGAACCACCGCAGCAACATGGATTACGTGTTGGTGACGTATCTGGTCAGCCGCGCGTCAGCCCTGTCTTATGCGGTGGGCGAATGGGCACGGGTTTGGCCACTATCCGGTGTGATCCGGATGATGGGTGCTTATTTTATTCGGCGGCGGTCGCGCACTATTCTCTATCGCCGCGTGCTGGCGCGGTATGTGCAGATGTCCACGGACGCTGGTGTGACGCAGGCGATGTTCCCCGAAGGCGGGTTAAGCCTGACGGGCGACGTTGGTAAGCCAAAACTGGGTCTGCTGAATTATATCGTCGATAGTTACAAGGCGGGCGGGCGTGATGTGATCTTTGTGCCGGTGGCGCTGAATTACGATCAAGTGCTCGAAGATCGGTTCCTGATTAAAGCAGGCAAAGGCGGCAATCGTAGGTTTCGCCCGCCCGCGTGGACAGTTGTAAGTAGTGTGGCGATGTATTTTTGGCTACGCATCACGGGCCAATTCAAAGGCTTCGGCACGGCGTCTGTCGCCTTCGGTTCCCCGCTATATCTGTCCAGCTTTTCGATGAAATCTGATTTGGCCCAAGAGGTCGGGAACGAATTAATGGGGCGGATCAGAGCGGTGGTGCCAGTCCTCGCGGCCCCTTTGGTTGCGCGGGCGATCACGGTCGAGGGGGCGACGTCTGTGGCGGCGATAGAAGTTTCGGTTGCAGGCATGTTGGACGCGCTCAAAGAAAAGCGTATGCCGCTGCCAAAGCGGAATGTGCATGCGATTGTTGATGAAACGCTCGCGCGGTTTTCACTGCGTGACCTGATTGTGCGCGAAGAAGATAATGTGCGCGTTATCGGCGATGGTATCGACGTGCTTGATTACTATGCGAATTCGATCAAGCACCATTTCCCGCAGGATACGAATTTATTAGCGCATTCCAGTCTTGCCTGATTGGTAATTCCTGTGCCTAATAAACGGCATATTCAACAAATATTCAGGAGTTCTTTCATGGCATTTCATTTCAAATCGCTGATCGCTGCGGGCATCATTGGTACAGGTCTTGCTGGGTGTGCTGACGTGTCCAGCAATGGCGGCGGTAGTCAGGTCGTGATTGCCGCGAACAAAGTTGTGAACATTCAAAACAACACAGGCCGCACCATTTGGCGGTTCTACGGGTCGCCGACATCAACGAACAGTTGGGAAGAAGACATTCTAGGCTCAACCGTGTTGCCAGCAGGGCAATCGCGCAACGTGGACTTTGCGGATGGTCGGACCAGCTGCGGCTACGACATGAAGGCAGAATTCCAAGACGGCACAAGCATCGTGAAAAACAGCATCGACGTTTGCACCGTGTCTGGCGTGTCCTTTCCATAACGTCGCCGCGATGCGGCGGACATAAAATTACAAAATAAGCGGCTGTGGTGTTGCTTTGTTTCGCGATCAATCTTATTGCTAGGTCAGACGCCCGATTCTGCGGCGCGGCATAGACACAGGAACGATAGCGAGATGGAGCGCACCATGGCCCTTGATTTAACTGCAGGCGCAGACGCCTACTCAGCCACTCAAAAAGACCTATACGAGATCGGTGAAATGCCGCCGCTCGGGCATGTCCCCGCGCAGATGCAAGCATGGACGATCCGCCGTGAACGCCACGGCGAGCCGGACAAAGCATTCGAGATCGAAACTGTCGCCACGCCGAAACCTGACAGCCACGAAGTGTTGGTGATGGTGATGGCCGCTGGCGTTAATTATAACGGTGTTTGGGCTGGATTAGGCGTGCCGATCAGCCCGTTCGATGTGCACAAGGCAGAATTCCACATCGCGGGGTCCGACGCATCGGGCATCGTATGGGCGGTTGGTGACAAGGTGAAACGCTGGAAGGTTGGCGACGAGGTTGTGATCCATTGCAATCAAGACGACGGCGACGACGAACACTGTAACGGCGGCGACCCGATGTATTCCCCGTCGCAACGGATTTGGGGCTACGAGACTCCGGATGGATCATTCGCACAATTCACCTGTGTGCAATCGCAGCAATTAATGCAACGGCCTAAACATCTGACGTGGGAAGAGTCCGCGTGCTACACGCTGACGCTTGCAACGGCCTACCGGATGTTATTCGGCCACGAGCCGCACGAATTGAAGCCGGGTCAGAACGTTTTGGTTTGGGGCGCGTCCGGTGGTCTGGGGTCCTATGCGATCCAATTGATTAACACCGCAGGCGCAAATGCGATTGGCGTAATCAGCGACGAATCCAAACGTGATTTTGTGATGTCGCTGGGCGCGAAAGGCGTGATTAACCGCAATGAATTTAGCTGTTGGGGCCAAATGCCGACGGTAAACACTGACGAGTATAAAACGTGGTTCGACGAAACGCGCAAATTCGGCAAAGCGATTTGGGAAATCACGGGGAAAGGCAATAACGTCGATATGGTGTTCGAACACCCCGGCGAGGCGACGTTCCCTGTGTCCACTTTCGTGTGCAAACGCGGCGGTATGGTTGTGATTTGTGCGGGAACGACGGGCTACAATCTGACGCTCGATGTGCGGTATATGTGGATGCACCAGAAGCGCCTGCAAGGCAGCCACTTTGCCAATCTCAAACAGGCGTCAGCGGCGAATAACTTGATGGTTGAACGGCGTTTGGACCCGTGTATGTCCGAATGTTTTGACTGGGACCAGATCCCGGAGGCCCACACAAAAATGCGCAAAAACGAGCATAAGCCGGGCAATATGGCTGTTCTTGTTCAGGCGCCTAAAATGGGTCTGCGGACGTTTGAAGATTGCATCTCGGACTAGACCATCCTTCGACGGACTTGATCGCTAGGGCGCATCCTTAATTGGGTGCGCCCTTTTGTTTTCAATACGTTGCCCAACGCCGACCCGCTATTTCGGGGGAGGCAAAAACCGTCGGTGATATGGTTAAAAACGCCGTGCTACCTTAAGTTGTTAGCGATTTGTTAACCTTATTCGCGAAGGCTGAAAATGGGACATCAATGGATCATCGACGTGATTGTCGATCTTAAAAGTTTTGCTCAGCAGAACGAATTGCCGCACTTGGCCGAAGAACTGGCTCGGGTCGCGGCTGTCGCTGACGCTGAGCTAGACGCGGACAAGAGGGGCGCATCACATTTGATGCGATGTGAGGACACTGACGCTAGACGATTTTCTACTCAAACTTGACGCTGTAACGGCTGTTGAGGAAATTCACGAGCTGACGTTTGATCTTCGCGATCATTACCGTGTTGATCACGTCGTTTATCACTGGGTCAGCGCCGAGGGCGATCAATATGGATTTGGAACCTACTCTCCCGAATGGGTCCAACATTATGTCGACAAAGACTATTTGCGCATAGATCCGGTAGTCGTCGGCTGCTTTCAAGGCGCGCAGCCCGTCAATTGGAAGCGTCTCGATTGGAGTAGCAAGGCCGCGCGGCAATTCAAATTAGACGCGGTCGCGCATGGCATCGGAAATCAGGGGTATTCGATCCCGCTACGTGGTCCAAACGGGCAATTCGCGATTTTTAGCCTGTCGCACAACTGCGACGACGACGTTTGGGCGGCATTCACAATGGAACATTTGCGCGATTTTGTTTTGATCGCATATTTCCTGAACCAAAAAGCGTTGGAGTTAGAGAAAAACCGCGTGCCAGAACCAACCCGCCCTTTATCGCCACGTGAGGTGGACGCGTTAACCTTCTTAGCGATGGGTTACGGGCAGGCGCAGGTGGCTGAAATGCTTACGATTTCGGAACATACACTGCGGGCCTATATCGAAAGTGCGCGTTTCAAGCTTGGCGCGGCAAACACGATTCACGCCGTTGCAAAGGCAATCGCGGACGGACATATCATCGTTGGTGGTGCTGCGCGAGATGCTGCAGGCGGATGGCCGGGCAGAGAAATCGCCACGCATTAATCATATCTTAACTACTTGTTTTCGTGCCGTAAGTAATTCTTCATCCTAATGCGCCAATCCTAACCATGTTTTTGAACAGGTTAGGGAACGGTATATGCTGCGCTACATTTACGGACGAGACCTTTGGTGCGAACCAAAGTTGCAAGAAACGATGCATTTGGATCGGGCGGATCAATTTCAGCGCCGTCTTGGTTGGGCGGTCAGCGTCGATAATCGCGGTTGGGAATGTGACGAATACGACCGCGATGAAACGCTTTACGTGATTTGGGTAATGCCGGACGGCACGCATGGCGGCTCGATGCGGTTCATTCCGTCCTCGGGGCAGACCATGGTTAACGATCACTTCGGTAGTCTGCTTGGCGGACGTGTGGTGATTGATCCGTTGATTTGGGAATGCACCCGATATTGTCTGCGCGATGGTGTGCCATCGCGCGTCGCGGCTGCCCTTATGTTGGCGGGCGGAGAATTGATGCGGGCCTATGATTTAACGCATCTCTTGGGGGTCTTTGATGCCCGCATGATCCGCATTTACCGGATGATCGGGGCAAGTCCCGACGTGCTGGGCAGCAGCGGCACAGGGCGCGACCAAATCAGTGTTGGTTTGTGGCAATATCGCCCATGTGATCGCGTGAATGTGCTGCGCCGCGCGGGACTTTCTTCTCAGATGTCAGAACATTGGTTTTACCGGTCGATGGGCCGCCCTGTGATCTTGTCAAAAGCGGCGTGATCAGGTCCGCGATCTCTGGCACCTCGCCGGTGGGCGGGGTAGGGTCGGCGCATGAATATGCCGACCAAAATCACCTTCTCAGACGATCAGGCCGAAGCCTGGGATGCTGTCGCTGACGTCCTTCGCTTGTCGGGGGTTGATCTGGACGACAGTTTGCTGATGCCACCGGCGTCGGGTAAATCATCCGTGATGGCGGTGATTGGCAAGGCGGGGTCGGGTAAAACGATGCTGCTAGCCAAGCTGTACAAAGCTTTGGAAGACGCGGGCGTCGATATCATTTCAGGCGACTGGGAAGGCAAAAAACGCAAGGATCGCAGGACATTAGCGATCCTCGCGCCCACAAACAAAGCGGCGTCTGTGTTGCGCAATCGCGGCGTGCCTGCGACGACGATCCATCGGATTTTGTACACGCCGGTTTACGATCCAGAATACGAAAAGGTCGCGGAATGGTTGGCTGGATCGGGCGAAAAACCTGAAATCGAAGGGCTGACCGAAGTCGCGCTGGACCGCGCATTTGCGTCATACGAGATCAATAAATCCGTACCTGCCGCGCTTGCGGCTGCTGGTTTGCGCGGCTCTGATTTCATCACAGGTTGGAAGCGTCGCGAAGAACCCTTGGACATCGGGTTTATCGACGAAAGCTCAATGCTCGACGCCAAGCAGTTCGAAGACTTGCAAGAGATTTTCCCGACGCTCGTGTTGTTCGGCGATCCTGCCCAGTTGCCACCGGTGCAATCGTCGGGCGGCATGGTGTTTGAGACGTTGCCGGAAAAGAAGGTTAAATCGCTGGAACGGGTACACCGGCAGGACGCAGGCAACCCGATCCTTGATCTGGCACATGCGCTTGCTGATCCGATGCTCGACTTTTATCATTTTGAAAAGATGGTCGCCGAAGCCGCGCAACGTGATGAACGCGTCGTCATGGCGCAGCGTGTCGAATCGGACCTGATGGCGCGGTCGCCTGTGTTGGTCTGGACCAACAAAACCCGCATCCGGCTGATCCATGCGTTCCGTGCGGCGTATAACGCGCCGATGGATGAATTGCTCGAAGGTGAACCGTTAATTTGCGACGGTATCGAGCTGCCGATGAAGCACCGCAAAAAACGGCTGGACCTTGAAGCACGTGGTCTGATTAAAGGCGCGCAAGTCGTCTATCTGGGGCCCGGACGGAAACCCGGTTTTTCGCGTTTACACGTTATGGGGGCCGAAGAACCGCAAATCTCAGCCGCCTCGATTGTGAAGATCGAACAGGAAGGCGACGAAGAACCGTTCATCCCATTCGCCGCACGCATGGGGGCGACGTTCTTGCATGGGGCGGCCGTCACGATCCATAAAGCACAGGGTTCTCAATGGGATACGGTTCAAGTCTTCGCGCCTGATATTGAGATCGCCGCACGTATGGGGCGGGTCGAAGCAGGGCAACCGCTGTGGAAACGGCTGACCTATGTGGCGATTACGCGGGCTGAAAATCAGCTGCGGTGGGTCGTGCGCAATCGTCTCGCGAAACCATCCGGCGAATTACGGATCGACGATCTGAGGGCACCTGCGGCACCGTTAGAGCTGTCTGGCGGCGATGAAATGTAATCGCGATCAGACTGATTTAGCGGCGGAACATGGTAAAGATCGCAGAGGCACCCCAGCCTGCAGCAATCGCAATCGCCAGCGACATCAATCCGTAAATCATCGCGTTTTCATGCGCGAGATTGTACAGCCAACGTTCCAGACCGACCTTTTTGACTGGGATCGTCGTTACATAGACGTCAACGATCTCGCCGCCACGGGTGAGGTAAATTTCGGCGGTGTAATCGCCTTCGGTCAGGTTGGCAGGCATCGAAATGTTAGTGCGAAATAGCGTTTCGTCCTCGACAAGCACCGCGTCGGACAGGGTTTGATACAGCCGCTGACCCTGACGAATGCGGATCAGCGCGTCTTCGAAATCCGTCTCATATCCGTCGGGTTGGCCAAACGTCCGAATGGCGGTGTTGATGCTAATCCGCGCACCATTGTCGTTTTTCTGGCTCAGGATATCAGCCAGCGGCATGTTCGTGGCGACGGCGTAAAACGACGGCGCGACCGCAACATCCACCGAATCTGTGTTCACCCAGATGCCGAGTCTGCGTTCTTTCCGGCGGACGGTCACGGGAATATCCGGTCCGGCAACGGTGATAATCACACCTAGGTCTTCGCCTGTCGGGGCGGGCGCATCGCGCTTCACCGCGCCGAAAATCAAGATGTCAGAGCCGTCAAAGTTGGCGGTGATCGCCACTTCATCGCGGCTTAGACCAAGCACGATTTCTTCCGCGTTCGCGGGCGCGGCCAAGGCGCATAAGAGGCAAATCAGGCGCAACATCAGTGACCACCCTCAGTGCCGATGGAATACAGCTCGGCAGGTTGCACAAGCAGGTCAAACGCCAGCTTGCCACAGACCAACAACACCATCATCGCGAGTAGAATGCGCAGCTGTTCAGCTTTCATTTTGACGCCAATCCGTGTGCCGATTTGCGCGCCAATAACGCCACCGACCAGCAGCAAAACGGCCAGAACAATATCGACGGTGTAGTTCGTCGTGGCGTGCAGCATCGTGGTAAATGCCGTCACAAAGATGATCTGAAACAGGGAGGTGCCAACAACAACTTTCGTAGGCATACCAAGGAGATAGATCATCGCGGGGACCATGATAAAGCCGCCGCCAACACCCATAATCGCGGCCAAGACACCAACCAAAACGCCAACGATCAGCGGTGGAATGACGGAAATATACAGACCAGAGACGCGGAATTTCATCTTGAACGGCAGGTTATGAACCCAAGTGTGCTTGCGCCGTGTCGGCGGTGCTCCTTTGCCGGATTTACGGATCGCGCGCAGGCTTTCGATGAACATCAGTCCACCGATCAGCCCCAGAAAAATGACGTAGCAAAGTTTGACCAGCAGATCGACTTGGCCCGCAGCGCGCAAGTAATTGAACAAAACAATGCCAAGGCCGGACCCGACCAATCCGCCGATCAGCAGCACCGTTCCCATGCGTAAATCCACGGTTTTGCGTTTAAAGTGCGCTAAAACTCCGGAAAATGACGATGCAACGATTTGGTTCGCTTCGGTGGCGACGGCCACGGCGGGCGGGATGCCGATAAAGAACAGCAGGGGGGTCATCAAGAACCCGCCGCCCACGCCAAACATGCCCGATAGAATGCCCACAATCCCGCCAAGACCGAGTAAAAGGAAGGCGTTCACCGAAACTTCGGCGATAGGAAGGTAAATTTGCATGGCTGTTCCGAGCGCGTTGAAGGTCGCTGCGCACACATGACCCGAGTGGAGCTATGAAGTCAAACCCCGCAGGCGACTTTTTCCGCACGCTATCGTTGCGTTTGCGGCGTTGGTCTTAGCTACGAGCCTCAGTTGGACATATCACGCAGCCAACGGCGCAGCACTTTTTCCAGTTTTGCAGCGCCGATCGGGGCCATAGATTTGGTATGCTCGTGGCTAATGTTTTCGTCGGACATGCCTGCCGCCATGTTCGTGATACACGAAATTGCTGCCGCTTTCAGGCCAAGGAACCGCGCGAGGATCACTTCGGGGACTGTCGACATGCCGACTGCGTCCGCACCTAACATCTTGATTGCGTTGATTTCTGCAACCGTTTCAAACGAGGGGCCGGAATACCAAGCGTAGACGCCGCTGTTCATTTCGACGTCTTCCGCTTCTGCCGCGTGGCGCATTGCGGCGCGAATGCCGGGATCGTAGCAGTCTTTCATCGGCACAAAACGGCGGTCAGTTGGTTCGCCAATCAGCGGGTTCAGGCCCGAGAAATTGATGTGATCCGACAAGTTCATGATTGATCCGGTTGGCATCGCCTGGTGCATTGATCCGGCTGCGTTGGTCGCGACCATGATGTCCGCGCCGAGTTCTTGCAGCACTTCCAACGGGTGGCGCATCGCGTCGCCCCGACCGGATTCGTAGTAGTGTGATCGGCCGCCAAACACGGCGACGCGCACACCTTCAAGGTCGCCGATTGTCAGGCTTGCTTTGTGGCCAGATACGCCCGCATGCGGAAACCCGTCGAGATCCGCGTAGGGGATCGACACGCCGTCCACTTCGTCCGCGATATGGCCCAGTCCGGACCCAAGGATCAGGCCGACGTTAACTTTTGCGTCGCCAGCGCGGGCGCGAATGACGTCGGCAACGGCTTTAGCGTTCTTTGACATAAGGTTCGCCTCCGGCGCGTGGTGGGATCGCCTTGCCGACGAAACCGGCAAGAATAATCACAGTGAGAATATACGGCAGTACGTCGAGCAACTGGCCGTTTACCTTGAATGAAAGCACTGCTTCGATCAGGTCCGGACGCAGCGCAAGAGCCTGTAGGAAACCAAACAGCAGCGTCGCATACAGGGCGTACCATGGCCGCCATTTCGCAAAGATCAACGCGGCGAGCGCGATATATCCACGCCCTGCGCTCATGTCTTTCACAAAACCAGCTTGCAGTGCGGTCGCAAGGTAAGCCCCTGCAATGCCACACAAAACGCCACAAATGCCGACGGCAGCAAAGCGCAGACCGACAACAGATACACCTGCGGTATCCACAGCGGCAGGGTTCTCACCTACAGCGCGCAGACGCAGACCAAAACGGGTACGATACAAGATCCACCATGTCGCAGGCACGCACAGCAACGCGACGTAAACGAGGATGGTATGACCGGAAATCAGTTCGTAATATATCGGCCCCAGAACAGGCACGTCACGCAGGTTTTCGGCGAAGGGCAGGGTAATCGGATTGAAACGCGCAGCACCAGATAGCTGCGGTGTACGGCCCCCTTGGGCAAACCAGCTTTGCGCGATGACAACTGTCAGGCCCGCCGCGAGAAAGTTAATGGCGACACCGGAAATCAACTGGTTGCCCCGGAATGTAATTGAGGCAAGACCGTGAATTCCGGACAGAACCAACGACGCCGCGATGCCCGCAAGCAAGCCAACCCAGACGGAACCGCTAGTGTAGGCGACGGCAGCGGACAAGAACGCGGCGGCTAGCATTTTGCCTTCGAGGCCGATGTCAAAAATGCCTGCGCGCTCCGAAAATAACCCAGCCAGACAGGCCAACAACAGCGGTGTGGCAAGGCGCATAGTAGAGTCGAGGATTTGTAAAAGCGTTAGAAGATCCATGGTTTACACCTCCCCCTTTTTGCGCTGCATGGCGAGGAACATTTTTTCAAGCGGGCTGCGGACCATGTTGTCCAATGCGCCTGTGAACAGAATGACGAGGGCTTGGATTACGACAATCAATTCGCGTGGGATCGAGGTCCATAGCGCCAATTCCGCGCCGCCTTGATAGAGAAATCCGAACAGGATCGCGGCGAGAAATACGCCGAACGGGTGGCTGCGGCCCATCAATGCGACAGCAATGCCGATAAAACCTGCGCCTTCAACCGCGTTCAATACAAGGCGTTCAGCCTCTCCCATTACGTTATTGATCGCCATCATTCCGGCCAGACCGCCAGAGATCATCATTGAAATCATGATGATTTTCGTCGGGCTGATGCCCGCATATTTTGCAGCGCTTTCAGAATGGCCAAATGCGCGAATTTCATAACCCAAACGCGTTTTCCAGATCAGCGCCCAGACCGCGATGCAGGCTGCTATTGCGACAAAAAACGACACGTTCGCAGGTGCGCCGCGGAACAGCGTTGCTTCACCGAAGCTGAACATGTCTTGGAACGACGGCAGGTGCGCGCCTTCAGCGAATTTGCGGGTCGCGGGTTCCATGCCGTCGGCTTTTAACGCGCCGATCAGCAGGTAGTTCAGCAATGCGGCAGCGATAAAGTTGAACATGATCGTCGTAATCACGATGTGGCTGCCGCGCTTCGCTTGCAAATACGCGGGGATCGCCGCCCATGCGGCGCCGAACAATGCGGCCCCGGCCGTTGCGCCGATCAGCGCCACCGACCAGTGCGGCCAAGGAATGTAGAGGCAGACCAAAGCGACGCCAAGCCCGCCTAAAACCGCCTGACCTTCGCCGCCAATATTGAACATTCGCGCGTGAAACGCGACGGCGACAGCGAGTCCGGTGAACATAAAGTTGGTCGCGTAATACAGCGTATAGCCCCAGCCGTAGGTCGAGCCTATCGCGCCTTCGATCATCAGTTTTAACGCGGCTGTTGGGCTTTCACCGATGGCAAGGATCACAAGTGCCGACAAAAAAGCGGCTAATAGCAAAGAGATCAGCGGGACAAGGACAACTTCGGCCCATTTTGGCATGACATCCATTAGTGCAACTCCTTGCCGGTGCCAGCGTGGGCGAGGTTTTCTTCAACGGCTTCGACGATAGGCTTATCCGGCATTTCCGTGATCCCTGCCATCAGCAGTCCCAATTCTTGTTCGTTTGTCTCAGAAGGCAGGCGTTCGCCCATGATTTTGCCGTCAAACATCACGGCCACGCGGTCAGAGAGCGACAGAATTTCTTCTAGCTCGACCGAGACCAACAGGATTGCTTTGCCTTGATCGCGCAGGGCAACGATCTGTTGGTGGATGAATTCAATCGCGCCAATATCCACGCCGCGTGTCGGTTGCCCGATTAGCAGCAGGTCAGGATTGCGTTCGATCTCGCGGGCCAGAACGATCTTTTGCTGGTTCCCACCCGAGAAATTCTTGGACGCAAGTTTCGGATCAGGCGGCCGCACGTCAAAACGTTCCATCTTTTCGATGGTATCCTGACGGATGGCGTTATTATCCATGAATAGGCTGGACCGTTGGTATTTTTCGTCATGGTGATAGCCAAACGCGGTGTTTTCCCACGCGCTATAATCCATGATCAGACCTTCACGTTGGCGATCTTCTGGGACGTGGGCGATCCCGCGTTCACGACGCGATTGCCCGTCTGATTTCGCGCCAGTCAGGTCCAACTCAAGACCATTCACGAGGATCGTACCCGTCGCTTTTTCATAGCCACCAAGCACTTCAAGCAGTTCGGATTGACCATTGCCAGCCACACCCGCAATGCCGAGGATTTCACCTGCTGCGACGTTAAAACTAACATCTTTAACGCGGTGCACGCCTTTGTCATCGGTGACGTTCAGGTTCTTAACTTCAAGGATATTCGCGCCCGGCTGTGCAGGTGCTTTATCCACTTGTAACAGCACCTTACGGCCAACCATCAGTTCGGCCAATTCTTGCGGCGATGTCTCGGATGTCTTCACCGTCGCGGTCATTTCGCCGCGCCGCATCACCGACACCGTGTCAGTCGTGTCCATGATCTCGCGCAGCTTGTGGGTGATCAGAATGATGGTTTTACCTTCGGCCTTCAGCCGTTCCAAAATGCGGAACAACTGGTCGGCTTCGGCAGGGGTCAGTACGCCCGTCGGTTCGTCCAAAATCAGAATGTCGGCCTTGCGGTACAGGGCCTTTAGAATCTCAACGCGTTGCTGCATACCCACGCCGATATCTTGGATCAGCGCGTCAACTTCAACGTTCAAGCCATATTCATCGGCGAGCGCTTTCAGTTCTTTACGGGCGCGGTTCAGCGACGGTTTTAGCAACGCGCTGTCCTCTGCACCCAAGATAACATTCTCAAGCACAGTAAAATTCTCAACCAGTTTAAAGTGCTGGAACACCATCCCGATACCTGCCTCAATCGCAGCTTGGCTGTCAGGGATCGACGTTTTCTGACCGCTGATGAAAATCTCGCCAGCGTCGGCTTTGTAAAAGCCAAACAGGATCGACATCAACGTCGATTTGCCCGCGCCGTTTTCGCCGATAATGCCGTGGACCGTGCCGGGCATGACGCGGATCGAGATGTCTTTATTGGCTTGCACAGGGCCAAAAGCCTTGGAAATTCCCTTTAGCTCAATCGCGGGGGCCATATCGGTCATTGGGTCTTCTTTCACAAAAGTGAGTTCGCGTCGAAAATGAAGTGGGCCGCACCATTTGCAACGGTGCGGCCCTGATCGCTTGGCCTAAGGCATCAACTTAAAAGTCGAGAGCCGGGCAAGATTCGTCAGTGTTGTAGTTGTGGACAGAAATTTCGCCCGCAACAATCGACGCCTGAGCTGCATCAAGAGCCGCTGTCATTTCTTCGGTGATCAACGCTTCGTTGTGTTCGTCAACCGCGTAGCCCACGCCACCGTTGGACAGGTCCATGACGTTAAAGCCAGCTTCAAGCGCGTCGCCTGCGATCAATGCGTCGTAAACCGCGTTATCAACGCGCTTCAGCATGGATGTCAGAACTTCGCCCGGGTGCAGGTAGTTTTGGTTCGCGTCAACGCCGATGGACAGAATGTCTTCGTCAGCGGCTGTTTGCAGAACGCCAACACCAGTACCACCAGCGGCCGCATAGATCACGTCAACACCTTGAGAAATCTGCGCTTTTGTCATCTCAGACCCTTTAACCGGGTCGTTCCAAGCCGCAGGTGTTGTACCTGTCATGTTCGCTACAACTGTGGCGTCTGGGTTTGCAGCCAATGCGCCCTGCGCGTAGCCACATGCGAAGTTGCGGATCAACGGGATGTCCATGCCGCCGATAAAGCCGACAGTGTCGGTTTCGGATGCCATCGCAGCCAACATGCCAACAAGGTATGAACCCTGCTCTTCAGCGAACACGATAGAGCGGACGTTTGGCGCGTCTACAACCATGTCGATGATTTGGAATTTGGTGTCTGGATAGTCGCCAGCAACGTCGCCCAGTGCGGATGCCCACGCAAAGCCGGCCATCACGATTGGGTTTGCACCAGTTTCTGCGAAACGACGGATCGCTTGTTCGCGCTGTGCGTCGGACTGAATTTCAACTTCAGCGTAAGTGCCGCCAGTTTCTTCGGCCCAGCGCTGTGCGCCGTTGAATGCGGATTCGTTGAAGGATTTGTCGAACTTGCCGCCGAGATCAAACAGGATCGCGGGATCAGCAGCGACGGCGCCGGCGGACAGGGCCAGCACGGCAGTCGCGCCGAGGAATTTTGTTGTAAGGGTCATATTGGTATCTCCCGGGTCGTTGTGATGAGGGGAAGGCCACCGGCTTTCCCCCAAAAGCTAAACCGGTCTGTGCCGGTTTATCGCACGATAAGGCATTGCCAGCCCGCTAGGGTCAACCGGTTTTTCATGGAGAGTGGTAAAATTTTGACCAACCGGTCAATTTTTAAGCGCAAGTTTGGTGGATCACGCCTGAACCAAGGTTCGACGTAGCACGGCTGCTGCAACTTTGGTGCCATCGGGGCGATTGTAATAGTTGGGGCGGATACCGACGTTTTCGAAATTGTTGTTTGCGTACAGCTCTTTAGCAGCAATATTGTCAGCCGCAACCTCTAGAAAGACCGACTGCGCCTGTTGTTTTTGCAAGGCGTCTATAAATGCGGCAAGGCAAGTCTGGGCAAGGCCCTGACGCTGAAATTCGGGCGCGGTGGCGATCGTCAGCACCTCTGCTTCGTCAGCGATCAACCGCCCCAGCACAAATGACCGTGCGTCACCTCCCAGAATCACTCCTTTAGAATCAAGCAGCTCTGCGAATTCAACGGCACTCCATGGTCGCGATTGGGTGAAAGCCGCAGCATGAACCTGCGCAAGGACCTCTGGCGTCATGGTAAAATAACGGGTGCCGCATCGCGTGGCGGCGCGGCATCGGCGGCACGGACATAATAGGGGGCAGGGCGTTCGGTGACGTGGGGCGCACGGTCACGCGCAATCAACGCGATATGCTTGATCATGTCCTCGGCCGCGATAATTGGCGGCGCGATTTTCGCGACATCGGACGCGGCAGGGACAAGCACGGCTGTGCTGATGATGTCGGCAAAGGTCTGAATATAAACGTGATCTCGGGGTGCTGCGACTTGGGCAACAACAGGACGCGGCAGGCCGTGAACTTGGGCCTCCAGATGCGTCACGCCAACCGCAGGGACGCCAAGGCCCAAGGCGAGGCCACGCGCCGCAGACACGGAGATCCGAATACCGGTAAAATTCCCCGGACCGGTGCCCACGCTAATCGCATCAAGATCGGCCCATGTCAGACCGTTTTCAGCCAGCACGTCTTCCAGCATCGGCATCAGATGTTCAGCCTGTCCCTTTGCCATTGGATCAACGCGCACGATGATTTTGTCGTCGACGATCAAGCACGCAGCACAGTGGGCTGTCGCCGTGTCAAACGCCAAAACTTTGCTAATCATACCTTGGTCCACGTCAATGGTTTGGTCGCATGACGGGTCAGTACGTTCTTCGCTTCAAGATCTAACTGCACGCATTTGATCCACCAGCCGGCTGTCGCGCCACCGGGGAACACATCCTCGGGCAAATGCGGCAGTGTGGCTGTTTTGATCTGCGCGTATGTCATCGGATCGGACGTCATACCTTGCAGCATCGCGTCGCGCATCGCTGTGTATTTCGCAGCGTCTACGTTCGTGATTTTGCCCGGCGTATTGACGTTTTCGACGGCGATCTTTGTCATGGCTTAGGCCGCGACTGGGCGCACTTCGATCACTTCTGGGATGTAGTGACGCAACAGGTTCTCGATGCCCATTTTCAAGGTCAACGTAGACGATGGGCAGCCCGCACAAGCGCCTTGCATGTGCAGATAAACGATCCCGCGCTCAAAACCGTGGAACGTAATGTCACCACCATCTTGGGCAACAGCCGGACGGACGCGTGTGTCGAGCAATTCTTTGATTTGCCCTACGATTTCGCCATCGTCGCCAGTGTGCTCAGCGTGACCAGATGTGACCTCGTGATCGGCACCCATCACAGATGCGCCGGACTGGTAATGTTCCATGATCGCGCCAAGAATACCTGGCTTGATGTGGTCCCATTCAACGTCGTCAGCTTTGGTCACTGTCACAAAATCATTGCCGAAAAAGACGCCATTCACGCCGCCAGTCGCAAAGATGCGTTTGGCCAGCGGGGATGCCTGCCCAGCTTCGATTGTTGGAAAATCAGCGGTGCCGACTTCCAGAACGCTTTGGCCCGGCAAGAACTTCAGCGTGGCTGGGTTCGGTGTGGATTCGGTTTGAATAAACATGCGTAGGGCCCCTTTTTGGTCCCTTATGATATGCGCCCGAGGAGCGTTTCTGTCAAGGGATTGGAATCATTCTAAGTTGGTGAAATTCAGTTAACACGGCGAGTTTCACAGAACCGTTACGGGAATCATGCAGCCTAGACGCGTCCGATATCCCAAATCGGCGGTTGCGTGCCCGTCCCAAGTTTCACGCAGTCAGTTGGATGCGTCCGGTGTTCCCCCGCCGGACGCATTTCGTTTGGCGGACGTTGAGGCGATACCGATTGCCAGCCTTGCGCAGTTCCGGCACAATCAGCACAAGTCGAAAAAGGGAGGCAGCAATGCCAATGCGGAAATTTTTGGTTGTCCTAGATGACAGCCGCGAATGTCTCAACGCGATGCGGTTCGCGGCGATGCGCGCTGCAAAAACGGGCGGTGGCGTCGAAGTCCTGTCGATTATTCCACCGGATGAATTCAATCACTGGATCGGTGTCGGTGAAATCATGCGGGCCGAAGCGCGCGAACGGATCGAAGTTCACTTCGAGGTCTTCGCAAAGTGGATGCGCGATAAACAAGGGGTGAACCCAAAGCTTGTGATCCGCGAAGGCGAGCCAATCACCGAACTTCTGGCGCAAATTAACGATGATCCGGATGTTGGTGTTTTGGTCTTGGGCGCGGGTGCCGACAAAAAAGGCCCCGGTCCGTTGGTCACGGCGCTTTCGCGGCAAGCGGGCGATTTGCCAGTGCCAATGACAATCGTTCCGGGCGAAATGTCCAAAGAACGGCTAGAAGCGATTACATAAAAAAACGGCTGCCCCAATCGCTTGGGGCAGCCGTCCTATACCGTGTCAAATCGCTTAACGCGCCGGACGCAAAAGCCCTACAATATCGTAGGTCTGCTGCAAAATCGGCTCTGCGATTTCGCGGGCTTTAACAGCACCATTCGCCAAAATCCGGTCGATTTCAGCAGGATCATCCATCAGACGCGCCATTTCGCTGCTAATCGGGCTTAGTTTTGCAACTGCCAGATCAGCCAGTGCAGGTTTGAATTTCCCCCAACCCGCACCCGCATATTCGGCGATCACATCGTCAGGGCTGCGATCATCAAGGGCTGCGTAAATCTCGACGAGGTTCTTGGCTTCGGGTCGATCTTTCAGCCCTTCCATCGTGTCAGGCAGCGCATCCGGATCGGTCCGCGCTTTTTTAAACTTTTTCGCAATCTGGTCGGCATCATCCGTCATATTGATGCGTTCCATGTCACTTTCGCCGGACTTCGACATTTTCTTTGTCCCGTCACGCAGGTTCATCACACGGGTCGCAGGACCGTCGATGACCGGAATTGTCTCAGGGAAAAAGTCGGTTTTGAAGTCGTGGTTAAACTTTTTACCAATATCGCGGGTCAACTCGACATGCTGCTTCTGGTCTTCGCCAACAGGCACATGCGTCGCGTGATACAGCAAAATGTCAGCGGCCATCAGGGCAGGGTAGGCGTAGAGGCCCAGCGACACCTTTTCAGCGTTCGCACCCGCTTTATCCTTGAACTGTGTCATCCGGTTCATCCAGCCGACACGCGCTACGCAATTGAAAATCCAGCCTAATTCGGCGTGTGCGGCAACAGCAGATTGATTGAACAAGATCGACTGCGCAGGATCTAGACCAGACGCCAGATAACCAGCGGCGACTTCGCGTGTGGCTTTAGCCAGCTCTGCGGGGTCCTGCCAGACCGTAATCGCATGCATGTCCACCACACAGTAAATCGTCTGCATGTCACCTTGCATGCCAACGAAACGCTTGATCGCGCCAAGGTAGTTACCCATCGTCAAGCCGCCGGAAGGCTTAATTCCGGAAAATACGCGGGGTGTGAATGTCGATTGTGATGTTGTCTGTGTCATGGGGCAGGTCCACTCTGGCCATCTGAAATGAGGTCGCATACCCATGCCAGAGAGATTTGTGAGTTTCAACAGCCCTAAGGGACCGCCATGCATAGTGATCCGAGTTTTGAACCGCCCGTAAACCCGCTTCCGCCGGTTATAATCGTGCTGGCATTGATAATGGTTTTGGTCGAAGGCGCGTTGTCGCTGGCTGGCGCTGGTATCATCGGCGGACCAACGGGTATCGGCTGGCGCATCGGTGCGTTGCAGGATTACGGCATCTCGCCATTGGTGCTCGACGTGATGGTGACGCGGGGCGACTATAGTTTCGACCTGACCCGCCGTTTCATAACCTACCCGTTTATTCACGGTAACTTCACACATGCGCTGTTCTGCGTCGCATTACTGCTCGCGCTCGGCAAATTCGTCGGTGACGCCTTTGGCTCGGTGCGGACGTTGGTGGTTTTTGTTGGCGGATCAATCTTTGGGGCTTTGGCCTTTTGCGTGCTCGCATCAGACATGAGCCCGCTATTCGGTGCCTACCCGCCGATTTTTGCGCTAATCGGGGCGTACACCTATATCCTATGGCTGCGGCTCGGGCAGTCCGGCCAAAACCAAATGACAGCGTTTCGCCTGATCGGGTTCCTGTTGGCGCTGCAATTGGTATTCGGACTGTTGTTCGGCGGCGGCCAATCGTGGATCGCAGAACTCGCGGGATTTGTGTTCGGCTTTGCCAGCGCGACGGTCCTCGTGCCCGGCGGCTGGGGTGCGCTGCTCGCGAGGTTGCGCGAACGTGGCTGATCCCGCGACTTATGCCCGAAAATCTGTGCGATACGCATAGCAGGTTCGCTCTGGTCAGATCACCGCTGTCCAGCTAGAAACCACCCGACCAATTGGGGAATATGACAATGGCCAACCAAATCAAGCCGCAACCCGGCATCATGGACATCGCGCTTTACGTGGGCGGCGCGTCCCATGTGGATGGCCAGACGAATGTCCTGAAACTCTCGTCCAACGAAAACCCGCTCGGGCCGTCAACAGCGGCCAAAGACGCGATCACGCGCTCGGTCCACGAAATGCACCGCTATCCCTCGACGGATCACACGCCATTGCGTCAAGCGATTGGCGAGACATGGTCCGTTGATCCGGATCGCGTGATTTGCGGCGTTGGGTCGGACGAAATTATCCACTTTCTCTGCCAATGCTACACAGGCCAAGGCGACGAAGTCATCCACACCGAACATGGTTTTGCGATGTACCGGATTTCCGCGCTGGCAGCGGGGGCGACGCCTGTCGAGGTCAAGGAAAACGACCGTGTCACGGACGTTGATGCGATCCTCGCGGCATGTACCGAAAAGACAAAGCTTGTCTTCATCGCGAACCCGAATAACCCCACCAGCACCATGATCGGTGAAGGCGAAATGATCCGGCTCGCGGACGGCATTCCGCCGCAAACGATCCTCGTTCTTGACGGTGCCTACGCTGAATTCGTCGACGGCTACGACGGCGGCGTTTCGATCATCGAGGCCCGCGACAACGTCGTCATGACCCGCACGTTTTCCAAAATCTACGGGCTAGGTGGCTTGCGCGTTGGCTGGGGCTACGGCCCGAAAGAAATCATCGACGTGCTGAACCGCATTCGTGGTCCGTTCAACCTGTCTAGCGCAGCACTTGCCGCTGCCGAAGCATCCGTGCGCGACACGGATTACTTGCAGAAATGCCGGATCGAGAACGCAAAATGGCGCGACTGGCTATCAAATGCGCTCGCTGAAATTGGCGTGCCTTGCGACACATCGACGGCCAACTTTGTGCTCGCACGGTTCGGGTCAGAGGCAGAGGCAAACGCCTGCGATGACCATTTGAAATCCGAAGGCATCCTGATCCGCCGCGTCGCTGGCTACAACCTGCCACATTGCCTGCGGATCACTGTTGGCGACGAAAGCGCATGCCGCCGCGTCGTCCATGCAATCGCCCAATTCAAAGGGGCGCGTTAATGGCGGTGATTTATGAACGTGTGGCGCTGATCGGGCTTGGCTTGATCGCGGGCTCAATGGCGCATGCGATGCGTCGCGCAGGCTGCGCAGGCGAAATCATCGGCACCGCACGGTCCGCCGAAACGCGGGCAATTGCCGCAGAGATTAACCTGTGTGACCAAATCGTTGATACGGCAGCAGAGGCTGTCAAAGACGCCGATCTGGTCGTGCTGTGCGTGCCCGTAGGCGCGATGGCCGCCGTCATGGAAGAGATCGGACCTTTGTTAAAACAGGGTGCGACGCTGACGGATGTCGGGTCTGTGAAACAGGCCGTGATCGACATTGTGTCGCCCTATGTCCCTGAAGGTGTACACTTTATTCCGGGCCACCCTTTGGCTGGCACTGAACATTCAGGGCCGCGCTCTGGCTTTGCAACATTGTTTGATAACCGCTGGAACATTCTTGTGCCGCTCGACGGTGCCGATCAAACCAAGGTTGATCAGCTCGCTGATTTCTGGACCGCGCTGGGCGCAAAAGTCACCACAATGACGCCGGACCACCACGATTTAGTTCTCGCGGTGACAAGCCACACGCCGCACCTGATCGCTTACACGATGGTAGGTGTCGCGGATGATCTGGCCCGCGTCACTGAAAGCGAAGTCGTTAACTTTTCCGCCGCAGGTTTCCGTGATTTCACCCGTATCGCGGCCTCTGATCCGACGATGTGGCGTGACGTTTTCCTGACAAACAAAGATGCGACGCTCGAAATTTTGGGCCGCTTCACTGAAGAATTATTCGCGCTGCAGCGGGCAATTCGGCAGGGCGACGGCGAACATCTGCACGATTATTTCACGCGCACACGCGCGATCCGACGCGGCATTATCGACGCGGGCCAAGACACGGCAGAACCCAACTTTGGCCGCGCCCCCGGTACGAAAGAGTGATCAAGCGGGCGGCGTTCTGTCTCTGCGTCCTGTCCGGGAATGTCGGCTGGGCGCAGGACGCCACGCAACGCCCGCAGCCGCGATCTGAAACGCCAGAAGCCGCCCCAGACTTGGCAGATGCACGACCTTCATCGCGGACCCAAACCGACAGTTCGCCCGCGCCGGCCCTCGACACTCGAACAGCTACGCTGCGCCCGGAACCACGCCCCTACGAACGCCCCGATCTCTCATTTGGCGCAGCAACCGACCCGCAACTGCGGGCCGAACAGAACCTATTTGCGTTCAGTCCGACAGCGCCCATTTCATCAGAACGCCCCTCGTTACGGCCAGCCGCGATTGAACAGGCGGCCGTGCAACGCGCAGCGGCGATCCGGCGCGGCCAAGTGTGTGGCGACCCCGCTATTCAAGGCGAAGCCATAGGTGATGTGAACGGCAACGGACGCTGCGGCATCGACGATGCGGTGCGCGTGCGCGCGGTGGCCGGCGTAACCTTGCGGCCCGCAGCGACAATCGACTGCGCCACGGCCTCGGCGCTCAAGCGTTGGGTCACGACGGGGGCCATGCCCGCGACAGGCGGTCAGGTATCGTCGTTACGGGTCGTGTCGCATTACTCTTGCCGCAACCGCAACGCCGCATCAACGGGCCGCTTGTCAGAGCATTCTTTCGGCAAAGCCATTGATATTGCTGGCATCGGATTGAAAAGTGGACGCGAAATTACCGTCCTGACCGGATGGAATTCATCGCGTGATAGCAATGCGCTGCGCACAATGTGGCAGGCAGCTTGTGGGCCGTTCGGGACCGTTTTGGGGCCGAACGCAAATCGATTTCACCGTGACCACTTCCACTTTGACACCGCCAGTTATCGGTCAGGATCATACTGCCGTTAACGCGCGCGAATTTTCGCGAAAATTTGGGGTGCCAACATGCGTTAACCGTCCTATAGGCGGTAGAATAGTGCCACGCACGATTTGCGTCAAAACGCTGGGCGCAGGCGGAATTTGCGACACAGGAAACATCACATAATCGCGCAGTTTTGGCAGGAACGAGCTGTCCGATTGATACTGTGGCGTAAAAGCTGCCGACATCGCTTGGAATGCCCAAACATGCCAACGCCGCGCTTTTGCATACAGGGCAGGGGCGTGATCCACACCCGCCACAGAAACCGCCCTTGCCAACGCCAAAGCATCCAGCAAAGCCATGTTCGCCCCTTGGCCCAGCTGCGGGCTCGCGCGGTGCGCCGCGTCACCGATATGCACGACGCCCCCGCCATAAGGTTTGCGCAGTGTTCCATGTGTATAACGGGCCATCGTCATGTGTCCCGGTGCCGTAATTTGGTCCGCAAAAGGCGCAAACGCGGGCCAAAGCGCAGTCGCTTCATCGCGCCACGCATCTAATCCACGCTCTTGCCACGCCGCATGTCCATCGCGCGGCATCGACCAGAAAACTGCGGCCTTGGGCGTGTCATCGCCGGGCAATGTGCCAATCGGCAACACGCCAACCATGCGGTCTGCGCGGCGATAACATTGGCTCAGGTAATCAGGCGGCAGGTCCGTTTCGGGCCAATCCACAGTTCCCCAAATCGCACCATAAGCCAGCGGACGCGACGCAATCGGGGATAGGGGCGATCCTGCGCCCGCACTGTCGATGATCAGATCAAACGGGCCAAAGCTTTGACCATCGGCGGCGTAAAGCATCCCGCCAGCGGCTTTCGTGATCTCGGCGCTGCTGATCAGGCGCAGATCACGGGTCTTGCTCGCCGCGAACAACGCATCAAACAAGCTTGCGCGGTGAATGGCGAGCCCACGTTGCTGCCCGTGCTTGCGGTCATAATGTACGTCCAGCACGCGCCGCCCTGATGGCTCCACGTGCCCCAACATGCGCGTGATGAAATTGCCTTTCGACCGCGCCATATCGCCCGCACCGACGCAATCCAGAACCGCTTGGCCAATCGGCTGGATTACAAGTCCCGATCCAACAGGGCGCGGCGCATCAAACTGATCAAATACCGTTACATCGTGACCCTGATCGGCAAGCATCGACGCCACCGCAAGCCCACCAATCCCTGCACCCACAACGGCAATCTTGTTACTGGCAGACATCGCACACCTCAAACACACACTTTGGCGCGTCATAACTGGTTTCGCACAGGCGGACCATGGGGTGCGTTACATCTTTACCCTCGCGGGTCAGAGGCTTATAAGCCCGATTATGAGCCATCGCATGATGATCCAGATACGAATTATTCACCCGGCTGTCTGACCGCCAGACCAGCCGGGCTTCAGGTGTTGCGACCGCGCGCCGCCCCTCACCCTATGACGTGATATGATCCAAAGGACGCCACCCATGTGCGCCGACACCCCCGAATATAAAACCACTCTGAACCTGCCAAAAACCGATTTCCCGATGCGGGCTGGCCTGCCGAAACGCGAACCCGAATGGCTGGAACGCTGGAACAGCATCGGCGTCTACGACCGCCTGCGCGACAAAGCCAAGGCAGAGGCGCGTGAACCATTCACACTGCACGACGGTCCGCCATATGCCAACGGTCACCTGCACATCGGTCACGCGCTGAACAAAATCCTCAAGGATTTTGTGGTCCGGTCGCAGCAAATGATGGGCAAAGACGCACGCTACATCCCCGGTTGGGATTGCCACGGGCTGCCAATCGAGTGGAAGATCGAAGAGAAATACCGCGAAAAAGGCCGTGATAAAGACGACGTGCCTGTGGTCGAATTCCGTCAAGAATGTCGAGAATTTGCAGCAAATTGGGTCGACATCCAACGCGAAGAATTCAAACGCCTCGGCGTGACAGGCAAGTGGGAAAACCCGTACCTGACGATGGATTTCCACGCCGAGCGCGTGATCGCAGAAGAATTCCAGAAATTCCTGATGAACGGCACACTGTACCAAGGGTCAAAACCCGTCATGTGGTCGCCAGTCGAGCAAACCGCATTGGCCGAGGCCGAAGTCGAATACCACGACAAAGAAAGCCACGCGATCTGGGTTAAATTTGCTGTCCGCCACAAGGGCGAAGGCGTTGAAATGGCGATGCTGGACGAGACCACCGATTTTGAAGGTGCGGACCAAGCGCTGGCAGAGGATTTGCTGAACACATCCGTCGTGATCTGGACCACGACACCTTGGACGATCCCGTCCAACAAGGCGGTCGTTTACGGCGCTGCCTACGATTACGGTCTCTACGAGGTCGTCGCGACACCCGAGGAAAGCTGGTGCACCATTGGCGAAAAATTCATCCTCGCCGACAAACTGGCCGAAGGTGTGCTGACCAAAGCGCGGCTAGAAACCAGCATGTGGCGCCGCATCCGCAGCGTCGAGACGGCAGAGCTTGAAACGATCTCGTTGCGCCACCCGCTAGCAGGCGTTGAAGGCGGCAATGGGGAATGGGATGCACCACGCGATTTCCGTGCGGCACCTTTTGTGACCGACGAAGACGGGACCGGTTTTGTTCACTGTGCGCCCTCGCACGGTATGGACGAATTCGAACTCTACCGCGATCTGGGCATGCTCGAAGACGTCATCACCTATAACGTCACCGAAGACGGCTCTTTCCGTGCTGACCTGCCATTGTTCGGCGGCAAACGCATCCTGCGGGAAAAAGCCAAAAAAGGCGATTGGGAAGGCGACGCAAATGCGGCCGTTATTGCCAAATTGACCGAAGTAGGTGGGCTGCTTGCGCGTGGCAAAATCAAACACAGCTATCCGCATTCGTGGCGCTCTAAAGCCCCGATCATCTTCCGCAACACCGCGCAATGGTTCGCGTCGGTGGACAAGGCTGTGGGCGACGGGCAGGACACCTACGGCACAACAATCCGCGAACGCGCACTGCGCTCTATCGACGAATTGGTGACATGGACGCCGCAAAAAGGGCGCAACCGCCTCTATGCAATGATCCAAGATCGGCCCGACTGGGTGTTGTCACGGCAACGCGCTTGGGGTGTGCCGCTGACCTGCTTCACCAAAAAAGGCACGCTGCCAACCGACGACGATTTTCTGCTGCGCAATGACGAGGTGAACAGCCGGATCACCGCCGCGTTCGAGGCCGAAGGCGCGGACGCATGGTACATGGACGGGGCCAAGGAACGGTTCTTGGATGGCATCGTAAACCCCGACGACTACGACCAAGTCATGGACGTTCTCGACGTGTGGTTCGACTCTGGTTCGACCCACGCTTTCACCCTGCGCGACCGCGAAGATGGGTCCGACGACGGGCTTGCTGATCTCTACCTCGAAGGTACAGACCAACACCGTGGCTGGTTCCATTCGTCGCTCTTGCAAGGCTGCGGAACCATGGGCCGTGCGCCGTATCGTGGTGTGATGACCTGCGGATTTACCCTGGATTCCAAAGGCATGAAGATGTCTAAATCCTTGGGCAACATCATCCCGCCGAAACAGGTAACAGACCAATACGGCGCTGACATTCTGCGTCTCTGGGTGGCACAGGTCGACTACGAAAACGACCAACGGATCGGTGACGAAATCCTCAAAGGGGTGTCCGACAGCTACCGCCGTTTGCGCAACACAATGCGCTTCTTGCTCGGCTCGCTGAACGATTTCTCCGAGGCAGATCGGGTCGATGCGGCCGACATGCCGGAACTCGAACGCTGGGTTCTGCACCGCTTGTCCGAACTCGACGAAACCGTGCGCAAAGGCTACGCCGCCTACGATTTCCAAGGCGTTTTCCAAGCGGTCTTTTCCTTCGCAACGGTTGAATTGTCAGCGTTCTACTTCGACGTCCGCAAAGACGCGCTGTACTGCGACGGCGACACAGTACGCCGCCGCGCATCACGCACCGTCCTTGATATCTTGTTCCACCGCCTGACCACATGGCTCGCGCCAATTCTCGTGTTCACGATGGAAGAAGTCTGGCTGGAACGGCACAAAGGCGACGATGTATCAATCCACCTCGTGGACATGCCCGAAACACCAACAGCGTGGCGCGACGATGCCTTGGCTGAAAAGTGGGCAACCGTGCGCCAAGTGCGCCGCGTTGTAACTGGGGCATTGGAGGTCGAGCGGACCAACAAAGTCATCGGCGCATCGCTAGAAGCGGCACCGACTGTCTATGTGACCGATGCTGTGGCTAAGGTGCTGGAAACAGTAACGTTTGACGACCTGTGCATCACATCAGGCATCACCGTCAGCACTGACGCGGCTCCAGTGGATGCGTTCACCAACGACGATGTGGCAGACGTGGCCGTGGTCTTTGAGCGGGCGGAAGGCGAGAAATGCCAGCGGTGCTGGAAAATCCTGCCAGACGTCGGCACGCATGCACATGCAGGTGTTTGCGGACGCTGCGACGCGGCCCTTGCTTAACGAAAACCAACAGCGGGCCGGAATGGAAACTCCGGTCGGCCCGCTGACGATTATTGTGGAAAACGACGCTGTGGTGGCGCTGGAATGGGTGAAACCGCAGCGCCGCGACGACCATCCGGTTCTGGATGCCGCGCTAGAGCAACTCAGCGATTATTTCGCAGGACATAGGCAGGATTTCGATCTGCCGCTCGCGCCCCAGACCTCTGATTTTCAAAAGATATTCGGGCAGGCGCTTTGCGCCATTCCCTACGGCGAAACGCGGACCTACGGCGATCTCGCCAAGCTGCTGAACCGGCCCGCCCAAGCGATCGGGCAAGCCTGCGGGGCTAATCCGATTGCTATTCTCATCCCTTGTCACAGGGTTCTCGGGGCGAACGGGCTAGGTGGGTATTCTGGCGCAGGTGGCGTTGAAACAAAGATCAAATTGCTTCAACTCGAAGGGGCCGGATCGCTGCTTTTGTGATGCCGATTAACCGTCTTTGCCATACATCGCTTGTTGCATAGCACCCGCGCCGAGCAGGTAAATCGACGTGATCATCAACCCGTAATGCGCCCACGATGCAGGGTGAAACTCCACCAGCGCAGCCCATCCGGCGAACACGGTCCAAAGCAATGCTGTCGGTAGCGTTATCGTGCGCCAACGCTCTGTCCGTACCGGATGCACAAATTTGACTGGGAAAAACATCGCGGCGGCCAGCAGGGCCACGAGGAATAGGCTGACGTAGAAATTCGGTTGGATCGCAAACAACACAAGAACGACCATATTCCAGCATCCGGGGAAGCCTGAAAAGGAATAATCCTTGGTTTTCATGCGGGTATCCGCAAAGTAAAGCGCCGACGCAAAGGTGATCACAATGATCGCAAACCACCCCGTCCAGCCGGGCAAAAGGCCGGATTTGAACAACGCATAGGCGGGGATGAACACGTAGGTCAGGTAGTCGATGATCAAATCGAGCAAGACCCCGTCAAAGATCGGGGCATTGGTCTTGACGTCATATTTACGGGCCAACGGGCCGTCGATGCCATCCACGAAAAACGCGACGACGAGCCATAGGAACATCATCGACCAGTTTTGATCGACAGCGGCGAGCATCGCGAGCATCGCAAAGACTGCGCCCGTGGCGGTGAGCAAATGAACGGCGAGGGCTTTTTGAGATAGTGTCATTGGGCGTACATGCCGGAAATCGGCCGTGGGGGCAATCGCAAGACGCAGGCACGCTGCGTCGAGGACGGCGCGTTTTTGCGAAAATGGTCGGCGGTGTTAGATTTGAATTTCGAAAACATATAATAACCTATAAAAACAGTAACTTACGCTTTTGGGTGTGCCCGATTATAAACGTCCATCAGGTGGGCTGTATCAACGGCCGTGTAGGCTTGGGTGGTGGAAAGGCTGGCATGGCCGAGCAGTTCTTGGATCGCACGCAAATCGCCACCCGCAGTTAGCAGATGCGTGGCGAAACTATGCCGCATCGCATGCGGCGTGGCGGTGGCGGGCAGGCCTAGTTGCAATCGCGCCTTTTCCATCACTTTCTGGACCATACGCGGGTTCAACGCACCGCCGCGCGTACCTCTGAAAAGCGGGCTCTGTTGTTCAACGGGGTGGGGGGATAGGCGCAAATAGGTCGCGACCGCGTTCTTCGCCGCGTCGATTACAGGCACGATGCGCTCCTTGCCGCCTTTGCCCTTGATAACCAGTGTATCGGGCAGAGGCACCGATGCGCCTGTGAGGCTAAGCGCCTCAGAAATCCGCAATCCACACCCGTAAAGCATTGTAACAACTGCCATATCACGGGCCGCGACCCAGCTATCGCGGGCTTGCAATTCAACGGTGTCGATCATCGCGGCAGCGGCATCAATCGCCAGCGGACGGGGTAGTTTTTTGGTGAATTTTGGACTGCGCGTGGACAGGACCGCAGTAGGTTCAAACCCTTCACGCTCAGACAGCCAACGGTAAAATGTTTTTACCGCAGACAGTGACCGTGCGAGCGACCGCGCACCAACGCCGCGTCCGCGTTCATGCGCCATCCATGCCCGCATATCGCTGACGGTGATGCGGGCAATCGGGCCGAGCCCTTGGGCGTCGCCATGGTGCTGCGTCATGAACGCCAGAAACCCCATGACGTCCGCTTGATACGCCTTTAACGTGTTGTCAGACGCATCATTCAATGCGCGGCAGTGGTCCAGCCATGCCGCCATCGCGTGGGTGAGAGATGGAGAAATCAGGCGAGCCACCGGCGCATCGCGCGTTCAAACACACCGCCGAAAAACGTCAAAAGATCAGTGCCTTGCTGCGGTGTAAATTGATGCGGGTCCTCAGACCCCATCACCAACATCCCGGGCAAACGGTTCGGACCGAAGTCCAATTTCAGACACGCTTCGGACCGGATGTAGCTGGCCTTTTCGCCAAAAAGACTGGTCTCATCAGCGGTGATCTGGCGAAGCGTGACCTGCCGGACCGACATATTGCGGCCTTGGGTAATGTAATCGTCGATCTCGCCGACGGGCACGACACGCACGACATCGCGGACTTTTTTCACAGCGTCATTCGGTTCGGCGTCTTCGCTTTCCAGCACCAGACGCATCACATCAACGCGCAACGTGTCAGCGACGTCACCGGACAGATCATGCAAAAACGCTTCAAATTCAGTGGCATCCATCATCCGCAGCACGGCGCGGTGGATTTGGTTCGTACCGGCTAAATTTTCATAAGCAGCGGCAATCACAGACCGATGCGTGTCCTCAAGCCGGTCTAGTCGCGCTTCAAGGCGCTCCATCGCGATGCCACGCAGGTCGACAATATTGCCGCTCATCGTTGATTCATTGGCAGCCACGAGGGCGCTCATGATGTCTTTATCCTCAAGCAATGCCTCGGGATCAGAAATGATTTTGGCGCGGATATCCGCGTCCATTTGGGGTGTGCTAGTCATATGAGCCTGCTCGCTGCGGTATTATTTTGTTGAGATATAGCAGAGCGCGACCCGCTTAGGCAGACATTTTTCTAACGGTGGCGGCTAAACGGGACATCGCTGCAACACGGGGTATGTTTGATATTGATTAATAAGGGACAAATTTCGGACCTCCGTAAAAACAAAAATGGCGGCACGAGGCCGCCATTTCGTATATATCCAACAAGTCTTAAAGAATAGTGATGCCGGCTTTTTTAACGTCAGCCATGAAACCAGCCAGACCTTTGTCGGTCAAAACGTGGTCAGCCATCGCCTTGATCACTTTTGGCGGTGCGGTGCAGACGTCAGCGCCGATTTTTGCGCATTCGGACATGTGGTTCGCAGAGCGGATCGACGCGGCCAAAATTTGGGTCTCGAAACCGTAGTTGTCGTAAATCGTGCGGATGTCGTCGATCAATTCGAGGCCATCAATGTTAATATCATCCAAACGACCGATGAACGGGCTGATGAATGTAGCGCCTGCTTTTGCGGCCAAAAGCGCTTGGTTTGCTGAGAAACACAGGGTCACGTTAACCATTGTGCCTTCGTCGGACAGCGTTTTGCAGGTCTGCAAACCGGCCCATGTCAGCGGCACTTTTACAGCGATGTTGTCGGCGATTTTCGCCAATTTGCGGCCTTCAGCCAACATGCCTTCGGCGTCCAATGCGACAACTTCGGCGGACACTGGGCCAGACACGATGTCACAAATTTCTTTGGTGACTTCCAAAATATCACGGCCGGATTTCGCGATCAGCGACGGGTTTGTTGTCACGCCGTCAACCATGCCAAGGGCGTGCAGTTCTTTGATCTCATCAATCTCAGCTGTATCTACAAAAAATTTCATCTGTGATCCCTCCGGGGAATGGGTTGGCGTTTGTTGCGCCAGCGTTTACCTCAGAATGGACGGGTCTGAAAGCCCTTACCGAAATGACAACCAGCCGCCCGGAGGGCAGTCCTTGAGCCAAGAATTCTTCCATGAAGGTGAGTTAGTCGCGGTTTTGACCGCCCAACCGCTAGATCGGTTTCTGGACTACAAAGCTACCGAAGGGGGCTGCCACCTTGGCGCGTTCGTCGAGGTGCCGTTGGGACCGCGCAAAGTTCTGGGTGTTGTTTGGGGGCCGGGCAAGGGCGATTTTGACTATAACAAGGTCCGATCTGTTATCAGAGTTCTGGATGTTGCGCCGATGCGCGATGAAATGCGGACTTTCCTGACGCGTGCCGCAGATTATACGTTAACGCCGCTACATGCGATGCTGCGTCTAGCAACCCGTGCGCCGGGACTTGGTGATGCGCCGTCGATGCGCAAGGTGTACCGGTTGGGTGATCAAGAACCGGATCGGATCACTGCCGCACGAACCAAGGTTCTTGAGGTTTTGCGCGATTACGGCGGTTTGTCTTTCACTCTGAAGGAACTGGCAGACATGGCTGGCGTTGGGTCGTCGGTCGTTAAAGGTCTTGTGAAACTGGGGGCGGTAGCCGAAGTCGACGCCCCCCGCGATATGCCTTATCCGATGCTTGATCCGGACTATGGCGGTAAAGAGCTTAGCGTGGATCAGGCGGCGGGCGCCGAAGCGTTACGTGCAGATTTGCGCACCGACAAATACGGAACGACGCTTTTGAAAGGCGTCACAGGCTCAGGCAAAACCGAAGTTTACCTAGAGGCCGTGGCCGAATGCCTGCGTATGGGGCGTCAAGCCTTGGTCCTGCTGCCAGAAATCGCGCTGTCAGGCGAATTCATCAACCGCGTCGAGGCGCGTTTCGGCATGAAGCCCGCCGAATGGCATTCAGGCGTCACGATGACCGAACGGCGCCGCTGCTGGCGGATGGTCGGGCAGGGTGATGCGCAGCTGATCGTGGGCGCGCGATCAGCGTTGTTTCTGCCGTTTCAAAATCTAGGCCTTGTCGTTGTCGATGAGGAACATGATACGTCATATAAGCAAGAGGATGGTGTCCTTTATAATGCCCGCGATATGACCGTGCTACGGGCGGCGATTAATGGGGCGCAAGTCGTTTTGGCGTCCGCCACGCCGTCGCTGGAAAGCTGGGCAAATGTCGAACAAGGCAAATATAAACGGCTCGAGTTAAAATCTCGTTACGGCCCCGCGATTATGCCAAAAATGTCTGCAATCGACATGCGGGTCGAGGATCTGCCTGGCGGTAAATGGGTGTCGCCCACGCTACGCAACGCCATCGCGCAACGTATTGAAAAGGGAGAGCAATCGCTTGTTTTCCTGAACCGTCGCGGCTACGCGCCGATCACGCTTTGTCGTGCTTGCGGACATCAAATTGCCTGCGATCACTGCGACGCACGGATGGTCGAACATCGCTTTCTCAAACGCTTGATGTGCCACCAATGTGGCGAAACAAAACCGATGCCAAACGTCTGCCCGCATTGCGAGGCAGAGGACAAACTTAGCGCGGTTGGCCCCGGTGTTGAGCGTATGGGCGAGGAGATTACAGAGCTATTTCCTGATGCGCGTGTCGCCGTTTTGTCGTCCGATTTGTACGGGTCTGCGCGGGCGATGAAGGCCCATATCGAAGAGATCGCGAAAGGCGGCACCGACATTATTATCGGTACGCAATTGGTCGCAAAAGGCCATAACTTTCCGCATCTTACGCTTGTTGGGGTGATCGACGCGGACCTTGGTTTACAGGGGTCTGATTTGCGTGCAGCGGAGCGGACATTTCAGTTAATGCGGCAGGTTGCAGGACGTGCCGGGCGGGCGGAAACACCGGGTGAGGCGATGTTGCAGACTTATCAGCCTGAGCACGGCGTGATTCGCGCGATTTTAGCGGGCGACGAAGAAGCGTTTTGGGCGGCTGAGGCGGGCGAACGACGCGCTGCTGGTGTGCCGCCTTACGGTCGCATGGCGGGAATAATCCTGAGCGGGCCGTCGGCGGAAGAGGTGTTTGAATTGGGTAACGCATTGGCAAGACAGGACTTACCGCTGCGTAAAATCGGGGCGCAGGTGTTTGGGCCAGCGCCCGCGCCAATCGCACGAGTCCGTGGACGTCACCGCGTGCGGCTGCTTGTGAAGGCGGAAAAATCAGCGCCGTTGCAGCAAGCTTTGGCGGAATGGGCGGGGCAATTCCGGTTGCGTGGCGATCTGCGAATGGCGATCGATATTGACCCGCAGAGCTTTTATTAAAGGCGAAAAACGCCTTGTGACTTGCGTGCACAACGCGTGCACAAGGCGTACACCGCGTTGACATATGTGACGGCCCGAAAACCTGATGGCCGTTAACGCTATCTTCAAACTTGCGTGGTTTAGGTGAACGCAATGAGAGCGGAGCCAAAAGGGCACAGCCGCGCTTTTCAACGGGGGCGTTGAGGCGTAAGGCATTGTGATGAAGATTATCCGCCTCAAAGATGCCCGGTCGCTGCCATTTTGGCAGCAGCCAGTGACGCTGTTGTTTTTGTTCGCCATGGCGATGCCCGTGGCGTTTGCGACGTGGTCGGCGTTGTTGAATAATTTTGTGATCGAGGTCGCGCATTTCGACGGGTCTGACATCGGGTGGCTACATACTGTGCGCGAGATACCCGGCTTTTTAGCCGTGGGGGTGATCGCGTTGATTATGGTGATGCGCGAACAGGTATTAGGGATTGTCGCGCTTGTGATGTTGGGCGTTGCTACTGCGATCACGGCTTGTTTCCCGTCAATGGGAGGGATATTAACCATTACGATGCTGTCGTCGATTGGGTTCCACTACTTTGAAACGGTGAACCAGTCGTTGCAGTTGCAATGGATCGAAATCAAACGCGCCCCACAGATGTTGGGATGGTTAACTGCTGCGGGATCTGGGGCCACTTTGGTCGCGTATTTGCTGATCGTGGGAACTTGGAAGACGTATGATCTGAGCTACAATTTTGTGTATCTGGCGGCTGGTGGCTTTACGACCTGCGTCGCGATTTTCGCGCTAGTGGCGTACCCGCAGTTTGAAGCGCCGCATCCGCAGCTAAAGACGTTTGTGCTGCGCCGTCGGTATTGGCTGTATTACGCGCTTCAGTTTATGTCGGGTGCGCGGCGTCAAATTTTCGTGGTGTTCGCGGGCTTTATGATGGTCGAGTTGTTCGGTCTCGAAGTTCACGAAGTCACGCGGCTGTATTTGATTAACCTCGTAGTGAATATTGTCTTTGCGCCAATGATGGGGCGTTTGGTCAGCGTGTTTGGTGAACGTCGGGCGCTGCTGTTTGAATATGCGGGACTGGTTGTCGTCTTTTTGGCCTATGGCGGCGTTTATTATTTCGGATGGGGCGTCGTCGTGGCGGCGACGCTATATGTTGTTGACCATATCTTTTTTGCCCTCGCGCTGGCGCTGAAAACCTATTTCCAGAAGATCGCGGACCCCGGTGATATCGCGCCGACTGCGGCTGTGGCGTTCACGATTAACCATATCGCGGCGGTCTTCCTGCCTGCTGGTTTGGGCTATTTGTGGTTAACGTCACCGACTGCGGTGTTTGTTTTGGCGGCTTTCATGGCCTGCGTTTCGTTTGGATTGGCGCTGTTGATCCCGCGCCACCCGGTTCCGGGATACGAGACGCGGCTGCAAACGCCGCTTGCTCTGGCGGACTGATCCGGCGTCGTTTGCGTTTTTGTTTTGACCCGCGCTGCAGCACAGCATACCGGAGGATAAACCGCAGAGGGCGAAGACATGACGACTTATTCAGCTTTGACGACATTACCGGGCGAAGATCTTGCCACACAATTAGGCGACGCGCTGGAAGCATTAACGCCGGAACCGACCGGCGTCGGTGTGTTCGAGATCGAAGATGGCTCTGGTCTATGGGAGGTCGGCGCGTATTTCGATGAAGAGCCCGACGTCGCTGGGCTGTCCGTATTAACCACGTTGTACGATGTGAAGCCGTTTGTTGTGTCCGAGGTCCCCGACACGGATTGGGTCGCGCATGTGCGCCGCGAATTGGCACCCGTGACGGCTGGCCGCTTTTTCGTTTACGGCAGCCACGACGCGGACAAGGTGCCGGAAGATTGCACGCCGCTATTGATCGAAGCGGCGATGGCGTTCGGCACGGGCCACCACGGCACGACGCTGGGCTGTTTGCAGGCGTTCGACCGCTTGGTTAACGCAGGTTTCACATCTGGCAAAGTTGCGGATATCGGTTGTGGTACAGCGGTTTTGGCGATGGCTGCGGCAACGGTTGTGCCTGAGGTCGTGATCGCGACAGACATTGATCCGGTGGCGGTGGACGTTGCGGACGTGAACGTGAACGCGAACAATTTGCAAGGGCAGGTGCGATGCGTCGTGGCCCCGGGTTTCGAGACGCCAGTGCTGAAAGAGGCCGCGCCGTTCGATCTAATTTTCGCGAACATCTTAAAAGGGCCATTAATCGGCCTTTCTGCCGACATGGCAAAGGCCACAATCGCAGGTGGTCACGTGATTCTTTCGGGCATTTTGAACGAACAAGCTGACGACGTGATTAACGTTTATGAAGGAAATGGATACAGTTTAATACATCGCGATATCATTGTTGAATGGACGACGCTGACATTCACCAAAAAGCCTTAGTTTTATCGCAAATTTGAGCGTTGCCCCATTTTTGACACATTTTAGCGTCAGTTTTTGTTAACGCCCAACTGGGCAGGCTTATTGTTTGAGTGAGGTCTTTTATGGCTTATGTTAATGCGCCTTTTGAAAAGCGTGTACGCAAAATTGTGCGGACGAATAACCGGATGGCGAATGCGGGTGTTGTCCACAAAATGAAGGCTGACGGCTTGGTTGTCGCTAAGCCTCGTCTATATACGCCGCGTTTTCCATGGCGTGGTTTGGTCCTGCTAACCTTGGTTATCTTTGTTTTTAAAGGGTACGTGCATTACGCGCTAGGGGAAGCTGATTTTGACCAGCGGATCGCGGCATTGTCCGAAGGGACCGTGTTTGAGCAAGTCGGGGGACTTGCGATGCACGCGGATCCTGTGACGCTGTCAGTGTCAGGGCTACTTAACAGTTTCTTGAAGTAGTTGGGTGCAGGGCGGGAATTTCCCGCCCTTTTCCTTACCCATTTTTAAACAATTTCGACATAGAAAAAGGCCGGTGGGGATGTCCCAACCGGCCTTTTTGTCGTTCTGATCGTTCAATCGCCGCTTAGCGTGTGATTGTGTTAATTTTGTCCAGATCAGCAAATGTGAGGCCGATATCGTCCAATTCACGGGCGGTCAATTTGGACAATGCTTTGCGTGTAACGCGCATATCGTTCCAAGTTGCCAAAGCGCCCATCATTTGAGCGAATACGTTAGAAAAACGGCCTGCGTTCAGGACGGCGACGGGACGTGTGGTGTCAAAAGCGGCCATAGCCATGCTCCTTAGCTGGTGCTGCATTGCAGCGTTGTTGTCTGATGCTGCCCACTTAGGAGGCTTTTTGAGAACAAACTAGGGCCTAAATCCGCATATGACCTATGCGGTTTTGACATACCTCTATTTGGCAGCAAAGCCCTTAGTTTAATGCCAATCACGGGGCTGTGAGGGGTGGCGTGTTGTTGCTGAAGGGTCGCTTTTACGGTTGCTGGTCGCCGATGCTGCGGTTGCGGCGAAAATCGTGGGCGTTTGGGGTGCTCCAGTTCCCGCTTGGTATATGTTCGCCTTTTGTGCTAGTTGAGGAAAAAGAACAAAAACTGGATTGGGTGAGGGCAGAAAATGCGTGTTTTGGGGATTGATCCTGGCTTACGGAACATGGGTTGGGGAATCATTGACGTGTCCGGTAGTCGGATGACGCATGTCGCGAATGGGATTGCTCATTCCGTTGGGACTGATTTGGGCGTCCGGTTGCTGTCGTTGTATGAACAGTTGACCGACGTGATTCACACCTATTCTCCTGAAACCGCTGCCGTTGAGCAGACATTCGTAAACAAAGACGCGGTTGGTACGCTGAAGCTGGGGCAGGCGCGCGGGATCGCGATGCTGGTGCCTGCAAAAGCGGGACTAGATATCGGTGAATATGCCCCTAATGCTGTGAAAAAAGCGGTTGTTGGTGTGGGCCACGCCGCGAAAGCGCAGATCGACCATATGGTACGACTGCAATTGCCGGGCGTGAAAATTGCGGGGCCTGATGCCGCTGATGCATTGGCGATTGCAATTTGTCATGCCCACCACCAACAATCCGCGAACCATTTGGCGCGGGCAATTGCAAAGGCATCAGCATGATTGGCAAGATTTCAGGCATTATCGAGTATCGCGGCACCGATCACGTGCTGATCGACGTGCGCGGCGTCGGCTATATTGTCTATGTGTCGGATCGCGTGAAAGCCGGATTGCCTACAAACGGCGAAGCAGTCGCGTTATTTACTGATCTGTTGGTGCAAGAAACGAATTTGCAACTTTTTGGCTTTAACTCTCTGGTGGAAAAGGAATGGCATCGGCTTTTGATGACGGTGCAGGGCATTGGGGCGAAAGCGTCGATGGCGATCCTTGGAACATTGGGTGACGAGGGTGTCAGTCGTGCCATTGCGCTGGGCGATTGGAACTCGATTGCCAAAGCAAAAGGGGTTGGGCCGAAGACTGCGCAAAAGGTGATTCTGGACCTGAAGGATAAAGCGCCTGCTGTGATGGCGATGGGCGGGACCTTGGCGGAAAATCTGGAAAGTGATGTGTTGGAACCTGTTGAGGCGCCAGCGCGGAAGCGTGGGGCGGCTCCAAAGGCGAATCCGGCACAACCTGAGGCGTTATCAGCCTTGGGAAATTTGGGTTATGCGCCGGGTGACGCAGCTGGTGCCGTGGCGGAGGCATTAGGGGCGCAACCTGATTTGCAGACGGCCGGATTGATCCGTGCCGCCTTGAAGCTGTTGGCCCCAAAGGAGTAAGGGGTGTCTATGCAAGAGCCGGACCCAACCTTACGCCCTGAACGCCAGCCCGAAGATTCGGATCGCGCGTTGCGTCCGCAGACGCTGGATGAATTCATCGGGCAGCGCGATGCCCGTGCGAACCTGAAGGTGTTCATCGAGAGCGCAAAACGGCGTGGCGAAGCGATGGATCACGCATTGTTTCACGGACCGCCGGGTTTGGGGAAGACGACGCTTGCGCAGATTATGGCGCGGGAATTGGGTGTGAATTTCCGGATGACATCTGGTCCGGTGCTGGCCAAGGCTGGTGATTTGGCCGCGATCCTGACCAATCTTGAAGCCCGCGATGTGTTGTTTATTGACGAAATCCACCGTCTTAATCCAGCTGTGGAAGAAGTGCTTTATCCGGCATTGGAAGACTTTGAGCTTGATCTCGTGATCGGCGAGGGGCCCGCTGCGCGGACTGTTCGCATTGAATTACAACCATTTACGCTGGTCGGTGCGACGACACGTATGGGGCTTTTGACGACGCCGCTGCGAGATCGGTTCGGGATTCCGACGCGGCTTGAATTTTATAATGAAGACGAACTGCATGAAATCGTGACGCGCGGGGCTCGACTTATGGGCGCACCCGCCGCCGATCTGGGCGCGCGCGAGATTGCGAAACGTGCACGTGGGACGCCACGGATTGCCGGACGGTTGCTGCGGCGTGTTGTCGATTTTGCAGTGGTTGATGGTGATGGTACTGTGACGCAAGAGATTGCGGATATGGCGCTGACGCGGCTGGGTGTGGATAATCTGGGGCTAGATAGTGCGGATCGACGGTATTTGCGGCTGATTGGCGAAAGTTACGGTGGCGGCCCTGTTGGGATTGAAACGTTGTCCGCTGCGCTGAGCGAGAGCCGCGATAGTTTGGAAGATGTGATTGAGCCGTATTTGCTGCAAAAAGGGCTGATCCAACGGACACCGCGCGGGCGGATGTTGGCACAAGCCGCGTGGCGGCATTTGGGTCTCGATGCACCCAAAGGTCAATCGGATATGTTTGGGTGAGGTGATCGATTTTTCTCGAAAAATCGTACAAATTTTCGAGAAAATTTGGGTGCCTCCGGCGGGAGTTGTTAAGGCGAAATGAAGATGGAAGCGGATCAGGTCGCGGCGTTGTTTACGCGCGCAGACAATACTTATCTCTGTGCGCGGTGGGGGCGTCCGATTGTGCCTGTTGTTTTCGGTGTCGATGATGCGACGCTGGCCGTTTTTAAGGGCGCGATTGAGGCTGTCGTTGTGTTGGCTGGCCATAAGATGGACGAGACCGACATGGAGTTGGGCGCCAATCTGATGGTGTTTTTCTGTCGGGATTGGGATGAGATGCTGGATTTGCCGCATCTGGATAAAATGCTGCCGGATTTAGGGCCGCTGGTGACGAAATTGAAAGCTGCGGATGCCAATCAGTATCGCATGTTCCGGTTTGACGAGGCCGGTGCGATAAAGGCGGCGTTTGTGTTTTTGCGGATGGATGATGCGTTAGCGCAGGTGTCGGCGGATACTTTGGCGCTTTCGCAGGCTGTGCAGACTATTCTCTTGTGGTCTGATACCGCATTTCGCGATGCGTCGCCGCTGGCAGTTGTGAATGAACAGACGGTGTTGCGACCGGATGTCGCCGACGTGATTCGTGCTGTTTATGATCCGGTGATGCCTGATGTTGCGCGTGATCCGTCACATGCGTTGCGGTTGGCTGCGCGATTGGGCCCGACCGGATGACACATCAGTTTCCCGTTAAGGTTTATTATGAAGACACTGACATGGGCGGCGTTGTTTATTATGCGAATTACCTGCGTTTCATTGAGCGTGCTCGCTCTGAGGTTGTCGAAGAGTTGGGCGTCGATCAAAACGTAATGAAGGCCGATGGGCTAGTTTTCGTCGTGACCAGAGTTGTGGCGGATTATCTTGCGCCAGCGCGATTGGGTGACGTTTTGGCTGTGAAAACGGATCATCGCGTCACGTCGCCTTTGCGTTGGGTGTTCGTTCAGGCGGTTTGGAGAGGGGATCAATGCCTTTTCAAAGCCGAAGTAACGGCGGTTTGTATGACCGTGGCAGGGCGACCAACGCGGCTACCGGCGGAACTTCGCGCACGACTGGCGTAAAAACGAACAATTTGTGATGAATTGGGTCGTGGATTTTGTAATCGGCTTGCTTTAACACTACCTGCAACAGAGCCCGAGAACGGGCCCAAGGGCAGAGCAGGTATATGGAACAAGACTTCACAATGTGGGCGCTGTTTGCGCGCGCGACGATCACCGTAAAACTCGTCATGATGATGCTGATGGCTGCATCTTTGTGGTGTTGGGCCGTGATCGTGGACAAGATCATTCAATATCGCAAGGCAAAGCGCGAGGCCGAGGTTTTTGACCGGGCGTTTTGGTCAGGCGAGCCGTTAGACACATTGTTTGACCAGATTGGTGCGAACCCGCGTGGCCAGAGCGAAAAGATTTTCGCCGCTGGTATGCTGGAATGGCGTCGGTCGCATAAGCAGGACGGTAACCTGATTGCTGGCGCGCAGGCCCGTATTGATCGATCAATGGACGTTGCGATCGCCAAGGAATCTGCGAGGCTTTTGAAGGGCTTGCCTGTTTTGGCGACCACCGGTTCTACCGCGCCGTTTGTGGGGCTTTTCGGGACGGTTTGGGGCATTATGAATGCGTTCATCGAGATTGCTGAAGCCCAGACAACCAACCTTGCGGTAGTCGCACCTGGGATTGCCGAGGCCTTGCTGGCGACTGGGCTTGGCCTGTTGGCCGCGATCCCTGCCGTGATTTTCTACAACAAATTAAGCGCCGATGCCGACCGGATCACCGCCGGTTACGAAGCGTTTGCTGATGAATTCGCCACCATCCTTAGCCGTCAGTTGGATAGCTAATATGGGCGCTGGTGTCATGAAATCAGATGGTGGCGGGGGCCGTAGGCGTCGTCGTCGGTCATCGCGCGGTCAACCGATTGCTGAAATTAACATCACCCCGTTTGTGGACGTGATGTTGGTGTTGTTGATTATCTTTATGGTTGCTGCACCGTTAATGACGGTTGGTATCCCTGTCGAACTGCCTGAAACGAGTGCTAATGCGCTGCCTTCTGACGATGAGGAGCCGTTGACCGTCACGATTGCCGCCGATGGTCGCACCTTGATCCAGACCACTGAAACATCTCGTGATGAGTTGGTGGTTAAGCTATCTGCGATTGCGGCTGAGCGGACCTCTGATCGCATATTCTTGCGCGCTGATGGTGCTAACCCGTGGGATACGGTTGCCGAAATCATGGGTGACTTGAACGCTGGCGGCTTTTCCAACATCGGTTTGGTCACGGACATCGCCCAACCGGACGCGAGCGAGTAAGCCAGAATGGCCACACCGGGCACAATTACTTCTGGGGTAGGACACGCGGGGCTCGTGATTTGGCTTGTCGCGGGCTGGGGTTTTAGCGCGGAGCCACTGCCGTTTGAGGTGTCCGAAGTTTCGGTCGTCTCGGGCGAGGAATACGAACGGATCGTTGCCGCGTCGACGCCGCAGCCGGGCACGGCAGATCCAAGTGTTCCGCCAGTCCCAGAGATTGATGAGGCTGCACCCGCGCCTGACGTTCCTGCGGAAACGGCTCCGACGCAAACGCAACCTGAGGTGGTTGAACTACCTGCGCCTGAGACGCCGCCCGCAACACTTGAACAACCTGCTGAACCTGCGCCAGTGACGGATGCGATCCCAGATTTGCCGCCCATGCCGGAAACGCCTGCACCGGGTGCGCCTGATTTAGCTGTGTCCCCACGCCCGCAAGAACGGCAAGCGGATCGGATCGCGCCGACGCAAGTCGCACCTCCGCCCGAGGATGTGCCTTTGGCCGAAGTCGAAACCGCCAGTGCCGCGCCTGAACAGGAGACGCCCGCAGAAGTTGTGGAAGAACAGGTTGAAGAAGCCGCACCAGAAGAGGCGGCGACTGCGATTGTGCCGGAGGATACGGCGCCTTCGGGGGCTGTTGAGGCGTCCGTGCGTCCGGCAGTGCGCCCTAATCGGCCAACGCCTGCGCCGACCCCGGCGCTTGTAACGCCTGCTGAAACCTCCACAGCATCGAGCGATAATGTGAATACGAACGCTGTTGATGATGCGGCTGTCGCAGCGGCGGTTGCTGCGGCTGCGGCGGCAACTCAGCCGGATGTTCCCCAAGGACCGCCAATGTCCGGGTCGGAACGCGAAGGGTTTCGTGTGGCTGTAAACCGGTGTTGGAACGTAGATCCGGGGTCTGTTGCGGCTCGGGTGACTATGGTTGTTGCGTTCAGTCTTGATCAAAACGGCAAAGTGCAGGGCGATGTGCGCCAAGTTTCTGCGTCTGGTGGTGATGGATCGGCGCAAAGTACCGCATTTGAAGCGGCGCGGCGCGCAATTCTGCGCTGTCAGAACCCGAATGGGTATCAGTTGCCTGCTGATAAGTATGGTCAGTGGAAAGATGTTGAAATTACGTTTGATCCATCCGGAATGCGATTAAGGTAAACGGCAAGAAATTGCGCATGGGGGGTGGAAACTTTTCCCCGTGACGCATGTTGTAGTTAATACGAGGGTGCAAGCGCACCTTGCGAAAATGAGGCGAGAGCATGAAACGACTGTTGACCATTTTGCTGGCGGCGGCATTGACCGGCCCCCTTGCGGCCCCTGTTGTGGCACAGGATGGTCCTTTGCGGTTAACCATCACGGACGGGGTTATCGAACCACTGCCGTTTGCGGTGCCGACGTTTGAGGCCGAGAACCCCGAAGCCGCGCAGGTCGCGGCTGACATTTCGCGGCTCGTCGCTGGTGATTTGACGGGCACTGGATTGTTCCGCGAAATTCCAGCCTCTGCATTCATCGCGCAAGAGGCGTCGTTTTCGCAGCCGGTTTCTTATCCTGACTGGCGTGCGATCAATACGCAGGCGTTAATTAAGGGCTCTGTTGCGGTTAGCGGTCAAAATCTGACAGTGAAATTCCGTCTTTATGATGTGTTCTCTGGTGCCGAATTGGGTGGTGGTTTGCAGTTTGCAGGCACCGTTCCGGGCTGGCGTCGAATGGCGCACAAAGTTGCCGATGCTGCCTATTCGCGGATCACAGGCGAGGGTGGTTATTTCGACAGCCGTGTTGTATTTGTGTCCGAAGCGGGTCCAAAAGATAACCGTGCGAAGCGTCTTGCGATCATGGATTTTGACGGCGCGAACCTGCAGTTCTTGACGGATAGCAGTGCCATCGTGCTTGCGCCGCGTTTTAGTCCGACGGGCGACCGCGTACTTTATACGTCATATGAATCAGGATTTCCGCGTATCAACGTGCTCGATGTTGCGAACGTCGGTCGTCGTCAGTTGACAACAGCTGAAGGCGAAATGGCGTTTTCACCGCGGTTTTCTCGTGATGGTACGCAGGTGATTTATAGCCTTTCGAATGGTGGTAACACAGATTTATACCGCACAGATTTGGCAAGCGGCGCGCACACGCGACTGACATCGGCCCCGTCGATTGAGACGGCCCCTTCATTTAGCCCTGACGGGTCGCAGATTGTTTTTGAAAGCGACAGGTCAGGCTCGCCGCAACTCTACATAATGTCCGCTAGCGGTGGTGAAGCGCAGCGTATTTCGTTCGGTGAAGGTCGTTACGGGACGCCGGTTTGGTCCCCGCGTGGCGATCAGATTGCATTTACCAAGCAGAACGCAGGTCGTTTCCATATCGGTGTGATGCGTACCGATGGTAGCGAAGAGCGGCTGTTGACCGCGTCCCCATTGGATGAGGGCCCGACATGGTCCCCGAATGGCCGCGTGATTATGTTCTTCCGCGAGACATTGGGCGCTGGCGGCACCTCGGCGTTGTATTCAGTCGATGCGTCTGGTCGTAATTTGCAAGCGGTCCCCATTCAAGGTGGCGCGTCGGACCCGACTTGGGGTCCATTGCAGCCATAAAGCAAAGCGTGATTCACAGCATGGAAAAGACATGTTAAGATCACGCTAACAAATGAAGAATAATAGGAACGGGCATATGGTATTTTTGAAAAAAGCAGCGTTGGTGGGCCTTATTTTGGCAACTGCCGCGTGTACGAACCCTGATCGCTTTGGCGGTGCAGGTGGTGCCGGTACGGGTGCTGGCGCAAATGGTGGCGGCTCAGCCGTGGCCCCGATTGCACCAACTGGTGCGAACGATCCGCGTAGCCCACAGTATTTCAGCCAAACTGTCGGTGATCGGGTTTTGTTTGTTGTCGATAGTTCGACACTGACGCCCGCAGGTCAGCAAACGCTGTCCGGCCAAGCGAACTGGTTGAAAACAAACGCTGATTACCAAGCAATCATCGAAGGTCACGCCGATGAGCAAGGCACGCGGGAATACAACCTTGCCCTTGGAAACCGTCGTGCAAATGCCGTGCGCGAATACCTTGTGTCGCAAGGCGTTCCGTCGTCCAGATTGCGCGTAATTTCATACGGTAAAGAACGCCCAATCGAGGTTTGTTCGTCCGCTGAATGCTATGCCCAGAACCGCCGCGCGGTGACGGTTATTGCTGCTGGCGGCCTAAGCTAAGGACGAAAATATGCGGCGTTTTCTAACACTTGCACTGGTTTTGGCCATCACCCCAATGACGGTGATGGCCCAAGATGCGACGCTGGCAGATATTCGCCAGCAACTGGCCGTGCTTTATAGTGATATCAACGGGTTAAAGACTGAATTGTCCACGACTGGTGGCCTGACGACCGGTACGGCAGGCAACACGCCGCTGGATCGGTTGAATGCTATCGAATCAGAATTGCAACGGCTGACGTCCAAAACGGAAGAGCTGGAATTTCGCGTGAACAGGATCACCGTTGATGGGACGAACCGGATTGGCGATCTCGAATTTCGTCTGTGCGAGTTGGAAGATGGCTGTGATATCGGGCAGTTAGGCGACACACCGTCACTGGGCGGCGTGGATAATGGTGCGAATGTACCGTCCGCGACACCAGCACCTGCGACGGGTACGCCTGCGATGGCGATTGGCGAACAAGCAGACTTTGAGCGGGCGCAGGAGGCGCTCGCATCCGGTGACTTTCGCGGCGCCGCTGACCTCCTTGAGACCTTCGGCACGTCCTATCCGGGCAGCCCAGTAAGCCAGCAAGCGCAGCTTTTGCGCGGTGATGCGTTGAATGGATTGAACGAAACAGCAGCGGCAGCGCGGGCCTATCTGAATTCGTTTTCCGGCAATCCCCAAGGTCAATTTGCGCCAGAAGCATTGGTGAAATTGGGCGTCGCGTTGGGCGCTGTCGGCCAGATCCAAGACGGGTGCATCACCTTGGCGGAAGTCGAAGTGCGGTTTCCAGGCAACGCGAATGTGCTTCAAGCGCAATCAGCGATGCGCAACTTAGGGTGCCAATGACGCTGACTGCGACATTCGCAGAGGGGCTTTCGTTTCTTGATACTCACGAAAATGGCGACCGGATCGGGGTCGCCATTTCTGGTGGTAGCGATAGCACCGCCTTGCTTTTACTGGCGGTTGAGTGGGCAAAAAACGCCGGAAAACAAGTGTTTGCTGCAACGGTCGATCATGGATTGCGACCTGAAGCGGCGGAAGAGGCCGTGCAAGTTGCGAACCTGTGTGCCCGATTTGCCGTCCCCCACGAGACGCTTGTTTGGACCGATTGGGATGGAGCAGGAAATCTGCAATCGGAAGCAAGACAAGCCCGCTACGCGCTTTTGACCGCATGGGCAGAACGTCGGGATATTAACCATGTCTTACTCGGTCATACGATGGACGATCAGGCCGAAACGATGCTGATGAACCTTGCGCGTGGCTCTGGCGTAGATGGTTTGGCGGCCATGTCGCACATGAAGAACGGGTTGTTCGCACGGCCATTGTTGCAAGCGCGCAGGGCCGATTTACGTAATTACTTACAAGGGGTTGGCGTTCCTTGGATTGATGACCCCTCCAACGATGATCCGTCATATGATCGGGTGCGCGCGCGTCAAATGATGCCGTATCTGCAAGACTTGGGCCTGACGGCGGAACGCCTGATCGCGACGTCGCACCATATGCAGCGGGCGCGGACCAGCCTTAACCACGCGGCATCTGATTTCGCGCAAAAGCATGTGCGAATTGCAGGGGCTGACCTTGTTTTTGCCCAAGGTGTGTTCGACCTAGATCACGATGATACAAGCGGTCGGGTTTTCGCGGCCGGTCTCAAATGGATCAGCGGATCGGATTTTCGACCTCGTTACAAGGCGTTACGCGATGCCGCCGATGCTGTGAATGCAGGATATACGAGGACGCTTCATGGCGTGAAACTTGTCCCTGAAGGGGGCGGTGTGCGGATGATGCGCGAGGCCAGCGCATGTTCTGACGTGATAACGTCGCAAGGCGGTGAAGCGAAATTGATTTGGGATCATCGGTGGTCGATTTTTCCGACAACAGGTGGTGTTTGGCCCGCTCGTTTGCGTGTAAGTGCGTTGGGTGATAGTATTAACGAAGTAAAGACGTGGCGAAATACAGGGGGTGAGCGGTCTTCTTTGATGGCAACACCGGCTGTTTTCGACGGGGCAACGTTGCTTTCGGCCCCCGCGGCAGGCTTTTTCAATGGTTTTTCGACGCAATTTGTCGCGGATTTCCATAGATCGCTGCTGACGCATTGAACTTAGGCTGTGAACGTCTATTTTACCTTTAACGCTTAGGTCCGACTCTGTCGGCACCGATTTTTCCGATTTTAAGGAGTGTCGCCTTGGGCAACGCACGCAATCTTGTCTTCTGGGTCGTACTATTCTTGCTGGTGATGGCTTTATTCAGCCTATTTTCCGGTGGGCAGGGTTCGACAGTATCGAATTCAAAGAGCTATTCAGAATTTGTAACATCCGTTGAAGCGGGTTCGATCGCGCAGGTCACGTTGGACGGCGAGCAAATCCGCTATCGTGGCACAAACGGTCAGGACTATGTCGCGATCATGCCACGTGACGCCGAAGTCACTGACTTGTTGATTTCGAACGACATTCCAGTCGCGGCACGTGCGCAAGAACAGTCAGGTTTGCAGTCATTCCTGATCGGATTGTTGCCATTTGCGCTGCTGATCGGTGTCTGGATCTACTTTATGAACCGGATGCAAGGCGGCGGCAAAGGCGGGGCGATGGGCTTTGGCAAATCCAAGGCGAAACTGTTGACCGAAAAGCATGGTCGCGTGACGTTTGATGATGTCGCTGGCATTGATGAAGCGAAAGAAGAACTTGAAGAAATCGTTGAATTCCTGCGCAATCCGCAGAAATTCTCGCGGCTTGGCGGTAAAATTCCAAAAGGCGCGCTGCTTGTTGGCCCTCCGGGTACTGGTAAAACGTTGCTGGCGCGCGCGATTGCGGGCGAAGCTGGTGTGCCGTTCTTCACGATTTCCGGTTCCGACTTTGTCGAGATGTTCGTCGGCGTGGGTGCATCCCGTGTCCGTGACATGTTTGAACAAGGTAAAAAGAACGCACCGTGTATTGTTTTCATTGATGAAATCGATGCCGTTGGCCGTTCGCGTGGTGCCGGTTACGGCGGCGGGAACGACGAGCGTGAACAGACATTGAACCAATTGCTGGTCGAGATGGATGGCTTTGAAGCGAACGAAGGTATTATTATCGTCGCCGCGACCAACCGTCCTGACGTTCTGGACCCTGCGTTGCTGCGTCCGGGTCGTTTTGACCGTCAGGTGCAGGTGCCGAACCCTGACATCAAAGGCCGCGAAAAGATTTTGGGCGTGCACGCGCGTAAAGTTCCACTTGGTCCCGACGTCGATTTGCGGATTATCGCACGTGGTACACCTGGTTTCTCTGGTGCCGATCTTGCGAACCTCGTGAACGAATCTGCGTTGATGGCTGCCCGTATCGGACGCCGTTTTGTGACAATGATCGATTTCGAATCCGCAAAAGACAAAGTGATGATGGGCGCAGAGCGTCGGTCTATGGTCATGACCGAGGACGAGAAAAAGCTGACAGCTTACCACGAAGCGGGCCATGCGATTGTTGGTTTGAACGTACCGCAACATGATCCGATCCATAAGGCGACGATTATCCCGCGCGGTCGAGCGTTGGGCTTGGTTCTGTCCTTGCCTGAACGTGATCAATTGTCGGTCAGCTATACGAAATATACATCGAAAATCGCGATGGCGATGGGCGGTAAGGTTGCGGAAGAGCTGATCTTTGGCGCTGAAAACGTCACGTCTGGTGCCACATCTGACATCCAGCAAGTGTCGAAAATCGCTCGTGCGATGGTGACGCAGTTTGGCTTCTCTGACAAAATTGGCCATATTGATTACGCCAACGAACAGCAAAGCCACCTTGGCAACTATGCTGGCGCGACGAGCCATTCTGCCGATACGCAGAAAACGATTGATGAAGAAGTGCGCCGCTTTATTGACGAGGGCTACGAGACAGCGAAACGGATTTTGACTGAAAAGTCAGGCGATCTAGAGCGTCTTGCACAAGGGTTGTTAGAGTATGAAACGCTGACTGGTAGCGAGATTACGCGCGTCATTGCGGGTGAAACATTGAACCGCGGCGATGATGCTGACGACACCCCGCCGAGCGACGGAAATTCGGTAACGGCAATTCCAAAGACGAAGCCGAAAAAGCCAAAATCTGACGAAGGCGGCATGGAGCCAGAACCTTCGGTTTAAATAACTTCAAAACCCCGCCCATGTGGCGGGGTTTTCGTTTGTACAGGGTTGTGTTCTCGACGTTTTCCTAGCTTGATGCCCGAAAAAGGAGACTGAAAATGCAAGCACTGACACCGACGTCTTTCACAGGTAAAATCACTTGGCTTGGCTTTGTTCCGAATAGAGACACGCCAGAGATTACAACTGTCGCGCTGTCTGAGATGCCGCTGACGTTTGCAGGTGCAGAGGGTGAGGTGCATGCGGGATTGACGCGCCCGTCTTGTGGTCGCGTTTCCTTGCAATACCCACGCGAGACAACGATCAGAAACACGCGTCAGATCAGCATTGTTTGTGCGACGGAACTGGCGAAAATCGCTGCGGAATTGAACCTTGATAGCATTGATCCGGCGTGGCTTGGAGCATCTATCGTGGTTGACGGTATCCCCGACTTTTCTCATGTGCCGCCATCGTCACGGCTGCAATCACAAGACGGCGTGACATTGACCGTAGATATGCAAAACCTGCCTTGCGTTTTCCCCGCCAAAACAATCGAACGCGCAAAGCCGGGTCACGGCAAGGCGTTCAAGGCAGCCGCCAAGGGGATGCGCGGCATCACGGCTTGGGTCGAACGCGAAGGGACACTGCGCCTTGGTGATACGTTAACCTTGCATGTGCCGGATCAGCGGGCCTGGATGGCGCAGCCTGACCTATTTGAGAAATGACGTTTCCGAACTGAAACGCTTTGCGTGTCATTCGATGGGTTTGGTGTGACGTCCCTGGTTTTTCCCAAGCATTTGATCTGGTACGTGAAGCTAGGGTAGGACTGCGCAAAACCCGTTAGAATCATCAGATTGAGGTACGACATGACTGCGACTGTAATCGACGGAAAGGCTTTTGCCGCCAAAGTACGCGACAAAGTAGGCGAGCATGTCGCCCGTCTGAAGGCGGATCACGGGATCACACCGGGATTGGCGGTTGTATTGGTCGGAGAAGACCCTGCAAGTCAGGTCTACGTGCGGTCAAAAGGCAAAATGACCGTGGAAGTCGGCATGAATTCCTACGAGCATAAACTGGATGTTAATACATCCGAGGCAACATTGCTTAAGGTCATTGAAGACCTGAACGCTGACCCTGATGTGCATGGCATTTTGGTGCAGTTACCATTGCCAGATCATCTGGACAGCGACTTGGTGATAAACGCGATTGATCCGGCAAAAGATGTTGACGGGTTTCATGTGTCTAATGTTGGTCTCTTGGGGACTGGCCAGAAATCTATGGTGCCGTGCACGCCGCTGGGCTGCCTAATGATGTTGCGTGAACATCACGGGTCGATTTCCGGCATGAACGCGGTGGTGATCGGGCGCTCAAATATCGTGGGCAAACCGATGGCGCAGTTGCTTTTGAATGATAGCTGCACAGTGACGATTGCGCATAGCCGGACGAAGGATCTGCAAGAAACAGTCAAGCAGGCCGATATCGTGGTTGCTGCTGTGGGGCGCCCTGAAATGGTGACAGGGGACTGGATCAAAGAAGGTGCCACTGTAATTGACGTGGGCATTAACCGGATTGACGCTGGCTTAAAGGACGATGGGTCGCCCAAAACACGCCTTGTCGGCGACGTCGATTATGCGAGCTGCGCTGCGGTCGCTGGCGCGATTACCCCAGTACCGGGCGGTGTCGGCCCAATGACTATCGCTTGTCTACTCGCGAACACGGTGACGGCGTGTAGCCGCGCCAATGGCTTGAAAGAACCTGAAGGGTTAACGGCCTAATTTTGCGCTTGAAAGCTTCGGTGCCGTAAGTGGTAACGCAATCGCCCGCGGTCCTGTCAGAACGGCAATAGCGCGGGCGTCGAATAGGCCGCGCAAATTTGCATGGGTCGCAGAAAGACCACCGGTGTAAGCACCATAAGCAGGCAAAATCAGCCGTGATCTATCGTAGATAAAACACGGCTTTTGCCGCCCTTTGCCCGCAATACCATGCTTGGGGTGGTAGTGACCTGACACCTCGGGCACCGCGTCTGAGGCTATGTGCCGAAACGCAACGCTGCCGACTGAATATTCCGCCACTTGCGTTCCACCAAGGTTAACAGGGCCGGGATCGTGATTGCCTTCGATCCAGACCCATTTGCGACCAGCCTGAAGTCGCGTCAATGTTGTCCGATTGGTATTGTCGAATGCCTCAACACCGTCCAAGTCATCAAAGCTGTCGCCCAGACAAATGACCGTTTTCGGGTCCAACCGAGTGATATCCGCATCAAGCCGGTTTAATGTTTCTAGGTTTTCGTAGGGCGGGATCAGCGTGCCAGTCCGTCGCGCGATCCGGTCGGATTTGCCAAAATGGAGGTCCGATACAACCAATACGCGCAGCTCGGGAAGCCACAATGCGCCTGTTGGTTCGGCGTGCATCGTGTGTTCGTTGAAGCTGAAAACATGGGCGTTCATCGTGCTCAAGTGCCGCGTGCGAGCGGTCTTGGCAAGCATTATTGTGGGAGTTGGCTGAGCCCTGCGTTTTCCATCAGCAATGCTGCGGCATCTTCGAGCAATCGTTCGGCGGCTTTGCCCGCGACAGTCACTTTGCCGCGTTCAAGCAGCATTGGCGCCGCGAGTGGTGACACGCGGTCAAGCGTGACGTGGTCGATCCGGCCCGCCGTGCGGGTCATCATTTCCGAAATGCGCCCGAAATCGACCAACCCGCGCAGTGCTTCTTCGCGCGTAATTTGCAGGATCAGATGGTCGGGGTCATATTTGGAGAGCGTGTCGTACAGAATGTCGCTGGAAAACGTGGCTTGGCGGCCAGATTTTCGGGCTTGGGGAAGGTTTCGTTCGATTAACATCGCAATCGTTGCTGCGCCACGAAACGTTTTCTTCATCACGGCATTGCCCGCGAGCCATGTTTCAAAACCGTCGTTGATCGCGGTCACGTCGAACAGCGTGGCGGGATCAGTGACAGGATCGAGGCCCCAAAACAGCGTTGCATAGTCGGTCGCGACAAAGCCCATCGGGTGAAGGCCTAATTCTTCCATGCGTTGCGTTAACAATAATCCGAGCGTTTGCTGCGCGTTGCGCCCGGCAAAGCTGTAGACGCAGGTGTAATGCCGTTTGTCGAAATACATGCTTTCCACAAGGACGCGATCTGCTTCGGGTAGTTTGGAAATGTTGCGTTGCAACTGCAACCATTCGGCGGTGTGATCTGGCAGCTGCGGCCAAGACTCCTGCTGGAACATCCTCAGAATGCGGGCTTGCAACTGGGTCGATGTCGCGAATTTCGTGCCCATGAATGTCGCAATTTTCGGTGTCTTGGATGCGTCGCGCGTCACCTGCACTGTCAGTTCTTTCAAGCTATCGTAGCGCACGATTTGCCCGCCGATGAGAAAGGTGTCCCCCGGCGTTAAGGTCGCAGCAAAGGCCTCTTCGACTTCGCCTAACGCTTTAAAATTGCCTTTGAGTTTGACCTTTAAGGTTTCGGTATCTTTTATTGTTCCGATGTTCATGCGGATGCGTTGGGCCGCGCGCGGATCGCGCAATTGCCATTGGCCATCTGGGCGTTGTAGAAGCCGTTTCCATTTATCATAGGCCCGCAAGGCGTAACCACCAGTTGCGCAGAAATCAAAACAGGCGTCGAATTCCGCACGTGAAAGTTGTGCGAATGCGCCGACGGTTATGACCTCTTGGTACAGCGCATCGACGTCGAATGGTCCGGCGCAGGCCGTGATCAAAATGTGCTGGCATAGCACGTCGCGTGGGCCGGGGCCCTTGGGTTCGCCGTCAAGATCGTAGGCGCGGACTGCTTCGAGGGCTGCGACGCATTCCACAACTTCGAACCGGTTTGCAGGCACGAGCAAGGCTTTGGACGGCGCGTTGTAGCGGTGGTTTGCACGCCCGATCCGCTGCACAAGCCGTTTGACGTTTTTCGGCGCACCGACCTGAATCACCAGATCAACATCGCCCCAATCGATACCCAGATCGAGAGAACCCGTGCAGACGATTGCCTTAAGCTCACCCGCGACCATCGCCGCCTCGACCTTTTCGCGTTGGCTGCGATCTAACGATCCGTGATGGATGCCGATGGGCAAGGCGTCATCGTTTGCAAGCCATAAATTGTGAAAGAAAATCTCGGCCTGCGCACGGGTATTGTGAAAAATAAGCGTTGTTTTATGGCGTTTGACCTGTCCCAGCACGGCGGGGATCGCGTATTTTGCACCACCGCCAGTCCATGGGGGATGTTCGTCTGTAACGAGCATTTGGATATCAGGTGCAGGGCCTGGGTCGGCCTGCAAAATCGGGCATGGATCGGGATGGCAGGCGAGTTCGCGGGCGATTGCTTGCGGATTTTCGACGGTTGCGGACAACCCGACGCGGCGCAGATCGGGCGCGATAGTTTGCAAACGAGACAGCGCCAACATCAATTGATCGCCCCGTTTGCTATCAGCAAGCGCGTGAATTTCATCGACAACAACGCGCTGCACGCCCTTGAAAATGCGCGGAGCGTCCTCGTAAGAGGTGAGCAACGCGAGGCTTTCCGGTGTGGTCAGCAGGATGTGCGGCGGGTCGGCACGTTGCCTGCGTTTTTGCGTGTAAGAGGTGTCGCCAGTCCGGTCTTCGATCCGTATCGGCAGGTTCATTTCGTCCACGGGCATGCGCAGGTTGCGTTTGATATCGGCGGCAAGTGCCTTGAGCGGAGACACGTAAAGCGTGTGCAGACCGGTATGTTCGCCGTCTGTCAGCTCGACCAAAGTCGGCAGGAAACCCGCCAGCGTTTTGCCGCCACCAGTGGGCGCAATCAACAACAAGGCGGGCGCGTCTTTACGGTCGAGCATCTCGCGTTGATGTGGATGAATGGTCCAACCACGGGATGCGAACCAGTCGGTGAACATTTGCGGCAAGATCATTTGCGCGGGGGAAGCGTTATCAGGCAGATGATCATTCATGCTGATAGAGTGCCGATAATCGCGGGCGGCCGCAATGGGGGCATCGGTTGATGCCTCCGGCGGGAGTTGTTTCGGCGAAATGAAGCGCGGGTCGCGTTAGTGGGCGATGTCTTCTTGCTTGACGAACATGTTTTCCCACGCCCGGTCCACCAGTTTTGGCGTCATTTGGTAAGCAATGCCTTCAAATTCACAAATCGCGATCATTTGGTCGATCAGGAAGAGGGGCTGATAGTTCGCATAGGCGTTGCCGATTTCCGGATAGCGGTTGTTCAGGAGGTGAATCAGGGTTGCTTCGTCTAGAGGCATGCGGCGTTTACGGGCGACCATGGCGAAGATTTTGAGGAAGTCGGCCTGATCTGGACCATCAATTTTGATCTTGTAGAAGATCCGACGCAGCGCCGCTTTATCGAAGATTTTATTGGGGTGGAAGTTGGTTGAGAAAATGACGAGCGTGTCGAAGGGGACTTCGAATTTTTCGCCGGACTGCAGCGAGAGAATATCTTTGTTTTCTTCGAGCGGGACGATCCAACGGTTGATCAGCGCCTGCGGAGGCTCTGCCTGACGGCCAAGGTCGTCCACGATGAAGATGCCGCCAGACGATTTGAGCTGAAGCGGGGCCTGATAGGTCCGCGCGGTAGAATTGTAGACGAGATCAAGCATGGAAAGCGTCAGCTCACCGCCAGTGATCACAGTCGGGCGTTCGCATTTGACGTAGCGCGTATCATAGCGACCGGACGTCCGGCGCAGAGAATTCGGGTCGTCGCGGTCGTCTTCGGCGGACGAATGCACGATGGGGTCGTAAACGGTGATCACCTGACCGGAATATTCGATGGCACGCGGCACATAGATTTTATCGCCAAGCGCATCACGTATCCCATTGGAGATAGACGATTTTCCGTTGCCCGGAGGGCCATACATCAGGATCGAGCGACCAGCGCCAACCGCAGGGCCGAGGTGGTCAAGCAAGCTGTCGGGCAAAATGAGGTGCCCCATCGCAGACGTGAGCCGATCACGGGAGACTTGAATGTTGCGGATGGATTGGCGTTGCATCTGTTCGCGGTACACTTCGAGCGGAACAGGCATCGCACCGAAATATTCGGACTGCGCAAGCGCATCAAGCGCACGCGCTTTACCCGCGTCGGTCAGTTGGTAGCCCATTTCATTGCTCGCACTCGCGGACATTGTACCTGTCGCCTCGAGCAGTAGTTGGCTGCGTGCCAGGTCGACCAGTTCTTGAACAACCGGGATCGGAAGGCAGACCACAAGGCTGAGTTCGGAAACCTTGTTCAAGTTCATGCGGAACATTGTTTTCAACAAAATGTCGCGCATCATCGACATTGGCAATTGCATCCCGGCCAGCCCCTTGGGGGCAGGGGGCGCCATGACGGTTGGGTTTTGAACGTTCATTATGTTGCCTGCTGTCTGACTGCACCGAACACCCCGTTTCGCAGGGTGAATTGATGGTCAATCAACCAAGGTATTATGGCGAAATGATGAACAAAACTTTGTCATGTCAGTGGCATTTTACGCGGTTAACCTGTGAAGAGCACGATCAGCAGGTAAATGACCAAGGTCATGCCAAGGGGAAATCCCATCGGGAACCGTTTGCCTGATGTCCAGCTTTCCCAGTGCGGCACGGCGGTGCGGATCGGTGACTTGCGGGCCAATAGATGCGCGAAATAACCTGCAATCAAGCAGGCCGAAAACAGCGGGATCATTGGGGTGATGACGTCGGCAGTGGCGATGAACGGGCCTGCAGCGGCGATGAATTTTGCGTCGCCTGCGCCCATCACACCAGCAGCGTTTAGGATGATGCCGATGATCAAGAGGACGGGAAAATGGGTCCAGTGCCAGAGGTATTGCTCGAACGGCAACGCGATGAGGCCTAGCACAGCGTAGCTCGCAATGAGCGCGCCAACTGCGACGTTGGGGATTTTCATCCGCGACAGGTCGCTAAAGATGACAAAGCCAGAGATTGGAATTGCGGCGACAAGAAACCATCCCGCCGCCCAAGGTGTAAGTCCGTCCACGTTGCGTAACCTTTTAGTTGGTAACGTTATCTTCGAGGGCACGCAGGGCGCGTGTCGCTTCCTCAAAGTGTTGTGGGTGGGTGTCGATCGCTTCGCGCAACAGGCCTTTGCCGATCGTGATGTCGTTCTGCTTGATCGCGGTCAGGGCCATCGTGTGCAGCAATTGCGCCCGCTCGGTCTGGGTCATCGGAATAACCGGCAGATCGTAGTTGCGTTGTGCGCCGCGGGCCAAAACAATGTTATTTTTCGCGGTGAACATCTGTGGATCGTGACGCAGGGCGTCGGTGAACATACGCTCGGCATCGCGGTAAGCGCCGCGTGAGAGTTTTGAGTAACCCCAGTTGTTGTAAACGCCAGCGGGTGTCGTCGTAAGGCCAACGGCAATCTGATAAAAGCTGTCCGCTTTTTCCCATTGTTCGTTGCTGTCTGCGATGATCGCTTCGAGACGGTAGCGTTTGAAAGTCTCGTGGGTCGGCGGGATCGCGTTCAACGTTGCGGCTGCCTTTTCCCACTGGTTTGTGCGGATGTATGCATCGGCCAGTTCAACGCGGTCGTCGTTATTCGCTTCGGCATGGCTGGTGACGGCCTGCCATGCGGTTACGGCTTCGGTGTTACGCTTTGCACGGATCAAGGATTGCGCCAATCCACGCAGCAAATCGATGCGGCCGGGATCATTGTCGTTCGCGCGGCTGAAATAGCTGACGGCTTCGTCCGGATCACTGACCGTCAGAAAAACGTCATTCAGGTTGGTCTCGTCAACCACGTTCAGGTCTTGCAAGGCGCGCTGCACTTCAGCGTCACCGGACCGTTGACATGCAGACAAGGCCACAACTGCGGCGATGCACATCGGAAAAAGAATAGGGTGGCGCATGTTTTTGCGTCCTTTTTACTGCTCTTACCTCAAAGTGCTGACGTCAAGGCAAAGTCCCCTGTTCCTCGTCGCACCAATTCGAAATCTTGGTTTTCTTGAGATTCAGCATAGAAAGGGTCATTTAATTTAGCGAGCGCCGCGCGCAGGTTCTCGCGAATTTGGTCGGAATTTCCATTATCCGTGGCAAATGCGCGACGGAATGCCTCGCTTGCCTCGCCGATTTTACCTTGTTCCATCAAGATTACGCCCAGATTGTTCCACGCGGGCGCGAATTCTGGCGCCTCGATTGTGGCACGGCGCAACCAGCGTTCGGCTTGGCCTAGGCGGCCTAAACGCAAGTTCGCAGACCCCAGTGCCGATAGTGTGTCGGGGTTCAAACCTTGCTGGGATGCAGCGCGGGTGTAAGCGTTGAGAGCGAGTTCAAACTGTCCTGCTTGCATTAGGCGGTGCCCGACGATCAAGCCGTCGATGTCGGACTCGCCCGCGATCCCTGGCGCAAATGGGTCATCTTGAGAACGATCAAAGCCGCCTGATGAACAAGCGGCTAAGATGCAGAGGGCCATTAAGATAAATGGGGCCCGAATGTAGGTCATATGAGCCTGCCTTGTTTAGCCACCGCCCAAGTTTTGGGAAATGCCGTGGATTGATGGTCCGATCAAAATGAGCAGAAGCGGCGGCACAGTCAACATCATCGTGGCCAAAGTCATCTTTGTGGGCAACTTGTTTGCAGCTTCTTCGGCACGCATCACCCGCTTGTCCCGCATTTCTGACGCATAAACCCGTAGCGCGTCGGCGATTGATGTACCGAACTGCTGCGATTGCACCAAGACGGTCACGAAGCTGGTGATGTCTTGCACGCCGCAACGTTCCGCCATGTCTTTGAGAACGGAACCTTTGTCTTTACCGGCTTTCATCTCATTGCTGACGACTTCGAATTCGCCTGCAAGATCAGGAAAGCCCGATTTCAATTCACGTGAAACACGGATGATCGATTGGTCAAGAGATTGACCAGCCTCAACACATACAAGCATCATATCGAGGCTATCAGGAAAGCCGTTGGTGATTGCTTCGTGACGCATCGCTTGTCGGCGCGTGACCCAGTATTTCGGCATCATGTAGAATGCACCACCGGGGATCAGGACCCAGATAAGCAGGTCTTTGGTTGTGACTTCTTGACCGCTGGAGTTCATCATCGCGTAGATCACGCCAATGATCAGGCCGACCACACCCAATGCGAACTGTGCAAAGTGGTACATGCGAACAGCATTTTTGCTTTGATAACCCGCTTGCATTAATTTCAGCTTAACGGCGCTGAATTCTTCTTCGTTCTGTGGCTCAAGGAAGTTGGCGTATTTTTCTAGCTTATCACGCCCATTTGCAGCCCTTAATTTTTCGGGTTTGCCGGGGAGTTTTTGAACCGTGCGCGTGGACGCCTTAAGCCGATCTAACGGGTCATCCCGCTTTTTCAGGAGAACGGGTAGGGTGATCAAGATCATCGTGAACCCAAGTCCACCGACCAACATCAGCGGACCAAAGGGCCCTAACATGTTTTCAAGCATCAGTTTAGCGTTATCGATGATTTCCATAATAAACCTCAGACCTTAATATTCACGAGCGACCGCATAACGATCATGTTCGCGATCAAGAACGCAGCGACCACCAGACAAGCAGGGATGAATACGTCGGTTTCCATCACGTCATCAAAGTAGTTGGGTTGGATGACGTTGATCGTGATCAGCGCTAAAATTGGGAATGCAGAAAGCAATTTACCGGACCACTGGGCCTCGGCCGTGATCGCCTTAACCCGGCGAAACAGCCGGAAACGGGCGCGGATAACTTGAGCCAAGCCGTGCAGAATTTCCGCAAGGTTACCACCTGATTGTTGCTGAATGGTTACTGCAACGGCCAAGAAACGCATGTCTTGCATGTCCAGGCGTTCAGCCATCGCCTTGAGGGTTTCGCCCATGTCGCGACCATATGCGGCCTCGTCCGAGATCATGCCCATTTCGGTGCCCAACGGATCGGGAATTTCTTTTGCAACGATTTGAATGGCGGACGAGAACGGGTGTCCAACACGCAAAGACCGGACCATCAGTTCAACCGCTTCGGGCAGTTGTTCTTCGATCATCGCCATCCGCTTGTTCGCTTTGCGTGAAATCCACATGTAAACGCCGCCGACGCCCATACCAATGGACACAAAGGTCCGCACAAGCGGTTCAACTTCGGTTCCGAACGTCAGGCCGACGAAGGCCGCGACGCTGGCACCGGCCATCACCATGATCAACTGCACTGGCGTAAAGACAATGTTCGCTTTTTGCGCTTTGGACGCCAAAATCGAATAAAGCGGGATGCTTTGCGATTTCATGTGCTGCGTCATTTCTTTGCGCAGCTGCTCTAAAACCTGTTCGCGCTGACCGCCTTTTTCAAGCAAGGCGAGACGACGGTTCACTTTGTTGTCCAGTTGCACGGATTTGCCAAAGATCAGCAAATACACACCTTGGACCAGCAACAAAACGGCGATGAAAATAACGACGTAAATGACGGGTTGTGCTGAAATCATTGGATTTACTCCGCAACCATGGGTTCAAAAATAGCCGGCGGCAGATCGTAGCCCCACAGCTTAAAGCGGTCGGAATACGCGGAACGCACACCGGTCGCGGTAAAGTGGCCGATAATTTTGTTATCGGGCGTCAGGCCGACGCGCTGGAAACGGAACACTTCCTGCATGGAAATAACGTCGCCTTCCATGCCTGTGATTTCAGTGATCGACGTCATGCGACGCGACCCGTCTTGCAGACGTGAAGCCTGCACGATCAAGTTCACCGCTGATGAAATCTGGGATCGCACCGCCTTCAAAGGCATCTCAATTCCGGCCATCGCGATCATGTTTTCCAGACGCGAAATACCGTCACGTGCGTTGTTGGCGTGAATAGTGGTCATGGACCCGTCGTGGCCCGTGTTCATCGCCTGCAACATGTCGATAACTTCTTCGCCACGCGTCTCACCGACGATGATCCGGTCTGGACGCATCCGCAGTGCGTTTTTTAGACAGTCGCGCGGGGATACTTCGCCTTTGCCTTCAACGTTTGGTGGACGGGATTCCATCCGTCCTACGTGGATCTGCTGGAGCTGAAGTTCCGCAGTATCCTCGATTGTCAGGATGCGTTCCGCGTTGTCGATAAACGATGATAGGGCGTTTAACGTTGTTGTTTTACCAGAACCTGTACCGCCGGAGACGATGATATTCAGGCGCGTCGCAACGGCGGCTTGCAAATAAGCGGCCATTTCTTCGGTGAACGCGCCAAATTTGACCAGATCATCAATGCCAAGTTTATCTTTTTTAAACTTACGAATGGAAACGAGCGATCCGTCAACGGCAACGGGCGGCACCATGGCGTTGAAACGCGATCCGTCTTGCAAGCGCGCATCGACGTAAGGGTTACTTTCGTCAACACGACGACCCACGGCGGATACGATCTTGTCGATGATCCGCATCAAGTGCTTTTCATCTTTAAAGGTCACGTCCGACAATTCGAGCTTACCGTCGCGTTCGACGAAGACCTGTTGCGGACCGTTCACCAGAATATCGTTCACGGTGTCGTCTTGCAAAAGCGTTTCAAGCGGACCTAGGCCCGTTACCTCAAAGTACAATTCTTGCGACAATGTCGTCCGCTCTTCGCGGTTCAGAACGATACCCATTTCCTCAAGCGATTCAGAGGCGATGGCATTGATCTCAGCGCGTAAATCCGCCTCGGAGGCGGATTCAAGTGCGGCGAGGTTCAGGTTATCAAGCAAGGCTTTGTGCAGCTCTAGCTTGATCTCGCTAAGACGTACCTTGCGGCGTTTCTCTTTGTCCGCGGCGGCGACATCGACGACTGCTTTTGTCGGCATCACGCGCATCAAAGATTTCTTTGCTGCGATGTCGGACACAGGTTCAGGGACCGCAGCCAAATTGGGCTTTGCGGTCGTTTTGGTAGTTTCACCACCAGCATTAGGTTTTTTATATTTAGAAAACATTAATTTGTTCCTTTGCCTTAGCCTTGAACGGCTTCAGACGCGCCGACTTCGTGGACCGATTTCGCGAGTTTCGCGATTTCCTTACGCAATGCATTTTTTGGCAGACCTGCACCCAATGGCAGACCGTGGTCCGCGTTTTGTGCGACGGGCTTGCCACCGTCGGGCAGTAAAACTTCGATGCTGATGCCAAGGCTGTCAGCCAACCGTTTGATACGGGCTTTGCCGTTCAAATCGGTGAAACCAGGGGCGCGGTTCAGCACAAAACGAATTTTGTCGAATGGTAAATCTTCGGCTTGGAGCGCGCGTTTCATCCGCAGTGTGTTCTGCGCTGACCGCATATCAAGCTCGATCAGGCCGAAATAAACATGGGCTGCGTCAAGCACAGTCTGGGACCATTCCACCATCGTGGACGGCATGTCGATAACGACATAATCAAAGTGGCTCGCCGCCAGATCGATGATCCGCTGAATGTCTTCGGGGCCGACAAGATCAAGCGGGATCATGTCAAACGGCGCTGTCAGCACGTGCAGTTTGTCTTCGTATGGCGTCAGCGCATGCAAGAAGGATTCACTGTCCATGGATTCTGTGTCGCCGAGCAATTCAACGATGTTCTCGCGGCGGGGCAGGTCCAGATATGTGGATGTCGTACCGAACTGGAAGTCAAAGTCGAGCAGGCAAACCTTTTGCGCTTCGACTTTTTCCAGCGTGGCCAATTCCCATGCGAGGTTTACCGCCATGGTCGTCGCACCGATGCCGCCGGACATACCGTGGACCGGCATGATGACGCCATTCTTGCCGCCGCCGCTTTTCTTACGGGGCGCGTCGCCGTCGGTTGGGGCGACTGACATGGTTTCGGCCGGGGTAAGTACCCGTTCGATCGCACGGGCCAGTTCGTTTTCAGGAAGCGGGTAGGGGACAAATTCATCACCACCTTCGCGCAACAAATTGTGCAACGCGGCAGGGCTGACGTCTTCGGTAATCAAGATGACCTTGATGTTCTTGGCTTTGGCACCAGCGATGATCTCTGTGATCAAGGTGAGCTGGTCTTCGTCCTCGTGATCCATCGCAATGGTCAGGAACTTGAGCGACGCAGCATCGGGCTGTGCGAGGAATGGAATGGCGTCATCAAACGACAAATCGCCCCATTGTTCACCAAGGGCGGCTTCCATGTCCTCAATGAGCAGATCAAAAATCTGCACATCACGGCTGACTGTACAGGCGACAATCGGTTGGGGCTCGTGCTGCAAAACTGCGCTGCTCATCATTCAAATCCTCATCATTGCAGGATTTTTTCCGTCAACGTTGGGGCGGCAATATTTCGCCCCTTGGTCAATCGGCCCGCATAAGTGAATGCGGAGAAATCCCTTTGATGTGGTTTTGGCCCTCAAACATGTCGAGATTTTGGCCAAAAGATCGCCTTTGTGCGATAATTGGCAACGATCATGGATATTTTTAAACGTTGTTGACGCGGCCCGTTAAGGCCGCGTCAACATTTTCGATCAGATAAAGAGTTTTATCTAGGTTTATTCAGCCGAAGCAGTCGGTGCTTGGGTCTGGCTAACCGTTGTCGGCGGGACAGCGCTTGCGACGTATTCGCGGAAGATTACAGCCGCGTATTTGCCGTTCAGCTCCATACCATCGCCATCGACGAAGCCGGATACTTCGGTAATCGTGCGACGGTTACGGCGTTCCATGGATTGTGTCGCAACAAGCGGCTGTTCTTCACCGAATGATACGAGAGCTTCCAAGCGGGTCCGGCTGATGCCTTGTGACGAAAGATATGCCACAACAGCTTGGGCGCGGCGCAAACCAAGTCGACGGTTATACGCATTGGACCCAACCAGATCGGTATGACCAAACACTTTGAAGCGCACTTCTGGGAATTGTTTGATCCAGTTGGCCTGCTGGGTCAGCGTCGCACGTGCGGCGCCGTCCAGTACGTCAGAGTTGAATGCAAAGTTCACAGTCGATTCGACTTCGGACGCGAAACGGCGTTGCAAGTTGATGGTCAAATTGTTCTGGCCTGTTTGGGCCATATGGTTGGTCATCGTCGCATTGCCGAAATCGCTATTATCCAATTCCGAGCCAAGCGGGCGATCAAACGCCCCACCTGATGTTTGGTCGCAAGCTGCTAGGAAAGCCAGTGCAGCAAGGGCTGACAGATAGATTTTCATTGGATCATTCCCTCTCAATCGTCCAGCACGTAGCCGTAAGACCCGCTAAAGTCTTGGCGCGCAACTTCACCAGCACCACCAGTTGTTGGTGCATCGCCTGCGGCAACACGGCCAAACAGGAACAATTCACGCTCGGTCGGTGGACGCACACGGTCAGTTGGCAAGGCTAGCGCTTCGCCGCGTGTTGGTGTGACCAGATGTGGTGTTACGATAATCACCAGCTCTGTTTGTTTGCGTGCATATTCCGCTGACCGGAACAGGGACCCAAGCACAGGCACGTCGCCCAACCATGGCACCTGACCATTCAGATCAGTAAAGTCATCAGACAACAGACCCGCGATGGCAAAGCTTTCGCCGTCACGCATTTCAACAGTTGTTGATGTTTCGCGACGTGTGAACGCGTCCACAGTAAAGCCATTCACCGAAATCCCGTTTGATGGATCGATGGACGATACCGCAGCAACCAACTCGAGGTTGATGATGTCTTGATCAATAACCCGTGGGATGAAGTTTAGCTCAACACCAAAAGGTTTGTATTCAATCGTGACTCCGCCGGCATCAGATTCGCCAGGAACCGGATATTCACCACCCGCAAGGAACTTTGCTTCTTGCCCGCTGAGGGCCGTCAGGTTTGGTTCTGCCAATGTGCGAACAACGCCGCGGCTTTCCAAGGCTTCCAACAAGATGCCCACTTCGAGGCCACCTGCGTTAAACCCGAAAAGGAACGCACCGTCGTTTTGGTTCGAGCCGGGGATTGAACCGCCGAATGTATTTGCGACACCAGAAGAGTTGTTCAACGTGCCTGTGCCCGCTGATACACCCAAATCACCGCCAAGACCTGTGCCTTGAACTGCGAGTGAGGATGAGAGTGATTTACTGACTGACCGCTGCATTTCTGCAAAGCGGACTTTCAACATAACCTGCTGTGTACCGCCAACAACCATCAGGTTCGAAACCCGCTCTGGTGCATACCGGTTCGCCAATTCAAGGGCGCGGTCCAGACGGGCGATGGATGATACCGTGCCAGAAAGAACAATGCCGTCGTTGGCTGTGCGTACTTCAATGTTTTCGCCCGGTAGGATCTGTTCCAGACGCTCTTTGAATTCTGCAATGTCGGGGGTCACGTGGACTTCGACATTTGTAATCAGGCGCCCATCGGCTCCTAATAAAGTAAGTGTTGTGCGCCCTGGTTCCTTGCCAAGCACATAAATTGTGCGGTCTGACAGCGACGAGATGTCGGCGATGCCAGGGTTTGCAATGGATAATTCCGTAAACGCAGAATCGCTTTCGACGACAACGGCGCGGTTCATTGGCACTTGCAGTGCGCTTGAAGTCGAGCCGCGTAATACGCGTAAAGTTTCTGCGGCACTTGAGGTTGGCACTGTCGCGAACGACAATGCCAAGCCCGCAAGTGCGGCCTTGATAAAGTTCGAATATGTCATGGTGACCTGCCTCTCCGATCACGCCTCGTTAAATGGGTCTTAGCGCCCGGTGTGGGGTGACGATGCATTGGTTACGCATTTATTGCAAGAATCAATGCGTTGGAGGCCGCTCCTTATGTGGATAACTGGCAACAGATGGTGCCAAACCCCTTGTGTGGACGCGACAAAATGAGCGGCTGCGATGTCAATAACGCGGCGTCGCCTACGAAAAAGGGGCACCGCTTTTGTCAGCGATGCCCCGTATTACTGTCGTTCGATCCCGCTTAGTTCGTGCAGGGGATCTCAACTTCCACAACCTGAGCACCGCTGCGCTGTTTGATGAAGCACTGCTTTGGGGCTTCAACAACAGCGGGCGCCTCGACGACAACTTCGGGTGCTTCTTCAACGCCGAGCAGGGTGCGTTGATCCATTGCGATGGCGGAAAGAGTTTCTGTATCTCCAGCACCAACAAGCGACAGTGACAGCTTTCCGGTCGCGCTGGCTTGGGTCAATGCGGCAACGTGGGCTGGCGTGACCTGAACTGTAACAGTCCGCGCGATTGCAGCATCGCTACGATTGTTGTCCGCAGTCTGGTCAATCGCGATCAATTCGACTGATGTCAGGATCAACTGAGTAATGTTTTCGTTGTCGCCACCTGCCGTGCGCATGTTGCCGGACCAGTAAACGTCAACGCGGTCGCCGGGACGCAAGAAGCCGGACACACCGGATTGCACGTCTACGCTAATCGTAAAGGCGCGCATCCCAGGGCTTAGCAAGGACGTGATGCCCGCAATTTCACCAGGTGCCGTAACTTTAACAGCTAAAACGGGTTCGTTGATCTCCATCGGGCGGGTCACAACGCGCAATTCTTCGTCACCTTCAGGAAACAAAGCTTCTTCCGTGCGGAACACACCTTCAGGAAGATGGGGTTCGGCGTATTGAATGAGTTCGACATCATCAGACGTGAGCGTTTCACCGTATTTCATCGGACGATTAACAGCATAAACTGCGACCGTCGGTATAACCGTGGCGGCGCGTTGTAACAGCAAATCACGTTCGCTTTGCGTCTGGCTGACGTATCCGTTCACCATATAGACCGCAAAGCCTGCAAGCCCCATGCCGATAATCAGGACTAAACCGAAAACTGAACGCATTTTATTTACCTCAACATTTTTTTATATCCACAAACCGCACCTTTGCCCGAGGTCGCGTGTTGTGACGTTACTTGATCGCCGCGATGCCTGCATCAACATCTGTCCACATTTGTGTAATGGTGGTCAAAGATCCTGTCTGAATTGTGCCAATCACCAAAAGCCCCAATGCCACGGCCGCGGCTGTCAAAACAACCCAGTCCACTGTGATTGCACCGTCTTCGTCGGTCCAAAAGGCAACAAATGAATTTTTCATGTTTGTGGCTCCGCAGGCGTATTATTCACGATAATCTATGTCGCCAGTATGTGGCGGATTCGTGGCTAAGCTATGAATTTTCAGAGAAGTAAGTCGGTACAATTTTCGTTAGTTTCAAACTTGAAAAGTATTGAGGCCACACTGCTCATGCAGTGTGGCCTCAATTATCTTAGCGAATTCAGTTAAAACTTAGCTCGCAAACTCAGCTTAAGGAGTTGTGCCGGAAGAAATCATTTGGGAAACAAGCGAGTCAGTTTTAGTCTTTGCGCCGGAAGAAACGGCTGTACCAACAACAAGGCCCAGAGCAACGATTGCAGCTGTCAAAACAACCCAGTCTACTGTTACTGCGCCGTCTTCGTCGTTTGTGAAGTTTTTAATAAAGTTAAGCATTTAATTCCCTCCTCAGGGTATCGCTAGATTTTCTATGACCTTGGCGGATCGTCTCGTGCCGGCCTCTTGTTGGCTCGATCCCCGCTTTGGATGTGTTAGTTTTGACGGTTGATTGCGGCAAGAATTTGTCGTGGTTGGTGCAATTTTACGCCCCAGTGCGAAAAGTCGGATTTTTCGATTAAGTCACGGTTTTTGCTGTACATTAAAGTATATCCCTATTGAGTTAACCCTACGATCCGTTGCGTTTTAGCGTCCAATTGAAACTGAATTGACCCATTGTTTTCGTTTTGCTGGTAATTGAGCCGGAAACGGGCATGAATAGTAATAATAAGAAACGTCGGCAGGACATTGGTAATGTATATTCGAACCGCTTTTGCAGCGGCGCTTGCGCTTATTTGCGCTGCTGGGCCCATCGCGGCTGAAATTAAGCGCCTTCAACCAGACTTTACGTTCCGACGGGTGACCGTGCCGACCGCTGGTGCTTCCAACCGTATTAGTGTGCAGGTTGCGCCACGTGCGCCCGTCACGCCTGCGGCCGCTGGTACGCCCGCGTCGGCGCAACCGCAGCAACCGCGTACGTCCTCTGGGATGGAATGGTTCTGGTCATCCGTCTCGCCCGCCCGCGCTGATAGTGGTCCTGGTCGGCTGGAGATCGCGTTAAACCTGATTAACAACCCTCCGGGCGGCAATTCGGTGCCCGCACCACGGTTGCAGACGCTTCAGGACATAGCACAAACGCACGGCATGACGATTCTACGCGAAACAGTTGGGACTGACGTCTCGCCTGCTCTTGTTCTTGCATTGATCTCGATCGAAAGCGCTGGGCAAGTTCAGGCGGAAAGCCATGCAGGCGCTGTTGGCTTGATGCAACTGATGCCTGCCACGGCTGCGCGATTCGGTGTCACAGACCGCGTAAACCCCACTGAGAATATCAAAGCAGGCGTCGCCTACCTCGCTTGGCTCATGAAACACTTCGATAAAGACCCGATTCTCGTGCTGGCAGGTTATAATGCAGGCGAGGGGGCCGTGCGCGATAACAACGGTGTGCCACCTTATCCAGAGACCCGCGCTTATGTGCCAAAGGTTCTGGCCGCGTTCAATGTCGCCAAAGGCCTGTGCCAAACGCCGCCGCAACTTGTGTCTGACGGTTGTGTCTTCGCCATATCCAATCGGTAGGCTGACTTCATTTCGCCAAAACAACTCTCGCCGAAGGCATGAAAGTATAAAGGGCCGGATCATCGCGATGATCCGGCCCTTCTTTGCTTCTGCCGCAGATATTAAACGATTTTAGCTTCGGTTGCTGCGCGCAATTCGTCTTCCGTCACGCAGTCTGCTGTTTCAACGATCCGTAAACCGCCTTCGACAACATCTAGCACGCCAAGATTCGTGATAATACGGTCTACAACGCCTTTGCCAGTCAGAGGCAGCGTGCATTCTTTCAGCAGTTTGCTGACGCCGTGCTTGTTGGTGTGATCCATCACGACAACCACGCGACCGACACCGGCGACCAGATCCATCGCGCCGCCCATGCCTTTGACCAGCTTGCCGGGAATCATCCAGTTTGCCAGATCGCCTTTTTCATCGACTTCCATCGCACCGAGAATCGCCATGGCGATTTTGCCGCCACGGATCATCCCAAAGGATTGCGCCGAATCGAAATAAGCCGTCTGCGGCAGTTCCGTAATCGTCTGCTTGCCAGCGTTAATCAGATCAGCGTCGATGTTTTCCTCGGTCGGGAAGGGACCCATGCCCAACATCCCGTTCTCGGATTGCAGCGTCACTTCAACACCTTCTGGAATATAGTTCGACACCAGCGTCGGAATCCCGATGCCAAGGTTCACATATGTGCCGTCTTCCAGTTCCTGCGCCGCACGCGCGGCCATTTGGTTACGATCCCACATTACGCGCTCCTCACTGTGCGTTGCTCGATCCGCTTTTCGTGATCGCCTTGGATGATCCGGTGGACATAAATGCCCGGCAGGTGAATGTGATCGGGGTCAAGCGACCCAGTCGGCACAATTTCTTCAACTTCAACAACACAAACCTTGCCGCACATCGCAGCAGGTGGGTTAAAGTTACGGGCGGTTTTGCGGAAAATCAGGTTGCCTGTCTCGTCGGCTTTCCATGCTTTCACGATGGCCAGATCAGCAAAGATCCCTTTTTCCATGATGTAAGTCTCACCATCGAAGTCTTTGTGCTCTTTGCCTTCAGCAATCACGGTGCCAACGCCAGTTTTTGTGTAAAAACCCGGGATGCCACAGCCGCCAGACCGCATACGTTCAGCCAGTGTGCCTTGTGGGTTGAATTCCAGCTCTAGTTCGCCGGACAAATATTGACGCATAAATTCAGCGTTTTCACCGACATAGGACGAAATCATCTTTTTGACTTGCTTGGTTTGCAGCAAAATCCCGATGCCGAAATCATCAACGCCCGCGTTGTTCGACGCAAATGTCAGGTCTTTCGTGCCAGCAGTTTTGATTGCGTCCAGCAAAAGCTCTGGAATACCGCACAGTCCAAAACCGCCCGCTGCTATAAACATCCCGTCGTGCAATAGCCCATCAAGGGCCGCCGCTGCGTTGGGGTAAATCTTCTTCATCCCGTCTCTCCCATATCAGTGCCGCATTGATGAATTGCCCTAGGGCAAGTGTCAATGAAATGCGGCACTGCAGCGTAGGTTAGAGAACGCGGACTTGTGTCCCCATTGGGGTAATCTCAAACAAATCAGCGATTTGCTCGTTATACAGCCCGATACATCCATCTGACGACGGACGACCGATTTTGCGCGTATCGTGTGTGCCATGGATCAAATACGCAGGCCACGACAGATACATCGCGTGCGTGCCAAGCGGATTTTCCGGTCCCGGCGGCATGTATTCCCAGCCAAAGCGTTCACGTTGTGACGCTGTTGGCGTCCAATCGGGGCCAACGCGCTTGCGCACGATTTCCGTATAGCCGCGTTTTGTCAGCTCGTCGGTCAATGGGACAGACGTTGGATAGACGCGGTACATATCGCCTTTCCAAAAGTGAAGCGCACGGCTGCTTGTGTCCGCAACGATTGCGGCAACGCCGAGCGTATCAAAGTGGTCCTGCCAATTTTGTGCGACAAATTTTGCGGTGTTGCGTGTGGTCGGGGTCGCAGACTGCGAATATGCGGGGGCTGCGAGTAGTGCGGCGGCACCGGTCAGTACCGACCGTCGTGTCAAACTCGATTTAATCATGAAAACTCCTGCTCTTTTTTTTAAGAGATACGGATGCCTATCATATCGGTCAACAAACGCACGATCACAAGGTCGTCAGGGGGCGGAAAAGCACCGCCCCCGGTTATTTGATAGTGTCATTCAGCAGGTTTTGCCTTTGCAGCAGGTTTTTTAGCGGCTGGCTTTTTAGCAGCCGGTTTCTTTGCTGCGGGCTTCTTGGCCGCTGGTTTTTTAGCGGCTGCCTTCTTCTTTGGTGCCGCTTTTTTCTTGATGGTTTTGCCGGACTTCGCCGCCCGTTCATCAAGCAAATCAACAGCATGGGCTAACGTCAGATCGGCAGGTTCGATCGTGTCAGGGATGGTAGCATTGATCTTTTCCCATTTTACATAAGGCCCGTATTTCCCGTCATAGATGTTAACCGGACCACCAACCTCTGGGTGTTCGCCCAACTCACGGATCGGCGTTGCAGCCTTGCCACGTTGACCGCGAGACGCGACTTTTTCCGCCAGCAATTGCACGGCGCGGTTCATCCCGACGGTCCAAACCTCGTCGATGCCCTCAAGATTCGCGTTGGTGCCGCCACGATGTGACGTGCTTTCCGCGTGCTTCAGATAGGGACCGTACCGTCCGATATTGGCCCAAACCATCACGCCATCTTCGGGGTGCGGCCCGATCTCTCGTGGCAATTCCAACAGTTTCACGGCCTCGGCCAATGCAACCTCTTCGGGGTTCCAATCGGGCGGAACACCTTGGCGCGGCGGCTTTTTGTTTTCTTCAGTCACGGGACCGCGCTGCACATAAGGACCAAAGCGCCCTTTGAAAACACGGATTTCGTCACCTGCGTCTTCGCCCAGCAGTTTCCCGTCCGGTGGGATCGCAGAGGCCTCGGCCTCTGGGTTCGGCGGACCAAATGGACGTGTGTAGCGGCATTCCGGATAGTTAGAGCACCCGATAAAGGCACCACCCGACCGTGCGGTCCGCATCGACAAACGACCCACGCCGCAGTTTTTACAAGCACGCGGATCAGAGCCATCTTCCTCAGGCGGGAACAGATGCGGTTCGAGAACTTCGTTAATTTTCTCTAGAACTTCGGTGATCCGCAGGTCCGCCGTTTCAGCAATCGCAGCCGAGAAATCACGCCAGAAATTAGCCAGAACTTTTTTGTAATCTCCGTTGCCAGCGCTGACTTCATCAAGCTGGTTTTCAAGATCGGCGGTAAAGTCATAGCCGATGTATTTCTTGAAATAGTTGGACAAGAAAGCCGTAACCAACCGGCCTTTATCCTGCGGAATCAGACGGTTCTTGTCTTTTTCCACATAGCCGCGATCCTGAATCGTCGTCACGATCGACGCATAGGTCGACGGGCGGCCGATGCCGAGCTCTTCCATGCGTTTCACCAGCGTGGCTTCGGTGTAGCGCGGCGGCGGTTGGGTAAAGTGCTGTTCAGGTGTGACCGTTTCTTTAACGGCTTTTTCACCTTCATGGATTTGCGGCAGACGCTTATCGTCGTCGTCCACAACAGCATCGTCGCGGCCTTCTTCGTAGACAGCAATAAAGCCATCAAAAACCATGACTTGGCCGTTCGCGCGCAGAACGATCTGACCATCGTCGCTGCCAATATCAACGGCCGTGCGCTCGAATTTGGCCGCCTCCATCTGGGATGCAATCGTGCGTTTATAGATCAGATCGTAAAGTTTTCGTTGATCCGAATCGACGATCTTAGCGGCAGCGGCATCCACCATCAGGTCCGTTGGGCGCACACATTCGTGGGCTTCCTGCGCGTTTTTCGCTTTGTTTTTATAGATGCGTGGGCTGGACGGCACGTATTTTTCGCCGAACTTTTCTTTGATTGCATCGCGTGCAGCGGTCACGGCTTCGGGCGCCATGTCGATGCCGTCGGTCCGCATGTAAGTGATCAGACCGGCCTCGTACAAACGTTGTGCGACGGACATTGTCTGCTTCGCGCCCATGCCGAATTTACGCGACGCCTCTTGCTGAAGCGTCGAGGTCATAAATGGCGGCGATGGATTGCGTGATCCGGGCTTGGCTTCGACGGATTTGATTACCAAATCACGCGAATTGATCGCTTGAACCGCCATTTCGGCCTGCGTTGCGTTCTCGATCGAGAACTTATCTAACTTATCACCCGCTAACGTTGTTAACCGCGCTTCGAATGTTTGGCCGCGTGGCGTTTGCAAGACGGCTTTCACGGACCAGTATTCCTGGGCGCGGAAGACTTCGATCTCCATCTCGCGCTCAACAATGATCCGAAGCGTCACCGACTGCACACGGCCTGCGGATTTCGCGCCGGGCAATTTGCGCCACAAAACGGGGGACAGTTTAAATCCAACCAGATAGTCCAACGCACGTCGCGCCAAATAAGCGTCGACCAGCGGCACATCGACCTGACGCGGGTTTTTCATCGCTTCGGTCACGGCTGTTTTCGTGATCGCGTTGAACACGACGCGGGACACAGGCGTGTCCTTCTTGATCGCTTTTTTCGCGGTCAGGGCCTCTGTCAAATGCCACGAAATTGCTTCACCTTCGCGGTCGGGGTCGGTCGCGAGGATCAGTTCGTTGTCGTCTTTCAGGGCGTCAACAATCGCCTTAATATGCTTTTTGCTGTCGCTCGCGATCTCCCATTTCATCGCGAAATCGTCTTCGGGATCAACCGATCCGTCTTTCGGCGGCAGGTCTCGGACGTGACCAAAAGAGGCAAGGACTGTGTAGTCGTTACCTAAATATTTGTTGATTGTCTTAGCCTTAGCTGGGGATTCGACGACGACGACTGGCATGAAATTCCTGTCAAAAAACGGGTTACGCGAGGTGTGCGCAAAATGTGGGGGCGTATGGATGAATGTCAATGCGTCTGTTTGGACGCAAGCACAATCCCCTATTTGTAACCATTAACGTATTGAAATGTGATGAATTTATTTGCGGGGAATTCGGCCCGCTAGTTGGCACGCGCCAAAAGGCCCCCTGCGTGACGTGTGATTTTTCCGTCCAATTCGAGGTCCATGAGCGCAGGTGCGACGGCGGTTGGGGGGGCTGCCAAATCGCGGATCAGCTGGTCCTCCGCAATGGGTGATGGTCCCAATCGTTCCAATATTCTGGTGTGAAGAGCTGCGGTTTCGCGCAGGCTGCGGGGTGGTTTTGCGGCAGGTGGCGCCAGCGGTAAGTCGGGTTGTTGCAGGGCGATGCCGCCGATCGCTTCGATTACGTCCTGCGCGGAGCGGACCAGAAGTGCCCCGTCGCGGATCAACATATTACAGCCCGCCGCTCGCGCATCAAACGGGTGACCGGGGACTGCGAAAACGTCACGTGCCTGATCCAATGCGTTGCGTGCCGTGATCAGACTGCCGGATTTTGCGGCGGCTTCGACGACCACAACGGCGCTTGCGAGACCCGATATAATGCGGTTGCGCGATGGAAAATGTCTGGCTTGCGGCTGTACCCCGATTGGCATCTCGGACAGGCGTAATCCCATTTTGCCAATATCTTGGGCCAATTTTGTGTTTTCAGTAGGATAGATGGTGTCGACGCCACCCGCTTGCACCGCAATTGTTCCACTTTGTAGGCTGCTCAGATGCGCTGCCGTATCAATACCGCGCGCGAGGCCGGATACGACGACAATGCCTGCTGCGGACAGGTCAGCAGCCAGTGCTTTTGCCATGCGGGTTCCCAATGATGATGCGTTCCGCGCACCGACAAGGGCCACCATAGGGCGGTGCAGTAATTCCCGCCGCCCCAATGTCCACAGCAGGGGGGGTGCATCGTGAATTTCGCGTAGGGATGAAGGGTAGTCAGGACTGTCATCAGCGATCAATACCGCACCTGCCGCCCGCGCAGTCCGCAGTTCTGCCTCGACCACCCCGACGGGGCAAATCTGGTAGTCGGACACGCCTGCTGCACGCGCAACATCTGGTAACGCCTGTAATGCGGCCTGTGCTGACCCGTGCTCGCCGATCATACGCCTATAGGTCGCGATTCCAACGCGGCGTGAGCGCAGCAAACGGAGACGGTGAAAAGATTCGTCTTCCGTGGTGGGTGGGAGTGGGGGGTGAGTGGAAGGTGTCACGTCTCCAATGTCCGTTCTCCGTTTGCTACACCCATAGTGTTAGATGCAAATTCTTAACGGGATATGAACAGTTTGAGGCAATCTGACCGCTATTTATGGGGAGGGATCACGTAGTAATCTACGCAAAACCACAAAGTTTGCGACGCCATAGGCTGCGCCGACCAAAATGCCTGCCCATAAAAACTGTGTCCCGAATAAAGCGAATCCCACTAATGCGCCGACGCAAATGCCGATCCCCAGACCGATAAACACCGACCGCATTTGCTTGTGGAACAGGTAGCGCATGACGGGGACCATGACCGCCAATGGCAGCCAGCTGACAAAGAATGACATGGCCAGAGCGGCCGCATATGACCCGACAAAAGCCACAGGCAGATACGCGGTCACCATGCGCGGCATTGAAAAGAAACCGAAGGCGATGATGAACGCGAAGAAGGGCACGCCGATCCAGCATGTCACTGCGGCATGGATTGCTGTGACCCATCTAACCCTTTGATAAACCATCGCGACTTCCGTCACGCAGCAGCGCCACCTACCGTCAGTCCGCCGATCATCAGGCTTGGCTGGCCCACACCTACAGGCACCCATTGCCCCGCTTTGCCGCAATTCCCGATGCCCGGATCAAGCGCCATATCGTTGCCAATGCCGCGAATATGCTTGAGTGCTGTCGCCCCGTCGCCGATCAGCGTGGCACCTTTCACAGGCGCGCCGATAACACCGTTTTTGACGCGGTATGCTTCGGTGCAGCTAAACACGAATTTGCCGTTTGTGATGTCCACCTGACCACCACCAAAGCCAACCGCGTAAATCCCGTCTTTCAGGCCAGCGACCAGCGATTCCGGCGTATCAGGTCCGGACAACATATACGTGTTAGTCATGCGCGGCATCGGCGCGTGCGCGTAGCTTTCGCGCCGCCCGTTGCCCGTGGGGGCCACGCCCATTAACCGTGCGTTCTGGCGATCCTGCATATAACCGACCAGCACACCGTCCTCGATCAGCGTATTTTTGGCGCTTGGCGTGCCTTCATCGTCGACGGTAATCGATCCACGCCGATCAGGAATCGTGCCGTCATCCAATACAGTCACGCCTTTTGACGCGATCTGTTGGCCCATCAGTCCGGCAAAGGCGCTGGACCCTTTACGGTTAAAATCACCCTCTAACCCGTGACCGATCGCTTCGTGTAGCAAAATACCGGGCCAACCAGGCCCAAGCACCACGTCCATTACGCCAGCAGGGGCAGGTTCAGCGTCAAGGTTCACAAGGGCGATCCGCAACGCTTCGCGCACGGCCGGTTCCCAATTATCGCGGGAAATCAAACCGATAAGTCCGGCGCGACCACCGCCACCAGCCATACCGCTTTCGCGTTGGCCGTTTTGTTCGACAATAATACTGACGTTCAGGCGCGACATGGGGCGGGTATCGGTGACAAGCACGCCATCGGGGCGCAGAATCAGCACTTCTTGATGCGACGCGGCCAACACGGCAGAGGCCTGCACCACACGTTTATCCAAGCCGCGCGCAAATTCATCAATCTCGCGCAGCACATCGATTTTCGCAGGGAAGGTGGCCTGCAGCATCGGATCTTCGTCGGAATACAGCTTTTTATTCGTGCCAACCGGACCATCGGCCATCGTGCCGCCACCATCGCCCACAGCCAAACGGGCGGTGGACACAGCACGCTTCAACGCATGTTCGTCAATCGTGGTGGAATGGGCGTAGCCTGCGGTTTCGCCCTTCACGGCGCGCAGCCCGAATCCTTCGGAGGCGTCGAAACTGGCGGTTTTCACACGACCATCGTCAAACGAAAGCACTTCGGACCGCCGCCGTTCTAAAAACAATTCACCGTCATCAGCCCCATTTGTGGCCTCTTGCAGCAACGCAAGCGCCGTGTCGCGGTCGAGATTTGTGTCAAACGGACGGAATGGATCGGCGGACATGCAGGTTTTCCCTTCGGAATGATGGTACAAAGGACAAAAGCGTCCGTTTGCCGCAACAGCGGTTCTTGAGTTGTTCATTCAAATATGGGACTAGAGCGGCAGGTTACAACGGGATTCCGTCGCGAGGTGAAGTGTTTCGCTCAAGATGTAGCCCGAACGATTGCGCAGATGTGCGCCAAGACAGACAGGACATGACATGCGACTGACGACTATCGCGACATCACTTTGGGCCTCTGCGGGCCTGATTCTTGCAGGTGCTACGGCATCCGCCCAAGAGGTCAATCAAGAGCTGGAAATCATCGGCCAGCCGACTTATGGCGCGACCGGCTTTCAGCCAGCATCAACCGAACTTGCCCGCGATTTGCAGTGGCTCGACGGCATGTTGCTGGTGATCATCACGATCATCACTTTGTTCGTGACTGGTCTGATCGCATGGATCGTGATCCGCTTTAACAGAAAGTCGAACCCGACACCGTCGACCTTCACACACAACTCGCCTTTGGAAGTTGCTTGGACGATCATTCCTGTTGTGATCTTGGTCTTTATCGGCGCGTTCTCACTGCCCGTTCTGTTCAAGCAGCAAGAAATCCCTGAAGCCGATATCAACATCAAAGTGACTGGCTACCAGTGGTACTGGGGCTACGAATACACCGACGATCAAGTGTATTTCGAAAGCTACATGCTGGCCGAAGAAGAACTGGAAAACTACGGTTACAACCAAGACCAGCACTTGCTCGCCACAGACACAGCCGTTGTTGTTCCTGTTGGTGCGACAGTCGTGATGCAGGTCACTGGCGCGGACGTGATCCACTCTTGGACGATCCCGGCGTTTGGCGTGAAACAAGACGCGGTGCCAGGTCGTTTGGCCCAACTTTGGTTCGCGGCTGAACAAGAAGGCATCTACTTTGGCCAGTGTTCAGAGCTTTGCGGCAAAGACCACGCCTACATGCCAATCACTGTCAAAGTCGTAAGCCAAGAAAATTACGACGAATGGCTGGTTGCTGCAAAAGAGCAGAACCCAGCATAATAAACAAAGGTGCGTGGCAATCGCGCACCTTTTCCCCCTCGCTGAACAATCGGACATCCGCATGAGCGACATGAGCCTCAACGAAACAATCCACCCAAAAGACGGGCACGAGCCGTCGATGGGGGATTACTATGCTTTGATGAAGCCGCGCGTCATGTCGCTGGTTGTCTTCACTGCATTGGTTGGTTTGTTGGTGTCCCCCGTGCCTGTGCATCCATTTATCGGCTTTGTCGGCATTTTGTGCATCGCAGTTGGGGCAGGGGCCTCTGGTGCGCTAAACATGTGGTGGGACGCGGATATCGACGCGATCATGAAGCGGACAGCGAAACGCCCGATTCCATCTGGTAAAGTAGCCCCAGGCGAGGCGTTGGGCATCGGCGTCGCACTGTCCTTCTTTTCGGTCGTGCTGCTGTGGCTCGCGACCAATGCGCTGGCTGCTGGCCTGCTGGCGTTTACCATCTTTTTCTACGCTGTGGTCTATTCCATGTGGCTGAAACGGCTGACGCCGCAGAACATCGTGATCGGTGGGGCGGCTGGCGCATTCCCTCCGATGATCGGCTGGGCGGTAGCGACCGGATCTGTGACCATCGAATCAGTTTTGATGTTCATGCTGATCTTTATGTGGACGCCGCCGCACTTCTGGGCTTTGGCCTTGTTCGTGAAAACCGATTACGGTGACGCTGGCGTGCCAATGTTGACCGAAACACACGGCCGCGACAGCACCCGCAAACACGTCATCGTTTACACCGCGCTGTTGGTGCCTGTGGCGATTGGCCTTGGCTTCACGTCGATTGGTGGCCCTGTCTACCTGACTGTCGCAGTCTTGATGAACGCATGGTTCTTCAAAGGCGCCTACGACATTTGGAAACGCGACGACGCCGCTGCAGACGCTGACAACTACGCCGTCGAAAAATCCGTCTTCAAAGTCTCGCTCTATTATCTTTTCGCGCACTTCGTGGCGCTGCTGATCGAAGCGGCCCTGCGTCTCAATACAGGTACATTCTGATGGCGATTAAGGTCGAACATGAAATCCACCAGCGGCGCAAAGGCCGCAATATGGGCGTCGGGCTGTTGCTGGCAGGGATGATCGCGATTGTCTTTGGCCTGACCGTTGTCAAAGTGCTGCAACTTGGCGACGTGACCAAATTCGAGAAATTTGACCACGTGGCGCGTCCGCAAATCATTCCGGAAGAAGAGAGCAACTAATGGCACTTTTCCCCAAACTCCAAGGTCCGAACCGGACAGCTGCACAAGCCGCGAGCGTTGTCGTCCTGATGGGCGGGCTCGCATGGGCATCCGTGCCGTTTTACGACTGGTTCTGCCGCGTCACAGGCTTTGGCGGGGCGACAAACGTCGCAGAAGCAAACCAAAATGACGTTTTGGATCAAATGATTACGATCCGCTTCGATGGATCGCTTGAGCGCGATATGCCATGGGACTTTAAGCCCGCGCAGCGCGAAATGACGTTGAAAATTGGTCAGACTGGCCTCGCGTTCTACGAAGCCCATAACCCGCTCGACGTGCCAATTGCAGGGCAGGCGGCTTATAACGTGACGCCTTACGAGGCTGGCGGTTTCTTCGATAAAATCGAATGTTTCTGCTTTACCGAACAGGTTTTGCAACCTGGTGAAACAGTGATGATGCCTGTCAGTTTCTTTGTTGATCCGGCTATCGTTGACGATCGTGAAGGCAAATATGTCCACACGATCACGCTTTCTTATACTTTCTACGAGATTGATCTGCCTGAGACGTATGAACAGGCAGCTTTGACAACACCGGCGCAAACCGCCATAGATTTGAACTAGCAAGAACCCCAAGGGACGACCGCCATGGCGCATGAAAAGAATCACGACTACCACATTCTAAACCCCTCAATTTGGCCACTGATGGCTTCTGCAGGCGCGTTCATTATGCTGTTCGGCGGCGCGCTATGGATGCACGATTCCGGGCCATACGCGTTCCTGATCGGCCTCGCGATGGTACTCTACGTGATGTACGCTTGGTGGGCAGACGTGGTGAACGAAGCCCAAACCGGCGATCACACACCTGTTGTCCGCATCGGTCTGCGCTACGGCGTCATCATGTTCATCATGTCCGAAGTGATGTTCTTTGCAGCATGGTTCTGGTCTTTCTTTAAGCACGCGATGTACCCGATGGGACCATTGTCCCCTGCGGTTGACGGCGTGTGGCCACCAGTTGGGATCGAAACATTTGACCCATGGCACCTGCCATTGATCAACACGTTGATTTTGCTGTGTTCCGGTATGGCTGCGACTTGGGCGCACCACGCTTTGGTCCACGAAAACAACCGCGAAGACATGAAGTGGGGTTTGATCCTTGCTGTTGTCCTCGGCGCGGTCTTCACCGTGTTTCAGGTTTACGAATATAGCCACGCGGCATTCGGTTTCGGTGGCAACATCTACGGCGCGAACTTCTTCATGGCGACGGGTTTCCACGGCTTCCACGTTCTGATCGGGACAATCTTCCTATTGGTCTGCTTGATCCGTCTGCAAAAGGGCCACTTCACCCCTGAAAAGCACCTCGGTTTCGAAGCTGCGGCTTGGTACTGGCACTTTGTTGACGTTGTATGGTTGTTCTTGTTTGCAGCTGTTTACGTCTGGGGCGGCTAACCGCCACATCGGGCTTCACCCCGACCACAATCAAAGATAAGACAAACGCGCGAGGGCAACCTCGCGCGTTTTGCATTAAGGGACTGCCAACTTGCGCAAGATCATTTTCCCCATCCTGCTCGGTATCGTCGGCTGCGCCATTCTGGTCGCTTTGGGCGTGTGGCAATTGCAGCGTCTGCAGTGGAAAACTGGCGTGTTGGCCGAAATCGACGCAACGATCTCTGCGCCCGCGGTCTCCATTCCAAACGCGCCAAACCCTGACGACGATCAATTCAAACCCGTTTCCGTGACAGGGCGTCTCGCTGGAAAACCGCTCTACGTGCTTGTCACAATCGAAGGGTTCGGCCCCGGATATCGCTACGTTGATGCGCTGAAAACCGACGATGGCCGCGACGTGATGGTCGACCTCGGGTGGGTGCCGTTGGAACAACTCGGCAATCCGTTTAGCAAATTCCACCGGATCGAAGTTGTCGGCAACCTGCACTGGCCGGACGATCTCGACAAGTGGACGCCTGATCCGGACCCCAAAGGCATCTGGTTCACCCGTGACGTGCCGTCAATCGCCGCAGGGCTTGCGACCGAAGAAGTCCTGATAGTCGCACGCAATGTGCAGTTGCTCGACCTCGTCACCCCGCTTGAAACATACCCGTTCCAGCCCCTTCCGCTTGACTCTGGGGCGATCAAGAACGACCACCTGAATTACGCGATAACATGGTTTATGCTGGCCCTCGTTTGGGTCATGATGACCAGCTACCTGATCTTCCGTATCCGCCAAGAGGACCGCTAGAATGCGCTATATTTCCACACGAGGCACCGCGCCCGTGCTGACATTTGAACAAGCGATGTTAACCGGCCTCGCCCGTGACGGCGGCCTCTACCTGCCCGAAACCATCCCGACGTTGAACAACGATCAGATCGCCGCAATGGCAGGCCAATCTTACGAAGAGATTGCGTTCACCGTGATGCGCCCGTTCATCGGCGACACATTCAGCGACGACCAATTCCGCGATTTGATCGCAAAAGCCTACGCTGGTTTCGGCCACGACGCGCGTGCGCCGCTGGTGCAATTGGCGCCTAACCACTTCCTGCTTGAATTGTTCCACGGCCCAACGCTTGCGTTCAAAGACTTCGCCATGCAGCTCATCGGACAAATGTTCCAAGCGGCACTGTCCCGTTCCGGCGACCGCGTGACCATCGTGGGCGCGACATCCGGCGACACCGGTTCAGCCGCGATTGAAGCGTTCCGTGGCCTTGATAACGTAGACGTTTTCATCCTGTTCCCACATGGCCGCGTATCCGAAGTACAACGCCGCCAGATGACCACACCGTCCGAATCCAACGTCCATGCACTGGCCGTTGATGGTGATTTCGACGATTGCCAAGCTGCGGTCAAAGACATGTTCAACGACTTTTCCTTCCGCGAAGACGTTAAATTGGCGGGCGTGAATTCGATCAACTGGGGCCGCGTTCTGGCGCAGGTCGTCTATTATTTCAGCTCTGCCGTTTCGCTTGGCGCACCGCACCGCGATGTGTCGTTCACCGTGCCAACTGGCAACTTTGGCGACATATTTGCGGGCTACATCGCACAGCAAATGGGCCTGCCGATCAAAGATTTGATCGTCGCAACCAACCGGAACGATATCCTGCACCGCACGCTTGAAACCGGCAGCTACACCAAAGAAGGCGTCGAGCCGACGATCAGCCCGTCGATGGATATCCAAGTCTCGTCCAACTTTGAACGCGCACTTTTCTACGCATACGGTCAAGACGGCGCAGCGGTCGCGGGCCAGATGGAAGACCTGAAATCAGGCGGATTCCAGATCAGCCAAGGTGCCTACCAAATGCTGAAAGACACCTTCAAGTCTGGCCGCGTGTCCGAAGAAGAAACCAGCGCCACGATCAAAACCTACCTCGCACAGCACGGCGAACTGCTCTGCCCGCACACGGCGGTCGGCGCCCACGTGGCCGAAACGCACCTTGGCACCACGCCAATGGTCACGCTCGCCACAGCACATCCCGCGAAATTCCCCGATGCCGTGAAAGCCGCATCTGGCATCGCGGCCCCCCTTCCACCGCGCATGGCCGACCTGTATGACCGCCCCGAGCGGGTCACGCGCGTCGCCAATGACTTGTCCGCCCTTCAAGCGGTCATCAAAGAACGGATCACACTTTGACTATTGAACTGCACACCCTGTCCAACGGTTTTCGTATCGTCACGGAAAGCATGCCGGGCCTGAAATCCGCCTCTATCGGGATTTGGGTCCAAGCGGGTGGCAGACATGAAAGAATTGAACAGAACGGGATCGCGCACTTCCTTGAACATATGGCGTTCAAAGGCACGAAAAAGCGGACTGCTCTGCAAATTGCCGAGCAAATAGAAGACGTTGGCGGTTATATCAACGCCTACACATCCCGTGAAATGACCGCCTACTATGCACGTGTGCTTGAGAATGATGTCGCCCTTGGGCTTGACGTCATTGCCGATATTCTGCTCAATCCGGTGTTTGATCCGTCCGAGATCGAAGTCGAACGTGGTGTGATTTTGCAGGAAATCGGGCAGACGCTTGATACGCCTGACGACATCGTTTTCGATTGGTTGCAAGAGGTGGCCTACCCAGATCAGGCGCTTGGCCGCACGATTTTAGGCCCGTCAGAGCGGGTTTCCTCTTTCTCTCGCGAAGACCTGACCACTTTTGTTGGTGAACATTACGGCCCAAATCAAATGATCCTCGCCGCCGCAGGTGCTGTCGATCATGACGAGATTGTTCGGCAAGCCGAAGGGCTGTTCGGACATCTGTCCCCAGTGACACGGCCAACGAATTTGATCCAACCCGCGTCCTTCCGCGGGGGGGAGCGTCGAGAAATCAAGGACTTAGAGCAGGTCCACTTTGCGCTCGCTCTTGAGGGCCCGAACTACCGTGACCCTGCGATTTATACCGCGCAAATCTACACATCGGTGATGGGTGGCGGCATGTCGTCTCGCTTGTTCCAAGAAGCGCGCGAAAAACAAGGCCTGTGCTATTCAATCTTCGCACAGGCAGGGGCTTACGAAGACACTGGATTAACCACGATCTACGCAGGTACGTCTGCCGAACAAATAGCCCAGCTCGCCAACATCACGATGGACGAAATGAAACGCGCCGCCGACGATATGACCGCAGAAGAGGTCGCACGCGCCCGCGCCCAGATGAAAGCCGGTCTGTTGATGGGGCTCGAAAGCCCATCAAACCGTGCTGAACGCCTCGCGCGGCTCATGTCTATTTGGGACCGCATCCCGACATTGGAAGAGACGATCGGTTATGTCGATGGCGTCACCACCGGCGACGTCAAAGCCTTTGCTGCGGACCTTGCCGCCAATCCAGGTGCGGCATTGGCCGTTTACGGCCCCGCAGAATCAGCACCCACCTTGGATGCACTGAAAGCGCGGCTCGCCGCCTAATGCTGGGGGCCAAACGCAAAGTCCGGCTGGAAACAGCACGATTAACACTGCGTCCCCCAACGCATGCGGATTTTCGACCATGGGCGTCGTTACGCGCCGAAAGCCGCGACTTTCTAACGCCGTGGGAACCGACGTGGGCGCCAGAACACCTGACGCGCAAGTCATTCACCAACCGCGTTTACTGGGCGCAGCGGTCTATTTCGTCGGGCACCGCAGTGCCACTCTTTATCATTCGCCGCGAAGATCAGGCGCTGCTTGGCGCAATCACACTCGACCATATCCGTCGCGGTCCCGCCCAAGCTGGCACAACGGGTTATTGGATCGGCGCGAGATACGCACGGCAAGGCTACATGCGCGAAGCCATCGAAGCTTTGGTGCATTACGCCTTTGTCACGCTCGAACTCAGCCGGATCGAAGCCGGATGTTTGCCAGAAAACGCGCCGTCGCGGGCGTTGCTTGAGCAATGCGGCTACAAATACGAAGGCGTCGCGCAATCCTATCTGCAAATAAACGGACGCTGGCGCAATCATGTGCTTTACGCCAATCTTCGCTTTGACAGGCGGGGAAAGACGGACGCAGGTTAAGGTTAAAAGTAAATGTTCAGGTTTCTTGTTGTTGCCGCGTTGGCCTTTATTACGGGCTGTGGTGTTCCTTTCGCCCGTCAAAGTGCCGTAGATCCGTTAATTTTTGATGCACAAGATGTGAAAAACGCGGACAAATTAGCGATTTTCATTCCCGGCGCCTTGGCCTCTGTCGACATCTTCGCGGCGACAAAATCGTGGGACGACGCGGGATACGCGCGGGCGCTCTACCGCTTTCCAGGGTTGGACGGACTGCCAAACGATCACCAAATTCACCCGCCAACCGTCGCGCGGCGCATCGCTGACTTCGCGAATCAATACCCCGACAAAGACATTGCGTTGGTCGGCTATTCAACTGGCGGGCCAATCGCGCTTTTGACAGCGCCCTTGGTGCAGGGCGATCGCGATGTGCGAGTCGCTGCCATGTCAACGGCCGTCGAATATGGCGGTGGTTTCCCGACCGTTTTGCGCGGCATTTCGGACATCGTGAAGGCCATGATCGCAACAGGATCGGTTAAGCGACAAATTGTGTGGAAACGCTTTTGGGCTGGGTTGCTTTATGGGCCAGACGCACTGGACGACCCCGCATTCGAAGAGCGTTTGACGCGCGATATCGCCGCTGGCGAAAAGATCATCGTAAAGCTCGATCCTGCAGTCGCGCTGGCTCATACGCTAGGCTTGCCGGGTTTTCAGTTACCCGACGATTTGGACCTATCCGACATACCTGTCGCCTTTTTTGTTGGCCTAAATGACAGAGTTTTTTCAACGCGGCAAACCTACGACTTTTCGCAAAAAATCGGCGATGTGACGATATATGGCTACCCCGAACAAGGGCATCTGTTGTTTTTCACGCGGCCAGACGTGTTCGAGGACGTGCGCTCCTTCGTTGAAGGGCGTCCAGTGCTACGTTAATGGCTCATTTGAGCCCGCTCGCCCCGTTGGCGAATGTCAGTGGTAAGGTATAGGGTTCACTGAAATGTTCTAACGGGCTGCGAAATGGCGTTGCTCTGACTCGGAAAAACGCGAGCCGCTTTAGGCGGTATTTGAAAAGGGCCATGACAGACATGTCCAACCTCAACCCTGCAACCGCTAGTTTTATTGACAGCCTGACTTTGTCGGATGGGACAATCAGGGATGCAACTGACCGCTATCTGACTGAACCACGTGGGCGCTGGACAGGGCAGGGGATCGTGCTCGCACCCGTCACTACCGCTGAAGTCGCCCATATCGTAAAGTCTTGTAACGACGCTAAGGTCGGCATCGTGCCGTATAGCGGTGGCACTGGTTTGGTTGGCGGGCAGTTGCTGCATGACGGTCCTGTGCCTGTTGTGATGTCCCTCGAACGAATGAATGCAATTCGGGCGAATTATCCATCTGAAAACGTGTTGATTGCAGAGGCTGGTTGCATTCTGGCCGATGTCCAAACGGCTGCCGCTGATGTTAACCGCCTTTTCCCGCTCTCGCTTGCATCCGAAGGATCGGCGCGGATCGGTGGGCTTTTGTCAACGAATGCGGGTGGCGTAAATGTGTTGCGGTACGGGAACGCGCGTGCGTTGTGTCTGGGGTTAGAGGTCGTGCAGCCGGACGGCACAATCTGGCACGGACTGACCCGCTTGCGCAAAGATAACACTGGATACGACCTACGCGACCTTATGATCGGCGCTGAAGGTACGCTGGGAATAATTACAGCTGCAGCGTTGAAAATGATGCCGCAACCCGCAAATATCGGGGCTGCGTTCATGACAGTTCGCTCGCCATCAGCAGCACTCGATTTGTTGGCGATGGCAGGCGCGCATTTCGGTGACGGGATATCAGCGTTCGAGTTGATCCATCGGCAGGGCGTTGATTTCATGTCTGAAACCGGCGTCGACGTGCGGATGCCCTTCACTGAACAACCCGAATGGTCGGTCCTGATCGACGTCGGCCTACCCAAGGGCGTATCGCCGGACGAAGCGTTAACCGATCTGTTTGCAAGCGCCTTTGCAGAAGACCTTGTCACAGACGGCGTGATCGCCCAATCGGGTGCGCAACGAGACGCGTTTTGGGCAGTGCGCGAGAATATTCCCGAAGGGAATCGACGCATCGGGTCGATTTCGTCACACGACATCTCTGTTCCTCTCTCTCACATTCCCGACTTTATTGCGCAAGGAACGCAAGCCTTGGCTGAAATCGGTGATTTCCGTATTAACTGCTTTGGCCACTTGGGCGACGGCAACCTTCATTACAACGTCTTCCCTGCCGCGGGAAAATCGCGAGCAGACTATGAACACGTGCGCGAGGCGGTCAAAACCTGCGTTCACGACCTGTGCGATTCCTTTGGCGGATCCGTTAGCGCAGAGCATGGCATTGGAAGGTTAAAAGTTAGTGACCTTGAGAAATATAGTGATCCGGTAAAGCTCGCGATGATGCGCAGCGTGAAAACGGCGCTTGATCCAGTTGGCATAATGAATCCGGGGGCCGTTTTGCGTTAACGAAATATCCACGCCTTTGGTCTACACAAGAATATCATCAGGCTAACGTTTCCGACATGACGATGACGGATAATATGAATGCGATCATTCCGACGACCATCATAACGATGAAAATCGACCGCCATCCGAATGCTTCGAGCAACAGACTGCCGAGCGTTGGCGACACGATGGGCCCAATCGTTAACAACATCACTAAGATTGTCATGACTTTTTCGGCCTGGCGCCCCTCATACAGGTCGTTGACCACCGCGCGGCCGACCACCATACCACCGCATGCTCCGAGGGCCCGCAGAAACCGTAACGCATTGAACGCAATGATGTCTTGCACTAAGATTAACGCCAGAGATGTCACAATAAACAACGCCGTCGCAGCCAGCAGCGGCCTCTTGCGCCCCCAGCTATCGATCTGTGGGCCAACAATGAATTGCCCGAGACACAGCCCGAGAAAAAAGATCGAAAGCGAAAGATCAGTGGCGCGTTCACCCGTGTGCAACGCCTCGGCAATATCCCCCAAACCAGCAAGATACATATCTGTCGCCAGCGGCGGAAATAGCGACAACAATCCAAGCACGGCAGTGATTCCGGCGGCTTTGCGCGGTGTAAAAGTGGCGTGTGTCAACTGCGAGGCCTCGAAGTCAATACAAACCAATAAGTGTTTGTAGACTGCAGTCTATAAATATAAATAGACCGCAGTCTAGTATCGATTTGTGACACTGAAATAGAGCTGCATAGAAGGCCCGCATGACCGAACAGAAGAAATCAGGCGGACGGCCTCGTGACGCGGAAGCGGCGGGCACGATTAAATCCGCGACGCTCAATTTATTGCGCGAGCACGGCTATGCAAAGGTGACGATCGCCGCGATTGCGAGCGAGGCGAATGTCGCCAGGCAGACGCTCTACAACCGTTGGAACACCAAAGCCGACCTCGTGCTCGACGCGATATTCGAAGAGACGGGTCACTATGCTGCCGCCCCAATTGATGACCCTAACCTGACCTGCCAATTGCAATTAGAACAGTTTTTGATGCAGGTATTTTCACATCTCAGCGAAAGCGGTGCGCCAATTCGGTCGTTGATTGCTGCGGCGCAAGATGACGATGCGTTCCGCGATGTGTTCAAGACAAAGTTCGTGAAGCCGCGCGAGAAAATGGTAACTGACCTACTCAAACGCGCACAAAGCAAGGGTGAAATCGCGCAGGGCAGGGACGTCAGAATGCTCTCGATTTTTGTGCACGGCGCGTTCTGGTACGCGCTGCTTGGCGGTGATCCTGTCGATAATGATCTCGCCAAAAGTATCGTCGACGAGGTCTTTCATCCTGCTCAAACGTAAACCATTCCGCAAAGTTGACTTACGTGGCCAAGGCCGACGACGCGCACAAGGATTCCCCCATGTCTGACACATCCGTGACGCCGCAGCTTACGCGCCCGCTGCTCTTGTTGATGGCGACGGCGATTGCGGCCACCGCCGCTAATCTCTATTATAATCAGCCGCTTCTGCCTGAGATTGGCGAGACCTTTAACGTTAATGACGGGGCGGTTGGCTTGATCCCGTCTGCCACGCAATTGGGCTACGCCGCAGCGATCCTGTTCATTTCGCCGCTTGGCGATGTGATGAACCGCCGCAATTTGATCAGCTATCTGTCTGTGTTGCTCACGCTCTCGTTGATGGCGGTTTATTTCGCACCCGATATTGGTGTGTTGGTCGCGGCCTTTTTCGCGGTGGGTTTGGGCGCAAATATTACGCAGCAGTTACTGCCCATCGGGGCGTCCCTCGCGTCGCCCGCCACCAAAGGTGCCACCATGGGCACGTTGATGACGGGCCTGACCATCGGCATTCTGCTCTCGCGCACGGCCAGTGGGACCATCGCCGAATATTTTGGTTGGCGGTCTGTTTTCCTTGTCGCCGCGATTCTAGCCGCGGTTTTCGGTCTTTTGCTGCGGGCGTACCTGCCTGACAACAAGCCCAAAGTTACGCTCAGCTACCCTGCATTGATCGCGTCGATGTTCGGCTTGCTTCGCAAACACCGTTTGTTACGGGAAAGTGCGCTGACGGGTGCGTTATGGTTCGCGGCATTCAACGCGCTTTGGGCGACGCTTGCCATTCATGTGACGGACGCGCCGTTCGATTACACGGTGCAACAGGCCGGATTATTCGGATTGGTTGGCATGTCGGGGATCGTCGGCGCAAAACTGGCCGGGCGCTACGTTGACCGCTTTGGCCCGACGCGCATCATTACTGTTTCGCTTTGCTCTGTCCTCGCGTCCTTCGTCGTACTCGCAATCTGGAGCGATAGCCTCGCGGGGCTTATCATTGGCGTTATTTTATTGGATTTAGGTGTCTTTGGTGCGCAGATCCCCAATCAAGTGCGTGTTTTTGCCATCGACGCAAACGCCCAAAGCCGGATGAACGCGGTCTACATGCTTGCGTATTACATCGGTGCTTCGCTCGGCTCAGCGGTTGGGGTCAAAATCATGAGCGTCGCAGGGTGGCACGGCTTGGCGCTGTTCGGCATGGGGCTCGCAGCGTTGGCGCTGGCGTATCATCTTGCGCGGCAACGCGGTAACGGCGCTGCCACCTGACACGGGTAGCAAAAGCGTCGGTGCGTCACAAACTGAACATATTAAGCTAAAACGCAGCGCCCGCACGCGTCGCTGCTATCTTCCCCCCTTGCAAATTCCCCCATCACAGGCCATGGAAAACCACCCCTCTTTGATAGGCCTGACGTTCCATGACTGACCTTAAAAATATCCGCAATTTTTCAATTGTTGCCCATATCGACCACGGTAAATCCACGCTCGCTGATCGGCTCATTCAAGAGACGAACACCGTGGCTGCCCGCGATATGAAAGCCCAGATGCTGGATAGCATGGATATCGAGCGCGAACGCGGCATCACGATCAAGGCCAACACCGTGCGGATCGACTACACAGCGGACGATGGGCAGGACTACGTTCTGAACCTCATCGACACCCCCGGCCACGTCGATTTCGCCTACGAAGTGTCGCGGTCCATGCGGGCAGTCGAGGGGTCGCTGCTGGTCGTTGATAGTACCCAAGGCGTCGAAGCACAGACCTTGGCCAACGTGTATCATGCCCTTGATGCGGATCATGAAATTGTGCCCGTCCTCAATAAAATCGACTTGCCCGCGTCCGAATGTGACAAGGTCGCGACGCAGATCGAGGACGTGATCGGGCTAGACGCATCCGAGGCAATTCGCGTGTCCGCCAAAACCGGCGTCGGCATTCGCGAAACCTTAGAGGCCATTGTGCAAAAACTGCCCGCGCCAAAAGGCGACCCTGATGCGCCGCTTAAGGCGATGTTGGTCGACTCGTGGTACGACAGCTACCTCGGCGTGATCGTTCTGGTCCGTATCATCGACGGCAGCATGAAGAAAAATGACCGCGTCCGCTTTATGTCCAACAACACGCTGCATCAAATCGACCGCATCGGTGTGTTCCGGCCGCAAATGCAAAACGTCGAAACGCTTGGTCCCGGCGAAATCGGTTTTATCACCGCATCGATTAAACAAGTCCGTGACACGCGGGTCGGCGACACCATCACGTCCGAGCGTAAAGGCACCGAAACCCCGCTTCCGGGCTTTAAACCTGCGCAGCCAGTGGTCTTCTGTGGCCTATTCCCCGTCGATTCCTCGCAGTTCGAAGACCTGCGCGATGCCATCGATAAACTCGCGCTGAATGATGCGTCTTTCTCGTTTGAAATGGAAACGTCCGCCGCGCTTGGCTTTGGTTTCCGGTGTGGTTTCCTGGGTCTGCTGCACCTCGAAGTGATCCGTGACCGGATTGAGCGTGAGTACGACATCGAACTGATTACCACTGCACCGTCAGTGGTTTACCACGTCTACATGAAAGACGAGACGGTGGTCGATCTGCACAATCCGGCTGATATGCCAGACGTCACCACAGTCGATCACCTCGAAGAACCGCGGATCAAGGCGACGATCCTTGTGCCTGACGACTACCTCGGGGACGTGCTGAAACTCTGCCAAGACCGGCGCGGGGTCCAACAGGACCTGACCTACGCGGGGTCGCGTGCGATGGTTGTCTATGATTTGCCCCTCAATGAAGTTGTGTTCGACTTCTATGATCGCCTAAAATCGGTAACAAAAGGTTACGCGTCCTTCGATTATGTGCTGACCGGCTATCAGACTGATAACCTTGTGAAAATGTCGGTTCTCGTCAACGACGAACCCGTCGATGCGCTGTCCATGATGGTGCACCGCGACCGTGCGGAACAGCGCGGGCGGGCCATGGTCGAGAAACTCAAAGACCTGATTCCCCGTCACATGTTCAAAATCCCGATCCAAGCGGCCATCGGCGGCAAAGTCATCGCGCGCGAGACCCTATCGGCGCTGCGCAAAGACGTGACGGCCAAGTGCTATGGCGGCGACGCATCGCGTAAACGCAAGCTGTTGGATAAACAGAAGGCGGGTAAGAAAAAGATGCGGCAATTCGGCAGCGTCAACATCCCGCAGGAAGCGTTTATCTCGGCGTTGAAGATGGATAGTTAATCTGTGGCAAATCTTTAATTTCAAGTAAGCGCCAGCCACCAAGTCCAGATTTTCGTTGCTGCAATGCTGCATGAAATTTGCATGACTACACCAAAAGAGAATGCAATTGCTTTGTAGACTGAGCGTTTATTCTTTTGTTCGACCTGCTCTTCTTTTCGCTTGTCGCCCTCTGTTAGTGTGATGTTGTTGGACGCTTGTTGACGATCTATTTGACGCTCTGCTTGCTTCGACAGAAAACCGCCAATTGTGTAGAATGCATAAATCGTGGCGGCAGAAATCAAAAGAAACCAGCCAAGGTTATTTGTAGGCGACAAATCCCAGTTGTCGATCATAATGCGGCAAGCAAATATACCAGATAAGGTCGACGCAAAAGCTAAAATTGCACGAATATTAGCAGACCGTTTTTGAAAAAAAACTCTAAAGGTAGGATTTCGTCTTTTTAAGGCTTTTTCCCAATTCTCAATCGTCGACGAAAGATTTTTCCCGAGAATATAATTGTTAAAGTCAACTGTAACGACTATTGGCGCTGGTGGAACTTGAAATCCATCAACGGGCCTCAATCCAAGTGGGCCAATTTGAATTCCGAACGACGCCGGATTATTTTGAACCGAGACCTGTACGCTATATCGTTCTGGAGTTTCGTTTTGTCCCCTAATAACATCAATTGTAACGCTGAGTGAAATCGAGCGGGTTTTCTCGGGTTGCGACGTATCAAATTCTTCAAATTGATCCCAGCTCGAGAAATCAAATCTCTGATTGTTTGAAAGAACGATGCTGGCTGACGATGTTTGTGAAATAATCGTGCAAGAGTCAAATTCCTGCACGACCTTAGTCATAAGTAGCTTAAGGTTCTCAATCGTGATCTGGTACTCATCAGTAAATATATGAGTGGATTTTTGACTTCGTTCGTTGAGTTTTTTGATGATTGCTTTAATCGCATCATGCGGTAGACCCTCGAGGTCAACTGAATGTCCAGTGTCACCAGGCTGAATGACCTGGCCGGTTTTAATATTGCTCGTTTTTTTACTCATTGAAATTGATAAAGTACTATTTATTATAGTTGATGGTTGCGTGTTTTACACAAAAATACGTAACTGCTTCCGATCATATCCCGTTTTGGCCGTACCCGCTGCATTTTCGTCTCACCTAATCCCCACACGCCTCCGCCGCAGCGTCTCCAACTGCGCGAGCAAGTCCGCCTCCTGTGACAGGTACAGCTTGCCCAACTCGTCCGTTTCGGCCAGCATCAGCTCTTGATCCGCGCCCAAGATCTCGGTCAGCCGCGCCAGCATAAACGTCCGCAGCACTGCGTTCATGCGCTCTTGGTAGACCCCGCGTCCCAGCTTGCGGAAAAACTTGGCCACGTCCGAATCCACCCGTAGCGTGATCCGTATTTTCTCCGGCACAACGTCCAGCGGGATGTCCGCCCATTCGCGCGGCAGGATCGTGCGGACAAGGTCGGGGTGGCGGAAATCCCACAGCGTTTCAGACGCGACCAGCATCATTTCCGAATAGCGTTTCTCGTCGATGGCGGACATTTTCTTGGGCGGCATTGGCGGACCTTTCAGCGTGTGAAAGCCCCGTTATGCCGTCAATTCCTTACCGGATTTCAAAGGGTCCGCGCGGTGCACGGGTTGTGCACGCCTTGTGCACGCAAGTCACATGTCCAAAAACGCCGATACCGACGCTTCGAATTCGCGCGGTTTTTCGGCGTGCAACCAGTGCCCTGCACCCGGAATTTTGGCGAATTTAGCGGCTGGAAACAGCTCTTTGATTGCAGGCCGATAGTCGGATTTCACGTAGTCAGAGGTCGCCCCAGACAGGAACAGCGTTGGCCCGTCGAACGTCCCTTGAGCCCTCGGAAAGCCGACGATCTTGGGCATCTCTGCCGCCAAGACGTCGAGATTTAACTTCCACCGTTTCTCTTTGATATCAATGGATTGCAGCAGGAAATCATCGACACCCGGATCAAGCCCGACAAGTTGCGCCTTCGCGTCAGCGCGGTTGTTGACCGTGTCCATATCGACGCCACGCATCGCGTCCAACGGCCCCATTTGCGTGTGGCTATAGGCGACGGGCGCGATATCCGCGACGATCAACTTGTTGATTTTATGCGGGTTTTCCAAGGCAAGCACCATGGACGCCTTGCCGCCCATGGAATGTCCCAGCACGTCGACAGGGCCATCAATGACCTCAGCCAGATCACCAGCCATGTCGCCATAAGATTGCGTGTCAAACCAAGGGCTTAACCCATGATTCCGCATGTCCACGACAATGACCTGACGATCCGCAGACAGTCGTTTTGCGATCACACCCCAATTGCGCGCGGACCCGAATAAACCATGTGCAATCAGTAGGTTAGGTTTTTCGGTTTGTTCGCCATGGATGATCGTGTGTAGCATTCGGTTCTCCTGCGTTGACCTTGAAGGCCCACCATTTATATTGCCACAATGGCCGAAGAAATGCTTCAAAATCAAGTGGATGAAATCCGCGCGCTGCTCGCGGCGAAACTACGAGCGCGTGGGCAAACCTTGGACGCTCAACTGCGCAAAGCTGGGCGGCAATTACCACGCCGCCTGCGCCGCGATGCAAAGGTCGTCGTCGATGCGATGACCGTCGCCGAAAACCCGAAATTGGCGCGGATGAACGACGACGCTGCAACGCGTAAAGCCGCGCAAAACTTGATAAATTTCTTGAAATTCATTGACCCAGCGGATCGCTTGAAAGGTCGCATTTTAGGTATATTGGGGACGATCTCTGCCGTGTTGATCGTCACATTTATCGTTGTTGTTTACGTTTTAGTAAAACGTGGTCTGCTATAACGACGCATCGGCCGATTTTCAGCGCCCTCGCGGGGCGTTACCCGTACAACCAGTGTGACCGTCGCGAAGGAGACATAAAGTAGCAAATACCACGCCCCCATCTTCGCAAATCGCACCATTTCAAAAGCCGATTGACCGGAATACAGCCACGTTCCCGTCGCAGTTCCAATATTCTCGGCGATCCACAGGAAAAAGCTAGAGAAAAAAGCGGCAAGCGGCAGTGGCATCCACAGCCAACGGCGTCTGACTCGAAACCAAATTTGGGTGCGACCATAAAGAACAATCGTAGCCGCAAACAGAAAGTAACGTATGTCGATCATAAAATGGTGGCTGAAAAAGTTGATATAGACGAGCGCCGCTAATCCGTAATGTAGCCACAAAGGCGGGAAAGGGGCCATTTCCATGTCGAATAGCCGCACGACCCTCGCCATATAGCTGCCGACTGCTGCGTACATAAAACCAGTGTAAAGCGGTACGTCGTAAATGCGAATGATGCTGGGGTCAGGATAACTCCACGATCCGGCGTGAACTTTGAAAATTTCCATTGCTGTGCCGGTGATGTGGAACAGTAAAATAACGCGGGCTTCGCTGATGGTTTCGATGCCTGTTTTCAGAAACAAAACTTGAAGGGTAATTGCGATAAAGAGAAGCGCATCATAACGGGCCAGTGCCCAGCTTTCCTGCCATATCATCCGCGTCAGGATCATCGCGATGAGAAGGCAAATGCCAAATATACATGCTGAGGCTTGCTTTAGGCCGAAATGGAAGAGCAGTTGGATGATGCCACGAAATGTCGTGAGAGGCGCGATGTCTGTCATGAGAGTGTATCGCACAACGATTGCGGGGTGTTAAGGTGTTCTATGGAAATGCCTTCCCCAACTCAGAGAGATGGGAAAGGCAGAGTTATTAGGTTTACAGGTTCGGATAAATTGGGAACTTGTCGCAGAGCGCTTCGACTTCGGCGCGAACCTTAGCTTCGACGTCGGCGTTTCCATCCGGGCCGTTCGCGGCAAGACCGTCGACAACTTCGACAATCCAATCGGCGATCTGACGGAATTCGGCTTCGCCAAAACCACGCGTTGTGCCTGCAGGAGATCCCAGACGGATACCAGAAGTGATCATCGGTTTCTCAGGGTCAAACGGAATACCGTTTTTGTTGCATGTGATATGGGCGCGGCCCAAGGCAACTTCAGTAGCGTTACCTTTCACGTCTTTTGGACGCAAATCAACCAACATCAAGTGGCTGTCAGTCCCGCCTGAAACGATATCTAAGCCGCCTTTCATCAACTGATCCGCAAGGGCCTGTGCGTTTTTCACGACCTGCTCTTGGTAGCTTTTGAATTCTGGGCGCAATGCCTCGCCAAAGGCCACAGCTTTACCAGCGATGACATGCATCAACGGGCCGCCTTGGATGCCCGGGAAAATGGCAGAGTTGAATTTTTTCGCGAGCGCTTCGTCGTTGGTCAGGATCATACCGCCACGTGGACCGCGCAACGTTTTATGCGTCGTTGTGGTCGCAACATGGGCGTAGGGGAACGGCGATGGATAGATGCCAGCGGCGACAAGGCCAGCGAAATGGGCCATGTCGACCAGCAGGTACGCACCAACAGAATCCGCAATTTCGCGCATACGTTTGAAATCAATGATCCGTGGAATGGCAGAACCGCCCGCGATGATCATTTTAGGGTTATGCTCGGTCGCTAATGCCTGCACTTCGTCGTAGTCCAGCAGACTATCTTGCTTGCGCACACCGTATTGCACAGCGTTGTAAATCTTGCCGGATTGGTTCGGTTTAGCGCCGTGGGTCAGGTGTCCGCCAGCATCGAGCGACATGCCGAGAATAGTGTCGCCAGGCTGGATTAACGCTTGGTAAACACCTTGGTTTGCTTGCGATCCAGAGTTGGGCTGCACGTTCACAAAGTCGCAACCAAATAACTGCTTAGCACGATCAATGGCAAGGTTTTCAGCAACATCAACATGTTGGCAGCCACCGTAGTAGCGACGGCCCGGATAACCTTCGGCGTATTTGTTGGTTAATACGCTGCCTTGGGCTTCCATGACCGCAGCTGAGACGATGTTTTCTGAAGCGATCAATTCGATCTCTTTGCGCTGGCGCTTGAGTTCGAGCTGCATCGCTGCGTGCAGTTCTGGGTCGCGTGTGGCGACGGTTTCAGTGAAAAAGCCGGTGTCGCGTACAGTGTCGGTCATGGCGGAAAATCCCCTTGAGTGGCAAGTTAGCGTTGTCTTAACGCAGGAACGCCGGTCTCAAAAGCATCAAAACGACCATGAAGGTTATGAGCCCGCCATGATCAGTTTCCGATCCGTTGCTTGCGTTTCTTTGTTGATCGGGGGATGTCTTAGAGGAATGTTAAGGAAATCAGTGTTATGCCTCGTCATCAGATAGCGTTTCTGGCCAGTCCGGTGCCCTTGGCACAAGAGGCGTTGGTTACCTTGTCCAAAGCGCATGGAAACGTGCCGCAAGAGGAAGCTGACGTCATTGTGGCGTTGGGCGGCGATGGTTTCATGCTGCAAACGCTGCATGCTACGCAAAAGCTTTCAGCGCCCGTTTATGGCATGAACAGAGGAACCGTCGGGTTCTTGATGAATGAATTTCACGCTGATGATTTGCGTGCGCGGCTGGATGTGGCCGAAGAAGAAGTGATCAATCCATTGGTCATGAACGCGCTAACCGTAGACGGGCAAATGCACGAACTACTGGCGATCAACGAGGTGTCGCTTTTGCGGGCGGGTGCACAAGCCGCCCGATTGCGGATTTCTGTGGACGGTAAGGTGCGCATGAAAGAATTGGTGTGCGACGGGGCGTTAGTGGCGACGCCCGCTGGATCGACGGCGTATAATTACTCGGCCCATGGCCCGATTTTGCCGATTGGTTCTGACGTTCTAACTTTGACGGCGATGGCCGCTTTTCGGCCACGGCGATGGCGTGGCGCGTTGCTACCAAAGCGTGCAGTAGTCAGGTTTGATGTGATCGACAGCGCAAAACGACCTGTCATGGCAGACGCGGACGGCAAGTCAGTGAAAAATGTCGCCAGCGTTGAAATTCGATCCGATCCGGATGTGCAGCATCGGATTTTGTTCGATCCGGGCCATGGATTGGAAGAAAGATTGATTCAAGAGCAGTTCGCTTAACAATTTTGTAGGCATTTCCAGCGATGATCGTTTGATCAGCAGTTGGGAGGCCCGATGAATTTATATCAATGCTCTGTCGATCTAAAAGACGACGCCAAGGCCGTCGCGTTCGCCGTGGCGATTGAGGCATGGATGGCATATTTGCAATCTAAAGGGGTAATCGCGGTTTGGCGGTTGTACCGTCGAAAGCTGGGGTTTGGTGCGCCTGTGGCGCGCGATTTTCAGCTTGAAATCGAGGTTGAAGACATGGCGCAGCTTGACCGTGCGTTTCGATTTACCGGTTCGGACGATGTTCACGTCGAACGGCTATATACGACGGTTCATCAAATGATCGGCGCGGTTGATGTGGCCCTATATCGGCCATTTCCTGATCCAGAGAGGGCCGAGCGGATGGCGCTGATTTGATTGATAGGGGCGACTAGAACAGCCGCCCCAATATATTAACCATAGTGCGCGACTGGTGTTCCTGCGAGCGCAGACATGTTCAGCAGGCCACGGGTTGTGATCGACGGCGTGACGATATGTGCTTTGTTTCCGAGGCCCATCAAGATCGGTCCAACCTCTAATCCGCCGCCTTTCATCTTCAGGATATTACGGACGCCGGACGCGGCATCGGTGTTTCCAAAGACAAGGCAATTTGCGGGGCCGGGCAGGTGTGCGTTCGGGAAAACACGGTTTCGCAATTCGACATCCAGTGCTGAATCAACGTGCATTTCGCCTTCGTAATCAAAGTCGCGTGGGGCGCTGTCCAGAATGGCCATCGCTTCGCGCATCCGCTGACCAGACGAATTATCGAGGTTGCCGAATTGGCTGTGCGAACAGAGCGCGATTTTCGGGTCGATGCCAAAACGGCGGATATGCCGCGCGCAACTGATCACTGTTTCGGCGATCTGATCTGGCGACGGCTCAGCGTGAACTTGGGTGTCGGCGATGAACAACGGTCCGTCTTCCAAGATCATCAGCGATAGCGCCGCGACAGGGTGAAGCGTTGCAGAGCCAAGGATTTCGGTCACGTATTTCATGTGCCAGAGGAACTGCCCGAAGGTGCCGCAAATCAGCGAATCTGCCTCGTTGCGATGTACCATAACCGCACCAATCGCAGTGGTGTTGGTCCGCATTATTGCACGGGCAAGGTCGGGCGTGACACCGCGCCGCGCCATGATGTCGTGGTAGGTGCTCCAATAATCTCGGTAGCGCGGGTCGTTTTCAGGGTTCACGATTTCGATATCGATGCCGGGTTTGATCTTCAGGCCAGCACGTTCCGCGCGGGCTTGAATGACCTCTGGTCGGCCAATCAGGATTGGCTGTTCTGTGGTTTCTTCCATCACTGCTTGTGCGGCGCGGAGCACACGTTCGTCTTCGCCTTCGGCAAAGACGATCCGGCGGCTGGCGCTTCGGGCTGCTTCGAAAACCGGACGCATCAAGAAAGCGGATTTGAAAACAGATCCATCAAGGTTCGCTTTGTACGCCTCAAGATTTTCGATTGGACGTTGTGCAACGCCGCTTTCCATCGCGGCTTTGGCGACAGATGTGGCGACGACGCCCATCAGGCGCGGATCAAATGGTTTTGGGATCAAGTAGTCAGCGCCAAATGTCAGTTGTTCGCCAGAATATGCGGCGGCGGCTTCGGCAGATGTCGTTTCGCGGGCGAGGGCTGCGATTCCGTCAACGCAGGCAATTTTCATGGCATCGTTGATGTCTGTCGCACCAACGTCGAGTGCGCCCCGAAAGATGAACGGGAAGCAAAGCACGTTGTTCACTTGGTTCGGGAAGTCGCTGCGTCCGGTGGCGATGATCGCGCCGGGTGCTACGCTGCGGGCGTCTTCGGGCGAGATTTCCGGATTGGGGTTAGCGAGCGCAAAGATGATCGGATTCTCGGCCATTTTCGCGACCATGTCCGGTTTCAGGACACCGGGGCCAGAGAGGCCGAGGAACAGATCGGCACCATCGATCACATCCATCAAGGTCGCTGCCGTTTTGCCTTGGGCAAAGTCGGCTTTTTGCGGCGTCATGTCTTTTTCGCGGCCTTCGTAAACGAGGCCTTCGATATCACACAACCATACGTTTTCGCGTTTCACGCCAAGTTTAAGCAACATATTGAGACATGCGATGCCAGCCGCGCCACCGCCTGTTGAGACGATTTTGATGTCTTCGAATTTCTTACCAGCAACGCGCAGCGCGTTGGTCGCGGCGGCCCCGACGACAATGGCAGTGCCGTGTTGGTCGTCGTGGAAAACGGGAATGTTCATCCGCTCTCGGCAGATTTTCTCGACGATAAAGCAATCCGGCGCCTTGATGTCTTCAAGGTTAATCGCGCCGAATGTGGGACCGAGCGCGCAGACAATTTCAGCGAGCTTTACGGGATCGGGTTCGTCGAGTTCGATGTCAAAACAGTCGATGTTCGCGAACTTTTTGAACAGAACGGCCTTGCCTTCCATGACGGGTTTCGACGCCAGCGCACCGATATTGCCGAGGCCCAAAACAGCAGTGCCGTTGGTGACAACGCCCACCAAGTTGCCGCGTGTGGTGTAGTCGCGGGCAGTGTCAGCGTTTGCTTTGATTTCAAGACAGGCTTCGGCGACGCCGGGCGAATAGGCGCGGGATAGGTCGCGGCCGTTGGCAAGTGGCTTTGTGGCGCGGATTTCCAGTTTTCCGGGCTTGGGAAACTGGTGGTATTTCAGCGCCGCTTCCCGAAGAGCGTCTTTTGCGTCGTCCGTCATTTTCTCACCCTGAAGTTATTTGTTTAATGGTAAACTACTTTTCGTGCCCTAAGGAAAGCACCCAGCAAAGAACATGGATCAACTTTGCTTGCAAATCGTCAAGAGGCGGGACAGTTTGCGGGCATGACACAGAAAACAGTTACGCAGGCCGAAGTCCGGCTTTCCACCACTAACCTGACCGCAGATATTGGTTTTTTCACCAAGGTGTTAGGGATGCGGATGGACCGGATTTATCCTGCGGATGATCCGAAGGTCGCGTCGTTTAGCGGACATGGACTGCATGTGCGGCTTGATGGTGATTTGGGCGGCGTTGCTGGTCAGCTGGTCTTCGTCACTGACGATCGCGAATTTGCAGATGGCGCGACGGATTTGACGTCGCCCGGTGGCACGATTGTGTCCGTTGAGCCGCGCAATGTGCCGCTGATCATGCCGGAAACGAACCACAGTTTTGTGGTGCGTCGATTGGCTGATCAGGCCCCTTGGGTCATTGGCCGCGCAGGTATGCATTATCGTGATTTGATCCCTAATCGTTTGGGCGGGTCGATCATCGCGAGCCATATTCGTATCCCTGATGGCGGTCCTGTGCCGGACATGGTGCATTATCATAAGGTCGGATTTCAGCTAATTTTCTGCTATAAAGGCTGGGTTGATGTGGTTTACGAAGACCAAGGTGGGCCGATTAGGTTAACGGCTGGTGATTGCTTTATTCAGCCGCCTGAAATCCGGCACCGTGTGCTTGAAGCCTCTGACGGGATTGAGGTCATCGAGATCGGCGTGCCTGCGGAACATGTCACCGAGATTGACCATGATATGCTGCTGCCGACCTCTGTTATTAACCGTGATCGCGAGTGGGACGGGCAACGGTTCGTGCACAATGTGGCTGACGGCGCAGAGTGGTCTGATTTCCGTCTGCCGGGTTTTGTGGCCCGCGACACAACGATTGCTGCGAACACACATGCCGTTGCGGGTGTGCAGGTTATTCGCAAAGGTGCAGGCGATCCGGTTTGGGCGAGCCACGACGCCGACATTCATTTTACCTTTGTGATGGAGGGGTCGTTTACCCTCGAAGGGGGCGGGCAGCCGCCGCAAATTCTATCGGCTGGTGATGCCTTTGTGATCCCGCCGCAGATGCGCACGCGCTATGCGGACGCGAGCGACGATCTTGAACTGCTCGAAGTCACGCTGCCGGGTGTTTTCACCACGCAAGTCTAAACTTGCATCGACCAGCGCGGCCCGTCACATTGATCCGATCAAATGCAAGGAGCCCCGCATGATTTTGTTCGACGCCGCCCGCGCTGTGCGCGAAAACGCCCACGCCCCTTATTCGAATTTTAAGGTCGGCGCGGCTTTAAAAACTGCCTCGGGTAATGTCTATGTCGGCTGTAATGTCGAAAACGTGGCCTACCCGGAAGGCACCTGCGCCGAAGCGGGCGCGATTGCCGCGATGGTCGCTGCGGGCGAAACTGAAATTGCCGAAGTCGCCGTGATCGCGGATAGTCCGAAACCTGTGACGCCGTGTGGCGGATGCCGTCAGAAATTGTCGGAATTCGCGGGTGGTGACGTGGTTGTCACGATGTTAACGACCGACGGTTTGCAAGACGTTACAACCGTAGGCAAGTTGCTGCCGGGTCAATTCGATGCCGACTTTATGACGCGGACCTAGGCCATGGATACCCGCGCGATCATTGCCAAAGTCCGCCGCCGGCAGACACCGACAGCAGAAGAACTATCTTTGTTTGCCAATGGTTTGGCCAATATGACGGTGAGTGATGCGCAAGCGGGCGCATTCGCGATGGCGGTGTGTCTGAACGGCTTGTCGGACGCGGGCCGTGTGGCGTTGACGACTGGGATGCGCGACAGCGGGGATGTGCTGGCGTGGGACTTCGACGGGCCGGTATTGGACAAACATTCAACTGGCGGCGTGGGCGACTGCGTGTCGCTGATTTTGGCCCCCGCGTTGGCCGCATGTGGCGTTTACGTGCCGATGATTTCGGGGCGCGGATTGGGGCACACGGGCGGCACCTTGGACAAGCTCGAAGCGATACCGGGCCTGTCTACATCGGTGACAGAAGCGAAATTGCGCCGGATTGTGGGCCGCGTCGGCTGTGCGATCGTGAGCGCAACAGGCAGCATCGCGCCCGCTGATAAACGGCTTTATGCGATCCGCGATGTGACGGCGACGGTCGACAGCATGGACTTGATCACGGCGTCGATTCTCGCGAAAAAACTCGCCGCTGGGTTGGGTGGTTTGGTGCTGGACGTCAAAGCGGGATCTGGCGCGTTTATGAAAACTGTTGACGAGGCGGAGGCGCTTGCTCGCGCGCTTGTCGGGACGGCAAACGGGGCAGGGTGCAACACGGCAGCGTTGGTCACGGACATGAATACGCCATTGGCACCTGCGCTCGGCAATGCGGTGGAAGTCGCGGTCTGCATGGAAGTGTTGAGCGGGAATATCGACGCCGCGCCGCGTTTGTACGAGTTGAGTATCGCGCTGGGCGCGCGGGTTTTGGCGCTGCATGGCGATGACGAAAAGCGGGCAAAAGCACGGTTGGAAAAAGCGATCTCGTCGGGCGATGCTATGGTGAAATTCGCCGACATGGTCGCGGCATTGGGCGGTCCGCCTGACATGGCCGACGATTGGCGGACGCACTTGCCAAAGGCTGCGGTGACGGGTGACGTGCAGGCCGCAGATGATGGATATGTCGCCGCGATTGATGGCGAAGCATTGGGGCTGGCGGTTGTTGCGATGGGCGGCGGGCGGCAAGTCGAAACCGATCCGATTAACCCTGCTGTGGGGCTGTCGGATATTGTTAATGTCGGGGATAAGATTAGTCGCGGTGATGCGCTTTGCATGATCCACGCGGCTGATGATGATGCGGCGGAAGCGGCTGCACAGGCGGTTCGGGCCGCGATCACTATTGGCGATGCACCGGACGCAATGCCTTTGATTATCAATAGGGTAGACCCATGACGGATGTGACTGCGGCACGTGCTTTTTTGGTTGTCATCGATAGCGTTGGTATCGGTGGCGCGCCTGACGCGGCAGAATATTTCAACGGTGATTTGCCCGATACGGGTGCAAATACAATCGGTCATATCGCTGACGCTTGTGCTGCTGGCACCGCCGACGATCGTAGGTCCGGCCCGCTGAATATTCCGACTTTGGACGCGCTGGGCATGACTGCTGCGATGCGGTTGGCCAATGACTTGGCCGTCGACGACACGCCTACGGGTGCATGGGGGACGGCTACGGAAATTTCGCGCGGCAAGGACACGCCGTCGGGACATTGGGAGTTGGCCGGCGTGCCTGTTCCGTGGGATTGGCACACGTTTCCTGACGCCGATCCGGCCTTTCCCGACGACCTGACTGTGATGATTTGCGAGGCGGCCGGAACTGGCGGAATCCTTGGCAATCGGCACGATAGCGGCACGACGGTGATCGAGGCTGAAGGTGAGCGGCACATGAAAACCGGTTGGCCGATTTGCTATACGTCCGCCGATTCCGTGCTTCAGATCGCGGCGCATGAGGACACGTTCGGGCGTGAACGATTGCTGAAGTTGTGTGCCGATATCGCGCCGACGCTGCATGCGATGAAGGTGGGGCGGGTGATTGCGCGGCCATTTGTTGGCGACCCTGAAACGGGTTTTAAACGCACGGAATATCGTCGCGATTTCGCGATTGCGCCGCCGTCGCCGACCCTATGCGACTACGTGTCTGATGCGGGACGCGCGGTGCATGGCGTTGGTAAAATTGGTGACATTTTTTCGATGCGCGGGATCGCGACGACTAGCAAAGGGCGCGATCAAAGCTTGATGAACGACCTGAGCGATTGGGTAATTAACGCTGAAGCAGGATCGTTTACCTTTGTTAATTTGGTTGAATTTGACAGTGAATATGGCCACCGCCGCGACGTGGCAGGCTACGCGCGGCATTTGGAATGGTTTGACGCCGCGTTGGCGGCATTAATCCCTAGTTTACGTCCCGATGACCTGTTGATCGTGACTGCGGACCATGGCAATGACCCCACTTGGTCCGGCACTGACCACACGCGCGAACGTGTGCCGGTTTTGGTCCCTGGTATTGGGGCGAAGGCATTGGGGCATCTACAGTTTACGGATGTTGCCGCGTCGATTGCAGCCCACTTGAATGTGCCCTACGCGGGCCAAGGAAAGAGTTTTTTATGACGTTTGCGACTATGCCTAAGGTTGAGCTTCACTTGCACCACGAGGCCGCTGCGCCGCCGTCGTTTATTCGCCAACTTGCGCAGAAGAAAAAAATCGACGTCAGTGATTTTTTTGATGACGAGGGTAATTATAGCTTTCGCGATTTTGGGCATTTCATTCAGGTCTATGATGGTGCGACTGCACCGCTGACGACCCCCGAAGATTTTCGGGCGCTGACCTATGTGGCGTTAGAAGAGACTGCGAAAACGGGTGTAATTTATGCCGAGACGTTTTTGTCGCCGGATTTCTGCGGTAACTGCGATCTGGTCGCATGGAAAGAGTTTTTAGCCGCGATCAAAGAGGGTGCTGACGCTGCCGAAAAGGACTTTGGCATCGTGCATCGTGCGATTGTGACATGCCTGCGCCACGAAGGTCCCGATAACGCGATCAAGGCTGCAAAATGTGCGGCTGAAACGGCTGATGACTACGTCGTCGGGTTTGGCATGGCTGGCGCTGAAATGATAGGCCGCCCGGGTGATTTCGCGTATAGCTTTGATATGGCCCGTGAATCTGGCTTGCGATTGACGTGCCATGCGGGCGAATGGGGCGGACCTGATATGGTTGCTGACACGTTGCGCGACCTGAAAGTCGAACGCATCGGTCACGGGATTAACGCGATCAATGACGACGCTTTGGTCGATAAATTGGTCGAAGACGGCATCGTGCTAGAAGTTTGTCCGGGGTCCAACGTGGTGCTGAAAGCCGTCTCTGGATGGGATGAACACCCTATCGCGAAGCTACGTGATCGCGGTGTGAAAATCACCGTATCCACGGACGATCCGCCGTTTTTCCACACAACTATGACCAAAGAATTCGAGAATTTGAACCGCGTTTTCGGCTGGGATCGCCCAGACTTTGACGCGCTGAATACCACTGCAATTGAGGCCGCGTTTTGTGATGACAAGACCCGCGCTGCTATCGTGAAACGCCTGGAGGCCGCCAAAAATGACTGACCCACACCTGAACCATGTGACCCATCCTCTGGTGCAGCATAAGCTGACATTGATGCGCGATAAGAACACGTCGACAGCTTTGTTTCGGCAACTATTGCGGGAAATTTCGCAGTTGCTTGCGTATGAAGTGACGCGCGGTTTGCCGATGACGACCAAGCAGATCGACACGCCAATGCAACCGATGGAAGCACCTGTTTTGGACGGCAAGAAGCTGGCGCTTGTGTCGATTTTGCGGGCTGGGAACGGGCTGCTGGATGGTGTCTTGGAATTGATTCCGTCCGCGCGTGTTGGCTTTGTCGGATTGTACCGCGACGAAGAAACGCTGCAGCCCGTGCAGTACTACTTTAAGGTGCCGACTGAGATGGCGGATCGTCTTGTGATTGCTGTGGACCCGATGCTGGCCACTGGCAATTCGTCTGTCGCAGCGATTGATCTGCTGAAGAAATCAGGCGCTAAGAACATCCGTTTCTTGTGTTTGCTCGCCTCACCTGAGGGTATTGCGCGGATGCAAGAAGCGCACCCCGATGTGCCGATCGTGACCGCTGCGGTTGATAGCCACTTGAATGAAGAGGGTTATATCGTGCCGGGTCTTGGCGATGCGGGTGACCGAATGTTCGGTACGAAGTAATATTAACAAGGTCTTAAAGGGATTCTTTACAAAATAGGCCACCTCAGGCATTCTCATACAAAATATGGTGGAGAATACGACCAACATGGTACGGGTTGCTTTAGGTTTTGTAAGTATTTTGGCCATCTCGGCCGGCGCAACGTTAACGGTGCAGGCCCAAGTGCTTGCCACACCGGCTGAATTTCCGCCGACGTCTTATAACGGCACGCAATATGTCGACAGCAAAGGCTGTGCATTTGTGCGTGCCGGACGTGGCGGGTTAACCAATTGGGTGCCGCGCGTTGATCGCACTCGCGCGCAGTTGTGTGGCTTTCAGCCGACACAAATAAGCGCATCGGCGACGACAAGTGCTGCGTCTGGCCCGATCATCACCTTCGCGGATGTTCCTGAAGCGCGTGTTGTTCCCGCACCTGCGGCTGCTCGTGTGATTCCGGCATCGGCCCCCGCGCAGGTTGCAGCGCCCGCGGCGCCTGCGCCGCGCCGCATAACATTGGCTGAAGTTTGTGAAGGTAAATTTGGTATCCAAGCCGGTTTTGCCACGGCGAACGGCAATCCGATTAACTGTGGTCCGGCCCCAGTGGCAGCGCCTGTTGCAGCGCCGATTGCGGCACCTTTCCCGCTGCCTGCACCGCTACTTGCTCCGGCTCCGGCCCCTGTTGTGGCTGCACCTGCGCCGACGCCGCGCATTACTTTAGCCCAAGCTTGTAACGGACGTTTTGGTATTCAGGCCGGTTTCATAAACGGCTCGACCGGGCAACCGATTGATTGCGGGCTAGCACAGGCCCCAGCGACGCCGACGCCAGCGGTGATTGCAGCCGTTGCACCTGTTGTCGATGAGGGACCGCGCCGCGTCACGCTTACGCAAATTTGCACAGAGATTGCTGCGACAGGTCGCCGCTTTATCAATGCAGCAACAGGTTCACCTGTTGTGTGCCCATCGGCCCCTGCGCCAGTCGCGGTGGCATCCGTCGCGTCAAATGTCGCGCCACGTGCAGCGTCGACGACGACTTCAGCGGCGCCAGTGGCACGAGAGACGTCACTGTTTGGTGCCGTTGTGCCAGCCTCGAACCCCGCACCAGAAGCCGTGCGCGAGCAGGTTATTCAACCGCCTGCTGGTTATACGCGGGTTTGGGACGACAACCGGATTAACCAAAACCGTGGCCTGCGCCGCATCACGCGCGAGCAAGCGATTTCTGAAGGTTTGGTTCCCGCGCCTGCAACCGCTGCGCGAGCATCGTCCCGCAGCGTCGCACCCGCAACAGTGCGCGCACCAGCGGCCGCCGCATCGACGCACCGTTACGTGCAGGTTGGTAGCTTTGGCGACGCGGCAAATGCCAATCGTCTTGCCGGACAATTTCAAGCACGCGGCTGGCCTGTCACATTTTCGAATGGGACACTGGGTGGCAAAGCGGTCAAGATCGTTATTTTAGGACCATTCACCCAACCAGCACAGCTGCAAACGGGCTTGCAAGCCGCACGCACTGCGGGCTTTGGGGATGCGTTCACCCGGAACTAATCGGTTCTCCCGGGAAAGGGCCTCGCAGGGTATCGCGGGGTCTTTTCTTGTTCAGAGGGTAAATTAGTAGCTGGCGCAGATGCCTTGTAAGCGCACCCATTCGCTATCAGTCAGAACACTTGTGGTTGTGCCAGAGGCTACGTCGCCAAACATTGCCCCATCAGGATCACGGATCGCGGCGTAAGGCGCGAGCGGGATTTTGGCATTGTCAAATGCGGTGACAAGCTCGGATGGTTTTGCGGGCGTTAACGATATTTCTTGGATAGATCTGGCATAGTCGCCAAGCACGTCGTTCGGAATGTCGCCTGTCGTGAAAAGGTGTGCGGTGGTGTTCAACCCCGCGTCTGACAGAACATCGGCGAGCGGATCGTGGCTGTCGCGGCCTGCAATCGCGGCAATGATAAAGCCCGCAGCAATCGCCGGATCGTCAAGCTGTTCGATCAAGGCGCGGTCGATCAAAACGATACCGCCGGGCAGCACGGTCGCACCTTGGGGTAGGGATTGCACAACGACGATTTGGCCTTTGGCATCGCGGCCCATCAGGCGGGTTTTCAGCTTGGCCAGCGGCACAGTGCCAATCGGGTTCCGGCAGGTGGGGCCAGTCAGGCGTTGGTAGTGGCCCAGAATGGTTGCCCCAATTTCGGTACGTTTGGAGTCGGGCACAACGGACAGGGTTTGCCGCCGAAACGCGCCCGGTCCCCAGAGTGCTGCCGCAGCGATGACCACGCCGATCAGGGACAATGTCACCACGCTGCGCAAGCGGCTTTGGCGTGGGGCGGATTTGGTTAACGCCTTACGCACAGTCTCGATGGCGTCGACCATCAGGTCGTCTTCGATTTCCAGCGTCTCGTCGGTCTCGGGGGCAGGCGTGAACAGCGCGGGGCGGTGATCGGGGTTCAAGCGCGTCACAGCGGGCAGCGACCAATGGGTCAGCGGTTGTTCGTTGCGATCGTTCAGCACCAAGGTCGCTTTGCCAAAAGAAACGGTCACCTCAATAGGGTCGGATGCGGACGTTTCACGCCAAATCCCATCGCTTTCGAGCCGTTCAAATTGGGTTAGTGCCGTCATGTGCCTGCTTTACTTTTTTCAATAGTTTAGCGGGGGTTTTCCATAATGGGTAGTGGAGCGGGAGGCTGATGTTGAAATGAGTTGTTTCGGCGAAATGAAATTAGACCGACTTTGCCACATTGCGAAGCTCGAATTTTTGGATTTTGCCAGTGGAGGTTTTGGGAAGGTCTTGGAAGACGACGCGTTTCGGGGTTTTAAACCCAGCGAGGCGGTCGCGGGCGAAGCCGATGATTGCGGCCTCGTCTGCGGTGGCGCCGTCTTTGAGTTCGACGAAGGCGCAGGGGACTTCGCCCCATGTCTCGTCCGGTTTTGCGACCACGGCGCAGAGGTTCACGGCAGGGTGGTTCATGAGGACTGCTTCGACCTCGACGGAGGATACGTTTTCGCCGCCTGAAATGATGATGTCTTTGGCCCGATCAGAGATTTGCATGTAGCCGTTGGGGTGTTGAATTGCGATGTCTTCTGAGTGGAAGTAGCCGCCAGCAAAGGCTTTTTGAGTGGCTTCGGGATTTTTGTAGTAGCCTTTCATGACCGCATTGCCACGGATCATGATTTCGCCTTGGGCGGTGCCATCTTTGCCGATTTGGACCATGTATGCGTCCATCACTGTGATGTCGTCCATCATCGGCATAGCGACGCCCTGCTGGGCTTTGATCGCGGATTGGTCGTCGTTGGGCAGCGTGTTCCAGTCGGCGTTCCAGATGCATTCTGTGACATGGCCGTAGGTTTCGGTGAGGCCGTAGACTTGGGTGACATTAAAGCCGAGTTTACCAATTTTCGCGAGCGTGGCGGGGGCGGGCGGTGCGCCGGCGGTAAAAACCTCGACTGTGTGATCAAAGTCGCGCCGCGTTGTCGCGTTAACCAAGAGGTTCAGCACGATAGGCGCACCGCCGAAATGCGTGACGCCGTGGTCTGCGATCGCGTCGTAGATCGCCGCTGCCGTGATGTCGCGACAGCAGACGACGGTGCCGCCAAGTGCTGGCATCATCCACGTGTGGTTCCAGCCGTTGCAGTGAAACAGGGGCACAATTTGCAGGTAGATCGGGAACAGCGGTAGTTGCCACGAAATCGGGGTGCCCATTGTCATCAAATACGCGCCGCGATGGTGGTAGACGACGCCTTTGGGCCGTCCGGTGGTGCCAGAGGTGTAGTTCAACGCGAGGCTTTCCCATTCGTCCGTTGGCATGATCCAGTTGAAATCGGGGTCGCCCGTGGCGAGAAAATCTTCGTAGTCTTGTTGCGCGCCGATGCTTTTGATGCCCGCGACTGTGTCGGCGACGTCGATAACCAGCGGCGCGGGGCCATCCATTGCGTCAATCGCGTCGATACATTGCGGGAGGAATTGACTATCGCAGATCACGACAGAGGCTTCGCCGTGGTCTAAAATATAGGCGATTGTGTCCACGTCGAGCCGGATATTGATCGTGTTCAGCACAGCACCGCAGGCGGGCACGCCAAAGGCGGCTTCGGATTGCGCAGGAATGTTGGGCAGAAGGGTGGCGACAACATCGCCGGGCTTGACGCCAGCCTTGACCAAGGCGGAGGCCAGCCGCGTCACGCGCGTATGATAGTCGCTGTAGGATAGGCGGATGTCGCCGTAGATCAGCGCGGTTTTGTCACTGAACACCGTCGCTGCGCGTTTGAGATGGGACAAGGGCGTCAGTGGCACGTGATTAGCCGCGCATTTATCCAGCCCGATCTCGTTTTTCATCCATCCCATGACACGCACCCCCCCTGTTTGTCTGTTCACTTTAGACTAGGCAGGGTTGAGGGAAAACGACAAGGTATTTGAAGCAATTAGGGAAACCCGCATGATTATTTCACCGGGCCGTAAGTTCATTTTTGTGCATATCCCCAAAACAGGGGGCACGTCGCTGGCGCTGGCTTTGGAAGGGCGGGCGATGAAGGATGACATTCTGATCGGCGATACGCCCAAAGCGCAGCAGCGGCGCGGGCGGCTAAAGGCGCTGACACCTGCGGGGCGGTTGTGGAAGCATAGTACGTTGGCGGATATTCAGGGGATTGTTGATCCGGCAGAGTATTTTGTGGTGACGATTGTGCGAAACCCGTGGGATCGGGCGGTGAGCCTTTATCATTGGCTGCAAACGCAATCCTTTGCGCATCCGGCGGTGGGGCGGGCGAAAAGTTTGAGCTTTTCTGACTTCATCAACCAAAAGGCGACTATGGCGGCTTTTGCCATGCAACCATATCGATCTTATGTGACAGATGCGACAGGGACGGTGCGCTGTGATTTGTTTGCGCGGCTCGAAGCGTTGGAGGATGATTTAGCGGCGTTCTGGGCACATGTAGGCTTTACCTGTGCTGTTGGTCGCGCGAATGCGTCGTCACGGGACCGCGATTGGCGACCCTACTACAGCGACGCGGATGCTGAAGTCATTTCAAAGGTTTGCAGTGCCGACATCGCCACATTTGGCTATGCGTTTGATCCATCTGTCTGAAAATTCCCCGCGCGGTTTGTCCCGTTTGTTTCGAATTTGGTTAAAATCTTAATTCGGAAGGTTAATTCCCCATTAACCACGCAACAAGGTCGCAAACTTGCCCCTTTTCCAACGCATCTTGTTCACAGAATCAACGCCTACTGATTGTGCTCGTGGCAAGAACTGAAACGTAATCGGTCGGTGCTGCACCAAAGGGGATTTTGCTGATGTTTGAATTCAAAAGGGACGTCTGGGGACGTAGTGCTGTTGCCGAGGCTGGCTTGCTCGCGGATGCGACATTGGCAGAATTGGCGGCCGGGCTGGTGGCTGGCACGCAGGTCGCGACGCAGATGGGATGGCGCGACGTGGCGGCGGTGGCTGTTGGCGATCAGATTTTGACGTTCGACGGAGGTATGCAAACCGTGGCCTCTGTGAACCGTCAGATTTTGATGACAGGCGGCGAATTAGCACCCGGCGAGGCGTGGCCGTTGTTTGTGCCTGCCCATGCGCTTGGCAACCGCGATGACATGGTTTTGCTGCCCCAGCAGTCAGTTATGATCGAAGCGGACGCCGCCGAAGAGGTGTTTGGCGATCCGTTCGCGATGATTCCCGCGCTTGTCCTTGAAGGGTTTCGTGGCATCGTGCGCGTGCCACCCGCAGAGCAGATCGAATTGATTACGCTCGGTTTTTCGCAAGACGAAGTTATCTTTGCGAACACGGGCGCGTTGATCTATTGTCCTAAATCCACCGACATACTGGACGCGGGCTTGTCCGATTATACTACGTTGCCGTTAGAGGCGGCGCGGGCGTTGATCACTGTCATGGAGATTGATGGCATGGGCAAAATCGCGATTCAGACGCCGTACCAGACGGCTGCGTAATGCGAGGAATAGGTCGGGTTTCGCACCCGTCCTAATCGCTGTTTTCCTAAATGTTAGGTACTGATTGCGCCGCTAAAAAGTGGTAGGAAGCATCGTTAAGGTGATGCAGTAAACTTGCTGTGCCGAAACAATCTTGGTATTGGCGGCTGATCTGGTATACCAGTTTGGCGAAAAGTTGGGGAAAATTATGACAGCACAGAAAAAACGCATCGTATCCATCGGCGAATGCATGGTTGAATTGGCCCCGACTGGCGCGCCTGACGGCTTTGTCGCGTCGTTTGCTGGCGATACTTATAACACTGCGTGGTATCTGGCCCAACTGCAGCCGACGTGGGACATTGATTATGTGACCTGCATCGGGACCGATCCGATGTCCGATAAAATGGCCGCTTTTACGCAGGCCGCTGGCATTGGAACCGATCATATTGGGCGGTTAGAAACACACACGATGGGCCTGTATATGATCCATCTGGATGATGGTGAGCGTAGCTTTGCGTATTGGCGCGGGCAGGCGGCAGCGCGTGAATTGATGCGGCAAAAGGGACTTGTTGATAAGGCGATTGCCGGTGCTGACATCGTTTATCTGTCGGGTATTTCGATCGCGATCCTCGACGATGCTGGCCGTGCTGGGCTGCGAGAGCAATTGAAAGCGGCGCGTGCAAATGGCGTGACGATTGCGTTTGATCCGAATTTGCGGCTGCGTTTGTGGCCGGATGCGGCTGCGATGTGTGCGGCGATCATGGATTTCGCCAGTGTCAGCGACATCGTGTTTCCGTCGCATGACGAAGAGGCATTGTTCTTTGGCGATGCGGATATTGCGGCGACGCAGGCCCGTTATCAAGCGGCTGGTTGCACAACGATCATCGTGAAAAACGGCGGCGGCGAGATCAGGTATTTGTCCAACGGCAAAACGGCTAGTTTCATGCCGCAGAAGGCGGAAAAAGTACGTGATACGACGGCTGCCGGGGACAGTTTCAACGCTGGTTTTCTGGGGGCTGTGGGCGATACCGAGGCCCAGATCGCTGCTGGCTGCGCGTTGGCAGAGCAGGTGATCCAAGGCGCGGGCGCCTTGGTCGTTGGTGCTGTCGCGGCGCGTTAACCGACGTTAATGGTTGTCACGCGGCAGGTGTTTGCGAGCGATGTCCTGATAGTTCGGGGCGTCGCGCAGGGTCATTCCTTCGGATAGCGGTTGCACCATCTCGCGGAAGTATTGCTGCCAAGGCGACTGCGACACGGGAATCGGGAAGCCACCTGCGGCGACCAGACCTTCGAGACGCGCCTGCAAAATATCGTCTGATACCAAGATATTTGCAGTGCAGGCGTTCAAATCGATGCGGATCATGTCGCCAGTTTGTAGCAACGCGAGGCCGCCGTTATCCGCAGCCTCGGGTGACGCGTTCAAGATCGACGGTGAACCTGATGTGCCGGACTGGCGTCCATCACCGATGCAAGGCAGCGCCTCAACCCCTTGTTTCAAAAGGTAAGATGGTGCGCGCATGTTCACGACTTCTGCGCCACCTGGATAGCCTTTGGGGCCAGCGCCACGCATCACGAGGATGCAGTTCTGATCAATGCCTTCGGCTTCGTCGTCGATGCGGTGGTGATAATCCTCAGGTCCATCGAATACGATGGCGCGGCCTTCGAATGCTTCTGGATCATCGGGGTTTGACAGGTAGGTTTTGCGGAACGCAGCGCTAATCACGCTGGTTTTCATGATCGCGCTATCGAACAGGTTGCCCTTGAGGTTGATAAAGCCAGCGGACTGCAAAAGCGGGGCGGAGACCGGCAAAATGACATCGTCATTTCCGGTCCGCAGCAGGCTGCAATTGTCGATCATCGTGCGGCCATTTGCAGTGATCGCATTCGGATGCGGCAGCAAATCGGCTTGCAACAATTCGCCAATAACGGCGGGGACGCCACCTGCGCGGTGGAAATCTTCGCCCAGATATTTACCGGCAGGTTGCAGGTTAACCAATAGCGGAACTGAGTGGCCAACGGCCTGCCAATCGTCGTTGTTCAGCTGCACGCCGAGGTGCTTTGCGATACCGTTCAGATGGATCGGCGCGTTGGTCGAACCACCCAACGCAGAGTTCACAACGATGGCGTTTTCAAACGCTTCGCGGGTCATGATGTCGGTCGGGCGTAGGTCCTCCCAGACCATATCAACGATGCGTTTACCAGTTTCATAGCTGATCTGACCGCGTTCGCGGTAGGGGGCGGGGATCGCGGCGGCGCCGGGCAACTGCATGCCTAGTGCTTCGGCCAGCGAGTTCATCGTCGTGGCTGTGCCCATCGTGTTGCAGTATCCGACGGACGGGGCGGATGCGGCCGCGATATTCATGAATTCGTCGTCGTCGATTTCACCCGACGCCAGCTTTTCACGGGCCTTCCAAATGACGGTGCCAGAGCCCGCGCGTTCACCTTCGTACCAGCCGTTCAGCATCGGGCCGACGGACAGAGCAATTGCGGGAATGTTAACCGTTGCGGCGGCCATGAGCAGGGCGGGCGTGGTCTTGTCACAGCCAATGGTTAACACCACGCCGTCCAGCGGATAGCCGAACAGGGTCTCAACCAAACCGAGGTAGGCAAGGTTGCGGTCAAGGCTTGCGGTGGGGCGTTTTCCTGTCTCTTGGATCGGGTGAACGGGGATTTCTAACGGCACACCACCTGCGGCGATAATGCCGTCGCGAGTCCGTTTGGCAAGTTCAATGTGGTGGCGATTACAGGGGCTTAGGTCGCTACCCGTCTGCGCAATCGCGATGATCGGCTTGCCTGATTGCAGCTCTTCGCGGGTCAGTCCGTAGTTCAAGTAACGCTCTAGATAAAGAGCGGTCATTTCAGGGTTCTCGGGGTTGTTGAACCATTTTTGCGAACGCAGTTCAGTAGGCTTAATTTTCTTCACGTCAGCATCCTTGTTGTGGCTGGCCGACCAATCGGTCCGCTCGCAATGTTAAGCAAAGAGTACACATTTTCACGACGGATTTGCAACGGTTTGACTGCGCATCGACGTCACTGGATCGGGTAATCATGACATTGGGTTTTGCAGACGGGCCGAAACCGACTATGGATGTTCACGGCAAAATATATTTTGTGGGCAATGCATCTGAAGGATACGACTTATGACCAAACCAACTATCGGATTTATTGGATTGGGGCTGATGGGATCCGCGATGGTCAGCAGGCTACATGATCTCGATTATGCTGTGACGATCACGGCGAACCGGTCGCGGCCACGGATCGACGCGGCGGTTGAACGCGGCGCGGTCGAAGTCGGCACAGCACGCGAAGTCGCGATGGCGTCGGATATCGTGATGCTTTGCATGGACACATCGCAAAGCGTCGAAGCGCGGATGAACGGCGAAGATGGCGTTATTGCTGGTCTAAAACCCGGCGCGGTTGTGATTGATTTCGGGACATCTTTGCCAGCGAGCACACGCGCTTTGGCGGAAAAAGTCGCGGCGGCGGGCGCTACAATGTTGGACGGACCATTGGGACGCACGCCCGCGCAAGCCTACGACGGATTGCTGAACATTATGGCATCAGGCGACAAGCCTGCGTTTGATAAGGTGAAACCTGTGCTGGATGATCTGGCTGAGAACGTCTTTTATTTGGGCGCTGTTGGTTCCGGTCACACGGTAAAGTTGATGAACAACTTCTTTGGGATGACGGTGGCAAACGCCATGGCCGAGGTTTTTGCTATGTCAGACGTGGCGGGCGTGGATCGCCAGCAGGTCTACGACGTTGTGTCCGCAGGGCCGTTGAAGTCGGTGATGATGGATTTGGTGAAAGCCTACGGCGTTGATGGCAATCCAGAAATGCTGGCCTTTAGCATCGGGAATGCGGCGAAAGATCTGGGGTATTATGATCAGATGGCCAAAGATGCGGGTGTTGAATCGCAACTTGCTGGCGGTCCATTGACCGCGTTGCAAACTGCTGCGGCCGAAGGGCAGGGCGATCAAATGGTGTCGCAGATGGTTGACTATTATGCGAAGAAATTCAGCAAATAGGCGCAGATGGCTAGGCGTCGTATCGTCGACGGTTTTGTATAAAAAAGGCCCGCAAATTGCGGGCCTTTTTCGTTATATTGGTTGCTTAGGCCGCTTTGGCTTTTGCGCTGAACCGACCATAGAATGACTGGTTCTTGTCGGCCATTTCACGCAGTAAGTCTGGTGTTTTGAAGCGTTCGCCGAACATCTCGGTCAACTGGTCACACCGTTCCGCCGCATACGGCGATCCGATGATATCAAGCCAGCTGAATGGACCGCCGGACCAAGGTGCAAAGCCCCAGCCAAGGATCGCGCCAACATCGCCTTCGCGGATGTCTTCCAGCACGTTTTCTTCCAAGGCGCGTACGGCTTCCAATGTCTGTGCGAACAAAAGGCGATGCTGCACGTCGATCAGATCAGGTTGTTCGTCGGCGGTTGGGTACTTCGCGGACAATCCTTCCCAAAGCCCCTGACGTTTGCCTTTTTCATCGTAGGCATAGAAGCCGCTGTTTGATTTGCGACCCAAACGGCCTTCGTCGAACATCCAGAACAACACTTCGTCTTGTGCGTCGTCGTAGGCATCGCCCATTGCGGCTTTCGTCGCTTTGGCAATTTTGACGCCCAGATCGATGGAGGTCTCGTCAGTCAATTGCAGCGGACCAAGTGGCATGCCGACCAGTTTCGCAGCGTTTTCGATCAGCGCAGGTTCGACACCTTCCTTCACCATCCGAATACCTTCGTTGATGTAAGGAATGATGCAGCGGTTCGCGTAGAAGAACCGTTCGTCATTCACCACGATCGGCGTCTTGCGGATTTGGCGCACGAAATCGAGCGCCTTGGCCACAGCGACGTCACCAGTTTTCGCGCCTTTGATGATCTCGACCAGCATCATCTTGTCGACAGGGCTAAAGAAGTGAATGCCGATAAACTTTTCAGCATCTTTCGCGGCTTTTGCCAGCTCTGTGATTGGCAAGGTCGATGTGTTGGTCGCGAACACGCAATCAGGGCCAGTGACGGCCTGAACCTTGGCTGTCACGTCAGCCTTTACGCCAACATCCTCGAACACGGCCTCAACGATCAGGTCGCAATCTTTCAGCGCGTCGTAATCTGTCGTCGCGTTGATCAGACCCAGCACAGCCTCTTTTTTCTGGGCAGTTGCCTTTTTGCGGGCAATTCCTTTGTCCATGTAGGTTGCGGTGTAGTCTTTACCCTTATCCGCAGCCTCTTGTTTCGCATCGATCAGCACGACCTTGATACCCGCCAAAGCGGAGACCAGTGCGATGCCTGCACCCATCATGCCAGCACCGATGATGCCGACTTGCGATACCTTCTGATCAGCCACTTCAGGACGGTTCGCACCCTTTTCTAACGCCTCTTTGTTAATAAAGAGCGAACGGATCATGGCAGATGACGACGGGTTCATCAGGACTTGGGTGAAGTAGCGTGCTTCGATCTTAAGCGCTGTATCGAAGGGCACCAATGCGCCTTCATAAACCGCTGATAACAAGGCTTTAGCCGCAGGATAGACGCCTTGGGTTTTGCCGTTAACCATGGCTGACGCGCCGACAAATGTCATGAAGCCTGCAGGGTGATAGGGTGCACCGCCCGGCATTTTATAGCCTTTTTCATCCCAAGGTTTGACGATTTTCGGTTCTGACAATACCCACGCTTTGGCTGCGTCGAGCAATTCGTCAGCGGGCACGACTTCGTCGATCACACCTGCTTTCAGCGCGCCCTGCGGGTTGTTCAGCTTGCCCTCAAGCAGCAATGGCGACGCGGCCATAGCGCCCATTTTACGCACCAGTCGAGTTGTACCACCAGCGCCCGGGAAAATCCCGACCATAATTTCTGGCAGACCGATCTTTGCTTTGGGATTGTCAGCCGCAAAAATGCGATGACAGGCCAGCGGCACTTCAAGCCCAATGCCAAGCGCAGTGCCGGGCAGAGCGGCTGCCACTGGTTTGCCGCCTTTGTTCGTTTTCGGGTCCATGCCAGCGCGTTCGATTTTGCGCAGGGCGTGGTGGCCATTCATGGTAAATTCGAACAGGCCCTTGGCGGGATCGTCTTTGTATTCTTCGCGGATCGCCGCCAGAACATTCAAGTCCATGCCGCCCGCAAAACTATCCTTGCCGGACGTGATCACGATGCCTTTCACGGCGTCATCGTTCACCGCTTGGTCGAACAGGTCATTCAGCAAGGCCATAGAGTCGCGAGACATGACATTCATGCTTTTCCCGACGGTGTCCCATGTGATTACGCCAACGCCGTCGCTGTCGATTTTCAGTGTAAAATCAGTCATTTCGCAGCTCCTTAAATGCGTTCGATAATTGTTGCAGCACCCATGCCGGATGCGATGCACAGTGTCGCGAGACCTGTGCCTTTGCCCGTGCGTTCCAGCTCGTCTAGCAGCGTGCCGATGATAATCGCACCGGTTGCACCCAGCGGATGGCCCATCGCGATAGAGCCGCCGTTGACGTTCACAACGGACGGATCGACGTTAAAGCGCTGCATGAAACGCAACACAACAGAGGCGAAAGCTTCGTTAACTTCGAACAGATCAATGTCGGAAATATTCATGCCGGAATCAGCAAGAATTTTCTCGGTTACAGGCACAGGACCCGTCAGCATGATCGTTGGATCAGTGCCGATTTTGGCAGTGTGTTTGATGACTGCGCGGGGTTTGATGCCCATCGCATCGCCGTATTCTTTTGAACCGATCAGAAGACCAGCCGCACCATCGACGATACCGGAAGAGTTCCCAGCGTGGTGGATGTGGTTAATTTTTTCGAGATGCGGGTACTTCATCAGCGCAACTTTATCAAAGCCGGGCATCTGTTCGCCCATCATCTGAAACGCGGGGTTCAACGCACCAAGCGCCTGCATGTCTGTGCCGGGGCGGATGTATTCGTCACGGTCCAAAATGGTCAGGCCGTTTTGATCCTTGACGGCGACGATGGATTTGTCGAACCGATTGTCTTCCCACGCGGCAACAGCGCGTTTTTGCGATTCAACGGCCAGTTTGTCGGCCTGTTCGCGCGTGAATCCATATTCTGTCGCGATAATATCGGCGGAAATACCCTGCGGAACGAAATAGGTGTCCATCGCAATCGACGGATCAACGGCAATCGCCGCCCCATCAGAGCCCATCGCAACGCGGCCCATCATCTCGACGCCGCCTGCGATATAGGCTTGACCAGCACCACCGCGGATTTGGTTCGCAGCGAGGTTCACAGCTTCCATGCCCGAGGCGCAAAAGCGGTTAATCGATAGGCCGGGAATGGACTGATCCAGATCGGACGCCAGCACAGCAGTCCGCGCCAAACAGCCGCCTTGTTCACCAACTTGGGTGACGTTGCCCCAAATTACGTCTTCAACGGCGTGGCCCTCCAGCCCATTCCGATCTTTCAACGCATTCATCACGCCAGCCGAAAGGCGGGCGGATGTGACTTCGTGTAAACTGCCGTCCTTGCGGCCCTTGCCGCGTGGGGTACGCACAGCGTCGTAGATATAGGCTTCGGTCATAGTATCCTCCGGAGTATTAAGCACGATCGGCTGGTGAGCCGGGCAAAAGGTCGTAAGGGGCTTTCCAACCGGGTTGGGCGGCGATTGCGTCCATCCAGCGGTCGATATTCGGGTAGTCTTTGCGGTCAAAGGTGAATGGTTCTGGGTAGAACAAGTATCCAGCGACCGCGATGTCAGCGATTGTGATGTCGCTCGTAGCGAGCCATTTTGTATTGTCGAGTTGGGCCTCAACGATCTTAAGCGCGGCTTTCAGGCGGCTCGCTTGGAACGCGATCACATCGGCGTTGCGTTTGTCTTCTGGTAAGAAATTCATCATGTAGCGAATCCCGCCAGCAACGCCGGATACCTTGTGGTTATCGAAAAATATCCAACGCAAGATTTCGCGACGTTCAGCGGCGGATTTACCACCCAGCTTGCCCGTCTTGGATGAGATGTAATCTTGGATAACGCCGGATTGGGTTAACACGATATCACCGTCAATTAGCACGGGGACTTCGCCCATGATGTTCATCTCGATGAATTCGGGGGTGCGGGCGCCGCCGTTGAAAAAGTCAACATAGGCTGGTGTCCAGTCCGCGCCCGATAGCGCGAGGGTAAGAGCCGCCTTGTAAGCATTTCCGCTTTCGCCAAAGCAGTGCAAAATCATTGTCATCGTGTGGTCCCTTTCGAGGGTTCGCCCGTTTGGGCAGTCGGAGCATTGAATTGTTTTGGCGAAATGAAATTGGTCGTCTCAGCTATTCATCACCCATTAAGGTTAATCGCCTAACATGGTTTTGCGCGGAACGCAGGAGTGTGTCGTCGCGTGCGAAGTGAAGCCCCATCGTTGCATATCGGATAGCCAAGCCGTGAGGCGCGATGGGGTGGACACTGCCGCCCCAACTTCATTTCGCCAAAACAACTCAAAGTCCATGATCACAATTTACCACCGTCAATCGTTAACTTGAATTTACGGAGCCGCGACGGAACTTCGTCGGCGTCTAATAACTTATCTAAGTTTTCGAACATGAAACTCAACGCCTCGGCCCTGTTCAATCCAGCATCATCCGCAAATCGCGTTAACTTGCGGTATCCGTCTTCGGTCATTGCCGCAGGAAACCGGCGGGTCATGCGAAACCGTTTGGGCATTAACATCCTCCGTTGCGAGGCGGGCTGTGAGGCCCGCCTGCGTTTTGCTTAGAACTGTGCTGCGTCCAGTGCCATCACCGTATCAGCGCCCGTGTTGATCCGGGCCAAGTGCATTGCCGTGGCGGGCAGTTGCCGCGCCATGTAGTAGCGACCAGTCGCGATTTTTGTTTCCAAGAAATCGCGGTCGCTATCGCCTGCATCCAGTGCCTCTTGTGCCGCTTTCGCCATGCGAGCCCACATCAACCCGAGGCATACGTGACCCATCAGGTGCATGAAGTCGTAAGACCCTGACAGTGCATTGTTCGGATTTTTCATACCGTTTTGCATGAAGTACATGCCCGCAGACTGCATGTCTTTTGACGCCGCTTTGAGTGGCTCAAGGAAGTCCGCTTTTAGCGCTTCATTGCCGTCGTTTTCTTTGATGAAAGTTTTCACCATCTCAAAGAACGCCATCACGTGTCTGCCGCCATCTTGCGCCAGTTTGCGGCCAACAAGGTCGAGCGCTTGCACGCCGTTCGCGCCTTCGTAGATCATCGCGATACGCGCGTCGCGGGCGAATTGGGACATGCCCCATTCTTCGATGTAGCCGTGGCCGCCGTAGACTTGCTGGGCTGCTGTCGCGTATTCGAAACCTTTATCGGTCAGGAAACCTTTCAACACAGGTGTCATCAACGAGATGAGACCGTCGGCCTCTGCGTCGTTGTTCTTGTGCGCACGGTCGATCAGGTTTGCGCCCCACATCGTGAATGCGCGCGCCCCTTCGACAAAGCTTTTCTGATCCATCAGGTTACGACGGATATCTGGGTGTACGATCAGCGGATCGGCTGCTTTTTCAGGGAATTGCGCACCTGTTACGGCGCGTCCTTGCAGGCGGTCGTTCGCGTAGAAGACAGCGTTTTGGTAGGCGACCTCGGCTTGCGCGTAGCCTTGAAGGCCAACGCCGACACGCGCTTCGTTCATCATTGTGAACATCGCACGCATGCCTTTGTGCTCGTCGCCGAGCAGGTAGCCAGTTGCCTCGTCGTAGTCCATCACACAGGTCGCATTGCCGTGGATGCCCATTTTTTCTTCGATCTTCCCAACGGACACGCCGTTTGGATCGCCAAGCGTTCCTGCGTCATCGACCATGATTTTCGGCACGATGAACAGCGACACACCTTTGATCCCGTCAGGGCCGCCGGGAATTTTAGCGAGAACGAGGTGGACGATATTTTCCGCCAGATCGTGATCGCCAGCCGAGATAAAGATTTTCTGGCCGGTGATTTTGAACGATCCGTCGTCTTGTGGCACGGCCTTTGTACGCATCAGGCCCAAATCAGTCCCGCAATGCGATTCTGTCAGGTTCATGGTGCCTGTCCATTCGCAAGTGACCATTTTCGGCAGCCACTTTTGCTTTTGTGCGTCAGTGCCGTGGGCGTGGATCGCGGAGTAGGCGCCGTGTGTCAGCCCTTGGTACATGTTGAAGGCCATGTTTGCTGACACAAACGCTTCTTGCACCGCAGAGTTCATCACGTAGGGCAAGCCCTGACCGCCGTATTCTGGATCGCAATCCAGTGCCGTCCAGCCGCCTTCTTTCATCACCTTGAAGGCTTTATCAAAGCCTGTTGGGGTCCGCACGACGCCGTTTTCCAGCTTGCAGCCTTCGACGTCGCCAACAGGGTTTAGCGGGGCCAGCACATCGGTTGCGACCTTACCTGCTTCTTCGAGCACAGCATTGGTAAAGTCCGCGTCCAATTCATCGTAGCCTGAAATGTCTTGCGTACTGACGTTCAGCAGGTTGTGCAGAACAAATTGAAGATCTTTGGTTGGGCTATTGTAAATCGGCATGTGCGGGACTCCTCCGGTTTTGTCGTTTTAGGCGGCGGCTATTTTACCGCTGGCCAGTTCGTTCAGGCGCTTTTCGCCCCATTCCATTTGTGTCTTCATCTCTTCGATGGCGACATTTAACTCGTCGCGCTGGGCGATCATGTCGGCGAGATGTTTCTTGGCTAATTCAAACGTCTTAGCCAGTTGTGTCTGTTGGCTGTCGCCCATGTGATACAAATCGAGCAACTGCCGAATTTCCTCTAGGCTGAACCCGAAACGCTTGCCGCGTAGGATCAGTTTGAGGCGCGCGCGGTCACGTTTTGTGAACATCCGGCGCTGGCCGTTACGAATGGGAAACAGAAGCTCCTTTTGCTCATAAAAGCGCAAAGTGCGCGGTGTTACGTCGAATTCCACGCACATGTCGCGGATGGTCATTGTTTCGTTTGTCATAGTGCAATCCTTGGGCTGCATGTTGGTCGCTGTGCAGTCGAGGTGCGCTGTCGACTCAAACCATACAAGCTTTGTTGACGTTAACGTAAACGGAACGTGGCGTCATTTGCGAGCTTACGAAAGGTCAGCAAATTTAACCCTAGGTCACGCGTAATTTAATAAGAGGGAGGGCGGCGCTGTTTTTCCCCCTAAACGTGTAGCCAGCCCGGCAGTTCGGAAAGTGGGGTAGGGTATTCCATACCATATTCGTCTGTAAATAAGGGGTTTGCGGCACGGTCATTTGGCGAAGCGTCAAATGCAGCTGGGATTTGTGACGTGTGGATGCAGGGCAGACGCCGGATTGGTTCCGTGCCAGCGACAATGGCGGCTCGCAGTGTTGGGGCCGCCCCTAACCTGGGGTCACTTAAGGTTTTGCGCTGTCAGATCGCGCAGTCGCTGCAATTCGGCGACCGTATCATCCAGTTGTTTGCGTTGTTCGGTCAGCTCAATCAGTTGCTTGTCCGCAAGTTCGATCCACGTTTCCATCTGCGTGGTGTTGCCTTCGTTCTCGTAAATCTGAAGCCACTGGCGGATGTCTTCCAACGCAAAGCCAAACCTGCGGCCGCGCAAGATCAGCGTCATACGCGCAAGTTCCTTGCTGCCGTAGAAGCGGGACCGACCTTCTTTTTCGGGGGTGAGCAATTCGATATACTCGTAATAGCGCAACGTCCGCGGCGTGACATCGAACTTGGCACACATTTCTTTAAAGCTTAGGCGGGGTTCAGACATCACGGTTCTCCTTACTCAATAGTATAGCGCGGTCATGACCCAAGGCAACGTGCCAATGCCATTCAAGAAACACCTTTTCGCGGCGGCTTGGGAATGTCAGATATAGACCATACGAGGCGTGACAAGGGACAGGCGATGACACCAGAAAATCAAGCAGAGATGGTAGCCGACTTTATCCAGAACATGCCGCACGCCAAGGCGTTGTCGATGCTGGTGGAACGGTCGGGTGCGGGTGAGGCTGTGATTTCAATGCCTTATGATACGCGGTTGATTGGTGATCCCGAAACGGGTGTGATCCATGGCGGGGCCGTGTCTGCGCTGATGGATACCTGCTGCGGTACTGCCGTAATGTGCCATCCGAACGCGGGTGTGCCGACGGCGACATTGGACCTGCGGATCGATTATATGCGCTCTGCGACGCCGGGGGATCGGATCACGGCCACTGCGACCTGTTATCATGTGACCCGCAACGTGGCCTTTGTCCGCGCAGTTGCGACGGACGCCGACACGGATCGGCCAGTGGCCACCGCAACGGGCGCATTCACGGTGCCACAGCAAAAGGCGGTGACGTCATGAATAAACCTGAACCCGTCCAAGTGATTAAACAGCGGCGCGACGCGGCCTTGCAGCAGTTATTGTCCGACGTGCCGTATATCCAGTTCCTTGGGGTGCAGTTTGACCGTCGCGGTGATGAATTGACGGCTGTGTTGCCATTCAAGGAAGACCATATCGGCAACCCGATGCTGCCTGCGATTCATGGTGGCGTGACGGCGGCGTTTCTAGAGATCACCGCAATTATCCAGCTAAGCTGGGCGATGATCTGGGATGATATGGAAGGCAAAACCGTTGATCTGCCGGATCGCATCCAACTGCCTAAGACCATTGATTTTACCGTCGACTACCTGCGCTCTGGTTTGCCGCGTGACGCTTATGCACGGGCGCGCGTAAACAGGTCCGGGCGACGTTATGCATCGGTGCATGTGGAGGCTTGGCAGGACAATCGCACGAAGCTGTTTGCCCAAGGCACGGGGCATTTCTTGATGCCGGATCGTACAAAGGCGCCATGAAGATCGGCGCGCTGACCAATCGCAGGGTTCTATATATCGCATTGCCGATCGTGCTGTCCAACGCGACGGTTCCGATCCTTGGCGCTGTGGATACGGGCGTGGTCGGGCAGTTGGGCGACGCGGTCCCGATTGGCGCAGTCGGGATCGGCGCGATCATTCTCACGGCGCTGTACTGGGTGTTCGGGTTCCTGCGCATGGGCACAGCGGGCCTTGCGGCACAGGCGCATGGTGCGGGCGATGATGCCGAAGTCGCGGCCTTGTTGTCACGCGCATTGCTGATCGGCGCGACTGCGGGTCTCGCGATCATCGTTCTGCAAATCCCATTATTTTACGGCGCGTTCAGCCTGTCACCTGCGAGCGCAGAGGTCGAAAGCCTTGCCCGCGATTACATGGCGATCCGTGTGTGGTCCGCGCCCGCGACCATCGCACTTTACGGGATCACGGGCTGGCTTGTGGCGGTAGAGCGCACCAAAGCGATCCTTGCGATCCAAGTTGTGATGAACAGCGCGAACATTATCCTCGACCTGATCTTTGTGCTGGGATTTGATTGGGGCGTGTCGGGCGTCGCGTGGGCCACATTTATCGCGGAATGGTCGGGGCTCGCATTGGGTCTATGGCTGTGTCGCGACGCATTCGCGGGCACGGCGTGGCGCGATGCCGCGCGGATATTTGACCGCATCCGGTTAAAGCGCATGGCGATAGTGAACACCGACATCATGATCCGGTCGGTTCTGCTGCAAGCGGTCTTTGTCAGTTTTCTGTTCTGGGGGGCGGATTTTGGGGACGTCAATCTGGCGGCGAACCAAATTCTACTGCAGTTCCTTTATATCACGGCCTACGCGCAGGACGGCTTTGCTTTTGCCGCTGAATCTCTGGTCGGGCAGGCGCTGGGCGCACGCAGACGGGCAGCTTTGCGACGTGCGGCGATCCTGACCTGTGGATGGGGGACGGCAACGGGGTTATTCCTGACGGTCTGCTTTGCTCTATTCGGGACAACGATCATCGACACCATGACGACAGCGCCAGACGTGCAAGCCGCGGCGCGCGTGTTCCTTCCCTACATGATCGCGGCACCATTGATCGGGGTCGCGGCATGGATGCTGGACGGGATTTTCATCGGGGCCACGCGGACCACGGACATGCGCAACATGATGGTTGTGTCTGCGGTGGTCTACTTTGTCTGCGTCTTTCCCCTGATGGCCCTGTTTGGCAATCACGGGTTGTGGGTTGGGCTATTGCTAAACTTTGTCGTGCGGGGCGTCACGTTGGCGTTGAAATACCCCGCACTTGAAGCGTCGGCTGACGCTTAGTTCGCGCAATCGCGCAGTGTTTCGGCCAGTTGGCGCATCATCGCGGCATAGCCAACTTCGGCGCGGTCAGTGACGTCGAGCAGTGCTGATTTCGCGTCGGTGCCTTCGATCAAAACATCCGCCCATTCGGCATCGGTCGGAGATTCATGCAACACGCAGGTCACAGCGCCTGATGTGACCTGTTCGCGCAAGCCGCGCAGGTGTTGTGGGCCCGGATCAGCATCTTCGGCGTTCGAGATGAAACCTGCTGGGACAAGGCCCGTGCTGACTTCGAAATACTGAAAGCTGTCGTGAGGGAGGATGAGGCGGCTGCCATCAACGTCGTCAGTGATAGCTGCGAGATCCGCGGTGAGTTGGGTCATGTCAGCTTGAAATTTGGCTAGGTTGTCGGCGTAGGTTTGCGCGTTTTCGCTGTCCAAAGTTGTCAACGTCGCTGCAATCTCTCCAGCCCAGACAGAAGCAATCGCAGGGTCGAGCCACGCGTGAGGGTCGCTGTCGCCGTGGTCATGGCCGTGATGCGCGTCGTGATTATCTTCGTCGTGCTCGTGATTATCATGCTTGTCTTCATCATGATCATCGTCATGCCCGTGGTCGTCGTGGTCGTCGTGGTCGTCGTGGTCGTCGTGGTCATGATCGTCATGATCGTCGTGCGAGTCTTCATGATCATCGTGATCGTCATCTTCTGTGCCGCGTGTCGGCAGGATTTCCCAGCCTTCGGTCTCTAGCAATGGTAAGCCAACCGCGTCGCCCGATAGATTGGCCACTGGATCAACCAACCAAGGTGTGAGGGCAGGGCCGACCCAGATCACGACGTCTGCATTCGAAAGCGTCCGCGCTTGCGACGGGCGCAAGGTGAAGTCATGCGGGTCGTCACCAGGGGTCAGCAATACTTCGGGCAATGCCACGCCGGACATCAAGTCAGCAACGATGCTTTGCGTCGGGCCAAAGTCGGTCATGACGCGCGGTGCATCTGCCAGCGCTGCAGTCGGAATGGCGAGGATTGGTAAAAGTAGACGAGTGCGAATTGACATGGCTTGCCTCTGTTGGTGAATCATATTAAGATTGATATGTTATAACGTAACACGGATTGCAAGATGGAAACGACGACCCCCAAAGGTTTTGCACAGCACGACCACACGACCTGTGTCGCGTCGGCCCTCGCGGCTGCTGATGCTGCTTGTCTTGCGCGTAAGGTGCAATTCACGCCGGTGCGACGCCGGACGCTTGAAATCCTGCTCGAAGCGCATGCTGCACTGGGTGCGTATGATGTGTTGGCGCGGCTTGATACGGACGGGTTTGGCGCCAAGCCGCCAGTGGCCTATCGGGCGTTGTCTTTCCTTGTAGATCAAGGGTTTGTGCACCGCATTGAACGGTTGAACGCCTTTGTTGCTTGCTCTCATCCGGACACAGTTCACAATCCTGCCTTCATGATCTGCCGAGGTTGCGGTACGGTCGCCGAGGCGCAGGCGTCTGATACATCCTTGGGGGCTACAGCTGCATCAACGGGGTTCCAAATCGAACAAACTGTGATCGAAGCAGAGGGCCTTTGCCCAGAGTGCCAGACCGTACCATGACCTTACTTGCTGCTGAAAAAGTCGCCTTTCGCTATGGTGGGCATAATGTGTTGGATCGTGTCACGCTGGCATTGGTTCCGGGTGAAATCGTCACGATTGTCGGACCAAACGGGTCCGGTAAATCGACGCTTTTGCGGGTTCTGATTGGGGCGCTGAAGCCGAGTAGTGGTGCGGTGACGCGGGCGAAGGGGCTGAAAATTGGCTATGTGCCGCAAAAGCTGCATATCGATCAATCGATGCCGCTGACTGTGCGCCGGTTTCTGGATTTGCCGCGACGTGTAAGCGACCATGATGCTTGTCAGGCGTTGGAAACCGCAGGGCTGACTGATCTGGGGCTACGGCAGATGGCGGGGCTGTCTGGCGGTCAATTCCAACGGGTTTTGCTGGCGCGCGCGATCATCGGGCGACCTGACGTTTTGATGCTTGATGAGGCGACGCAAGGGCTGGACCAACCAGGATCGGCGAGCTTCTATCGACAAATCGAAGCAGTCCGTACCGAGCTTGACTGTGCAGTCCTGATGGTAAGCCACGAATTGCACGTGGTGATGAGCGCCTCTGATCGCGTGATTTGTCTGAACGGGCACGTTTGCTGTGAAGGCACGCCCGAAGTTGTCAGTGCCGCGCCCGCTTATCGCGAATTATTCGGGACAGGGACGGGCGGTGCGCTGGCGCTTTACCGTCATGACCACGACCACCATCATCATGACCACTCACACGAGGCCGCTGAATAATGCTTGACGATTTTGTGGTGCGCGGGGTCCTTGCGGCCCTCGGTGCGGTGTTGGCGACCGGGGTGTTGGGCTGTTTCGTGGTCTGGCGACGCATGGCCTATTTCGGAGATGCGATGGCACATGCGGCGGTTCTTGGGGTGGCACTATCGCTAGCTTTTTCGCTATCAATCTACGTTGGCGTCATCATCACGGCGCTTTGTATCGCGTTGATATTTATACAGCTTACGGACGCGGGGCAAACCGCTGATGCGGCGCTGGGCGTGCTGGCGCACACGGCATTGGCCTTGGGTCTTGTGATTGTTTCGCTATTGTCGGGCGCAAAACTAAGCCTGTCGGCTTACCTATTTGGAAGCGTTTTAAGCGTCGGAATTACCGACCTTGCCGTGATTTGGGGCGGTGCGCTGGTTGTTTTGGGGGTGCTGTGGTGGCAATGGTCGGACCTGTTAACCGCGACGCTGAGCCCGGATTTGGCCTATGCGGCGGGCATCGATCCGCGCCGTAAAGAGTTGCTGTTAACCGTGTTGCTCGCGCTTGTCGTGGCTGTTGCGATCAAAGTTGTCGGGGCGTTGTTGATTACCGCGTTGTTAATTATTCCGGCCTCTGCTGCGCGTCAATTTGCGCGGACACCCGAAGGCATGGCCGTCGCCGCGATGATCGCTGGCGCATTGGCGGCATTATTGGGCACGCAAGGATCACTGATGTTCGACACGCCGACTGGGCCGTCGATTGTTGTGGCGGCGGCGGGTATATTCACGGTGTCGATTATTGCTGGACGGTTGCGCAGTTGAGTTGTTTTGGCGAAATGAAGGCGGGCGTGGCTTTACAAATCCATCCACAGCGTCACAGGACCGTCGTTTGTCAGCGTGACTTTCATGTCAGCGCCGAATTTACCAGTCTCGGTGTGGATGCCTAGGGCGCTGATATCGTTAATGAACGTCTCGTATAGTGCGCGGCCCTCGTCGGGGCGGGCAGCGCTGGAAAAACCGGGGCGATTGCCGCGTGATGTATCCCCTGCGAGCGTGAATTGACTGACGATGAGGGCGGAACCGCCTGTGTCTTTGAGTGACAAGTTCATCTTGCCAGCGTCATCAGCGAAGATGCGTAGCTTGCTGACCTTCGCTGCAAGTTGGGCCGATTTAGCCGCATCGTCGCCCTGCATTGCGCAGACGAGGATCAGCAAGCCGGGGCCAATTTCACCGATGGTGTGACCATCTACGGTGACTTGGGCGTCGGTTACACGCTGAATTAACGCTCTCACAATTCCGATGCCCAGGGCGGGTTTGCACCAGCGCGTGAGACTGTGATTGCAGCGGTTTTTGCACCGAGCGAAAGAGCATCGCGGATAGCGCTTTCAGACAGTTCGGCGATGGCAGACTTGGTTAACAAGCCCGCGTTGTGAAGGCTGGCAAGCAGGCCCGCGTTGAAAGTGTCGCCAGCACCAACGGTATCAACAACGGTGGCTTTGTTGGCCGCGACAAAGACTTCTTGGGTTGTCGTGTATCCGGTCACGCCTTTGGAGCCTTCTGTAATACACAGCAATTTCAAATCGTTATCAGCGACCATGCGCCGTGCTTTTTCGGCGGTGTCGCCGTTTTGATCTAGCCAGTCGAGGTCTTCATCCGAAAGTTTTATGATATCAGCAAGCTTGATCATTTCGGCGATCCGCGCCCTATACGTTGTTTCATCGTCAATGAATGACGGGCGAATGTTCGGGTCGATCATCGTGACTTTGTTCGGTGCCTCGCGTTTGAGAAGTGCCAGGTAGGTCGCGGCACAGGGTTCAACCGCCAGTGAAATGCCCCCTAAGAAAATCGCGTCCGCTGATGTCGCGGGCAAGCTGTCAATCGGCAGCATGCGACCGGCGGTGTTTTCGTCGTAGAACGCATAAGTTGCGTGCCCATCGACCAATTTCACAAAGGCCAATGTCGTTGGCGCGTCGGAGCGGTGCGCGAGGCTGGCATCGACATGCGAGGCAACCAATGCATCAATCAGGACGGTGCCAAACAGGTCCGTCGAGATGCCTGAATAGAACTGTGTCGGCACGCCCAAACGCCCCAAAGCGATGCTAGTGTTGAACACCGCGCCACCAGCGTGCGGCGCAAATGCAGCTTCGCCCGAGGTGGATTCACGGGGTAGCATGTCGATCAGGGCTTCGCCCGCGCAAAGGATCATCGCCTAACTCCTACTGACTGTTAGCGATAACAAATCCCACACCTGCCGCGATAATCAAGCCGATAATGACCGCAAAGGTGATTTTCCATGCGGAATAGGGTCGTTCGCCCTGCACACGCCCAGTCCTACCGTTAACGACAAACCGATAAGTTTTACCGTTATATTTGTAGGCTGCCAGCCAAACGGGCAGCAAAATATGCTTGAATGTTACGTCACTGATCTGGGTTCTGACGTCGCTAACCCGTTGTTCGTCACCGCCAATATCGTATTTGACGTCGCGCAAGATCATGCGGTCCATGTAGGCGCGGGCTTGGGTGAAGCCGTCGGTCAGTTGAACTTGATAGCCTTCAGCGCGGAACCCCGCGAGGTATTCAGGCTTGTAAGGTTCTAATTCCGACAAATCCCACGGTTCTAATCCATCAGTATATTTTTTCGGTAAACTGTTCGATGCGAGCACCAGAACATCGTCAAAGAATCGTGCGACACGCCCCGAGGCAGCCCGCCAACGGGTTTTGCGCACCTTCACTTGGCGGCGTTTTCCGTCGCGCACGACCGTTTTGGTTTCATAATAGTGTGTGCCGCGTTGGCCCGAATAGCTGGATTTAGTGTCGGCGTCGAACGTCCAATAGGGGACGTAGATGCCGTTCATTTTGCGTCCCTTGCGTGCATAGTCGGTTAAGCCATTTGGGGCGAACCAAAGCGAGCCGAGCCAATTTGTCAGCTCTTTGCGTGACGCAGGTTCATCCAATTCGAACGGCAGCAGCCCACGGGGTTTGATGTGTCTGTGTGTACCCGTGTCGGTGACAACTGGGGTCGCACAAAATGGGCATTCTGCCGCATGTGTGTCGCCGTCAAATTCCGTTTGCGCACCACAATTGGGGCAGGTGATGACTTTGGTTTCTTCGATTTCCTCGGAATCCAGCGCATTGGCGACGGCATCTTGGAAATCGAGCTCTTTGATCCCGTTGGCCATACCAGTCGCTGTTTCAAGCGCTTCGGTATTGCCACAATGATCGCAAATCAGCCTATGCTGACCGGGGTCAAAGCGCAGGTCAGAACCGCAATTATCGCAAGGAAACCGATGTTCTTGCAGTGGGCTGGCGGGGCTGTCGAATTCATTGTCTGGCATGATCTAAATGGCGCTTATCACAGGTTGCAGCGTGCAGGGAAAGTTCAGCGCACCACCGTCGCCAAACGTGCCTTCGCAGTAATTTCCACCCGATGGCGTTTGGAAAAGTGAAATGCAAATTCCGCTCCAATCACCGGCTTCGGCGACGCACATGGTATTGCCATCAAAACCGGAAATCGTGCTTTCAATCTGCGTGCCAAAGGTCGGGTTTACATAGGTCGCGGTCCCATCAAGCGCGAAAATGACGCCTTCGCCACTGGGGGCGAGGGCGCTAAATGCGTCGACGGTTGGGTGGCGCGCTTTGAGATTGGATTGCGCCGTGATCACGTCGACGGGCAAAGCGCCATCAGGGCGAGAGATCGCGTCGTTGGAGGCCACGCAGCCTAGCAAAAGGCCGACGAAACCGAGGCTGATTAGGGTGCGTGACGTCATGGTTAAACTCCCGGAGGGGGTGGCGGGGCGACGGTAAAGACGCTGTTCAAATCGGCGACATCTTCGGCTTTGATCCAACCGTCTTGGCCTTGTGTCCAGACCAATGTGTCGCGGTTCAGGCTGCCATCGGTGACTTTACGACCCATCGCAGCCTTAGAAAATGGACCTGTCACCTCGCCGGAAATCGCGATGTGCCAAACGTGTTCAGCAGGCGGCGGTGGCGGAGGAGGGGCCATCGCGGCGGGTTGCTGCGGCGCTTGTCCCCAAGGTCCGGCATTCTGATTCGGGTTGAACATATTGCCCATCTGCATGCCCAGTCCGGCACCCATGCCCATACCCATCGCTTGCCCCGCAGCAGAGCCTTCGGCGCCCATCGCTTCGGCGGCTTTGTACTTCATGTGGTCGTCGAGGTTGCCCGCGATACCACGCGAAGTTCTTGTATCCAATGCCTTTTCCACCGCAGGTGGCAGGCTAATGTTTTCGATATAAAGTTCGGGCAGGGTGATGCCATATTGCGCAATCGTGGGGTTGATTGCCTCTGCGATCAGCTTGCCAACTTCGCCTGTGTTCGCGGCCATATCCAGTACAGGAATGCCGGATTTAGCGATTGCGCGGCTGAAGTCTTGGACGATGATATTGCGGATTTGGTAGCTAATCTCGTCAGCCGTGAATTCGCCATCAGTGCCGACAATCTCGGTCATAAACCGCGCCGGATCGCTGACCTTCATTGTGTATGTCCCAAAGGCGCGGATGCGCGTCGGGCCAAATTCGGGGTCACGCAACATGATCGGGTTTTTTGTGCCCCATTTCAGATTGGCAAACCGCGTCGTATCAACAAAATAGATCTCGGATTTGAACGGCGATTTAAAGCCGTGATCCCAATGCTGCAACGTCGTCATGATCGGCATGTTGTTGGTTTCTAGCATGTAGAGACCGGGGGTGAACACGTCTGCGATTTGACCTTCATGAACAAAAACAGCAGCTTGTCCTTCGCGCACCGTAAGCTTTGCACCGTATTTGATTTCATGGCCGGCGCGTTCAAAACGCCAAACCATTGTGTCTTGGGTGTCATCAGTCCAGTGAATGACGTCAATAAATTGACCTGAAAGAAAGTCGAGAATGCCCATAAATTAGGTCTCCTTAATAATCGTCGTGTTTACCATATGCACAGCCGACGGACTGCCGTTGAGGCCGTATCGAAAATCACCATTCCAAACGCGCTCTGCATCTGTGCGACGTGTGTTTGGGCTCGCATGGTGGTCCTCTTGAGTGCAAATACCGACTTGTTAACATTATGCTAAGCAGCGTCGTGCCGCATAGCAAGGTCATGAAATACTTACTTAACTTGGTCCGCTATTCAGCAGTTCGCGGGCGATAACACGCGCGATTGGGGCTGCTTCGGCAGCATCCATACCTGTGCGGAAACGCGGATCGTAAAGCATTTTGAGCAGCAGCTCGTCGTGCGTTGTCAGCAGTCCAAATTCCTCGTCATCGTTGAAAATCGACGGGCGGGCCTGCGGGCTATCGTTGGCAAGGCCGAGGCCCTGCGCCAGTTCTTCATGGAAGCATGACGTGCGCAAAAGGTCAGGATGCTCAGCCCGAATAATGGCGACGGCTTTGGAGTAGCTCGCGGTGCCGCCTTGGGAAAAAGCTACCACGATGCACAGCTGATCCCGTGGAAGTTGTGTAATGGCCCGCAGAGAACTCTCAGCAATTCCTGGAACAATTTCGCGCAAACGGTCACGGAACCCAAGTCTGTCATCTTCGCTTAACACAAGAACGTGGTAGTTCGGGTCGACGTCGGTCTGTGTAATCGACAATCCGCTCGCGCGCGACAGCCGCCGCGCATAGGCGCTGATCGTGTTGCGGTCCTTGGTTTGTTGGGCTTGCGAGACGGACGGTCCAAATTCAGTGGTCATCCGTACAGGCGTATCCCAGCGACGTAGTCGAGACAGCGTCGCTTGCGGGCGCAGAACCCCGCCATCAGTCACGTATTCATCGAACAGTGCGATACGAACAAAATTCCGCGCGAGCATGGTATCGGTGAATGGCGTATCAGGGCCGCCACCGTCACCGCGCAACAACCCTTGCGTGAGCAGGTCATTCTGGAGACGACGGTAATAAATTGCTAAGGCTTTGCTGGCCTCGCTGGGTTCGGTCACAATCTGTTCGGGTTCCGGCGTCGGCTCTGGTCGTTGCACCGGTGGTGTGTTTGGGATCGGTTCAACCGGCGGCGGCGTTTCGCAGGCGGCAAGCGTCAACAGACCCAAAAGGCCCGTCATACGCATAATGCCGCCCGCAATTTTCATTTAAGCACCCGTTGCAGTCCCGATGGTATCACCGGTTTTGTCGCCACGTGCTTTGGCAGAGGCAAGAGTATCTTTCAACTCTTGCTCCATTTTTATCATTTCGGCCTCGGCTTCAGAGCGTTTGCGTTTACCTTCGTCCGCAATTTCCAAGCTTTCGTTGATCGTGGCGATCAAGTCGGCGTTGGCTTGCTTCACTGCGTTGATATCGAAAACGCCGCGTTCCATTTCAGTGCGGATAACCTTGTTCGCGTCACGCAAGTTCTTCGCGTTCGATGTCAGCAATTCGTTGGTCAAATCGTTGGCGTCGCGGACCGCTTCTGCGGCTTCGGCAGACCGTTGGATCGTTACCGCTTGGGCGAGTTGGGTTTCCCAAAGTGGAACCGTGTTAACCAAAGTCGAGTTGATCTTGGTAACGAGCGACTTGTCATTTTCTTGCACGAGGCGAATTGACGGCAACGATTGCATCGTGACCTGACGGGTCAATTTCAAGTCGTGAACCCGACGTTCCAGATCGTCACGCGCGGCCCGCATGTCGCGCAATTCTTGGGCAACCATCACGGCGTCGCCTTCTGGCGTTGCGTCTACCTGTGCAACCTTAGCGGGGATCACGGTGCTGTCGAGTTCTTCGAGTTTTGCCGTGCCTGCCGCGATATAAAGCGCAAGTTCGTCGTAGAATGCGAGAGTCTTATCGTAAAGAATGTCAAGGCTTTCGATGTCGCGCAAAAGCACGCCTTCGTGGCGCAAAAGATCTTCGGTGATCCCGTCAATCTGACCCTGAACACCTTCAAATTTAGCAACAAATTTGGCCATAGGGGCGGCGCGACCTAGCAGTTTTTCCCACCAGCTTTGCTTGCGGCGGACATCAAGTTCAGACACTGAAAAGCCACGGATCGTGGACACGATACTGCGCAGGCTGTCACCTGCTGGACCAACGTCTTTGTTGCGGACGCCTGCGAGCATGGATTGTGAAATTTCCTGCAGTTCGGCCTGTGCGCCCGAGCCGAAAGAAATGATCGACTGCGTTTCCGTGATGTCGATTTCGTTCATCCGTTGGGTGATCGCGGCGCTTGTCGGCGCGTCGGCATCGGCCAGCGGGACCAGTTCGCCCATCGGTTCGGGCAGCACCACGGCTGTCACTTTTTCAACATCGGCCAGAGTGGCCGCAGCTTTTTCGCGGATCGTATCAGACATATGTGTCCTCCTGAAGATGTGGCTGTTTTACGAGCCGTCGCGCTGCAACCTGTCGCGCAGCACTTTGATTTCGATATCCATATCCGTCCGATCATCGACCATCATTTTGTCGGTCCGGGCGGCAAAGTTTTCTTGCAGATCGTCCAGTAATGCCACGTAGTCCGACCGCACTGAGGGGTCTGATTTGCGGCTATAAAGGTCGACGAATTTGATCGTCGCGTCGCGCGCGCCTTCGAGGTAAACGCCGAGATATTTGCGGGCGCGGGTCAGGTCGCGCGGATCTTCTTCGACCGTTCGGGCCATTTTGCGAGCCGTGGCTGAAAATGCCGCGACTCGGGCGGTTAAATCACGATCTTCGAGGCGTTCGATGTGGTCTTTCATGGCGGACAGGCTTGCGTCAGCTTGGTCAACGACGCGTGCGACGCGGTCCTGTTGAAATGTGTCGATGCCTTCCATGCGCTTGTCTTTCAACGGGTCGATGCCAAATGCAACGCCATGCAAACCGAGCGCGACAACGCCGTACAATACAGACCCGATCAGGCCGCTGTCGCCGGTATACGCGGCCAGTGAGACGCCCAAACCAGTCGCAATCGAGGCGATCATTTTGCGCGGTATGCTGGGTCTGCGGGCGACGCGGCGGGCGTTATATTCCGCCTCTGCCTTCAACCCTTCGCGTGTGAACCACGCGGCAAATGTCAGCAACGCGGCGCCGACGAGAGCCAGCAAAAGTGTCATTGGCCCACTGCTAATCGACGTGAAAATCAGGACAACGGCGGGAACAAACAGTAATCCAGTGCTCTTTGTCCCGTCATCTGTCATCGCATGTTCAAGCGGCGTCTCGCGCATATCCTCGGCAGAGGATGATCCGCCAGGGCTATATTTTCCGCCAAATTTCTTCGCCATTACGCTGCCCCCAAAAAGCCGCTGGTCACACCAAACAGCAAGATTACCAGGACAACAAAAGAGATTCTACGTATCGTATCAGGCAAGGTGTCCCCAATGCTTTGCTTGGGCGGTGCCCCGTTGAACCATCGCAAAAGTGCCCAGATGAGCAACATGCCGATCAGCACAGGGAACAGCAAAAGGAAAAATATCAGCAGTTTGATCATAGCTCATGCGTTTCATTACTTCAGTTCCTTAACAGATAGGCAACATTTCCCAGTTTACGAACGTTTTTGTGTCGCTGCGCGTTCCGCATTGAGTTTACGTGCGTAGCCGGATTGCAGAACTTCTACCGCGAAAAGTACAACAACCGCAAAGTAGAAGGTGGATTTCGACATTGGCACAATCGCTTGGCCAAACACTTTGATATTCATGCTGTCGTCGTGCATCGCGTGACCTGCTGCAACGCCGGATTCGCCGAGCAAAACAACACCGACGATCAACAAAATAAACAGCCCGAGCACCTCGTACATCCGGTTCTTTTCCAAAAATTTCGTCACACCGTCGGCGAGCAATAGCATCGCAGCGCCGGATAACAGGATCGCGAATGCAAGGATCGGGAACACGTCGGTGATCGCCAAGGCTGACAGGACCGAATCGAACGAAAAGATCAGGTTCATCATGACGATCAACACGACGACTTTGACCGCTGATTTTCCGCTTTTGTTACCGAGGCTATGCCCAAGGTGTTCCATCGACAGCATGTGCCGGATTTCCTTGATTGCAGTGTACATTAAAAATGCGCCACCAAAGATAAAGATAACTGTGGCGAAATTCACAGCACCTTCGATCACGCCAGTCCATGTGAAGGTGTAGAATGGCTCTGCCAGTGCGTCGATCAGGCGGATCATGACGAATAGCAGGACAACACGGAGCAGGACCGCGATAATAATGCCCCACATGCGCACTGCTTTTTGCTGGGCGACGGGCGCACGTTGGCTCTCGATTGATATGTAAAGAAGGTTATCAAACCCTAAAACGGCCTGCAAAAAGCAAAGCATGATCAGGTTTGTTGCGTTCTCGAAAGTCAGTAGTTCGGACACTATGTATGGTTCCCCAGTCGGCATGTTGCGTCAATTTGGCGCAAGCATGCACGTGCGGCACAGCGGCCACAAGGGTTCAACGACGTGGGTTTTTCCCCGCAGGACGGCCTTTTACCGGACGATTGATTGGTTTGCGGATGCGTGTCGGCTGCGGTTTATCGGACAAGCCTAGCTGGTCACGGACAACGCGCTGCTTCAGTTCTTCAACTTCACCTTGCGCAAGCGAGCCTAGCTGGAACGGTCCATAGCTGACCCTAATCAAGCGGTTCACCGTTGCGCCGATAGCCTCCATCACGCGGCGAATCTCGCGATTTTTGCCTTCACGAATGCTGATCGTCAGCCAAGCGTTAGCACCTTGCTGGCGGTCAAACGTCACGGTCATTGGTTGGTAGTTTACACCTTCGACGCTGATGCCTTCGCGCAACCGATCAAGGCTTGCCTCTGATGCAGATCCTTTGATCCGAACGCGGTAGCGACGCAGCCAGCCCGTGCTTGGCAATTCCAGTTTCCGCTTTAGCTCACCATCGTTGGTCAACAAAAGCAGACCTTCAGAGTTAATATCAAGCCGTCCAACAGACATCACGCGCGGCATGTCTTCGGGTAGGCTTGCGAAGACAGTCTTGCGATCACGTTCGTCGCGTTCAGTCGTCACAAGGCCTGCAGGCTTGTGATACAGCCAAATGCGGGGCGGATCGGGTTCGCCCACGTCTTTGCCATCCACAGTGATACGTGCGCCGCCGGTGATGTTCAGGGCAGGGCTGTCAATAACCTTGCCGTTCACAGTGACACGGCCCTCAGCGATCATGCGCTCCGCTTCACGGCGCGACGCAATCCCTGCACGGGACAAAACTTTGGCGATGCGATCGCCCTTTGGAATATCATCTGACATAAGATCAGCCTTACGCACCGTGTGGATTTTAAGCAATGGTTCGCGTTTGTTTTGCTCCTAAATAACGGCATCGGGCACTTGCAACCGCTGGGCCAATTGCGGGAAAAGTAGATATGAAATTTCACAGCCACATGAATATCGCGTTAATGCAGGCGAAATTAGCGGCCGATCGCGGCGAAATTCCTGTGGGGGCCGTGATTGCGGGGCCCGCAGGCGTTATCGCAGAGGCTGGCAACCGGACACGTGAATTGAACGATCCCACGGCCCATGCCGAGATGCTCGTTATTCGTGCCGCCTGTGCTGCGTTGGGGCAGGAACGGCTGACTGGCTACGATCTTTACGTCACGTTAGAACCTTGTCCGATGTGCGCCGCTGCGATCAGTAACGCGCGCATCAATCGGCTTTATTACGGAGCGAGCGACGCGAAATCCGGTGGTGTTGCCCAAGGCCCGCGCATTTTTGCCCATTCCCAGTGCCATCATGTCCCTGAAATTTACGATGGAATTGCGGCTGCTGCGTCGCAAGACATGCTCAGACGCTTCTTTGCGGACCGTCGTCGCTGATACCGGACCGCATTATATAGACATAACAGCGCCCATGTCCTTGCGGCCAAACCAACAGGACGGTAAACGCAAAATCGATATCAGACGGAGACACGGCCCATGTCCATTGACACCGAAACCGCCCGCCGCGTGGCGAAACTTGCCCGCATTAAGGTTGAAGACGACGCGCTGCCCGCGCTCGCGTCAGAATTTAGCGCGATTCTGGGGTTTATTGAGCAACTCAATGAGGTTGATGTTGAAGGCGTAGAGCCGATGACATCCGTCACGCCGCAGCGTTTGAAGCGCCGCGAAGACGTTGTGACCGACGGCGACCAGCAGGACAAAGTGCTGGCCAACGCCCCTGATGCCCGTGAAGGGTTCTTTGCTGTGCCGAAGGTGGTAGAATAATGACTGACCTGTCCAAACTCACAATTGCTGGTGCCCGTGATGCGATGCGCAAGGGCGATGTATCGTCTGTTGAGCTGACACAAAGCTACTTGAACGCCATTGAGGGCGCAGGTGCGTTGAACGCCTTTGTGCACCACACGCCAGAGATCGCTATGGATCAGGCGAAGGCAGCTGATGCGCGTATCCAAGCAGGTGATGCTCCTGACATGTGCGGTATCCCGTTGGGTATTAAGGATTTGTTCTGCACCAAAGGTGTGGCGTCGCAAGCGGCGTCCGGCATTTTGGAAGGGTTCAAACCTGAATACGAATCGACTGTGACCACACAGTTGTTCGACGCGGGGTCCGTGATGTTGGGCAAGCTCAACATGGACGAATTCGCCATGGGCTCGTCCAACGAAACATCCGTTTATGGCAACGCTGTGAACCCGTGGAAAGTTGACGCGGAACTGACGCCCGGTGGCTCTTCTGGTGGGTCGGCTGCCGCTGTTGCGGCTGATCTGTGTCTTGGTGCGACGGGCACCGACACTGGTGGATCAATCCGCCAACCTGCTGCTTTCACTGGCACAACTGGCATTAAGCCGACTTACGGGCGCGTGTCCCGCTGGGGCGTTGTGGCGTTTGCGTCCTCGCTCGATCAAGCCGGTCCGATGACCAAAGACGTGCGTGACAGTGCGATCATGCTAGAGGCGATGTGCGGCCACGATCCAAAGGATTCGACTTCTGCCGACATGGCTGTGCCTAACTTTGAGGCGGCGTTGACAGGCGACATCAAAGGCAAAGTCATCGGTATTCCAAAAGAATACCACATGGACGGAATGCCCGAAGAGATTGAAAAGCTGTGGAAAGACGGCACATCGATGCTGAAAGATGCAGGCGCTGAGATCCGCGACATTTCTTTGCCGCACACGAAATACGCGCTGCCTGCGTATTACGTGATTGCGCCTGCTGAGGCATCGTCGAACCTTGCCCGTTATGATGGTGTGCGTTTTGGTCACCGAGCAAAACTGGATGCTGGTGACGGCATCACTGAAATGTATGAAAAGACACGCGCTGAAGGCTTTGGTCCAGAGGTGCAGCGCCGTGTGATGGTCGGGACTTATGTGCTGTCCGCTGGTTTCTACGACGCCTATTACAACCGCGCCCGTAAGGTCCGTGCGTTGATCAAACAGGATTTCGACAAAGTGTACGCAAGCGGCGTTGATGCGATCTTGACACCTGCGACGCCGTCGCCTGCCTTTGCTTTGGGCGCGATGAAAAACGCTGATCCGATCCAGATGTACCTGAACGACGTGTTTACGGTCACAGTAAACCTCGCTGGTTTGCCGGGGATCGCGGTGCCTGCGGGCCTTGATAAAAACGGTCTTCCGTTGGGCCTGCAGCTGATCGGACGTCCGTGGGAAGAAGGCGATCTGCTGAACGTCGCCTACGCGCTTGAGCAAGCCGCAGGATTTGTAGCCAAACCGGCGAAGTGGTGGTAAACCCACCGCTGATTTAGAATGATAGGGGCGTGACCTCGTGAAAATTGGTACTTTTGGTCTTGTAGCTGCGCTTGCGCTGTCTGCCTGTGCAATGACACCGCCTGCGGTGCCTGATAGCGGACGCGGTGTTGGTTTTGGCGACTACGCCGAGTTTGAACTCGACCGTGCGCGTCGCGAAGCCCAGCTGACGAGCCAGCAAGGTGGTGCGCCGCTGTCCGCAACGCGTCAGCCTGTTGCAGCAGCGTCAGTACCCGCGACCGCGAACCAAGCGATCCCATCTTCTGATCTTGCCGCCGCCGGTATCGGTGCAAATGCTGCCAGCACGGCAGGTGTTTCAACCGCACCATTGAACGCATTGGCGTCCGGTCCTGTTGGTGAAACGGATGAAGAGCGCGAGCGCCGTTTGGCCAACAACCCAGAAATTTCCGACGAGAATAATTTTGCGGCAGTCAGTAGCCGAGAAACAATCGAAAGCGATGCAGAACGTCGTGCTGAACAAGCACAAGCGTTGATCGTGGTCGAACCGGTTCCGCTGCCAGAGGCACGTGCAGATTCGGGGCCAAATATCGTGTCCTACGCGATTAATGCACCGAACCAGAAGGGCCAAGAATGGTACTCCCGTTCGATCCTGTCCGGCGAATCGCGGTTCTCGTCCAATTGTGCGACATACGGCAGCCCTGACGCCGCACAGCGCGATTTCTTGACGCGCGGCGGTCCAGAGCGTGATCCACGGGGCATTGACCCTGACGGCGACGGTTTCGCCTGTGGTTGGGATCCGGCACCGTTCCGTGCTGCGGCTGGAAACTGATCCTTACGCACCCATCCCCTAATTTCGGTCCGCGTCGTGACGGCGCGGTGCCCGACATGGTTGTGGTCCATTACACCGCAATGATGTCGGCTGATGCGGCCTGTCGGACGCTGTGCAATCCTGACAACGAAGTCTCGGCGCACTACCTCATTGACGAGGACGGCACGCTTCGGTCGATGGTATCCGAGAGCATGCGGGCTTGGCATGCTGGGGCAGGGGCTTGGGGCGCTGTTACAGATGTGAACAGTCGCTCGATTGGGATTGAACTGGCGAATTCTGGCGCTTGTCCTTTTGGCTTGGCGCAAATGGATGCGCTGGTTGATTTGTTGCACGGCATCACGCAACGCTGGGCGATCCGGCCAGAGCGTATTATCGGCCATTCCGATATGGCGCCGGGCCGTAAAATTGATCCCGGTCGTAAATTCGACTGGCGGCGTTTATGGCTAGAGGGGCTTGGCGTTTGGTGGGACGGCATGTCTAGCCACGATCTGCCCGTTGATCCTGAGATATTTCGCGACGCGGCCAAGGCGTTTGGCTATCCCGATGTTGATGATGCGCTGCTGCTGGATGTGGTGCGGATGCGTTTTCGTCCGTGGCACAGTGGCCCGCTTGATGCGGTTGATATGCATATCGTCTCCGACCTCGCAAAACGTTTCCCCGTTGACGCACAACGTCTCTCTGCGTAAGCCGCAATGGCGCGGATGGCTGGATGGCTGCGGCATTTCGATGTCGAGGAAAGTCCGGACTCCACAAAGCACGGTGCCGGGTAACGCCCGGCGGGGGAAACCCTAGGGATAGCGCCACAGAGATGTAAACTACCCTCGCTTGCGGGGGAAAAGGTGAAACGGTGGGGTAAGAGCCCACCGCGGACGTGGCAACACGGACGGCACGGCAAGCCCCACCGGGAGCAATGCCAAATAGGGACCGCGTGTCGCCCGCAAGGGGGACGGGGATGCTTGACCCCCAGCAGGTCCGGGTTGGCAGCTAGAGCGGCGTTGGTAACAGCGTCGTCAGATGAATGGTCATCCATCTGGGGCAACCCAGAGGACAAAATCCGGCTTATAGGCCGTCCGCGCATACCGATTTTGTCTCTGTTCTTGATTCGCGAGATGCGGCGGTGACGCGGTATTTCGCCTGTTTCGCCCCCCGTAGGGCAGGTCTGCGATGTGTTTGTGGTGTCGCGTCTGGTGACAAAGCGCCCAGCTCTGTTGAAAACATGGCGTTTACGGTTGACTCGGGGCTAGACCCAAGTAAAAGGCAGCTTCTATAGATATTCACCCGCAGGCCGTTTGGGCCGCATATCGGAGAGATGAGCCATGGCGAAGCCTACCACCATCAAAATCCGCCTGAACTCCTCCGCAGGGACCGGGCATTTTTACGTGACTAAGAAAAACGCACGTACAATGACTGAAAAGATGGTCATCAAGAAATACGACCCAGTTGTGCGCAAGCACGTTGAGTACAAAGAAGGTAAGATCAAGTAATTTGATCCCTTTTTTGACCTGAGACAAAGCCGCGCAGATTGCGCGGCTTTTTCGTTTGCGTCATGTAAATAGCGCGAAAGCCCGTGACTATGGTGTTGCGCAGGCATCGCCGCATTGCCGCATGGGCTAACATCTGCTGGAACGGTGTGACATAGTGTATACATTCAGCCAACACGTATAGGTAGTGTCATGGACCTACAGACCCCATTGATCAAAGATCGCAATTGCAGCAGCTGCCCCATCCGTCATCGCGCCGTGTGCGCCACATGTGACGACGACGAAATCGTCACGTTGGACGCGATGAAGTACTATCGGTCCTTTGATGCGGGCCAGCCGATTATGTGGGCTGGTGACCGGATGGCCTTTGTAGGCTCTGTGGTCAGCGGCACAGCCACGATAGAGCGGTTGATGGAAGACGGGCGCAAGCAAACCATGGGTTTGTTGTTGCCCTCCGATTTCATCGGGCGTCCGGGCCGCGATACGGCGACCTATGATGTGACTGCCATTACGGATGTGACACTATGTTGTTTCCGCCGTGACAGCTTTGAAAAGATGGTCGCGCAGACCCCACATATTTCCCAGCGCATGTTAGAGATGGCGCTGGACGAGTTGGATGCTGCACGCGACTGGATGCTGCTTTTGGGGCGCAAAACAGCCCGCGAAAAGATTGCGACGTTTCTGATGATGATCGTGCGCCGCTCGACCGAAGGCGAAGCCGTTCTGACGACTGGCTCAAAGCAGATCACGCTGCCGCTGACCCGTGAAGCGATGGCGGATTATATGGGGCTGACGTTGGAAACTGTCAGCCGCCAATTTTCGAAATTGCGCAAGGAAGGGATGATCGCGATGGACGGCAAGCGCGACATCACGATCCCAGACGTAGAGGCACTGCAGGCCGAAACAGGATCAGACTTATCTTAATGCGCCATCAATAACGGTAGGTCTGTCAGCCCGAGAATATCGCGGGTGACACCGCCGAGAATCGCTTCACGCATGCGGGAATGACCGTAGGCCCCCATGACGATGAGATCGACGTTGGTTTCATTGGCACGCATCAGCAGTTGCGACGCAACCGAAGGCTGGGTGCGTGCATGAATAGCGACCTCGACCTTGGCACCCTGACGCGCCAGATAATTCGCCAGCTTGCCGCCCGGATCTGATCTGTCTGGGGCGTGCAACGGCGGATCGACGATTGAGATTGTCGTCGTCGTCGCCGATTTTAGCAACGGCATGGCAGCGCGGGCGGCGGCCATTGCCTCGGTTCCGTCATCCCAAGCAATTTTGATATTATCGAACGCGACCGACAGCTTAGGCACTGATGGGATCACAAGCACGGGGACGTCTGCACCGAATAGGCAAGCTTCGAATGTCATGGCGTCGGTGCGATCGTTTGCACCCTGATGCGGTGCGGGCAGCACAACCAGATCGAAGAATCGCATGTTATCCGACAAGAACGGATCAAGCCCGCCGGGCATCACCGTCACCGCCTGCACATCCCATTTGATATCTTCGGCAATCAACCTGCGCCGTGCGAGGGTTTCAAGCCGATCCGCCTGTTCTTGGGTCACATCAAAATTCTGCTGCACGGCAATGGCATGGGCTCCGGCGTAGTAAAATCCGGGCTCTGTTGCATCGATCCCCGCGCATAGGACGTGCAGGTGTGCGTTGTGGTGCCGTGCAAAATCTATCGCGAAATTAAGCGCGGTCTGATCCGCATCGCTGTTGTGAAGAATTGTCGCAATCGCTGTGTAGGCCATGATCTATCCCTCCGGTTTGTCACGTCACAGCGTGGCGCAACGTCCGGCGGTGGTCTTTGATCTAGCGCAAATCCTTTTCCGTCCACTTGTTGACCCAGATCAATGTGGTTCACGCCGCCGTGAGCGAGAACAGCCGCGTGAATAGGGCCGGACTGGAGTGAGTCGTGGTCGCAAGAAAGAGGTATTTACGATGTTGAACTACCTAAAGCTTATTGCATTAGGCATCGTTATTTTGTTTTCAGCCGTCGCGTCGAGTTACGCGCGGGATTTGGCATATCAAGTCCATGCTGTGTTAATCATGATCGTCGCATCGGGTTTGTTTTTCTGGACGCTGCGCCAGACGGACGAGCCTGTCGTTTACGTTGACACCAATGGCTACATGGACGGCGTGATCCGCGCTGGCGTGATTGCCACGGGGTTCTGGGGCTGTGTCGGGTTCTTGGTCGGTGTTGTCATCGCGTTCCAACTCGCCTTCCCAGTGCTGAACATTGAATGGGCGCAACCCTACGCCAACTTTGGTCGTCTACGCCCACTGCATACAAGTGCGGTGATTTTTGCGTTTGGTGGCAACGCTTTGATCATGTCGTCATTTTACGTGGTTCAACGCACGTCGGGGTCGCGCCTGTGGGGCGGTAACCTCGCGTGGTTCGTCTTTTGGGGCTACAACCTATTCATCATTTTGGCCGCGACTGGCTATGTGCTGGGGTCCACCCAGTCCAAAGAATACGCAGAGCCGGAATGGTACGTAGACATTTGGTTAACCATCGTTTGGGTCGCCTATCTCGTCGTTTATTTAGGCACGATCTTCACCCGCAAGGAAAAGCATATCTACGTGGCGAACTGGTTCTTTCTGAGCTTCATCGTCACTGTCGCCATGCTGCATATCGTCAACAACCTCTCGATCCCTGTGTCGATCTGGGGCAGCAAATCGGTCCAAGTGTTCGCCGGTGTCCAAGATGCGATGACGCAGTGGTGGTACGGCCATAACGCGGTTGGTTTCTTTCTGACGGCGGGCTTCCTCGGGATGATGTACTACTTTGTGCCGAAACAGGCGGGTCGTCCGGTCTATTCTTATAAACTGTCGATCATCCACTTCTGGGCGCTGATCTTCCTCTACATCTGGGCTGGTCCACACCACCTGCATTACACCGCACTGCCCGATTGGGCGGCGACGCTGGGTATGGTGTTCTCGATCATCCTTTGGATGCCATCGTGGGGTGGCATGATCAACGGTCTGATGACGTTGCAAGGCGCATGGGACAAGCTGCGCACCGATCCGATTATTCGGATGATGGTGGTCAGTCTCGCGTTCTACGGCATGTCCACTTTCGAAGGCCCGATGATGTCGATCCGCGCAGTGAACAGCCTGTCACACTATACCGACTGGACCATTGGTCACGTGCATTCCGGCGCTCTTGGTTGGAACGGGATGATCACATTCGGGGCGATCTACTTTATGACGCCGCGACTGTGGGGCAAAGCGTCGATGTATTCGATGTCCGCAATCAACTGGCACTTCTGGTTGGCCACAATCGGCATCGTTTTATACGCCGCATCCATGTGGGTCAGCGGCATTATGGAAGGCCTGATGTGGCGTGAAGTTGATGCGCAAGGTTTCCTTGTGAACTCTTTCGCTGACACCGTGACAGCAAAGTTCCCGATGTATGTGGTGCGTGGCTTGGGCGGGGTTCTGTATCTCGCTGGCGGCCTGATCATGGCGTGGAACATGTTTATGACCATCCGGGGTGGCAAACACGTCACCGCCCCGGTCGGCGTCCCAGCAGAATAAAGGAGCCGCAGATATGGCTAACAATACAAAAATACCGGACGCTGCTGATGATCCGAAGGTCAAGACTTTGTCTGACCTGCCCGATCACGTTCCGAACGAGTTGCCGCATCAAACGGGGTTTCTCAATCGGCACCAAATCCTGGAACGCAGCCCGACATTGCTACTGATCGGCTCATTCCTTGTGGTCACGATTGGCGGGATCGTGGAAATTGTGCCGCTGTTTTACTTGGAAAATACCATCGAAGAAGTCGAAGGTGTGCGCCCATACTCACCTCTCGAACTGACGGGTCGGGACATTTATGTGCGTGAGGGGTGCTACAACTGTCACTCACAGATGATCCGTCCGATGCGCGACGAGGTGGAACGCTACGGGCATTATTCATTGGCAGCCGAGTCGATGTATGATCACCCGTTCCAGTGGGGATCAAAACGGACAGGACCTGATGTGGCCCGTGTTGGTGGTCGGTATTCCGACGCTTGGCACGTGGATCACTTGATTGATCCGCAGTCTGTGGTGCCGGAATCGATCATGCCGAAATATGCGTTCCTAATGGAGACCACGCTCGACGGTGAATATGTCCAAGACCTTATGGAAACCCACCGTATGGTCGGGGTTCCCTACACCGACGACATGATCGCCAACGCACGCGCCGACTTTGTGGCCCAAGCGGATTACGACAGCGATTGGGATGATCTGATTGCCCGTTACCCAAAGGCGGTTGTCAGCAACTTTGACGGGCAACCGGAACTGACAGAGATGGATGCGCTTGTGGCGTACCTTCAGATGCTCGGCACGCTGGTCGATTTCTCGACATTCACCCCAGACGCAAGCCGCTAGAGGAGACGGATCATGGATACATATTCTTTCTTGCGCCAACTGGCCGATAGCTGGGCCTTGCTTGCGCTAACGCTGTTCTTCTTGGGCACAATCGTTTGGGCGTTTCGCCCCGGTAGCCGCGATGTTCACGATGATGTCGCTGACATCCCGTTCCGCAATGAAACGGTGCCGGTCGATGACGTAGACACGCCAGACACGGGGGTAAAATCATGAGCGATCCGAAAAAACACCAAGATATCGACAAAGAAACTGGCGTCGAGACAACGGGTCACGAATGGGACGGCATCAAAGAGCTGAACAACCCGTTGCCGCGCTGGTGGCTGTGGACCTTCTATCTGTGCATCGTTTGGGGCGTCGGCTACATGATTGCCTACCCCGCGTGGCCACTGATCAACGGGGCTACCGCTGGCGTGTTGGGCTATTCCACACGGGGTGAAGTTGCAGCCGAGATCGACCGCTACAAAGAGCAAAACGCGGATTTGACCTCGGCCTTGGCTGAGGTGGAACTCGCGTCTCTGGGCGATGACGAAGCTCTGAACCGCTTTGCTGTTGCGGCAGGCGGTGCCGTGTTCCGGACCAATTGTTCGCAGTGCCACGGTTCTGGTGCGGCGGGGGCAAAAGGCTACCCGAACCTGCTGGACGATGATTGGCTCTGGGGCGGCACTATTGAAGATATCGCCTACACCGTGAACCACGGTATCCGAAACGAGACCGATCTGGACGCGCATTGGTCACAGATGCCAGCTTTCGGCGATGTTCTTGAGAAAGAAGAGATTTCTCAGGTCGTCCACTACGTTATGTCGCTGTCCTCGACGGAACATGACGCGACATTGGCCACCGCAGGTGCCGTGATCTTCGATGAACAATGCAGTTCTTGTCATGGTGTAAATGCCGAAGGTGATACCAGCATGGGTGCGCCAAACCTTGGCGATGCGATCTGGCTTTACGGCGGCGACGAGGCCACTTTGACCGAAACCGTCACCTATTCGCGGTTTGGAGTTATGCCTGCATGGGGTCCGCGTTTGACACCATCTGATGTGAACGCTGTTGCGGCCTACGTGCATCAACTTGGTGGTGGCGAATAGCCGCGATCCAACACAGATAGCCCCGCGTGGTGTAGTTCCCGCGCGAAGGCTGTGTCGCCTCCGGTCCTGTTCGCACAGCCGGGGGCGATTTCATTTTGTGCGACAGGACACCATACACGCAAGTTTACGCCTTTTTCGCGCTGCATTTGCAAGGTACGGGGGCCAAAGTTCTCTCGAAAGGCCCATATTATGCGTGTTCTACCCATTTCAGTACTGCTTTTGTCTGCTGCCGCGATGTCAGCATGCGAAACAACACAAGATCAGGCAACGATGTCGGGCTTTACCTCGCCATCCTCAACAGGACGGATTTCCGGTGACTTATCCGGCAACCCGGTTGGTAAGGTTATCGATGACGACGACGACGGCTTCTCGTTCACGGCTGGTAGCGTAAGTGGCGAAGGCCTCAAAGCGGTTGCAGGGTTGGTTGCTGGAACCGACGTGTCCTTCCGGCCAAGTGTTGGGTCAGCAAGCTACGACGGGGTATATGCGTTGACATATGTCGACAATATTTCGTTGGACAATGATTATATCAGAGGGGAACGCGATGCGACCTCTGGTGCAATAACGCTGACGGCTGACTTTGCGCGGGGAACGCTGGTCAGTTCGAATAGCCCTGTCACCGTGAACGGCAAATTGGACGGGCGAGATCTGTCCGGCACAGTCAGTTATCGCGGTGTGAATGGCCAGCTCGACGGTCTGGTTGGTGGCGATAAAACCGTTGGCGCATTCCACGGTAACAACGCGAACCTGATTTACGCGGGTGGTTTCATTGCCTATCGCGAATAGTTTGATTCAGGTCAAAGCCGCCTAACGTCTGATCCTGTCTAGTAACCTTGCGAACAGGTTAGGACGAACAGATGACGACTCCCCAACCCCCGAAATTATTTGCGCCGCAGGAACCCATATTCCCGCGGCGCGTTTCCGGTTTTTTCCGCACGCTCAAGTGGTGGATTATGGCCGTGACCTTGGGCATCTACTACCTAACCCCATGGATACGCTGGGATCGCGGTCCGGCATTGCCTGACCAAGCAGTCTTGATCGATATGGCGCATCGCCGTTTCTATTTCTTCTGGATCGAAATTTGGCCGCACGAATTTTACTTCGTCGCGGGCCTGCTGATCATGGCGGGTCTTGGCCTGTTCTTGTTCACATCGGCGCTGGGCCGTGTGTGGTGCGGATACGCTTGTCCGCAAACAGTGTGGACCGATCTGTTTATTCTTGTCGAACGCTGGATCGAAGGTGACCGGAACGCCCGTGTTCGTCTGTGGAAGGCGGGCTGGAATTTTAGAAAATGGCGGATGCGGATCACCAAATGGGCGGTCTGGCTGTTGATCGCGGTTGCGACAGGTGGGGCGTGGGTGTTCTACTTTACGGACGCGCCGACATTGGCGCGCGACCTTATTGCAGGCACAGCCCATCCCGTCGCATATTCCACCATCGCTGTGTTGACCGCGACGACATTCGTGTTTGGCGGATTCATGCGCGAACAGATTTGCATCTACATGTGTCCTTGGCCGCGCATCCAAGGCGCTATGATGGATGACGACACGCTGACCGTTGCCTACCGCGACTGGCGGGGCGAACCGCGTGCGAAAAAGCGCCTCGAAGGGACCGGCGATTGCATCGACTGCATGGCTTGCGTCAATGTCTGCCCGATGGGTATCGACATTCGCGAAGGCCAGCAGATGGAGTGTATTACCTGTGCGCTGTGCATTGATGCCTGCGACGATGTGATGACCAAGATCGGCAAACCGCGTGGTTTGATCGACTACCTCGCACTGGCTGACGAGCCTGAAGAACGCGCTGGTAAACCGCCGAAACCGGTGTGGAAACACGTGCTGCGGACGCGTACTGTTCTCTACACGACGCTCTGGTCGCTGATCGGTTTCGGATTGGTCTTTGCGCTGTTCATTCGCGCCGACATTGACCTGACCGTAGAACCTGTTCGCAATCCGCAATACATCGTGATGTCCGACGGTTCGGTGCGGAATACTTACACGCTACGCTTGCGCAACAAACATGGCGAGCCACGTGATTTTGAAATCTCGCTGACGTCCGACGCCGCTTTGCAGTTGTCGCTTGAGGGGGTCGACACGAACGTCATGACCGTCGCCCCTGACAGTACGACCCAAGCACGGGTCTACGTGATTTCAGCCCCGCAAGACGCGGCAGCAACGATGGGAACCACAGCGCTTCGGCTATGGGTCGAGGATGTGGAAAGCGGCGAGCGCGCACACCGCGACACCGTATTTAATGGAAAGGATCAATGATGACCGCGACCACAGGAAAACCGCTGACCGGACGCAAGGTTCTGTTGATTATGTGCTCGGCGTTCGCGGTCATCATCGGCGTGAACCTGACATTGGCGTACAAAGCCGTGTCCACTTTCCCAGGCTTGGAGACCAAGAACTCATATGTGTCCAGCCAGACGTTTGACGCCAATCGGGCCGCCCAAGAGGCGCTGAACTGGGACGTCGAAGCTTTTGTCGACGCGGGTCAATTGCGCCTCAGCATCATGCAAGACGGTGTGCCGGTTGTGGTCGACATCCAATCTGCTGTTTTGGGGCGTGCCACAAATGTCGCCCAAGACCAGACCCCTGTTTTGGCATTCGACGGGCAGCATTACGTCGCACCTGTTTCGCTCGCCAAGGGGAACTGGAACTTGCGGCTGGTGGCGCTTGCTGAAGATGGGACAACGTTCCAGCAACGGATCATCGTCAGGACCCAAGAATGAGCATTTCGGCCTGCCCAGCCTGCAGCGCTGCCCCTTTGGCGCAATCGGTTGCTGCTACGTCAGCGGGGCAGGGCGATCTGATCTTGTCGTTGCCGGAAATCCATTGTGCCGCGTGCATCGGCGGGGTCGAACGCGCCTTGCAGACCGTGCCCGGGGTCAAATCCTCGCGCGTAAACCTAAGCCGCAAGCGCGTTGTGATCGACGCGCCGGATATGTCGCCAGAAACCGCGATCAATGCGTTGGCGGATGCTGGATACGCAGCGCTAGAGCTGGACAGCACGCTGCTGGAAAGCGCTGATCGCGACGTGCAAGGCCGCGCGATGATGTTGCGTTTGGCCGTCGCGGGCTTTGCGATGATGAACGTGATGTTGTTTTCGGTCGCCGTGTGGTCTGGGGCCGCCGAGGCCACCCAAGTCATGTTCCACTGGATTTCAGCCGCTATCGCCGTGCCTGCCTTGGCGTTTTCTGCGCAGGTGTTTTTCAAACATGCGTGGTCGGCGCTGCGTGTTGGCCGCTTGAACATGGATGTGCCGATCTCGCTGGCGATCATTTTGGCGGCGGGCATGTCCGTCTACGAGACCACGCAAGGCGGCGATCATGTCTATTTCGACGCGGCGCTGTCGCTGACGTTTTTCTTGCTGATCGGGCGATATCTTGACCACCGGACACGCATGGCGGCACGGTCAGCGGCGCAAGAACTCAGCGCTTTAGAAGTCCCGCGTGCGACAAAGCTGATCGAGGGGAAACCGACGACAGTGAATGTCGCGGACTTGGCCGTTGGCGACGCTATCGTGGTGCATTCTGGAATGCGCGTGCCTGTGGACGGCGTCGTGATCAATGGGCGATCAGAAGCAGATCGGTCGTTCCTCACTGGCGAAAGCATGCCGCTGGTCGTCGGGCCGGGTGATGTGGTCGCTGCGGGCGACGTGAACCTGTCCGGCCCGTTAACTATCAACGTCACTGCGGTTGGCGAAGACACAACGCTGCGTCAGATGGCGGCCTTGGTCGAATTGGCAGAAGGGGCGCGCAACCGCTATACGGCGCTTGCGGACCGTGCGGCGCGGATTTACGCGCCAGCCGTGCATTTGCTGGCGTTCGTGACATTTGCAGGTTGGATCATCGCGTCCGGCGACATGGTTCTGTCACTGAATATTGCGATTTCGGTGCTCATCATCACCTGCCCATGCGCGCTGGGCCTCGCGGTGCCTGCGGTGATGACCGCGGCGTCTGGTCGCTTGTTCCGCCGTGGTTTATTGGTGAAAAACGGCACCGCGATTGAACGCATGGCCGAAGTTGACACGGTGGTTTTCGACAAAACCGGCACCTTGACCCAAGGTGTTGCGCGGATCGACACGGATGTTCTGACGCCGGACCAAATGTCAGTTTTGGCCGCCTTGTGCGCGGGATCAAGTCATCCGGTATCGCGGGCAATTGTCGCGGCGATGCCTGCCGACGTAACTGCGGCGCCCGTTGTTGATATCCGCGAAGCCGCAGGTCTAGGCGTCGAAGGCGTGTGGAACGGTAAAATCGTCCGTGTTGGTCGCGCAGAATGGGTCGTCGCAGAGCAATCACCAGCGCTGTCCATCGGTCACGATAATCCAGTGACGCTAAGTTTCGTCGAAACCTTGCGCGATGGTGCGGTGGACGCCGTGACGCGGCTCAAGGCGGCTGGATATAACGTCGCGGTGTTCACCGGAGATACGGCAAATGCCGCCCAGAAACTCGCAGCACAGTTCAACATCACCGATGTGCGCTCCGATATGCGTCCCGAAGAAAAGCTGGCTGCGATCACCGACATGACGCGCGACGGCCAACATGTTTTGATGGTTGGGGACGGGTTGAACGACACGGCGGCCTTGGCGGCGGCGCATGCATCAATGTCACCCGCCTCCGCATTGGACGCGTCACGCGCTGCGTCAGATATCGTGCTTTTGGGCCGCTCTCTGGCTGAAATTCCCGACGCGGTGGCGACTGGCAAATCCGCCCGCGCCCGCGTTATCGAGAATTTTGCAATTGCCGCAGGCTACAATATGATTGCGATCCCGATTGCGGTTGCAGGCTTTGCGACCCCCTTGGCGGCGGCCGTCGCGATGTCGGTCTCGTCGATTACTGTGCTTCTCAATGCGTTAAGATTAAGGTGATCTGATGAATGTGCTTATTGTCCTCGTCCCCGTTTCATTGGTCCTCGCAATCACGGGCTTGCTGACGTTTTTGTGGACGCTAAAGAGCGAACAATACGACGATCTAGACGGGGATGCGTGGCGGATATTGGTCGAGGACGAGACTATTTCGCCACCGGACGCAACCACAACGGACCAGTCGGACGCAGCGTGATACCGGGGTCAACGGCTGATGTTTGGCCTGTTGGGTGCAGGCGGAACTGGGCGTAGACTTGTGCGATCACCTCTGACGCAATTGCACGGGCCATGTGCAGGCCAACGCAACGATGCTGCCCTAACCCAAACGGGATATAAGCATGGCGATAGCGGTCGGTTTCCACGGCGTGACGCGATGGGGCAAAGCTATCGGGATCGGTCCAAAAATCAGGATGACGGTGGATAAAATACGGCGAAATCAACACGCTAGAGCCACGCGGAATATCAAATCCACCGATGGTATCTGCCGCGATTGCACGGCGTTCAACGATCCATATCGACGGATATAGCCGGACGGCCTCTGCGAAGATATGCGCGGGATCTTGTGCCTCAATGCCTGCATCGGGGATCTGCGCCACCGCATGAAACGCCCACGCCAGCGCATTTGCCGTCGTTTCGTGTCCGCCAAGCAGCAATGTCACAGCGGCATCGCGTAACTCTTTGTCGTTCAGTTGCGCATCGCCATCAGCCTCGTGCGCCGCGAGCAAGCGGGACAGCAGGTCATCAGGTGCATCGGTCTGCTTACGTCGTTGTGCGATCAACTCGAAAATAACGTCGTCTATAGTCTGCACCGCGTCTTTGAATGCGCGCTTGTGAAAAGCAGGCGAGATCATCGACGGGTCCAGCGGGGCTTGCAGCCTGCGCCACGTATCTTCGAGGATCACAGCAAGCGCGGCCTCGACCCGCTCTGCATCCACGCTTGACGAAAACAAGATACGGGCAGAAATCGCGATGACGAGGTGCATCATTTCGCTCGCGACGTCGATCTTGTCGGCAGTCCACCAGCGATCCAGCATCGGGCCCATTTCGTCGCTGACGATCGCAGAGATATCCGTAAACATCTTGGGCTGGAAAATCGGCTGAATAAGACGACGGTGCCGCGCCCAGGCATCCGCATTCGCGGACAGCAGGCTATCACCGCAAGTCGCGCGGATGCGTTCAACGCTGCGGGTGTTCTTGTCGTAGCGATCCGCATGGCGCGACAGGACGTGGGCAATATGGTCGGGATGGTTCACGAGATGCGCAGTGATCGGGCCAAAGCGCAGTCGCACAACGTCGCCATGATCGCGCGTCGCTTGCGACAACAGCCCAAGCGCGTCGGACGTGAAATCGGCAAGCGATCCCCACAAAAGACTGCCTTTCGGACCGGGTGCGCGTGTCATTTTGGATAACCCCACGTGTCGAAACTACGCGACCAGCGGTCTGCGACAATGGCCTTGGTTTCGGCATCAAGAGTCGAAAAGCTATTCTTCTTATATCCGGAAATACTGTCCACATAGGCTTGCGCTTTGGGCCGATAGTCGTCGAAACCTTCCAGCGACAAATGATCGTATACGCGGGCCAGTGTGGCCATAGGATCGGCTTCGACGGCGTCAAACGCCACGTCGCAGATGCGGTCCTGCGGGATCAACGCCAAGTCATCAAAATAGGCATCGTACATGACTTCGTGCCGCGTCAGGATGTCTTCGTCGATCACGGTCAGGTCGGGGCGCTGCATGTACATATGCCAGCAAGCCGTGTCGAAAAAGTGCCGCTGCGATTGAAATACCCGATACGGATCACGGTGAATATGGACGAAACGAGCATCAGGAAACATCTTAAGGATCGTTCTGATCCGCGCGGTGTGTGGCGGTGATTTCAACAGTAAAGCACGCGGGTCACTGATCGTCAGCTTTTTACAGAACGTCAAAAACGCAGACTTCCATGCGTTCACCTTGGCGGGGTCAACATCGTGAAACGTCAGTTCTTTTTCGTAATGCTGGCCCGTTTGCGGAAACGACATTGCCAAATACAATGACCGCTGCGCCATGATCAGCGGGGCAAATTCATCTTCTTGCGGGGATTGAAATGTTAACGGCATGTTATCCATGAACCGCTTTTTAGGGAGTATCCACGCAAAGAGTTTCGACAACAGCTTTTCAGTGGTCAAAAATGTCAGCGGACTGCTGACTTGATACGTGTTCGGCGCGTGGAATTGCGCGTCGTCTTGCGCCAGAAGGTCGTGCAGATGCGTCGTGCCGCTACGCCAATGCCCGAGAATGAACAGCGGCGGTTGCGTGATTTCGGTGGCCGCAATCGCATCGCCAAAACGGCGCTGTTCAATAAACGCATTCAGTGAATTGATCGGGCTGACTAGCGTCACAGCAATGGCGCGGTGCAGATATACAGGCGAAATACGGAATTTGTTTTCGGCCAAAACCCGTATCCAATCACCGAACCTGAGCCCCATCAGAAAGTTCTGCTGCAAGCTCCATCGGTGTTTTAGTTTAGGCTTCATGCGACGCACCATGTTGATTTTATCGCGGTGAGTGTGGACCAGTTAGGGGCGCTTCGCCAGCGACAAACAGGGATAGGGTCGTGAGCAAACGACACCTTTTTTCGGCAACACCGCAAGAATTACACCACGCAAACTTGCAACCCTTACCCAAGGGCGCGCCGCGAAATGAACCTTGGGTTGTGCTGTGTCGCGCCGAAAAGCAGCTATTTCGCGCGCAAACAGCGTCAAGTCGATATACTTGGTCCTTATCTGGCATCTACAATTGCAAACAAAGGCAAACTGTCGCAGCTTAGCGCCGCGACTGCGTGAGACCCTCAAATCGAGCCGGGCTTGGCCGCGTCGCACTAAAATACGGCGAATTGACTGCAACGCAGTTTGCCCTAGATGAAATCGCGATGGCCGATGTTGCGCGGGTTTTTTGCCCATGAAGCCATCACAACGGAGACGAATAAATGAAATTGAAATTGGTTAGTGCAGCGGCACTTATCGCAGCGGGCTCTTTGAGCGCGACATCTGCGGCTGCGGAATGTGGCAGCGTATCTATCACCGAAATGGACTGGGCGTCATCCGCCGTGGTGACGTCAGTTGCCACGTTCCTCATGACCGAAGGCTACGGCTGCGATGTGACGGTTGTGCCGTCCTCGACTGTGCCTGCGCTGACGTCTTTGACCGAAACCGGCGAGCCAGACATTTTGACCGAAGTTTGGGCGAATTCCACACCCGTTTACGAACCGATGGTGGAAGCAGGCACATTGATCGAGCTGACGAACGTGCTGTCCGATGGCGGCGTCGAAGGTTGGTGGATTCCACAATATCTTGCTGACGAACACCCAGAGTTGACGACGCTCGAAGGTATCATGGCGAACCCTGAGTTGGTCGGCGGCATGTTCCACGATTGCCCAACAGGTTGGGCTTGCGACATCATCAACAACAACAACATCATTGCGTCCGGTTTGGAAGACGCTGGTGTTGAACGCTTCCAGCACGGGTCCGGCGAAACATTGGCAACCGCCATTGCCTCTGCCTACGCGGATGAGGCGCCTTGGTTCGGCTACTACTGGGCGCCAACGTCAGTGCTCGGGAAATACCCGATGGCGGCTGTCGATCTCGGCGTAGAATACAGCGAAGAAGCACATCTTTGTAATGGGGACGTTGATTGCGACGCACCTGTCTTGTCGCCATACCCTGTCGCCAAAGTTGTAACTGCCGTGTCCACGACATTTGTTGATCGTGAGCCAGAAGTTGTGGAATTGATGGAGAACATCACCTTCACAAACGCTCAAATGGGCGAAGTTCTGGCATGGCAGGACGACAATAACGCATCTTACGAAGAAGCGGCTGTCTACTTCTTGTCCACATACCCTGACGTTTGGGGCGATTGGATCAATGAAGAAGCGTCTGAAAAATTGGGCGCATTGCTTCAATAAACCGTTTATACAATGATGATGCCCCCATCTGGTTTTTCCGGGTGGGGGCTTTTGCTTAATAAAATCAACTGGATGGGGATTTATGGCATTTTATGACGGCCTATTTAACGCGTTTGGCCTACGCGAATGGTGTGACAGAGATGCATCTGACGCGCCGATGTCGATGGCGGACTTGCTGAAGCAAAACAACGCAAACTCCGTTGACCCGAACGCTGAAGTTTTCCCATTTCCTTCTTTGGACAATCTCAATGACGCCTGTTCGTCGATCGGCCAAAGCCGTGATGTAACAGCCGCGATTGAGACTGGATTTCTCGCAGCCAAACCTGCGTTGAAAGCGGTCCTAGACCCGATCACACAGCCATTGTCTTGGATGTTGGACGGTGCATTGTGGCTATTTGAAACCACTCCGTGGTGGTTAATGATCTCGGCACTTCTGATCCTCGCATATTATGCGTCGCGCTCGGTTGGTGTGACGATTTTCGTCGCCCTCTCGCTGTTCGTTCTGGGCGTCGTGGACCACTACGACGTCGCCATGCAAACCTTGTCGATTATCTTTGTTTGCACGTCGATATCGGTGATGCTCGGGGTGCCAATAGGTATCCTCATGTCAAAATTTGACCGCTTTCAACGGATCACGGTGCCCGTGCTTGATTTGCTGCAAACGCTGCCGACTTTTGTCTACCTGATCCCGCTGATCTTCCTGTTTTCTGTCACAGAATCAAAGCTGTATGGCATCGCGATTATCCTTTACGCCATTGTGCCAGTGATCCGCTTAACCGACCTTGGTATCCGTCTTGTCGATAAGGACGTGATTGAGGCTGCAAATGCGTTTGGCATGAATGCAAAGCAACGTTTGCTAAAGGTCGAACTGCCACTTGCGCTGCCCAATATCATGGCGGGCGTTAACCAAACCATCATGATGAGCCTCGCGATGGTTGTCATCGCATCGCTTGTTTCTGCGCCGGGCCTTGGGCGGAACGTGCTGGTCGGTATTCGCCAACTTGAATTGGGCGTCGGGATCGTTGGCGGCATCGGTATTGTGCTGCTGGCCGTGATCCTTGACCGGACCTCCAAAGCTGCTTTGTCCCGCGTGGACAAGGCCAGCCATGCAAACGGGCATTAATGGTGAATGACATGAGCAAAACACCCAAAGTGAGCCTGCGTGGCCTCTACAAAATCTTCGGGCCAGACGATCAGGCGATGATGGAACATGTGCGTGCTGGCATGGGCAAACCCGAGCTACTGGACGAACACCGTCATGTTCTTGGTTTGCAGGATATCAACGTCGACATGCAGGCGGGTGAAATCACCGTTGTCATGGGGCTTTCGGGCTCTGGTAAATCGACATTGATCCGCCATTTGAACCGTTTGATTGAACCAACCGCTGGTGAGATTCTGATCGACGGCGAAGACGTGATGCAGCTGAACCAGACCGACCTGCGTCGTATGCGGCAAGAAAAGATGTCGATGGTGTTTCAAAAGTTCGCACTTTTGCCGCACAGAACGGTGTTGCAAAACGCGGCGATGGCGCTTGAGGTTCAAGACGTACCGAAAGCAAAACGCGAGGCCGAGGCGACCAAATGGTTGGCGCGAGTCGGGCTAGATGGCTACGAAAACCGTTATCCGTCAGAACTATCTGGCGGGATGCAACAACGTGTCGGGATCGCGCGGGCGCTCACGTCGAATTCCGACATTATGTTGATGGACGAAGCGTTTTCGGCCCTTGATCCCTTGATCCGAACCGACATGCAAAACCTTTTGTTGGAACTTCAGCTTGAGTTGAAAAAGACGATTGTGTTTATCACGCACGATCTCGACGAGGCGTTGAAGCTCGCGGATCACCTCGTGATCTTGAAAGACGGCGCAGTTATTCAGCAGGGGGAACCGCAAAGCATCTTGCTCAACCCTGCCGACCCTTACATCGAGGATTTTGTCAGCGACATTAACCGTGCGCGCGTGTTGCGTGTACGTTCCGTGATGTCGCCGCTTGTGGATGGGACTATTTACGCGGGCGACGTCGATGCACACGATAATCTCGAAAGTTTGATCGCGTTGTCCGAAGGCGATACGCGCTTGATTTACAGAGTTCTCAAAGATGATGTTCCTATCGGGCAAATGGATATGAAAGTGCTGGTAAAGGCCTTGGTGCCACGCATATCATCAGCAGCTTAATTATTTGTGAATGTCATGCGCCGGGTTCTTGAATAAAGTGCCCGGCGCATTGCTTTTTTATACGCGCGTTAACTACCTGTTGTATTCTTGATGCGACTTTAGGGTGTGTGATTTTCCCGTCTGGCGAGAATCGAATCCTGCCGTTACCCATGTGAGACAGGGTGGGGGCCCTCTAATTGTCGAAGGCCATACTGATGCGCTGCCTGTTGCTAATTCTTGCTTTATTGATCCCGCTTGGGACCGCTTCAAACGCGCAATCGCGTGAATTATTGGGCGTGGGCCGATTGTTTTCAAACGATTATCTTGGCGATGGTCGCGACCGGTATCAAAGCGGCAGTTATGCGCGTAGCTATGTGCGAGGGCCGTCGGATTGGGATGGAACGCCGCAAGAATTCGGCACGATTCGCGAATATCGGCTGCGCTCTGGCATCATTGCGTCTGACGGAATCGCGACAGCGCCCGGTGATCGACCTTATGTTGGTATGCTTTCTTTCGGTGTGCACAGTCATTTCGGCCATGACCTGTTCCGAGGCAGTGTTGGACTAGATGTTACGGCAATCGGACCGCAGACCGGCGTGTCCCGTTTTCAAAAACGGGCACATGATACACTTGGTTTGGCACAAGTCCGCTATACAAACCGACAGTTGGAAGACGATTTTTTCATTGGCATGACGGCCGAAGCCGCAGAGAATGTGCCGATTGTGCGTGGAATTATCGCTCGTCCTTTCGCGGAATTGCTCATCGGACCAGAAGATATCGCACGCTTTGGTGCCGATGTGGTTTTGGGTAGCAACATCAGCAGCGACATCTTGATCCGTGATGTTGTCACTGGCCATCTTTATCGCGGCACAGAAAATCCGGATTTATCCGGCTTTTCGCTCGTTCTTGGGGCGGATATGGCGGCCGTCGCCGACAGTGTGTACTTTCCCGAAGACAGCGGTGTGATACCAACTGATCGTCGCGGGCGCGTGCGGGCAGGAATGCATTGGCAAAGCGAAAGCGACACCAGCTTATTTTACGGTTTGACCTACCTCAGCCCCGAATTTGAAGGGCAACCAGAAGGGCAAATTACCGGATCACTGAAGCTTAATTTCAACTTCTGATTAAGAACTTACACGATATACTTGACGCGCCTTGATCGCAGCGCGTCTTCAGGCCTAAGCTGAACCAAGAACGTTGCACGAAAACGATGCAACGACTTGAGGCAGAGGTAATAGGTATGAAAACGGGCTTTCGTGGCACGTTCATCATCCCATGGGGCCAGACCGAAATTGATGGGGAAATATCCCCTGCAATTGATATGGTTAGCCCCGGCGCAGGGTGGCTATGGACAGGAGACACAACGCGGGTCGATGGCCCCAGCGATGTTTTGGTTCTCAATAACCCTATTGGTGACGCCGATCTGTATCGTCGTGCAGGGCAAAAAGTGCGCCGGATGTTCGGTGCCGAGTTGAAAGTGCCTTCACTTCACATGGACGATGATAGCACTGTTTTCAGTAGTTTTTTCACTGTGACAAACGGACATAGCGTCTGGACCGTTACGGTCATTGACATGGGGTTCGGGAAAAAGCCGTTGCTCATGTTCAACGGCGATGTCCCACCGCGGGACACAGACCTCTGGATTGTAAAAGAAGAGATCCTGTCTTCGGTACGTAATACGCTGACGAAAAATGCGGGGGGCGTCATCTGTTTCACGCCAGGGACTGCGATTATGACTCCCACTGGTGCGCGTGATGTTGCGACTTTGATGGAAGGCGACTTTGTACAAACTCAAGATAACGGGCCCGCAGAGGTTTTGTGGATAGGGCGACGTGTCGTGTCAGGGGCGCGCATGAAAGTTCAGCCGCACATGCGCCCGATCCGGCTACGCAAAGGCGCGCTTAATCGCGATGTGCCGGATGCAGGACTACTCGTTTCGCCGGATCATCGGATTGTCCTGCGGGGATCAAGGGCGCGAACCTTGTTCAATGCAGACGAAGTTCTGGTGACGGCGCGTGACTTGGTGAATGACAGCACAATCAGTCGTGCCCACGGGTTAAATCAGGTCACTTACATTCATATGATGTTAGGCCAGCACGAGATCGTTTTCGCGAACAACGTTCCAACCGAGAGTTTTCATCCCGCAAGTGCAGCACTTGGATCGCTTCAGGAAGATGAACAGGCCCGTCTGTTGAGACGTGTGCCAGAGATTAAAGGAAATCCAATGGCTTACGGCGGCTTCGCACGGCGAACCTTATCCGCAAGTGACGCTGCGATCCTGCAAGCGGATGCCGGTTTGCGCCGTAGAGTCTAACGCTTTGGCAGTTTTTCAACAGGTGCGTCTTCCGCAACCCAATCCGTAAAGCCATCTTTCAGATGTCCTGCGTCAAATCCCATGTCTTGCAGGGTCGCAACGGTCAGGGCCGACCGCCAACCAGAGGCACAATGAAAGATGAACGTCTTTTTTTCGCCAAAAATATCTTTGAAATAAGGGCTTTGCGGGTCGATCCAGAATTCCACCATACCGCGAGGACAAGAGAACGCACCAGGGATGACCCCCGTGCGGTCTCTTTCCCGAGGATCACGAATATCGACAATAACAACATTGGGATCGTCGAGCGTCGCAACAACCTCTTGGGTCGTGTACTCTTTGATCCGCGCGCGAGCTGCAGCAACCATATCTGCCGAGGTTATTTTGAGGCTCATGTTGTTAGGTCCTTTCTGCAAGTATTTCGTGGCCTATTTTGTGTATCGCCTCAACCAGCAAGTCGAGATCTGCAAACGTGGTGCGGTGATTGGTTATATTCACCCGGATCGCATTTTTGCCGTTTACCAATGTGGTCGACGGAGCAGCTATTCCCGTTTCCTGAAGTCGCATGACGATTTCATCGTTGAGCAAGTCAAGCTGGGCAGGTGGTGCTGCGCAAGGCGCAAATCGAAAGCAACAAATTTGCATTGGAACTGGGGCGAGCCGCTCAAATTCGTCAGTGCTATCTATCAAATGAGCAAGGTGTTGCGCTTGAAGACAGTTTTGCGTGATGAGCGCGCCAAGCTTGTCGGTGCCATGCGACGCCAATTGCGCCCAAACCTTGAGCGCACGAAAACCGCGCGACAATTCCGGACCATATTCTGTCGGCCATGGATTGCCAGCAGCGAGACCACGTTCGGCACCTTTCAAATAATCGGGTCGTTCAGAGAAACTGCGACGATGCATGTCTTCAGACCGCATCATAATCATGCCCGCGTCGTAGTTCACGTGCAGCCATTTGTGGAAATCAAAGGCGATAGAATCGGCACGCGTCAGGCCCGTTAATTTGGGCCTTACGTGATCGCTTAACATACCAGTCGCACCAAATGCGCCGTCAACGTGGAACCAAAGGTTCTCTAATTCGCTGATATCCGCTAACCGATCTAAGTCGTCGATGGCGCCGATATTGACCGATCCGGCGGTCCCGATGATCACAAATGGTGTATTTCCTGCGGCGCGGTCATTTTCGATTTCGTCCAGCAGCGCATCGCAATCGATCTCAAAGTCGGCGTTAACCGGAATTTTCCGAAGTGCGTCGCTGCCGATTCCCAAAATGTCGAAGGTTCGCGCGACGCAGGAATGAGTTTGCGTAGAGGTATAACCAACTAATTTCGCGGGGCATCCGGTCTTGCGGCTTTCGAAATCTGTGAGCCTATCGCGCGCGGCTTTAAGTGCGATCAATGTCGCGATAGATGTTCCCGACACGACAAGACCACTGCTGCCGTCTGGAAAATCGAATATTTCGCGGCACCAATCCACTACCTGTTTTTCCACGTAATTCGCGCCGTGGTCGCGGCCGCCAAGGTTGGCGTTCATCGCCGCAGCCGTGATGTCTGCGATGACATTTGACGGGGTGCCGGACCCGTGTACCCAACCAAAAAACCGTGGATGGGTGTTGCCGACGCCATGTGGCAATAGCGCCTGCATCTGTGCATTGATGTCAGTGCCTTTGCGGGGCAGGGGCGCGGTCAGTGCTTCTTTTTGTGCGTCCGGTAGAGGATTCCATACACGTCCGTCTCGCGCTGCCATCATTTGATCAAGCGATGCGTCGAGCATCTCATGTGCCGACGCGCGAAACGCATCCCAGTCGGATGGATCAAGAGTTAGATCGTTGGTCATTGCGCTGGTCCTCTCAGTTCACGCGCAATTTGCCATCAATTTACGGTGCTTGGCCAGTGGTGCATCCGTGGAATATGGGAACCCGAAAGTTCCTTTTGATTAGTTGGATGTTGGTTTGTGAGGGGGCGCGAAGCTGTGTGCATCTGCCCGCCGCCAGCGTTGACGGTATTCGATGTGATCTTCACCCTCTTCCAGCAAGAAGCGGCGCGGCAAATATGGGAACGCGTCTGAGCCTTCCTTCATTTTGCTGTCCGCTTCGCGTTGCATGAAGTGGTATGGCAGGAAGCCGCGCGGTTCCTCTAATCCCGCAGCACCAGCCATTTCGCCGAGCGCTTTCAATGTTTCGCGGTGATACCTTGCGACGCGGTGGCTTTTGCCTTCGACGTTCAACGCTTTTTGACGCACGGGGTCTTGGGTTGTGACGCCGACGGGGCAGTGATTGGTGTGACACGCCTGCGCTTGGATGCAGCCAATCGCGAACATATATCCGCGGGCCGCATTGCACCAATCCGCACCCAACGCGAGCGCCTTGGCGATGTGGAACGCAGACGTAATTTTGCCAGCGACCCCAATTTTCACTTCGTCGCGCAATCCTGCGCCGCGCAATGTGTTGTGAACAAAGGTTAAACCCTCGATCATTGGCATGCCCACATGGTTCGCGAATTCGATCGGTGCGGCACCTGTGCCGCCTTCGGTGCCATCGACGACGATAAAGTCTGGCGTGATGCCAGTTTCTAGCATCGCTTTGACAATGCACATAAATTCGCGTCGGTGTCCGATGCAAAGCTTGAAGCCAACTGGTTTCCCGCCGGACAATTCACGAAGCTGCGCGATGAATTGCACCAGCCCCATTGGTGTAGAAAATGTGGAATGTGCCGCAGGTGACACGCAATCTATCCCCATGGGAATGTCGCGTGCTTCTGCAATCTCTGGGGTGATCTTTGCAGCGGGTAACATTCCGCCGTGGCCGGGTTTTGCGCCCTGCGAGAGCTTGATTTCAATCATCTTGACTTGGTCAAGATTGGCGCGCTCGCGAAACTTTTCGGGGTTAAATGTGCCGTCATGGTTGCGGCATCCAAAGTAACCAGAACCGACTTGAAAAACCAGATCACCGCCGCCCGCAAGGTGGTAGCGACTAATGCCACCTTCGCCTGTGTCGTGCATAAAGCCACCCATTTTCGCGCCTTTATTCAAGGCACTGATGGCATTAGCGGAAAGCGACCCGAAACTCATTGCGGAAATGTTAAGCAAAGACGCCGCGTAGGGTTTCTTACAATTGGACCCCCCGATGTTAACGCGGAAGTCGGTGTCGTCGAAATGCGTCGGCACAATCGAGTGCGTTAACCAATTGTAACCGGCATCATAGACGCCGCGTCGCGTCCCGAAGGGGCGTTTGTCTTCGACACCCTTGGCGCGTTGGTAAACCAGTGCACGTTGTTCTCTGGAAAACGGGACCTCTTCGAGATCGTCTTCAATCAAATATTGCTGAATTTCGGGTCTGATTTTCTCAAACAAGAACCGCATGTGGCCGATAAGGGGATAGTTTTTCGTGATCGCATGTTTTGTCTGGTTTACGTCCCAAAGACCCAAGGTTGTTAATGCAGCGGTTGCGATGACTAGAAAAAACGGCCAACTATCGACCGTCCAAAGCAGGAAACCGAACACCGTAAAGAAAGCCGAAATAACAAGCGCCAAATAACGTTGGTTCTCAAAGATAGTGCGCAACATAACATGTCCTTCTTGGGTTCACCTGCCGTATTATTAGGCAGGCTTGCCCCTGAATGAGAACCTTTATTTTGGTTTCACGCACATGATCACACAAAATTGCTAACGTTAGCTTACGCTTTTGTTAAAAATCGACAGTCACCCCGGGCAACTTGAGCGCCCCGATCAGGCCGCGCAATTCGTTCCGCGCTGCAACGTTTGAAATGTTCAATCCCTTCACGCCGATATCGCGTAGATCAAGCAAGGTCAGACCGCGCGGGAACAGTTCGCGAAAAATCACGCGTTCGTTGAAACCGGGTGCTGTCCGAAAGCCGATCCGTTTGGACAGCTTACCAATCACGCGCTCCATTTTCTCTTTGTTGACCATGTGTTGCGCGCCCATCCGGTTGCGCACGACGATCCAATCAATCGGTGAAAGTCCCGCACGCGCCCGCAATTGCCGCGCATTCCACACCATTTCTGAGTAGACAGAAGGCCCCGTGATTTCTTCGCCGTCGCTATCCACATGTGCCAAAAGATCAAAATCGATAAAGCTATCATTCAGCGGCGTAATCAATGTGTCGGCCAAGGAATGGGCAACTTGGCTGAGGCGCGTATGCGATCCGGGACAGTCGATCAGGATAAAATCGTTCTCGGGTTCCAAGCCTGCAACAGCCATAGACAGCCGGTGGTCGTGGATGTTTTCCCCATCAGGAACAGAGGCTTGGTCGACTTCGGGTAAGTCGATATAATCGGGCGTCGGTAAATCCAGATCATGCTTCGCCAGATAGGCCATACGGTTGGAAATATACCGCCCCATCGTTTTTTGACGCAGGTCCAGATCAAGACACCCGACCTTGTGCCCCATCCGCGATAATGCAGTCGCGACATGCATTGATACGGTGGATTTGCCCGCACCACCTTTTTCGTTACCAACGACGATAATATGCGCCACTTTTTAGCCCTCGTACCCTTATTTCGAGGCAACCCTATGGTGTGTTTCACATTTGTGAAAGCATCGGCGTGAGCTTGCCTGCCATTTTTACGGATGTGTGACGTGGTGCAACACTGTTGGCCGTCACGTTGGTGTTGACTTTATTTAGGTTTGCCGTCATGTGGCGGTCAACCGTCGCATCCTGCCCGCGTGAGCAGAGCTCGATCAACTGATCTAGGCAAGGCGTCGTTTACATTCCCGGTTCCCACATCACGCAGGGGGTCCAGCGCCTGATCGGCAGTTTTGGCATGTGGCCGAACCCGTCAGCATATGGGCGCAACCTGCAAGGGGTTTGATGCATTTGCGTCGGGCCCAGACGTTTTATGCGGGCGTTTGTCCGTGAAGAAAGAAGATTTATGGATTTTGATATGCTGGGCCTCGCGCCCCGTCTTGTGGCCAAATTGGCTGAACAAGGCATCACCGACCCGACCCCAATTCAAACACAGGCCATCCCACATGCGATGAACGGCCGTGACGTGATGGGCCTTGCCCAAACGGGTACTGGTAAAACGGCGGCCTTTGGTCTGCCGATGATCGACGCGCTGATGAAAGCGGGCGTTAAGCCGAATGCAAAGACCGTGCGCGGTTTGATTTTGGCGCCGACACGCGAATTGGCGAAACAGATCTCGGACAACCTGACCAACTACACCAAAGGCAGCCACCTGAAGGTTGCATTGGTTGTGGGCGGTGCTGGCATTGTGGCGCAGACCAAGCGTCTCGCTGGTGGTGTTGACCTGCTCGTTGCGACACCGGGTCGTTTGATCGACCTGTTGGATCGCCGTGCGGTCCGTCTGGATGAAACCACGTACCTCGTGCTGGACGAAGCAGACCAGATGCTCGACATGGGGTTTATCCACGCGCTGCGCCGGATTGCGCCATTACTGGCAAATGATCGTCAAACGATGATGTTCTCGGCCACGATGCCAAAGCTGATGGCAGAGCTTGCTGACAGCTTCCTGACTGATCCTGTGCGCGTGCAAGTGAACCCTCCGGGGCAGGCCGTGAAAAAGATCAACCAAACGCTGCATTACGTGGCTCAGGCTGCGAAATCTGACCTGTTGGTTGAACTGCTTGACGAACACCGCGACGAATTGGCGCTGGTCTTTGGCCGCACAAAACATGGCTGTGAAAAGCTGTACAAGTTCTTGGAAAACAAAGGCTTTGCAGCGGCGTCCATCCACGGGAACAAATCCCAAGGTCAACGGACCCGTGCCATTGATGACTTCAAGGCTGGCAAAGTACGTGTGCTTGTTGCAACTGATGTTGCCGCGCGTGGTATCGACATTCCGGGTGTGCGCTATGTGTACAACTTCGATCTGCCGAACGTCGCTGAAAACTATGTCCACCGGATCGGTCGGACGGCGCGTGCAGGGGCTGAAGGCAGCGCTGTTGCGTTCTGCGCACCGGACGAGATCGTCGATCTGAAGGACATCGAAAAGGCCATGAAAGAAGCGATTCCTGTCGCATCCGGCACGCCTTGGGAGATCCAGCCCGGTCAGAAAAAGCGCCCGAACGGTGGCGGCGGTGGTGGACGTCGTGGCGGCGGTGGTGGTGGCGGCGGTCGTCATGCTGGCGGCGGCAAGCCCGGCGGCGCGAAGCCCGGCAATAACGGTCAGCGTCGGCGCAAGCCACCAACAGGACGCGGTCGGAATTCGGCAGCTGCTTAAGTGTTGATATGAGATTTAGAAAGGCCCGCCAGTTTGGCGGGCCTTTTTGTTAGCGGCTAATACCTGCGCATGACCACTGAGCTTTACGGGCGTGAACGGTAGAGGATGGTCCGACTAAGCAAAGCCATTCAGGCACCGCTTAACGTGCCGATTATCACAAACCACCGCCGGTTAAGTCTTGGGCAAGCATCAAAGCGTTCCCATCAGGGTCATAAAACGTCGCCGTTTTGACCATGCCTTCGACCACGTCGGTCTCGCCGTCAAATTTCACGTCGGCTTGCTCTAATTTCTGTCGTGCGCTGTCCAGATCAGCGGTCCCGAAAACAGGAACACAGTTCCCCGGTGCAGGCTTGGTATGTTCTCCAAGGCCAATCGTAACGCCAGCGGTGTTTGTTTGAAGCTCGGACCAACCTGCTTCGTCTGCATGATAGATCGTTTCAAACCCGAGCATATCCGCATACCACTTGGCGCTGACGTGCCGATCTTTAACGGAAAAAGAGATGTTGATTGTTTCATCCAACGTAACAAGTGCCATGGGCTTTCCTTCATCACTAAAATATACTAACTATACTTTATGTACATTGCGTCGTTTGTCAACATCACCTCAAAGGCGTGGGCTTTGCCCATCTTAGCAAGCCTGCATCTGGGCGTTGCGGGACGACAGGCGACACTGCTGGCAGCGACAGGCGCGAGCAGGACTGCATTCGCGCAGAGCATGGACCACCTCATCAAGCATGGATTACTGGAACGAAATCCGGGGTACGGCCACCCGCTTCGACCAGAGTTTCGTCTCACTCAAATTGGAAAAGAAGCGGCTGCCATCGCAGATAAGGTGCAACGTGTGGCGTCTGAGGACGATCAGAGATTGCTACGTAAATCATGGACGTTGCCGGTGCTCACGTCACTTCAAACGCCAAGCCACTTCAACGATATCAAGCGAAACCTGCAAACGATCACTGATCGCGCGTTGTCACAATCACTGAAGTCTATGGAAGCGAGGCATTGGGTACATCGCAGCGTTGACGAGACCGCTCGTCCGCCGCGATCAATCTATAGCGCCGTAAATACTGGTGGAATGATTAGTCAAATCACGGGGCCGGAAATTAGCTTTATCCAATAATGGTCTGTGCCAATGGTACAGCATCGACAACTCGCACCACCAAAAACAAAAAGGGCCCGCCAAACTGGCGAGCCCTTTGATCTTGCGTACGGTGGTTGGCTTAGAAGCCAAGACCAGCGTATTTGTTCTTGAACTTGGAAACGCGACCGCCGGCATCCATAAGACGCGTGCCGCCACCAGTCCATGCAGGGTGCACAGATGGGTCAACGTCCAACGACATCACGTCGCCTTCTTTGCCCCAAGTGGATTTCATCTGAACCACAGTACCATCGGTCATTTTGACGTCGATGATGTGGTAATCGGGATGGATATCTTTTTTCATGACAGGACCCCTTACGCCTTAGGCGCTTTGTAGTTGGTAACTTCTGCGATACGCGCGGACTTACCACGGCGCTCACGGAGATAGTACAATTTCGCACGACGGACTTTACCGCGGCGTACAACTGAAATCTCGTCGATGTTGGTGGAGTACAGCGGGAATACACGTTCCACGCCTTCACCAAAGGAAATCTTGCGAACTGTGAACGAGCCAGCAATGCCTTTGCCGTTCTTACGAGCGATACAAACGCCTTCGTAGTTCTGAACACGGGTACGTGTACCCTCGGTTACTTTGTAACCAACGCGGATGGTGTCACCCGCTTTGAAATCGGGGATGGTTTTCCCCAGCGCAGCGATTTGCTCCGCTTCGATTTGTGCGATCACGTTCATGATGCGCTCCTATGATTGGCACCGGTTGTCCGGCTGCATTTTCGTCAGTCGCGAGAGCTTTGTGTCGTTATCGGGTCCGCATATGCGCCCGCCAAAGGTCACGTCGTCATTCTTGGTCGATTGTCCGGCCTGTCCGGTGAGGCCCGTTACAACGAAGCAACGCTCAAGTTCCGGATGGTCCCATAAATCACACACCAGAATCGCCTCAGGCGCCCAGTGATGGGCTCGTATAGGCGGATGCGCGTGGTGGATCAAGAACAGAACAGCGCCAATGCGTGCTGTTTTACAAACAAAAGCCCGCCGCACGGATGTTGTGCGACGGGCAATCTGTCAAAGACGCCTGCTTTATGACGCTGCGTTAAAAATAAAGCGCAATGTCACAGGGAACGTGCGTGTGATGTCGGAAAGACTGGCAAGCTCCATCAACGTATCAATACCCGCGTCAATGCCTGCATCTTCGGTCGAAACGAACAGCATAGAGTTGGACGTGACCAACACTTGATCTTCGGCTGTACGCATAATGAACATGTCCAGATACACGGGAATGTCATTGCCCAGAAGGGTCAGATCGCCTTCGACTTCGGTAATCATATGCTCACCAACGCCGAGCGCGTTCATCGCTTCCATATCCACGGACGCCGCCAGCTGTGCGGAAGTCTCGTCAGCCAAAACAAATTCGCCGATCCGCTCGTTGCGCACGTCGATATTGGTTTGGATACTTGCCAGATCAAGCTGAACATTGACCGTGCCGTCGTCTGCGACAGTGCCGGACGTGACGTTCAGCGTGTGGGCCTCACCGATGGAATTGTTTTTCACTGAACCAAATCCAACGACAGAGGCGCCGCTATCCATGGTCCAGGTTTCAGCCGCCGCAGTCGTTGCCATAAAAAGGCTTGCGATGGCTGTGTTTAATAGAATTTTTTTTATCATAACGTGACTCACTTTTGCTCGATTAACTCAAATTGACTCGTCGAAAAACGTACTCGTAATAGAGTTTGAATTAGTTGGGCATCAGGGATGATAGCTATGACTTTTCGCGCAACTGTGAATAAAATCGGGATATGTGTTTTGTTTACAATAGCTTATTGGCGCAACGTATACGTCGCGGTCCGAAGTTTTACCATTTCGGTATTAAAACGGCGTTAACCTTTTTTAATATGCGCGTCCCAAAGATCAGGACGGCGATCTTGCGTAATTTGTTCGGATTGCTCTTTGCGCCATGCGTTAATCTTGGCATGGTTTCCAGACAACAATACGTCCGGAATTGCATGGCCCTGCCATTTGGCGGGTTTTGTATATTGTGGATGTTCAAGCAAGCCGTTGGAAAAGCTCTCTTCTTCGGTAGATGCCATGTTTCCCAAAACGCCGGGCAATAGCCGCACCGTTGCGTCAATCATCGCCTGTGCCGCTAATTCGCCGCCTGTCATCACAAAATCCCCAAGGCTGACCTCGATGATATTGTAATGCTGCAAAACACGTTCATCCACGCCTTCAAACCGACCACACAACAGCGTCACACCGTCCGCTTTTGACAGATCACGCATCAATGCTTGATCCATCTGGCGGCCACGGGGGCTGAGATAAATCAACGGCATCACGCCTTTCGCAGACGCCCGCGCATCCGTGATCGCGGCCTCTAGTACATCGGCCCGCAGCACCATGCCTGCGCCCCCGCCAGCAGGGGTATCATCGACATTACGATGCTTGCCGATCCCATAGTCGCGTAGGTCGTAGGTCTCAATCTGCCACAAGCCATCTTGCAAGGCGCGGCCTGTCAGGCTTTCGCCCAGCACGCCGGGAAACGCCTGCGGGAATAGCGTCAAGATCTGCGCGCGCCACGCGCCAGCCAGATCAGGCGTGTCGGTCATCAATTCACGCGGCTTGAGCGTCGGGCGAATAGTTTTGCGGCCAAGCGCACGGGTGCCACTGCCACCATGAGACTTTGTCGCTTTGGATTTGGGTGCTTCTGTCATGAGCGCGGGTTTAGGCCGTTGCTGCGCGAAACGCTAGACCTTACGCCAATGGCCCAGTTTGACAGCTTCGGCCATCTGCTCTTTTTGCGCGGCGACCTGATCGTCAGGGGCATCGGCGCGGTTCATCGCGAGAAACTGGCCCCAAAGATGCGGCTCTGCGCCCTTTGCGCCAATCCCGACGGGCAGCAAAGCGTTGCGCACATTCTCAGGCAGCGGCATTTGATCCACCAAGGCAGCGCCGGGCCCAGCTGGGTTTTGCAGCGCATGATCCAGCGGCAGGAACAGCAAATCCAACGGCGCGATAGCCTCGGCAATGTCTTGCAGGATCGCGTCAAAATCGGTGGCACCGCGATAGGTCTCTGCGAATTCTTCGGGCGTTAGGGTGATACGGCTGCGGCGCAAAACGTGGCGATAGGCGCTGAACAACCATTCATCCGCGTCGCGTGTCGTCATAATGACGCGGATTCGTGCCGCCGGAAAACGTTCTTGCAGATAGCCGGCGAGATAGCTGATCAGAGTAGGGGCCGCGCTATAATCTGTCACCGGGCCATGGCCCGGAATTTCACCGCAAAACATTTCACTACTAATCAGTAGGTTACGGCCCGTTGGTACAGGTTCTTGCGCAAAACCTGCGTCAAGTTCGCCAATCAATTCGGTCAAATCAAACGGGTTTTGCGTGATGGCATAACGGGTGCAAAGCCTTGCAACAGGTTTGAAATGACGGGTCAGGCGTATCGCCAAATGGGGTGCAAGCGCGTCTCGGTTCAACCACAGGAAATGCTGCATCGAACTGGTGCCAGTCCGGTGAAATCCAGGGTGAAGCAAGATTTGTTGCTGCTCGGCCATGCCGCGATTTTTCCTAAGCGCATTTTGGGAGAGTATGACCCTGAACGTGGGCTTTGGTAAAGGTGGCCTGTGCAACTTTGAGGTATTGCGCCGCTATTCGCGTCGCGCAAACGGGGGGCCAGCCCCCCCGTACCCCCCGGGATTTAGAAAAAGTCAAAGAAGCAAAGATGGGCTTAGTCGGTTGTGTTGAAAAGTCCGTCAGGTGGGTCAGCTACGATTTTGCGGGATTTCAGGTCCACAGTCGGCACTGCAGCTTGGGTAAATGGTAGGAAAATCGTTTCAGGCGAGGTCGGTGGCGTAATTTCCAACAGGTCACCCGCACCATGGTCGATGACGTTTTTGACGACGCCAAGTGTGGTGCCGCCGGTGTCAACAACGGTGAGGCCGATCAGGTCAGCGTAGTAAAACTCGTCGTCTTCAATTGGAGGCATTGCGCTGCGTTCAGCGTAAAGCGCCGTGTTGCGGATCGCGTCTGCGTCTTCTTTGGTCGTGATGCCAGAGATTTTTGCAGAAAAGCCGTTTTTGAGCTGACCAGTCAGAACGACCTGCGTAAAGACGCGTCCATCCTCAGAATAAAGCGGGGTGTAGTCAGCGATTGCAGCCGGATCGGCGCAAAATGACTTCAAGCGAACCTCGCCTTTGACGCCGAAAGAGCCGCCAAGCGATCCTACGATCACACGTGTGTCTGTCATCAGATCAAACTCCTTTGCGAAAGGCCGCATCGGCCTTTGGAAAAAGAGCGTCCGGGCAGCGTAGCGCCGCCCGGACAGTCGCACAGATTACTCTGCTGCGGCTTCTTCAGCTGGGGCAGCTGCGGCTTCGGCTGCGTCTGCAACTTTTTGTGCTTTTTCTTCAGCACGTGCCTGAGCGGCTTTGCCTGGTGTGCCCTTTTTAGGGTTCGCGCGGTCTTTCTTCGGCAGTTCACCAGCAGCTTCGAGCATGCGGGATACGCGGTCGGTAACCTGCGCGCCTTCGCCCAACCAGTATTTCACGCGCTCGATGTCCATTTTCACGCGGTCTTCGGAATCTTTTGGCAACATTGGGTTGTATGTGCCGAGTTTCTCGATGAAACGACCGTCGCGTGGCATGCGGCTGTCAGCTGCTACGATGGAATAGTGAGGGCGCTTTTTAGAGCCGCCACGTGCGAGACGAATTTTCATAGCCATGGTGTTAGTCCTTTGATTTCAGTCTATTAGGATTGATGTTGTTTATGGTGTTGGATGACTTCCTGAATAATGAAATTCAGGAATTTCTTGGCGAATTCCGGGTCGAGATCGGCCCGTTCTGCAAGGTTGGTCAGACGCGCGATTTGCTTTTCTTCGCGGTCCGGATCGGAGGGGGGCAGGGCGTGTTCTGCTTTGAGAACACCCACGGCCTGCGTGTGTTTGAATCGCTCGCCCAGCGTATAAACGAGGATAGCGTCAAGCCGGTCGATGCTTTCGCGGTGGCCCTTGAGGATGTCGGCGGCGCGTGTGGTTGTATCGGTCATAAGGCCCCCAAAATCGACATGTGATTTGCGTGCACAATGCGTGCACAACCCGTGCACTGCCTGTGTCGTGTTTGCTGCTGCTGTGTCATAGGCGCTGCCCTTCTGGATCAGGGTGGCGGTAGACCAAGCAGACGCCGTAGGTCGCAGGGGCGGGTGCATTGATATCGAGTTTTGCGCCCAATTTCTGGGCCAACGCGATGGAGCGTACATTTTCCGGCGCGATGTAGGAGACGGCTGTGCGCCAGTTCAGCGCGTCGAATGCGTGGGCAATGGCGGCTTTGGTCGCCTCGTAAGCGATTCCGGTGCCTTCGACTTTGGGGTCGAGGACCATGTAGCCAATTTCGGTTTCTGGCCAATCTTCGGGTGTCCAAGGGCCAACGAGTGCAACTGCATCGTTGTCGCCACGAATCGTGACGGCCCACATGCCGTAACCCATCATTTCCCAATGGCCGAGTTCGGCTGCGAATGCGCGCCATGCTTCACCGACGGTGAATGGCCCGTTTGTGCCGTGCGACCGATCAGACGTCATGAATGCGCGGTACGCACCGTAGTCGCCGGGTTCGGGACGGCGCAAGATCAGGCGCTCTGTCTGTAAAGTCATTTCCATCGGTTTACTTCTTTTTCCCGAAACCGGACAGACCGGGGGGCAGGCCCATGCCGCCGCCAAGACCTGGCATGCCTTTTGGCATCTGGCCTTGCAGGGCTTTGGCCGCCGCTTCCATGGCTGCGGGATCGTTCATGTCGGGCATACCTTCGGCACCAGCGCCGGGCATGCCGCCCTTGCCGAACATGCCTTTCATGGCTTGTTTCAGCATGCCGCCTTTGCCCATTTTGCCCATCTTTTTCATCATATCAGCCATTTGACGGTGCTGTTTGATGAGTTTGTTCAACTCGGACACTTCGAGACCTGCGCCTTTCGCGATCCGCTTTTTACGGGAGGCGGCGAGCAGGGCAGGGTTGGCGCGTTCTTTTTTGGTCATGGACTCGATCAGCGCGATCTGGCGTTTCAGGATGCTGTCGTCGATGCCAGCTTTGTCCATCTGGCCCTTCATTTTGCCCATGCCGGGCATCATGCCCATCATGCCTTCCATGCCGCCCATTTTCATCATCTGCTCAAGCTGCATCTTGAGGTCGTTCATGTTGAACGCGCCTTTTTGGAAGCGCTTCATCATGCGTTCGGCTTGTTCGGCCTCGATGGTTTCTTGGGCTTTTTCAACAAGAGCAACAATGTCGCCCATGCCAAGGATACGGCCAGCGACGCGGGATGGCTCGAAGGTTTCAATCGCGTCGAGTTTTTCGCCAAGACCGACAAAGCGGATCGGCTTGCCGGTGATCGCGCGCATCGACAGGGCTGCACCGCCGCGACCGTCGCCGTCCATACGTGTCAGGACAACGCCAGTGACGCCGATTTTGTCGTCGAATTCTTGCGCCACGTTGACCGCGTCTTGACCTGTCAGGCCATCAACGACCAGCAGTGTTTCGCGCGGCTGTGCCACGTCGCGCACGGCTGCGGCTTGTGCGATCAGTTCTGCGTCGATGTGCAAACGGCCAGCGGTATCAAGCATATAGACGTCGTAGCCGCCAAGCGATGCTTGGGTTTTTGCGCGTTTCGCAATCGCAACCGGATCTTCGCCTTTGACGATTGGCAGTGTGTCGACGCCGATCTGCTTGCCCAAGATTGCAAGCTGTTCCATCGCCGCTGGACGGTTGGTGTCGAGCGACGCCATCAAGACGCGCTTGCCGTCGCGTTCTTTCAAACGCTTTGCCAATTTCGCGGTGGTTGTCGTTTTACCGGAGCCTTGCAGACCAACCATCAGAATCGGGGCAGGCGGGTTGTCGATTTTCAACGCACCCGGATCGGTGTCGCCGGCCAGAACATGTTCCAGTTCGTCGTGGACGATTTTAACGACTTGCTGGCCCGGTGTGATGGATTTGGTGACGGCTTGGCCAGTTGCCTTTGCCTCAACCGCTTTGACGAAGTCGCGGGCGACGGGCAGGGAAACGTCGGCTTCAAGCAGCGCCACGCGGACTTCACGGAGGGCTGTTTTTACGTCGTCTTCGGACAAAGCCCCTTGTTTGGTGAGCTTGTCGAAGACGCCGCCGAGGCGTTCTGATAGGTTCTCAAACATGGCCTAAAGCCCTTAAGTTAATTGCATGTCATTCCAATATAGGAACGACACGCTGAATGCAGTAGCGCCCCCACGGGCGTGACACGCTGGTGGGGGGCGATCCCCAAAAAAGGGGACCGGAAGTCTGTTGCTTCCGGAGTTGCAACGCGAATTAGACGGTGTGGGGCGTTGAGTCAAGTGTCAGCTGCGCGGTGATCTGGGGGCGGGTGGACTGCCGCGTGATCCTGCTGTTTTTGCGTACCTTATATATAGTCGATTTCAGCGCGGTTTTCGAGGTCTGAATGCTGTGGATTTTAGTCACGTTTCGTGGCCTTTGCGTATCGCGGTGCGACCTTGCATTGACGAACTTATCTCTCCATTCTAGGCGCATGCTGTTGATATACGCACAGGGTTGATCATGGACAATTGGGACGAAATCAGAACCGCTTATCAGGTGGCTCGCAAGGGCACGGTAAGTGGGGCGGCGGATGTGTTGGGCGTGCATCATGCGACTGTCATCCGCCATATTGATGCGCTTGAGCAGCGGCTTGGCGTGAAATTGTTCCAACGTCATGCGCGTGGATATGCGGCGACCGAGGCGGGCGTCGATCTGTTGCAGGTTGCCAAGGCCACGGATGACCAGTTTTCGCAGCTTGCGAGCCGGATCAAAGGGTTTGGCGAAACGGTGAGTGGTGAGTTGGTGGTGACGTCGCTGTTGAGTGTGTCGCAGATGCTGGCCCCTATGCTGACCGCGTTCCAGACGGTGCATCCCGATGTGCGGATCAGGTTTCTGACGGGCGAGCGGCTGTTTCGGCTGGAATACGGCGAGGCGCATGTCGCCATTCGTGCGGGTGCGGCACCGGATCAACCTGACAACGTCGTGCAGCCTTTGATGAATACGGATGTCGAGCTGGTTGCGTCGGACACTTATATAGAACGCTACGGGTTGCCCGAGAATATCGCGGCGTTCAAGGATCACCGTTTTGTCGGGTATGATAATCCTGCGCATCGTGCGCCGTTTTCGCGTTGGCTGGCCGAGACGGTTCCTGATGCGAATTACGTGTATCGGGCCACGGACGAGCGGGCGTTGCTGGACGGCATTTTGGCCGGGGCTGGCATTGGGTTTGTTCTTAGCACGACATTGCACCGTTATCCGACGTTGACCCCCGTGATACCGTCACAACCTGAATGGGCGTCCAAGTTGTGGTTGGTCACACATGTTGATCTGCACAGAACAACAAAGGTCCAAGCATTCCTGTCATTCGTGAAGGGCTACGCTAAAACATGGGACGCATAGCCAATCCCGGTGTTGCGGGTCATCTGGCAATGCTTGCGTTTTCGGTGCTCGTTGCGGGATCATTTGCGCTAGGCGCTTTGGTCGCGAACGAGATTTCACCGATGGCGCTGAATGCGCTGCGGTTCTGGGTCGCGTCTGGCATCGTCGGCGCGATTGCGTTTGGGACGGGCGCGATCAAGCCCGGCGACTTTAGCGCGCCTTGGCGGTATCCGGTTCTAGCCGTTGTTTTCACGATCTACTTTGTCTTGATGTTTGAGGGCCTGAAAACGGCCCCATCGGTCAGCGCTGCTGCGATATTTACCCTGACCCCGATCCTCACAGCGGTGTTCGGGTACATCCTGCTGCGCCAAGTCACGACGTCGCGCATGGTTCTGGCACTTAGCATTGGCGCGTTGGGTGCTGTTTGGGTGATTTTCAGGGCTGATGTGTCCGCCATGTTGGGGTTCGATATCGGGCGCGGCGAAGTTATCTACTTCTGGGGCTGCGTATCCCACGCGATCTATACGCCGATGGTGCGCAAGCTCAACCGAGGCGAGACGGCGTTGTCGTTCACGTTTGGGACATTGGTTGCAGGGGCGATCATCCTGACCGTGTTGGGATTGCCGGATATTATCGCGACGGATTGGACCGGCTTGCGGCCATTGGTCTGGGTGACGATCATCTATGTCGCAGTCTTTGCGTCGGCGCTGACATTCACGCTGCTGCAATTTGCGTCGCTGCGCCTGCCAAGCGCCAAAGTCATGGCCTACACCTATCTGACCCCGACATGGGTGATGGTCTGGGAAGTCGGATTGGGCAACAGCCTGCCGCCCGCGATGGTATTTGTCGGGATCGGACTGACGATTGTGGCGTTGTTGTTATTGCTCAGAGAGTAGGGGCGACAGTTCTGTCGCCAAGAACCGTTCGAAAGCGTCCAGGTCTAACCCGCCCATTTGCCCAAAGCCCTGCATCCATGTGCTGGCTTCGCGCAGTTGGTCGGGTTCGAGTTTGCACCACTTCACCCGTCCACGTTTTTCCTGACTGATCAAGCCAGCTGCGGTGAGCACGCCGAGATGTTTTGATATCGACGCGAGCGACGTCTCGAACGGCTCTGCCACGTCCGTGACGGCCATGTCGTCTTCGAGAAGCATCGACAAGATCGCCCTGCGGGTGGGGTCGGCGAGGGCTGCAAAGATGATGTCGAGCGGTTGTGTCATGTCCACCGTTTAACCTGCATTCAACGCCTGTGCCAGCAAAGATCAACCGATTGGTTGAATGTTGTAGCGGTGGTTTTTGAACCTGTCTGGCAGCACATGCACGGAAAAGGTGCCGCGTAAGTCCTTGAAATTACGTCATTACAAGGGTGTTCACATCCTGTTGACTCTTATTCGCCCCCAGCCTAGACCATCGACAACATCTGAGGGGGCAGTTCCTTGTCCAATGAACCTGATCACGCGACCCGATTGAAAGCCCTAGAGGCAAAGATTGATGCGCTGAAGTCCGGTCCAGAGATCAAGGACCACTCTGAGGAACACCACTCGCAAGCCCAGATGGCCTGGCGGATGGTGATTGAATTAGTAGCCGGTCTTGGGATCGGTTTCGGCATCGGATACGGACTGGATAGTCTGTTCGGGACACTCCCGATATTTCTGGTGATTTTTATATTCTTGGGCTTCGCTGCCGGTGTGAACACCATGCTGCGGTCCGCTAAAGAAATGCAGCGCAAGCAGCTAGATGCTGCAAACGAAGAGGATGATCAACGTGGCGACTGATGTACAATCTGAAGGCGGTCTCGCCTTTCACCCACTAGATCAGTTTATCGTTAAGCCATTGTTTGGTGACGGCCCTGTTGGCATGTTCACTGTAACAAACGCGACGCTTTGGATGGCGATTGCCATTCTGACGATCATCGCGGTGTTTGTTCTGGGTTCAAAAGGGCGGGCGATCGTTCCAACCCGTGTCCAGTCTGTCGCAGAGCTGATGTATAGCTTTGTTTACAAGATGGTCGAAGATGTGACTGGTAAAGACGGGGTGAAATACTTCCCTTATATCATGACGCTTTTCGTGTTCATCTTGTTCGCCAACTACCTCGCTTTGCTGCCGATGTCGTTCTCAACCACGTCCCATATCGGTGTGACAGCCATTCTGGGTTTTGGTGTGTTCTTTGCGATCACCGCACTTGGTTTCATCCTGCACGGCGCATCATTCCTTGGCCTGTTCTGGATGAAAGACGCGCCATTGTTCTTGCGTCCGATCATCGCGGTTATCGAAGTCATCTCTTACTTTGTGCGCCCCGTGAGCCACTCTATTCGTTTGGCGGGTAACATCCTTGCCGGTCACGCTGTTCTGAAGGTTTTCGCAACCTTTGCTGCTGTGACCCTCGTGAGCCCGCTTTCTGTCCTAGGCGTTGTTGCCATCTACGGTCTCGAAGTGATCGTTGCCGGCATCCAAGCCTACGTTTTCACAATTCTGACCTGCGTGTATCTGAAGGATGCGTTGCACCCCGCACACTAAGGTCCGTCACCCCACGACAATCATTCAAAATTCCATCGTAAGGAGAATATCATGGAAGGCGAACTCGCACACATCGGCGCTGGCCTCGCAGCAATCGGTTCCGGCATCGCAGCTGTCGGTGTTGGTAACGTTGCAAGCAACTACCTCGCAGGCGCATTGCGCAACCCATCCGCAGCTGCATCGCAGACTGCAACACTGTTCATCGGTCTCGCATTCGCAGAAGCTCTTGGGATCTTCGCATTCCTCGTAGCCTTGCTGCTGATGTTTGCTGTCTAAGACAACCGATCTATCCTTACGGCTGGCTGGCGTGATACGTCGCGCCAGCCGGTAACTTAACAGGACTTCGGGGGCCAAAATGGCAACAGAGACAGTTGAACACGCAGCAAGCGCCTGTGTTGGCCCATCGGGCAGCGCCATTGGGATGCCACAGCTTTGTGCTGATTGGATCCCGAACCAAATTTTCTGGCTGTTGGTCACACTTGCTGTGATCTTCTTTGTCTTGTCGCGCGTCGCATTGCCACGGATCGCATCCGTATTGGCAGAGCGGTCAGGGACAATCACAAACGATATCGCTGCCGCTGAAGATCTGAAGCTGAAAGCCCAAGCGGCTGAAGCTGCATATGAAAAAGCACTGGCAGACGCCCGCACTGAAGCTGCAAAGATTGTAGCCGAAGCAAAGGCTGAAATTCAGACTGAACTGGATGCTGAATTGGCGAAAGCCGACAAGGTGATTTCAGAGAAGACTGCTGAAAGCGAAGTAGCAATTGCCGAAATCCGCGACGGTGCTGTCAAAAGCGTGACCGACGTGGCCAAGGATACTGCTGGCGAAATCGTTGCTGCATTCGGTGGCAAGGCTGACGCGAAAACCGTCACAGCCGCTGTCACTGCACGGATGAAAGGGTAAGCTATGAAACTTCTTATGACTGCCCTTTTGGCCGTAATCGCATCACCAGCTTTGGCTGCGAGCGGTCCGTTTGTATCGCTGGCCAACACTGACTTCATCGTGTTGATCTCGTTCCTGATTTTCGTCGGCATCTTGGTTTACCTCAAGGTTCCGGGCAAAATCGGTGAAATGCTGGACGCTCGCGCTGTTGGGATCAAATCCGAGTTGGATGAAGCCCGCGCATTGCGTGAAGAAGCCAAAACGCTGTTGGCCTCTTACGAGCGTAAGCAAAAAGAAGTCCAAGAGCAGGCTGACCGTATCGTCGCCTCTGCCAAGGACGAAGCTGCGAAAGCTGCTGCAACTGCTAAAGAAGATATTGTATCCTCTGTTGCACGCCGTCTGGCTGGTGCTGAAGAGCAAATCGCTGCGGCACAAGCGGCTGCCATCAAAGACATTCGCAACCAAGCTGTGACTGTTGCGATTGGTGCTGCACAAGACATCATCGCTAAGCAAGCCGATGCGAAAAGCACCGATGCTTTGATCGACGATGCGATCGCGCAAGTGGGTGCAAAACTGCACTAAGCTTTCGATCTATTGAATTTAAGAAACCCGATTGCTGAAAAGCAGTCGGGTTTTTTGTTTGCGATCCGGCTTTGTGACGACGTTTACCGTTTTGCTTCGTGCTCGAACCGCTTTTTCGCGAAAATCTCGTTGCGATCCGCTTTTTGCTGATCGCTGAGTGCGGATTCAACGTAGTCCATATGCGCGGCCACGGCAGCGCGTGAACCGGCAGGGTTGCGGGCTTGAAGGGCCTCGTTGATGGCGCGGTGTTGTCCTAGCAGGTGGTCGCGGGTCATGCGTTGTTTGAACATGATGGACCTGTTGTAGAACACGCCTTCTTGCAGCAGATCATACATCGACCGCATCATATGCAGCATGATAATGTTGTGGCTCGCCTCGATGATCGCGAGATGAAAATCCGCGTCGAGTTGCGCCTCGTCCGCCGGATTTCGTTTTTGATGCGCCGTTTCCATTTTCTGAAAGATGCTGTCGATCACGGCCAAATCGGTGTCAGACCCAAGGTGAGCGGCGCGTTCGGCGGCGAGACCTTCCATGTCGCGGCGGAAACTGATGTAGTCGAACACCGCCTCGTCATGCGTTGCGAACAACGTCACGAGAGCAGGGGCGAAGGCAGAGCCAAGCACGTCGGCCACAAACACACCCGCGCCCGCTTTGGAGATCAGCAAACCGCGCTCTTGCAGTTCGGCCAATGCTTCGCGCAGGGACGGGCGCGACACGCCCATGCGTTCGGACAACTCGCGTTCTGACGGTAGCCGTTCGCCTGGGCGCAGGATGCCGCGTAGAATCAGCCCTTCGACTTGGCGCACGACGCCTTTGGACAGCTTTTCCTGATGGATGGGTTCAAACGGCATGGTATTCCTTAGTATTGGTCAGATTATATGACCGCAGGCTGGCGATCACAAACAAAAAGGGGCCGCCCGCATGGGCAGCCCCGATCTGAAACACGTATCGCTGTGTTTAGTTAGGTGTGATGACGATCTCAACACGACGGTTTTGCGCACGACCGTTGGCATTAAGGTTAGATGCCACTGGTGCATCTTCGCCGCGACCGATGGAGCGCAGACGTGTCGCAGAAACGCCAGCGTTGATCAGAACGGATGTCACAGCCTGCGCACGACGTTGGGACAGGTCAAAGTTGTAAGCCGCATCACCGACGTTATCGGTGTGACCGATGACGTTGATTGTGGAGGCCGGATTGTTGTTCAAGGACCGCGCCACGGCGAACAGGTCGCCTTGGGATGCGCCGGAAACAGTTGCGCTGTCAGTTGCGAACAACACGTTGTTCGGCAAGCTGATGGTCAGGTTATTGCCGTTGTTCACGATGCCAACGTTGCTACCCAGAGATTGGCGCAGTTCTTCTTCTTGGTTATCAAGGTAAGAGCCGATGCCGCCGCCTGCAGTTGCACCCAAAAGTGCGCCAACAGCTGCACGTTGACCACGTTCGCTACGGCTGTCTGCTGTCGCTGCACCAAGGATCGCACCGCCAAGTGCGCCAATAGCTGCGCCGCTGCGTGTGTTTGCGTTGTCGTTAGGGCCGCCTGTACCGGAACAAGCCGTCACTGCAATCAGGGACGTTGCCGCGAAAATCATAGGAAGTTTGGAAAAGGTCATGTGTTCAGTCCAGTTATGAGCGCACCGAAGTGCAGTTGCTGCCTAATCTATGCCGTAAAGGCTGGCGTTATCCAATAACGAACAAGTTGATAGCAGATTTCCGCCTGTTTTATATGGGGCTAGCCGGCGTCTTGACGGGCGGTTTCCCACGCGAGCATCGCGCGTTTGCGCTCTAGGCCCCAGTGATAACCACCTAATTCACCGGATTTTCGCAATGCGCGGTGGCAGGGAATCAGCCACGACACCGGATTGCGGCCCACGGCCGTCCCAACGGCGCGCACCGCTTTGGGCGATCCGATAGCGCCCGCGATTTCGGAATAGGTGGTGACGGTGCCTGTGGGGATTTGCAGCAAGGCTTCCCAGACTTTGATCTGGAACGGGGCGCCGATCAGGTGTAGCGGCGTCGATTGGTCGGTGAGGTCGAATGCGGCTGTGACCCAAGAACGAAGATGCGCGGGGTTCTCGACGAAGGTGGCGTTGGACCAGCGCGATTGCAAGTCGGTGAAAGTGGCCGGATCGCCAGTGGTGTCGGTAAAGGCTGCGCCGCAGATCCCCTTGTCGGTGCCCATCACCAATGTCGGTCCGAATGGACTGTCGAACCAACCATAGTTGATGGTCAGGCCTGTGCCGCCTTTGGCAAATTCACCGGGGCTCATGGCTTCCCATGTCAGAAACATGTCGTGCAGGCGGCCTGAGCCGGACAAGCCCACAGCATCTGCAGTCGCAAGCGTGGTGAAGCGGTCCCGCAAAAGGGTTTTCGCATGTCCAAGTGCCAGATATTGCTGATACCGTTTCGGCGACACACCAACCCATTCCGAAAACAGGCGTTGAAAATGCGCGGGTGACATCTGCATACGCCCCGCCAAAGCATCCAGCGTCAACGGCGTCTCTGCCGCATCAATCAGCGCAATCGCGCGGGCCATCACGGCGTAATGATATGTGTTTTCAGTCATGCAGTGACATTACCGGATTTCACGCAGCTTAGGCGACCCGCTTGTTGCGGTTTGTGATGGGGGGCGGCATACCAGCGTTATGGCTAAACAACTTGACTACCACACCATCCGCGAGATTTTCACGCGCTTTCACGAGGCCGAGGCAGAACCGAAAGGCGAGCTGGAACATGTGAATGTCTATACGCTTGTGGTCGCGGTGGCCCTGTCGGCGCAAGCCACGGATGCTGGTGTGAACAAAGCGACACGCGGCCTGTTTGCAATCGCGGATACGCCGCAAAAGATGCTCGACCTCGGGCTTGATGCGGTGACAGAGCATATCAAAACAATTGGTCTGTACCGGAACAAAGCCAAGAACGTCATGAAGATGAGTCAGATGTTGGTCGATGAATACGGTGGCGAAGTCCCCAATTCACGCGCCGCGCTGCAATCTTTGCCGGGTGTTGGGCGCAAGACGGCTAACGTTGTTTTGAACATGTGGTGGGGCCAACCCGCACAGGCCGTTGATACGCATATCTTCCGCGTCGGAAACCGCTCTGGCATCGCACCGGGCAAGGATGTGGATGCTGTGGAACGCGCCGTCGAAGATCATATTCCGGCGGATTTTCAGCTTCATGCTCACCACTGGCTAATCTTGCACGGGCGCTATACATGCGTGGCCAGAAAACCTAAATGCGCGGCCTGTTTGATCCGCGATCTCTGTATGTTTGAGGATAAAAACCTATGAGTGCTTATGATGTGATCGGGATTGGTAACGCGATTGTGGATGTGATCGCCCACGCTGATGATACATTTCTGGATCACATGGGGATCGAAAAAGGCATCATGCAACTGATCGAACGTGATCGGGCCGAAGTGCTGTATGCCGCGATGTCCGATCGTACACAAACACCGGGTGGATCGGTCGCGAACACGATTGCAGGCATCGGTGCCTTGGGCCTGTCCACGGCGTTCATCGGCAAGGTGAAGAACGACGCGCTGGGGCAGTTTTACGCGCAAGGCATGTCTGACGCGGGCACTGCATTCCCGAATGCGCCTGTGCCTGATGCGGATGCGCCCACGTCGCGGTCAATGATCTTTGTCTCGCCTGATGGTGAACGGTCGATGAATACTTACCTTGGTGCTGGTGCTGATATCAGCAGCGCGGACGTCGACGCGACCGTATTTGAGGGGGGTAAAATCCTGTTCCTCGAAGGGTATCTGTTCGACAAAGACGAAGGTAAAACGGCTTTCGCCGAAGCTGCCGCACAGATGAAAACGGCTGGCGGGCGGACTGGCATCACCTTGTCCGACCCGTTTTGCGCAGATCGGCATCGGGATGATTTCTTGCAGCTGATCACTGAAAATATGGATTTTGCAATCGGCAACGATGCGGAGTGGTTGACACTATACGAGACCGAAGACCTCGAAGCGGCGCTTGAAAAAGCGGCAAGCGTTTGTGACATCGTGGTGTGTACCCGGTCTGGAAATCCAGTTGTCGTGCGGCAAGGGGCCACGCGATTTGAAATTCCAGTGACGGCCGTGACACCTGTCGATGCAACTGGCGCTGGCGATCAATTCGCGGCTGGTTTCTTGTTTGGCATGGCCACTGGACGGCCGCTGGACGTGTGTGGTGCGATGGGCGTGATGGCAGCAAGCGAAGTCATCGGCCACGTTGGCCCGCGCCCAAAGGCGAACATCGGTGCGATGCTCAAGTCAGCTGGGCTGCTTTGATTCAAATCTGATCAAAACGCTCTGTGAGGGCGCGCGCTAAAAAACGCTACCGCGCAGCGCCTGAGGCTTCTTTGACTTCCTCCAAATCCTGGGGGGAGTCGCCTTGGCGACGGGGGCTAGCCCCCAACCCGCTCGCAGCATGCGCAATCGCGTCGTGTTTAGTCCCCAAGCTTTGCGTGAACTTCGTGCAGGTCAATCTCGCCGATGGGCATTTTATTAGCCGGATTTGCGAAATCGTATTTGAACAACTCGAAGTCTTTTTTGTAAATTTCGTAGACCAAATGCATCGACAGATCGTCAAAGTAGTCTTCGACCGGATGCGCCCGTTTCGGCCCGTGTCCTTCGCTTTCGTTAAAGCGCGGGATGGCGTTGATATCAACAGGCGTTGGCGTTTGGATATGGTCGAGGACATCTTGCATGCCCTCGTTGAACTTTTCCGTCCAGATGATTTTATCGTATTGTCCGCCGTTCACGATGAAGGTCGACACGTGGCCGGACATGGCTGACCAGTGGATGTCAGGCTCCATCGGGCGCCGCCACCGAATGGTGTCACGCGCAAACAGTAGGAAGCGGCGGAATGACTGGATCTGGTCGAACTGGAAACCGTCGTCGGGGCTGCCGACTTCAATGCCGTATTTCTGGATCAAAAGCGGCACAAGGTTGCCGCGGTAGTATTTACCGTTGCGTTGGATGCCGCAGATTTTGTCAAAAAACGACGACAGGATGCGCGTATACGGGTTGCGCACGCAGGTGAATGCGTAGCTGCTGTGGTTCTGCACGTTATTGGTGATCGGCGCGTGGCTATGATCGAGCGCCCATTTGTGCATACCGTCTTTGGCATCGTGAATGTCGCCGTCAAAGAATTTGCCTTGATCGGAATAATACATAATTTGACCGATGGTCGAGCAGGCACATTTGGGCACAACTCGATACACTACACTTTCGCTCTCGGTCATCCAAACGCCGGGAAATCCCATAAAAGTACTACTCCACTTGCGGCGAAAATACCGCCTTACTACACACTGCTTAATCTCTGGACGTTAAAAAGCAAAGAAGGTCTGTAACTTCAATGTCCATTACATGTATGAAGTCTTAACTAACACTTTACTGTGGCGATATAAGATCACTAAATGGCAAAAATTGCGTTCATATTGTTATGTCACAAGGACCCGGGTGCCATAATTCGGCAAGCGGCCCAGTTAACAGCGGCGGGTGATTGCCTGGCGATTCACTTTGATGCGCGTGCGCCGAAAGCTGCGTTTGATCAAATCACGGGTGCTTTGGCGTCAAATCCGTCGGTTACTTTTGCCAAAAAGCGGATCAAATGTGGCTGGGGCGCATGGAGCCTTGTGCAAGCTACGTTGAATGCGGTTGAAGCAGCAGTAGAGGCATTCCCGCAGGCGTCGCATTTCTACATGGTGTCTGGCGACTGCATGCCGGTGAAGTCTGCTGATTATTTGCATGACTTTCTGGACGGTGACGATGTCGATTATGTTGAGAGTTTCGACTATTTTGAGAGCGATTGGATCAAGACGGGTTTTCGTGAAGAACGTTTGATCTATCGCCATTGGTTCAATGAACGGACCCAAAAGTGGTTGTTCTACACAAGTTTTAACCTGCAACGCCGGTTTAACATCACCCGCGAGGTTCCTGCTGACATTCAAATGATGATCGGCAGTCAGTGGTGGTGCCTACGTCGCCGGACGATTGAAGCGTTGCTTGATATTGTCGCCAAACGCCGCGACGTGATGAGTTTCTTTAGGACGACGTGGATTCCTGACGAGACGTTTTTCCAAACGCTGGTACGTCATTTGGTGCCAAGCACCGAGATTAAATCGCGGACGCTGACGTTTTTGATGTTCACCGATTACGGTATGCCTGTGACGTTTTATAACGATCACTATGATCTGTTGCTGGGGCAGGATGCGTTGTTTGCGCGGAAAATCAGCCCCGAGGCGTTTGAGCTGAAAGAGCGGTTGGGCGAGTTGTTTGTCTCTGGGCGGCGGGATTTTGTGATCTCTGATGAGGGGCGCAATCTGTTTGGCTTTTTGACAGGTCGCGGCCGTGTCGGGCGTAGGTTCGGGACACGGTTCTGGGAGCGCGAAGCATCGTTGGGCCGTGATCATGAATTGATGATCATTGCCTGCAAAAAGTGGCATGTCGCGAAACGGCTGGTGGCTGCGATCAAGGAAAAGACCGATATTCCGGCCATGGAATTCCTGTTTAACGAGGAGAGCAGTGAAATGCCCGACCTTGGTGGATTGGAAAATTCGGTGGTCAAAAGGGCGCGGCACAGACGGGCGTTGATCCGAATGTTGTTTGATCATCACGAAAAAGACCGTTTGGTGATTTGTCTTGATCCCACAAACTTCGATTTGATCGAAGATTTTGTTGGTGACCGGGCGAAGGTGCGTGTGCTTGAGATTAACTGTGAATTCTCGGATGAATATCTTGAAGGACACGCGAAAAGGGTCGGGCTAGCGTCGGATCACAGTCCTGCGGATACGATTGCGCGGCTGATCCCCACGATCCGAAACGACGTGAATTATGAGAGCGAACGCCTGCGCGACGCCAATTTCTTGCACTTTGACCGATTGCGCGAGCAAGGTGATGTGGCTGAACAGGCCGCTGTTTTGGCACGGTTTCTGGACGTTGATGTCGACACCGCCAAAGCGCTGGCCGAAACCCCATACTTATTTGTTGATTGAGGTGTCCCATGGACTTTGACTACGACGATCAGAACATTTTCGCGAAGATTTTGCGCGGTGACATTCCGAACAAAACGGTGTTTGAGAATGACCATGCGTTGGCGTTTGAGGACCTGTATCCGCAAGCACCCGTGCATGTGCTGGTGATCCCGAAGGGCCCGTATATGAGCCTAGATCATTTCGCGCGCGATGCATCCGCTGAAGAACAAGTTGGTTTTATGGCCGCGATTTCAGAGGTTTGCGCGACGACTGGCGTTGATGCGGGGTTCCGTGCCGTTGCCAATTCCCGCGAACACGGCGTTCAAGACGTGCCGCATTTCCATATGCACATCATCGGCGGCAAAGCTCTTGGGCGGATGTTGCCAGAATGAGTGCTACCGCACATTTTTGATTCGAGCAGGGGGCACGGTGACGTGCCCTTTTTTGTGTTTGTGCGAGACGCCATGTGCCTCCGGCGGGAGTTGTTTTGGCGAAATGAAGCGATTAGCGCCCTGATGTGAGCGCGAGAAAGACGTCTTCGAGGTCGGATTGTTCGGTGCTGATATCAGCGATTTTGATGTCGGCTGTGCGCAGGATGTCGAGGATCTGGTCCGCGCTGGTTTGCGCCGTGTGGTAGCTGAACGCGAGGGTGCCGTCGGCGCGGATTTGACCTGCGATTGTGTCGGGGAGGGCGGGCAGTGCGGATTGCTCTGCGGGGCGCACGACCAAGGTTTTACTGTCGAGGCGGCCAAGGAGGTTCGCGGTGGTATCGCGCACGATCAGATCGCCGTGGTTAATAATAGCGATTTCGTCGCACATTTCTTGCGCTTCTTCCAAGTAGTGTGTTGTCAGAATGATTGTCGTGCCTTGCTCGTTCAGTTTGCGCACGTTGGCCCAGAGCATGTTGCGTAGTTCGATATCGACGCCTGCGGTTGGTTCATCCAGCACGAGGATATGCGGCGTGTGTACCAATGCTTTGCCCATCAGTAAGCGGCGGCGCATCCCGCCTGACAGTGAGCGTGCGTAAGCGTCTGCTTTGTCAGTCAGGCCAATGAAGTCGAGGATTTCGTCGGTTTTGCGTTTGGATTTGGGGACGCCGTATAGACCCGCTTGCACGTCCAATGATCCGCGTGGTGTGAAGAACGCATCAAGGTGGGGCTCTTGTGGCATGATCCCGATGGACGCGCGCGATTGGCGCGGGTTTTCGTCTTGATCAAAGCCCCAGATTTTCACGGTGCCTTCGGTTTTTGTCACGAGGCCAGCGAGGATGTTAATCAGCGTTGATTTGCCTGCACCGTTTGGTCCAAGCAATCCAAACACCGACCCGCGTTTGATATTCAGATCAACGCCTTTTAGCGCGTCTTTGGCAGCGGATTTTCCCGTCGCTGCATAGGTTTTGCGGAGCCCTGTGATTTCGATGGCGTTCTGGGTCATGCTGAATCTTTCATCTTGCGGAGGGCTCTGGCCATAGGCGTAGCGCTGGGCTATCAAGACCCTTAGATAGTCGCAACCCACCAGCAATCAAGCAGGCCCCTTATGACCACACCCGCACCTGAGACCCGTATCGTATCTGACTGGCGTGTGTCCTGTGACGGTGGTGAAGCCGCATTGGGTCATCCGCGCGTTTGGCTGTCGATTCCGCACGACACAGGTTTCGTTGAATGCGGGTATTGTGACGCGAAAATCGTCCATGAGGATTTTAAAGATATCGTAAAGTGAGGTGGCTGGTCCGGCTAATTGCTGGGCTGTGCTGCATTGCTATGCTTTACCTGTCTGCTGCGTTTGTCGGTGCGTTTGTGCCGGGGCGCGCGGCATCGGTTGTGGTTGGCGATGATGTCACGATCAAACTCATTGCCGGCCCGATCCACTATGATCTTTTGTTGCCTGCGACGCCTGAAACACGGCAAGCCTTTGGGTTTCTGAATGACTTTGACGTGCCGGTTGAGACGTCCGATTGGATCGTTGTTGGGTGGGGCAGTCAGGCGTTTTATACGGCAACCGGGGGGTATCAGGATCTAGATATCGGTCCCATCTTTCGTGCGGTGACGGGTGATTCTGCGGTCTTTCGGTTTGATGCGATTTCTGCCGATTTGACGGGCTACGGTGACGCGGTTTCGATAAGCAACGCTCAATATGCCCAGCTACGCGGTCAAATCCTGCAAGGCGTAATGCGCGATGAGGCTGCTAGTGTGATCCCCGTTACGGGGGCCGGATTTACCGCGTCGGATGTTTTTATAGAGGCTAGGGGGCGGTTTTCGATCCTGCGGACCTGTAACGTGTGGATTGGTGAAGTCTTGCGGGGGGCTGGCGTGAAAATGGGCGCATGGACACCGACGCCTTATGCCGTGACGCTTTCGCGCTGGTGGTTTGGTTAACGCGCAAACCCGCTGGCGAGTTGGGACAGAACATGGCAAAACCAACGCGAACACCTTGGGAGATATTCACATGAGCCAGCAATTCGGCAAAGGCTGCCATCTGCATTTGATCGACGGATCGGCGTTTATTTTCCGTGCCTACCATGCGCTGCCGCCGCTGACGCGCAAGTCAGACGGGCTGCCGATTGGGGCTGTTTCTGGCTTTGTGAACATGTTGCAACGGTATATTGAAGGCAACACAGGCCCCGATGCGGCCACCCATGTTGCTGTTATCTTTGACAAAGGTAGCCATACGTTTCGCAACGACATGTATGACCAATACAAAGCGAACCGCGATGCGATGCCCGAGGATTTGCGCCCGCAGATGCCGCTGACCCGCGAGGCGACGCGGGCGTTTAACATCGCTTGTGAGGAAATCGAAGGGTTCGAGGCGGACGATATTATTGCCACGTTGTCGCATCAGGCGCGTGACGCGGGTGGGCGCGTGACGATTGTGTCGTCGGATAAGGATTTGATGCAGTTGGTCGGCGGCGGCGTCGAAATGCTTGACCCGATGAAGAACAAACGGATTGACGATGAAGGCGTGCATGAGAAATTCGGCGTCGGACCAGAGCGAGTGGTCGACGTGCAAGCACTTGCTGGCGATAGCGTGGATAACGTGCCGGGCGCGCCCGGGATCGGGATCAAAACGGCTGCTTTGCTGATCAATGAATATGGCGATCTGGAAAGCCTGCTGGACCGTGCAGGCGAGATCAAACAACCGAAACGTCGTCAGACTTTGATCGACCACCGCGCCCAGATTGAACTATCGAAGCGGCTCGTGCAGCTAGATTGTGAAATGGACCTACCGTTTGATCTGGATTCGCTGGAAATCAAAGATCCGGATTCGGAAACCTTGCTCGCGTTCTTGGGCGAAATGGAATTCCGCACGGTATTGAAGCGCATAGCGGATCGGATGGGCGTTGAGGCGCCAGTGATCGCAGAGGCCGCCCCCGTTGAAATCGACACGCCCGACGCGGTGCCGTTTGACGCTGCAAAATACGAATGCGTGTCGGATATCACCGCGTTGCAGACGTGGATCGACCGGATTTATGCGCGGGGCTATGTGGCCGTCGACACGGAAACCACGTCGCTGAATGAAATGCGGGCGCAACTGGTCGGGATTTCGCTTTGCGTCACGGCTGGCGAGGCGTGCTACATTCCGTTGACCCACAAAGGCGGCAAGGCGGATGACTTGTTCGGCAATGACGATCTGGCTGACGGGCAAATGGGTTTCGAGGATTGTCTGAACCTGTTGACCCCGATGCTGCAGGACCCGTCGATTGTGAAAATCGGCCAGAATATGAAATACGACACCAAGATTTTCGCGAACCTTGGAATCACTGTGGCACCCATCGACGACACGATGTTGATGTCCTACGCGATGCACGGTGGCATACATAACCACGGCATGGATTTGCTATCCGAGAAATACCTCAGCCATACGCCGATCCCGATTAAGCCGCTGTTGGGAACAGGAAAATCCGCGATCACGTTTGACCGCGTGCCTGTCGCTGACGCCGTTCCTTACGCGGCCGAAGATGCGGATATCACGCTGCGTCTATGGCAATTGTTCAAACCAAAGCTTCACACGGTTGGCGTGACGACGGTCTATGAAACGCTAGAGCGGCCATTGGTGCCTGTGCTCGCGCAGATGGAGCGCAACGGCGTCAAAGTGGACCGCGATACGCTGTCGCGGATGTCAAATGCGTTTAGCCAGAAAATGGCATCGCTCGAAGCTGACATTCACGAAAAAGCAGGGCGTTCGTTTAACGTCGGATCGCCCAAGCAACTGGGCGAAATCCTGTTCGACGAAATGTCGCTGCCAGGCGGTAAAAAGGGGAAAACCGGGGCCTATTCCACTGGGGCTGATATCCTCGAAGACCTCGCGACAGAGCATGAAATGCCGGGACTGGTGCTGGACTGGCGGCAGTTGTCGAAGCTGAAATCAACATACACGGATGCGTTGCAGGACCATATCAATGCAGACACAGGTCGTGTGCATACGTCTTATTCCATCGCTGGCGCAAATACCGGACGTTTAGCCTCGACCGATCCGAACCTGCAAAACATTCCGATCCGCTCTGAAGAAGGGCGTCGCATTCGCGAAGCCTTTGTTGCGGACGAAGGCAAGGTTTTGGTCTCGCTTGACTATTCCCAGATCGAGCTGCGTATCTTGGCGCATATCGCGGGTATTGATGCACTGAAACAAGCGTTCAAAGACGGCCAAGACATCCACGCGATGACCGCCTCTGAAATGTTCGATGTACCGATGGACGAGATGACGCCGGATATCCGTAGGCAGGCCAAAGCAATCAACTTTGGCGTGATCTATGGGATCTCGGGCTTCGGCCTCGCGCGGAATTTGCGCATTCCACGCGGCGAGGCACAAGGTTTCATCGACCGCTATTTCGAACGCTTTCCGGGCATTCGCGCTTATATGGATGAAACCGTGCAATTCGCCAAAGATCACGGGTATGTGCAGACGCTATTCGGACGCAAAATCCACACGCCGGAAATCAACGCCAAAGGCCCCGGTGCAGGCTTTGCAAAACGCGGGGCAATTAACGCGCCGATCCAAGGAACGGCGGCTGATGTGATCCGCCGCGCGATGGTGCGGATGCCGGACGCGATAGCCTATCTACCCGCAAAAATGCTGCTACAAGTCCACGATGAATTGATTTTTGAAGTCGATGAATCCGCTGCCGCCGATCTGATCACAGTGGCCCGCGATGTCATGGAAAACGCCAGCGATCCAGCGGTGAAACTCGACGTCAAACTAGCGGTGGATGCGGGGCAGGGCGCAAATTGGGCAGAAGCACACTAGCCACAGACCGCCTTCTTTGACTTTTTCTATATCCCGGGGGAGGTCTGGAGGGGGCTGGCCCCCTCCAGTGTCGCGGCGGGCGATGCCCGCAGCAATCTCTCTTAGTTTACCGAATTGGCCTCAACCAAGTTCGCATCGCTTTTCGGCGCTTTGCTGATCTCGATCCGGCGCGGTTTCAGTGCCTCAGGCACCTCGCGTGTCAGGTCGATATGCAGCATCCCGTCCGCATGCGACGCGCCGGTGACGCGCACATGGTCAGCCAGCGTGTAGCGGCGTTCAAAGGCGCGGGTTGCGATGCCGCGATGCAGATAGGTTTTCGTGTCTTCGTCGTCCGCTTTGCGTGCGGTCACGATCAACGCACGGTCTCGCACTTCGATAGACAGGTCGTTTTCCGAGAACCCAGCAACGGCGATAGAAATCCGCCAGCTGTCGTCTTCGGTTTTTTCAATATTGTAAGGGGGGTAGCTGTTTTGGCTCACGTCATTGGCAAGTGCGCGATCCATAAGATCGGCAATTTGGTCAAAGCCAACAGTGGCACGGTACAGTGGTGTTAAATCAAGTCGACGCATTTGGGTCATCCTTTATCAAGCGATAACAATGTGATGCCTTCCCATATGGGACAGGCGGTTCGTTTAGGGCCCCAATATTGGCGACCCCGTATCATTGATTTGGGAAGTCTGATTTCCGGTTTCAAGTGCGCCTTTGAAAAAGCAGTCTCGGGCGGGTAAGCGGCGTCAGTTCGTGCTGATGAACTTTGCGCCCGTGTCGTTGCGTTCGCCGATTTGGATCAAACGTTGCTCGCCGCCGGGTTTAGCAGGACCACGTGCTGCGAATTCGGCCAGAAGGACTTGCAGTGGTTCTTGCAGCGACGTGCCGAGCGAAATCTTACTTCCACTCGATTCGGCGACGGCAGAGACGACGGAAACGATCTGGGCGCGCCCGTTTTGGATGCGGAATACTGGTGATCCGGACGAGCCGGATTCGACGTCGCAATCCATGACAAGCGCCCCGCTTTGGTGTCCAAGAATCGTGCAGGATTCTTGCAAACTTGGTGCCTCGGCTCGGTTTTTACCGTAGGATACGATCGCAACTTCGTCGCCCGCAAAGGGGCGTGCCGCGATGGGAAACGGTTGGATTCCGCTGTATCTGATCGGTTGAGACAGCTCTAGAACTGCGATGTCATGTCTTACGCCATCGACCCGTGCGGTGGGGCCATCGGGCACGTAATCGGGGTGCGCGACGATCCGTATGATGTTGCGGGTGGCGTCGGCCCGCCCGTTACGCAAGCCCGCCTGAAAAACCAATTTATCTGCTGAAATGAGTTCATTATTCGAATCGTACACGCAATGCGCCGCCGTCAGCAGCAAGCGGTCGCGGATCAATGCTGCCGTGCAAAACCCGCTGTTGTCGATGTTCAATCGACCGACCGCTTCCCATCCTTGGCTGTCTTGCCGCGAGTCCAAGGTCACAAGCTCTGTCGCGTTTTGCGCGGACGCCGTGACGGCCGCCAAAGCGATTGCAGTTGCGAGGAATATCCTACGGATCATGATGCGGCCTTCAACTAAAGTTCACCACATCGTCAGCGATCTGTGCGGCGAGATTAAGGCATCATCGCAGGATTGGCACGGCAGGTGTAGCGTTTTTGTCAGCACGCAGGGCAGGGGGCTGAGGCCCGCCTGTGGCCCAATCGAGCAATTCAACCGTATGTACAATCGGCACATCGGTGGCGCTGCCGATCTGCATCATGCAGCCGATATTACCAGCCGCGATAATGTCGGGCGTCAGGGCCTCTAGCGTTTGTACTTTGCGGGTCTTTAGCTGGCCAGAGATGTCCGGCTGCATCAGGTTGTAAGTCCCCGCGGAGCCACAACAAAGATGACTGTCTTTGGGTTCCAGCACGGTGAATCCGGCGTTTTTCAGCAGGTCTTTGGGGAAGGTTTTGATTTGTTGCCCATGTTGCAGTGAACATGCGGCGTGGTAGGCGACTTTGGTGTTCTTCGGCTCGCCTTTTGGCAGATCGAGCTTCATCAAAACTTCGGAAACATCCATGGCAATCGCGGACACGCGGGCGGCATCAGCGGCCAGCGCATCATTGCGGAACATATGCCCGTAATCCTTAACGGTTGTACCGCAGCCAGAGGTGTTAATCACGATTGCATCAAGTCCACCTGCGTCCATCTGCTTGGTCCACGCTTTGATATTGCGGGCAGCGGTGGCATGACTTTCGCGTTCTTTGCCCATGTGATGGGTCAGCGCACCGCAACAGCCTTGGCCGTCGGGGATCACAACTTCGGCGCTATGCCGCGTGAGCAACCGGATCGTCGCATCGTTGATGTCGGTGTTCAGTGCGCGTTGCGCACAGCCAGTCATCAAGGCGACGCGCATTTTTGGCTCCACAGCGGTAAACGTCTGAGGATCATCGTTTTTACTGACAGGCGGGACCTGTTTCGGGGCCATGGCGATCATCGCCCGCAGGCGTGGATCAGGCAGGAACCGACCAATGGGCCGTGCGATTTTTGCGCCTAATAGCGCCACGCGGAACCGTGTCGGATAGGGGAGAATTTGCGCCAAGACCCACCGTAATGCACGTTCCGACAAGGGGCGTTTGTAGTTTTCTTCGATATAGGCGCGAGCGTGATCGACCAAATGCATATAGTGAACGCCAGATGGGCAGGTCGTCATGCAAGCTAGGCACGACAGGCAGCGGTCAATATGTTTCACCGTCTTTTCATCAGGCACTCGTTCGTTTTCAAGCATATCCTTGATCAGGTAAATGCGACCACGTGGGCTGTCCAGCTCGTCGCCAAGCACTTGATATGTTGGACAAGTTGCAGTGCAAAACCCGCAATGTACACAAGCCCGCAGGATTTCGTTCGCGCGTTTTGTTCCCGGATCGGTCAATTGTTCTGGCGTAAAGGTCGTTTGCATTAGGACATCATCCCGCTGTTAAGAATTCCGCGTGGGTCAAATTTCGCGCGCAACCCTGCGGTGATCGCGGCCAACGGGGCGGGTTCCGGATGGAAAGTCGGCACATCGGCTGTGCCACGGATCAGTGTCGCGTGACCTTTGTAAGCGGCGAGGTTCGCGCGTAGATCAGTGCCTTGCGGCGCGGTCGCCCAGATCAATCCGCCGCCCCAATCCAACATTGTTCGGCTGGCGGCGGGCAGGGCTGCGACAACCGCGGGGGCTGCGCTCGGGCGAACGGAAATGCGCCAGATATCGTCGGTGACGCCTGCAAATCCTGTCACATTGGCGATGTCGGGCCATGGATTTTGATCGGTCACAACGTCAACTGCACCAAACCCTTTCAACAGATTTTGCAATTGTTCGGTGCGGTAAGCGATTGATTTCGCGAACCCTTCGATCCGCAAAAGCGTCTTGCGTTCGTCGGTGACATGCGCGGCACCCGTGATTTCAAATGGCGACCCAAGGGCGGCTGACATCGCAGCCACGGCTTGGGCGACGCTTTGGTCCTGAATGCATAACGTGGCGGTCGTTTCCGGCTTTGGCAGCACTTTTAACGAGACCTCGGTCAAAACGCCAAGCGTGCCAAACGACCCGCTCATCAGCTTGACCAGATCATAACCGGTGACATTTTTCATCACGCGACCACCGTTTTTGATGACTTGACCCGCGCCATCGACGAACCGCACGCCGAGCATGAAATCACGACAGGCGCCCAGGGCAATCCGGCGCGGGCCGGAAACATTCGCCGCGACCACACCGCCAATCGTGGAGTCACCCGAAGTGCCGAGTAGCGCGCGATGGTCCATTGGTTCAAACGCAAGCCGTTGATTTTCCGCATCTAATGCAGCTTCAATCTGGTTCAGCGGGGTGCCGGCCTGCGCCACAAGCGTCAACGCGCCGGGCTCGTAAAGGCTAATCCCTGATAAGCCTGCCGTCGACAATGCCTCGCCGACAATCGGTTTCCCAATTGGTCGCGTGCCACCGCCTACAATGCGCAGCGGGCCTTCGGCGCTCACAATCGCCTCTGAAATTTCGGTCTCGTTTTTCGGTGTCATGGCTTCTTTGGCTCTCTTTAAATCCCGGGGGCTTGGGGGCTGGCCCCCAAATCGAATTTTCGCGAAAATTCGTCTATGCCGCTCGTCGGCTTTCACTGCTGGCCAGCGGGAAAACCTTGGCAGGGTTCAGTAGCCACTTTGGGTCAAACACATCTTTGATGGCCATTTGTGCGTCAAGATCAACAGGATCGAATTGCACAAGCATCAGATCACGTTTTTCAATGCCCACGCCGTGTTCGCCTGTTAGACAGCCGCCGACCTCAACGCAGACCTTCAAAATTTCAGCGCCCATCGCCTCGCACAACTCTAACTGGCCGGTTTCGTTGGCATTATAGAGGATCAGCGGGTGCATATTGCCGTCGCCTGCATGAAACACGTTGCCGACATCGAGGCCGAATTCCTTGGATAGCTCTTGGATGCGGCGCAGTACCTCGGGCAGGGCCGAGACAGGGATCGTGCCGTCTAAGCACATGTAATCGTTGACCTGCCCCATCGCCCCAAAAGCGGATTTCCTGCCAAGCCAGATGCGGCCCGCTTCATCTGCGGTCTTTGCTTCGCGCAATTCGACGGGGTTGTGCGTCTTGGCGATTGTCATGATTTTCGCAAGTTGTTCGTCGATTTCCGCGTCTGATCCTTCGACCTCGACGATCAACAGCGCCTCGCACATCGGGTAGCCCGCTTTGGCGAAAGCTTCGCACACCTCGATGCAAGGGCGGTCCATAAATTCGATCGCCACGGGCAAAACGCCCGCTTTGATGATGTCGGACACGCAGGCGCCTGCGACTTCCGAGCTGTCAAAGCCCATCAAAACGGGCCGCGCCCCTTCGGGTTTGTGTAAAATGCGCAAGGTCGCCTCGGTCACAACGCCGAGCTGGCCTTCTGATCCGCAGATCACACCCAGCAGATCTAGCCCACCAGCGTCCAGATGCGCGCCACCGATTTCCAGAATTGTGCCGTCCAACATGACCATCGTGACGCCGAGCAGGTTGTTCGTCGTCACGCCATATTTCAGGCAATGCGCCCCGCCGGAATTCATCGCGATGTTGCCTGCAATCGCACAGGCAAGCTGGCTCGACGGGTCGGGGGCGTAGAAGAAACCGTCTTCCTCCACAGCGCCAGTCACCGACAGGTTCGTCCGTCCGGTTTGCACGCGAATGATCCGGTCATTGTAGTCGGTTTCCAGCACGTCGTTTAGTTTTGCGACGCCCAAAATCACCGAATCCGCCGTTGGCATTGCACCACCAGCAAGCGACGTGCCGGACCCACGCGGCACCACGGGCACGTCCATGTCGTGGCAAATCTTTAACACGGCTGCGACTTCTTCGGTCGACGCAGGCAAGACCGCGCATAATGGCGGGCACCGATAGGCCGACAAGCCGTCGCATTCGTAGGCCCGCGTTTCGGCAACATCGTCAATTACAGCATTCGCTGGTAAAACTTCTCGCAAACGCGCGACGATCTGCGACTTGCGGCTGATAACATCGGCGTTGGGGATCGGCATTTGCATGGGGTGGCTCCTGATCGCGGTCAGATGGCTGTGTTATTGGTAAGGAAATATAACCAATTTTACGGCATGGCAAGTAAAACCGGTTCGTCGTAGTGTCACTTTATGAAACTGATCGAACATCTCGCCCTGCTAACGTACTGGGACGCCGCCGCTGCCATCTTTCTTGGTTTGTCTTATTGCATCTTGGGTTGGGTGATCGAACACCCACCGCAAAACCGCCCGTCGGTGACGAAAATCATGTCGGAAAACCGACGCGAATGGCTGCGTGTTTTTATTGGCCGCGAGCCACGTATTTTCGACAGTCAGATCATGGGAAGCCTGCGTCAAGGCACGGCATTCTTTGCGTCGACATGTATTTTCGCCATTGGTGGTGTGTTTGCCCTGATTGCCAATACGGACCCCTTGCGCGGCGTTGCCGCTGAAATCACCACCGATGATGTGCCGATTGTCGTTTGGCAGGTGAAGTTGGGCCTCGTCGCGTTGATGTTGGTGAATGGTTTCTTGAAATTTGTCTGGTCGAACCGGATTTTCGGCTATTGTTCGGTGATGATGGCCTCTGTGCCAAACGATCCGAACCATCCCGACGCGCTGGGCCGCGCGTTGCAAGCCGCCGAGTTGAACATTCGCGCTGCTGTTAACTTTAACCGTGGATTGCGGTCGATGTATTTTGCCTTGGGCGGGTTGGCGTGGTTGGTCAATTCTGCGACTTTCTTTGTCGCCACATGTGCGGTGATCATCTTGATCTGGTCACGCGAATTTGCGTCCATCCCCCGCGATATTCTGCTAGGGAAGTACCCATGAAAAAACCGTATATTTATGCCATTGCGCTGATGCTCATTGCAGGCCCTTCTATGGCTGATGAACCCGAAGTCGTTGACGTCACAGCCACGCAAACTGGCGACACCTGGCGTTTTGACGTGTCGATTTTGCATCCTGATTCTGGCTGGGATCATTACGCGGACGGGTGGGAAGTCATTGATGCAGAGGGCAATCGGTTAGGCCTGCGCCCGCTCGCGCATCCGCATGAAAACGAACAGCCTTTTACGCGTTCGCAAGGCGGGATCGTGATCCCTGACGGCACAACGGAAGTCTTCATTCGCACACGTGATAACGTGGACGGTTGGTTTACGACGCGGACGGCTGTGACCTTAGACTAGGCGTAGCACTTTGTTGGTCGTGCGGGAGCCTCCGGCGGGGATTTGAAGGGAGCCAAAGAAGCGGGGCTGCGGGTTAACGCCGCCCTTCGCGTACCCACGCACCGATAATTAGAAGTGATGCCAGCAGTAAAAACGCCCATGCGGGGAGCAGTGGCGCAATGCTGATGTCTGCCGTTTGGTAGGCGTCACGTGGGGTGATGCCGAGCCAGCCGCGACCTGCTGCAGGGCGGCCAGACCGGACGTTGCGCAGGTCGATTGCGCCGTCGGATACGGGGATGATGCCGCCGCGTGTGCTGTCAACGATTGGGTCCAAAAGGTCGCCTGTTGCGATGGTTTGTTCAAATTCGCGCGGCGCTGCGGGGCCGAGTGCGATGACCGCATCCAATACGCCGTCTGACAGGCGGTACAGTCCGACTTCTGGTGCGTCCCACAGGGTTTCGAACCGACCGGGCGAGACCTCTGTTAAGGTTAATACGGTTTCGGTGCCGTCGGGGTGGGTGACGGTCACGTCGCCTGTTTCCAGTTCCAAGGTCCGGCGGATGATCCGCATGGTTTGGCCCGTTGGATCGGCCCACAATGCTTCTTCTTCGAGTTCGGGTTCTTGCATCATCCAATGCGCAAGGCGGCGTAGTAGTTCGAGCTGCGGTCCGCCGCCTTCGTATCCGCGATCCCAGAGCCACGATTGATCCGATGCGATCAGCGACACGCGGCCTAAGCCGACACGTTCCAGCATCAACAACGGTCGGTCGTCGAGACCGCTCATCACCGTGGTCGCATTGGGTGCTGTGATCACGTCGACATGGCGGAACCAACGGCCCCAACCCGGCCCATCGCCCTCGTCGGCAGGCGGGGACAGTGCGGCGAGCCCTTCGGTTACGGGGTGCCGATTGCCGATGTCGGTGATTTGCGGCGTGTAGCCTTCCTCAAAAACGCGGGCAGTCGGTGCGCCGGGCAAAACGGCCCCAAGTGGCGAGCGATAGATGCTTTCAGCAGACCCATATTCAGGGCCCGATGACACCAGCACAGCGCCGCCATTTTCCACATATTGCCGCACATTATCCAGATATTCGTTCGGAAGGATGCCGCGCCGCGAGTAGCGGTCAAAGATGATCAGATCGAATTCGTCAATCTTTTCAAGGAATAACTCGCGTGTGGGAAAGGCGATCAAGGACAATTCGTTGACGGGCACGCCGTCTTGTTTGGCGGGGGGGCGCAGAATGGTGAAGTGGACCAGATCAACAGACGCGTCTGATTTCAGCAGGTTGCGCCACGTCCGTTCGCCAGGGTGCGGTTCGCCCGATACGAGCAAGACACGTAGGCGGTCGCGGACACCGTTGATTTGCACAACGGCGCTGTTATTGCGCGGCGTGAGTTCGCCGTCAGCCGTGGGAATTTCGAATTGCAGCACGTTCATGCCGCCGTGTGGCAGGTTGATCGGCAATTCGACGTCTTGCCCGATTGGGATCTCAAACGGCAGCGGTTCGGCACCATCAACGGCGATGGTCAGCGGGACAAACGCGGTGTCGGTGGGGGCCATCCCTTGGTCTTCGACGCGCAATGTCAGGGTTACAGGTTCACCCAAAATCGCAAAGGCGGGGGCGTTGGACACCACGAGGCGGCGATCCCAGTCGTCGGGTTGTCCGGTTAACAAAGTGTGTAGCGGCGCAGGCAGCGCAGGTGCGCGGGCCACATCATGCAGGCGGCCATCGGTCAAAAGGATCACGCCAGCGATGCGCCCTTGCGGTTCCTCGGCCAATGCCTCGGACAGGCCTGTCATCAACAACGTGCCGCTATCGCCTTCGATTTCGCTGTCACCGATGGATACGATCCGCAATTCGGTATTGTCGAGGCGCGCGACTTCTTGCGTGACGTTGGCGATTGCGGTGGCGGTTTGATCGGGGCGGTCCGCGATCCGTTGGCTGGCACTCTGATCAACGACAAGCACGACGATGTCAGACAGTGGCGTGCGGTCTTCGCTTTGCAGCGAGGGGTTCGCGAGCGCCGCGAGCAAAGCCAGACCGGCCAACCCGCGCAACCACCATCCCGACAAACGCCGCCAGATCGCGAGTGCGACGGCAAGCACGCCAAGTGCGGTGGCAGCCCACAGGACCAGCATCGGCACGAGTGGATCAAGCACGACAGTTGCAGTCATTGGGGCTGGCCTCGAGTTAGTTTACGTTTCGTGCGGTCCATCTTCATTGCCCCAAGCGATCTAGCAGGGCGGGGACGTGTACTTGGTCCGATTTATAGTTTCCGGTCAGCACATGCATGATCAGGTTGACGCCAAAGCGGTAGGCAATTTCGCGTTGCCGTTCGCCTGCTTGACCGCGCCCGACAGGGAACATCCGGTTGCCGTAGTCATCAACAGCCCATGCCCGCGCCCAGTCGTTGCCGCCAATCACGATAGGCGTCACACCGTCGTTGAGATTGCGGAACGGCACGCCTTCGGCTTGCTCGGAAACAAGCGGTGCTGCTTCGACCCAGATGTCGCGGGACGCATAGCGACCGGGGAAATCCTGCAGCAGGTAGAATGTGCGGGTCAGGACGTGATCGTCGGGGATGGGTTCAATCGACGGGATATCCAGTGAGCGGGCGATTGCCTGCAATTTGCGGCCTTCGGGTGAACCGGTGCCAAAGCCAGACGTGTCCGCGTCGCGTGTATCGAACATGATCATGCCGCCGCCGCGCAGGTAGCGGTTCAGTTTGGCATAGGCGTCACGGGATGGCAGGGCCTGATCCGCAGTGATGGGCCAGTAGAGGAACGGGAAAAACGCGAGTTCGTCCGTTTCGATATTCACGCCCATCGGGGCTGCGGGTTCGATTGATGTGCGGCGGTAGAGCGTTTGCGAGAGGCCCAAAAGACCAGCCTGTGCGACCGCATCCAAATCGTCGTCACCTGTCAAAACGTGGCCAAGCACGACTTCGGATGTTGCCCGCAGAGCAAAGTCATCGTCTTGTGCGTCCGCAGGTTGCCCGATCAACAGCAAGGACATGCAGAGGGCTGCGGTGACATCTGCGCGCGGGCCGCGCAGGCGTCCGCCAATGGCAAGCGACGCTATGACGTCGATGAACAGCAGGCCAATCGCGAGTGTCAGCAACCAGCCTTTCAGTGCGGTTTCGCGGGCGACGGTCATGCCTTCGATTGCGAGACGTGCAGGCCAGATCGCGGGGCCAAGCGTGCTATCGGCATCCATCACGTTCACCGCAATTTGACGGTCGTCGCCGGTATAAAGACCAGGCTGCATGTCGGGACCGAGGACGGCATCGACGAGCATTTCGCCAGCAACACCGGGCAGGGTGCTGCCGTCTTCGAGGCGACCCGTCGCGTCCATGACTTTGTTCGGCAACCATGTGCTACCTGCGAGATCGTCGATGGTCGGGGCTTGGGTGCTGGTGGAGACGGCCAAGCGTTCCAGCATTTGCACAAATAGACCGGACAGAGGCAGCGTGGACCATTCCGCGTTGGCCGTCACGTGAACCAGCACGATCTGACCTTCGCCAGAGGTTGCGCGGGTGACAAGCGGCGTGCCGTCTGCAAGTTGGGCAATCACGCGATCAGCAAGCGTCGGGTCAGGTTGGGCCATGACTTGTGCGGTGACGGTGACATCATCGGGGATCGGCAGGCCAAAGAACGGCGAGTCTTCGGTGAATGGGGCCAGCGATTTGGGCTCGCCCCACGACATCGCACCACCAACGCTACGGCCACCAGAGCGCAGGCGGACGGGCAAAAGCGGGTCCTGTTCAGAGCGGCCTGTTTCCGATGCGGCTAGGCGTGGCCCCGCGAAACGCAGCAACAAGCCGCCGTTTGCGACCCAATTCAGCACGTCGTCCGCCTCTGATCCGGCCAAGGTTGCCACGTCGGCCAGCACAATCACGTCCGGGTTCGCCAGAAGAATGTCATCCAATGTACCGTCGATCAGGTCTGCTGTGGGCGCCAGGGCTTCGCGCAGGTAGAACAGCGGGGACAGCAATTCCAAGCCCTCGCGGTCGTCGCGACCAGCGATTAGCGCCACCTCGCGGCGCTTCAATGTGTCGTCGGTCAGGCTGACGGCAGCGGCGGATCGTGCGCCTGTGATCTCGAACCGTGTGATCCGGTTGCGCAGTTCGGGCGGCAATACTAACGCGGTCTCTGCCACGGCGTCGCCTGCTTCGAAATTGAGCGAAACTGTTGCCAACTGCCGTTCTACACCCGCCGGATCAAGTCCGATTGCGGTTAATGCGGGGCTGGCTGCTTGGCCTGTTGGCGTGCGTGTGGCTGAAACGATGATTTCACCGTCTTCAAAACGCGGCGGGCGGAGGCCGTAAGTTTGGCGAGGCGATTGGAACACGGTGACTGTGCCTTGGGCCTCAAGTGCGGCCAACAAATCAGCGCGGCTGTCGCGGGCCAAACCGTCGGAAAGCCAGTAGGTTTCAAATCCGGTGTCAAAGGTCGCTGCGAAATCGCTTAGCTCTTTGGCTAAGGGTTCCCACGCGTGTGGTGTGATGTTGGGCAATGTTTGGGCCACGACGTCTGCTGCTTGGAAGGTCAAACCCTCGGTTGGCAGATCCGTCAGTGTGGTCACGGTGGCGGTGCGGCCCTGACGTGCTGCTTCGGCTAAAAGGTCGTCCATGCGGTCTTGGCGGGCGGGCCAGTCGCGAGCGTCGGCCCATGTCCCGTCGGCGATGATGAGCAACGGACCCGACCCTGTCGCTTGGGTCTGCGGGTTCAATACAGGGCCTGCAAAGCCCGCGATAATGGCGGCGACAGCGATCAGGCGCAAAAGCAAAAGCCACCACGGCGTGCGGTCGGATTGGCTTTCGCTGTCCTGTAGGCCGAGCAAAAGTGCTACACCTGGGAAACGGCGTTTGATCGGCGCAGGTGGGACGGCACGCAGCAAGAGCCACAAGATCGGCAAAGCGGCGAGGCCGAGCAGAAGCCACGGCGAGGTGAAAGCGAGAGGGCCGATGGACCACATTAGAGGGGGTTCCTTGTGGTTGGCCGCTGGGGTTTCACCCCAGACCCCAGAGTTGTTCTGGCGAAATGAAGGGGGGCGCGGGTCATGCGTGGCGTTCCAATGCACCGTAAATCCACATGAGGGCGGTGTTTGGTGCTGCGTTAGTGTGGTGCGTTTGGAACTGCCATCCGGTCTGGCGGGCGAGGGTTTGCAGCTCGTCCTTGCGCTGGGCAAGGCGGTCAAGGTAGCGGGCTTTGAGGTCGCCTGCCTTGAGAGTTTCGTGCTGCATCGCACCGGTCATGGATTGAAAAATGGTACGCCCGTCAAAGGGAAATGCCTCTTCTTGCGGGTCGAGAATTTGCAACAAGGCGCCGCGCACGCCGCGATCCGCTGCTTTGTGCAAGGCTTCTCGGGTTGGTTGCAGGTCACCTAGGAAATCACTGATGAACAAAGCGCGGGAATGGGGCAACATGCCTTGGGATTCCGGTGTGCCGTAGTCTTGGTCAGTATTTTCGGCCAGCACCGCTGCCATCTGCATAAGTTGCTGTTCACCGCGTTTGGGCGGCAGGCGCAGTCCGGTAAGGCCGACACGTTCGCCGCCACGGATCAGCAGGATTGCTGTGGCGAGTGCGACAGTGCGGGCGCGGTGGCCTTTGGTGGCGATATTTTGGTCGGACGTGAACGACATGGCGGCTGTTTGATCCACCCAAAGCAGGATCGACTGCGCGATCTGCCATTCTTTGTCTTGCACGAAATTGGTGTCGGATCGGGCAGATCTGCGCCAGTCGATGCTACGTGCCTCATCCGTTGTTTGCGCGGGGCGGTATTGCCAGAACGTGTCGCCAGTGCCCGCCCTGCGTCGTCCGTGATCGCCCAAAAGAACGGTCGCGGCCAAATGCTCTGCTTCCGCCAAAAGCGGGGGTAGCGCGGATGCGAGCTGTTCGGCGTCAGAGCGAAGGGAGAGCGGTGTGATCACGCCGCCGCCTCTACCTTTGTGATCTGGGCGGCTGTGGTGGTGATCACGTTCTGGATCGTTTCACCACGCGCACGGGCCGCAAAAGTCAGCGCCATGCGGTGTTCCAGCACGGGGATCGCCATGCGCATCACGTCTTCAGCAGAGGGGGCGAGACGCCCTTCTAGTAAAGCTTGCGCGCGCACGGTCAACATCAAGGCTTGGGCCGCACGTGGACCCGGACCCCAACCGACGTTTTGACGCACAATATCAGGGGCATCCGCATCAGGGCGGCAGGCACGGACCAGATCAAGGATCATCTCGACGATGTTCTCACCAACGGGCATCCGGCGCAACAAAGTCTGCGCGTCGAGTAGTTCCTGAGCCGAGAAAATCGCCGTCGCCTCGTCTTCGGCAACGCCCGTCGTGGCCAGCAAAATGTCACGTTCTGCATCGCGATCAGGGTAGGGGACGTCGATTTGCACAAGAAAGCGGTCGAGCTGGGCTTCGGGCAGGGGATAGGTGCCTTCTTGTTCAATCGGGTTTTGTGTGGCGAGCACGTGGAAAGGCGTGCCTAGCGGGCGATGTTCGCCAGCAATCGTGACTTCCTTCTCCTGCATGGCTTGCAGCAGCGCGGATTGGGTGCGCGGCGAGGCGCGGTTAATCTCGTCGGCCATCAAAAGCTGGCAAAACACAGGCCCTTCGATGAACCGAAACGCACGCGATCCATCAGCGGCTTGATCCAGAATTTCAGAGCCTAGGATATCGGCAGGCATCAAATCAGGCGTAAACTGAATTCGGTTGCCATTGAGACCCATCACGGTGGACAATGTATCAACAAGGCGGGTTTTCCCCAAACCGGGCAGGCCGATCAAAACCGCATGACCACCGCAGATCAAAGCAGTCAAAGTCAGGTCCACGACACGCTCTTGCCCGATAAAGCGTTTGGCAATCGAGGCCCGCGCAAGGGCGAGCTTGCCGCCAAGGGCTTCGATATCTGCAACGAGGTCGGTGGCATTGGTCATGACTTTTCCTTAGGCAAGCTATATAAGAGCATAACACCAGATAACCCAAAGAACCCCAATGGCAAAAAGCACACCAGACCCAATGCCTGCACAAAAAAACGTGACCGCTTCGGCGGAAAGTCTCGCATCAGCGGCGAGATCGGCGTCAAAAGGCGAAAAAAAGGGCCCAGCGCCCGTGCATTTGTGGAATCCGCCGTTCTGCGGTGACTTGGATATGCGGATTGCGCGGGATGGGACGTGGTTTTATCTGGGCACGCCGATTGGCCGGAAAGAGTTAGTTAAGTTATTTGCGTCTATTATGCGTCGGGACGGGGATGATTATTTTCTCGTGACGCCTGTCGAAAGGGTCGGGATCACGGTTGATGACGCGCCTTTTGTGGCGATTGATTTTGACCGCGTGGGCGACGACCTGCGGTTTGTTACGAATGTCGATGACGAGGTCACAGCCGGACCAGACCATCCCATTCGCGTTGTGCGTGATGCAGAGACGGGCGAGCCGTCGCCATATGTGTTGATCCGTGCGAACCTAGAGGCCCTTATTGACCGCAAGTCGTTTTACCGTCTGGTTGATCTGGGCGAAGAAGACATCGTCGATGGCGTGGCTTGGTTTGGCGTCCGTTCTGGCGGTGCATTTTTTCCGATAATTCCGGCGGCTGACCTCGATTAATTCTGCAAACCTGTTGAAATCGCGCGGACAACATCCATAATTACGTCTTAGAGTTGCATCAGATGTATGGATTCCGATGATAAAATATTGCGCGAACCTATCGACCTTGTTCCCTGAACTTCCGTTCCTAGAGCGGTTCGGCGCGGCGCGGTCTGCGGGGTTCGGCGCGGTTGAAGTGTTGTTTCCCTACGATCATCCGGTGCCAGACATGCTGGATATGTTGAGCCGCAACGAGCAGTCGCTCGCGATGATCACCTGCCCGCCGCCCAATTACACGGGCGGTGAGCGAGGGTTTGCTGCGGTGCCGGGGCGCGAGGCGCGGTTTCAGCAGGATTTCCGCCGGACGCTGCGTTATGCGAAAGCGCTGGGCGCAAAGCATATTCACGTCATGGCGGGGGCGGCCGCGGGGCCAGACGCGCTGGCGACTTTTGTCGCAAACCTGCGCTGGGCCACTGCATTCGCGCCGGAGCAAAGTCTGACGATTGAACCGATGGCGAACATCGCGGTGCCGGGATATTTTCTGAATGACTATGTGCAGGCTCTTGAGATCATTAAAGAAGTTCGCGCGCCGCATTTGGGAATCCAGTTCGACACTTGGCATGCGTTTCAAATTCACGGCAACGTCGCGGATATCTGGGCGCATGTGAAAAACTATGTGACACACATCCAGTTCGCCCAATCGCCGAGCCGGAATAGTCCTGATGTAGCAGGCGATATCGATTTCACGTCGTTCATGAAACAGATCAAAAAAGACGGCTACAAAGGTTGGGTGTCGGGGGAATATACTCCGGACAGTTTGACGGGTAGCAGTCTAAATTGGAAGGAATGATTGGCGACGCAAGAACGCCGCCAATCGGTTGATCTAGTTGCGACCAAGGCTTTCCGCGAGGCGCATCAATTGGATCGCCTCGGCGCGGTAGCCAAAACTATCAGCGCCTTTGTTTTCAGTCGCCAGCGCAATGGCATCGCCCATTGACCACGACCCAAGGTTGCTGTCACCGCGCAGGATTTGCCCAAAACCAGCGATAGACGCGGCAAATTGGGCTTCTGTGCTGGCGGTGCTGTTGCGCAAGATTGGCGTCTCGATCAACTGGCTGACGTCCGCGCCGGGTTCTTTGTAGCGGAGTTTGAGAAAACCAAGCTCGTCGCTTTCCTCTGCTGCCTGTGCCGCACCATATCGCAACGGATCGGTCATGCGGGCAGGGCTGCCAACCGGGGTGACTTCATACAATGCTGTCACAGTGTGTCCGGCCCCCAGATCGCCCGCGTCAACCGCGTCGTTGTTAAAGTCCTCGCGGTTTAGCGCCCGTGTTTCATAGCCAATCAGACGGTATTCCGCGATTTGAGTGGGATCAAATTCGACCTGCACCTTCACGTCGCTGGCAATCGGGAACAATGCGCCGGTTAGTTGATCCACGAGCACTTTTTGCGCCTCGGACAACGTGTCGATATAGGCCGCCGTGCCGTTGCCGTTTTGCGCGAGCGTTTGCATGGTTTGGTCGTTCAGATTGCCACGGCCAAAGCCCAAAACGGACAGGAATGTGCCTGTGTCCCGTTTGTCTGCGATGAAGTTTTCCAAGCCGCTCGGATCGCTAAGGCCGACGTTAAAATCTCCGTCAGTGGCCAGTAAAACGCGGCTCACTTCGCCGTCGCTGCTCATGCTTTCGGCGATGGAATAGGCTTGCTCCAAACCGCCTTGCCCGTTTGTGCCACCGCCAGCGCCAAGGCCGTTTAGCGCGTTGCGGATTTTGGTGCGCTCGGACGCGGGTGTGGGGGCGAGAACTTGGCCCGCAGAGCCTGCGTATTCCACGATTGCGACCTCGTCTTCGGGGCGCAACTGGTCGAGCATTAACAAGAACGATTGCTTCAACAACGGCAACTTGGACGCGTCAGACATCGAGCCGGATGTGTCGATCAGGAACACGAGGTTCAGGGCAGGGCGTTCGTCCACGATGGGCAATTCGCCTTGCAAGGCGATGTGAACCAGCTGGGTGTCGGCGTTCCACGGGGTCGGGATCACGCTGACTGTGGGTTGGAACGGATCGCCGCCTGCTTCGGGTGCTGCGTAGTCGTAAGGGAAATAGTTAATCATTTCCTCGACGCGCACAGCCTCGGCGGGCGGCAGTTGGCCGCGCATGATGGAATTGCGCACGATGGAATATGACGCCGTGTCCACGTCGATGGAAAACGTCGAAACTGGTTCTTCTGCCGTGACTTTCAACGGGTTGCTGTCCGCGTTGGCAAAGCGTTCGGTGTTTGTGTCCAGCGGTGGCGGGGCCATGTCCACCATTGATGGCATAACGCCGTTAAATTCTGGTGCCCCTTGGGTGTTCAAGCGCCGTGCATTGGGGGCAGGGGCAGGCGCAACCGTAGGCGCGGCAACATCGCCCATATTCTGAACGTCGGCCATTTCCATGGCGGGCGGGACTTCGATGACGCGACCACGTGCCTCGGCGGGGCGGGTCAGTGCGCTGTCGTCAAAATCCTCTGCTTCAACCGGTGCGGGGGTGGTGAAGTTCGCGGGGGCCTCTGCCAGAGCTTTATCAACCGCCGCAGTCGTCTCTGCTGGGATTGCGTCACTTTCGGGTATTGGGTCAATCAGATGCTCGTTGCCGGTCACGCGACTTCCGTCGCTTTGCCACATATCCTGACCAGTCGGCGTCAAAAATAGGAAACCGCAAGCCACAAGCGCTGTTGTCGCGGTCAGCCCGCCTTTTGATGTAAACGTCGAAAGCATAGTCGTTACTCCTGTCCAGAGGCCGTTCAGGCCAGTTACAGGGGTAGGACGCGGCTGATCCGTCGATCCTTGGAGGTTTTCGAAATTTTTCTGTGCGAGCGCCAAATCAGCGGCGCGTCTCTGGGCGTCCGGCTTGGGCGTTGCCATCATCGCTTTGAGGTCGTCTAGATCGTCATTCATTGCGCGTCCTCCTTTTCTTTTATGGCTTTCAGGGCTTTCTTGGCCTCTGAAATGCGCCAGCTGATTGTGCCCTCTGATACGCCCATCACCTCGGCTGCGGCTGCGTGCGTCATGTCGTCGAGAACCAGCGCAAGCGTGTCGCGCAGGTCCGGCGCAAGCTGTGCCATCGCTTGGGTCAACCAATCAATCTGGTCGGCGGCCTCGTGGTTCACGGCAGTCCGCGCCTGTTCCCAATCGCCCCAGCCATCGCTGGCCTTTGCATAAGTCGCCTGTTTGCGGCGGCGGTCATGCGCGGCGTTCATCGCGACGCGGTAAAGCCAAGTCGTGACCTTTGCCCGCCGCTGATAACTGGCCAGTTTCGCAGGTAACGCCGCACAGATGTCTTGGGTTAAATCCTCGGCCTCGGACCGCTGGCCTGTCATCCGAAAGCAGTAGGCGAACAAGCGGTCGTAATGACGGTCGAGCAAGCTGGCAAAAGCTTGTCCGTCCCCATTGGCGGCCGCGTAGGCCAAGTCTTCGTCGCTGGTTGTCATACGCATCACGCCTATAGGACGGATGGGGATGGTCAATCCTTGGTTTGCGAGAGATTATTTTTTTGATGCCAGCTTTGGTCTGGCGCTCAATTGGTGCCAGCGCCCCTGTTTTAAACGATTTTGTACCTTTTGTCGGTAACGCTGCGGTGGCAGAGCAGTCTTTCCCGCGTGGCGTTTCGCGTTACAAAACTTGCAGGCTGCGACAATGTTTTGTGCGGTGTCCTGTCCACCATCTTGGCGTGCTTCAAGGTGTTCTGCGGTACATTGAAGTTTCGCGGCTTGCTTACGTGTTATTTTATGTGTCGTAGCAAAGGTTTCTGGCGCGTTGGTCCACATCAAATGACCACAATAATAGCAGGCATCATTCTGGCATTTCATAGCGTTTTCTCTAAGATTCTGAATTTTTCTCACAAGTATATCCACTTCAATAATGAAGCAGATGTGTGGAGGCGGCTACACTCTCCCCCCTCTGACGGGGCATCTTGCTGGTACAGGCCTGTAGCTTTAGCTATCGCGCTGCTGTTCAGACTGGACTTATGTGTGAGCAATGCCCCATCGGGCGCACAAACGCGCCCGACCCAATGTCATGAAATTAGTTCTCGTCCTGCCGAGTTGTCAACCTAAACCGACGTGCAGATGTATTTCATCTCCATATAGTCGTCCATTCCGTGGCTCGATCCTTCGCGTCCGAGGCCGGATTGCTTGACGCCGCCGAAAGGCGCGACTTCGGTGGAAATAATGCCCGTGTTCACGCCCACGATGCCGTATTCCAGCGCCTCTGCGACTTTGGTCACGCGGCTGAGGTCTTTGGCGTAGAAGTAGGACGCGAGGCCAAAGATTGTGTCGTTGGCTTGTGCAATCACGTCGTCTTCGTCGTCGAATTTGAACAATGGTGCGAATGGGCCAAAAGTCTCGTCGGTCGCCACTTGCATGGATTTATCAGCGCCCGTCACGATTGTCGGCTCAAAGAACATGCCGCCCAAATCGTGCGGTTTACCGCCAGTGATGACAGTCGCCCCTTTGGACAGCGCGTCTTTAAGGTGTTCTTGGACCTTATCCACCGCCTTTGGCTCGATCAGGGGGCCAAGCGTGGTGCCGTCTTCTAGGCCGTCACCGACTTTCAATGCTTCGACGGCTGTTTTCAGCTTTTCGGCAAAGGCATCATAGACGCCCGACTGCACATAAATCCGGTTTGCACAGACGCAGGTCTGGCCGTTATTGCGGAATTTGCAGGCGATGGCGCCAGTGACCGCTTCGTCCAAGTCCGCGTCATCAAAGACGATGAACGGGGCATTGCCGCCCAGCTCCATCGAGCATTTCATCACTTGATCAGCGGCTTGCTTCAACAAGATACGCCCGACTTGCGTGGACCCTGTAAAGGTCAGTTTACGCACAGTGGGGTTTTCGCAGAATTCTTTGCCGACGCCTGATGCGTCGTCGGACGGCACCACTGCGAACAAGCCCGGTGGAATGCCTGCTTCTTCGCCCAGTTTCGCCATGGCGAGCGCGGACAGTGGCGTCTGCGAGGCTGGGCGTACAACAAATGCACAGCCCGCAGCCAGTGCTGGCGCCACCTTTCGCGCGATCATCGCGTTGGGGAAATTCCAAGGCGTGATGCCCGCCGCGACACCAATCGGTTGCTTGATCACGGTGATGCGTTTGTCCGCCATATGACCCGGAATCGTCTGGCCATAAGCGCGCTTTGCTTCTTCGCCAAACCATTCAATAAACGACGCGCCATAAGCGATTTCTCCCCGAGATTCGACCAGCGGCTTGCCTTGCTCTGCGGTCATAATCTGCGCGAGGTCTTCTTGGTTTTCCATCAAAAGGTCGAACCATTTGCGCAGCACTTTGGACCGTTCTTTCGCGGCCAATGCGGCCCAGTCTTTTTGCGCGGCTTGCGCATGTTTGATCGCATCGGCCACGTCTTCACGTGATAAATCAGTGACTTGCGCGATCACGTCGCCCCGCGCGGGGTTCACCACATCAAACGTTTTTCCGTCCGCCGCATCAATCCATTTGCCGCCTACATAGGCTTTCGTGCAGATCAGATCAGGGCGGGACAAACGTCCGGCAAGGTCGGTTTTTTGGTCAAGCATCACAGTCTCCCCATTGTGTTGCTGTATATCTGGGGGGGCTGACTGCTTAGGTAAAGGATAAAAGCGAAATTGATCTGGCTGGCGAGTTAGACATCAACGACTTCAGCGCCGAGATAGTGCAATACCGACGTGTCATTCAGGGCATAGGGAAAGCCGCCGAAGGCAGGTTCTGCAATCATCACCAGCGTGTTTTTGTGGTCGATTTTGCGCAGGTAGGTATCCGTCAGGTCGCCATTCAGAAATTCGCTTAACCGCTCGCGATGACCGCCAAAGACGACCTCGACATGAGCGATATCGATGAACGCGTCGGGCAGTTCGCGGGTCAGGTCCTCGGGTGTGTTGAGTTCGCTGTGAAAGCAGTAGTGGCGGGCGCTGGCGACATCATCGAAGTTTCCGGCAAAGAAATGCACCCGCGTTTTGTCGTGTGGCAGTGGTGCGCCGCGTGTCGGGGTGGATTTGCGTCGCCCTAACGGCAGCAGATTGGCCAAATTAAACGGCAGGCCATTATTGAGCAGGAAAGACGGTGTGAAGCGACGAAATATAGACATGATGTGAATGTGCAGATGTTCGGCGGCAGTGTCACGTCGATATTGATTGCGCTTTATGGAAAACTGCACCGCTCCAGCAGGGCTGTCATGACCATTGTGGAACCAATGCGGGCCATCGCAGTTAAGCAGGCGGGGGCAGGTGGTCGCCGCTGACACGATATTTTAGCTATTGCTGCTGATGGAAACGAAACCGTAACCAAACGTCTGTACGGTTCTGTTCATCATATCGTTGGCTAAGACCGCCTACTGCTGATTGTTAAAAGGCCCTCCCACGGCGTGGGGTGGTCTACCACGCATGTCAGAGTCTTTGTGACTGTTGCATAGCAACACCACTTAACTGACCCCACCGTATGGTGATTTCACGGCACTTGATCGCTGTGCTATCACTCCCCGATTGTTACAAAAGGTGCTGCCATGCCTGATTCTATGCTATTCAACCGTCGCACATTCAGTGCGATGCTCCTGGCCTCGACGGCCGCGTGCGCACGTAGTGTGCCGGACTCGAGCCCGCCCGAAGACGTCGTTCCTCAGATTAACTTTCTGGAAGGCTACGGCCCGATACAGGACGGTGAATACTTCCTTCCGGGCATTCCTGACACCTACACCCAAGGTATCAACCGCCGCATGACTGGCGAATATCTTGGTGAACAGAGCAGCGGGACGATCGACGTCGATCCATATGCCAAGTTCCTCTACAACGTCAAAAGCGACGGCACTGCCGTGCGTTATCCTGTTGGTGTTGGACGGCAAGGTCGTTCGATCAATGGCGGTGCCACGATCAAGCTCAAGCGTGAATGGCCCGGTTGGACGCCAACGCAAAACATGCTGCGCACAGAGCCTGAAGTTTACGAACCCTTCAGGTCCGGTGTGCCGGGTGGGTTGAGCAGCCCGTTGGGTAGCCGTGCGCTGTACCTGTATCGCGGAAGCCGCGACACGTATTACCGGATTCACGGAACCAACGATCTCGAGTCTATCGGGAATTCCGGTTCTGCGGGCTGTATCCGTATGTTCAACCAAGATATCATTCATCTGTTTGAACAGGTCGATATCCCGACCAAGGTACATATTCGTAGCCGCGAAGAATCTATGCGCGTTGATCCGGAAAACTACGAACGTGGTGTTGAATTGCCGCCTAAAATCGTTTCTCGCGAAGAACTCTTTGGCACATCGACGCCAAACGCGGACGACGTAGAGCTATTTACCGATAGTTAAGCCGACTTGACGCGGTTTTGGGGTAAGGAATTCCCCCAAAACCGCGTCTGGCATGTCATCTGCGTTTGTAAACCGGCCGTGCATTTCCTAGATTGATCTTACAACGATTAACTCAGGGATTTCTCCACATGGCCAATTTCGACGCGCAGATTCAACAATCACAAGAACAGGTTGCTGAGGCGCAAGCCAAAATTTCCGCATTGACCAGCCGTATTGAGACGGCACGCCAGAAAATGGCCGACGGCACGGATATTAGCGTCGACATCGAAAATGCGTCACTGGACGAAGTGCATGCGCACACTGATCTGATGAATGCAAACATCGCTGAGCTGATTTTGGGTCTCGACGATGTGACCTCTGCCTTCTCCAAAGACTTTGACGAGATGCGCAACAAGACCGGCATGGAGACTTTCATCGGTTTCTTTTCAAAGGCCAAGGCGGACAGCATGCGTCAGGAACGGATGCGCACCGCGTCGGTCGATGACAAGCTGCAAGACCTGATTTCCAAATCCGACGTCATCACCAAACTGCTGCAAACGCAGTTGGCTGAATTGAACGAACAAAAAGTCAGCGTTGAAAATAACCTGACGGGTACGCTGAACGAACGCGAAGTCACCGTTGGTGAACTTGAAACCGCCCGCGCCGATATTCTGGCGATGGACCCCGCGATTATCGCGCTTGAGAACAAGATTTCCGTAGAGCAAGACGCCGCCGCACGTACAAAGCTGGAAAGCGAACTTGCGGGCCAGAACGCGAAGTACAACGAGCTAGTGCAGCAAGAGCAGGTCTTGGTCGCGAAATCCCAGACGTTGGAACGCTACATCGAAAAAGGCAAAACTTGGATCGACTCGCTACAGAACCAAGCGGCGACGCAGATGGTGCTGATTAACAAGCTTGAAACAGACACCAAGCAACGTGTTGTTCTGTATGATGCCCTGTCGAAATCGTTGAAAACTGCACAACAACAAGACGTTGCGCATCAGATCAACGAAATTGGCGTGAAAACAGACCAAGAAGCCCAGACCGCAATGGCCGCCATTGGCGCTGCGACAAACAACCGGATGGCCGACATGCTGGAAGCCCACGAAGACCACATGGTATTCGCGCGTGAAGTGCTAGAGCAAAAGGCAAAAGCGGACGAGCGGTTCGTGCGGCGTTTTGCCAAGATCGTCGAAAAGCATGATAGCAATGAGTATGGTACTGAATGATTTCATCAAACGATTGCTTCCATCCCTCGCGTTTTTAACGGGTGGAGGCGTGTTATTTTGGGCGATGATCTCTGAGCCGCCGTCACCATCGGACCGTTGGGAACAGAGTGGTAGACAAACTTTTTGGGCTGCATTTATCGGCGCATCGTTCATATTTAGCGGCTTCTACTGTCGCCGGAGTAAAACGTGAATACTGACCTCGTAGACGACCATTTCAAGCTCGAAGATACCCGCGTCACGCGGCGCTATTTCGACAAGTTTGAACGGATCACGCAGTACCTGACCAAGGTCGCGGCGACGATGGAGGCTGAAAAGCGCCTGTCGCGTAATGACATCAAAGCGGTTGCCACGTACTTGGTCGGGCTGAACATCACGTTCCGGTCGCTCGCCCATAAATACCATTTCTCAGGTCGGTTTTCCCATGCGGGGCAGCTGACCTTTGACCGTGTGGAAAGCGGTTTTCCCGTCTATCAAGAACTGCTTGAGATGGCGAATGACGCGCTTCAGGCCGAACGGCATTTGGCGACAATGCCATCGTCGGAAGAGTTAAAAGATCAGATGGTCCGCGCGATTGTGGGCGATCAGGAAATCCCGACAAAGCTGCAATATGCCCTGTCCCAACGGCTTTATTACGAAGAACTGGTCAAAGGTCGGCAATTCTACGCCCGCAACGATCCGCAAGCGGTTTGGCTGGGGAATGAAGGCGACAGGCGGACGTTCCAAATCCACTGGGCGGTTTATGATAGCCAAGTGAACCTGCCGACAATTTACCTGATGGACGTCGAGGACACTGGACGCGTCGGCTTGCCGAAAGACGAACGCCGTTGGCCCGAAGCACAGGCGCATCTGATGGCGCAATCCGTGGCGCATCTGAAATTGTTGACGATTGCCAAGGGCTTTGACGAAGATTTCGACGATCTGCACCCGACGCGATTGCGTCGCTTCCATATCGGGCCGATGTATTCGAACGCGTTCACCCGTCAATCTGGCCCCTTGCGCGAGGTGCTAGAGCAGGCGAACAGCCCTGTCGGTGACGATTGGGCGCTTGTATGGACCGAAGAAGAGTTGATCGCGGAACGTGTGGAACGGGTGAAATCGGGTTGGTTCGGCACCGTCGAACGCCAGATTTTCGCGCTCGATCCCTTTGCGGCGCAAGGCAGCGACACAGGGGCGACACGGATGGAACGGTCCCTGATTGTGCCCGAACGGCCCTATCAAGCGCTCGCAGAGCGCAATCCGCCGGGGTTTCGGGATGTGCGTAAATTCGTCGTCAGCGACCGTGGGCGCGTAATTAGTTATCGGTGAGGTGCGATCCGAAGTCTCGGCAATAGATTTCGCAGGAAACAGACTTTTGAATAAAAGTCTTCGCATCAAACCCAAAATTTGAATGAAGTGAGTGATGAGACCATGAGCCAAACAAGTGATCAGATGGAACTGCGCGAAGAAGATATTCGCAGCCATTACGCCGCCGCGCTTGACCTGATTGACGGGTTCGACCACGCGCCGCGCGTGGCTGCCGCAACTGCTGAGGCACCTGTTGAACGCTCTAGTGGTGTGGGTACGCGCCGCAGGTTTCGGTCCACGACCCCCGGTTTGGCGACACGCCGCACCGTCCGCGCCGAAGGCATTCAACTAACCACCCGTATCGAGGCGGTCGAAGGCGGCGATGGTTTGACGTCACCTTTGCAAGCCACAGTCCTGCAAAGCCTGCGCCGCGCGATTGCAATTGCGCTGGGCGTCGCGGATCAATTTGCAGAACGTACTGCCTTGAAGGACCTGAAGCGGGCCAATCTTGAAGGCGGTTTGGCTGATGCGAAACGCGCCGAGTTTTCGGAACTACTAACTGCCGAAGCCCTTGTTACGCTGTATGTTTTCGGCTCGGCCACCGCGTTTTTGCTGTCATCCCATGCGTCTGAGGAAACAGTCGAAGTGGGCGAAGTCGAAGAGATTTTGACAGACAACGGCCAACTTGCCCTGCACGGCGTTCTTTGGGAATTGGACCAAGACATCGCGACCCACGCCACGTCCGAGCCAAAGCTGACGGCGACAATTCTCGCCTTTGCCGAGGCGCTGATGGACAAGGTCGCAGGCCGCGCAAGCACCGCTGGTCGTCTCGCGCCGTTCACCGATGCGTCGTGGCGTGTCGAGGCCGATGATTTCACGGTTAACGGTTTTAGCCCCGCGACCAAGGCCAAGGGCACAACCCTGACGATGCAGTTCAAAAAACCGAACGAAGTCGTCGGCAACCACATTGCAAAATATCAAGCGATGAAGCTGGCCAAAATGGTCATGGCCTATGACTTTGACCGCCGCTTGAACCCGTTTGCTGAACTTGGTGGTTTTATCTTTACCTTTATGGGCGACGGTAAACCGGGGACGGGTAAGACGACTTTGATCCAGATGATGGCAGGTCTGGTGAACGATTACTGTCAGGTCGCGGGCTATCCATTCCGTTATCAAAACCTGAGCACGGACAATATCGACAGCTACCAAGGTAAATCAGGGCAGAACGCAAAGGCGTTTATTAACAACATTCTAGACCCTAGTGTCATCGGTTTCGGGACCATCGACGATATCGACCAACTCGCTGGGAAACGTGGTGACCGGCAGTCCAGCGCAGGGCAGCTCGAAATTACAGCCGTGTTGATGGAAAGCTTTGCTGGCGCGAATACAGTGGTGCGCGGCAATTGTACCTTTGGGATGTTCTCGAATTATCCAGAAAACGTCGATGATGCGCTGCGCCAACGGGCGGGGGCGCGGTTCCTCGTGGATGGTCCGCAAACGCGCGACGATTACATTGATATTCTGTACCTGCTGATGGGTAAAAACCACGACATTCCAGTGGGCAACCACGAAGTATTCAGCGCGCAGGAAATCAAAAAAGCGGTTGCTGCGTCCTTTGAAGGCCATGCAAAACCGCATGAAGAAGGCTTGATGCGCGTATTTGACCGGATCAGCGGCCAAGTCGGGGAATTGGACACGATCGCGAAAATGGGCACCTACCTGAAAGGTATCCAAGAGGCAGACGAACGCTTTACCGGACGTGCGATCAAGAACATCACCGACGCGGTGAAGGTCCGCGCAATGGATTTTGAATTGCCCGACGAATGGATGGAAAATCCAGAGTTGTTCCTGTTCAAAGACTACGACACCAAAAAAGCGATGATTTCTGACCTGCGCCAACCGATCACGACCGACATGGTGCTGCAAGAAATCAACCGCTACGCCGACAGCGAATTCCGTTACGCGGACAAATCCGACGAAGTGGCAATCGAAAACATGGTGCGCGATTTCGCTCGCCAAGAAGAAGCAAAGCGACGCTACCTGAAAGCGCAGGGTTAATGGCAGATGTATTGAGCACAAGCCTCGTCTTTCCGGCGCTTTTCTTGGCGCTGGTGGGCTGGCTTGTGCCCAAATTACTATCCACCGTGATGCCCGAAGGGGTAAAACCGCTTTTGGTTCTATCGATCCTGTCGGTGCTTATCATGGTCGTCATCACCAGCGGCCTGTTCGTTTTCCTCTACTTGGCCCAAGGTGCTACCTTGTCGTTGTTCACCCAAGCAAGTTTTGGCGATAATGTGATGTTTTTACTCAGATTATCTGTGTCAGCAGGGATCATATGGGCACCGATTATGGTGCTGTCGATAGCGGGTCTGCCGCGCACATGGACGTCGGTGGAATGGTAAGTTGCGAGATGATGGAATGACCGATGCATAGACTAATCGAAAACGGCCTGATGTTTGGCAACCTGATCCGCGTTGATAGCCCGATTTTGGTCGAGCGGTACAACCGTGCGCTGCAGCATCTGACGCGGCGCGAAACGGCGCTGGCTGAATTTCACATCGACATTTCGGGATATTCCCCTGAGGTGGGGGATGAATTGGGCGACGATCAATATCTTAATCATGCAGGTGTGAACCGTCAGTTTATTTTACTGACGACCGATCAGAAGACAGCGCCTTTGTTGAATGCCAAATTCTCGACGTCGCGTGGTATACTCAAGCAATTTATCCAAGATAATGAAGCCGAGCTATTTGCGCTGACCACACGCGACGCTGTGGCAGGTGAATTGGTGAACTCTGTCTATGATGTTGATACGCCACGCAAATTGTTCGACATCCGCAAGGTGACGGTTGAGGCGGACACGACCAAAGGCACGGTCGCCACAGCTAAAAAGCTGCGCGATATGATCTCGGAATTCAAAACAAAACCGGATGCGTGGTTCGATGATGTTTTGATCGGTAGCATGATCACATTGGCCAAGAAAACGGGCGACGTGACGCGCAATCCGGTGACGCTTGCCTCTGCCGAGTTTGGACAAGACAATTTCTGGACCGCGCATTTCGGTGGTATTTATATCTTTCGCGGGGTCGAGCATCCGGCAGCGATTATTCACGGCGACAAATCTGCGTTGAAGGACCTGCCAATCGCGTTCGAATTTGATTTCGAGGAACGGCGCGGGATCGCGAAATTCTTGCAGCTGAACGATTTGGCCGAACCGATTGTCAAAGCCCGCGGCGTCGATGCCGCAGCGGTTCTGCATCAAAAGATGGATTTCATGGTGGCAGAGGTCGCGTCAACGATGGGCGAGGACCTGACAGGGGCCACGCGTCGCGATCTACGCGCGCTTGGGCGGCGTTATGCGACGTTGCTGCCAGAGGCATGGCAGGGGCTCGCGGCGCTTGCACGGTGGGCAGAAGAGGGCGGTCCGTGGCCTAAGATATCAGCAGATCATCCAGCTTATTTCTACACGCTGCGGGCGAAAGATCACGCGGATGCTGATCTTGTGAATATGCTGCTGGCCGAGTTGTCACCACTAGATATTCGTCAATTGTTCATCTGCCACAAAGAGGCATTTTACAAAACATACGCGGGTTGGTCGGACGAAAAACGGTCCTATGTCGTCGATTTTCTGGTGCGCGAATATCAGGTGGATAAGGCAGGCACGCGCGAGGCGCTGTTTGGCCACGAGGCCACGATGGAGGAACCGGTTGCTGCCCCCGCGCGGCCCACAGGTCCGTGGACAAACAATGGTGGCTATGAAATCCGCCATGACGTGATAGAACGTGTTGGCCCTTGGGGCCGCATCGGAGGAAAATAAACGATGGGATTTGTCAGGCTTGTTGTGTTCGGATTTATCGGCCTTGGGGTGATTTATCTCTCGATTTCAGTGTATTCACGCTCTGTCCGTCGCGAAAAGCTCGAAGAGCAATACGACGAAAATCCGATTGCGAATATGACGCGCCGCGAGTTCGTTGAAAACGGCGTGAAGTCGTATAATAACAGCTTTCGTCCTAAGCTAATCGCCCTTGTCTTTGTGATCCCACCCGCCATTGTGGCAGCGATCATTTATGTAATTAACGCGAATTGAGGTCTAATATGCGCCGTCTCCGTATCATCTTTCGTGTCGTTTTGTTTCTGATCCTTGGGTCATTTTTCCATTACGTCCTTCCGCAGCACGATGTCGTTCAGATCACGCAGGTCGAGACCAAGCGGACCGACTTTGGCGGGTTTAACAAATGGTTTTATGCGCAACAGGATAGCGGCAGCGCTGTGATGGAAAACCGCGATATTTTCTATATCTATGCGGACCGGAAAAAGACGTTTCTGTTTGGCTTGATTGCACGGGATTCCACGGGCGTGATGGTCTACCGCAACGAGGATACGGGCTGGATCTGGCCGCCATACTTCAAGTTTGACAGCTCGAACTTGCAAGCCGAGGCAGCCAGCCTTGCGCGGCGTGAGGAGACATCAGAAGGCGGTAATTGGTCTGTCGTGACGAACTACGGCTGGCGAATTCCGTTTCTGTCGATCTTCCCGAATGCGGTTGACGTGAAACCGGCCACTGGCCCTGATCATCAGGTCACGCCGTGGTTCAATATCTTCTTCTTTATTGCACTGATTCTCGGGTTCTTTTTCGTTCGCGCGATGTGGATGCAGTTACGGGAACGGTCGGTCGATCCAATGCTGGATAGTGCGGGACATCGGTTGGATGAAGTGCAAGCCGGTGTCGCAGAACGCCAAGGTCGCATGCGGCGTTGGATGAACACATGGCGGTCCAAAGACAACCAGCGTTGATCCAAATGTAGGCTGACGCCTACGACATAATGGGTTGGGGGGCTTTGCCCCCCGCCGCGTTCCGCGTCGTCCCCCAGGATTTAGAAAAAGTCAAAGAGGCCCTGGTTATTCGCCGTAAGGCACCCAGATGTTTTTGACTTCTGTGGCGTGAAGTAGGGCTTCTTTGGTGGTCGGGTTCTGCGTGATCCACGTTCGTTTGATGTTTGTAGCGCTGCCCATCTCAACTTGTTTTGCGAGATCAAGCGGCGAGAATGACCAGACGGCGTCGATGTCCATGTGTTTGGCCATATGCGGCGCGATTTCAGCATGGTCGCCGGTGAGGATATTCACCACGCCCGCTGGTACGTCAGAGGTTTCCAAAACTTGGTAAAAGTCTGTCGCCGCGAGAGGGAAGGGCTGGCTGGCCAGCAGTGTCACGCGGTTGCCCATCGCGATTGCGGGCGCCATCGCTTGGACCAAGCCGAGCAGCGGTGTGTCGTCGCAAAGCACGCCGATTTTGCCAACTGGTTCTTTCATCGCAAGTGCGACGCCGCGGACAGGCACGCCATGCACCTGACCGTCATATTTGTCGGCCCACGCGGCGGCTGAGAATAGGGCTTGGATCGAGGCATCGACTTCGGATGTGCCCGATTTACCGGTCATCGCTTTGATGCTATTCGCAAATTCGTCGGCGCGTGCGAACAGGTTTTCAGCAATATAATAAAGGATTTGCGCCCGCAGGTGGCCGGTTGTTTTGGACCAGCCTTTGGCTGCGTTCATCGCTTCGACGGCATTGCGCAGATCTTTGCGGTTGGCAGTGGATACATCACCGAGGCGTGCGCCTTTGGGGCCAAATATTGCCTGCGAGTAGCCACCATCGGGGCGGGATTGTTTGCCGCCGATGTAGAGTTTTGCCGTGCGGTCGAGCGGGTCGGAGGGTGCATCTGTGCCTGTGAAAGCTGCGATTGGTTTGACGGGTTTCGTGCTGGTTTTCGGTTTGGTGTAGCCGCTCAGGCCTTCCCAGCCGCCTTCGCGTCCAAAGCCACTTTCGCGCACTCCGCCAAAGCCTGCGGCTGCGTCCATCATGTTTGTGCCGTTGATCCAGACGATACCAGCGGCCAGTTTCGGCGCGATATCAAGGGCGAGATTGATGTTCTCTGACCAGACGGATGCGGCTAAACCGTAACGCGTGTTGTTCGCGATTTCCACTGCTTCGGAAGGTGTGCGGAACGTGGTCGCAGCCAAAACCGGGCCAAAGATTTCCTCTTGCATTAACGATGATGCGGGGGACAATCCGGTGATTAAGGTCGGTGGGTAGAAGCACCCATCGGGGGCCGCCGTTTGGAACGTTTCGCCGTCGGTGTTTTCGCTGACCATCTTAGTGATTTGCGTCAGTTGCACGGGGTCCACGATTGCGCCGATATCGATGCATTTGTCCAATGGGTTGCCGATACGCAGACCCGCCATGCGGGTTTTTAGCTTTGCGTAGAAGGTGTCTGCGATGGTTTCTTGTACCAATAGTCGCGAGCCTGCGCAGCAAACCTGGCCTTGGTTGAACCAGATTGCATCGACCAAACCTTCGACGGCTGAATCGATGTCGGCGTCGTCGAACACGATGTAAGGTGACTTGCCGCCCAGTTCTAAAGATAGCGCTTTTCCGGTGCCAGCAGTCTGTTCGCGGATGATCCGACCTACAGCAGTTGAGCCCGTAAAGGCGATTTTATCGACGTCTGCATTCACCAAGGCGGTGCCGGTTTCGCCATCGCCCGTGACGATGTTGACCACGCCCGGCGGCACACCAGCTTGGGTGCAGATATCCGCGAAAACCATCGCGGACAGGGAGGTGTATTCTGCAGGTTTCAGAACGACAGTGTTGCCCATCGCCAAGGCTGGCGCGATTTTCCATGCCAGCATCAGCAGCGGGAAATTCCAAGGAATGATCTGGCCGCAGACGCCTAATGGCTCGCGGTCTGGTAATTCGTCGTCCATCAATTGGGCGAAGCCCGCGTGATGGTAGAAGTGACGGATCGCAAGCGGCACGTCGATGTCGCGCGCTTCGCGGATCGGTTTGCCGTTATCGAGGACTTCCATCACAGCGAGCAGTCGCGCATGTTTCTGCATCAGGCGAGCGATTGCGTAGAGAACACGCGCGCGTTTATGGCCGTCTTTGGCCCAAGCAGGTTGTGCCTTTCGCGCGGCTTTGACGGCCTCGTTTACCTCGTCTGCGGTGCCTTTGGTGACACCAGCGAGGCGTTCGCCTGTTGCGGGATTGTTGGACGCGAAGTCGTCGCGCAACGCGCCCCATTTACCATTGATATAGTGGCCCGCGATCCCGCCTTTGTCAGACAGCCATTGCAACGCTTCGGCAGAGGATTCGGGGGCAGGGCCGTAGTCCATAGTGTCAAAAATCTCTTTGATGGTCATGGCTTATCCAATCGGGTGGCGGTGCTGGGCGGAATATGCGCCGGTCACATGGTGTTCGAGTTGACGTTCTATGTCGCCCAAAAGCGAAGACGCGCCAAAGCGGAAAAGGTCAGGTTGCAGCCAGCGGTCACCAAGTTCGTCTTTGATCATGGCGAGGTAGACCAGTGCGTCTTTGGCCTTTGATATACCGCCCGCTGGCTTGTAGCCGACTTTGATGCCTGTGCGTTCCTGATAGGCGCGAATTGCGCGGATCATGGTTAAGGTCACAGGTAAGGTCGCGTTGACGGGTTCTTTACCTGTTGATGTTTTAATGAAGTCAGCGCCAGCCATCATGCAAACAAGGCTAGCGCGCGCCACATTGCGCAATGTGCCCAGTTCGCCCGTGGCGAGGATGGCTTTGATGTGGGCGTCGCCACAGGCTTCGCGCATCTCGGCCATTTCGTCATAAAGCGCTTGCCAACTGCCGTTCAGAACGTGGCGGCGGCTGATCACGATGTCGATTTCAGAAGCGCCCGCATCGACGCTTTCGCGGATTTCTTGGATACGCAGATGGAATGGGGAAAGACCCGCTGGGAAACCTGTGGAAACGGCGGCGACGGGAATGGTTGTTCCTTCCAGCGCTTTGACCGCGGTTTCGACCATATCGTGGTAAACGCAGACGGCGCCTGTGGTCAGACCTTCCATGCCAAGCTGCGTCAAAAGCGCTGGTGACACAGGCTGTTTTGCCTTTGCGCACAAGCGCTTAACGCGTTCTTGGGTGTCATCGCCGGCCAAGGTTGTCAGGTCCATGACGCTGATGGCTTTGCATAACCAAGCGGCTTGATAATCCTTCTTCACGGACCGCCGTCCGGGCAATGTTGCAGCCCTGCGTTCTATCGCGGATGTGTTGGCTTGGACTGCCTTAACCCATTCTAAATCAAGCGGTATTCCGTCGTTTCGCTGTTCGTGAACCTGCGGAAGTTGGTCGGCTGTCGTCGATGTTTTGGTGAGGGTCTGCATAGTGCCTCCGATGCGTCATGCGAAGGTTGCATGAAGGGTCTGTCTTGGCAAGTTTTGACCGTTCGGTCAAATGCTATTCGGGTTGAACGACGTTACGTTGCTTGTCAGCGCGGAATTGGGCGGGGGTGACGCCGAACTTTGCGCGGAATAATTTGTGAAAATGGGACATGTTTTGCAGCCCTATATCCGTGGCAATCTCGGGCAGCGCGTCACTGGATCCGGTCAAGGCTCTGGCGGCGTAATTCATGCGTAAGTCATTGATATATTGAACAGGTGTCTGACCGCTGTGTTGTTTCATGGTCCGGCTCACATGGGGGTGCGCCTTGCCCGTCAGCGCGACAAATCCGGCAGCGCCCTCACGGAAAATAGCGGGATCTTGCGCGTCGGAATACGCCTTGGATAGCCATGGCGGGGCGTCGGTGAAGTCGGGTTCATCCAGTAAATCGACGAGCAAAGGCAGTAAAAATGCCTCGGCGGAAAGCGCGTCGCAAGGGCTACGTTCGAGGCGCATCGCGGCCTGATTCAATGCGGCCATTTGGCGGGGATCACGGGCAAATTCGCGTATGCACAATGCGTGCACAACGCGTGCACAAGGCGTATGACGCTTTGCAATATTATTGGTTAATGTCGTCGCTAAACACAGCATCACAACCATCGCGTGATCGCCTTTGCCTTGCAGGGCGTGGGCTTTACCTTTTGGCACAACAACAAGCGTACCTTCTGAGAGCGTGTTAACGCCATCTTCAGAATGATGTCGGATAATACCATTCTGAACCCAAAAGAGTTCGACGTAGTCGTGAGTGTGAAGCGTCTTTGGCCGACGCGGCAAAACGGTTGCTCGGGTCAAATGAACGGATTGCCCGTCCAATAGAATCGATTTCTGGCGCATGGTGCGTGTCATAAAAGGAGCCTAGCAGATCATTTGAAAGCGGAAAGCCTCTTGATGTTTGCGCAAACGGAACCGATGACATTTGGCGTTGGGCGGTCTATGGCGGTGGAAACCTGACTTAGACCGGATATTGCCATGACTTTTGACCGTTCCATCAAGATCGCACCTTCTATTCTCGCATCTGACTTTGCCAACTTTGGCGCCGAATGTGCGGCTGTCGAGTCGCAAGGTGCCGACTGGATTCATGTTGACGTCATGGACGGACATTTCGTGCCTGCGATCACGTTCGGGGCGCAAACCTGCAAGGCGCTGCGGCCACATATTAAAACGGTCATGGATGTGCATTTGATGATTTCACCAGTCGATGCGTGCCTCGAGGGGTTCGCAGAAGCGGGTGCTGATATTATCACGGCGCATGTTGAAGCGGGGCCGCATATCCACCGGACGTTGCAGAACATTCGTTCGCTTGGCTGTAAAGCGGGTGTTGCGCTGAACCCTGGTACGCCGGCAGAGGCTGTCGCGGATGTGTTGGATATGGTCGATCTGGTTTGCGTGATGACAGTAAACCCTGGATTTGGTGGGCAAAAGTTTATCGATATGACTGCGAAAATTGCAAAACTGCGTGCGATGATTGGTGATCGCCCAATTCATATTGAAATCGACGGCGGCGTTGATCCGACAACCGCGCCATTGGTGGCTGCGGCCGGCGCTGACGTTTTGGTCGCGGGCTCTGCTGTGTTCCGTGGCGGGTCGGTGAGCAATCCCAAGCCTTATGGCGAGAATATTCGCGCTATTCGAGCGGCTGCGTCGCAATCTTGATTGTATCAAGGGTCCGGCTAACGGCCCCTTCCTGGGTTTTGAAAAATGCCTCTGCTGCAAGCTTTGTCGGGAAGCTGTCTGACTTAACGAGCGTTAAAAGTGCTTGGCTGTCAGTGACTTGAACGGCTGCGTTTGCGGCGAGGGCCTCGACGATTGGAAACTCAATCGTCCAAGTATGGGGGCCGACGATGACTGGCTTGCCTAACGCGAGTGGTTCGGAAATGTTGTGCGCACCCTTCTCAACAAAGCTGCCGCCGATGATCGCGGCGTCGCACAGGGCGAGGTAAAAGTACATTTCGCCCATGCTATCGCCCAGAATAACGTCGACACTTGGCATGTCATTTATGGTTAATTTGTCGTCGAAGATATCGCTACGCCGCGCAACCTTGAGGCCGGCATCCATGAGCATTTGGTAGGTTTCTTCAAACCGTTCTGGTGCGCGTGGTACATAGATAAAAAGACGCTCAGGCGACGATTTTATCAGTTGGATGTAGGTGTCGTCCTCGCCCTTTACGACGCTGGTGATTGTGATCGTGGGACGGTTGATTTTCGCTTTTGCGATGACGCCCTGCGCGACCTGTTCCTGCGGGACGGGTTGATCGAAGCGCAGCTCGCCAGTGACATGAATGTTAGGACAATCGGCGGCAGCGAAGCGGTCACGCTGAAGGTCGGATTTTACAAAAGCCCCCGCGAGCCCTTTGTGTAGATCGAGTCGCCATTTTGATTTTTCGATATCTCGGGTGAATGATTTGTGTGGGTATTGTGCGTTACATGCGAATAACGGGACGCCGTTTTCAGCGGCGCTACGGATCATCTCGGGCCAAATTTCGATCTCCATCACGAGCCCGTAGCGTGGTGTGAACGCCTTGAAAAATTTGCGGAACGTCCATTTGAATTCTAGCGGAATCCAAACGGCGCGGACGCGGCCTTGGGCGATCTCACTGGCAAAGACACGCTCTGCTTCACGTCGACCTGCTGGCGTGAAATGTGTGGTGACGATGGTTTCGCCTTCGGCCAAAAGGCGCTGGATCAAGGGAACTGCCGAACGCAATTCGCCGAGCGATACGGCATGTACCCAAACGGCATTTTTTAAGGTTAATGGATAGCGCCCAAATCGTTCGACAAGGTGTCCGCGATACAGCGGGTCTCTGCGTCCGCGCCAGAACAGGTAGGCGATGGCAAAAGGCAGGCCAAGCGTCCAGAGCGTTTTGTAGAGCCAGAAAAACCGACGTAACCGCGGTGTTGGGAAGTCAGTCATGCTTACGGATCACATCTGTTAATGTCTTGGCAAGGGCGGTGGTCGCTTTGCCGTGTTTTGCCCGCAAAGCGCTGGCCGCTACGATGTTGGGCTGCAGGTCTCGGATCAGTGCGTCGGTTAATGCGGCAGGGGACGTGATGCAAAGTGCACCATTTTTGTCCAATGCGTCGTAGTCCGTTTGGAAATTCGCGACGCGCGGACCATGGAAAATCGCGGTGTTCAGCGCGACGGCTTCCCATGGGTTGTGCCCTTCGGTGTTGTCGTTCGTGCCGCCGATCAGCGCTGCTTCGGCGAGGCTGTAGATGAGGCCCAAGTCCCCAAATGTATCGGCCAGCCAGACGTTTTCGGTTGGTTTTTCGCCTTTGGATCGGACCGTGTGTGGAACGGAAATCGTGATTTCACGGTCGGGGAAACGGGGCGCGATGATTAGTAGCGCGTCGGGTTTTGTGGTTAATAGTTGGGCGTGTGCTGCGAGGGCCAAATCGACGTCTGCTTGATGCGCGGGTGCGGTTGTCCAAGTGAAACGCGGGCCTAACATCGCTTGCAATTCGCTTAGTTCAGCGGCGTCGTATTGTAGCGGAGGGGCGCTGGACTTGAGCGATCCTGTGATTTTGACGTTTGATGCACCGAGGTTTTGGAGGTGTGTTTGCGTATTGACATCTTGCGCGGTGATGAGGCGCATCTGATTGTAAATGAAAGAGAATAAAGGCGTCGTTCGTGCGTGTCGCGCATGGCTTTTTTCGTTCATGCGCGCGGCGATGAGGGTCTGCGGGATTTTACGCTTTGCGAGGTCGGCCACAAAGCCGGGCCAAATGTCTTGTTCGACCCAGACGCAGAGATCAGGTTGCCAGTGGTCGAGGAAAGCTTGGCGGTATTGCGGCGCGTCGAGCGGTAGAAATTGGTGAATGGTGCGGGGCGGGGCGTTTTTGGCGAAGGCATTCGCGCCTGCCAATGTGCCGGAGGTGACGAGGAAATTTGCGTCGGTTTGGTCCGCCATTTCGTGGATGAGGCCGCGCAGGGATAGGACTTCGCCAAGACCGACTGCATGTAGCCAAATGAGGGGGCCGCGAGGGCGCGTGATTGTCGCTTGCCCCAGCTTTTCTGTCCACCGCGTGGGGTGTTCTTTGCCACGTGCGACACGCTTTTTCAGGTGCCGTTTGGCGAGCAATGGCACGAGATGCGTGAGGGCCATGTAGGCCCGCAGACTGAGGGGCAGTTTAGCCACCGTCGTGGAACCGTTTTTGCAAGCCACTGGACCAAAAATCGTTTGATTTCAGTATGTCAGTGAAGCGGGATGCGGCTGATCCTGCGCCGAATCCTTCATCGCGTGGGTGGCGATTGCCCCATGCGTCGCGCAGGAATGTGGCGATTTTGTCGGTCTCGTTGGCGTTTGCAAAGTGGACGGATTCGGCTTTGGCCCGGTCTGTTTGGCGAGAACCAATGTCGAGTGATGGCAGGCCAAGGAACGGCGCCTCGCGGACGCCAGCGGATGAATTGCCAACCATGCAGGCGGCGTGTTTCATCAGTTCTGAAAAGTGCGCGAACCGCATGGACGGCAGCACGCGGAAACGGTCAGCGGGAAGCGCGTTTATGGCGTCAAAAATGCCTGCGCTGCCGGGGTCGTTATTGGGGGCGATGACAACAAAATTTTGCCGTGACGCGTCCAGCGCGCCGAACAGGTCGCGGGCTTGCTCGGCCATGGTGTCGGCTTCGGATGTGACAGGGTGGAAAACGCAGATGCCGAGGTCATGGAACGGAATGTCGTAGCGGGCTTTGACGTCGTCGATTGAGACGCCAGACGGTCCTGCGTGGAAGTCGAGTTCGGGCGATCCGATGACGTGGATTGCCGATTTGTCTTCGCCTAATGCCATGACACGACGCGCCGCATCGTCTGAGCTGACAAAGTGGTGGCTGGCGAGTTTTGAATTACAGTGGCGATAGATTTCGTCAATTGTTCCAGAGACTTCGCCGCCTTCGATATGTGCGGACCGGATGTAGTTTGTGGCGCAGACGAGGGCGCATGCCAGTGCTTCGACGCGGTCGCCGTGGATCACGACGAGGTCGGGTTTTGTTTCGCGCACGAAGTCGGAAAAGCCTGTGACGGTTTTCGCCAAGATAACGTCTTGCGGGTCGCCGATCCGTTGGTTGAGATATTCGTAAACAGTGACGCCGGGCAGGCGGTGGACTTCGATTTTGGTTAAGCCGTAGCGCGACAACATGTGCATTCCGGTGACAAAAAACGACACGTTGAGGCCCGCGTCACGCGCTGCAATGGCCAGCGGTTCGAGCTTGCCGAAATCAGCGCGGGTGCCAGTGACGAAGAGGATGGATTTTGGATCAGACATGGGACCGTTTCGTCGTTAAAACCTTAAAAAGGTTAATTACTCTTACTTTTCTGTGACGCCTCTGCGTATTTTTGATGCATCTCGGCACGCATGGCTTCGCAGTGCTTTTTCTGGACAACGTCGGACCAAGACTTGATCGGAACAAAGGCACGATCCCCCAGTCCGTCAACAATCACAAGGCGTAACCCGTCGTCCAAAGAACCTGCGACGAGGACGTTTGTGAAATGCGGGTCCCAGACGAGGGCGCGAAAGTACATGATGTCGTCCCAAAGCGCGTCGATGGCGTTGGTGATCTTTTCGTTATGGGGATGTTGAGCTGCGAATTGCGCAAGGGTCGGCGCGATGTTTCCATCCGGCCCTAGGATCATGTCGAACATTGATCCGACGCCCTTGTCCGTTTCCACGAAACCACGGAATTGCGAGCAAAACTGCGGCACGTGTTGGGTGCGTGCGACCATGGCTGCGAATTCGTCAATCTCGACCCACGAAAACAGGATTGATGAGAACCGTCGTTTGTGGCGATTGATCAGTTTGCGAAGTGTCTTGAACCGTTTCACTTTGAGCGGTTTTTGGATTTTGATGATTGTCGCTGGCTGGTCAGGGTGGCGATAAACGCGCCGACCACTGCCTTGGGCTAGAAACAGGCTTTCGTCTAAAATCAGTGTGTGCGTGTTTTGCATCTAGCGCGTTCTTTTCGTTTTCTGGCGGCGTGCTGCTAAGAGCCTGTGTCCGATGAATGATGCTTTGAGCGTCAGTTTGTCGATGAATGTTAACGATGCTTGTGCCGCAGAGGTGGGCAGGCGTTTGTCGGGCTGTGATCGCGCTGCGAATTTATACAGGCGTTTGTGCAGCCAGAGCGACAGGCTTTGGTTTTGCGCAAGGTAGTCGGCGTGTTTGTCGATGATCCGCGCCATGTACTGCCGTCGATTGTCTGCGTTTTGTGACGCGGTGACTGACCCTTGGTTTGCGCTATATGCGCCGTCAAAGATGTATGCCCCGACTTGATCAAGGTGATAGGGTTGCGCGCCGTGCTTGAGCAGGTTGATGCAAAATTCTGTGTCCTCGTTGACGCGCAGGGCTGTGTCGAGGCCGCCGACGGTCTCGTAAGCGGTGCGCGAGACCCAAAATCCTTTGCCTAGTCCGCTGAGTGCTTTGGCGTCGTATGGGGCGTCCAGACTTTGCCACATTCCGGTGTCGGATTGGGACGGCTGAAAGCCACGGTCGTGGAAGTCTGCTGTGGCGCAAAACCCGTAGGCCAAGGCGTTTTTGTCCAAGGTGGTAAGGAGTGTGGCCGCCAAGTGCGCCCAGTACCCGGGGGCGATGAGGTCATCATCGTCGAGGAAGAAGACCCAGTCGCCTTTTGCTTGCGCCACACCGTAGTTGCGAGCACCCGATGCGCCGGTTTCGCCCGCGTTTTGGTGTAGCGTGATCGGGATCGCGATTTGCGGCAGTTGTGTTGCATCGAAAGGGTCGCCGTCATTGACCACGATGATTTCCATGCCTGCGGGGGCTGAATTTACAGCACTTTGGATCGCCTCGATCAGGAACGCGAGGCGATTGCAGGTTGGAATAACGAGTGAATATGTGACGGGCGGCACCATATATCAGAGCTTTCGGCGCATACGAGAGGACCGCAGCCGTCCGGCGATTTTCTGCATTTTGCCTGCGAAGTTAGGTTTTGCGTAGCCGTTGGTGGTTTCACCAAAGAGTTGGTCGCAATAGATCGGTCCATCGCCGTCGTAGCCGTGACCCGTGTAATGGTTCGGGATGAAGTAATGCGATGGGAAGATGTGGACCTTGGGCGATAGTTCTTTGATCATGGTCGCGACAAAGTAGTTGCCAGTGGTGAGCCACGCTTTGTTCAATTGCTCAGGCTTGAGTTGCCCCAAGCGGTTGATCAGCGCGTCCACGAATGGGTTGTTCGGTTCGCAGGCCAAGATCGGGGACACCAGCTGGCCTCTAACGAATTCGTTTTCGTAGACGGTGTAGGCTTGCGCCTTTGTCCACAGCTCGTCCGTGTTACGCAAACAGCGGGAATCCGCGCCGGGCATAAAGCCACCTTTTTCGCGCAGGACTTCGTAGCGGATCAAGTCGGCGGCCCCTGCGTATTCGGCGCGGCGCAGGTATTCGTCGATCAGTGCTTGGTTTTGAAACTGGTGTTGCGAGACGTAATCGTTGTCGATCAGGGTATAATCCCAGTCGGGATGATGGTCCTGCCACGTCTGCATCCAGTCTAATGGCGCAGGGCGTGGCCCGATCCAAACGTGCATGAGGTTCTTGGGGATATTCATTATTTCAACATGCTCCACGCGAGTTGCGTATTGCGCGTCACAGCGCGGGTGAGCGTCTTGCCGACGACTTTGTCAAACTCGAACCCTGCGATTTCGCCTGATCCGGGGCGGCGTGCCCAGATATCGGATTCGACGATGACGTGGCCTTCGGGCAAGTCACGATCTGCAACGACGGATGCGCGGGCAAAGGCGTAGACGGGGCCTTCGGCGTCTGTGCGTTGCTTGGGGTTATGCAGGGCCGTGTGGATTTCACGCGAGCGGTCGATGATGTGCCGCAATTCCGCGGGGTCCATCGAGTTGATGATATCGGGGCCGATGCGGTAGCGGCTGTCTGTATAGTGCCGTTCCAAGATGCACGCACCTAGTGCGACGGATGCCAGCGCCATGTCCGGACCGATGGAATGGTCGGAAAAGCCGACGACTGCGTTCGGGAAGGCCGCCTTGAGATCGGTAACACCTTGCAAGGACACGATCTCCGGGGGCGATGGATACAGATTAGTGCATTCCAGCAGCGCGTATTCGATGCCCGCGTCTTCGAGGATTTGCACGGAGGCACGAATGGTTTCGATGGTTTGCATACCTGTCGACATGATCACCGGCTTGCCCTTGGCCGCGATGTGGCGGATCAGGGGCAGGTTGTCGGCCTCGCCGGACCCGATTTTATAGGCTGGCACGTCGAGTGTTTCGAGAAAATCAGCAGCTGCCCGTGAGAACGGCGTCGAAATCCAGATCATGCCGAGTTCTTCGGTGTAGCGTTTCAGCTCTGTTTCGTCTTCGAGCGATAGGGCGCATTGTTCCATCACGTCCCAGATCGACACATCAGCATTGGGCGGGAAGATCTGTTTGGCCTCTTCGGTCATCTCATCGCTGACGATATGGGTCTGGTGCTTGATCATCTCGCAGCCGCTGAAAGCCGCGAGGCGCACCATCTCTTTGGCAGCGGCCAGATCGCCGCCGTGGTTGATCCCGATCTCTGCAATCACGAGGGGCGGGTGCTGTGGTCCGATTTTGCGGCCTGCGATGTCCATGGTGCGTCTCCGATGTTTTGTTATGATTGGTCTATGCGGTTTGCGAGGGTGGTGCAATTGGGGGGCAGGCACCACGCGCGGTATCCAGCGGGGACCAATCCCGAACGCGTGGTTCAACGCGTCGTCTATCGGGGGCCAGCCCCCGAACCCCCGGAGTTGTTCCGGCGAAATGAAGGTGTGGGCCTGTTGTTGTGTAAATAGTGGGGATATAGCATCAGCAGGCTGCAGGTTGAGGACAGGACGATGGCGAAACGCACTTATGAGATTGGTACGCCACAAGGTCGTGCGCGGGCGCGTCGTCAGCTTGACTGGCAGGATCACGATATACTGCGCCGTCGCTGGCATAACTTTGAGGAAGTGGCATCCGGTGTGTATCGATCAAACCAGCCCTCTGCTACGCGGTTTCAGGCCTATGCGGATTTGGGGATCAAGACGATCCTGAATTTACGCGGCCCGTTGCAAGAGCCGTTTTTCATGTTTGAGCAAGAAGCCTGTGACGCCATTGGCCTAGAGATCGTGTCGATCGGCTTGAGCGCCCGCAAAGCGCCGCGCCAAGAGCGATTGTTAATGCTGGTTGATGCGTTCGAGACGATGGAAAAGCCGTTCTTGATCCATTGTAAGTCTGGGGCCGATCGCACTGGTCTCGCGTCGGCGCTTTACCTTCTACTATATAGTGACGCGGATGATGACACGTTGCGGGCGCAGTTGAGTTTCCGCTACCTGCATATTCGCAAGTCATCGACCGGGATACTCGACTTTTTCCTAGAGACCTACCTTGCCCGTCGCCAACACAGCCCGATTGGGCTGCGTGATTGGATTGTCGCAGAATATGATCGGGACCGGATGATGGCCGATTATCAAGCGATGAAGGCGAACGAGAGGCTTTGGGAAGGCTGGTAGGGCCTATCCCTTTAGGCCCTGTGCGATTTGACGCCCCATCAGGAACTCGATGATCTCCCAGTCGATGGGGCTATCCACATCAAGACCGCGCTCGTTTGGCACTTCGTAGGGGATGACCCGACCTTGGAATAGTGACGTGGCACGGCGCAGGTAATCCGTGTTCAGCACATAGACGAGCCCGACGTGATCTAAAACCTTTGGGGCTTGCTGCCGTGCGACAACGCCGCCGGGCAATGGTTTTGACACATGCAGGCTGCCGCTGTCGTCTAATTCTAGGATGTTAAAGTAGGGGTTTTTGCGGCTTTCGCAGCACGACATCACCATATCCGGTTTTTGACTGTTATATAGTGCAAGTGCGCCGTCGAGATCTTCTTGCAGGCGCAGAGGCGAGGTGCAGTCGAGATCAATGAAGGTAGACGCGGGGCCTGTGATCTTTTCGACCTCGGCAAGCGCGTGCTGCCAGACGTCCCATTTACCAGCGGTATCATTGGCGAGGTGGGCAGGGCGCAGGCCAATATCGAGGCCACCGCGTTTCAGTCCATGTTCATACATTTCGGGATCATCAGTAGAGACAACCACATGGTCGATGTCGTTTGATGCAAAGAGCTGGTCGAGGGACCAATCAATCAGCGGTTTGCCGTGCAGGTTCTTAAAGTTCTTGCCCGGAACGCCCTTGCTGCCGCCGCGCGCGCCAATGTGACCGATGATCATGTCTATAGTCTCCTTTGTTATGTCCGTTTTAGCGGGGCAGGGGGCAAAACGACAGTCAGGATTCGGAAGCGAGTCGGAATTTTGGGCCTGCCGAGTCGGATATTCGGGCTGAATTCGCAGCAACTTGTGGGTATGTCTGTGGATAAGTCTATATGTAGCGGATCAGGCTGTTTTGTGCGCGTGCCGAGTGGGGGTGCGGGCAGCGGTGCTTTAGAAAAAGCGCATTGTAAGGCGCTGTTTTAAATGAATTTTATAAGTTTGTGAAGGTTTTTTGACTTTCTAGCAAAAAAGCACTTGCGGGTCTCAGCTACTATCCTTAGAAGCCCCTTTACCGGAGACGCAGACAAGCAGACACGGCGCAGCGGACGGAACGAAGCGGAGACGCGGAGGACTTGAAGTTGGGAAAATTCAGAGGGTTTGAGTGGCGGGCGCGCC
>CANMFL010000002.1 GCA_947497185.1 uncultured Paracoccaceae bacterium | reverse complement strand
GAAGGCATCCACACCGTGAACGTGATGCAAACGACCTACATCCACTTCATGTTCGAGCGGCACGAAGTTGTGCTGTCCAACGGCGCATGGACGGAAAGCTTCCAACCGGGCGACTATTCCTTGAAGGGCATCGGCAACAGCCAACGGAACGAAATCTTCGACATGTTCCCCGAACTGTCCACCAAATCCGGCCTCGCGGGCTACCAGTCAGCACGCAAAGCCCTCAAGAAACACGAAACCAACCTGCTGTTGAAATAAGTCAACCGCAAGCGAATCACGATACCAACAGGGACAACCACAAGTGGTTGTCCCTGTTTCCGTTTTGGCGACAATCGCCGGAATTTTTGGTGCATTACTGCCCGTTTTTTCGGTAATCGTTTCCCAAAATCGTTCAAATGCAACGAATTCGGCGCATTTGAGTGGCCTTACGCCCCAATCCCCGTTTATCCCTAGGATACGTCACAGAATGCGGCTGACTGGCCGCGTGGCCGTGACGCGAAAGGGGAATATTATGGCTAACAGTAAAGGCAGATTGCAGTCCGACGTCGTTTGCGGCGCTGATTATGCCAGTTTTCACCTCGACACCGACCATGTTGCATTGCTGGACACCAACGGCGAAATCATGGGCAAAGTGACACTGTCCGAAATCGAAGACGTCTTGGTCTGCTTCGCCAGCGGCACCAAAATCGCCACGCCAAGAGGCGAAGTCGCGGTTGAGACGCTACGCGCAGGCGACAAGGTGTTTACCCGCGACAACGGCATTCAGGAAATCGCATGGACGGGCAGCCGAACATTGACCACGAAGGACCTGCTGGCAGCACCCGACCTACAACCTGTGCTTGTGCGCGCAGGGTCGCTTGGCTCGTCATTGCCGGAAAAAGACTTACTGCTGTCCCGCAACCACAGATTGTTGATGAGCGGACGCCGCGCGGCGCTACATTTTTCCGATACCGAAGTTTTCGCCGCTGCGAAATACATGACCGCCACCGACGGCATCGACGCAGTACAGATCAGCGGCGTCACCTATGTCCACCTGATGTTCGCGCAGCACGAGGTCATTTTGTCAAACGGGACGTGGACCGAAAGCTTTCAACCCGCCGACCATGTCCTCAACGGAATCGATGCGACACAACGGGCCGAGATTTTTGATCTGTTCCCAGACTTGGGACAAATGGAAGCCGCAAATGCCGGCTTTGGTAACGCGCGACGTGTTTTGAAACGTCATGAAGCGGCTATTTTAATCAAAGGTTAAGACCGACGTGCAGCACGCCACTGCGCCCACTCTTCGGGCGTATCCAGATCAAGCAACGCGCGGTTGCCCTGTAACGCGACCAGATGCGTCTGGGATATGTGCGCCTTCAGGATCGGTGATCCACCTGTGTCGCCGGACAATGTTTCAAATTCGGAACGCAAAGACGCATCAAACATAATCGGATGGCCGGGTTTTCCGGCAGCAGTTGCACCGCGCCAGATCAGTTTGTAAGGGTTATTTTCACGCGCATTCACAAGGGCTTGCAGGTCCGTCGCGGTTATCTCTGCCAAGTCAGCTAGTAAAACCATAAAAGACGGGCAGGGCGGTAGCGCATGAACCGCACGGCGCAACGTCACGCCCATTCCGTCCGCCGCATCAGGCACGACGATCGCTTGGGCGTCGGTATTCTGCAAAAGGGCAGCGCGGGGATGATCGGCTGCGGGCAGGGCCACCAACACGTCACCAACGACGCTCGCCGCTTCAATCTGACGGCGCAACAAGGCCACGCCGTCGATCTGTTCCAGCAGTTTATCCGTCCCGCGCATCCGCGATGATTGCCCTGCCGCAAGGATCAAAATGGGCAGGGTCACGGGCGAACCTTAGGGAATGATCCGCGTGTATTTCGTGCCTTCCAGCGTCGCACCAAGGCGCAGACCTGTCTGGCCAAACACAACCGCGATCACAGGTGACAACGATGTCGTTGTTTCGGCCCGTAGCGTTTCGCCTTGCGAGCTGAGCGCATATTCAAGGTCAGCACCTGCCGCCCAACCGGGCGCTTGACGAAATTCGACCAAAGCTTCTTGCGTCATGAAAAATAACACATGGCTGTATTGTTGCGCACCGATTTGCAGACCAGCAGAGCCGGACGCAGAGGAATAGTAATCAACTGTAGATTGTCCCACGCGCAATGCGCCGCGACCAAATGATCCGCCAAGGCCCAGACCAACTTCGGTCACAAGCGGCATAATCAACTGGCCCGCAGACCGCTGTGCGAGATCACGGGTGCCGGGATAAGTTTCATACATAAAAGCCAGCGTGCTATCAACGCGGGCATCAATCGTGGCGGCACCGTTATTGCCGATCCCGTTGCCACAAGCTGCGAGTGTCGTGCCAGCCAAGGCCGCTAGGCCAAACTGCCGTCTGGAGAAATTGCTCATTTGTCGCCTCTATTCTTTTTGGTGGACCGTTATTCGGCCCTTGGGCGGAATTATACGGGGAAAATGGGTCTATGTCACCTGCAAGATGTGTGTGTCTGCGGTGTTTGGCGGATGTCGGATGTTGGGATCTTGCAGATCCCAAGCCTTCGGCGAGGATTTTGAAGACGTCAAAGAAGCGGAGTGTGGCGCTTTATCCGTTGAGAAGGCGTGCGATTGCGGGGGCGAAATAGGTCAGCACGCCGTCGCAGCCTGCGCGTTTAAAGGCCATCATGCTTTCCATCATCACCTTGTCGCCGTCGATCCAGCCGTTTTGCGCGCCTGCTTGGATCATCGCGTATTCGCCGGATACTTGGTACGCAAATGTCGGCACGCCAAATTCGGTTTTCACGCGGCGGCAAATGTCGAGGTAGGGCATGCCCGGTTTCACCATGACCATGTCCGCGCCTTCGGCCAAGTCGCGCTGCACGAGGCGCATGGCCTCATCCGAATTGGCGGGGTTCATCTGGTAGGTGTTCTTGTCGCCTTTCAGCGCCGCCGAGGCGCCCACCGCATCGCGGAATGGCCCGTAGAAGGCCGAGGCATATTTAGCGGTGTAGCTTAGGATAGTTACGTCTTGGTGGCTGTTGGTTTCGAGCGCCGTGCGGATTGCCCCGATCCGTCCATCCATCATGTCAGACGGCCCAAGGATATCAGCGCCCGCATCGGCCTGTGCCAGTGCCATTTTGACCAGTGCCGCGACGGTGCGATCATTCACAATCACACCGTCTTCAACGAAACCGTCGTGGCCGTTGATGTTGTAAGGGTCCAGCGCAATGTCGGTCATCACGGCGATCTCAGGGGCCGCATCCTTGATCGCGCGGATCGCTTGGTTGGTCAGGTTATCAGGCGACCATGCTTCGGCGCAATCTTCAGTCCGGCTTTCCATACCCGTATAGGGAAATAGGCAAATCGCGGGAATACCAAGGGCTTGCGCCTCTTTTGCAGCATTTGCCACACGGTCCACGGTCCGCCGCACCACACCGGGCATCGACGCCACAGGCGTTTCGTCGTCGCGGCCTGCCATCACAAACACTGGCCAGATCAGATCATCCACAGTCACCGTATTTTCGCGCATCATCGCACGTAAAGCGGGGGTTTGACGCATCCGGCGCAGGCGCGCGGCGGGGAATGAAGGAACAATTGGTGTCATGATCGGGCCTTTCTGGTCACAGGTGCTTGGTTACATGGAATTCAACGCTTCACAAGTCTGGGCATCCATGATCGTCGCCGCTAGTGTCCCCTAAAATAACACCACACGAGGCTGCCACCCGTGAATTGGACAGATGCCCTTTTCGACGTCATTGATATGCGTTCTTTCTCCAACCTTTGGTATTGGATCGGGATTGCTGTGCTTTGGTCATCCATCAGCCATTGGGTGCTTGGGGTGCCCTTTGATCTGATCCAACGCGCCCGCAAATATGGCGGCGAGGCCGAGGAAGATTTGGTTGCCATTGTCCGCGTGAACGTAAACCGTTTGCTAGGGATCGCACGATCGGCGGGGCCATGGGTGCTGATGTTTGTTTGCTTTGCCAATTCCGCATTGCTGGTGCTCGCGTTTTTCTATCGGATCGAATTTGCCCAAGCGTTGCTGTTCATTGTCTTCCCACTCAGCATCGTGGGGGCCGTCAGCCTGTCGAGCGCCCAGCACATCGAAACCAACGCCACCGATGCGCAGTCGCTTTACAAAATGCTGCTGCGCCACCGCTTGTGGACCCAAATCATCGGCATGGTGTCGATTTTTGTCACCTCAATGTACGGCATGTACCATAACTTGACGGTTCCTTTCTGGTAGGCCGTTGACACCCTAGCCTCGCGGGATAGATCAAGCCTCATGTCTAAATCCAATCATATCACCATCGCAGGTGCGCCCGAAGGCTACGACGCCGAGCTGATCTTGCAAGAAATCGCCAAGTCGGACGGGCCGGTTGTGCATATCGCCCGCGACGACAAACGGTTGGCCGCAATGCAGGCCGCGATCAATTTCTATGCGCCTGACATGCCGGTGTTTACCTTTCCGGCGTGGGATTGTTTGCCCTATGACCGTGTGTCGCCCAACGCGGATATTTCTGCGGCACGGATGGCGACACTGGCCGCATTGGTCCACGGCATGCCCGCCAAGTTTGTCTTGCTCACGTCGCTGAACGCCGCGGCACAACGGGTGCCAGCGCGATCATTGCTGCGTGAAGCCGCGTTCAAGGCACGCGTCGGCGACCGCATCGACGAAAAAGGACTGCGGGCATTTCTGGTTCGCATGGGCTTTACCCAAGCGCCAACGGTGATGGAGGCGGGCGACTACGCCGTGCGCGGTGGTATCATCGACATTTTCCCGCCCGGCCAATCCGGACCGATCCGTCTGGATATGTTCGGCGATGTGCTGGACGGGGCGCGCCGCTTTGATCCGGCCAGCCAGCGGACTACAGAGAAGTTAACCGAGATTGAACTCGCACCCGTGTCCGAAGTGATCTTGGACGAGGCCGCAATCACCCGTTTCCGGCAGAATTACCGCATTGAATTTGGGGCCGCTGGCACCGATGATCCGCTGTACGAGGCAGTCAGTGCAGGGCGTAAACATGCAGGGATCGAGCATTGGCTGGGCTTCTTTAACGACGACCTTGAGACGATTTTCGACTACACGGGCCGCGCCACAATCACGCTAGACGACCAGTTGACGCCGTCGCGGATTGCACGTTGGGACAGCATCGTCGATCAATATGAGACACGGATGCACGCGCTGTCGCAAAAGGGCCGGATGGATTCGGTCTATAAACCGGCGCCACCTGCGCTGCTGTACCTCGATGATGCAGCATGGTCTGCGGCGGTTGCCGATCGCCGGATGATCCAGCTCGCGCCATTGCCGCAAGCCACAGGCATGGGTGTTATTGATGCTGGCGGGCGGATCGGACGTAATTTCGCGCCCGAACGTCAAAGCGAAACCATCAACCTTTTCAGTGCCTTGGCGGATCATATTCGCGCGCAATTGGATCACGGTCCGGTTGTCATCGCCAGCTATTCCGAAGGGGCACGTGAACGCCTGACAGGTCTGATCGAAGACGAAGGCATCGGCGAAGTTATTCCCGTGTCAGATCGGTCCCGCGTCGGCAAATCCGGTGTGCATCTGGCGGTTTGGCCGCTGGATCACGGCTTTGTCACGCCGGATATGACGGTGATTTCCGAACAGGACGTACTCGGCGACCGCCTGATCCGCACCACAAAACGCAAACGTCGCGCCGAGAATTTCCTGTCAGAGGCCAACAGCCTCAACATCGGCGATCTGGTCGTGCATGTGGACCACGGCGTCGGCCGCTTCAAAGGTATGGAGATCATCACCGCCGCTGGTGCCGCCCACGAATGTCTGTTGATCGAATATGCAGAAAGTTCAAAGCTTTACCTGCCCGTCGAGAACATCGAACTGCTGTCGAAATATGGCCACGACGAAGGCATGTTGGACAAGCTGGGCGGCGGCGCTTGGCAGGCGAAAAAGGCGAAACTCAAGGAACGCATTCGCCAGATTGCCGAACGTCTGATCCGTGTGGCAGCAGAGCGCGAATTGCGCACAGCGCCCGCGATGGACCCGCCAGAAACCCTTTGGGATCAATTCCTTGCGCGGTTCCCCTATGCTGAAACCGACGACCAACTGTCCGCGATTGAGGATGTGTTGCAAGATCTCGCATCCGGTCGCCCGATGGACCGTCTGATCTGCGGCGACGTGGGCTTTGGCAAAACCGAGGTCGCCATTCGCGCGGCCTTTGTCGCGGCGATGTGCGGCGTGCAGGTGGCGATCATCGCGCCCACAACCTTGCTCGCGCGGCAACACTACCAAAGTTTCGCAGAACGGTTCCGTGGCTTCCCGATCAACGTCGCACCGCTGTCGCGCTTTGTCTCGGCGGGCGACGCCACCAAAACCCGCGACGGCATCACCAAAGGCACGGTCGATATCGTGATCGGCACCCACGCCCTGCTGGCCAAATCCATCCGGTTCAAGAACCTCGGGCTGCTGGTCATCGACGAGGAACAAAAATTCGGCGTGCAGCATAAAGAACGGCTGAAACAACTGCGTACTGACGTGCATGTGCTTACATTAACTGCGACGCCTATACCACGGACATTGCAGCTTTCTTTGTCCGGCGTGCGCGATCTGTCGATCATTGGCACACCGCCCATCGACCGCCTAGCAATCCGCACTTATGTCTCGGAATTCGACACGATCACGATCCGCGAGGCGCTGCTGCGCGAACATTATCGCGGCGGGCAATCCTTCATGGTGGTGCCGCGCATCACCGACATGGCCGAGATGGAAGACTTCCTCAAACGCGAAGTCCCCGAGGTCAGCTATATCGCGGCCACAGGCCAGATGGCGGCGGGTGATCTCGACGACCGGATGAACGCATTTTACGATGGCAAATATGACGTGCTGCTGGCCACAACCATCGTCGAGTCCGGCCTCGATATCCCGACGGCCAACACGATGATCGTCTGGCGCTCTGACATGTTCGGCCTGTCGCAACTCTACCAAATCAGGGGCCGCGTAGGCCGTTCGAAAACCCGCGCTTATGCCTATCTGACCACGCAACCACGGCAAAAACTGACCGATACCGCACAGAAACGTCTGCGCGTGTTGGGCTCGCTTGATAGTCTCGGGGCAGGGTTCACGCTCGCCTCGCAAGACCTCGACATCCGTGGTGCTGGTAACCTTTTGGGCGAAGAACAATCCGGCCAAATGCGCGAGGTCGGCTACGAACTTTATCAACAAATGCTCGAAGATCAGATCAACGCGATCAAATCCGGTGCAGCCGAAGGCATCATCGACGACGGCGAATGGTCACCACAAATTAACCTTGGCGTGCCTGTCCTGATCTCCGACGACTATGTGCCGGACCTCGACGTACGCCTTGGCCTCTACCGCCGCCTGTCTGAACTCACCACCAAGGTCGAACTCGAAGGTTTTGCCGCCGAACTGATCGACCGCTTCGGCAAACTGCCAAAAGAGGTGAACACCCTCATGCTCGTCGTGCGGATCAAAGCGATGTGCAAAAAGGCGGGCATCGGCAAACTCGACGCGGGCCCCAAAGGGGCGACGATCCAATTCCACAATGACAAATTCGCGTCACCAGAGGGCCTCGTGACCTTCATTCACGACCAAAAAGGGGCGGCCAAAGTGAAAGACAACAAAATCGTTGTGCAACGCGACTGGGACAAAGAGCGCGACAAAATCCAAGGCGCGTTCAGCATTGCCCGCGATCTGGCGCAAATCCTCGCGGACCATCGCAAAAAAGCAAAGTCCTAACTGCTTCTTTGACTTTTTCTAAATCCCGGGGGAGCCGAAGGCGGGGGCAGCGCCCCCACCAACGCCTCATCAAACGCCGGTGCCGCGGATTTATTCCTCGCCCGGCCGCTTGATCTTTGTGGTCAACCACAACGCCGCGCAGACCATCAACAACGCAGCGATGCCCATTGGCACGGGCGTCCCGTTGAACATCAGCCCAGATGGCACCGCTAGCAGCACAGCCCCAACCGTGGAAACAGCTGCAATAACCGATGCGGCAAGGCCCGCGATATGGCCCATTTCTTCCATCGCGAGCGCATTCAAGTTGCCAATCGTCAGGCCCGCTTGGAAAAAGTTGCCAGTGACCCAGATCACGTAGCTCGCAAATGTGACCCAATACGGCAGGTCCAGCGAGACGATCAACAGCATCGCCAGTGTGATCCCGATTTGCGTCATATACATGCCGCGAATGATCGCACGCATGCCCAAACGGCCCACGAGGCGCGCGTTCAGCAATGACCCGCTGGCCGCCACAACAGCGATACCTGCAAACCAAAAATGGAAACTGTCGCCTTGACCAAAAGTCTGGTCGAACACTTGTTGTGTCGATGAAATCACCGTGAACAAAACGCCGAACGTCAGAGTCTGGATCAGGATCGACAGGCTGGCCGTGCGGTGCGCGAACATCTCTTTGGTCGCCGACACAATAGAGCCCAAACTCATTGGCCGCTTGTTTTCAGGCGCGAGGGTTTCAGGCTGGCGCAAGTAAAGCCAAATCGCTGGGATCATTGCGAAAATGCCAAATGCGACAAAAATACCGCGCCAGTTTGACCCCAATATAATGTAGTGTCCAATAGTCGGTGCCACGGCTGGTGCCAGCGAAAAGACAACCATCACAAACGACATGATCCGCGCCATATCGCGCCCTGCATAAAGGTCGCGCGTCATGGCAATGGCCGTCACCCGTGGCCCAGCCGCGCCCAAGCCCATGATGACACGCGCCGCTAAGATCAGCTCTAGCGAGCCTGCGATCCATGCCAAAAACGTGCCGACCAAATACAAGGCCACGCCGCCGATCACGACTGTGCGGCGGCCAAATGCGTCTGACAGCGGGCCAGTCACAAACGTCCCCAATCCCATCCCAAACACAAAGCTGGTCACGATCAACTGTGCATTGTTCGGGCTTTCCGGCGACAATTCGGACGCGATTTGAGGCAGTGCAGGCAGCATCGCGTCGATTGAAAATGCGGTAACGGCCATGATCATCGCGGTCAGCGCGATAAACTCGGCTTGGGGCAGGCGTTTTGATGGTGCAGCCATAAGGGTGGGCCTTCTTAAAGTGGCGATAGGCGCGACGCACCCAAACCAGTAATTTTCACAAAAACGGTGGTCAGGATGACAGTCCAGCGCCGAAAACAGACCCGCGTGGGCACGTTAAGGCACATATAATTGTGGTCTGCCATGGTCAGAACCACGGAACGTCTCACCTGATCCTGTCGCGTCCAACTTGCAAGTTAAAAGCACCGCAGATTACGCCACGGTCAGCGGCCATGCAGGACGCGCAGAACCCGCGCTCACCGCGCCCTCATCCGAAGGCGCGGGCCAGTCGTGTGCTAGTCAGCGTCACCCATCTGGGCCTGAATGTCCTTAATCACCTGCACCCATGTTTCGGCAGGCTGTGCGCCTGGCACGGCATGCTGATTGGCCACGATGAATGTCGGCACCGAATTCACGCCCATCTCGCGCGAATGCGCGTCGCGTTTGCGAATGTCGTCGGTATCATTGTCAGAGTTCAACAGCTTCTTGATCAATGCCGCGTCCATTTCCGCCATGTCCGCCACGTCGGCCAGTACATCATGATCGCCAATATCGCGGCCGTCGATGAAGTAGGCTTTGAACAGCAGATCGACCACAAAGGTCTGGCGTTCTTCAATGCCAGCCCAGTGGATCAGGCGGTGCGCGTCGATAGTGTTTGGCGTGACCTTCATCGCTTCAAAGTTAATGCCCAGACCAATTTTCTCGGACATCTCAACAATCGGCGCATAGGCACGCACGGCGGCGTCCTTACCGCCGAATTTCGTCTCAAGGTAGTCGCGCCGCCCCATACCGCCCGCAGGCATGTCGGGGTTCAACTGGAACGGATGCCATTCGATTTGAAACGGATGATCGGGGAATTCCAGCAGTGCTTTGTCCAAGTTCGCCTTGCCGATATAGCACCAAGGGCAGATCGGATCGGAAATAATATCAAGTTTGACCATGTTGAGGTCTCCCAGTCTTGCCGCAACGATCTGCGAATGAATGTGGTGTTGCACGTCGGACGGGCCGCCCGCGACCCCACAATGGCGTGGGGCAATGCATGAACATAGTATTTTGCTATCTTTTGCACAGGCGAGTTGCAAGCCTGCGCCCGTTGCGGATAGAATTGCGCATGACTGATCTTGATCCCCGAAGCCTTATCAAAATTGCCCGTGACAACGGGGCGAATGACGAAGGCCAACCGCTCGACCTTGGTGCGCGTGTGCGTGAATTGCGCAAAGCCCGCGACTGGACCTTGGAACAGGCGGCAAACCAAGCGGGGCTTGCCCGCTCCACCTTGTCCAAGATCGAGAACGGTCAAATGTCGCCTACCTATGAGGCGCTGAAAAAGCTGGCCGTCGGGCTGGAAATTTCGGTGCCGCAACTGTTCACGCCGCCGTCCAAAGGCCAAGTCAACGGACGTATGGCGATGACCCGCGCGGGCGAGGGCACGCATCAGATCACCACGACCTATGAACATGATCTGCTGGCCGAAACCCTGACCAAAAAGGCGATGTTGCCGTACCGCGCCCAAATTCGTGCGCGGAGCATGGAAGAATTCGACGGCTGGGTGCGTCACGACGGCGAGGAATTTTTGTACGTCCTCACAGGCGAGATCAAACTATTCACCGAATTCTACGAACCGGTCCAAATGAAACGTGGCGACAGCGCATATTATGATGCCGCCATGGGTCATAACGTCGTGTCAGTCAGCCCAGAAGACGCGACAATTCTGTGGGTTACGTCGCTGACTTAAAGCACCACATCAACGGCACCAAGGGCCAGCTGCCCTGTACCGACAGCCACATTTCCAACGGCGCGGACAGGTGTGCAGGCTGCCATGGCGGCCCCGATTATCGCGAATATGACTAATTTCTTCATCTTTACCTCTTAAACCACGCAGCTCGGCAGTTTGCCTGCCGAGCCTGTTGATGCGTTCAATTTACTCTTCATACCACCAGACATCGGGCTGCCAACCGGGCCAATCGCCAAAGATCGGCAGATTTTCCGGGTAATGCAGGTTTTTGGAATGGGCAATCCGGCTGATGTTCCACTGATAGATCGGGATCACGTAGCGACCCGCTGTAAGAGTGCGGTCTAACGCTTTGACTGCGGCCACAAAATCGTCCTGATCGTCAGAGGTCAGCAGGCGGTCAATCATCGCATCCACGGCTTCGGATTTGACGCCCATCATATTGCGTCCGCCGACCGTATCCGCAGCCTCCATCCCGAAATAGCTGTATTGCTCGTTACCGGGCGACAGTGACACGCCGGAACGGTAGTAGGTCATGTCAAAATCAAAGGCGTCGGTGCGTTCTTTGTATTGCGCGGAATCAGCCGTTGAAACAGTCGGCGTGATCCCAACCCGCGACAGGGTTTCCACATACATATCGATGATCGCTTGCGGCTCTGACGCGCCGACTTGCAGCAGGATTTCAAAGGTGAAATCGTTACCGTTCGCGTCCTTTAACGCACCTTCTTGTACTGTCCAGCCTGCAGCCTCGAATTGCTCCAACGCTTTTCCGATGTTCGCACGGTTGCGCACAGATCCGTCCGAGACGGGCAGGGTGTAGCCTTCAATCGTGCCGGGCACGAGGTCGGCGGCGAAGGGTTCCAGAAATTCAGCGACGCGGCCTGTTGCGGGGCCGGTGTCCATCGATAGCGGCGAGTTAGACCAAAAGGATGTGATCCGTGGTTGCGCCGATCCGGTCATGGATTCGTTGATGAATTCAAAGTTGAACGCATGAATCAACGCATCGCGCACGCGCCAATCTTTGAACTGGTCGCGGCGGGTGTTCATCACGAAACCTGTCATGCCAGACGGGCGTTCATGCGGCAAAACCGATTTCACAATGTCGCCGTCGGTCACAGCGGGGAAGTTATACTGACCTTCCCAGCGGGCCACGTTGAATTCGCGGTTTGTGTTCACTTCACCAACCTTGAACGCCTCAAAAGCTGCGGTTTCATCGCCAAAGAATTCCAGCCGCACTTCGTCAATATTATGCACGCCATTCATAAACGGCACCACATCGCGGCCCCAGTAATCAGGATTGCGCTTGAGCGAAATAAAGCGGCCCGCGTCGAAGTCGTCGATCACATAAGGGCCAGAGGTGATCGGCAGAATATCCACGCCGGACTCGGCGAAATCAACGCCCTCCCACTGCGCTTTTTGCAGAATGGGCCGCAGACCAGCGAGCAGCGCCAGTTCTTGATCTTCGGTGTTGAACGTAAACTTAACTGACCGTTCACCCGTTTGCTCTAGCGTTGCGATCTTCTCAAAGAACCCGTGATAACGCGGATGGCCAACAGTACCGAGCGTCTCGAACGACCAGATCACATCTTCGACGGTTACAGGCGTGCCATCGGAAAACTTTGCCTCTGGACGCAGGACAAATTCGACCCATTCACGATTCGGTCCGGTTTCAATCGTTTCGGCCAAAACACCGTACAGCGAGAATGGCTCGTCCAGCGATCTGCCCATCAAGCTTTCGCCGATCAGATAGCGCATCTGCCAATGCACCGACCCTTTCAGAATGTAGGGATTCAGGCTGTCGAATGATCCCACGTTCGCCGTCACGATTTTGCCGCCAGTCGGTGCATCGGGGTTCGCGTAGGGCAGCGCCTCGAAATCCGCAGGTAGCGCCGGATCGCCGTACATCGCGATTCCATGTTGCGGCTCGGCGGTGGCGAATCCAGCGACAAGAATCAGCGCAGCGGCCGAGGCGGTGCGAACAAGCGGTTGGAATAACTCTGTTATCATTTTTGCGACAGTCCCTTGGGTCCCAATGTACGTTGATCCTTAAGGTAAACAGGGTTCCCGCGACTTACAAACTTTTCCCTTGGCCTAGGTCAAGTCATTGCTTATAAAGAGGTCACTGCTCGATAGGTTTCTTGCCTGTATGAAACCTGCCTCAATGACTTACGCCCGCCTTGTGCGGGCGTTTTTTTTGGGCCAATCGTTTTTGCAGACGTTTCACAAAGCCGTCATTGTACTGACCGCATGGAACGCACACGTGTATTTCGCAGTTGCAGCATGTATAAGCGACGCAAACACATATCTCAGGAGTTCATATGTCCCTTCAAGGTAAAACGGCTGTTATCACTGGTTCCAACTCTGGCATTGGCTTGGGCATTGCCCGCGAATTGGCAAAACAGGGCGCGCATGTCGTGCTGAATTCTTTCACCGACCGCGATGAGGACCATGCGCTGGCCGCTGACATTGCGGCGGAATTCGGCGTAGACGCGAAATACGTGGCCGCCGATATGTCCAAAGGCGACGATTGCCGCCGCCTGATTAGCGAATCGGGCGCTTGCGATATCCTGATTAACAACGCCGGAATCCAGCACGTCGCCCCGATCCAGGACTTCCCAACGGCGAAATGGGACGCGATTATCGCGATCAACCTGACGTCTGCATTCCACACCACAGCCGCCGCGCTGGAAGGGATGCGCGAAAAGGGCTGGGGCAGGGTGATCAACATTGCCTCTGCACACGGGCTGACCGCTTCGCCTTATAAATCCGCCTACGTCGCGGCCAAGCACGGCATCGTTGGCATGACCAAGGTTGTGGCGCTGGAAACAGCACAGGAACCAATCACCGCCAACGCAATCTGCCCGGGCTACGTTTTGACACCACTGGTCGAATCCCAGATCCCTGAAACCATGAAAGAATACGACATGGATCGGGAAACGGTTATCAAAGAAGTCTTACTTAAGCGTCAACCGTCCAAAGAATTCGCAACCACAGAACAACTCGGCGGCACAGCGGCGTTCCTCTGCTCTGACGCCGCGGCCCAGATTACGGGCACCACGATCAGCGTCGACGGCGGCTGGACTGCACTTTAATTCACCCGAAAAGGGGCCTGCGATGAAGAAAATCAATCTGGCATTACAAGGCGGCGGCGCGCATGGCGCGTTTACGTGGGGCGTTTTGGACGCGATTCTGCAAGACGACGAGATCGAAATCGCAGGTATCTCTGGGACTTCGGCGGGCGCATTAAACGCGGCCGCCCTCAAGGCTGGCATGGTCACGGGTGGCCGCGAAGGCGCGCGCGAAAACCTGCGCTGGTTCTGGGAACAGGTCGGTGCGGTCACGGACGACCGCCTGACGGGCTGGATCAGCAGCATGACACCAAATGCCGCGAGCATGGCCAAAGCGATCGAAGCGTCGCCCGTCTATCAAATGTTCGACATGACCACGCGGCTGATGTCGCCATACCTCTACGGTCCGATGTTGCAGAACCCGTTGGACAAACTTGTGCGTGATCTTCGTTTTGACGATGTGTGCAGCAGCGAGGGGCCAGAGATTAACATCTGCGCCACAAACGTGCGCACAGGCAAGATCCGCGTCTTCACAGGCGACGAGGTATCACCAGAGGCGCTGATGGCCTCTGCGTGCCTGCCAAGTCTGTTCCAAGCCGTTGAATTCGTTGATCCAAAGACGGGCAAGATGGAAGCGTATTGGGACGGCGGCTACGTCGGCAACCCCGCGCTTTTCCCGCTGTTCGAGCGGCATTTGCCAGATGACATTATCGTCGTGAACATTAACCCTTTGGTGCGTCACGAATTGCCGATGAACTCGCAGGCGATCCAGAACCGGATCAATGAGATCAGCTTTAACTCGTCGCTATTGCGCGAATTGCGGGCGATTGAATTTGTGCAACGGCTGCTTGAGAAACATACCTTGCCCGAAGGCAGCATGAAGAATGTGCTGGTGCATATGATTGCTGACGACGAGTTGATGAACGAGCTGAATGTCGCGACAAAGACCATTCCTGCGCCTGTGATCTTGGCGCGATTGTTCGAGGCGGGTCAGGCTGCGGCCTCTGTTTTCTTGAAAAATCACAAGACGGATTTGAACACACGCAGCACGATAAACTTGACGGAAATGTTCAGCTAAACAACAGCTTAAAAGCCAAAGCTAACATAACAACACCGATGATCACGTCCAAAATGCGCCACGCGCGCGGCGATTGCATCATCGGTGCCAGCAGCCGTGCGCCGTAAGCAAGGCCAAAGAAAAACACGAATGACGCGGTCACTGCGCCGACACCGAAACCTGCGCGATTTATACCGTCAAACTGGGTCGAAATCGCACCGATCAATCCCAATGTGTCGAGATACACATGCGGGTTCAGCCATGTGAAGGCGGCGGCGGTGGCGATTGTTGCGGTCAGCGTGCCGGATTTGCCCGCGACCTGCATCGCGTAATCGCCTTGGTATGCGGCCCAAAACCGCATCATCCCGTAGCAGAATAGGAACGCAGCGCCTGCAATGGCCATGATCAGCGGCAAGGACGGGAATAGCGTCACCACCGCGCCAAAGCCCCAAACACCCGCGACGATCAGCACCGCGTCCGACAAGGCGCAGAATAGCGCCAGCGGGAAAACATGCGTTTTCAGCAGTCCTTGACGGAGCACAAAAGCGTTCTGCGCCCCAATCGCGAGAATCAGGGCAAAGCCCGTCGCGAACCCCGTGATAATCGCCCCGATCACGCGGCTGGCGGCAGGCTAGGGTCGGCGGAATTAGGGTAAACCAAGCCCGCAGAGATCACGAGTTTCGCGGCGTCTTCGACGGTCATGTCCAACTCTTTGATTTCAGAGCGCGGCAGGAACAGCAGGAAGCCGGATGTGGGGTTGGGTGTGGTCGGCAGGAACACCGTTGCGATGGTTTCGCCGTCGACTGAAAGCTGGCTGTTTATTTCGGCTTTGGCGTCAATCGAGATGAACCCGATGGCCCAGACACCCTTGCGCGGATATTCGACCAGACAGGCTTTTTCAAACGATGTATCCCGTTGAGAAAAAACAGTTTCTGCGATTTGTTTAACGCCGTTATAGACCGACCGGATGACAGGCATCCGCTCCACAAACCGCTCGCCAAAGCGGATCATCGAGCGGCCCATCAGACCCTTGCCGATCCAGCCGACAAGGATAGTGAACACCAAAAAGATCACGACCCCAACGCCGCGCACGTTCACGGTGATCGGTTGCTCTGGATTGCCGAAAAAGCGGTTTAACAACGCCTCGGGGTGGTAGGCGTTCGGCACAAACGGCCAGACCCAGCCATCGACCCAGCCAACAATTGTCCAGATGAAATAGAACGTCAGACCAATCGGCGCGATGATGATCAATCCGGCCAGAAAATTGCCGCGTAGTCCCGCAAAAATACTGGATTTGCGCGGGTGTTGGGCGATCGGCGTGGGATGCTCGTTTTTCATGATGGGTCCAGTTTGCTTATCCTTCGAGATAGGAACTCACGCGCCTTGTCACAAGCGCGTGAGGTTGCAAAAGTGAAAGTGAACTACCGCTTTGCGATTTCTACAGCGATTTCAGCGGCTAAGCGGGCGTTGTTACGCACAAGTGCGATGTTCGCGACCAGTGATTTGCCCTCTGTCAGCTCGAAAATCCGGCCCAGCAGGAACGGCGTGACCGCTTTGGCGCTGATGTTCTGCGCTTCGGCCTCGGACAAGGCTTGGGCGATCACGGGTGCCAGTTCTTCGGCTGGAATTTGCATGTCCTGCGGGATCGGGTTGCAGACCAATTGCCCGCCAGTCAGCCCCATGCCGCCGCGCATGACGTGCGCTTTGGCGATGTCTGCGGCGGTATCCATGCGCAATGGCGTGGCCAGATCAGAGGTCGCGGACCAGAAGGCTGGCAGCACGTCTTGGCCGTATGTGATGACAGGAACACCAAGGGTTTCAAGCACTTCGTAGGTTTTGTTAAGGTCAAGGATCGCCTTGGCACCAGCCGCGACGACTGTCACTGCTGTCAGGGACAATTCTTGCAAATCGGCTGAGATATCGAATGTTTCCTCGGCGCCTTTGTGCACGCCGCCAATGCCGCCCGTCGCAAAGACCGAGATACCAGCGAGCGCCGCACCGATCATTGTCGCAGCCACGGTTGTCGCCCCAGTGCCACCAGTTGCGATGCAAGCCGCGATATCAGCGCGGGACAGTTTAGCGACGTTTTCCGCTTGACCCAATGCGATCAGTTGGTCGTCCTCTAATCCGACGTGAAGCGTGCCGTCGATCACTGCAATTGTGGCCGGTACTGCGTTGTTATCACGGACATCTTGCTCAACCAGACGCGCGGTTTCGACGTTCTGCGGGTACGGCATGCCGTGGGTGATGATCGTGCTTTCGAGAGCAACAATCGGGGAGCCATTGGCGCAAGCAGCAGAGACTTCGGCGCTGTAGGAAATAGGGATCATAGGGGTGTTTCTCCGGATACGTAGGTTGCGGCTGCATTCAGCGCGCGTGTCAATGCGTCGGTGCGGTCCATGCCTTGGGCCTCGGACGCGATGTGGGCTGCCATAAAGGTATCACCTGCGCCTGTCACGCGCGTAACCATGACGGCGGGCGGGGTGGCTTCGATGACGTCGCCAGCCGTGCCTTCGGCGGCAGATCCACCGCCATTTGTGACCAGCACACGGTGTGCACCACGCGTGCACAAGGCGTGCACAGCCTCGACAGAATGTGCAAAGGTGGTTTGGCAGAGCAAACCGGCTTCTTCGAGGTTCACATAAAGCGTGGCGGATGGATGCCCGAGCAGCGCCAAAAGACGGTTCGCCTTGCCCGGTGATGCGGGGGCCACGCGCAGGTCGGCACGGGCAAACAGCGGCGATTTGGCGATCTGTTGCAGCAGTTCTTCGGTGAGGTTCCCGTCAAGTGCCACAGGCCCTTCAAACGGGGTCTCTGCACTGCCAAGCCGCCCGTCGTCCAAGGACCGCAGGATTTTCGCGCCAGCAGATTCGAGTGAGTGCGCATCCGCGATAGCGGCGATCAGACCGTTTGCCCCTTCGATCGCCATATAGACGTCAGTGGGCAGATCTTCGGACCGGTACACATGATCGGTAATCATGCCCATGCGGCGGGCTTCGGCGATAAGTTCCTCGCCTTCGGGGTCTTGCCCGATTGCGGTCAGCAGCGCGGGCGTCAGCCCAAAGCGCGACAGGGTCATGGCGATGTTCATCGCCACGCCGCCGGGCAGCCGTGTGATACGGCCCGGCACGTCGCTACCAACCCGCATGTGGCTGGCAGCGCGTCCGATCACGTCCCACAGGACCGACCCGATGCATAAGATATCTGGTTGTTCTTTCATGCCGCGACTATTGACCTAGCCCCGCCCAAAGGACAAGCCGGATCAGGGCGCCATAAACGTCATATTCGCCCAAAGCGTCTCGTAAACCGACCCTTGCGAGGCCACGGCTTCACCTGCAGGGCGCAGCACCACAGCGTCAAGCTGATAAGCTGTGCCGGTTTGCATCGGGATTGTGGCGATGCCATCGGCGTTGGTGCGGACATATGTCACCTCAAGCGTGTCATCGGCGGCTTTGGCGAAGACCTCGATCTGCTCGTCGGCACGGACGTTTTCACCGTAGAATAATTGCACTTGGAAACCGTCTGTCAGGTCGTCGGTGTAGGGATTGGTCAGAGCCACCAATTCGGTCTCTAGTCCGACACGCAGATCGGCACCCGCGCCGTCACCAACTGCAATCAAGGATTTAGAATACCGCACATAGGTTTCAGTAAAATCAGCGTCAGGCAGGCCGCGCGCGTCATGTTCGCTGCGCACGTCGCCAAAGTCTTTGTGGTCAATGAAAGTCTGGAATTTCTCCCAGTTTTCATAGGTGATCGTCGCAGGCGTGCTTTGATAGGCCACAACATTCAGACCCGCGCGGTTGGCGGTCATGTTCAGGGCTGGCACGTCGCCGTTGCGCCCCGTGACTTTGATCCCATCACCATCCTGAAACACGATAAAATGCCGGAAGCGTCGGTCGATGTAGGGCAGGGTGCTTCCCTCAAAATCCTGTCCGTTTTTGATTTGCGCTTGCAATTGACCAGACTGCTCTACCTGATACTCAAGCGGTTCTAACCACAGTTCGTGTGCCGATAGGGTCGTGGCTGTTGTGGTGAGCATTAATGTAGAGACGAGGGCAAACATGCGCATATCAAGATCCTTTAATCTGATGAACAAACTGGTTCATCTTGCTGCGGTGTCAACCGTTCTTGCGATCTGGCTGGCATCTGCATTGCCCGCCCGCGCCCACGAAGTGGTGCCCGCGATTGCGGATATGGAGCAGGTCGGTGACACGCTGGAATTCGATGTGCGGTTGAATATCGAGAGCTTTATCGCAGGCATTGATCTGACCGACACAGACGATACTGACACGACGCCCCAAGCTGCCGACTACGACGCCTTGCGCGCGCTAGAGCCTGCCGCGTTGCAAGAGCAGTTTGATGCGTTCTGGCCCGATATGGCGCAGCAGATCACGATCTTGGCTGACGGCACAGAGATCACGCCTGAACTTGCGGCTGTGCAATTTGGCGAAGTCGGCAATGTGGAAACCGTGCGCGAAACGCATCTGCAATTCACCGCCGACCTGCCTGAAGGCACAAAAAACGTGCAAGTCGGCTGGGCCACGGAATTCGGCACGCTTGTCCTGCGTCAACAGGGTGTGGACGCGCCTTATGACGGCTACTTAGAGGCAGGCGATGTGTCCGACCCGATTGCGCTGGTGGGCGGCAATGCGGCTAGTGGTTGGGAAACCTTCTGGGACTATATCCCCGTCGGCTTTGACCACATCGTGCCCAAAGGTCTCGATCACATCTTGTTCGTGTTGGGCTTGTTCTTCCTGTCGACCCGTATCGCACCACTGCTAACCCAAGTGACCCTGTTCACGCTGGCCCACACCATCACACTGGCTGCGGCGGCTTTGGGCTATGTGACTGTGCCCGGCAGTATTGTTGAGCCGCTGATCGCCGCGTCGATCGCTTATGTGGCGATTGAAAACATCTTTATGCAGCGGCTTAGCCCGTGGCGGCCGATTGTGATCTTTGGCTTTGGGTTGCTGCACGGTTTGGGCTTTGCCTCTGTGCTGGCCGAATTTGGACTACCGCAAGCGTCGTTCATCCCAGCCTTGATCGGGTTTAACGTGGGCGTCGAAGTGGGACAGTTGGCTGTTATCGCCGTCATGTTCCTCGCCGTGTGGCAAGCGATCCGCGTGGACCGTGGCGCCAATGAAGCGCTGCAAGCCTATGCGGTTTACGGTGTGCTAAGTGCTGTGACGATTGCACTGATGGTCTGGGACCCGGCTGGCATGACAGCGTTGATGGAAAATCCATCCGTTGTGTTCCTCGGGCCGATGCTGATGATCTTTGTGCTGTGTGCGGCATCCGTAGCGCTGCGTGATCAAATCGGCGCATACCGCCGGATTGTCACGATCCCTGCGTCTGTATTCATCGCAGTGATCGGGATTTACTGGGTCATCGAGCGGGTATTCCTGTAATATCCGGTTTTTTGTACGGATACATATAGTTTCCAGCGGCGCGCTACTTGCGCCGCTGGAAAAATGCGTCTAAGGGACGCGGACGAAATCCCCAGACGGGGCGGGTTGAATGGGGAGAAATCCCAAACAATCCACCGGTTGATGCACCCGCATTGATACCCCCGTCATAGGTTTGAAACCGGAAAAGGAATAAAGACATGGCTCTTCCTGAGTTCACCATGCGCCAATTGCTCGAAGCAGGCGTACACTTTGGCCACCAGACAGCGCGCTGGAATCCAAAGATGGGCCCATACATTTATGGCTCACGTAACGGCATCCACATCATGGACCTGACACAGACTGTTCCAATGCTTGACCAAGCGTTGAACGTAATCCGTGACACAGTCGCCAAAGGCGGCCGCGTTCTGTTCGTGGGTACAAAGCGCCAAGCTGCAAAGCCAATCGCTGATGCCGCTGAGCGTTGCGCACAGTTTTACATGAACCACCGCTGGTTGGGTGGCACGCTGACAAACTGGCAGACTGTTTCCCAGTCTATCAACCGTTTGAAAGCGATTGATGAAGCATCCGAGAACGGCTTTACTGGTCTGACCAAAAAAGAGCGTCTTGGCATGGAACGTGAGCAAGGCAAATTGCAAGCGTCTTTGGGCGGTATCCGCGAAATGGGCGGCGTTCCTGACCTGTTGTTCGTCATCGACGTGAACAAAGAATCCCTCGCCATCGCAGAAGCGAAAAAGCTGGGCATTCCTATCGTTGCAATCGTTGACACGAACTGCTCACCAGCAGACATCGACTACGTCATCCCAGGCAACGACGATGCGGCACGCGCAATCGCGCTGTACACAGACCTCGCGTCCCGTGCAGCACTTGACGGCATGTCCGCTCAATTGGGCGCAGCCGGCGTTGATCTGGGTGCGATGGAAGAATTCGCTGAAGAAGTTGTTGCTGAAGAAGCTGCAGCCGCTCGATAAGCCGCGATCTTTCGTAAAATTGTAACCGGGCAGGGGTATCCCCAGCCCGGACCCGAAATTCCTTTTGAGGAGAATTCCAATGGCAATCACAGCTGCTATGGTAAAAGAACTGCGCGACAGCACGGGCGCAGGCATGATGGACGCCAAAAAAGCGTTGACAGAAACAGACGGCGACATGGAGGCAGCGGTTGATTGGCTGCGCACCAAGGGTCTCGCAAAAGCGGCTAAGAAATCCGGCCGTACTGCTGCTGAAGGTCTCGTGGCTGTTGCTGTTTCCGGCAACAAAGGTGTTGCTGTTGAAGTGAACTCTGAAACAGACTTCGTTGGTAAAAACGCTGACTTCCAGAAAATGGTTGGCGGCATCGCGCAGGTTGCACTGGGTGTGAACACAACTGACGAGCTGAAAGCAGCTGACATGAACGGCAAGTCCGTTGAGCAGACTGTGACTGACGCGGTTGCTGTGATCGGTGAAAACATGGGCGTTCGCCGCATGGAAGCGCTGACAGGCGAAAACGTTGTGTCTTACGTACACAACGCGGCTGCAACTGACATGGGCAACATCGGTGTTCTGGTTGCGATGACTGGCGACAACGCGGCGTTTGGCCGTCAAGTTGCGATGCACATTGCTGCAACGAACCCAGCTGCACTGGACGAAGCATCTTTGGACTCAGCTGTTGTTGAGAAAGAAAAGCAAGTTCAGATGGACATCGCACGCGAGTCCGGCAAGCCCGAGCAAGTGATCGAGAAAATGATCGTTGGCCGTATGAAGAAATACATGGCCGAAGTGACATTGCTCAACCAGCAGTTCGTTGTGAACCCTGACGTGACAGTTGCAGAAGCTGCCAAAGAAGCTGGCGTTGAAATCACTGGCTACGTGCGTCTTGAAAAAGGCGAAGGCATCGAAGTGATCGCAGAAGATTTCGCTGCTGAAGTTGCAAAACTGAACGGCTAAAACCTACCACAGGTTTCAACATGATTAAGAGCGGCGCAGATGCAAATCTGTGCCGTTTTTTGTTGTCTTATTGCTGGGTGACGTTCGACAGGCCAGTGCGATAGCAACCACAGCACGGGCCACATCGCATATTCTGTCTGAGATTGGGGTTTGGGGGACTGCGTTCTAAACGAAAAAGTGGCGATGACCAGAAATACGATCACCGCCATTAATCGTTATAATACTGAACTACCGCGTCGGAAGAACGCGGTAAAAAATCACTAACCTTTGCGCATCCAATAATGGGACAGGACTATGCACACTCACGGGTTGTCGGAGTTTGGGGGCAAACCCCCAAAACAACCGACGCGTAAATCACTCTTTCCCCAAAATACCGGGGGGTATGACCCACAGTTCCCAGGCCTTAGGCCACCACTCACGGAACAATTTCATCATGCGCTTTACCGCTACGTAAAGAAAGTATGGGAAACCTGACCTTTTGGATAATTCTCTGGCTCAAAGGGATAATATTTCGCGATTCCCTTGGCTTAGCTGTCCAAAACAAACATCTGATTGTAGAAAGCAGCCTTCAAAACAGCCTGTGCGGTTGTTTCAACATCGAGCGATTCCCGCGCAAGGCGAAGGTGCTTCTCAATTGTTGCAGCCGTCAGGCCTAAAAGCACCGCAATGTCCTGTGTCGTCTTGCCATCACCAACCCATTGCAGCACTTCGCGTTGCCGCGAGGTGAGTCTGCGAGAGCCGGAATAGGGTAGGGCGAGGATTTTCAGGTGCATGACATTGTTCAGCGCCATCAGCTCGTCGCCGTGCTCTGCCCAGATTTCATCGACCTCGTGCTGCGACATGCCAAGGTCGCCAATCAACGCAATCGCACCTTTGCTGCGTTGGCTGACAGACCGGAAACTAACAGTGTAGCCTGTAGAGATGCCATAAGAGCGATTGAATTCAATGACTTCGCGCTCTTTGATGCTGACCATCTCGGACCCGATCATTTCCTTCATCCAGCGCCAGCTACAGGCACCATCGTTTTTCAAAGCCCATCGAATCATCGGGCCATGAAAATAATGGCCGTCCTCAACAAACTTATCGACGTATTCGGATGACATGTTGGTCAGCAGAACCCAGTCCTGCGGATCACCCAATGCAATCGCCGATGACGCCGAATAATACCGCGTGAATGCGTAAATCAGCCGCTTAAAGCCGTAAGCCGACATTTGTTTGGTGTGAACGTCCCAGAGTTCTTCGACAGTCTTTGCATTCGTCAGCTCGTACAATTTCGCAATTGTCTTGCTCATTTTATGATGTCCCTAGATAGCCCGTGAGTGCTTCGATCGCGAGCGGGTATCCCGCTGCGCCAAATCCGCAAATCTGTCCGACAGCCACCTTGGAAATATACGACAAATGCCGAAATTCCTCGCGTTGATGGATATTTGAGAGGTGAAGTTCAACCACCGGAATGCAGACGGATTTGATCGCATCCATCAGTGCAATAGACGTATGAGTATACGCGCCAGCGTTCAAAATGATCCCGTCATGCACGCCACGCGCGTCATGAATAGCATCGATCAAAACGCCTTCGTGGTTGGATTGCAAAAAGCTGACATCGATATCCAGACGCGACGCAGTGGCGCGGCACGCATCTTCGATATCTGTGAGCGTCGTTGATCCGTAAACTTCGGGTTGTCGTGTACCCAGCAGATTTAGGTTTGGCCCGTTTAGTATAAGTAGTGAGTGTCCCATGCCGTAAGCTAACAGTCTGGCTAGGTTTATCAAAATGATAATTGGCTCTTAGCTGCATCTGATTAACATTACGCAATCACAGGCAGAACAGATGTCCGCCGAAACCTCTGATTTTTAGGACATTTTCCCTGGCGGCAGTTCTGGATGTATCTCTTTATATTACATAATACTGATTATACGATATTCGTATTATCCCAACGCATAGCCCGCTCCGCGTACTGTCCGTACTGGATCTTCGCATCCTGTGCTTGTCAGCGATTTCCGCAACCGCCCGACGTGCACATCAACCGTCCGTGTGTCCACGTAGACGTCGCGCCCCCAGACACGATCCAGCAGTTGATCACGTGACCAGACACGTCCCGGTTTTTCCATGAACGTGCTGAGAAGCCGAAATTCCGTCGGTCCAAGTTTCAGCAACACGTCGCCGCGCATCACACGGTGCGTTTCAGAATCCAACGAGATGTCGTCGTATGTCAGCGTTTGCCCCACGGTCGTCGGACGCACGCGCCGCAGCTGCGCACGCACACGCGCCATCAACTCGGTCACAGAATACGGCTTTTCGACGTAATCATCTGCGCCAGTTTCAAGCCCGCGTACTTTGTCGATTTCCTCGGTGCGTGCGGACAGCATAATCACCGGAATTGCGCGCGTCTCGGGTTTGACTTTCAACTGACGGCACACCTCGATGCCGGACAGTTTCGGCATCATCCAGTCCAGAATGATCACGTCTGGCGGGTCTTCGGCGACGGACAACAACGCATCTTCGCCATTGCTGGCTTTGGTCGTCCGGTAGCCTTCGGCCTCGATGTTGTAGATCAACATTTCGCGCTGCGACGCTTCGTCGTCCACCACGAGAACATGCGGGGTATGGGCCATTTTCGACTACTCCGGTGTGCGCACAAATGAGGTTTTGTCGCCCTTTGGTCGGGCTTCTTCGGGCATTGAACCTGTGACCTGATAGATCACTTGCTCGGCCATATTTGTCGTCAGATCGCCCATGCGTTCCACGTTTTTTGCCATAAAATGCAAATGCATACAGGCCGTAATGTTGCGCGGGTCTTCCATCATGAAGGTCAGAAATTCACGGAACAAGGCGTTGTACATCTGGTCCACTTCGTGGTCGCGCTGGCGGACTTCTTCGGCCAATTCGGCGTCACCGCGCACATAGGCATCCAGCACGTCTTTGAGCATCAATTGCACCTCGCGGGCCATCCTGCGCAACGCTTTGTCAGAGCCGTTGATTGGCGGCATATCAACCAAAGTGCCGGTCCGTTTGGCCATGTTTTTCGCGTAATCACCGATCCGTTCCAGCGACGCTGCGATCCGCAGCACGGTCAGAATGCTGCGCAAATCCTTGGAAACCGGCGCACGCAAAGCGATCGTGCGTGCCGCCTCGTCATTGATTTGCAACTCTAGGGTGTCGATGGCCTTGTCCGCTGCCCGCACCTGTTCGGCCAGTTCCAGATCACGTGCGGCCAGCGCGTCGGCGGCGGACAGGATGGATTGTTCAACAAGGCCGCCCATACGCATCACAAGTGCTTGAATTTCCTCAAGATCGCGGTCGTATGCGGATGAAATATGTTCGCTCATGTTGCCTGTTCCTTTGCCGATCCGACCTTGTATTTCGAGGGTCGTTTGGGTGGTGAATGTCTGGTTTTGCGGTCTCGTGATGGTCCTACCAGCGTCGTTTACACAATCTTAAGAAATTATGTCGTAGATTCCGAATGTAACAAATAATTATGGGATAGAACTTTGACGTATCGGGTTTTCGATGACGGTTGGCAGCAGGATCGAAACGGTGGTGCCCTGCCCTTCGGTACTTTCAAACAGCAATCGTCCGCGATGGCGGTTCATGATGTGCTTCACAATCGCAAGGCCCAGACCTGTGCCGCCCATTTCACGATCCCGATGGTCGTCGACGCGGTAAAAACGTTCGGTCAGCCGCACCAAATGGCGCTCTGGTATGCCGCTGCCTTGATCTTCTACGGTCAAGCGAATGCATTCTTGTTGTAGGGACCGCTCGTAGGCTGGCGGATGAATCGCGACGGTGATTCCGGCCTCGGTGGCACCGTATTTGATCGCGTTTTCGATAAGGTTATGAAGGACTTGCTGTAATTGTGCGGCGTCACCTGGCACCATGACTGCCTGCTCTGGCGCTACAACTTGAAGATGCGTTTTTGCGGTCTTGGCCAGTGGTTCAAGTAGCTCTGTCGACTGTCGGATCACCTCTTCCAGATCGACGGGATTGGTGGGGCGGCTACGTTCGGTTTCTTCAACACGGCTCAGCGACAGCAGGTCATCAACGAGCCTGCGCAGACGATCCGCCTCAACGGCCATGATTCCCAAGAAACGCTCTTGGGCTTTGGGATCGTTGCGGGCCGGACCTTGCAAGGTTTCGATAAAACCGAGCAAGGCGGTCAAAGGCGTCCGCAATTCGTGACTGACGTTCGCAACAAAGTCGCGCCGCACTGAGTTTATGTCGTGCTCGGCGGAATGATCTTCAAGGATAACAAGGGTTTGCTTGTTATCTGGCACCACCAACGCCTCGAAGGTTTGGTCGGTGTTTCCGGTTTGCACAAGAAAACGCGCAGTCTTTTGGGTGCCATCAAGTTGGGCCTGATCGACGGCATCTAACAAGGCAGGTTGACGCAATGCATTGATATAATTTCGACCGGTAAAATCCATCTTTAACAACGCGGTAGCTGCCGGATTTTGCAGGCTGATACGTTGGTCCTCGCCGATCAAAAGAATGGGTGATTTGACTGATTTTAGAAGCACATCGAGCGGAAACTTTGGCATGTGATAAGTGTCACTTTTTAGTCGCGTTTAGGTTTTGTGTGGATCAACCCACACTTGAATGTAAGAAATGTTTGCACAGTTTCGTTTCATCCTTGTAACAGCATACACTTAGAAAAAAGGAGGATCGGAACGCGATCATGTCGTCAGTGCATCAACTACCACGGAAGAAGTTCCTAGAAAACCTGCGTGGGCACGTCCATCAAGAGGACCGCGTGGTCACTTTGGTTGTGGGTGAAGTGCGTCGTTGGGCATCTGAGGGTCGTGAAATTCCGTATGTCGATGACCTGACATTCGTTGATTTTGAACACTTAAATCAGACGACGATTGCAAAGGTCCGTCCCGACGTTGTTTTATCCCCGCTGCTGAGCGATGCGTTTGATGCTTATCAGATCGTTCGGTTTCTGGCCTCGTTCGGTTACGTCGGCAGATACCGCGCTTTGGCGCAATATTTGCCAGACATGGCGATGATTCGCAGTGAAATCCGCAAAGCGGCCCCAAATATCGACTTTGAAATCGTTATGATGCCGACGCCGCTACGGTTGGTTGGTTAATCCAGCGCGACCAGTCCGTCGCGGAACCGCGCAGCATTGGCTTGGTAATGCTTGGCAGAGCGTTTCAGGCCTGCAATCGCTGTCTCGTCCAGTTCTCTGACGACCTTGCCCGGTGATCCCATCACCAGCGATCCGTCGGGAATGACTTTGCCTTCGGTGATTAACGCCCCTGCCCCGATCAGGCAGTTTTTGCCGATCACAGCGCCGTTCAGCACCGTCGCCCCCATTCCGATCAGACTGTTATGGCCGATGGTGCAGCCGTGCAGCATCGCTTTGTGACCGATTGTGCAGTTGGTGCCGATGGTCAGCGGGCAACCGGGGTCGGTGTGTAGCACGCAGTTTTCCTGCACATTGCTGCCTTCGCCTACGATGATCGGTTCATTGTCGCCGCGGATTGTTGTGCCGAACCACACCGAAGATTTCGCCAAAAGCGTGGTGTTCCCGATCACATGACAGCCCGGTGCGACCCATGCCGTTGCATCAACTTTGGGTTCTACGTCATTGATTTTATATAACATTAGCGGTCCTCGAATTGATCTTGCAAGGTACGGACGTGGTCCATCAGGTCGGGCTGCTGGCTGGCGCGTAGCCGCTCTGCCGAGATGATGGTTTTCAGCCGCTCTTCGGTGGTGGCCAGATCATCGTTGACTAGCACGTAGTCGTAGCCGTCCCAGTGGCTGATCTCGTCCCAGCTTTTCTGCATCCGCTTTTCGATGGTCTCGGAATCGTCTTGCCCGCGTGACACAAGGCGGCGGTGCAGTTCGGTGATTGATGGCGGCAGGATGAAAATCGATAGCACGTGATCCTTCAACGAAGAGGTCGAAATCTGCTGTGCGCCTTGCCAGTCGATGTCGAACAGCACGTCGCGGCCGTCCTCAATCGCATCGGCCACTGGTCCTTTTAGCGATCCGTAGTAGTTCCCGAACACCCGCGCATGTTCCAACATGTCTTTGTCGGACACCTGCCGTTTAAAGGCATCTTCGGTCACGAAGTAGTAATCTTGGCCGTCGACTTCGCCCGGACGCGGGGCGCGGGTGGTCGCAGAAACAGAGAACCGCAACGTGTCGTCCCATTTGCGCAATGCTTTTGCCAAGGTCGATTTGCCCGCACCAGAGGGGGAAGACAGGATAATCAGTAGTCCACGACGCGCCATGCGTTACTCCACGTTTTGAATTTGTTCACGCATCTGATCAATCAGCGTCTTGAGTTCAAGCCCAATCCCCGTGAGTTTCACATGCTGTGCCTTGGAACACAGTGTATTCGCCTCGCGGTTAAATTCCTGTGACAGAAAATCCAGTTTTCGGCCAACGGGGTGATGTTCTTTTTGTGCGACATCCAGTAGTTCGGTGGCGGCGGTCACATGCGCTTTGAGACGGTCGATTTCTTCGGTGACGTCAGATTTCACGGCGAGTGCTGCCATTTCTTGCGCCAAACGGTCCGGATCAAGGTCTGTATCACCCAAGACCCGTTCCATCGCCGTTTTCAACGCCTGTTCCATGTCGGGACGGCGTTCCACGATCACGGCTTCGGCGTTGGCAATGTTGCCTGCGATATCAGACAGTTGCGTGGCGATGATTTCGTTCAGGCATTGCCCCTCGCGTTCGCGCATTTTCACCAGATCACGCAGCAACGGGGCGACGTCCGCTTTGATCGCTGCCGCAAGTTCAGCGCTGATCCCGTCGTTTGAGCCGTGCAAAACCACGCCGCGTTGGTTCAAAACGTCGGCTGTGGTCGGCTGGCCCAATGTCACGCCCATCGTGAAGGCCCGTTCTTGGATGCGATCAAGCGCGCCTAACACGCGGTCGAGTTGCGCTTCGTCCAATGAGAGCTGCTGCGCTGTGTCGTTTTGCGCAATCCGCAAGGTCAGGCTGACATTACCGCGTTTGACCGCCTTACCAAAGGCTGCCCGAATGTCGGCTTCGAGCCCGTCGATACCGTCTGGCAGGCGCAATCGCAGGTCCAAGCCGCGTGCGTTTACGCTGCGGACTTCCCAGCTCCATGTGGTCCCCTCCAAGCTGCCTGTGCGACTGGCGAATGCTGTCATTGATTGGATCATGGGTGCCTCTTTTGGGTGCTGTTGCGTCTTCACTACTGGCAAACTCTAGCACAGGTAAACCCCGCTTGCGTCGCTGTGCCGACCTTGCCCCGCTCCGTATAGCGTTAACCCATTAATCCTTTGTTAAGTGATTTCCGGTAACTTTCTGTTAACTTGTCGGCAAATGCGAAATACCGACGAAGGACGATCCGATGGCACATGACCGCGACTATGCCTCTATTTACCGCACCCCGTTTCACGATCCGAATGGCGAAGCGGTGCTGAAACGGGTCGAGCGCCACTGGCGGTCGATGCGCAACGGTGACGACCTGCCGCAGCGCGTTGATCTGTCTCCGGATCATTTGTCAGACAGCCTTGCGCATTGCTTTACGTTGGAACGTGTCGCGCCGACGATTGCCCGTTTTCGGGTTGCGGGGCGTGCGGTGCATGAGGTGCTGAATATGGAGCCGCGCGGCATGCCGCTGAGCGCATTATTCACGCCTGCAGGTCGCGACATGTTGGCGCCGCTGATCTTTGACGTCTGCGAAGGCCCTGATATCGTTGAAGTTCCCGTCATCGGCGCCCGCAGCTTGGGCCGTAGCCCGTTGCGCGGTCGGTTGCTGCTGATGCCGCTCAAACATGCAGGCCAAGAGGTGAACCGTCTGTTTGGTGCTGTGGTTGTGGATGGCAAGACCGGGCGGCGGCCGATGCGCTTTGACTTTGATCGCGACCAAAGCCTGCGCCAGCAGGCGGTGCAACCGATCATCCGCACGGTGCATGAAATCCTGTCGGAACCGACTGTGACCCACCCTGCCCCACGGCCTGCGCTGCGACTGGTCGTGGATAACACCTGAAACGAAAACGGGCGGATCCGATTGGACCCGCCCGAAATAATTTCACGATGCGTGACGGCTTAGCCGGTAGCAGCCGCTTTCAACTGATTGCGGCGTGTGGACAGCTCTTCTGCGACCAAGAACGCCAGTTCCAGCGACTGGGACGCGTTCAAACGTGGGTCGCAAGCTGTGTGGTACCGGTCCGCCAGATTTTCATCCGTCACAGCCCGCACGCCACCTGTGCATTCGGTCACGTCAGCGCCTGTCATCTCGAAATGCACGCCGCCTGGAATTGTACCTTCGGCGTTATGCACTGCAAAGAATTCTTTGACTTCACGCAGCACGGAATCGAACGGACGGGTTTTGTAGCCCGTGGACGATTTGATCGTGTTGCCGTGCATCGCGTCGCAAGTCCACGTGACGTTTGCGCCTTCTTCCTGCACCGCTTTGATCAAGCGCGGCAGGTGTTCGCCAACAGAGCCAGCACCGAAACGCGCGATGAGGGTCAAGCGACCTTCTTCGTTCTGCGGGTTCAGTTTGGCCATCAACGCCTTGAGGTGGCCGGATGTCATTGTCGGACCGCACTTCAACCCGATCGGGTTTTGCACGCCAGAGCAATAGTCCACATGTGCGCCGTCTGGCTGCCGTGTCCGGTCGCCGATCCAGATCATGTGACCTGAACCCGCCAGCATTTTGCCGGATGTGGAATCGACCCGTGTCAGGGCTTCTTCGTATTCCAGCAGCAAGGCCTCGTGGGACGTGTAGAATTCGACGGTGCGCAATTCGTGGTTGGTGTCGGTGGACAGGCCAGCGGCTTGCATGAAATCTAGCGTGTCTGAAATCCGACCCGCCATATCGCGGTATTTCTGCGCGCCGGACCCTTCAGCAAAGCCAAGCGTCCACTGGTGGACTTGATGCACGTCTGCGTAGCCGCCCGTCGAGAAAGCGCGCAACAGGTTCAATGTTGCCGCCGCCTGCATGTAGGCTTGGCTCATGCGTTCCGGATCAGGAATGCGGGCCTCTTCGGTGAAGTCGAAACCGTTGATGATATCGCCACGGTAGCTCGGCAATTCGACGCCATCCACAGTTTCAGTATCAGCAGAGCGTGGTTTCGCCATTTGGCCAGCCATACGGCCCACCTTCACAACAGGCACTTTCGCGCCGTATGTCAGGACCATCGCCATCTGCAGCATCACTTTGAAGGTGTCGCGAATGCCGTCTGCGGAAAATTCTGCAAAGCTCTCGGCGCAATCGCCGCCTTGCAGCAAAAACGCCTCACCACGGCCACAAGCCGCGAGGTGCTGGCGTAGCCGCCGGGCCTCACCCGCAAAGACTAAGGGTGGATATGAAGACAGACGACCTTCCACAGCCTTAAGCGCGGCCGCGTCGGTATAAGTTGGCATTTGGATCCGGGGCTTGCTGCGCCAGTCCGTTTTTTGCCATGTCGTCATTGTCTTGCTCCAAAATCTAGAAAATATATCTCACGACCAGAGTGATCGGTCCGTCCTTATACTGCGTAAGAACGGGGCTTCCAATGCCTAAACCTTCTATTTGCGACTGCCAATGCGTCGGTTTTGGATGAAATGACTTGTCAGCACGCGATTTTGGCGCGAATGATGCCCAACCAGCGACGATACAGGCGTAGATATGAGCGTATCTGAGACCCCCATCATGTTCAGCGAAACATCAAAGCCGAAGCGCTTTGTGTTTGTGTTGCTGGATCAATTCACCATGCTTTGCTTTGCGAGTGCGGTGGAAAGCCTGCGAATTGCGAACCGCACGGCGGGTGAAACCTTGTATGAATGGCGCTTCATTGGCGAGGACGGTGTGTCGTCCACCTGTTCAAACGGCTGTGTGTTTCAATTGGACGCCGAATTGGACGAGCTGAACCGCGACGATATTGTCATGGTCTGCGGTGGCGTCGATATACAGGCCGCCACCACCAAAAAAGTGCTGAACTGGATCAGGCGCGAGGCCCGACGCGGTGTGACCATCGCGGGGCTGTGCACGGCGGGCTATACGCTGGCCAAAGCCGGATTGCTGGACGGTAAAAAAGCGACGATCCATTGGGAAAATCAGGACAGCTTTATCGAGGAATTCGAAGAGATCGAGCTGACGAGATCGGTGTTTGTGATCGACGGCAACCGGATTACCACTGCTGGTGGGACCGCCTCGATTGATCTGATGCTGAAAATTATCGCGCAAGATCACGGTGAAGATTTGGCGAACGCGGTGGCCGATCAGCTGATCTATTCGTCAATCCGCACTGACCAAGACACACAACGTCTGTCCGTGCCGACCCGCATTGGTGTGCGTCACCCGAAACTAAGCCGCGTCATCCAGATGATGGAAAAAAACATCGAAGAGCCGATCAGCCCTGCGATCTTGGCAAGTGATGTGGGTATGTCCACCCGCCAACTCGAACGTCTGTTCCGGCGTTATCTGTCGCGGTCGCCCAAACGTTATTACATGGAACTGCGGCTCGGGCGGGCGCGTAACCTGTTGATGCAAACCGATATGACGGTGATTAACGTCGCACTTGCCTGCGGATTTGCATCGCCGTCGCATTTCTCGAAATGCTACCGCTCGCATTATAACACGACCCCCTACCGCGAGCGCGGCACACAGGCGAACCCCACCGCACGCTAATCCAATCAGCAACGATAGGTCCGTTTTTCCTGACTTTACACGTGCTTTGGCGCGGTAAATGCTCGTGACACACCCTCATCACTGATTGGATACGACAATGCTGAATAGTCATCTGTTTTCCAACAACCCAAGATTGATTGCCGCCGCTGTAAACAATCCCGCGATGCGCCGTGGCGATCCGGACCAAGAGGCGGTGCGCCTTTTGCAACTCGCGCTCAAGTTCCTGCAGGTCGCAACGATGCGTATGTCCACAGCCGCCAACGGGACGCTGGATGGTGATTATGGCGGCGAGACATTCCGCGCCGTGCAATCATTTCAACGCGAAAATTCCCTAGGCGGTGCGAACAACACCTTCGACGGGATCGCAAACAGCGACACGCTTGAGGTGATGGACGCCCAGTTGATCCAGCGCGGCAACCCGACACGAGACACGCTTGCCACGCGACCACCCGGAAGCCGCACACCACTGAGCCAAAATTTGATCCCGAAACGCCCGACAGCCAGTCGTTTGCAACACGAATATAACAAGTTCGTCGACGTCCGTGGCAAACCCTGCGCCTGCACAGGCCAAAATCAATGTGCTGTGCGGATGACGGTTGCGCTGGGGCGCAGCGATATCGGGTTCCACCTGAACGGGCCAAGTCCGCGACGCCTATATGTGCATCGGGCGTTTTCGCGCAGGTGCGGCGGCGTTGATACGGCACATGACAACAGCGCGGGTCGCGTGTTTCGGTATCTTCAGACGTTTTGGCCCTTTACGAGATATAACATCACACAAGCCCGCTCCGGTGCGGATATCTACACCCAAGTCCAAGGTCCCCCCGCGATTATCTTTTTTGAACGGCTGGCGGGGAACAGAGATTCTTCGCGGCTTGGCAATCACATCGACTTTTTTGACGGAACACGGATCATGAACGACGCGCTGGGCTACGCCACAAGGGGCGAACCTAGTCCGGGGCCCGCCGATGGCACCTTTAAGAAGACGTTGAACGCGATCTATGTGATGCCTCTGATGCCCTAGTGCGCCGCGATATGCCTGTTTCGGTGTCAGCACGCCCATTTTGCAATCAGAGCGTGTGCAGGTTGCGACCTACCCTGCTCTTGTTAAAGGTTTATTTCACTTTCCGTAGCGTATCGGAAACCCGCCCCCTTTTCTTTTGAAAATACGGTGCGTAGACTTTCGGTCAGGATGACGAAAACATCCACTAGGGAGACTAAAATGAAAAATATTTTGATGGCGACCACCGCGCTTGCGCTGACGGCTGGTTCCGCATTTGCTGAAGACGTAAAAATTGGCGTGATCCTTGGATTCACAGGTCCGCTTGAATCCATCACACCTGCGATGGCTGCTGGTGCTGAATTGGCTATGGCCGAAGTCAGCGAATCCGGTGCGTTGCTTGATGGCTCGACTGTGACTGCCGTGCGCGCTGACAGCACATGTATCGACGCGGGTGCAGCAACAACAGCTGCCGAACGTCTGATCACATCTGAAGGCGTCAGCGCAATCATGGGTGCCGATTGTTCCGGCGTGACTGGCGCGATCCTGTCCAACGTTGCATTGCCAAACGGCACAGTGATGATTTCACCATCCGCCACATCCCCGGGCCTGTCCGAAGTTGAAGACAACGGCTTGTTCTTCCGCACATCCCCATCCGATGCGCGCCAAGGCGAAATCATGACAGCGATCCTGAACGACCGCGGTATCACTGACGTTGCTGTGACCTACACAAACAACGACTACGGCAAAGGTTTGGCCGACGCATTCGCGGGCTCTTTCGAGGCAGCTGGCGGCACAGTCACAATCTCTGCGGCACACGAAGACGGCAAAGCGGATTACTCTGCTGAAGTTGGCGCATTGGCATCCGGCGGCGGCGACGTTCTGGTTGTTGCAGGCTACGTTGACCAAGGCGGTTCCGGCATTGTGCGCAGCGCAATCGACGCAGGCGCGTTCGACACGTTCTACTTCCCAGACGGTATGGTCGGCACAAAGCTGAACGAGAACTTTGGTTCAGAACTGAACGGGTCCATCGGATCTTACCCAGGGACAGATAGCGAAGGCGCGTCTATGTTCTTTGGCTTGGCAACGGCTGCTGGTTTCGACGGCACGGGGTCTTATTCTGCGGAATCATATGACGCGGCTGCACTGCTGATGTTGGCGATGCAAGCGGCTGGGTCCAGCGCATCTGCTGATCTGAAAGATCACGTGATGGACGTGGCAAACGCACCGGGCACAGAAATCTTCCCGGGCGAATTGGCCAAAGGTCTTGAGCTGCTCGCCGCTGGCGAAGAGATCAACTACGTTGGTGCGACTGCGATTGAATTGATTGGTGCTGGCGAATCTGCTGGGAACTTCCAAGAGATCGAATTTGCCGATGGTGTCTATTCCACCGTTAACTTCCGTTAATCGGAACTGAAACTTTGATGCGGCACGGGGTTTTCCCGTGCCGTTTCAATACGATAAGGCACGTACTTCACGTGGCAGGTAAAGAATGATCGTCGTAGAGAATTTAGTGAAAACCTTTGGTGGTTTTCGTGCGGTAGATGGTGCGTCGCTTGAAATTGGCGCGGGCACAATCACCGGATTAATCGGACCGAACGGGGCCGGAAAAACCACTCTTTTCAATGTGATCGCAGGCGTTCATCAACCAACTGCGGGTCGTGTCACCATGGGCGGCGAAGACATCACAGGTCTGCCCCCCCATGAATTATTCCACAAAGGGCTGCTGCGGACCTTTCAAATCGCGCATGAATTTTCAAGCATGACGGTCCGCGAGAACCTGATGATGGTGCCGGGTGCACAATCAGGTGAAACGCTGTGGAACGCATGGTTTGGCCGCAAAGGCATCGCCGAAGAAGAACGGGCGCTGGGCGCGAAAGCAGACGAAGTGCTGGCATTCCTAACGATCGACCACCTGACCTATGAAAAAGCAGGCAACCTGTCCGGCGGCCAGAAAAAACTGCTGGAACTGGGCCGCACGATGATGGTCGACGCAAAAATCGTGTTCCTCGACGAAGTTGGCGCAGGCGTGAACCGCACGCTGCTGAACACCATCGGCGACGCGATTATCCGCCTGAACAAAGAGCGCGGCTATACCTTTGTGGTGATCGAACACGACATGGACTTCATCGAGCGGCTTTGTGATCCGGTGATCTGTATGGCCGAAGGCAAAGTGCTGGCCGAAGGTACGCTGGCTGAAATCAAGGCCAACGAGCAGGTCATCGAGGCCTATTTGGGGACCGGATTGAAAAACAAAGATAAGTTGGCGACGACGTGATGGGGTGCGCAGTGAGTTGTTTTGGCGAAATGAAGTTGAGGGCCGCGCATGTCTGAGCCGTTTTTGATTGGCGATACGATGACGGGCGGCTACGGCAAAGGCCCCGATATTCTGCACGGCTGTACGATTGCCGTCGAAAAGGGCGAGATTGCTGTGATTGTCGGGCCAAATGGCGCGGGTAAATCAACAGCGATGAAGGCTGTGTTCGGGATGCTGAACGTGCATTCGGGGTCTGTGCGGCTTGATGGCGAGGATATCACCGCACTTTCGCCGCAGGACCGTGTGATCAAGGGTATGGGATTTGTGCCGCAGGTCCGCAATATTTTCGCGTCGATGACGGTTGAAGAAAACCTCGAGATGGGCGCGTTTATTCGTGAGGACGACATCAAACAGACGATGGAGCAGGTTTACGATCTGTTCCCGATCTTGCGTGATAAACGCAACCAAGCGGCGGGTGAATTGTCAGGTGGGCAGCGGCAACAGGTCGCCGTAGGTCGCGCGTTGATGACGCAGCCGAAAGTGCTGATGCTCGACGAGCCGACGGCGGGCGTGTCGCCGATTGTGATGGACGAATTGTTCGACCGGATCATCGAGGTCGCCCGCACGGGTATTCCGATCTTGATGGTGGAACAGAACGCCCGCCAAGCACTTGAAATTGCTGATAAAGCCTATGTTTTGGTTCAGGGTGCAAATGCGCATACCGGCACTGGAAAAGAACTGCTTGCGAACCCAGAGGTACGCGCGAGTTTCTTGGGCGGATGATATTTTATCCTTTTGTTAAAGGATTAAGAATGACGACGAAGGGTCTGATTTAATGGACTATTTAAATGCGCTGGTCGCATTGGCGAACTTTGTAATCGTGCCGGGGCTGGCCTACGGCGCCCAGCTTGCGATTGGGGCCCTTGGGGTCACCATGATCTACGGCGTGTTGCGGTTTTCGAACTTTGCGCACGGCGATACGATGGCCTTTGGCACCGCGATTACGATCCTGTTTACATGGCTGTTTCAGTCGTGGGGCATTTCGCTGGGGCCGTTGCCGACTGCCCTGCTCGCCTTGCCATTCGGGATTGCCGGTTGTGCGCTGCTGGTACTGGGCACCGACCGCGTCGTTTACAAATTCTACCGCGCCCAAAAAGCGAAACCTGTGATCCTTGTGATCGTGTCGCTTGGCGTGATGTTTGTGATGAACGGGATCGTCCGCTTTGTGATCGGCGTGCGGGATATCAACTTTGCCGATGGCGAACGGTTCATCATTTCTGCGCGTGATTTCAAAGAGATGACTGGACTAGACGAAGGATTGGCGATCAAAACGACACAAATGATTACTGTTGTTGTTGCGATTATCGTCATGGCGTTGTTGTTCTACTTCCTCAACAAAACCCGCACTGGTAAATCCATGCGTGCGTTTTCTGATAACGAAGATTTGGCCTTGTTGTCCGGTATTAACCCCGAGCGGGTTGTGTTGGTGACATGGCTGATCGTGGCCGCATTGGCGACGACGGCGGGTGTGCTGTACGGGCTGGATAAGTCGTTCAAAGCCTTCACATATTTCCAATTACTACTGCCGATCTTTGCCTCTGCGATTGTCGGCGGTATCGGTAATCCGGTGGGCGCTATTGCGGGCGGGTTTACCATCGCATTTGCCGAAGTCACGATCACCTACGCGTGGAAAAAGGTGCTGACATATGTGATGCCAGAGAGCCTAGAGCCCGACGGCCTCGTCCAGTTGTTATCCACCGATTATAAATTTGCCGTCAGCTTTGCGATCCTGATTATCGTGCTGCTGTTCAAACCGACCGGCCTGTTCAAGGGGCAATCGATATGAGCTTTTCACTGCGTAATACGTTCCTCGTTCTATTGGTCGCGGGACTGTATGTCCTTGAAGGAACAACAGATTTCTGGATTTTCAGCGGCTCACCGGACTCGGCCTTAAAGATGCTGAACTTTGCTTTGATCAGCGCAATCATGGCCTTGGGTGTGAACCTGCAATGGGGTTTTGCAGGCCTGTTTAACGTGGGCGTCATGGGCTTTGTCGCCTTGGGCGGCTTGGCGACTGTTTTGATTTCGATGCCCCCGACCGAAGGCGCTATGGCCGCCGGTGGTTGGCGCGTGTTGCTGGGCCTGATCATGGGCGCAGCGACGATTGTGTTAACCGTGTTGGTCCGCGCCAAGATGCCCGCAGGCAAGGCCCGTGTGCTGGCCACGCTTGTCCTGCTGGTTGGCGGGTTTTTCCTGTTCCGTTGGGTGTTTGACGGCGGTGTCGAAGGCATCGAGGCGATCAACCCTGCCTTGTTTGGCAACATCGGCGGTCTTAACTTTGGCGGTGAAAACTACAAAGATTACGGCTGGATGGCGATCGTTGCTTGGCCTGTGGGCGGCTTGTTCGCGGCGGCTGCAGCTTGGGTGATCGGTAAAACCGCGCTTGGCTTGCGGTCCGATTATCTGGCGATTGCGACGCTGGGGATTGCCGAAATCATCCTTGCGGTGATCAAGAACGAAGATTGGTTATCGCGCGGCGTGAAAAACGTGACTGGCCTGCCTCGTCCTGTGCCCTATGAAATCGATCTGCAAAACGATCCGGGCTTTATTGAAAAGGCTGCCAGCTGGGGCTTGGACCCGATGACCGCGTCGACATTATACGTGAAAATCGGCTATTCGCTTCTGTTTACAGTGTTCCTGATCGCCTTGCTGTGGCTTGCGCAACGCGCGCTTAGCTCGCCTTGGGGTCGGATGATGCGTGCGATCCGCGACAATGAAACGGCCGCCGAAGCGATGGGCAAAGACGTCACCGCGCGGCATTTGCAGATCTTTATCCTTGGCTCTGCGATCTGCGGGATTGCCGGTGCGATGATGGTCACAATTGACGGGCAGTTGACGCCGACCACCTACCAGCCGCTGCGCTTTACCTTCTTGATCTGGGTGATGGTGATTGTGGGCGGCTCGGGCAATAACTTTGGCGCTGTGCTGGGTGGTTTCCTTGTCTGGTGGCTGTGGGTGATGGTTGAACCGTTGGGCCTGTGGATCGCGGATGTGACCACGGCGGGTCTTGATCCAACGAACTGGTTTGCCGTTCGCATGTCCGAATTCGGCGCCCATATGCGATTGCTGACCATGGGTATTGTGATGTTGTTGGTCCTGCGGTTTAGCCCGCGCGGATTGATGCCTGAGAAGTAGTGGTTCTTGTGGCGGTGACGCGCTAGAAGGCCCATAGGTAATGCTTTGGGGTGATACATGGCGCTTCTTTTCCGTTGGTTAATGCGAATAATCACAGGGCTGATTGTCCTGTGTGTCGCCGTCTTTGCGCTGACCTATTATTTCGCCTCGCGGTCTTTGCCTGACTACACGGCGGATGAGGCAGTTCAGGGCATCACGTCACCCGTCGAGATTGTGCGTGATAACGCCAACGTGCCGCATATCTTTGGGGCGACGGACCCTGACGTGTATTTCGCGCTTGGCTATGCCCATGCTCAAGACCGGATGTGGCAAATGACGATGCTGCGCCGCACGGCCCAAGGGCGGTTGTCGGAACTGTTCGGCGAGCGCACTTTGCCGATTGATAAGCTGCTGCGACATCTGGATTTGTACCGCACCGCGACAGAATCCGTTGACGATCAAGACGCACAAACCACCGCCGCTTTGACAGCCTATTCCGCTGGTGTGAACGCATGGCTGGGCAAGGTGAATGAAGGGGCGCGTGGTCGTGGCGCCCCTGAAATGTGGATGTTCAATCACGCGATTTCACCGTGGCAACCTGCTGATAGTATTGCGATTATCAAGCTGATGGCGTTGCAGCTATCATCCCATCTGGAAAGCGAAGTATTACGCGCCCGCACATCCCTGATGCTGGACCCGAACCGTGTGCGTGACATTCTGCCTGACGATCCGGGCAGCGGCATTGCGATGCTGCCGGAATATGCGTCGCTGGTGCCTGACGTGCCGCGCTATGCTGCGAATTCCCGCGCCCCATACGATCCATTGTCGCCTGTAAAACCTGCGCAATTGGCGGGTGCCTCGAATGCGTGGGCGGCTGGTCCGACGCGCTCTGCCACGGGTGGGACGTTGCTTGCCAATGATCCGCATCTTGGCCTGACCGCACCGACAATCTGGTATCTGGCACGGTTGGAGCTTTCGACGGGTGGTGTCATCGGCGGCACGATCCCGGGCGTACCTGTTGTAATGACAGGCCGTAGCGACAGCCTAGGCTGGGGCATCACATCAAGCTATCTGGACGATCAGGATCTGTTTATCGAAGAAGTGAACCCCGACAACAGCACCCAATATCGCGGGCTGGATGGCTGGGAGAATTTCAAAAGCCGCGACAGTATTATCAATGTGCGTGACCAGTCCGCCGTGACGGTGCGTGTCCGTGAAACCGTGAATGGTCCGGTGCTGCCTGCGGATCAATTTGACCTCAGCACGATCACGCCGCGCGGTCATGTTGTGTCGCTGGGCTGGACCGCACTTTCGCGCGATGACACCACCATGTCCGCTGCGATAAAATTGATGCAGGCCAGGACGGTAGACGACGCTTTTGATGCAACCGAAGGCTATATTGCGCCCTCGCAAAACCTGACTGTCGCGGACCGCACGCGTGTCGGGCTAAAGACCATCGGCGCAATCCCTGCCCGCACGCCAGATCACCAAAGCCAAGGGCGCTTGCCCAGCTTTGGCTACATCGAAGGCAACCGCTGGTTTGGGCGGCAACCCTATTCGGATAACCCCGAATTCACCGACCCGATGGGCGATATCCTAGGCAATACCAACAACAAAACTAGCGACGCACCGTTTCCTGATCATGTGTCTTATGTTTGGGGCGACACGCAGCGGATCAAACGCTGGGCGCGCTTGATGCAAGCGCGTGAAGTGCATACCCGCGAAAGCTTTATCGAGGCGCAGTTGGACACCGTCAGCTACACCGCGCGAACGCTGTTGCCGTTGATGGGCGCTGATCTGTGGTTCACGGGCGAAGCCGCCCCCGAAGGCACACCAGAACGCCGCCGCCAGCAAGCGTTAGAACTGCTCGCAGCATGGAACGGCGAGATGAACGAACATATGCCAGAACCGCTGATTTACGCGGCATGGCTGCGCGAGTTGCACAAGCGGCTGACCCGCGACGAATTAGGCCCGCTCTCTTCGGAATTTACCCATGCAGATCCTGTGTTTATCGAACGGGTCTTCCGCAATATCGACGGGGCCTCTGTGTGGTGCGACGTGGTGCAATCAGCGCCTGTCGAGACTTGCACGGACATCTCGCGGCAGGCGTTGGACGACGCGCTGATCTGGATCGACGAGCATCAAGGCACAACCGTTGCCGCCCTGCGCTGGGGCGACGCGCATCAGGCCACGCACGACCATCCGGTTCTAGGCGACGTGCCGTTGCTCAGTTGGTTCGTCAACATCCGGCAATCGACCTCTGGCGGCGACAATACATTGCAACGCGGCAAGACCTCTGGCGTCGGTCCCAACCCGTTCCAGAATGTTCACGCGGCGGGCTATCGCGGCGTCTACGATTTCGCCGACCCCGACAGTTCGGTATTCATCAGTGCGACGGGCCAATCCGGCCACCCGTTGTCGCGCTACTATGACAACATGGGAGAGCTGTGGCGGCGCGGTGAGTATGTGCCAATGTCGCTGGATACGGCGCTGGCGCGGGCGGCGGCAGTTGGCGTGACGGTTTTGTCGCCCATCGCCGAGTAATCTTAGCTGGTTGTTAAGACACCTGCGCTAGTTTGCTGTGATGATATGGGTTAACACACTTATTCCGCGCATCGTCGCAGCACTGGCGATCAGGTCGTGGCGTGATCTTGCTCTCAAGCTTATCGCGTTCTTTTTGTTGGTAAATTGCATCGGCTTTGTACTGGATTTCATTGGGGTATATCCCCGAGTCACCCCCGAATGGGCTGGTAATTTCTGGTCGGTGATCGCGGTAGCAACACCCATTTTAGGACTGCAATTCGGGATTATGACCTACCTTGATCGGTTGCAAAAGCGGCTGGCAAAGGCGGATGCAACCGATACGCTGACAGGGCTGCCCACCAGACGTGCGTTTATCGTGCAGACAAATACGCGACGTATGACCAGCCCTGAAGGCGTTGTTTTGTTGATCGACGCGGATAATTTCCGCCGGATCAACGACGCTTATGGGCATTTTGCAGGTGATGCCTGTCTGGCAAATGTCGCAGCGACATTGCTGAAACATGTTGGGCCGGACGACGTCGTTGGGCGCATGGGTGGCGAAGAATTTGCAGTGTTTATTCCCGCGACGTCTGGGACCGACGTGGCGGCGTTCTGCACCGCAATGACACAAAAGATCACGACGAAACTAGATCAACGCTTTGCGACCGCTGGCCGAGAGATTTCGCTGACCATGTCGATTGGCACCGTCAACGCAGGGCCGCATCATGCGATTGATCTGTTGCTCAGCCGCGCTGATGACGCGCTGTATTGTTCCAAAAACGATGGCCGTGCGCGCATGATCGAATGGGAAGATATGCCATCGAACATGCGGCAGGCATCATAATTACAGGCGTTTGAACCGTTCTTTTTGCAGCGATGTCCAGAACACAACCATGTCATAGCCGGTTTCGGTTTGGGTATCGTCGGTGACGATGCCCTGCTCGAACAACCATGCACGCTCGCGGCCTTGGGCGAACGTCAGGTTGAGCGTGGCTTCGGTGCGTGGATCTTTGAGTTTACCTGCCAGATCGTCCAGCAGTTCATCCATTCCAGCGCCAGTGATCGCAGACACCGCATAAAGATCGTCGGTACGGTCCGCTTTGGTGATCAACGCATCGCGGGTCTCATCATCGACACGGTCAATTTTGTTCCAGACTTCGATCAGCGGCGATTCTTCGGCCACGCCAAGCGATTCGAGGATTTGCATCACGTCTTTGGACTGCTCTTCGGACTGCGCATGACTGATGTCGCGCACATGTACGATCAGATCAGCGTCGAGCACTTCTTCCAATGTCGCACGAAACGCCGCGACAAGTTCAGTCGGCAAGTCACTGATAAAGCCCACAGTATCGGACATGATCACATCATCGCCAGACGGCAAAGTGATCTTGCGCATTGTCGGATCAAGCGTCGCGAACAGCATGTCTTTTGCGAACACATCCGCGCCCGTCAGGCGGTTGAACAGCGTAGATTTACCAGCGTTGGTGTACCCGACCAAAGCGACGATTGGATAGGGAACTTTGGCACGTGCCGCGCGGTGCAAAGTCCGCGTTTTCACAACCTTTTCAAGGTTTTGGCGCAAAGACTTAAGCTGCATATCAATGGCGCGACGGTCAGCCTCGACCTGCGTTTCACCGGGGCCGCCGACAAAACCAAGCCCACCACGTTGCCGTTCAAGGTGGGTCCAAGCCCGCACAAGCCGCGTCCGTTGATATGACAATGCGGCCATTTCGACCTGCAAAACACCTTCGGCGGTCCGCGCACGGTCACTGAAAATTTCGAGGATCAGACCCGTTCGGTCCAGCAGTTTGACGTCCCACGCTTTTTCGAGGTTCCGCTGTTGCACGGGGCTGACGTGTCCATCAACCAACACCAATTCGACCTCTTCGGCCTGAATCCGTTGTTTGATTTCTTCGATCTTACCTTTACCGAACAACATGCCAGCATGCATTTTCGGTAGGCGCACGACTTCGGCTCCGACCACATCAAGGTCGGGCAAAGCCGCGGCAAGCGCCACAGCTTCTTCCAAAGCGGGTTCCGCCAAGCGTCTGTTATGGTTGGACTTTACATCCGGGTGTAGCACCCAAGCCCGTGTAATGGGCTGGTCGTGTTCTAGCAAAGTTATTCTTCACCTTCATATAGCGAGATAGGTTGTGCAGGCATGATCGTTGAGATCGCGCTTTTGTACACAAGTTGTGATTGACCATCGCGACGCAAAAGCACGCAGAAGCTGTCAAACCATGTGATGACACCTTGCAATTTCACACCGTTCACCAAGAAAATCGTGACGGGCACTTTCGCCTTACGAACGTTGTTCAAGAAGGCGTCTTGCAGGTTGGCTTTATCTGAGGCCATAGGTGAACCCTTTTTTGTTTTTATGGCCGCGAACGGCCGTCCTCATCGTAGTAAACACAGTATGTCCTGCGTTTCCGAGATATTAAACCCCTGTTTTGGGGTCGTGTTATGTCAGTTACGCCAGATTTCGGGATTAAATAATGCGATAATCGCCAGCGTTTCCAACCGTCCCAACACCATTGCCATGGCAAGAACAACTTTGGCGAGGTCCGGTATGCCAGAATACGCAATTGGTGTCTCTGCGGCCACAATCGCCAAAGGGCCAGTTGTGGACAATGCGGACACCGCCAACACCATCGCGGTTTCAAATTGTACTCCCGTCAACGACAGCAAAACCATGACGCCCGCGATGCTGAGGCAGAACAACATGAAGAAGATCCACGAGATATAGGCACCTTTGCGTCTGATCCTGCGGGCTTCGCGTCCGCCGCCGCCGACCGATGATGGATGCACAAGCCGTTCGAGTTCACGTTCGGAATGCCGATAAAGCGCGTAAACCCGCAGCAATTTGATGCCGCCCGCCGTGGTCGCCACGCCGCCGCCGATCAGCGCAAGCCCCGCGAGCAACAAGCCCGGCGTCGGCAATCCTGTCCAGTTTGTCGTCTCGATCCAGTCCGCGGATTCAAAGCCTGTGGTTGTCATGAACGATGCCACGGTAAACACCGCGCCCCAGATCGCTTGGAAACTGTCGCTCAATTGCGTCTGCGTCGTGGTGTCGATGGACGCGACAAAGTGGCGAGCGAACAAGAACCCAGAGGCCAGCACGATCAACGCGATGCCGATGCGGAACTCTGGGTCGTGGTGCCAGCCGTCCGCGTTTTCGCCTGCTAGGCCACGGCTGAAGACCAAGCGACTGATTGCAAACACAAAAAAGAAGAACACGAGGACTTCGCCCCAGAAGCCAGAGGCGGCATAATAGAAGCCGCCGATGGGTGTGATGCCCGAGGTCGAAAGGACTGCCATCGCGTGACACAGTGCAACGTAGGAATATTCGCCGAGCAACGTCAGCCCGCCCCAAAGCACGAGCGTCAGTGCGACATAGATCGGCGTTAACCTTACCGCGTAGCGGGTCAGCCGTTCGCCAGCGTCAACGCCGCGCGCTTCTTGGGCCGCGCCATATGCGCCGCCGTTGCCTGTGATCGACGTTGCACGCACCTCGAAACCGCCAAGGTTCATCGGTGCGAAAATCGAGATCGCCGCGATCCAAACCAGCAATCCGCCCAGCCAACCGACCAGTGAGCGCCACAGGTGTAGTGCTGGCGAAAGCCGTCCCGCGTTGTCATATAATGTCGCGCCTGTGGTCGTCAGGCTGGATACCATTTCGAACCATGCGTTCAGCAAAGTCGTGGTGCCGACCGCCTCGTAAAATGGGATCGCCAGCATGAACGGCAGCACGGTGAACGCGCCAAGCAGCGACAAAAGTTGGCTGCGAGCGACGTTTTTTGGCGCATAGCCGGACGTCGCCAGCCCCAACACAAAGGTTAACGTCCCGAACAAAATGAACCCGTAGAAAAACACCCGCATCGTTGTGAAATCGCCCAGCGACAGGCCAAAGCCCGCAGGAACGATCATCGCAATTGATCCGATTCCCATCAGAATCACAAAAAATGGTACGCGGGAGATTCGGGCGAACATCAGAAAAAGTCGATCGTCACTTGCAACAGCCGTTCCACTTCGGGCACGTCAGCTGACATCGCGAAAATTGTGATTACGTCCGCCTCTTCGATCCGTGTCTCGCCAGTTGGTTTGACGGGTTTCTCGCCTTTCAGCACGGCGCCGACCAACACACCTTCGGGGAAATCGATGTCCTTGATCTTCTTTCCCGCGATTGATGACGTGCTGAGAACTTGAGCTTCGATGACTTCGGCTTCGGCGTCACCGATGGAATAGACGCCGCGCACCCGCCCGTGGCGCACGTGGCGCAAAATGGATGACACGGTCGTTGCACGTGGGTTGATGTAGGCGTCCACGTCCAGCGGTCCCATCAACGGGATCAGCGTCGGGTCGTTGATCAGGCAAATCGCCATTTTGCAGCCCATTTCCTTGGCCCGCACCGAAGTCAGCAAGTTGGTTTTATCGTCGTCGGTCACAGCCAAGATCGCATCGGCGCTGGTGATGTTCGCTTCTTCCAACAAGCTGGAATCCAACCCGTCGCCGTTCAAAACAATCGTCCGGTCCAGCGCGTCGGCTGCACGTTCGGCGATTTTGCGGTCTTTTTCGATGACTTTCACACGAACACGATCCGTGCGTTGTTCCAGTTCTCTTGCCACCGCAAGGCCCACATTACCCCCGCCAACAATCACGATACGTTCTTGTTTTGCATGGGTTTTCCCAAAGATTTCCAGCGCGCGCGTCAGGTCCTTGGTGTCGGTAAACAGATAGCAATCGTCGTTCACAAAAATCTGGTCGCCCGGTGATGGCACAAACAGAACGCCGTCGCGGCGGATGCCAACAACAATCGCCCGCAAGGTCGAAAACAGGTCGGTCAATTGGCGCAGCGGCGTGTTCACAACCGGACAATGGGCGTCGATGGTGATGCCGATCAGCTGTGCTTTGCCCTCAAGGAAGCTTTCGGTGTCGAACGCCGCTGGTGCGGCGAGCCGTTGCAACGCGGCTTCGGCGACTTCTTTTTCGGGCGAAATTACCACATCGATGGGCAAATGATCGCGGCGGTAAAGGTCGGAATAAATAGACTCAAGGTAGTTCTGCGCCCGCAGTCGCGCGATTTTGCGCTGGACCGAAAACACCGAATGCGCGACCTGACAGGTGATCATATTCACCTCGTCGGAATGGGTTGCGGCGATGATCATATCCGCGTCCCGCGCCCCTGCCCGATCCAACACATCAGGGTAGCTGGCAAAGCCTGCGACGCCTTGCACGTCGAGCGTATCGGTTGCGCGGCGCACGAGTTCGGGGTTGTTATCGACGACGGTGACGTCGTTGTTTTCCCCCGACAGGTGGCGTGCAATTTGCCAGCCGACCTGTCCCGCGCCGCAGATTATGACTTTCACTGTGTTTCGCCTTCCACATAAGCCACACGTGCGCCCGCCTTCGACGTGGTCGCCACGCCGAGCGATTTCAGTTTGCGGTGCAACGCAGAGCGTTCCATGCCCACGAAGGACGCGGTGCGGCTGATATTACCGCCAAAGCGGTTAATTTGGGTCAGCAGATATTCGCGTTCGAACAATTCACGCGCTTCACGCAGCGGCAATGTAGCCAGCCCGCCTGACAGCACGATCCGGCCTTCGTCCGCTGGACCCTCGTCCGAGGATGGCAATTCTTTGGCGCTGATGTCGCTGCTGCTTTCGCCCAAGATCAGCACACGTTCGACCACGTTTTTCAACTGACGCACGTTGCCGGGCCATTGCATCGTCTGCAGCAAGGCGCGGGCATCGTCAGCCAAGGCGCGCAGCGGCAGACCCTGCGCCTTGTTCAGCATCTCAATGAAGTATTCGGCCAACAGCGGAATATCTTCGCGACGTTCTTCAAGGCTTGGCACCGCGATAGGCACAACGTTCAGACGGTGGTACAGCTCTTCGCGGAACACCCCTGCATCAATTTCGGTCGGCAGGTCTTTGTTCGTGCTGGAAATAACCCGCAAGTCGACTTGGATAGATTCAGTGCCGCCAACACGTTGGAATGTTTGATCGACCAAGACGCGCAAGATTTTCGACTGCGTTCCCAGCGGCATATCGGCGATTTCGTCAAAATAGATTACGCCGCCATTGGCCTGTTCCAGCAGACCTTTTTCGATGCCTTTGGCTGGGCTTTCGCGGCCAAACAGCACTTCTTCCATCCGCTCGGGTTCCACCGAGGCAGAACTGACGGTCACAAACGGCGCATCGGCGCGGTTCGAATTGGTGTGGATATAACGTGCGGCGATTTCTTTACCTGCACCCGCTGGACCCGTCAGCATAACCCGCCCGTTGGATTTCGTGACCTTGTCGAGGTTCGCTTTGAGCGTGCGGAACGCGGCGCTATCGCCCAACATATCCATATTGGCACTGTCACCGCGTTTCAGTGCTACGTTTTCACGGCGCAGACGCGATGTTTCCATCGCGCGGCGGATCACAACAAGCAGTTGGTCGATGTTGAACGGCTTTTCGATAAAATCATAGGCACCTTGCTTGATCGCAGCGACGGCAATTTCGATATTCCCGTGGCCGGAAATGATCACAACAGGCACGCCCGGATGGTCGCGTTTCACGGTTTTGAGGATATCAATCCCGTCCATGTTGCTGTCTTTCAGCCAGATATCGAGGATCATCAGCGCGGGCGTTTCCGCCTCGATCTGCGCCATACATTCGTCGGACGTGCCTGCAAGACGCGTCGTAAAGCCTTCATCAATAAGGATTTCCGAGATCAGTTCCCGAATATCGCGTTCATCGTCAGTGATCAGAATATCGCCCATTTTTAGTCCCTCATGCCGGTATTTTATTGGCCAGCGCACCAATCGGTGCAACCGGCAGTGTAATGATTGCGCATGCACCCGCGTGGGTGTGCCCATCAAATATTGTAGCGTCCGTCAACGATAGCGTGCCGCCGTGTTCTTCGATAATTTTCTTAACGATCGGAAGACCCAATCCGGTGCCTTTGGACCGTGTCGTCACGTAAGGTTCGAACAGGCGTGCGCGGTCTTCTGGCAACCCGATACCGTTGTCTTGGATCGTGATCTGGCAGACGTCTTCGGCGACCATCATCATCACCCGAATTTCGGGATGTAGGATGGTAAATTCGCCATTTTCACTCGCGCTTTCAATGGCTTCGCCTGCGTTCTTAATCAAGTTTGTTAAGGCCTGCGAAATCATCGTACTGTCGATATCGGCTTTGACGATTTCGTCCGGCAGGTCCGCCACGATTTTCACGTCAGGCTGGCCTGCTTCTTGCAAAGTCACAGCGTCGCGCACCAATGAGACCAGATCGTTTTCGCGCAACTCAGGTTCCGGCATCCGCGCAAATTTGGAAAACTCATCAACAATGCGCCGCAAGTCATTGGTTTGACGTACAATTACGTCGGTCATCTGATCCAACTTTTCGGCATCATCACCAACTTGGCTGCGGAATTTGCGTTTGATGCGTTCCGCAGACAGTTGGATCGGTGTCAGCGGGTTTTTGATCTCGTGTGCAATGCGCCGCGCCACGTCGCCCCATGCGGCCATGCGCTGTGCGCTGACCAGATCGGTCACGTCGTCGAATGCCACAACATAGCCTTCCAGATCGCCCGCTTCGTTACGGCGCGGGGCCATGCGGACCAGCAGGCTTTCTTGTTTGCCGTCGCGGATCAGGTTGACTTGTTCTTGCACCACGGCCCGTTCGCCCGACACAAGCTGCGTGAACAGCGGGTCAAATTCCGGCATCGTCACCGCCAACGCGCCGTGCGGTTGATTGCGGTCAACAGCGAGCAAGCGTTCGGCGGATTTGTTCACAAACGTCACCTCGCCGTCAGGGCTAAGCCCTACAACGCCGGAAGTGACCGAACTTAGCACGGAATCGAACAACCGCCGCCGCCGCTCAATCGCGTCATTGGTTTCGAGCAATTCGTCGCGCTGGCCCTTCAACTGCGTCGTCATCTGGTTAAAGTAGTGCCCCAGTTGCGCGATCTCGTCGTCGCCGTCTTCTTCGATCACGCGCACATCCAGATCACCCGCACCCACGCGCTGCGACGCGGTGACAAGCCGCCCGACAGGCCGCGCAAGGCGTTCCGCGAACCACAAGCCCAGCCAGATCGCGGCCAAAATCAGGATCATTGCAAAGCCGAGGTACAACAGTCCGAACTGGAACAGCCAGCGCCCGCGCTCGTTCTCAAGTTGGTCATAGAGCGCGTAGGTTTCTTTGGTCTCGTCGAGCAGTGCCAGCACCGACCCGTCAACTTCGCGCGTGATGTAGAGAAAGGCGTCAACGAAGGACACAAGCGGGATAAGTGCGCGAAATTCGTTGTTTGCGGGGTCTTCGATCAGGATAATGCCGGTTTCCAGCGCTTCTGCGAATTGCTCGGGCGTCGGTTTTTCAAAATCGAAGGCGTATGAATTTTCGTCCCGCGCGATGATTTCGCCCGCGCTGTCGATCACGAAGGCTTCGGTCAGGCTGCGGTCGATCTGCACCTGCACCGCCCGTAGCGCCTGAATGGTTTCCGCTTGGTTCATAAAGAACGCGCCGGCCCGTTCGCGGTTCAGGTATTGCGCAAGGCCGATACCGTCACGTGACAATTCGTTTTTATGTTCGTCTTCATAGGCTTGGGCCGTCGACAGCGATGTGCTGACCACGTTGCGCACACGGTCCGAGAACCAGCTTTCCAGCCCGAGGTTAATCGACAGCATCGCAAAGATCGCAACCAGCACGGTTGGGATCAGCGCCAGCAGCCCGAATACCCCTGTCAGGCGCAAATGTAGCCGCGAGCCCGCTGATTTCGCCCGCCGCGCTGCGATCATTTGTGCCACACGCCGCAGCACCAGCACCGCCACCACGAGGATGTAAACAAGGTCGCCGAGCAGCACCAAACGCAGGGTTGGCGATGCGCCACCCTGATTAAGAGGTCCCAACACGTAATAGGTTAACGCAGCCAAAACCGGGCCCAGCGTCACCAGCCCCAGCGTCAACACGTTTTGAACCCACCTACGACGGGTCAAGCGACTGAGTCGCGTAAAATCAATGCCCAAAAGGGTACGCTGCACGCGCATTGCCCTGTCTTCCTACGGGGTTTCCCCCGCAATACCGCCAATTATGTGGTCCTTTCCAAAAGCACTGCGCCTTTGGGGCCACGGTTATGTTGCGGTTTTACATCAATTTCCGACGGCGTGTCACGCGAATATCGAGGTCAGTTATCTTCTTGCGCAAGGTATTTCGGTTAATCCCAAGTAAATCAGCACATTTCGCTTGGTTACCTGCCGTGGCGTCAAGCGCAATTTCGATCAGCGGGCCTTCGACTTCGCGTAAGATTCGGTTGTAGAGGCCCGGCGCTGGCAACTCTCCGCCGTGCAAATCAAAGTAGCGGCGCAGGTGTTTTGCGACCGATCCGGACAGCTTGTCGGTGCTGTTCGAGGTGATGTGCGGCTCCATTGCGGGTTGGTTGCCCAACACCATCTCGACTTCGGACCGCGAGATTTCATCTTCGCTGGCGGTGAATACCAAGCGTTTGATCGCGTTCTCAAGCTGACGCACATTGCCCGGCCAGCTATACGCGCGGATCAAGGTTGCAGCCCCATCGCTCAGACGGCGCAACGGCCCGCCTTCGCGTTCGGCACGGTTAAGGAAATGTTCGGCCAGCAGCGGAATATCATCCACACGTTCGCGCATCGGCGGCACCGCGATTGTCACGCCACCAAGACGGTAGAATAGGTCTTCGCGAAACGTCCCGCTTTCCATTAAACCAGACAGGTCAGAGCGTGATGTGGCCATAATACGCGGCGCGGAATCGCCCAGACTGTCGAGCATCCGCACGATTTTCGCTTGGGCGATGGTGTCGAGATCGCTGACTTCGTCGAACAAAATCGACCCGCCACGCGCCCGTGAAAGCACGGCACTGGGGCCATCCATTCCTTCAAGGTCTTCGGCGGACACGGTGACAAACGGCAGATTGCGGCGGTCGGAAAAGTCGTGGATCGCCTTGGCAATTAGCGATTTGCCTGTGCCACTTTCGCCCGTAATCAGAACAGGCATGGCCGTGTTCATCACCCGTGCCACAAGCCGGTACAGCCCTTGCATCGCAGGGGTCCGCCCCACGAGCGGTAGATCAGCGGTCTCGTCGGTGGGCGCCTCTGTCTTTTGCTGCGGTAAACGGCGTTTGATTTCCAGCGCACGTGCGGCCCGTTTCATCAGGTCCGGCAGGTCAAACGGCTTTGGCAGATAATCGTAGGCATCCGCCTCGGCGGCTTGGATCGCGGTCATGATGGTGTTTTGCGCAGAGATCACGATCACAGGCAGACCCGGGCGGGCTGCGGCGATCAGTGGCAGTTGCTCTAACCCGTTCCCGTCAGGCATCACGACATCGGAAATCACCAGATCACCTTTGCCCTCGTCCACCCAACGCATCAGCGTGACAAGCGAGGATGTGGCGTGAACTTTGCAGCCCGCGCGGGTCAGTGCTTGCGTCAAGACCGTCCGAATAGTGCGGTCATCATCAGCGACAAGTACAGTTCCGTCCATTAGGCTTCTTCCTCAGTTTTGTTAGTCGCAGCGTCTGCGAGTGGTAAAGATACACGGAACAAAGTGCGTCCCGGAACGCTATCGACTGAAATCCAGCCGCCATTTTCCCCGATCAGTTTCGAGACCAGCGCAAGGCCAAGTCCGGTGCCGTTTTCACGGCCTGACACAAAGGGTTCAAAGATGTCGTTGGCAATTTCCGGCGGCAGACCGGGGCCATCGTCGATGATTTCGATTTGCAGCGGCAGGCGCGCACTGGTGCCGTCCAGCCGCGAAACACGCAGCGACGGATCGTAAAAGGTATGCAGGGTGATTTTGCCACCCGGACCGCCTGCTTCTGCAGCGTTTTTGATCAGGTTCAGCAGCACTTGCAGCAGTTGGTCCCCGTCCACATGGGTTGGCGGCAGCGACGGGTCGTAGTCTTCGACGAACATCATATGCGCGCCCACACCCACAGACGCCGATTGCCGCGCGCGATCCAGAATGTCGTGGATATTCACATTCGCCAGTTTTGGCGGACGCAGGTTGCCGAATTGCTCGACCTGTTCGAGTAGTTTCACGATGCGGCGGCTTTCCTCGACTATCAGGTCGGTCAATTCCTGATCCTCGGGCGTCAGCCCCATCGACAGCAGTTGTGCGGCCCCCGTGATCCCCGCCAGCGGGTTCTTGATCTCGTGGGCGAGCATTTCAGCCATGCCAATCGCGGATTTGGCGGCCTTGGACGAGTTTTCGTTCTGCACAAGGCGGCTGGCGATTTCGCGGGGGCTGATCATCATAATCATCGCGTCGTCGGACCCTAGCAAGGGTGCTATTTGCACGTTGCAATGCATTGGCGCCCGCATACCGGACCCCACATCCACGTCGTTCACAAACAGCGATGACCGATTGCGCCGCGCACGCGCGAACGCCTGCTCCAGCGGCGCGTTAATCATCACCTTGTCCCACAAGTTCGCGCCATCCAGCGCCTTGGTGGACAGGTTGAGGAACGTCTCGGCGGCGCTATTGCTGGCCGTGATCAAGTCGTTGCCGTCCAGCAATAACGCCGGAACGGGTAGCGACGCCCATAGGGCTGCGTCAAAGCTCATGCCGCCGCCTGCCCGTCTGTATCTATTGCGTCTCTTATGAGGTGCAGCACTTTTGCCGGATCCTTTTCAGTGAGTATTGCTTTGCGAAGCGGGATCGGCGTCCCTGCGTCGTCCATGTACCAGCCCAGATGTTTGCGCGACACGCGCGGGCCCATCAGCGCGCCGTAGAACGTGAGCATCGCCTCGTAATGGCCTGAAATCAGGTCAATAAGTGCGTTTCCCTTGGGCGGTGTCATCGGTGTGTCGCCTGCTAATTCCGCCGCGACTTGGGCCAGTTTCCAAGGACGACCCTGTGCGCCGCGCCCGATCATAATGCCGTCAGCCGTTGATTGCGCCAAGGCCATGCGGCCCGTGTCCGTGTCCACGATATCGCCGTTGGCAATCACTGGAATGGTCACCGCGTCTTTGATGTCTTTTATCGCGGCCCAATCTGCTGAGCCTTTGTAGAACTGGCAGCGGGTGCGGCCATGGATCGTGACCAGTTTGATCCCTGCGTCCTCGGCCCGTTTGGCAACGTAAGCGGCATTCAAGCAGTCGTGGTCCCAGCCCAGACGGGTTTTCAGCGTCACAGGCACATCAACCGCATTCACAACCGCCTCGATCAAGGACAGCGCGTGGTCGGGATTGCGCAGCAAAGCGGACCCTGAATAGCCCTGCGTGACCTTTTTCGCAGGGCAACCCATGTTGATATCGATGATTGCCGCACCATTATCCGCGACCAGTTTCGCGGCCTCTGACATCCATTTTGCCTCACGGCCCGCAAGCTGAACCGCCGTGCCTGCCTGATCAAAGCCCAATTCGGCCTTCTCGCGGGTGCCGGGTTTGGCTTGCACCATTTCTTGCGATGCGACCATCTCGCTGACGACCCAAGACGCGCCGAAAGTCCCCACAAGTTGACGAAACGGCAAGTCGGTGATCCCCGCAAGTGGTGCAAGCACAACAGGTGTTGTCGCGGCCTGACCATTCAGGATATTTAGAAAATCGGTGCTCACAGATAACGCCTTCGTTTTAGTCTTGATCAAAAATTAGCCGCAGTTCCGCACTGCCACAATGATGTGCGCCCAAAAAAGGTGCGCGAAACACAAATCGCACAATATTTAAGCGTAAGTAAGGGGCGATTGACGGAATTGCGCCTTCGACGTGCAGGTCGTACACCTGTCGCATGATGAAGGAAACGACATGACAACAACGGCCATTCTTGTCGCAGCAGGTCGCGGCACCCGCGCTGGCGGCGATATTCCTAAGCAATGGCAACAGCTTGGCGGGCAAAGCGTTGCTGCCCATGCAATTGCACGGTTCATGGATCACGCCCGCGTCGACCATGTGGTGCTGGTTTTACATGCTGATGATATTGCAGGCGGTTATTGGTCCGCGCAGGCAGATCTGACCGTGGCGATTGGCGGTGCGACCCGCAGTCAGTCGGTTTTGCGCGGATTACAGGCCGTACCCGACAGCACAAAACATGTGCTGATTCATGATGCAGCGCGGCCGCATGTGAGTGTGGCGATGATTGACCGCGTTCTGATGGCACTTGAAACGCATCCAGCCGCAGCCCCCGCGATTGCGGTGACAGATACGCTATGGCACGGGGTTGATGACAAGGTGCATGGCACGCAGGACCGCGCAGGGCTGTATCGTGCGCAGACGCCGCAGGGATTTCATCTGGACGCTCTGCTAGACGCCTATGCCGACCACCCCGAAGCTACCGACGATGTGACAATCGCCCGCCTTGCTGGGCTGGACGTCGCGATTGTTACGGGCGATGAAGACAACATGAAGATTACCGGACCGGACGACCACGCCCGTGCCGCGCGGATATTGGGGACGCAGATGGATGTAAGGTTAGGCAACGGCTATGATGTGCACCGCTTTGGTGTGGGCGATCATGTCTGGCTCTGCGGTGTGAAGGTGCCGCATGACAGAAGTTTGCAGGGACATTCCGACGCGGATGTGGGCATGCACGCTGTCACAGACGCGATCTACGGTGCCTTGGGTCAAGGCGACATCGGCCAGCATTTTCCGCCCTCTGATCCGCAGTGGAAAGGTGCGCCAAGCCGGATATTCTTGGAACATGCGGTGGCATTGGCGCGATCTGAGGGTTTTCAGATTTCCAACGTCGATTGCACGCTGGTCTGCGAATATCCCAAGATCGGCCCGCACCAGACTGAAATGAAAGCAAAAATGGCAGAGATTATGGGTCTTGATCCGTCGCGCATCAGCGTCAAAGCAACCACATCGGAACGCTTGGGCTTTACCGGCCGCTCCGAGGGCATCGCAAGCATCGCCACAGCCGCATTGGTGAAACCATGACCATCAGCAAGATTATCGCGACCTTCTTTTACGTGGGCCACATGCGCCCAGCACCCGGCACATGGGGATCGCTCGCCGCCCTGCCCGCTGCTTGGCTGCTTTATATCATTGGCGGCCCTTGGCTGGTCGCAATCGGCGTCGCGGCCTCTTACGCGCTGGGCCATTGGGCCACAGTGCAAGAGACGCGCGGCAAAGCGAACCACGACCCTTCCGAGATCGTGATCGACGAAGTTTGCGGCCAATGGATCGCCCTGCTGCCTGTGTTGTTCGGCGCGGCAAATAACGATGTGGCGGTGCTGGCACTCTGGCCCGGTTGGATCGCGGCCTTTGTGTTGTTCCGGTTCTTTGACATCACCAAACTCGGCCCCGTGGGTTGGGCCGATCGCAAGGACAACGCAACAGGTGTGATGCTGGACGACGTGATAGCGGGTGTATTTGCGGCGATTGGTGTGGGTGCGCTCGCAGCACTTTACCATATCGTGCTGATATGACGACGGCGGCTGACATCCTCGCGCTCGCGAAAGCCAAAGGCATGATGATCGCCACCGCAGAAAGCTGCACAGGCGGCTTGATCAGCGGCGCGCTGACGGACATCGCAGGCAGCTCTGCGATGTTTGACCGTGGTTTTGTGACCTACAGCAACGCAGCCAAAACCGACCTGCTCGGCGTTCCTGTCGAAATGATCGAAAAGCACGGCGCGGTGTCCGAGGACGTCGCGGCGGCGATGGCACAAGGGGCGCTCGCACGCTCTGCCGCACAGATCGCCGTATCGGTCACAGGCGTCGCAGGTCCGGGCGGATCAGACGCAAAACCCGAAGGCATGGTGTGTTTTGGTCTGGCAACAGCGCAAGGGGTTCAGACCGAGACGGTGAAGTTTGGCGCGATTGGTCGTGCGAACGTGCGGGCGAAAACGGTGGAACACGCGCTGGGGATGGTTGCTGCGGGGATTTAGCTGGTAAGCGTGAAGATTTGTTCAAAAAGGCATCGTCGCGGCGAATGACAGCCTTGAGCAACATCTTTTTCAAAACGTGCCCTTTGACTATCGGGCGTTGCGGCGGCGATGGCGGGTGATTGTATTGGAACCAATTAGTCCCTTGCGTGTTCAGTCATTAACGTCAGGAGCCGCAATGCAACCGACCACCCAGACTGATCGCCAGATGCCTGCAGAGGTCGCCGAGCAGCCATTTCTTCTACGTGCGCTTAGCCTTCTTGCAGTCTTCGGCTGTATAGCACTTTCGACCTCTATTCTCATTGCGGATTTCGTCGTTCCAGACCATGACTGGATTGCCGATACGATTAGCGATCTGGGGGCGGGACGTTACGAATTCATCGTCGATATCGGCCTTTATGCCTTTTCCGCCAGTTTGATCGGGCTTGCTATACTGGCCGCTCATGTTCACCTCGGGAAATGGGACTGGAGCGTAGGGATCATTGCTCTTATGGTCTTTGGTCTGTTGGTTTTTCTCATTGGGGCACGCAACGAATACGGCGACAACGATTCAGACGGATGGGTCGTTCACATCTACTTAGTTTATGGACTTGGTGTTGCGATGACTGTCGCCTGCTTTTCACTTGCCCGCGGCGCGGCGCGTGCCAGTCCGCGCTACCGTGCAATCCTGATTGCCATCGGTGGCTTATGGGTAGCCTCGGCGCCAGTGTTTTTCTTTCTTCCCACGGACATCGACGGTATTTACGAGCGCTACCTTGGGGCGGTGTCTTTTGCTCTAGTCCTGACCGTCGCACATCTGTTTTATCAGCGCGCCAAGCAGCTGGAATAAGTGAAGATCATCGGCAGCTAAGACTTCATAGCAGCTTAAGCAGCCTCCTGAACTAGTGTCGCCCCGCACTGTTATCTGCGATTGCTACACTGCCAACGTCGCTTCAGAAATCCCGCCGCTTTGCTCAAAACCTACCCGTACAACTCCGCCGCGCGTTTCTCGAATGACCGCACAACCATGCTCATCGCTTCGTTAAAGAACATGCCCGCTGCCCCCTGCAGCAAGCGGTTGCGAAATTCGAAATCAACCTCAAAGGACACTTCGCAGCCTTGTTCTAAATCTTTGAACAACCACGTGCTTTCCAGATGTTTGAATGGGCCGTCGATGTAGGCTGTGTCGATTTGGCGTTTCGCAGGCCAGAGCGTCACGCGGCTGCCAAATTTTTCGCGGAATACTTTGAATGAGATCACCAGATCGGCCAGCATCACCTGATGATCGCCTTCGTCTGTCGTGGACCTGATCCGCGCCGCTGCCGTCCACGGCAAAAACTTTGGATAATACGCAACATCTGCGACAAGATCATACATTTGGTCGGCGGTGTAAGGCAGCACCTTAGTTTCAGAATGGGCGGGCATTGGGCGCTTTCGGTCGTGTAATTCGCATTAGGATGTCGTAGACTTCAGATCAAATTGCAAGCCTTGGGGACCTCATGTCACACCGCCCTTACGTGATTGATCAGATGATCAGCGCAAAATCCATCGCCGCCCGGATTGAAGAACTCTCAACCGAAATCGAAGCCGACTTTAAGGACACCGATAAACTGGTCGTTGTGGGCCTGCTGCGCGGGTCGTTTGTGTTTATCGCCGATCTAGTGCGCGAACTTGATCTGGCCGTCGAGGTCGATTTCATCGAGGCATCGTCCTATGGCGATGCCATGGAAAGCAGCCGGGAAGTCCGCATTTTCAAAGACTTGCGGGGTCGCATTGAAAACCGTGATGTGTTGGTCGTTGAGGATATCATCGACACCGGCCACACGCTGCATCACGTCATGGCCTATCTTGAAGCCAAAGGCCCTGCCCGTCTGAAATCCATCGCCCTGCTGGATAAACCGGCGCGGCGCGAGGTGGATTACAAGCCTGATTATATCGGCTTTGAAATCCCCGACGAATTTGTCGTAGGCTACGGGATTGATTTTGCGCAACGTAACCGCAACCTGCCGTATATTGGTAAGGTGCGGTTTACGGATGATGATCCGGCATGAACCCGATGTGGCTCATGCGGGCGAAACGCTGGGCGCAGAACCCGCCGCCCTTGTCGCGCATCTTGCTCGTGTTCGGAGTGATCGCAGTCTGCGGCGCGCTATACGCAATCGAAGTGATTTGGGGCTGGCCAGAGGCCCTTACCGTCGAGCGGATGCGGCGTTAGGTGATTTGATTTTCATGAAATGCAGTAGTATTCATCATATCTTAATGGTCTCACCACTACACATATCAGAGTTTTTTTGGTGAGATTATGTTATTTTTCGACGACGAAAAGGTCCGCGAAGCGCCAATAGATGTCATTGAGGACGCTCTAGAGGCGGTTCGTGTGCATATGCGGATGGACGTTGCCTATATTTCAGAGGTCAGCGGCGATTCTGTTATCTTTCGTCATATTGCTGGCACAGATAGCTGCCCGCTGCTCGAAGTTGGGCGTGCATTGCCCGATACGCATACTTTTTGCGGCAGCCGATACGCATACTTTTTGCGGCAGCATCGCTAACACGGACATTCCGTTTGTCGTCCCCGACACCCACGTTGAACCCGCCATAAGAGACCTGCCATTCATCCAAGATGCAAAGGTGCGTGCTTTTGTGGCCGTGCCGATCAGTCATTTTAACGGCGAGCATTTCGGCATGTTTTGCTGTTATTCGCATGAGCCGCGCCCTGATATCAGTCAGCGTGATCTGGCAACGGTGCTAATGTTCGCCAAGCTGACGGTGCGGACCTTAAAGCAACATTTCGACACGCAGGCCGAGATTGAAATGCTCAGAAGCCAGTTGGCGGCTGTCATCAAAGAAGACGCCTTGTCGATCCACTTGCAGCCGATAGTGTCGTTAAGCGACAGACGCCCGATGGCAGCCGAGGCGTTGTCGCGATTTTCGGTGCACCCTAGTCTGGGGCCGCAATGGTGGTTTGAACAGGCGCAGCGCAGTGACATGCAGATCGAACTCGAAGTGGCCGCTGTGTCAAAGGCGTTACGACACTTGCAACAGATGCCGGAACGCACTTACCTCAGCGTGAATGCGTCGCCGTTAACCGTCTCGTCCCCGCAGTTCATGGAGGCCATGCGCGGGGTGCCGACCGACCGTGTGCTGGTGGAATTGACCGAACGCGAGATCATTTTAGAAACGACGCCCTTGATGCAGGCCCTTGCGGTGTTGCGCGAAAAACGGATCGGCATCGCGATTGATGATGTGGGTGCGGGGTATGCGGGGCTGAGTACGATTGTCAGTTTGAAACCGAATGTCTTGAAACTGGACCGGTCGCTGGTGTCGCAAATTCAAAGCTGCACCGTCAAGCAATCGCTGACCAAAGCCATGGTTCACTTTGCCACCGAAATGGATGCGTTTCTGGTCGCTGAAGGTGTGGAAACCGTCCAAGAACACGATGCGCTCAGGCGGATGGGTGTTCGTCTTGGCCAAGGGTTCTATTACGCACGGCCTACGGAGGCGAAAAAAGCCACCAAGGCCATGCGTGATTTCTATGCGGATCGACCTACGTTGCGCTCAGTTTCTTAAGACGCGCCGCACGCAATTGGGCAAAATCGTCGCCCGCGTGATAGCTCGACCGCGTCAGTGGCGTGGCCGATACCATCAAAAAGCCTTTGCCGAATGCGGCTTTTTCATACGCTGCAAATTCTTCGGGCGTCACAAAACGGTCAACCGCATGGTGTTTCGGCGTTGGCTGCAAATATTGACCGATAGTTAAGAAATCGATGTCAGCCGCGCGCATGTCTTCCATCACTTGGATCACTGATTGGCGATCTTCACCAAGGCCAACCATGATGCCGGATTTGGTGAACATCGACGGATCGAGTTCCTTCACGCGCTGCAGCAGGCGTAGCGAATGGAAATACCGCGCACCGGGGCGTACTTCGGGGTAAAGGCCCGGCACGGTTTCGAGGTTGTGGTTAAACACGTCGGGTTTTGCATCAACAACGATCTTTAACACGCTGTCTTCACAGCGAATAAAGTCGGGCGTCAGAATTTCAATCGTGGTGCCCGGTGACTGCCTGCGCACGGCACGGATCGTTTGGGCAAAATGCTCTGCGCCGCCATCTTCCACGTCATCACGGTCCACGGATGTAATCACAACGTGGTTCAAGCCGAGCTTTTTCACCGCATCCGCAACACGGCCCGGTTCAAAAACATCCAATGCTTCTGGTGGCTTACCGGTCGCAATGTTGCAAAATGTGCAAGCCCGCGTACAAACTTCGCCCATGATCATCATGGTCGCGTGACCCTGAGACCAGCATTCGCCGACATTCGGACAGCCCGCTTCTTCGCAGACTGTCACCAGTTTGTTTTCGCGCATAATATCGCGGGTTTTCTTGTACCCTTCAGAGGTCGGCGCTTTCACTCTGATCCAATCCGGTTTTTTCGGCTGCGGCGCATCGGCGCGGCGTTGTTTTTCCGGATGGCGTTGGGCTGGTATTTTCAAGTCACGGGTGGCCATTGGGTATCCCTTATTGTCACATGTTATGTAGTGACTTGCCCCCCCAATGTCCAACGCTGCGGCCAGTTTGTAGATCAATTTGGTGAAAGTCGTTAACCAATCATCGGTGCAAATTTCCCCTGCGTTGCCTCGTAATGCACGATCAGGCGCTGCAATGCGATGCGCAGCACGATTTTGCCTGAGCGTGCAGACCAGCCAAGGTTCTTTTCCGTGACTTCCAATCCTTCAAGCAAACAACAGCAGCGCAACACCACATCGCCTAGGCCAAGCCCCAGATCTTGCATCGCCGCTTGGACACGTGCGCGGGCTTTTAGGGCCCCCGCTGGTGTCATGTTACCCGCTGATGTGTCGATGGTTTGCATGAACGCATCGTAGGTCCGCACAGCTGGCCCGCCGATTTGCGCAAGTTCAAAGTCTTCGCGCAACCGCTCGCCAGCTTTAACCAAATCGTTGGATAAAAACGGTGTGCCGTCGCGGTCTTTACGGCGTGCTAAGCCCAAAAGCGGGCTTTCGATCGCGTAGTAGCGCGAACGGCTGCGCATCCCGTCGCTTTCTTTCGGGAACGACCAGCCCTCAAGGTCCGGATCGCGGGTGCCTTGGTGTTCGGCAAAGCCTTGCGCCTTGTTTTCATCAGCCGCCGTCAGCCGCCGCAACGCCGCACGCCCCGCGTTTGTGATAAAGTAGCGCCGAATCCGGCTGCCGTCGTCAGGGCAGATAATCCATTCTTTCAGCGCCATGGCCTGCGCGATTTCGCGATCCACAATGGCGGTGCGCAACGATTCGCCCGCATCGTTTTCGCGCACCACGACGGCGGTTTCCATCTCGCGGGCCACAGCCAGCACGGCGCGTGGTTCGCACATCCGCCGCAAAATCCGTTTCGCTTCGCAGTCGATCCGTTCCTGCGTCAGCGCTTCGTCAAATCTATGGGTCATTTTCATCTGTTTTGTCTCTTGAGGCTCGGTATTCACTTGAGTTTGGTCTGCCAGCGATTTTAACGCCGCATCAATCAACGGATCATCGCGACGCCCTTCAAAGCGCCGGACTTGCCGTAAAATCGTTGACGGATGGCAATCAATCGCCCGCGCCAATGCCCGAATGGACTGCCCGTCTTCGGTATGTGCCAAATAGTGCTGTGCCGCGACGGGCACCCACTTGGGCATGTTTCGACTGGGCGCAATACTCGTCATGTTACGCATTTTGTTTCCCTTCCCACACTTCAGTCGGACTGCCTTAAAAATGACAAAATCCGCGATTAAACAACCTAAGCGTGTATTTGTTACCTAATGGTTAATTGTTCACTCACGGGACAACCATTGTTTCGAAATGGTAAAATTTAGTCACGCTATCGTTCTGCCCTACGCGGCTTTGCGCAACACCCGTTCGGGCTATGCGAAGTCAGTTGAATTAGGTTTTTCAACTGCTAGGAACGAAGATCGATATGAAAGATATATACAGCCGCATCAACGCGTTACGCCGTCCAAATTTGCTGGTACGCGCGGCACGGTTTGGCTTGGATGATTACAATCGCACGACACATTTGGCGCGTTACATGTCGGTTGAACCAGTTCCCAGCCCTGCGGCCGCACTGATACAATTGTTCGATTTTGAAAAAGAGATGAATGATGCGCGCTGTGCCAAGACCGGGCTGTATTTAGCGGCACGTCATATCGATATTTTGGTCGCAATCATGGCTGAGGCACAGTTAATGCGTGCCTCAAGCCAGTTGCGATTGGTCGAAAGCGACCCTGTTTAACGAAACGAAACGGCTCAGCTGAAGGAATCGGGCATAGACGCCTTTTTCTCGGCGACGAAAGCCCGCAGCCTGGATTCGATCTCGGGGTCCAATGCGGGTTGCTGGTAGGTGTCGAGCAACTTGTTGACACGCGCCGTGGCGAGCGTTTGCGTGTCACGCGCCCCCTCTTCGTCCCATGTCTCGAACGGTTTGTAATCCAGCAGATCGGACCGCCAGAACGCCGTTTTAAAGTTCGCCTGCGTGTGTTCGCAGCCCAGATAATGGCCACCGGGGCCGACTTCGTTAATGGCACCCATTGCTTGGCCGTTGTCGGACATGTCCACGCCGCGGGCAAAGTGGTGCAATGTGCCAAGCTGGTCCGCGTCCATCACAAATTTCTCAAATGACGCAACCAACCCGCCTTCAAGCCAACCGCAGGCGTGCAGCATAAAGTTCACACCGGACAGCAGCCCCATTTGCAGGCTGTTCGCGGTCTCGTAAGCGGCCTGTGCGTCTGGCAATTTAGATCCGCAGAACGATCCCGCCGACCGGTATGGCAGGCCCAAACGCCGTGCCAACTGCCCTGCCCCGTATGTGATATGCGCAGCCTCTGGTGTGCCGAATGTCGGCGCGCCAGAGTTCATGTCGATCGAGGTCACAAATGTCCCCATGATCACCGGCGCACCGGGGCGGATGATTTGGGAATAGGCAACGCCCGCAAGCACTTCGGCCAGCACTTGCGTCAACGTCCCCGCGATGGACACAGGCGCCATCGCCCCGCCGACGATGAACGGGCTGATGATGCTGGCTTGGTTATTTTTCGCAAAGACCTCTAACGCGCCCATCATGATGCTGTCGAAAGTCAGCGGCGAGTTGATGTTGATCAGCGATGTCATCACCGTGTTGTTCTGCACGAACTCTTCGCCGAACAGGATATTACACATATCCACACTGTCTTGGGCACGCGATGGTTCGGTCACCGATCCCATGAACGGCTTGTCACTATATACCATGTGCGTCAGCAGCATATCGAGGTGGCGTTTGTTCACGGCCACATCGGTCGGCTCGCAGACAGTACCGCCGGAGTGGTGCAGCCATTTCGACATATAGCCGAGTTTCACGAATTTCTCGAAATCGGCCATGGTCGCATAGCGCCGCCCACCTTCGGCATCACGCACAAACGGCGGGCCGTAGACAGGCGCCAGCACAAGATTCTTTCCGCCGATCTCGACATTCCGCTCTGGATTGCGGGCGCATTGGGTGAACTGGCTGGGGGCTGTGGAGCAAAGTTTGCGGGCAAGGCCACGCGGAATGCGGACGCGTTCACCTTCAACCGTGGCACCTGCGGCCTTCCAACGCTCTAAGCCTTCAGGGTTATCGACAAAGTTAATCCCGATCTCGGCCAGCACGGTTTCGGCGTTCGCCTCGATCACCTGCAACGCCTCTTCGGTCAGGACCTCGTAGTTGGGCACATTGCGTTCGATGTATTTCGCAGTCTCGATGCTGACGGCTGTGCGTTCTGCGCGGCGGGCAGCACCGCCTCCGCCCCGTGTGCGACGTGCGGGGGCCGATGGGGAAACAGGTGCGGCGGCGTCAGACATGACGGGATTCCTTCGAAATCAATTGACTGAATTTGTGATACCGCCCCAAAGCCCACAGCCTTGATGAATTTGCGTCCCTGTCAAAGACGAAACCGACATTTTTGGTCAGAAGATCCGAAAGCTGGCGACAAAAGGCAGATGATCCGACACTTCGTCTTTGAACCGCTCGCGGCCCATATCCATCGTCCAATGCATCGGAAACAACCGCAGCGATCCGCGCACGTAGTCGGTGGAATAGGCCCGCGATACTGCGAATCCATCCAGCAAATTCGCACGCCCCTTGTCCAAGATGTGACTAAACCGATCCTGAAGATCCCAACACGACACAAAATCCATCACATCGTCACCGCCAAGATGATGAAAATTGCTGACATCCTGACCGGGAATCATGTTGAAATCACCCATCAGCAAAATCGTGTCGCGTTTATATCCGGGGGTTTCGCGCAGCGTGTCGATCCATTTGCCGATCACCTGACATTGCGTGTCGCGCAACAACTGCTCTGCGCGGCCGCGCCCTGCTTTCAGATGCACGCCGATGATTGTGGCCGCGAATTTACCGATTTTTACATCCACCGCCACAGCCCGCCTGCCCTGCACATATGCGCCTTGCGATCCTTCGATCATGCGTAGATTGCTGACGTTCACGCCCTTTTTAAACAGAAAACCCGTGTGCAGGTTGCCGGGCTGCTCAATAATCATGGCGTCATATTCCACACCGTACTGGGCCATCTCAGCGGCGAGTTCGTAGATATGGTCCACCGGATTGACCTCGACCAGCGTCACCAGTTCCGCATCGAGCAACGCCAGCCCAAGGGCCTGTTGCTTCATCCTGTCCGGCTTGATCCCGCCAAAACCAGCCAAGTTCCAAACGGCCACGCGGGCCAAGGCGTGTTGAAAGGTCTGCATCGGTGCCTCCTATGAGATACGAGCAGCCTAGCGATTTGGGCAATTTATGTCAGTCAGGGAATCCACACTGCCTCTTGCGCCCGCGCCCCCTTGGTTTTACGAGAAGCCACATGGAAAATATGCAACATGAACGCCTGCTGATCATTGATTTTGGTAGCCAAGTCACTCAGCTGATCGCCCGCCGTCTGCGCGAACTGAATGTCTACTGTGAAATTCATCCCTACCAAAAGGTGACGGATGCGGTTCTGGCCGAATTCGCGCCCAAGGCCGTGATCCTGTCTGGTGGGCCGGATTCCGTGACCCGCGAGGGTTCGCCACGCGCCCCAGATAGCCTGTGGGACTTGGGTGTTCCGGTGCTTGGCATCTGCTACGGCCAGCAAACGATGATGACGCAGCTAGGCGGCAAGGTCGTCAGCGGCCACGGCACCGCCGAATTTGGCCGTGCTTTTGTGACGCCGCACGGCAAACTGTCGTTGCTAGACGGCTGGTTCCTGACCGAAAAAGAACAAGTCTGGATGAGCCACGGCGACCATGTGTCTGAAATCGCTCCAGGTTTTGAAGTTTACGGCACCTCGCCCAACGCGCCATTTGCGGTGACGGCTGATGTTGTGCGCAATTTTTACGCGGTGCAATTCCACCCAGAGGTGCACCACACACCTAACGGTTTGAAACTCTACGAGAATTTCGTGCGTCTCGCGGGTTTCACTGGCGATTGGACGATGCATGCCTACCGCGAACTAGCGATTGATGCGATCCGCGAACAGGTCGGCGACAAGCAAGTCATTTGCGCCCTGTCCGGCGGCGTCGATTCGTCAGTCGCTGCGGCCCTTCTGCACGAAGCGATTGGCGATCAACTGACCTGCGTCTTTGTGGACCACGGTTTGCTGCGCTTGAACGAAGCCGAAGAAGTCGTCGGCATGTTCCGCGACAACATGAACCTAAAGGTGATCCACGCGGACGAATCTGAATTGTTCTTGGGCGAATTGGACGGTCAGTCCGATCCAGAAACCAAGCGCAAGATCATCGGCAAACTGTTCATCGACGTGTTCCAGAAATACGCAAACGGCATCGAAGGGGCGGAATTCCTCGCCCAAGGTACGCTTTACCCAGATGTGATCGAATCTGTGTCGTTTTCTGGCGGCCCGTCGGTCACAATCAAAAGCCACCACAACGTTGGCGGCCTGCCCGAAAAGATGGGTTTGAAACTGGTCGAGCCTCTGCGTGAATTATTCAAAGACGAAGTACGCGCACTTGGTCGTGAATTGGGTTTGCCACCGTCGTTCATTGGGCGGCACCCGTTCCCTGGACCGGGTCTTGCGATCCGTTGCCCCGGTGAGATCACCCGCGAAAAGCTTGAGATTTTGCGCAAAGCCGATGCCGTCTACATCGACCAGATCCGCAAGCACGGGTTGTACGATGATATCTGGCAAGCCTTTGTCGCGATCCTACCTGTCCGCACCGTCGGCGTGATGGGCGACGGCCGGACCTATGATTTCGCCTGTGCATTGCGCGCGGTGACGTCCGTGGACGGTATGACAGCAGACTATTACCCGTTCACCCACGACTTCTTGGGCGAAACCGCCACGCGCATCATCAACGAAGTGCAGGGCATTAATCGCGTGACCTACGACATCACATCAAAGCCTCCGGGCACGATTGAATGGGAATAACAGGCACTTACCGACCGTTCTTCATCTAAAACTTCAGCGCAGGGCAATCGCCTTGCGCTGTTTGCGTTTCTGGCATCCGCATATTGCGTCCCTGCACCTGCGAAATTACGGTGCGCAGAGCCGTGACACCGATCAGAGGTCCACGCAGCATCTCAAAGGACCACGTCATGTCGAATACCCTGCGCGCTGCATTCTGGATGATCGGGTCCATCGTGTCATTCACACTGATGGCCGTGGCAGGCCGCGAAGTCAGTGCGACGTTGGACACATTCGAGATCATGTTCTTTCGCAGCCTGACGGGCATTGTCATCATGGTGACGCTCGTCACGGCAACAGGTGCTTGGGGGCAGATCACGCTCACCCGCTGGAAATTGCACAGCCTGCGCAATTTGGCACATTTCACCGGACAGAACCTGTGGTTCTACGCGATCACCGTGCTGCCGCTGGCACAGGTTTTCGCGTTCGAGTTCACAACGCCAATCTGGGTGATTCTCTTGGCACCGCTGCTGTTGGGCGAACGAATCACGCGCGTCGGTATGCTCGCGGCCCTGTTTGGCTTTGTCGGTGTGCTGATCGTGGCCCGCCCCGATCCCGCTGCGATCAGCCCCGGCATCATCGCGGCGGCAAGCTGTGCAGTGGCCTTCGCGTTAACCGCGATCCTGACCCGCAAGCTGACACGGACCGAGACAATCACCACAATTTTGATGTTCCTGACAGCCACGCAACTGGTCTTTGGACTGGTCTGCGCGGGCTATGATGGACAGATGACTGCGCCCACTGGGGCAGCGGTATTTTGGGTCATTCTGATAGGCTGCGCAGGGCTTTTGGCGCATTTCTGCCTGACCACGGCATTGTCACTTGCGCCCGCAAATGTTGTCATGCCGATTGATTTTGCCCGCCTGCCGACCATCGCAATCGTCGGAATGCTGATGTACAAAGAGGCGCTGGATATCTGGGTTTTCGTCGGCGCGTTCATCATTTTTGGGGCCAATTATATGAACATAACCCTGCAAAATCGTGCAACCCTACGTAGTGCTTAAATACATCGGTAGAGGGGTCATAAATGTCTGACGCCGCGTCATTAATTGACGCATGCGGCAATCGGTCCCTAGGCTCATCACAGGGAGACACTTTCATGACAGGGACGGAGACATGAAGAACACACTTAAATTGACAGCGGCTTTGATGCTCACAACGACAGCGGCAACCGCTGGCGGAATCGAGCGCGGCGGCAACGGCTATTCAGTACTGTTTGAAGAAGGCACTTATGTTGCGCTGTCTTTCTCATCTGTAAAACCTGACGTGTCCGGCGATTACCCGGCGGCTTTCGGCGGCGGTTCTACCGGCAACATGTCAGAAGACTACAGCACTGCCAGCGTTGCACTGAAATACGAACTGAATGATCAATTCGACGTCGGCTTGTTCCTGAACCAGCCTTACGGTGCAAATGCTGACTATCCAGACGGTGTCTACGCCGGTCTGTCCGCAGATTGGGAAAGCAACCAAATCGCACTGGTTCTGAAATACCAAGCAACGCCAAATATCTCTGTATTTGGTGGGTTTCGCAGTGTCGAATCAGAAGCCGACATCGCCATTCCAGACGCGTTGATCCGTAAGGGTCTAAGCGACGCAGGTGCCGCAGGTAACGCAACAGCAGCAGCACTTGCTGGCAACGCGCCAGCCGGAACTCTTGGCTATACAGCCGAAACCGATGCAAGCCGCGAAACCAGCTATATCCTTGGTGCCGCTTACGAGCGTCCGGAAATCGCCCTTCGCGTCGCTTTGACCTATGAAACTGGCTATAAGCACAAGTTCGCAGGGACAGAGGCCGTGCTTGCCGTGCCATCCGTCAGCGGAACATCTGATTTTGAAATCGAAATGCCACAATCCGTGACACTGGACTTCCAGACAGGTGTTGCAGCCGACACATTGGTCTTCGGTTCGATCCGCTGGGCAGAATGGTCCGTCTGGGAAGTCCGCCCGAATGGCTACGAAGCCCTTACAAACGATCGCGTCACAGGTATCGACGACGACGTGACAACATTCCGTCTGGGTGTTGGTCGCCAGATCAACGAAGACCTGTCCGTATTTGCGCGGGTCACATACGAGGACGGTAACGGCAGCGTTGCATCTCGTTTGTCCCCAACTGACGGCTCCACAGCATTCGGCATTGGCGGGTCTTACACCTACAACAACGTCAAATTCACTGGCGGTCTTGAGTACATCAAACTTGGCGAAGCGACAGACGATTCTGGCGTCGAATTTGCTGACAACGATGCAATCGGGCTTGGTCTGACAGTTGGCTACCAGTTCTAAGCTGGCCACAGTTTATAAAACAAAGCCCTGCCGTTCTGCGGCGGGGCTTTTTCGTTTCTAAACCGCATGTTCCGGATTGCTTTGGCGGTGAGCATCATCTCATAAGTGTATATTATGAAACAACAAACCTTATCCGCACGTGCTTGGGTCGAACTGTCGCTGCTGTCCTTGATCTGGGGCGCATCGTTCTTGTCAGTGCGCGTCGCATTGGACGAAATCGGTCCGCTGACCTCCGTGGCACATCGCACCGGTTGGGCGATGCTGATCCTCTGGGCGGTCGCCTTGATCCGACGCATGTCGATCCCGCGCGGCATCCGCATTTGGGCCGCGTTTTTGGTCATGGGAATGTTGAACAACGTCATTCCGTTTACCTTGATGGCATGGGGCCAACTGCACATCGAAACCGGCCTCACGTCGATCCTGAACGCATCCACAGCGATTTTTGGGGTGATTGCCGCTGCCGTATTCTTTGCCGACGAAAGGCTGACACCGCGCCGCGCAATTGGCGTGATTATGGGCTTTGTCGGGGTCGCCACTGCGATTGGATTGGACACATTTCGCAGCTTTGATCTACGTTCCCTCGGGCAATTAGCAGTGATCGGCGGCACCATCAGCTACGCACTGGCGGGTGTTTGGGCCAAGAAACAATTGTCGGGCTTGTCGCCACAGATCGCCGCCGCCGGCATGCTCACCGGATCAAGCATCATCGCCATCCCCGCCGCGATCCTGATCGAAGGGCCGATCCGTGTGGACCTGCAACCCGCGACATGGGCCGCGATTGCCTATTATGCGGTGATCGCAACCGCAGTCGCATATCTGTTGTACTACCGCGTTTTGAAAATGGCAGGCAGCGGCAACCTGATGCTCTGCACCTTGCTGGTGGCCCCCGTTGCGATCATTCTGGGTGCTATTATTTTAGGTGAAGACCTGCCTGTAAGGTCTTATTTTGGCTTCGGAATATTGGCTTGCGGGTTGATTATCCTAGACGGGCGATTGTTCAAGCGTCGCCAGCACGGAACGGGCCGCACGTAGGCCCGGTGCTTCGCCACCAAGGCCCAATCTGTCCATCGTGACGCGCATCGCATCAAGCTGTGCTGCGGGGTTTGCCAGCACGTCTATCATCGCTTTAGCCATCGCATCCGCGTCGCAATTCTTGCCCACAAATTCGGGGACAACGCGGGTTTCCGACACGAGATTAACCAGCGTCACGGTATCGACTTTCAACATCCGGCTGATGATGATCCGCGACAGCCACGCCATATCGTAGCCGATCACCATCGGCGTCTGGTTCGCGGCCAATTCAAGCGACACAGTGCCCGACGCCGCCAAGGCCACGTCTGCGGCACGGAACACGGCGCGTTTGGTGGCGGTTGCCTGGGCGGGGATCAGCAACGGTGTGACTGGCCAGCTCTGTGTGAGTTCTCGCACCAAACTGGTGACTGGCCCCGCGCATGGCACGACGACTGCGGCGTTCGGGTGGGCCTGCGCCACCTGCCCCAATGCGTCGCCAAAGCGCGTGGCCAAGCGTGTGACTTCGCCTTTCCGTGACCCTGGTAGCGCCAAAATCAGTGGTCCGGTCACGCCATGTTTTGCGCGAAATGCGGCCGCTTCAGCGTCGGTAGCGATCTGTTCGGCGACCACCGGATGCCCGACGAAATCGCAGGTCATGCCTGCGGCTTGCATCAAGGGCGGCTCGAACGGGAACAAGGCCAGCACGTGGTCGATGTGTTTTGCCATTTTCGCAGCACGGCCAGACCGCCACGCCCAGACGGTTGGGGCAACGTAGTGGATCGTTGGCACGCTGCACTGCGCTTTGACCAGTTTCGCGACGCGCAGGCAGAAATCAGGGCTGTCGATTGTGATTAAAACATCGGGTTTGGTGTCGATCACGGCTTGCGCCATTTGATGAACGCGGGCCTTCAACGCCTTGTATTTCGGCAGTATTTCGGCCAACCCCATGACGCTGAGTTCGTCCATCGGGAACCGACTTTGCAGCCCTTTTTCTTGCATCAAGGGACCGCCAACGCCGTCGAATTGCACGTCCGTCAGGCTGTTCAATCCAGCCATCAAAGCGCCGCCCAGCTTGTCGCCAGAGACCTCGCCTGCGATGATGAAGGCTTTCATAACGCACCTTTTGGGCGCACCCAAAGGAACATTCCTTGCGCGTCTAACGTCTCAACCACGCTGTCGAGATCCAGAACCAATACGCCGTCGGCTTCGATCACAATGCCCGCAAGCCCTGCTTCGGCGGCACCCATGGCGGTTTGGAATCCGATTGTCGGTAGGTCAGCGCGGCGGTCTTGCGTCGGTTTCGGGGCTTTGAACAAAATCCCGTCGTCGGCTGTGACCGGATCAGCGCCGCTGCCCGTGATGTTTTCCAACATGCCGCCGATGGACTGATGAATCGCGGCAAAAACGGTGTCCGGTTCGGGTTTGATGTACTCTTCGTGGAAACGGGCCAGCATCGCGTCGGTGCCGTCCACATCTTCGCGGCCTGCGACTTGGCCCATCCGCACGATGCAGGCTTGGCCAATGTCGCCCGCGCCCATTTCCGCGATGGTGCGTTCGCCCTCTGCCGCGTCGGCCAAGTGCCAATCGGACGGCTGTGCTTTGGTCGCGAATCCGGGGGCTGGTAGCAGATCGGGTGCGATGTCATGCGCGGCTTTAATCCCGAAGCCGTGGTCGTTAAAAATCGCGATGACCTCGCGCAGCGCACCGTCGTCACCTTTGGCAATCGCGGCTTGGATGCGTGGCACGAGCGGTAACGTCGCGGCGTCGATTTCAGACGGATCAATCGGCGGACGACGGATCGCGCCGACCATGCAAATGTCGGTGACGCCACGCTCACGCAGCACATTAAGAAAGCTGCCTAAATGTTCAATACTAAACGGAATTTCCACATCAATAGACGGATCAAATCCATGCAACGCACAGGTCACAACAGGCCCGTCCACGCGTGATAAAATCACCGCTGGCAAATCGCCTGTACCTGCGATCAACGCCAGCATTATTTCGGCGTCAGAAAGCCACGGTCGCTTTGCCCAAGGATAAAGCGGACCATATCCTGCACAAACGCGCTGTCGCTTTCGTCTCGTAGTTTTTCGGCGCGGTCGTGGAACGTGCCTTCGCCGTCTTTAAGCATCTGGAACGCGGCCCGTAGCGCCGTGATGTCAGTGCGCGCCACACCTTTTCGTTTCAGACCGACCAGATTAAGCCCGTCCAATTCGCCACGTTGTCCCATCACCAAACCATGCGGAATGACGTCAGATGTGACCATCGACAACGCGCCGATAATAGCGCCTTTGCCGATCCGCACAAATTGATGCACACCGCACAACCCGCCAACGATCACGTCGTCCTCAAGCACGCAATGCCCTGCAATTGCGGAGTTATTCACCACGATCACGCGATCACCGACCTGCGCATCATGCGCGATATGACAACCAGCCATGAACAGGTTGTCGTCGCCAACAGTTGTCACGCCACCACCACCCGTGGTGCCTGTGTTCATCGTCACGTGTTCACGGATACGGTTACGCGCCCCGATCCGCAGTTTCGTGTTCTCGCCGTCGAACTTCAAATCCTGTGGGATTTCGCCCAGAACGGCAAAGGAAAACACGACAGTTTCGTCGCCGATATGCGTGTCACCGTCCAGCACAACGTGGCTTTTCAGCGTGACAGCACGCCCCAAAACAACGTCAGCACCGACGACACAGAACGGCCCGATCTCGCAATCCGGCCCGATGACAGCACCTTCCGCGATCACAGCACTGGGGTGAATGCCCGCCATTAACCTTGCATGTCCATCATTGCGGTAAATTCGGCTTCTGCGGCCATTTCACCGTCAACGGTTGCCACGCCTTTAAATTTCCAGACTTTTCCGCCCGCTTTGCCGCGTGTGGTTTCGATCTTCATTTCCAGAACGTCGCCCGGAATTACCTTGCGGCGGAATTTGCAGCCGTCGATGCCCATGAAATACACCAATAGATTGCCTTCGGTCAGGCCAAGCGATGTGCCGACCATCACCGCCGCTGTTTGCGCCATGGCTTCGACAATCGTGACACCCGGCATGATTGGCATACCCGGGAAATGGCCCTGAAAATGCGGCTCGTTCATGGTGACGTTTTTGATGCCAACGGCCGAGGACGTCCCGTCGATGTCGCGCACTTTGTCCACAAGCAAGAACGGATACCGGTGTGGCAGGATCGCTTGGATCAGCTGAATGTCGGCGCTTGTTGGGGTCTCGGACATCGTGGAAATTCCTTGTTGGTCTTGGTATCTTCTTAGGTGCAATCGGGTGGCACCGCGTTCGGCTTAAACACCTGTTTACCCAGTCACTCAGATTGCGGCAAGTCGGGTAACACGTCATCCGCGACAATGGGCGGCACAATCGGCGCTTCCGCGTCGTCTGGTGTGGTGCTGGTGTCTTCCATCGGGCGCAGCGTTGGCCGCTCGTCGGGTTGCAACTCACCATCACCGAGGGTTTTATCAATTAAATCAACCGCGTCTTCGGTGGCATTGGCGCTGCCGATTGCTTGTATCACAGCGCGGCGGTCCATCGCCACCACGGCCCCGCGTTCCAGCATCAAGGCGAGCACGATCGGTCTGATCCGTTCCAGAAACTGAGACCGCTCTGAATCGCGCAGCTGCACCAGCTTGTCTTGTTCGATCTCGCGGTCAGACCGCACCGATTGCGCACGCTCGTTAAACGCCTCGGCGGCGGCTCGAAATGCGTCGGGCTCCATCGTGGCGCGCGCCTCAGTGAGGGCCGTTTCTTCGGCGAGCAATTCGGCCGCAATCCGGTCATTGTCGGCTTGGACCCGCTCGCGTTCTTCGGACACGGCAGCGGCGATACGCTGCCCGTAAAGCGTTTCAACAAAGACCCGTTCGAAATCCACCACCATGATCGGTGACGGCAAAACCACGGTCTGATCTTGCGCCGCGACAGGTGTGCTCAAAGCGGTGAACGCCCCCAGCACACACATGCCAATGAAACCACGCATCAGAAGGATGTCGAGATCGTCACGTCGAACGATTTGGTCTCGTCCTCATCTTGGGCGTCGAGCGCTTCGGTGAAATTAAAGCGCAGCGGGCCGATGGGTGTGGTCCAAAAGATCGTGGCCCCCACAACGGTCCGCGCCGTAAAGTCGTTGTACAAAACGTCAGCGCTGTAGGTGTTGCCCACGTCCCAGACCGAACCGTGATCGAGGAACAAGCCGCCGGACACGCCGTATTCTTCTGGTAGACCAAGCGGGAATTCAGCCTCAAGCCGTGCAACTGCGTATTTGTTGCCGCCCAATGCGTCGCCAGTGTCGGCGTCGCGTGGACCGATCCCGCCCGCATCAAAGCCGCGCATCAAACGCGAGCCAAGGAAGTAGCGGTCAGTGACGCGGCTGTCGTTGTCCGCATAATCAAGGCTACCACCTTCGACGGTGGCGCGCAGTGTGACTTCTTCGCTCAGCACTTGAGTTTCAACCGCTGCGAGCGCTGTGGTTTTGACAAAGTTACTGTCGCCGACGCCAAATTCCTGACCAAAGCGGAACACGTAGCTTGTCACCGGATCAATGCCAGCGCGGCGGCTGTCAAAGCTGTAGGTGTAGCCGACGGAATTGGTGGACACCGCGCCACGCTCTGCTTCTTCTTGGATGATTTCACTGACGGTTGTGGAGACGTCGGTCAGGTCTTCGTAGTTGAAAGAATAATAAGTCGACAGCCGGCCATTGTCGCTGACAGGGAAGTTCAGCGACGGGCGCAAGGTGAAGGATTCAGTGTCGAAATTCGCGTTTTCGTTGTCGGTTGTGCCGTAGTTCATCGCAAAACCGGCCCGCAGGTCGCGGCCCAAAAAGTTCGGCTCTGAAAAGCTAAGGCTCAACACGCGGTTGGTTTCGGCGGTCGACACTTGCACGTCCAAGCTTTGTCCGCGACCAAGGAAGTTGTCTTGGCCGTAACTGGCAAGCAGTCCGAGCCCAACATCAGTGTTATAGTTCGCACCAAAGGACAGCGATCCGGTTGGACCTTCTTCGACGTCCACGTCAACGATAACTTGGTTTGGACCTGATCCTTCGCGGGCATTCACAGCCGCGTTCTGGAAGAAGCCAAGCGCACGGATACGTTCCGCAGATTCGCGGACTTCACGCGGGTTAAACGGGTCGCCTTCGACCACGCGGAATTGGTTGCGGATCACACGGTCAAGCGTCGTGCTGTTGCCTTCGATGTCGATGCGTTCCACAAAAATACGCTCGCCGCGCACCAGTGCAAATTCGACGTTCAGTTGCAAATTGCGATCATCGCGGGTGATACGTGGTTCAACCTGCAGAAAGTTGATGCCCATGCGTGTCGCCAGCAGTTCCAAGCGCGAGATATCGCTTTCGAGGGACACTGGCGTATAAACGGCACCGGGGCGTGTTTTCAACGCGGCGCGGAAAACTTCGGCGTCGGCTTCAGGAATGGCGCTGCTGACAGAGATATTGCCAAATTTGAATTGCTGCCCTTCTTGCACATTGAAAGTCATCAGATAGGCATCGCGCTCGCGGGTCAGGGCCACATCGACGTTCTGCACCTGAAAATCGGCATAGCCGCGTGATTGGTAGAAATCTGTCAAAACACGGCGATCCACGGCCACACGATCAGCGGCGAAGGTGTCGCGCGTGATCACTTGGCGCAGGATGCCTGCTTGTTTCGTTTCAAGAACACGACGCAGACGCGATTCAGAGAAGTTACGGTTGCCGACAAAAGCAATACGTTCAACTTCGGTCAGACCGGATTCGACGACTTCAAACACCAGATCGACGCGGTTGTCTGACAGTGGAATGATGCGCGGGGTCACAACGGCGTTAATGCGGCCAAGGCTCGCGTAAACTTCGGTGATCGCGGCGGTATCGGCTTCGGCCTGCGTTGGCGTGTAAACGCGGCGCGGCTCGGAACGGACGACGGACAACAGTTGCGCATCGCGGACTTGCGAGTTGCCTTCGATGTTGACGCGGTTCACGGTTGGAAATTCGACCACATCAATGACAAGCGTGTTGCCTTGCGTCCGGACATTTACCTCGGAAAACAAACCAGATTCGCGAATGCGCTGGCTGGCGTCGTTCACCGACCCTGCCGTGACTTGTTCACCGCGTGCAATTCCTGCGAAAGTCAGGATCGTGCCATCGGCAACCCGCTGGTTCCCGTTGATCGCTACGTCGTTAAATGCAAAATTCTGCGCCTGAGTAGGACCAGCTACACCGCTGACAGCCCCTACAAAACTCACAACTGCAACTGTGCGCAATAATGAAGTGCTCCGCCCTAAGGCATACCCCGTTTTCAGGTTCATTCGACTGTCCGCTCTGGCTATGTTTATTGTCCAGATGGGTATCCTGTTCGCGCATGGTTGTCAAAACCACAAAACGCACCCCTAGGGGCGCGTTCATTAATAAACCACATCATTTTGCGGTCTTGTTTAGGCGAGCATGATGTATGCGCCGGCGTAAAGTGAACCAATCACAGTCGCAGTCGTCAAAATCCGGTCCCAGTTGAGTTCAACCAGTAGGGAGACGCTTTTGTAGCCTTGGGCAATCGTTTGCATGTGTCACTCCTTGAATAGCTGACAGATGACTAACGTTGAATTAAGGCGATATCTGGGCAGCCGTGTGACCGCTCAGGGGCAAAGGAATAGATCGTTCAGCAATGCGAACACCATCAACGACCCGATGATCGCCACGCCCATCGACATCAAAACGCGCAATGCGAATTCGGATGGTTTGCGACGTGTCACGGCTTCGTAGGCATGAAAAACAAGGTGCCCACCGTCCAAAACCGGAATTGGCATCAGGTTCAATAGGCCCACAGCGGCTGACAAGATGCCGATAAACAGAACAAAGCTCCCTGCCCCTTGCTGCGCCAATGACCCTGATGTTTGGGCGATTGCGACGGGGCCAGACAGGTTACAACTGGAAATGCCGCCAATCAGAAGCTGCCACAAACCGGACAATGACACGGTGATCCGGTTCCACAACTGCTGGGTGCCGGCCTTAAGCGCAGTCCACAGGCCAACGGAATCGCGCTCTGCTTCGAAGAACAAGCCGCCGTTAATCCCAATCAAATAACGCTGCTCAAAGCCACCACTCGGCAAAGGCAAGTCAACGCGCCGTGCCGCCATCGACAATGTCAGGGTTTCGCCATTGCGCAAAACCGTCAATTCCAGCGGATTTTCGCCTGCTGCATCTTTGGCCGCCACGATATCGCGGAAGGCGACGATCGGCTCGCCGTCCGCGGCCATGATAAAGTCACCGATGCGAATGCCAGCATCATCAGCGGCAGAGCGCGGGGCGACACCACTGACCAACGGCAAAATCGGGAACGGGCCAGTGACGGTCATCGCAACGCCATCGCGGACGATGTCATAGTCGACAGTCGGTGACACAGGAATGTCGTCGGTGGTGCCCGTTGACAGGTCATCGTCGTTCATCGGAATGCCACCGATAGCCATAATTTCATCGCCGCGTTGCAGCTCTGATTGGTAAATCGCGGGCAGATCTGGCGCTGATCCATAGGTTAACGGCGTGCGGTCGGTGCCCTGCCACATCAGGTAGCCCGCAAAGATCGCAATCGCGAGAATGAAGTTGAAAATCGGACCCGCAGCAACGGTCGCGGCCCTTGCCCACAAGGGCGCGCCTGTCATCGTGCGGCGCATGTCGGCGTCAGAAACGCTGCCGTCAGAGCCCACACTGGCTGCGTTGGCATCACCCAAAAACTTAACATATCCGCCAAACGGCAATGCCGCGATCTGCCAGACTGTGCCGTGTTTATCAGTCCACGCATAGACCACCGGACCAAAGCCGAGGCTGAACACTTCGGCATGAATACCAGACCAGCGGCCCACGATATAATGGCCATATTCATGGATCGCGACAATTACCGACAGGGCAATCACAAAGAAAATCATTGTCCAAGCCGTACCGCCAAGGGCAGGCAAAATTTGCGTCAGGTCCAAAAGATTACCTCAGTGTTTTGATGGCTTCACCCGCGCGGATTCGGGCAAGCGTGTCTGTCTCGTTGACGGTATCCAATGTCATTTTGACATTTTTCAGCCCATCACGAGACGTCATAGTGTTCAACGTTTCTGCGACCACAGGTGCCATATCCATGAACCCAATGTCACCCGCAATGAACCCGTCAAGCGCGTGTTCTTTCGCCGCAGTAAAGGCCGCGCCCATCAAGCCGCCCTCGTCCATCACATCGCGTGCGATTTTCAAGGCGGGATAGCGGGCCGCCTCTGGTGCTTTGAAGTTCAGCGCGCCGATTTTCGCGAGGTCGAGCCGTTCTACGGGTAGCTTTTTACGCTCTGGCCAATTTAACGCAAAGCCAATCGCGTGCCGCATATCATGCGGGCCGACATGAGCCATTAAGGCACCGTCGTTAAATCCGACCAGCGCGTGAATCAGGCTTTCGGGGTGGATAATCGTCTCGATCTGGTCGGGACGAACGCCGAAAAACTCTTTGGTTTCAATCAGCTCCATCGCTTTGTTAAACATAGATGCGCTGTCGATAGTGATGCGCTGGCCCATGTCCCAATTCGGATGGGATGACGCCTGCGCGAGCGATGCTTTGGGCAGATCGGAGAGCGGCCAATCGCGGAACGCGCCGCCCGATGCGGTGATGATGATGCGCTCGACGGTCGCGATGTCTTCGCCGACAAGTGCTTGAAAAACAGCGGAATGTTCGCTGTCGACGGGCAGGATCGTGGCGTTATGTAGCGCGGCCTGCGCCAACAAGATCGGGCCAGCCGTGACCAAGGATTCCTTGTTCGCGAGCGCCAGTGTCGTGCCCAGTTCCAGCGCGGCCCATCCCGGTGCGAGACCAGCAGCACCCACAATCGCGGACATGACCCAATCGCAGGGTCGTTTCGCCGCCTCGACTATCGCATCCGATCCACACGCGGCCTCGACCCCTGATCCTGCGAGCAAATTCTTGAGGTCGTCGTAGCACGACACATCGTCGATCACGGCCACATCGGCCCGCAAATCAATCGCGTCTTTGGCGAGCTGCACGAAATTACGACCGCCCGTTAATGCAACAACATCAAAGGACTGCGGATCGTTCTTAATCAAATCAATGGTGTTTTGGCCGATAGATCCTGTCGCCCCAAAAACGCTGACAGTTTTCAAAAGGCTACTCCAGGGACATTGAACACATAGGCCACCAGCAGCATGAACAATGCCGCCCCGAGCAACGCATCAAAGCGGTCAAACAAGCCGCCGTGACCGGGGATTAATGTTGAACTGTCCTTGACCCGCATCCGGCGTTTCAGCGCGCTTTCAGCTATATCGCCCATTTGGCTCGCGAAACTCAGAACCATCGAAATCCAGACGATGGACCAGCCAGCGTTGGTGAACATGGTAAAGATAAAGCCGACGACGCCCGCACCGAGCCAGCCTGCGGATGTGCCGCTCCATGTTTTTTTCGGGCTGATCGATGGCCAGAATTTTGGCCCGCCGAATGTCTTACCCGCAAAGTAGCCGCACACGTCTGTGGCGATCACGACGAGCATCAGCCACAAAATCCAAGTGAATCCGTAGTCCGCGCGAAAATGGACTAGCCCCCAGCCCGCAAGCTGAATTCCCAAGGCAAAACAAAAGAATGTCAGGCGTTCTTTCTTGAGATAAAATGCCCCAATCGACGGCACCACCAAGAATAGCACAATCGCGAACAGTGTCTCGTCGTGCAACTGCCCTGACATCACAGACGCAAGCAAGGCGGCCAACAACATGCCAGAGGTGGCTGATTCAGGGCGGATCATCATCCACAATTCCCAGACCATCACGGCGGTCACAAAGACCACCATCATCTGGAACCAATGACCGCCCAAAATGACGCCAATGGCACCAACGACAGTCATCACAACAGCAGAGGTGATCCGAACGGTCAGATCATCCCATTTGGCGGGTAGGACGGTTGGTTTCTCGGACATATTAGGCAGAAACCGCGCCGTAACGACGTTCGCGATTGCCAAAGTTGCCGACAACTTTGCCAAATTCTTCGGCGCTGAAATCAGGCCACAACGTATCGATAAATTCGTATTCGGCGTAGGCAGATTGCCACAGAAGGAAGTTGGAAATCCGCGCTTCACCGCTGGTGCGGATCACAAGGTCAGGATCAGGTAAAAACTGTGTATCCAAGAATTTCGCCAGCGTTTCCGCATCGACGTCTTTATGGGTCAAACGGCCCTGCTCTATCTCGAATGCCATCTTTTTCGCAGCGCGTGTGACCTCGTCGCGACCACCGTAGTTTAGCGCGATGGTCAGATGCACACGGTCGTTGTGCGAGGTCAGCAGTTCGAGATTGTCCATCAGCGTGACCAGTTTCGCATCTAGCTTCATGCGATCACCGATGAAACGAACACGCACACCTTCAGCCAGCAAATCACGCGCTTCGCGTTCAATGTAGCGCCGGAAAAGCCGCATCAGGCCGGAAACTTCGGTCTGTGTCCGCTTCCAATTCTCGGTCGAAAACGCAAAAATCGTCAGATATTTCACGCCGATATCGGGACAAGCATTCACAATTTCACGCACCCGCTTCGCACCCGCATGGTGGCCGAATAGCCGCGGACGGTTACGTTGCTGCGCCCAACGGCCGTTGCCATCCATGATGATTGCAACGTGGCCAGGGCCAACATGATCGGGGGTGAGGTCTTTGGCCATCTTGTGGCCTCCTTCCAGTGAATGCTCGGGTGGGATCAGACGGGTCGATCTTAAACCTGCATGATCTCTTCTTGTTTAGTTTCCACGGTTTCGTCGACCAACTTAATGTATTTGTCGGTCAATTCCTGCACCGTTTGTTCCCAGAATTTCTGGTCATCTTCGGACATGCCGTCGTTCTTGGCTTTTTTGATCTGGTCCATACCGTCGCGACGCAGGTTCCGCACGGACACACGCGCACCTTCGGCGTAGTTGCCAGCAACTTTGCCCAACTCGCGGCGGCGTTCTTCGTTCAGTTCAGGGATCGGCAGCATGATGATTGTGCCGTTCAGCTGTGGGTTGATGCCCAAGCCGCTTTCGCGGATCGCTTTTTCGACTTTACCAACAAGACCTTTGTCCCACACGTTGATCGTGACCATCCGTGGTTCTGGCACGTTCACCGTACCCACTTGGTTAATCGGTGTCATAGAGCCGTAGGCGTCAACCATCACGGGTTCCAGCATAGAGCCGGACGCACGGCCGGTGCGCAGCGAAGACAGTTCCACGCGCAGGTTTGCAATCGCGCCGTCCATACGGCGGCCAAGATCATCGGTATCGAGTTCAAAATCGTCTGACATGTTTTCTGCTCTTACTTCTGGGGCTTTTGCCCCGCATGGTTTTATTGCTCATACGTTAAAAAACGGAACCTGTATAGGATGCAACCTTGTACACCCTATGACAGATACGCAAGTTCTGGCTCAAAGTTGCACGTTAGTCGTGCACAACCGTCGATGTTCCGGTCCCGGCAAGGATACCGCAGAAGCCGCCCGGCTCGTCCAAGCTGAACACAACAATCGGCAAATGGTTGTCACGCGCCAGCGCAATCGCGGACGCATCCATCACGCCCAAGTGCTTTTGCAGCACTTCGTCATAGCTGACACGGTCGTAGCGTTTTGCGTCGGCGTGTTTCGCCGGATCTTTGTCGTAGACGCCGTCAACTTTGGTGCCTTTGAAAATCGCTTCGCAGTTCATTTCGTTGGCCCGCAGGGTCGCGGCGGTGTCTGTCGTGAAATACGGGTTGCCGGTTCCGGCGGCAAAGATGCACACCCGTTTCTTTTCAAGATGGCGCACGGCGCGGCGTCGGATGTACGGTTCGGCCACTTCGTTCATGGTGATCGCGGAAATCACACGGGTGTGGATGTTCAGTTCCTCAAGCGCGGATTGCATCGCGAGCGCGTTCATCACCGTGGCAAGCATGCCCATGTAGTCGGCTGTTGTGCGTTCCATCCCTTGGGCAGAGCCTTGGAGACCGCGGAAAATGTTACCGCCACCGATCACCATGCAGATTTCGACGCCCATATCGTGGACCGTCTTGACCTCCTTGGCGATACGCTGAACAGTTGGCGGGTGCAGACCAAAAGCCGTGTTGCCCATCAGGGCCTCGCCCGATATTTTCAGCATTACCCTTTTGTAAGCTGTTTTTCCGGTGTCCGCCATGATCTGTGCCCCTATTCTCGATGCGTGTCTTCCAACTTTGCGCAAAATGTCCCAAAAACAGCTTGGCTACAATGCCCAAGTGGGCGATTTGGCCTGATAGGGTCTGTTCGCCAAAGACAGACGCGCCCGGAAAGGCATATGCGACTGACATGATATCCATTCACAAAGATAAACCAGTGGTGATCGCGGGGCCGACGGCATCGGGCAAGTCTGCGCTGGCGTTGCATATCGCTGAGACCCAAGGTGGCGTGATTATCAATGCCGACGCATTACAAGTATTTGACGGCTGGCGGATTGTGACAGCGCGACCCGACGCTGCAGACCTCGCGCGCGCGCCACATGCGCTATACGGTCATGTGCCGTTTGATGCGGAGTATTCGGTTGGGCATTGGCTGCGTGATGTGGCCCCGTTACTGCAAGGCGAACGACCTATAATTGTAGGCGGAACAGGGCTTTACATGACGGCCCTCACCCAAGGGTTGGCGGATATTCCGCCCACACCGCCCGCTGTTCGCGCCCAAGCGGATGCGATTGATTACCGCGATCTGCTGGCCGCATTGGACCCCGAGACTGCCGCGCGGATCGACACGCAAAATCCGGTGCGGGTGCAGCGGGCATGGGAGGTTTTGACGGCGACGGGCCGCAGCTTGGCCGACTGGCAAGACAACACGCCTGCCCCGCTTTTGCCGCTGGCGGATGTCACGGCGCTGGTCATGGACGCGCCCAAAGAATGGCTCACACCGCGTATCACACAGCGCTTTGGCATGATGCTAGACGCTGGCGCATTGGATGAAGCAGCCGCGATGTTGCCCACATGGGACCCCGCACATCTGTCGTCCAAAGCGATCGGTGCGCCGGAATTAATCGCCCATCTCAACGGCGAAATGTCACTGGCACGCGCCAAAGAATCCGCCATCGTCGCATCCCGCCAATACGCCAAACGCCAACGCACGTGGTTTCGGGCCAGAATGCGCGATTGGACAACAATACCCGTTTCATCCACAGAATTATCCACAGTTTTCACATTTCGAACCTGAATCCCCCATTGTTTTAAGGGGTTTTGATTGGCAGACTTGCACATAACTGCTTTGGGGGCCGTTATGACACCGATGAAAACAAAACCTACACGCAAGCAAAGCCAATCGACGTCGCTACACATCGCGCCGATTGCGTATAATCAACTGGCTGGTAGCTGGCGCACCGAAGCGATGCGCAGTCACGCAACGCCGCGTCTGTTGTTCATCACCAAAGGCCAAGGCCGGATCACCGTCGCGGGCATGACACACGGGTATGGCCCCAACAACATGATCTTTTTACCCGCCCACGTGATGTATGGCTACGAGGCTGGCCCGAGCGTTTTCGGCACGATGTTAACGATCCCGAAAGCCATGGCAGACGAATGGCCGGAAGAAACGGTGCATTTGCGCCTGCGCGATGTGCATGTTCAACGACAGGCCGCCGCGATGTTCGAAGCGATTGAACATGAATTACAGACGTCGCAACAAACTCATTCAAGGGCCGCACATTATCACCTCGGGCTGATGTCGGTGTTTTTTGAACGGCAAATGAACCTGTCGCCCGCGCGCACGGCGACGGACCGGACCGAAGGCACCGCCGCGCGGCTTGTCGCGGCCTATACCGATTTAATCGAGCGTGATTACAAAACGGCGCAAGGTGTTTCGGATTTCGCAGCGGCCCTTGGGGTCACGCCCACGCATCTGACACGCTGCTGCAATCAAACCTGTGGCCGTTCCGCGTTGTCTTTACTGCGCGACCGGATCACATATGAAGCGTGTTTGATGCTGCGCGACTCTGAGGCGCCCGTGTCGCAAATTGCAAGCGACCTCGGGTTCCGCTCAGCCGCTTATTTCACCCGCAGTTTTCAGGCAAAAATGGGCCATACCCCGTCACATTTCCGCAAAAATGGTGCGGGCAAGCCCGTCAGACACCACTAATCAGCCGCCAAAAATGACGCGAACGTAGTTCTGTGTTTCGTTATATGGGGGGATGCCGTTGTAGCGTTCGACCGCGCCGGGACCTGCGTTATAGGCCGCGAGCGCCAAACGCCAATCGCCGAATTTGTCGTATTGCGCCTTGAGATAACGTGCGCCGCCGTCAAGGTTTTGGTGTGCGTCGCGTGGATCAACACCCAAACCGCGGGCTGTGTCGGGCATCAACTGGGCCAAGCCCAATGCGCCTTTTGACGAAACCGCAGTATGGTTCCAGCCGCTTTCTTGTTGGACCAAGCGCAGGAATAAATCCTCTGGGATTTGGTAACGCTGCGCAGCAGAACGCGCAACGCTGAGGAACGGACCTTGGTAACGGCCAATATAGGCAGGTGTTTGCGGCTGTGCTGACGGCACAATCGCACGCGGCGGCTGCAACCGGATCGAATTGGAATACTGAGACGTCGCCCGACCGTCCAAAACAGACAATTGGCTTTGCAACAAACTCGACCTTGTCCGTGTCGACACGGTATCTGCCCACACAACTGACCCAGCAAACATGCCAATGGTCGTTAAAACTACAGTAACTTTTTTCATCCGCAGCAGCCTCGCCCTATGTCGAATGGGCGGAACCTAACCACTTTTCCAGAAATTGCCAGTTTTTTCAGAAAGTCGCGATCTGTGCTGACTACGGGCTACCAAGTCGGCGCAGACCTCCGTAGATTGCGCCAAATCAAATACGCAGAATCGCTGGGGAGTAAGACATGGCTGGATCGGTCAACAAAGTAATCTTGATTGGGAACCTGGGCCGCGACCCCGAGGTCCGGTCATTTCAGAATGGCGGCAAAGTGTGCAACCTGCGCATCGCGACCTCCGAGACTTGGAAAGACAAAAACACTGGCGAACGTCGCGAGAAAACTGAATGGCATTCGGTTGCGATCTTTAACGACGGGCTGGTGCGTATTGCCGAGCAATACCTGAAAAAAGGCTCCAAGGTTTATATCGAAGGCGCATTGCAGACCCGCAAATGGCAGGATCAATCCGGTGCGGATAAATATTCCACCGAAGTTGTGCTGCAAGGGTTCGGCGGCGTGCTGACCATGCTGGACGGTCGCGGTGATAACGCTGGCGGCGGTGGTGGCGGTGGCAACTACGGTGGTGGCGGCGGCGGCGGCCGCGATAGCGGTTACGACAGCGGCCCAAGCGGCGGCGGTGGTCGCGATTCAGGTGGCGGCGGTGGTCGTTCCGATCTGGACGACGAAATCCCGTTCTAAATTGAGACAAAATCTTCGCATGACATGTGCCCCCTTTCTACATTGTAGATTGGGGGTAAATTTTTGGCGCCTACCGCCTTCACTCCACCAGACACCGTCGGTTTTTGATGTGACGCTCGACCAAGCGCCGCGCTTTGTGCCCTTTGGGCATGAGCCGTGCCATGTCGGGAATGATGTCTGATGTGGTGCGCAGCTCTGGAAACAGGGTGAAAATCTCGTCACGCGCGGCTTTGGACACGCATTTAATTGCTTGTGGCCCCAAATACAGCGACTCGGTTTCGGCACCGTTTGCGATGACCACCTCGTGTTTGTCGAAAAGGATGTGAAAATATTCGACCTCAGCAAAGTCATCCGCGACTTCGATCCCGTCCATGTCGAGCAGATGCACCGCCGCGACCAGAATTTCGGTTTCGTGGAACATCCGTTCGGTGATTTTCGACCGAACCAGCATGCGGTGCTGCCGCGAGACGCAGAGATCTTGTGTCGGTTTATCTTCGCCCAAGGCCCCTGCTTTGATGCGGATCGGGCCGAGCTTTGGATGCATCAGCAGGTCTAATTTCGACAACGCCCGCGATTTGATCCAGCGAATTTCTTCGGTCCCGCCGCCCTGCGTCGTCACTTTGTCGCCCACACTCAGGTCTTCGACTGCGCGCGGACCATCAGGCGTGGTGATCATCGTGCCACGGGTAAAGCACGGCACCTCGTAATCTGGATCAGCATCATCATTGCCCGGAAAGGTGAAAGTATCCGCGCCATCGGCATTCAAATATGCCGCCTTGTTGGCCGAATACAGAGCGTATTCAGCCGGTGTCATCGCGATGTTGACGTAGATCTGGTTTAGAAAGTCGCCGTTCAACAGTGTCAGGTGGGTGCCATCCCAAGAACTGACCGATTCTCGCAAGGTGTAAGCATTCGGTTCTAGCGCGTAGCCATTGCCCGGGATCGGTATGACAATCTGATCGCCCGCGCCCATTTCTTCGACGTTGATCGTTGTGTTGGACAGCACACCAACGTTCGGCGGCACATAGGTCAGCACACCATCCCCCGACCCGCTGAATGCAAAAACGGCATTATCCATCAAGCTTGATAGTACGCTGGCCAAACTGACCGCGCCCGCGTTCAAGGTGATGCTGCTATCCCCGTCGATGATAAGCGTCGTCGTTGTGAACGCACCTAAATCCAGTATGCTCGGGTCCACAATCAGGTCTGCGCCGCCTGTTGCGACCGTGTAAGCGTTGTTGATTGTATTTGATCCGACGATTGTCGACAGATCGAGGCCGCTGTTGCCGTAGAACACGGAGGTATCAGCAGTCGGGACGCCGGCATTGTCCAAGTCGGTGAAATCCGGTGACGTCGTGGTGTCAACGAACACAACATCAGGTTGCGCGAGTGCTACGTCTATACGTGCCATAGGTCTCAGTCTCTTTCAAAGGACGCCACCAAACCGTGCCATCGCTGCGATGAATTTCCTGACTGAGCCTCTCAAATAGGTCTTAAGATTGCGTTGAAGTTGAAATAAAAAATGACGAAATGCCACGCGTTCAGGTGTTCAAGCCTGCGCGTGGCATCTAATCAATCAAATGACGTGTTTTAACGGCCCTGCATCCGGCTGATGACGCCTTCGGCCCAGCGTTGTGTGGATGCTCCGAAACAATCATGCACGGAATCCACGGCAATGACGCTGCCGAGTGAGAGCCTGCCTAACACGCACAGCCCTGTCGTCACGTCGCCGTCTGCGTTGACTACTTGGCCGTCGGGCGTGGTGTGTGCGCCCGCCCCTTCGTAGGTTTCGCGCAGGATGTTTGCCGATTTCAGCTTGACCACCAACGGGTCAGTTATCTTGTCCAGTGATGGTGGCGCCAAGACCGCGTTAATCATGACCGAAACCGTCGCTGCCTTGTCGTCGATCAACCGCCAGCCCTGCCTGACCAATGCGATATCGGGGTCTTCGACGACGGCGAGGCTGACCAGTTTGCAGTCGATCAGCGCCAGTAATTCGCGTGCGGAACTCAGCGGCGGACCGTAGGAATACCGTTTTAGACCTTCATCAAAGCCCACAATCGCTTTGGTTGTCTCAGGCAATTTTTCCGCACTGTTAAAGCCCGCACGGATGTCGTTTTGCAGCTTGCGCCAGATTTGCCCGATGACATAGCCGACCGTTGGCGGCGCTGACCCGTCGGCCATCGTGATGCCGTGGCGCAGCGTGTCGACAGGTTCGTGGGTTTCCTGATCGCCGGGCGCGTTGCGTTCGATCTCAAGCCATTCTCGGATGTCGTCAACGTCGTAGCCCGCGAACATTTCAGACCCGATGCGTGCGGCGGGTTGTACCAATGCGTCGAAGATGAGGGTGAGCGCTTGATCCGGCGCTTCCGCGACCGCATCATTTAGCGCCGCGACAAAGTTTTCGATTTCGGGGTCTTTCAAGTCGAACCGCTGATCAAGCATGCCGTCCACGGGTTTGGGGAATGGCGGTTGGCCGTTCAGCGAGAAGGCGTAGATACATTCCGGCTCCGACCCAGAGGGCTGATAAGCGTCATTCTCGAATGCGCCACCCTGCCCCACGGTCAGATAGCGCAGCACGTCGAAGGTCGATAACCCAAGGCCGCGAATGCCGACTTTGCGGTCGCTCCATTCACTTGCCGCTTTTAACACATGGCGGTCTGGATAAGCCTGCAAGCAGCACAGATCGCGTTTCTCAGCGTGGTCTTCCCATGTCGCCCATTGGTCGTCGGTTTTGGTTTGGGGTTGACCCGGAACCAATAGAATTTCGTCGAACGGGCCGTAATCTTTGGTTTCGGTCTCTACCCGCCAATGATCCTCATCGCGGTGTAGGGCTGTGGCGCGGGCCTTGTGGCAGGTAACGGTGAGCACTTCGGACAAGCCCACCACATCCTTATACCGTTGCTCCAAATACGCCCCTAGCTCTGCGCGGCTCGCAAAACGGTCGTTGTCCGGCTCGCCCAGCTTTTTCTGCCAGTCATTAAACCCGCCGCAGGGCAGATCGAGTGAGGGATCAATCTGCAACGCCCGCATTGGCGTATTCAACAAGCCAAATTCTGACTGGTCGGGGTCGAAATTCGGACCCGCCCCCCCCAGTTGCAATTCGTCAAACACGCTGACCGCTATGTCTTGGCCCTTAGCCATGCAGTTTTCCACTAGCGCTTCGAGTGCGCCCAACGCACGTGGCCCCATGCCGATGAAGGCGACTTTGATTGCGGGATTGCTAGCAGACATGGTTCACCCTTTGGTTAGAAGTATAGGTGAACGCCTCATACGCGCTTTGGTTCCACATTGGCGGTGTCAGCCTATATTCGCCGTCACCGCCGCGAAAATGGAACCAAGCCACCCTACCAGACGTTGAGGAACATATCCAAAACACAGGAGGAAAAGATGGATAATTCTACACACGCAAGTCTGGTCTCATCGTCCGACGTGAATGGCACAAATGTTTACGGCAAGGACGGTGCGAGTATCGGTTCAATTGATCACCTGATGATCGACAAACAATCCGGCAAGGTCGCTTATGCGGTCATGGGGTTCGGCGGTTTCTTGGGGATGGGCGAAGAACATCATCCCGTACCCTGGAGCAAGCTGAACTATGACATCTCCAAGAACGGTTTTGTAACCGACATCACAGAGGCTGACGTCAAAGGCGCGCCTACCCGTGCCGATAATTGGCAAGCGGATCGTGATTGGGAAAAGCGCACGCATGATCACTACATGGTGCCCCATTACTGGATCTAAACGATGACGACGCGAAAGGTGCGGCCCCTGATAGTCGGGGGCCGCACTTCCGAATTTCGATATTTTAACGACCGCACATCTATTGCGGGTATTTTAAAGCAGGGCTGATCTACATGTGGGAAGAACTGGTCGAAGAATTCACGCTGTCTCCGGCATTGCCATTATCGGTGATCGTCGCACGGACCTTGGCGACGGTTGTGTTCTGCGGCTTGATCGGGCTGGAACGTGAGACCTCGCGCCGTGCGGCTGGACTGCGCACGCATATGCTGATCGGCTTAGCGGCCTGTATTTACTGCCTGCTAACCTTGGCGCTGCTGGCACGCGCCGATGACTTTGGCGATACCGTGAAAATGGACCCGTTACGCATTATCGAAGCCGTCACAGGCGGCGTTGCATTCCTTGCGGCTGGTCTGATTGTGTTCTCTCAAGGCAAGGTGCGCGGACTGACCACAGGTGCAAGCATGTGGGTTGTCGCTGCTGTGGGCGTGGCTTGCGGCTTGGGTGAATGGGTCATTGCGGGCATGACTGTAACACTGGCGCTGATCATCATCGCGGTTGTCCGCCAGTTGGAAAAACACGCAGGCACCTACGAGCCAAGCGAGTGATCGCTGACGCAAGTGGTGGCACGTGACCCGACAGCCGCAGCCCCGCGCCGTCGGGTCATCTTATCCAAAAACGCAAAAAAACGTACATTCGGCCTATTTTGCCGTCATTCTGTGTGTTTACAGCCTTGTTTAAACGCATCTATATAACAGACCACGACACCCCCTACATTCGAATATTTGATATCGCTGACGGAGCCTTTGACCATGCGGATTGACATTGATGCGCTATTTGCCGCTTCACCTTCGCCATATGTCTTACTCGACTGTGAATTGCGCATTGTATGGGCGAATGCCGCGTATCTAGAAACCACAGGACGCGCGCGCGAAGCCCTGATTGGTGTTCGGATGACTGACGCATTTCCTGCACCTGCGGAATCCCAGTCAGAGCAGATGTTGCAGGCATCATTCCGCAAAGTGATTGCCACCGCGCGGCAGGATTATTTGCCGTGGATTCCATATCCGATTGAAACAGCCGACGGTCAGACCGAAGACCGTTACTGGAGTGCTACACACACGCCAATCGCGGATGCAAATGGGCGTGTCGAATACATTCTTCAGAACACGATGGACGTGACTGATCTGTATCACGAAGCCTCAACAGCGCGCGAAAAGATCAACTTTGAACAAGCCGCAATGATGCAGCGGGCCAAAGCTGTGGCGACCGAGAACTTAGCGCTTGGCACGATGACCGAATTTATCCGGTCCGCATTTGACCAAGCCCCCAGCTTTATGGCGATTGTCTACGGCCCGCAGCATGTGTTCCAGATCGTGAACCAATCCTACACCGACCTGATCGGTGGCCGTGAAGTTATCGGCAAAACCGTGCGCGAGGCCCTGCCCGATCTTGACGGCCAAGGCTTCTATGAATTGCTGGACCGCGCCTACACCACAGGCGAGCCGATTTCGGTCAAAGGCATGTCAGCGATGCTGCAACATGGCGACGACGAAAAGCCCACGCAGCGGTTCATCGACTTCATTTATCATCCGCTCAAAGACGAAAACGGTGCCTCTATCGGTATCATCGCCCAAGGCCACGAGGTCACAGGCCAAAAGGTCGCTGAGGCCGAACTGTCCGTCACCCGCGAAAAATTCCGCACCATGGCACAGACGATGCCGGCCCATGTCTGGACCGCCGAAAAAGACGGTGGCTTGAACTGGCTGAATGATCCACTTTATGCGTTTACGGGTCATAAAGAAGGCGAGCTTTACGGCGCGGACTGGGCAACCGTGCTGCATCCCGACGATCTGGATGGCGCTGTCGAAAAATGGATCGACGCGATTGAGCGTCGTGTCAGCTACGAGACCGAATTCCGCATCCGTAAATACGACGGGACTTACCGCTGGCACTTGGTCCGCGCGTCACCGTTGTCTTCGGCGACAGGTGAATTAGTCGGCTGGGTCGGCACGAATACCGATATCGAGGATCGCAAATTCGGCGAAGAGCAGATTGCCCGTATGAACGAGACGTTGGAAGCCCGCGTGGCGATGCGTAATCAGGAACTTGAAGAACTATACGCGACCCTGCGCCAAAGCCAGAAACTGGAAGCTATCGGCGGTCTGGCGGGTGGTATTGCGCATGACTTTAACAACTTGCTGCAAGTGATGACAGGCAATCTGGAACTTGCGACACGCGAATTGCCGCAAGACGCCCCGATCCAAAAGCGGCTGGACCAAGCCATGAAAGCAGTGTCGCGCGGCGCCACGCTTGCCTCGCAACTGCTGTCCTTTGCCCGCAAGCAGCCGCTGTCGCCTGTCGTGGTCGATCTGAGCCAGCTTCTGAACGATACCAGCGATATCTTGCACAGTGCGATTGGTGAAGGCGTCGGTGTTGAAACCCGCTTTGCCGACGGACTGTGGAATACGCATATCGACCCGAGCAGCATGGAAAACGCCCTGCTGAACCTTGCGATCAACGCCCGCGATGCGATGGACGGACACGGCACGCTGACCATCAGCGTCGAGAATGCCGACATTGATCAGGCGCGTGCGGACAAACATCCCGGTCTTGCGGTTGGTCAATACGTGTCGGTTGCCGTCAGCGACACAGGCAGCGGGATTTCCGCCGAAGATATGGAACGGATTTTCGAGCCGTTCTTCACCACCAAAGAAGACGGCCACGGCACGGGCCTTGGCATGTCGATGGTCTACGGCTTTGCCAAGCAATCGGGCGGTCACGTCACGATTGAAAGCACCTTGGGCGAAGGCACCACGATCAAGATTTATCTGCCGCGCTCGCTGGAAGACGCCCAAGATCTGTCGACTTTGCCAGATGCGGGCCTGTCGGGCGGTACAGAGACGATCCTGCTCGTCGAAGACGACAGTGAAGTTCGCGAAACCGCCTACCGTATGTTGCGCAATCTGGGCTACGAGGTGCTCACCGCACCCGACGCGCGCGCCGCACTTGCGATCATCGAGGATGACGTCACGATTGATCTGCTGTTCACCGATGTAATCATGCCGGGCAACATGACGGGGCATGAATTGGCCGAAATAGCCCGTGCGCGCAGACCCGAACTGCCCGTGCTGTTCACCTCTGGCTATGTGCAAGACGAGATCGTGCATGACGGGCGCTTGGACGAAGGTGTGCAACTGCTGGGCAAACCTTACACGCAAAAGACGCTGGCCCAAAAACTACGGGTCGTGCTGGCGATGGACGGTGTGACCGTGCCGCCGCCTGCGATGGTGACGCCCCTGCCCGCAGAGGCGACTGCCAAGCCTGACACAATCGATTTCAACGGGTTACGCGTGCTGGTTTGCGAAGACGATGTTCTGATCCGCATGGATATCGCACAGGGGTTAAGCGACGCCGGATGTGTGGTGCTGGAGACTGGCACCGCCGCCAAAACGCTCGAAGTGCTAGGGGCTGAAACGGTTGATCTGCTAATCACCGATGTGGGCCTGCCGGACAAATCTGGCGAAGACCTCGCAGCGGACGTCCGTGGGATTCATCCCGCCTTGCCGATCATTTTCGCAACAGGCGGCGTCGAAGTCGCAACCGCCCCGATCTTGGGCAATTGCACGCTGCTCAGCAAGCCGTTCCGCGACACTGAAATGCTGGATTCCATCACCGCATTGATCACCGCACAATAACCGCCAAACACGGCAGCGCCGCACTTTACGCCAATCGCGAAAAGTGCGGCGCTTTGCGTTTAACCCACAATTATCACTGACATTTGTTGGAACCTTTTCGCCCGCTTCGCGTTTCATAATCAGACTCGAAAATATAAAAGGGAGAATACAAATGCACGGAATTATTTACCTCGTCGGGCTTGTCGTTGTTGTCTTGGCTGTCCTGTCCTTTGTTGGTCTCGCGTAAAGCAAATGGACCTTAATGAAAGGACAAATCATGTCAGATAGAACTGAAACTTTGACCCAAGCGTCGGCCCCTGCGTATGCCCATGATGGCAGCTACGTAGACTGGTCGTCGATCATTGCGGGCGCTGTTGTGGCCTCTGCAATCGCATTTGTATTTACGACATTCGGCACAGCTGTTGGCCTGTCGATGGTGTCGCCATACGACGGTGACGGATCATCCATGGCGGCCTTGATCGCGGTTGGTTCTTGGATGCTCTGGACCACGATCTCTAGCTTTATGGCTGGTGGTTACATCGCAGGCCGTATGCGCCGCCGCATTGATGCAGCCACCGCTGATGAGGTCAGCGTGCGTGACGGCATTCACGGTCTCGCCGTTTGGGGTGCTGCAATAATGCTCGGCGTGTTCATCTTTGGCGCAAGCGCGGACACCGCGTTGCAAGCGACCACAGAAACCGCAAACGCCGCCGCAGCCGTCGCACCAGATGGTGCAGCCGCTGAAGCCACCGAGGCTGCAAATGACGTCTCAGAAGCTGAAGCAACTGCCGCCGCTGAAGAGGCCCGTCAATACGCTGTAGTCTCAGCGTTTGTACTGGCCGCATCACTGATGATTGCCGCTGCTGGCGCTTATTGGGCTGCAGGCGTTGGTGGACAACACCGCGACGAGAGCCGTGTCTTCACACGCTTTGGCCGCTGGACATAGGGAGGAAAACTGATGACAGCGATTTTACTCTGGCTGATCGGCATCCCGATCTGGGTTATCTTGCTTCTGGTATTACTCACCTGATAGCCACCCGATGAAAGTTAGGCCGCCTCGGAAACGAGGCGGCCATTTTCGTTTGTTACCCGCAGTATGTGGTGAACACGACCGGCACCAATGACCAGATCGTAGCAATCAGACCGACCCATCCGGTGGCGTGACTGACAAAGCGGACAAAAGGTGACGGGGATGCAATACGGCTGCTGTACAGCGCCACGAGCAACACCATCTGCACCGCGATGGCGCAGACGTAAGCGGCCACCAGATAGGCCCGTTCTAGCGGTAGCCCAAAGACCACCCCCGACATCTCGTGGCCACACATCAATCCGTGCAGCCCGTAGACCGCACTAAACGACGCGAACCACACCAGCGGTGCGATCAGAATACGAAAGACGTCCTTCATTGCAGTACCCCCGGCAGATGTGCGGCGAGCAGGATAAGCACGCCAATCACGCTGGTATAATCCACCCATAGCCCGATGATCGAAAACTCGGCGCGGCGCACAGCAGAGGTAAAGCCTCGCACGATCCGCGCAATCAAAAAGCTGGTCATCAGCATGGCAAGCACCGCATGGAACAACCCGTAGCCGCCCAGCACAAACAAGGTCGCGCCATAAGCATGATCCACAGGCGACGGCGTGCGCCACATCATCGCGGCAGAGGCCACAGCGACCAAAATCGCACCAAACAGCGACATGGTTGCGCCCGTGATGGAACTGCGCCCTTTGCTGTTAACGCTTTTTGCCAATCGCATCGCGATGGGACCGATGATCGCGCCCGAAAGGCCCGCGCCCAACTCTGTCATTGACGGATCAAACCAAACGGGCGGTGGCCAGCCTGGTGCGACGGTCCAAAGGAACGCAAAGCCGAACAACAACGAGCCGAAGAACGTCGCATTTGCGGTCAACAAAAAAATCGATCCCCACCACCCTGGCGACCTCGCGGTCATTCCAGCGTTTGGTAATGTGATCCCGTGACCGATGGGCAGCGGCGCGAGGTCAGCACCACGCCCCAAGCCCCACACCCAGCGCCAAACGAGGATCGTCACGCCGATCACAGCAACAGGCACCGTCCAGTAGAACTTGAGCAGTAATGACACAAAGAACACGCCTGTCACCGCCGACATCAGGATCGGCAGCCGCGTATTGCTTGGGTAAATCACATGCATATCCGGCTTGCCGCTCGCGATATCCACGGTCAATGTCTCGCGCCATGTGTTGCGCGGCGTGCCCAGATACCCTTCGCCCCTCGCCAGCTGCACGGCAAGGTCCGGTTGATCCACCAGCGGATCGCGCGACGTGATATGCGGTAGGCTGGCAAAGTTATAGGCCAGTGGCGGCGTCGGCATCGCCCATTCAAGCGTCCCAGCCCCCCACGGATTGCGCCTGCCGCGACTGGCGGTCAGCACATGCAAAATCACGTCGATCAAGATCATCCCGATCCCGATCGCGAGGACAAAACTACCCACTGATGAAATCAGGTTAATCGCGGTCCAGCCGTCCTCGGGTGCATAAGTCGGGATGCGACGCCGTTGCCCCAACAGGCCAACCCAATGCATCGCCAGAAATGTGACGTGAAAGCCGATAAACACCAGCGCAAACGCCAGCTCTCCCAAGCGGAAAAACCGTCGCCGTCCTGTGACATGCGGCAGCCAGTAATAGATGCCCGCGAAGATCGGAAAGACGAAGCCGCCGAACAAAACGTAATGCAAATGGGCGGTGATGAACGCGGTGTCATGGGCTTGCCAATCAAACGGCACCACGGCGACCATCACGCCTGTTAAGCCACCGATCACAAAGGTGAAAAAGAACCCCAGCAGGTGCAACATCGGCAGTCGCAACTCGGGTCGCCCTTTCCACATGGTCCCGATCCAAGCAAAGATTTGCACGCCCGTCGGGACGGCCACCAGCGTCGATGCCGCCGAAAAGAACGCGAGCCCCATGTGCGGGATGCCTGTCGTGAACATGTGGTGGACCCACAGCCCAAACGACAAAAACGCAAGTGCGAGGGCCGCCGCGACGATCCATCCATAGCCGAGCAATGTCGTGCGACACATCACGGGTAGAATGGTTGATATTACACCCGCTGCGGGCAGAAAGATGATGTAAACTTCCGGATGTCCAAAGAGCCAGAAAAGGTGTTGCCACAAGAGGCTATCACCGCCGAGGTCCGCTTGGAAAAACGGGAAACCGAAGGCGCGTTCGACCTCTAACAGCACCGAGCCGAGGATCAGCGGCGGGAAGCCCGTCAGGATCATCAATGCCGTGATTAAAGCGTACCATGCAAAGATCGGCATCTTGTCCAGCGACATGCCCGGTGCGCGGTACTTCAGGATCGACACTGTGATTTCCACGGCGGCAGCGACTGCCGATATTTCAACAAAAGTGATCCCGATCAGCCAGAAATCCGTGTTGATACCGGGCGAGTAAATCGCGCTCGACAGTGGTGGATACATGAACCAGCCACCGTTCGGTGCGATCCCGAATACCATCGCGATCAACATCATCGACCCGCCAAATGCATAGCACCAATAGCCGTAGGCGGTCAGACGCGGGAATGCGAGGTCGCGGGTGCCTAGTATTTTCGGCAACAGGTAGATCGCGAGCCCTTCGAACGTCGGGATCGCGAACAGGAACATCATTATCGTGCCGTGCATCGTGAAGATTTGGTTGTAAATCTCGGGCCCCGCAAAAGCGGAATGCGGCGTGGCAAGCTGCACGCGGATCAACATCGCCAGCAGGCCGCCGATGATGAAAAAGAAGAACGCGGTGACAAGGAACATGCGTCCCAGATCGGTATGGTTCACGGTGGAAAACCAACCTTTAAACCCTTTCTCGGATGCCCAGATCGTAGTCAATTTGCGGTGACGTTCCAGCGCGTTCATTCAATGTCCTCGTCTAAAAATGCATCCCAGTCTTCGGCATCATGGGCAATCACTGTAAATGAAAAATGGTCGTATCCGGTGCCGCTGAATTCGGCGCTGACACCGTGGTAGGTTCCGGGAAAATCGGCTTCGATCCGCAGGATATTGGTGCGGCCCGGAATGGCGTCCAGCTTGCCCGCAAGGCGCGGCACCCAGAAACTGTGGATGACATCAGCGGTGGTAATGCTGACATCAACGGGGCGGGCCGCAGGGATGTGCAGCACGTCTTGGGTACGCCTGTTCGGCACATCTGCGTAAGTGAACGACCACGTGGACAGTTGCCCCTGTGCGCCGACACGCACCACATCATCGCTGGCAAGCGGCAGTAACCTTTCGCCAATGACCAGCCCGTAGGCCAGCAACGCCGCCAGCACCACCATCGGAAACGCAAGGCCAAGCCCGATAACCCAGACGCGCACATTGCCGGCGTCACCCGTATCGGCACGTGGCCGGAACGCCAGTAGCAAAAGCACCATCACCAGCCCGAAAATCAGCCCGGCCCCTGCCAGCATCACCCACCAGAGCGTCGCAATCGTCTGTGCGGCGGGCCCTGCAGGATCGACGGTCGATAATACACCTTCGCAACCACTTAACGAGATAAGCGTTAGTGATGTAAGAACACCCCGACGGAGGACACCCAGATGACGCCAAAGAATAACAAAAACGAGCCTGAAGAACTGATTGACCCGATCAGCGAACGGCCCGGATTTCACGAAACGGAATCGCGTATCGCCGTTTTCGGCCACCCGATCCACGCCATGTCTGTGGCGTTCCCAGTCGCGCTGACCTTTTGCGTGTTGGGGGCTGATGCCTTGTACTGGTGGACGGGCGACGTCTTCTGGGCGCGCGCCGCACTTTGGGCTGCGGGGACCGGATTTATGTTCGGGATGCTCGCGGGGTTGTCCGGCACCGCCGAATTGCTGCTGGTCTCGGGTATCCGGTCGCGTGCGCCCGCGTGGACGCATTTCATCATCGCTGTGACCTTGCTTGCGCTGCTCGGCGCAAACTGGGGCTACCGTCTGTACGGCTACGAGCAAGCGGTTCTGCCCTACGGCATCCTGCTGTCGGGGCTGTGTGTACTGGTGGTAAGTTTCACTGGATGGCATGGCGGTAAGCTCGTTTTCGATTATCGGCTTGGCACGTCAAAGGGCAACTGAGCCCCGCGCGGTTCAAGCAACCAGTCTGGAAAGGTGATCCCGTCGAGGGCTGGTTTGGCCAGCACAAGCGTCAGGATCACCAACATGGGGACCAACGCGGCTATGACAGGGTAGATGGCCTTGGGCGGTTGATGGTGTTCGGGTTCTTCTGCGATCTGCGCGAGGATGTGACCGATCCATGCGTGGGCGACGACAAGCAGTGCAACGAAGGCCAGCTTGGCAAAAAGCCACGGCACAAACGCTTCTCGCAGGAAAATCAGCCATGTCCCCGCGGTCACAGTAATCACTGCGGCAGGCGTCACGCAGATCGTATAGGTCATATGGGTCGCGTGGCGGATCTGGCGAAAGTCATCGGCAGTGTCCGCCGGATGGTGCCGTCCCAGCATCATCGGCATGGCAAGCAAACCACCACACCAGATGATAAGCCCCGCAATATGAACGGATTTGATGATCGGAGTGGTTGCGATAAGCCAGTCAATCATCCGGTCGCACCTTGTAGCTGCGCCCAACTGCGCCGCGCGAGCAGGACGGCGGCGGCGGCATAGGGCAGACCCGCTGGCACCCACATGATGAGCCCGCCAAGCTGCTGATCGTGCAGCGGCGTCATGCCCCAGTCAAACGGCGCAAGCGCATGGATCGCGTAAAGCTGGGTCGATGCAAACGTCAAAATCGCACCCAACATGCCCATCTGGGCAAAGCTTGCGATGACATAAACGATACGCTCAACGGGAGCGTCTTTGGCCGCAAAAACCGAGCGCCAGAACCAGATAGCACTGCCCAGCAAGCTCAGTTGCATCACCCAGTAGACCGCGATATTCGACAGCGCGAGGTCATAGGCTTGCGGCAAATGCCACGCCCAGAGAACGACGGTGGAGACGGCAAAGGGCATTGCCAATCCGCCCGATCTTCGTGCTGGAAAGGCCAGCGCCAGTAGCGGTGCAGCGCCCGCGATCAAAAGAATATGGTGGACAACGCGGGCCGAGAAAAGCGCGGATGATAATGCGCAGAGCGGCGAGATAAACGCCACGATCATGATCGCAACCGCAGCAATGCCTGCGGGTTTGTGGCGCACAAAATACGTCAACACGATCAACGCCACGATCAGGAATGGATCAAAGTTCCAACTGGTCCACAGCGCATCTCGCATCGGGGGTTGTCCGCAATATATGCCTTCCATGCAATCGTGCTCCGTCCAAAATCATGACCCGCCCGAATGGCGGGCAGCGTTCTACCAATCAAGGCACAACGCACGCGGGCGCATTTGGTTTCAAAGTCTTTGAAATTGGCTGGGATTTCAGCGCAGGGCGTTACTCTTTTGGCGCATTCAGGAACCTTCCCTATGCTGCCGCGTTGAGACTGGGAAGGGATATCATCATGACTAGTTTTCGCGCGCGCACCTTGACCAAGCCGATCCACACATGGGCCAAAGGCGTCTTGCCTGCCCTGTCCGAGACGGAAAGCGAGGCGTTGAACGCTGGCGAAGTGTGGTGGGAGGCCGAATTATTTTCGGGCAATCCTGATTGGTCAAAACTGCACGAGATCAAGCCACCCAAGCTATCAGCGGATGAACAGGCCTTCTTTGACGGCCCTGTGCAAGAGCTGTGCAGCATGATCGACGACTGGAAAATTAATCACGAGACCGCTGACCTGCCGCCCGAGGTCTGGCAGTTCCTCCGCGACAATCGCTTCTTTGGCATGATTATCCCCAAATCGCATGGCGGGCTGGCGTTCTCTGCCTTCGCCCACTCCGAGATTGTGCGCTATATTTCCACCAGATCAGTCGCCGCTGCGGTGACGGTCATGGTGCCAAACTCGCTTGGGCCGGGTGAATTGCTACACCAGTTCGGCACCGACGATCAAAAAGACTATTGGCTGCCGCGCTTGGCCGATGGACGCGAATTGCCCGCCTTTGGGTTGACCAGCGCCGAAGCTGGATCAGACGCAGGTGCGATGGTCGATGACGGCGTGATTTGCAAAGGGCAGTGGCAAGGCGAAGACGTGCTGGGCATCCGCCTGAACTGGGCAAAGCGGTACATCACCCTCTCGCCCGTCTGCACCGTGTTGGGCCTTGCGTTCAAACTGCGCGATCCTGACGGATTGATGGGCGACACACCCGATATCGGCATCACCTGCGCCTTGGTTCCGACCGATCTGGACGGGGTTGAGACGGGCCGCAGACACATACCATCGTCCACCATGTTCATGAACGGTCCAACCACGGGTAAGGACGTCTTTATCCCGATTGACCACATCATCGGCGGGCCGGAATATGCTGGCAAAGGTTGGATGATGCTGATGAGCGCGCTTGCTGCTGGACGCGGGATCTCGCTGCCATCCATGGGCTGCGCTGCGATCGCGCTGTCGGCCCACACGACAGGTGCCTATTCGCGTATTCGCCAGCAGTTTAACCTGCCCATCGGTAAATTCGGCGGTATTCAATCGCGTCTGGGACGTTTGGCCGCTGATGCTTATGCAATGGACGCCGCGCGTCATTTGACCTGCGCGGGGCTGGACGAAGGGCGGGCGTTGTCTGTCATATCCGCGATCATGAAAGCCCACGCGACCTACAAAATGCGCGAAGCGATTGACGACGCGATGGACGTACATTCTGGCAAAGCGGTGATCGACGGGCCGTCAAATTACCTGCTGCCACTCTACCGCGCCGTGCCGATCGGGATCACCGTCGAAGGCGCAAACATCGTCACCCGCAGTCTAATTATCTATGGCCAAGGATCGATCCGCGCACATCCCCACATGCTCGACAATATGCTCGCATTGCAGGAAACCGATCCGGACAAGTCATTGGTCATGTTCGATAAAAGCGTCTGGGCACACATCGGCCATACCACTAAAACGATGTTCCGCGCATGGGGTCGTGCCTTGACGGGCGGGCGCTTTGCCCCTGCCCCCGATGCCGGTGCCGCGACGCCGATCTACAGGCAGTTGTCGCGCTGGTCCGCCGCATATGCGCTGACCGCTGACGTGTTGTTCCTGACGTTGGGCGGCGCATTGAAACGCAAAGAAATGATATCCGGCCGGATGGGCGATATCCTGTCGGACATGTATATCCTGTCCGCCGCATTAAAACGTTGGGAGGACGAAGGACGCCAAAACGCCGACCTGCCCGTTCTAAACTACGTCGCAGCGGATGCGTTGCACAACATGCAGACAGCACTCGACGAAGTGATCGCAAACATGCCTGCGCGCTGGGCCGCTTGGGTTTTGCGTTTCATCACGCTCCCCGGTGCCACGACACGTAAACCCGACGACCGGTTGGTCGCGGAATGTAGCGTTCTGCTGTATGAACCCTCCGCCACACGCGACCGGATCACGGGCGACTTGCATGGCGGCTGCAACGACGACGGCATCGCCACGCTGAACGCTTGTTACGCCAAAGTTGTGGAGATGGCGACGCTCATGAAACGCCTGCGCGACGCCCGAAAAACACCGCAAGAGGCGCTTGCCGCAGGTATCCTATCAGACGCCGAAATGACCGAAATCGCCGCGATGCAAAAACTGGTCCATCAGGTCGTCGCCGTGGACGAATACGCGCCCGAAGAATTGGCAGAGCTATTCCCGTCCCCCGCACCGAAACACCCGACACAAGAGGCCGCAGAATGACCACACACCAAAAACAGCGCGTTTTCCTCGTTGATGGCGCACGCACCCCGTTCCTCAAAGCCCGCAGCGGCCCTGGCCCATTCACGCCTGTTGATTTGGCCGTGCAATGTGGCAGGCCGCTACTGGCGCGGCAACCGTTTGACCGCGCAGCGCTGGATCTGGTGATCCTTGGCTGCGTCAACGTGATCGCGGATGAGATGAACCCCGCGCGCGTGGCGTCCTTGCGTCTGGGATTGCCCGAAGAAACCGTCGCCTTTTCGACACAGATCAACTGTGGCTCAGGGATGCAAAGTCTCGACACCGCCTACCGCTACATTCAATCCGGCAGTCACCAAATGATCCTCGCAGGCGGTGCCGAAGCGTTAAGCCACGCGCCGCTGACATTGCGGTCCTCTGCCGTGGAATGGTTCGGGCGGATGAACGCGGCCAAAGGACCGATGGATCAGGCCAAAGCGATGGCAGGTATTCGTCCCGAGTTCTTTAAACCTGTCGTGGGCCTAGAACGCGGATTGACCGATCCGATCACAACCCTGTCGATGGGACAAACCGCAGAAATCCTCGCGCACCGCTTTGGCATCGACCGCAAAACCGCCGACACCTACGCGATGCAAAGCCACCACCGCCTTACTGCCGCACAAAACGACGGGCGGCTCGACGACGAAGTCATGCCCGCATTTGACCGCGACGGCACCGTCTATGACCACGACGATGGGGTGCGCCCCGACAGCGATATGGAGGGATTAGCTAAACCGAAACCGGTATTTGAGCCACCCTACGGCCAAGTCACCGCAGGCAATTCCAGCCAGATCACCGACGGCGCAAGCTGGTGCATCCTTGCCTCGCAAAAGGCCGTCGATTTGCACGGATTAGAGCCGCTCGCAGAAATCACGGACAGTGAATGGGCGGGCCTTGATCCGTCGATCATGGGGCTTGGTCCCGTTTTGTCGTCCACGCCGATCTTGCAGCGCCACAACATGGCCAAGGACGACGTCGATCTGTGGGAATTAAACGAAGCCTTCGCGGCACAGGTGCTATCCTGCCTTGCCGCATGGAACGACGATGATTTCTGCCGCGACGTGCTGGGCTACGACGCAGCGTTTGGCCGGATCGACCGAGACAAATTAAACGTCGATGGTGGTGCTATTTCACTCGGCCACCCCGTCGGCACAAGCGGCAACCGCATCGTGCTGCACTTGGCAAACGCCATGAAACAGCGCGGTGCAAAACGTGGGATCGCCACGGAATGTATCGGCGGCGGATTAGGCGGCGCTATGTTGTTGGAGGCAGCGGTATGACCGGACATGTTCTTGAATTCTTAGGCGAAACCAAACGCGAACTAGGGCCAGTTGGCACCGCTGAAGGGCACTGGCGCACAGGTCGCGATGCGGCTGGCGTGCTTTGGCTCGTGCTCGACAAACGAGACACCAGCACCAATACAATTTCCGAAGATGTGATCCGCGAGTTGGACAGTCACATCGCAGCAGCCGAGGCTGAACTGCCCGCCGCAGTGGTAATCCGCTCGGCCAAAGATGCAGGTTTTGCCGCAGGCGCGGATATCGCGAGCTTCAAAGCCATGACCGACGACGGCGCGGTTGATTTGCTGAAACAAGCCCACGACGTGCTTGACCGGATCGCTGCACTGACCTGCCCGACAATCTGCATCGTCCACGGTGCGGCACTTGGCGCAGGGTTCGAATTGGCACTGGCCTGCGACTACCGGATCGCGGTGGCGGGCGCGTCATTCGGCTTTCCCGAGGTTCAACTCGGGCTGCACCCCGGCCTAGGCGGGACGTTCCGCCTGCCCGCCTTGATCGGTGCGACAGACGCGATGACGATGATGCTCACGGGCAAAACCGCCCACACCAAACGCGCGAAATCCCAAGGGATTGCTGACGTGATCGTCGAAGAACGGCACGTCGCGGCGGCGGTGGCGGCTGTGGTTGACGGCAAGGTCGACAAGCACGCACCCAGCATCGCATCCCGCGCATTCGGGCTGGATCAGGCCCGCAGTCTAGCCGCCCGTCAAATGCGCAAAGAGACCGAGAAAAAAGCACCGCGACAGCATTACCCTGCCCCGCACGCCTTGATTGATCTGTGGGAAGACCACGGCGACGACCCCGACGCGATGCAAAAGGCCGAGATCGAAAGCTTTGCCACATTGCTGAAATCGGACACGTCCCAAAACCTGCGCCGCGTGTTTTTCTTGCGTCAAAAGCTAAAAGACGCGGGCCGTGGCGACGACGACATTGCGCATGTGCATGTCATCGGCGCAGGTGCGATGGGCACCGAAATCGCGGCAGCAGCCGCGATCAAAGGCAAGATCGTGACGCTCGGAGATGTTGAAACCGCGCCTTTGGGCCGCGCGATCAAAAAAGCCGCGCAGATTTGCAAAGACAAACACCTGACTGGGATCGAAACACGCGATGCACTGGATCGTCTGATGCCTGATTCCAAAGGATACGGGTTGGCCCGCGCCGATCTGGTGATCGAGGCTGCGACCGAAACGCAGGATTTGAAAGAGAAAATCTACAAAGGGCTGGCTGGCAAACTGAAAAAGGGGGCGATCCTCGCGACCAACACATCCAGTCTGTCTATCGACGATTTAGCCGCCTTTGCACCGACGCAAGGCGACTTCGCGGGCTTACACTTTTTCAACCCGGTCTCGCGCATTGATCTCGTCGAAGTCATCAAAGGCACCGCCACCAGTGACAAGACCGCACAACGCCTCGCAGCCTTTTGTGGCGAGATCGGCAAACTGCCCGTGACTGTCACCAACTACCCCGGCTTCGTGGTGAACCGCGCCCTCGTCCCCTACATGTTAGAGGCGATGGTGCTGATGGACGAAGGCGTCTCGAAAGAGGTCATCGACACCGCCGCGTTGCGTTTCGGGATGCCGATGGGGCCGGTCGCCTTGGCCGATCAGGTAGGTCTCGACGTCGGCTTGCACGTCGCGGAAAGCTTGTCCAAGAGCCTCGACAAACCGATGCCGCCGATCAGCGACGACTTACGCGCTTGGGTGAACGAGGGTAAACTCGGCAAGAAATCCGGCGCAGGTTTCTACGATTGGTCAGACGGTACACCGCGCCCAGATGCAGATCTCGACGATGCGCCCGCCGATCTGACTGACCGCTTGATCCTGCCAATGTTAAACGCCTGCGTCGAAATCCTTCGCGAAGGCGTCGTGGAAACCGAAGACCAAATTGATGGCGCGATGATCTTTGCAACAGGCTGGGCGCCGTTTCGCGGCGGACCGATGCACTACGCCCGTGCACGTGGAATTAACGACGTTACGGAAGCGTTAAAGGCACTGGAACGCGATCACGGACCACGATTTGCGCCCGACGAAGGCTGGTCCAGCCTTGCCTGATACGCCGCAAATTCACACAGACGCCGACGCGATGGCCCGCGAGATTTATGATCGCGTCGGCGGCGAAATTCGATTGGCCTTGCCGCTGGGCCTTGGCAAGCCCGTCACGATTGTGAACGCATTGACCCGCGCAGCTTTGGCTGACAGCGCATTGAAATTGAAAATTTTTACGGCGCTGACCCTACAACGCCCCGACCCGAAATCCGACATCGAAAAGCGTTTCTTGCCCCCTGCAATGGACCGCCTGTTCGGGACAACCCCGTCCCTTCTCTATGCTGACATGATTAACGACGGCACCTCGCCCGACAATATCGTCGTATCCGAATTTTTCTTTCAGGCTGGTACTTGGCTGGGCAATGACTACGCACAGCGGCACTACATCGCCGCGAACTATACCTACGCCCGCGATGTGTTAACGGCCCAACGTCCCAATGTACTGGCGCAGTTAATGCCGCAGCACGGCGATCGCTTTAGCATGTCGTGCAATACAGATATTTCCGCTGACCTTTTCACGATGCGCGCGGCTGGCGCGTTGGATTTCATGGCCGTGGCGGAACGCAACGACGCGCTGCCCTTTATGGACCGTGATGCAATCGTCCCTGCCTCGGACATCGCGATGGTGCTTGATCCGCCTGAACAAATCGATCTGTTTTCTGCCGTGCGCCGCCCCGTTTCCGATGCCCAACACGCGATTGGGCTGCACACCTCACGCTTGGTGCGGGATGGCGGAACGCTGCAAATCGGGATCGGCGCGATTGGCGATGCGGTCGCAAACGCGCTATTGCTGCGTGACAAAAGCGCCTTGGATCAAATCTATGCCAACGCGCCTTTTCCCCTGTCCGGCGATAACACCGCACCCTTTATCAAGGGCCTATATGCAGTGACCGAAATGCTCGTCGGCGGGCTGCTTGCGCTCTTTGAGGGCGGCGTTTTGCGCCGTGAAGTGGACGGTGCCGTGGTCCACGCGGGGTTCTTTGTCGAAGCCCGCGATATGTATCAACGCCTTCGCGCCATGCCCGCTGACGAACGCGCTAAAATCCAGATGAAACCCGTCAGTTTCACCAATGCGCTTTACGGTGACGAGACCGCGAAACGCGCTGCGCGGGCCCATGCGCGGTTCATCAACGGCGCAATGCAAGTCAGCGTGTTGGGCGACGCCATGTCGGATTCCGCCAAACCCGGTCAAGTCGTCAGTGGTGTCGGCGGCCAGTTCAATTTCTTCGAACAGGCCTTCGCGCTCGACGACGCGCACGCCATTTTAACCCTACCCGCAACGCGCAACAGCGGTGGGTCCGTGTCGTCAAATATCGTTTGGCAACTCCCCCTAACAACGGTGCCGCGCCACATGCGCGATATCGTGGTGACTGAATACGGTGCCGCGTTCCTGCGCGGACAGACCGACGAAGAGGTGATCAAACGGCTGATCTGCATCACGGACAGCCGTTTTCAAGACGCATTAGCGGACAAAGCGAAATCCGCAGGTAAACTGGCGCAGGACTGGCAAATTCCCGACGCGCACCGCCAAAATACACCCGAAACATTAACAAAGTGGTTACAGCCGCACCGCAAATCGCTGCTGCCCGACTTCCCACTCGGCACCGATTTCAACGCTATCGAACAGGTGCTCCTCCCCGCACTCGTAAAACTCGGCGAAGCAAGCGGCAGCAAACGAAAACTCGCCGGATTGGTATTGAGATCGTTCCGCGACCCGCCGCACCCGCAAGAAGCCGCCGCAATGGACCGCATGGGCTACGCCGCTGCCCCGCACCTGACGGAGCCGTTGCAAGCACGCGCTTTACGCGGGGCATTGCGAACAATTTTTGACGGCGAAGAACCAGCCTGATCCGACCGAACACCAAGAGCACCCGCCCCACATCGTCAAAAAACCACCCCGCGGTGACAATTCCACCCGACAAACTCCATCGTTAGGACATAGTTAACCGCTTTAACGGCGCTCATAAAACGACCGGAAAGGTCAGTGATTTGAGTGGACGCGCAAAGGCATCGCGTATCGGAAACGCAGTTTTGGCCATTTCGGCCAGCCTTTTGCTTTGCCTCGCCCCCACCGATCAGGCCTTCGCCGCGCAGATCGAACTCGACGATATTCTGGAGATCGACGCGCTGGGATATCGCTGCATTCCGTCCGCCTATTTCGAAGATGGCGAGGACGGCAGCGCGGCGATTGCGTTCTCGCTCTCCGGTAAAACCCGCCTGCCCCGCACCTGCTTGCCAGATCCATGCGCACGCGCATTGTCCCGTCCTGAACTGTCGCAAATCACTGGAACAGAACCTATTTTGGCCCGTTTTCACGAAGAATGGGAAGACTACTACAGCCGTTACGCCGACCATTGCCGCAGTGAAATTGTCGTGTCGCGTCCTCGGTCCAAAGACACCACAACCCGCGCATTCTGGCCCCCGATCATTGACCGCGCACGGATCATCCAGTCCACGGGCATCCCCACATCCAGCCGGTTGCGGCCCTATATCGTCAACCAATATGGTGTCCCAACATCACAGAAATTCGCGCCCGAGACCGTCTCCTACCTGATTCCGCCCGTCGATGGCCGACCGCTGCCCGTCACCGACAGACCGATCCCCAGCCCCGTCCCCGTCCCCGCATCCGGATTGCTACTCGGGTCACTTCTGGCCATCATAGGCTTGCAAAAACGCTATTCATGCACCGCAAGGTTTCGACGAACACGCAAACACAATTGTAAGATGTAAATCAGATTGCTAACGTCGCTCTAATCACGATTATTCTTAGTAAAAGGCTTATCAACCATGACACGTTTCCTCCTTCTCAGCCCCCTGCTTCTGGCCGCTTGCGGCAGCGGTAGCAGCAGTCCCTTGGTGCCAGCACCGCGCCCGATGGCCGTCTCTGTCAACGCAAGCGAGCAGCTCAACGGCGCGCTAGACCTATCCGTCGACAAAGCGACTGGCGAGACGGTTTTTGTGTTGAATGGTGTCGAGGAGACGAACCTGACGACTGATGCGGAATTTGGGAACGGGAACGTTAAATACTTCACAGATGAAGATACCGTGTCATATTCGGCTTTAGGAGTTCAGGGCGATTGGCTGACCCTTGATGGAAATCGTATTTTTGGCGCAAAAGCTCAATCAGATGATGCCATCGCGGTTCTCACAATTGAAAACGTCGCCGATACAGGCGCATTGGTCCTCGAACGTTTAAGCGATACTGCTGTGCCAGAGTTTGGTAACGCCGAGATGTCAGGCGATTATTTCGGCTATTGGCAGGTCGGCAACGAAGGAGCACATCTGCCCTCGCAGCTTGTGCTGAATCCCATAACCGGCGATGCTAAACTCATTGTGGACTTTGCGAACAGCACGGTCAGTGGAGCAATCACAAGCAGATCACTCCACAACCTTAAAACAAATGCACCGGGCTCCCAACTTACTGATGTGGCTCTCGAAGACACTGCGATAGACGGTTTTGGTCGTTTTTCTGGTACTGCAACTGGCGGGCGACACACGTCTTCAGGATTCGACGACGCCACAGTGACAGGTTCGTTTGAGGGTCTGCTCACGGGATCAGAGGCGACAGGCGCAATAGGTGCCGTCGAGATGATCACAGCTGACCCAGAGGGTCAGGAAGTAGACGGAGTTGCTCTTCCGAGAGATAGGGTTGAAACCGGCATCTTCTCCGTTTCCGAATAACCTCCCAAACCCAGCAGTCAGGCAACAAGCCTGACTCATTTTCCTTAACGATTATATAAACTTATAGGACCATCATGACACGTTTCTTCCTTCTCAGCCCCCTGCCGCTGCCGCTTGCGGCAGCGGCAGCAGCAGTCCCTTGGTGCCAGCACCGCGCCCGATGGCCGTCTCTGTCAACGCAAGCGAGCAGCTCAACGGCACGCTAGAACTTTCCGTCGACAAAGCGACTGGCGAGACGGTTTTTGTGTTGAATGGTGTCGAGGAGACGAACCTGACGACAAATGGGGAACTTGGAAACGGCTTGATCGAACATTTAGAAGATACTGATAAGGTTTCTTATTCCTTTACTAACACGGACGGCACAGTGCGGCATTACCCCGAAAATCGGATCTACGGTGCGAAAGCACAATCTGACGATGCCATCGCTGTACTAGCGTTCGAAAACCTCAGCGATAATGGCGGCTTGGTACTTGAGCGTTTGACTGACACCGCCGTCCCGCAGGTTGGGCAAGCAACTATGTTAGGAGATTATTACGGATATTGGCAACGAGGCGAAGGTGACGGCGTAATACCGCTTCTTGTACTCTATTTCTTTTCTGGTGACGCAGAATTATCGGTCGATTTCGCAGATCAAACGGTCAGCGGGAAAATCACCGACCGGATTCTTAGAAATAGACTCACAAATATACCATCAAGTTCGCTAGAATTTACTGATATCGTTTTTGAAACTTCGACAATCGACGGTTTTGGTGGTTTTGCAGGCGCGACAACTGGTGGGCAGCGTACGGACTGGGATGACAATGACGCCACGCTGACTGGCTCGTTTGAAGGGCTGCTCACAGGTTCAAATGCGACTGGCGCAATTGGTGCAGTTGAAATCGTCACTATCGTGCCAGATGGTGCTCGGTTCGAAGGCGAACTAGTTCCTCTTGAGACAATAGAAGTCGGCATCTTCTCCGTTTCCGAATAACTCTATTCCATCACGGCATACATCCGCATACCGTAGCATACACTCTTTCCCCGTGGCTTAAATTGCGCTAAGTCTCGGGGATAAAGTCACGGAACCGGAGAGACCCATGTCCAAGATTAAGGTAGAAAACCCCGTTGTTGAACTCGACGGGGATGAGATGACGCGCATTATCTGGGACTTTATCAAGCAAAAGTTGATTTTGCCTTACCTTGATATCGACCTGAAATATTACGATCTGGGCATGGAAGTCCGCGACGAGACGAACGACCAGATCACGATTGATGCTGCTGAAGCGATCAAGAAATACGGTGTGGGCGTCAAATGTGCGACCATCACGCCTGATGAGGCCCGTGTCGAAGAATTCGGTCTGAAACAGATGTGGCGCAGCCCGAACGGGACGATCCGCAACATTCTGGGCGGCGTTGTGTTCCGCGCCCCGATCATTTGTAAAAACGTGCCGCGTCTTGTGCCCGGTTGGACTGACCCGATTGTCATTGGCCGTCACGCCTTTGGTGACCAGTACAAAGCGACCGATTTTCTGATGCCTGGCCCCGGTAAGCTGACGATGAAATTCGTCGGTGAAGACGGCACGGTGATCGAGAAAGAAGTGTTCGACGCCCCCTCCGCTGGTGTTGCGATGGGCATGTATAACCTCGACGACAGTATCCGCGACTTCGCCCGTGCGTCGTTGAACTATGGTTTGAACCTTGGCTGGCCTGTGTACCTGTCCACCAAAAACACGATCCTCAAGGCCTATGATGGTCGCTTCAAGGATCTGTTCCAAGAAGTCTTCGACGCGGAATTCGCCCAGAAATTCGAAGATGCGGGCATCTATTACGAACACCGGTTGATCGACGATATGGTTGCCTCTGCAATGAAATGGTCGGGCAAATTCGTTTGGGCGTGTAAGAACTACGATGGCGATGTGCAGTCCGATACTGTCGCCCAAGGGTTCGGGTCGCTTGGCTTGATGACATCCGCTTTGATGACGCCGGACGGCAAGATCATCGAGGCCGAAGCCGCCCACGGCACCGTCACCCGCCACTACCGCCAGCACCAAGAAGGCAAAGCGACATCGACCAATTCCATCGCGTCGATCTTTGCATGGACCGGCGGGCTGAAGCACCGTGCAAAACTGGATGACAATGCGCAGCTAATGAACTTTGCGCAAACGCTGGAAAAAGTGATCGTGGATACGGTTGAATCTGGCTCCATGACCAAAGACCTCGCGTTGTTGGTTGGACCGGATCAGGCATGGCTGACCACCGAAGGCTTCCTTGAGAAAATCGACGCGAACCTGAACGCCGCGATGTAAGCGCGCACCTCGCGCAAACTAAATCATGGCCGCATCAGCCAACGATGCGGCCATTTTGCGTTGTACAGCCACGACTTGCCCCGCTTCGTTTTGCGCAGTATGGCCCGCGTATGACACAACCTGATCCCTCCGTCCGCCACACCCTGACCGAAGACGCTATGGCCTTTGCGCTATCCACCAGCTTGTGTGGGTTTGGCCTGACTATGCTGACGCACTTGGGGCTCATTACCGGACAGACTGCGGGTTTGGCTGTTTTGATTTCCTACATGACCGATTGGTCGTTTGGCGCTGTGTTCTTTGTCGTGAATATCCCGTTTTACGCGCTGGCGCTGCTGCGCATGGGCTTGCGGTTCACGCTGAAAAGCTTTGTCGCTGTGGGGCTTTTGTCGGTCATGACGATGGTGCTGCCTGATCTGATCAGTTTCGACACACTTAATCCGATCGCGGGTGCCGCCTTTGCGGGGGCGTTTATCGGGATCGGCTTGATGGCGCTGTTCCGGCATGGCGGATCGCTGGGCGGGATCGGGATTTTGGCGCTTTATTTGCAGGACAAGACCGGGTTTCGGGCCGGATGGACGCAACTGGGCTTTGATATCACTTTGATGGTCACGGCGTTCTTTGTGATTGGCGGCGCGCCGATTGTGTGGTCGCTGCTGGGGGCCGTGGTCACAAACCTGATTATCGCCGTGAACCACCGTGCCGACCGATACACGGGCCGGTAGTCCCCCCAACCGTTTGTGATTGCCGCACCTGATGCACTTTGCTAGGCGTTTGCCATGCCGTCACATCTCGTCGCCCTTATTGTAGCCGTTCTCGCCGAAACCATCGGCACGACAGCTTTGCAAGCCAGTCAGCAGTTCACGCGGTTCTGGCCGTCGGTGATCTGCGCGTTAAGCTACGCGCTAGCGTTCTACCTTCTGTCGCTCGCGCTCAAGACCATGCCTGTGGGTATTATATACGCAATCTGGTCGGGCCTTGGCATCGTGCTGATCGCGGCCATCGGCTATATCGTCTTTAACCAGAAGCTCGACCTGCCCGCCGTGATCGGCATTGGCATGATCCTTGCCGGAATTTTGGTCATAAACCTGTTCTCCACTAGCGGCACACACTGATTTTCGCCCCCACCACCCTGCATAGCAAGCACACGCAAAGCACACCTGCATTTTAAAGGGGTTCCCTTTCGCACCGATGCCCTGTATCCGCGCGTCAATTCTGTGCCGCACGCACCGACACCTTCCGATGAAAGACATATAGTTATGGATATCCGCAATATCGCGATTATCGCGCACGTTGACCACGGCAAGACGACACTTGTCGACGAACTGCTCAAGCAGTCCGGCGTCTACCGCGATAACGAAGCCATCACCGAACGGGCGATGGACAGCAACGACATCGAACGCGAACGCGGGATCACCATCCTTGCCAAGTGTACCTCTGTTGAGTGGAAAGGCACACGGATCAACATCGTTGACACACCGGGCCACGCCGACTTTGGTGGCGAAGTGGAACGCATCCTGTCCATGGTTGACGGTGTTGTGCTGCTGGTTGACGCGGCTGAAGGCCCGATGCCACAGACCAAATTTGTGACAGCCAAAGCGCTGGCACTTGGCCTGCGCCCTATTGTTGTTGTGAACAAAGTCGATAAAGCAGACGGCGATCCTGACAACGCGGTTGATCTTTGCTTTGACCTTTTTGCAAACCTCGAGGCTGACGACGACCAGCTTGATTTCCCAACCATGTTCGCCTCTGGCCGTGCTGGCTGGTGTGACCAAGAACTTGACGGGCCGCGCGAAAACCTTGACGCGCTGTTCGACCAGATCCTAGAGCACGTGCCAATGCCTGCGCAAATCTCGCGCCGCGACGAGCCGTTCCAAATGCTGGCAACCACATTGTCCGCCGACCCGTTTATCGGTCGTATTCTGACAGGCCGCGTGGAAGCTGGTACATTGAAAGCTGGCGACACAGTCAAAGCACTGTCACGCGACGGCACGAAAATAGAACAGTTCCGTGCGTCCAAAATCCTCGCGTTCCGTGGCCTGATGCAGCAACCAATCGACGTGGCCGAAGCTGGCGACATCGTTACAGTGGCCGGCATGACCAAAGCGACGGTTGCCGACACGCTTTGCGACCCTAGCATTGACACAGCGATCCCGGCACAGCCGATTGACCCGCCAACCATCACGGTCACATTCGGCATCAACGACAGCCCCTTGGCTGGCCGTGACGGCAAGCACGTCCAATCACGTGTGATCCGCAACCGTCTTGAAAAAGAATGCGAAGTGAACGTTGCGATTAAAATTGCCGACACTGAAAAAGGCGACGCCTTTGAAGTATCTGGCCGTGGCGAATTGCAAATGGGCGTTTTGATCGAAAACATGCGCCGCGAAGGCTTTGAGCTGTCGATCTCGCGTCCGCAGGTTATTTTCAAAGACATCGACGGTGTACGTCACGAACCGATTGAAGAAGCAACAATCGACGTTGATGACGAATACACAGGCGTTGTTGTTGAAAAACTGACAGGCCCGCGCAAAGGCAACCTGATCGAGATGAAACCAGCCGGTGTTGGCAAAACGCGGATCGTGGCACATGTGCCGTCCCGTGGCTTGATCGGCTACCACGGTGAATTCCTGACAGACACACGCGGTTCGGGTATCCTGAACCGTCTGTTCCACGGCTGGGAACCTTACAAAGGTAAAATCCAGGGCCGTCGTCAGGGTGTTCTGATCTCTATGGAAAACGGGACATCTGTTGCGTTCGCTCTGTGGAAACTGGAAGATCGCGGCAAGTTCTTCATCGGCGCACAAGAAGCGGTTTACCAAGGTATGATCATCGGCGAACACAGCCGTGAAAACGACCTCGAAGTGAACCCGTTGAAAGGCAAACAGCTGACCAACGTGCGGGCCTCCGGCACCGACGAAGCGGTCCGTTTGACAACGCCAGTGACCATGACGCTGGAACAAGCGATTGCTTACATCGACGACGACGAACTGGTTGAAGTTACGCCAAATGCGATCCGGTTGCGCAAACGCCACCTTGATCCACACGAGCGGAAACGCCAGTCCCGCACCGGCGGATAAGATAAAAAAAGCCGCGCAAATTGCGCGGCTTTTTCGTTTCTGGGGGGCGCGATTTTTCTAGAAAAATCGTACAAAATTTCGCGAAATTTTGGGCCTACTCCGCTTCTTCGACGATGCTCAACTCGCGCTGGCTGGCGCCTTTGGCGAAGCCAAGCGCCTCTTGATACGCATCCGAATAATAGCAATCATGTGCCGCTTGCAGGCTGGGGAACCGTGCGACAACGTTGCGGGACCGGTCCGGTCCCTCTAACGTTTCGTATTTACCGCCACGCGCCAGAAACACGCCCTGATGATCCGCAATCGCGACCGTCGCGCGTTTGGCGTATTCACCGTAAGCGGTTTCGTCCGTCACAGTGACATGCGCAATCCAAAGTGCTGTTGGCATTATAAGCCCTCCAAGTAAGTTTTCGCAGCCTCAATCGCCGCATCCGCATTCTCTGCCGATGCACCACCGCCCTGCGCCATATCGGCACGACCGCCGCCGCCTTTACCGCCCAAAAGCGGCACCGCAGCACGCAACACATCCACCGCCGACACCTTGTCGGTCAGGTCTTTGGTGACGCCAGCCGCAACAGCCGCCTTGCCGCCCGCATCCGCGATCAACAACACAATACCGCTGCCGATCCGGTCTTTGAACTGGTCCACAAGTGCGGGCAAATCCTTGCCAGACACGCCCTGCATCACTTGGCCGACAAAACCCATGCCGTTGACCTGCGCGTCAGCCGGAGCAGCATCACCGCCGCCGCCCATCGCCACATCGCGGCGCAATTGTGCGACCTCGTTGGTCAATGCTTTGCGTTCGTCCATCAGCGCTTTGACGCGATCTGCAACGTCCGCAGCAGGTGCTTTCAGCACATTTGCCACAGCTGCCAAACGATGATCCTGCTCGCGCAGATAATCCAACGCGGCTTGGCCTGTTAGCGCTTCAATCCGACGCACACCGGCACTTGATGCAGAATCGCCAAGCGTCACAAACGCGCCGATTTCGCCCAGACGGTCCACATGTGTCCCGCCGCACAGCTCTAGACTGTAGGTCGCGCCATCAGCGCCCTTGCCCGATCCGGCCAGTTGACCCATCGAAACCACCCGCACTTCGTCGCCGTATTTTTCGCCAAACAGCGCCTGCGCCCCAAGGCCGCGTGCATCGTCGGGCGTCATAATCCGCGTCTCAACCGCAGTATTCTGACGGATCAGCGCGTTCACTTCACGCTCTACCTTTGCCAGATCATCAAGACTAACCGCCGCGTTATGGCTAAAGTCGAACCGCAACCGATCCGGCGCGTTCAAAGATCCCTTTTGCGCGATGTGATCGCCCAAAACATTGCGCAGCGCCTCGTTCAGCAAATGCGTCGCAGAGTGGTTCGCTTGGATCGCCGCACGGCGATCCGCATCCACGTTCAACGTCGCACCCTGCCCAGTCTTGACTTCGCCCGACACCACTTGGCCGATGTGAAGGAACACGCCTGCGACCTTTTTCGTGTCTGTGATTTCAACGCTGCCCGTTTCGGTTTTGATGATGCCAGCATCGCCGACCTGACCACCCGCTTCCGAGTAGAATGGCGTCTGGTTCAAGGCAACTTGCACCTCGCCGTTCGCAGTTTTCGCGGACGCACCGTCCACGATCAACGCGACGATCTGACCCTCGGCGGACGTCGTGTCATAGCCCAAGAAATCAGTCGTGCCGTGCTGGTCGGCCACATCGAACCAAACGCTCGCGTCGGCCTCGGCGCCTGTGCCGGACCATGCTGCGCGGGCCTTGGCCTTTTGTTCAGCCATCGCCGCGTCAAAGCCGTCGGTGTCCACAGCGATGCCCTTTTCGCGCAGGGCGTCTTGGGTCAAATCAAGCGGGAAACCGTATGTATCATAGAGTTTGAACGCTGCCGCACCGGGCAATTCGCCGCCTTCGGCCAAACCGGAGACCTCATCGTCGAGCAGTTTCAAACCACGGTCCAGCGTTGTTTTGAACCGGATTTCTTCGTTCAACAATGTCTCTTCGATCAGGCGTTGACCTTGGCCCAATTCGGGGTAAGCCGCGCCCATCTGCGTGATCAATTCCGGCACCAATTTGTGCATCACGGGATCTTTGGCACCCAACAAATGCGCGTGCCGCATCGCGCGGCGCATGATCCGGCGCAGCACATATCCGCGGCCTTCATTGGACGGCAAAACGCCCTCGGCAATCAGGAACGACGTAGACCGCAGGTGGTCAGCGATGACGCGGTGGTGCGTATTGCCGTCGCCATCCGGATCAACATGCGTGGCATGCGCAGAGGCTTCAATCAGCGCGCGCATCAGGTCGGTGTCGTAGTTATCGTGTTTGCCTTGCAGCAACGCACCGATCCGCTCCAGCCCCATGCCTGTATCAATCGACTGCATATCCAGCGGCGTCAGTGACCCGTCAGCATGCTGTTCGTTCTGCATGAAAACGACGTTCCAAATCTCAATAAATCGGTCGCCATCTTCGTCAGGCGAGCCCGGAGGGCCACCCCAAATGTCGTCGCCGTGATCGTAAAAAATCTCGGTACACGGCCCACAAGGCCCCGTCGGCCCCATCCGCCAAAAGTTGTCGTCGGTCGGGATGCGAATGATCTTGTCGTCAGTCAGGCGGCCGACTTTTTTCCAGATATCCGCCGCCTCGTCGTCGGTATGGTAAACAGTGACAAGCAGCTTATCTTTGTTGATGCCAAAATCTTTGGTCAACAGTTCCCAAGCATATGGAATCGCTTCGTTTTTGAAGTAATCGCCAAAGCTGAAGTTGCCGAGCATTTCAAAAAACGTGTGGTGCCGCGCGGTGTAACCCACGTTATCCAGATCGTTATGTTTACCACCCGCGCGGACACATTTCTGGCTGGTTGTGGCACGTTGATACGGCCCCTGTTCCACACCAGTGAAGCGGTTTTTGAACTGCACCATGCCCGAGTTTGTGAACATCAGCGTCGGATCATTGCGTGGTACAAGCGGGCTAGAGGCGACTTTTTCGTGCCCGTTGCGTGCGTAAAAATCCAAAAAGGTGGAGCGGATATCGGACAAGCTGGTCATGGGCGTCTTTCGCAAGGAAATAAAGGTTATCTCGTGAAATAACCGCCACCCCGCAAACTGTCCACAGCACAACGCAAAAGGGCGCCCCAAATGGGACGCCCTTTTGATCGATCAATGAGGTTATCTTAACCTTCGACCAGATCATCGTCAGCGGACGGGCTATCGTCACCGTCAAAATCCAGTCCATGCGCGGCACGAATTTTGTCTTCAATCTCAGTTGCGAGATGTGGGTTTTCGCGCAAGAACGTTTTGGAATTCTCGCGACCCTGCCCCATACGTTCGTCACCATAAGAGAACCACGCACCGGATTTTTCAACAACGCCAGCTTTCACACCCAGATCTAGCAGTTCGCCGTTCTTCGAAATGCCTTCGCCGTACATGATGTCAAACTCAACTTGCTTGAACGGCGGTGCAACTTTGTTCTTCACGACCTTCACGCGCGTTGAGTTTCCGACGACTTCATCGCGGTCTTTGATCGCACCAATGCGGCGGATATCCAAACGGACAGAAGAGTAGAATTTCAAGGCGTTACCGCCCGTTGTTGTCTCAGGAGAGCCGAACATCACCCCAATTTTCATACGGATCTGGTTGATGAAAATAACCATACAACCGGACCGGTTAATCGACCCCGTCAACTTACGCATCGCTTGCGACATCAACCGTGCGTGAACCCCAACAGAACTGTCGCCCATGTCGCCTTCCAGCTCGGATTTCGGCGTCAAAGCCGCGACCGAATCGACCACGATCAGGCTAACCGCGTTCGACCGCACGAGCGTATCAACGATCTCTAGCGCCTGTTCACCAGTATCCGGCTGCGAAATCAGCAATTCATCAAGGTTAACGCCTAGCTTTTTCGCATAGGTCGGGTCCAGCGCGTGTTCCGCATCAACAAAGGCACAAACGCCGCCCTTTTTCTGCTCTTCCGCAAGAGTATGCAGCGTCAGCGTCGTTTTACCGGACGATTCTGGGCCATAAATCTCGATGATCCGGCCCTTCGGCAGACCACCAATACCTAGCGCAATATCCAGACCCAGCGAACCCGTCGATGTCGCCTCGATATCAGCCATTTGGCCTTTACCGCCAAGGGTCATGATCGATCCCTTACCAAACTGCCGCTCGATTTGGGCCAAAGCACTATCAAGCGCCTTTTGTTTGTCCGCTGTTTTTTTGTCTGTCATGTTGAAAAGTTCTGCCGTTGCCATGTCAATTACGCCCTTATTTCACAGGCCCTGTCGGGCTACAATCTCTGCTTTGTTCTTTTTATGTTCGCCTCACCATATGGGACCAAAACGAGAACATATCAACTAAAATCTTCAATACATATTAAATCGTATGAGTGGTTAATTTAGGATTTATACCTTAGAATATTGTGAAATTAGTGTAATAACGGACGCCAAATGCTTGTTTTCTGGGCCGAAAAATTAGTCTTCCTCGCGGTTCCAAAGACCGGCACCACGGCAATTGAAGGCGCACTTGCGCCGCGTGCGTCCATGGTTTTACGCGATCCGCCACAGCTAAAACACTCGCCCGTCTACCGTTACAGACGATTCTTGCAGCCATTATTCGCACAGGGCGGCGGCCAGCCGGACATGGAAACCTTCGCCATCGTGCGCGACCCGATTGACTGGCTCGGCAGCTGGTATCGCTACCGCATGCGCGACGCGTTGATTGGCCACCAGAACTCTACTCTCGGGATCAGTTTCGACGATTTCGTCCTCGAATACAGCAAAGGCCAAAGCGCGCCTTTCGCCAAGGTAGGATCGCAGGCCAAGTTCTTGACATTGGGCGATAAATCCATCGGCGTCGATCATCTTTTCCGCTACGAAGCGATGCCAAAAGCAGTCGCGTTTCTGCAAGATCGGCTCAACGTAGACGAGATCACCCTCGACCGCAAAAACGTTTCGCCACAGATGGCATTAACCTTGTCCAAGGACGTCGAAACCCGTCTGCGCGAGCGTTGCGCAGAAGAATTTTCCGTTTGGGAACAAGGGCAGGCATAAAATTTCAGAACGTTAAGCGTTCTTTAATCTTGCCGTGACAAGGTGCGTTCAATCGCATCCTGCCAACCCGCGTACCGCCGTTCGCGTGTGGACTCGTCCATTTCCGGATCAAATCGCTGATCCAACGCCCAATTCGCCGCAAACCCTGCCTGATCGGGGTAAACACCGGCTCGCATACCCGCCAGCCACGCCACACCCAGTGCCGTGGTTTCCAAAACCTGCGGCCGATCCACTGGCGCGCCAATAATATCCGAAAGGAACTGCATCGACCAATCAGAGGCGCTCATTCCGCCGTCCACACGCAGCACACCTGCATCCTTGGCGTCCGGCCAGTCGCTTTTCATCGCATCCAGCAAATCGCGAGTCTGATAACCCACACTTTCCAGCGCAGCCTTAGCAAATTCCGCAGGACCGGACCCTCGCGTCAGGCCGTAAATCGCCCCTCGCGCATGGGCGTCCCAATGTGGCGCACCCAGTCCAGTGAACGCAGGAACAAGGTACAATTCCTGTTCAATATCAGCCTGTTCGGCCAATGCTTGGGTCTCGCTCGCGTGCTCGATAATACCCAAACCGTCACGCAACCACTGCACAACAGCACCCGCAATAAAGATCGACCCCTCAAGCGCATAGGTGGCTTTGCCGTCCAGCTGATACGCAATCGTCCCAAGCATCCGTTTTTGACTGCGCACAAGCGTATCGCCTGTATTCAACAGCGCAAAACACCCCGTGCCGTAGGTCGATTTCAACATACCGGGCTGGAAACACGCCTGCCCAATGGTCGCTGCCTGTTGGTCACCAGCGACGCCCAAAATCGGCATTTCCGCGCCAAATAATTCCTCAGCCACAATCCCGAAATCTGCAGCACAATCAAGCACTTCTGGCAGCATCTTCATCGGGATATTCAGCCGCGCGCAGATACTATCGTCCCACATGCCTTCGCGAATATTATACAACATCGTGCGGGCGGCGTTGGTGGCATCGGTCACATGCCGTGCCCCTTTGGTCAGTTTCCAAATCAGGTAGCAATCGACGGTGCCAAACAGCAATTCACCCGCTTCGGCCCGCGCCCGAACCCCGTCAACATTGTCCAAAATCCAAGCAAGCTTCGTCGAGGAAAAGTAAGGATCTAGCAGCAATCCGGTCTTTTCCGTCACTTCATCCTCAAAGCCGTCAGCCTTCAGCGCCTGGCAAACATCTGCTGTCCGTCGGTCCTGCCAAACGATGGCATTATGCACAGGTTCGCCCGTGGATTTGTCCCAAACAACGACGGTTTCGCGTTGGTTCGTGATCCCGATTCCTGACACATCAGCAGCCGTAATTCCGGCCTTTTTCAACGCACCTTTTGTGGTTGAAACGGTTGTGTCCCACAAGTCGGCCACGACGTGTTCCACCCATCCCGACTGCGGGAAATGTTGTGTGAATTCAATCTGATCCGAGGCGACGATGCCCATATCTTTGTCAAAAACGATAGCGCGGCTTGACGTCGTGCCCTGATCAATCGCCAGAATATAGGTCATGGAGTCCCCCCAAAATGTGTCGTGATTTTAACCGCCGTGGCCGCAGGCTCAAGCCGTACCTGTAGCGCCTTGCATATACGTGTCGATAGCGGCGATTTCTGCAGCGTCCAAGCGCAAGCCCAACTTGCTGCGCCGCCACACGATATCTTCTGCGGTACGGGCGTATTCATAGCGCATTAACCAGTTAACCTCTTGAGCGGTGATCGTCGCACCAAAATCCTGCCCCAGATCAGCAGCCGTTGCCGCACCGTCCAACATTTTAGCTGCATCCGTACCATATGCACGGATAAGCCGTAGCGCCCAACGCTCTGACAAGAATGGATAATCCGCAATCAACCCAGCAACAAGTGCATCGCGATCCTTCACCGCGAAATCCCCACCAGGTAGCGGCACGCCAGCGGTCCAATCGGGATCGCCGCCTAAAAACGGCGTTAATTTTCCCATCACTTGCTCGGCTAATTTCCGGTAGGTGGTGATCTTCCCGCCAAAAATATTCAGCAACGGCGCACCATCGTCGTTCACCGTCAAAACATAGTCGCGGGTCGCCGCTGTCGCGGATTTTGCGCCGTCATCATACAATGGGCGCACGCCGGAATAGGTCCAAACCACGTCGGCGCGGCTAATCGGCGCTTTAAAATACTGGTTTGCAAAGGCCACCAGATAGTCCTGTTCTGCTTCAGTCGCGACCGGCTTTACCGCCAAATCGGTATGTTCCGCGTCCGTTGTGCCAATCAGAGTAAAATCGGTTTCATAGGGAATTGCAAAGATAATGCGACCGTCTTCGCCTTGGAAGAAATACGATTTATCGTGATCAAACAACTTCTTAGTGACGATATGTGATCCACGGACCAACCGCACACCAGCAGTCGCGTTCAGATGAACCACCCCACGGATCACATCCTCGACCCACGGACCGCCCGCGTTCACAATCGCACGCGCTGTGACCTGATGCACCGCGCCGCCCTGATCCAATTCGATCACCCAATGATCATCTTGGCGTTGCGCTGACACGACTTTAGTCCGCGTCATGATCTTCGCACCACGCTGTTCGGCGTCGCGGGCATTCAGCACCACAAGCCGCGAATCCTCGATCCAGCAATCCGAATATTCATACGCACGGGTGAATTTTTCGTTAAGCGGAGCACCCTCCGGCCCCGTCGTCAGATCAAGCGTTTCCGTGCCCTTCAAAATCTCGCGACCGCCCAGATTGTCGTACATAAACAGCCCCAAACGGATCAACCACGCGGGCCTGCGCCCCTTCATCCACGGCATGAAAAGCGTTAGCAGCTTGGAAGTGGGCGTGTCACCTTCGAACCGCATATCCTTATGATAAGGCAGCACAAATCGCATCGGCCATGAGATATGTGGCATCGCTTTGAGCAGCACTTCGCGTTCCACCAACGCCTTTTTTACAAGTCCAAATTCAAAGAACTCCAGATAACGCAAACCGCCATGAAACAGCTTGGTTGACGCAGACGACGTCGCCCCGCCAAGGTCGTTCATTTCGGCCAAACCGACCTGAAAACCGCGCCCCTGCGCATCACGCGCGACGCCCACGCCGTTGATCCCGCCGCCGATGACAAAAATATCAAAATCAGTCTGCATATGTCTGGCCTCACCTATTTCGCGTGTCATAGCATTGCATGATAACCGCACAATGCGCACGATGAAATAATGTTCGGTTAAACCAAAGCGAACCAAAACATATCACATATTTCACGTGACCAAGGTTCGCTTATGAACTAAACCGAACCCATGCAAATCGAAGCCCGCCATACCGAAATTCTCGCCCGCGCCCGCGACAAAGGCAAGGTCAGCGCCACGTCACTCGCCTCGCATATGGGCGTCGCGGTGCAAACGATCCGGCGCGATTTGCGGCAATTATCTGACGCGGGGCTGCTGGAACGGGTGCATGGCGGTGCGGTTTTACCATCCGGCACCCGCAATATCGGCTACGACGACCGCCGCGCATTGAACCGCGATGCCAAGGCGCGGATTGCGGCCAAAGCGGCGCTGCTGATCCCCGACAACGCCTCGCTTTTCCTCAACATCGGCACCACAACCGAAGCGTTAGCCCGCGCCTTGCGCAATCACCGCAATCTCAAAGTCGTGACCAATAATCTCAACGTTGCCATGACCTTAGCCGACGTGCGCGGGTGCGAAATCGTGGTCGCGGGCGGCGTGCTGCGTCCATCCGACGGGGGGCTTGTTGGTGATTTGGCCGCAATCGCGATCAGCCGTTTCAAAGTCGATATCGCCGTGATTGGTGCCTCTGCGATTGATCTCGACGGTGATTTGCTCGACTTCGATCCCGAAGAAATCCGCGTCTCTCAGGCGATCATCACCGCCGCTCGCAAAACCATGGTCATCGCGGACAAGGCGAAATTCACTCGCAAAGCACCCGTTAAAATCGGATCGCTCGCGCATGTGGACGACTTTATCACCGATGGTATTCCGTCAGAACGGCTCGCAAACGCGCTCGCCGATTGGCAGACCAAGGTGCACTTGGCTTAGTCTTCAATAGGGCCTTTAAACCCTGTCGCTACCACGAATTTTTCGGAACTGTCTTGGCGCGACGACGGCGGTTTCACGTTCGCAACCTTGGTAAAGCGGTTCTTGAGCAACTTCTGCAAGTCACCCTCAGCGCCACCTGCCAACGTCTTTGCGATGAACGTGCCGCCCTCAACCAAGACATCAAACGAGAAATATGCAGCTGCTTCACACAGCGCAATAATCCGCAAATGGTCGGTCTGTTTATGCCCCGAAGATGAGGCCGCCATATCAGACATCACAACGTCAGCCTGACCACCCAACCAGTCCATCACTTGTTTATCAGCGCCATCATCCAGAAAATCGAGCTGATGGATCACCGCGCCGGGAATCGGTTCAACCTCTTGCAGATCAACGCCAAGGATCGTGCCCATCGGCTTTCCTTTGCGCTCGCCCAGCGAATTAATCCGCGGCACAGCGACCTGCATCCAGCCACCTGGCGCACAGCCCAAATCAACGATACGCGCGCCCGGCACAAGAAACTGAAACTTCTCGTTCAATTCCAAAATTTTATAGGCTGCGCGACCGCGATAGCCGTCTTTCTTGGCGCGCACGACGTAAGGGTCGTTCAACTGACGCTGCAACCAACGCGTCGAACTTTGGCTGCGACCACGGGCGGATTTCACCTTCACGGTCAAATCACGTTGGCCACGGCCACTAGAGTTCTTGATCGGTGTCTTCGCCATTTCATTTCGCCTTAACAACTCGCCGCCGGCAGGCACGATTTTTCTAGAAAAATCGCTCTACCCTAAAACGGCGCATCTTCCAACACACCATCTGCAGACATTTGCTGATACAACAGCCCTTCGCGCAAGCCTCTGTCCGCCACTGATAACCGATCTGTCGGCCAAAGTCGCATCAAAGCCTGCAAAATCGCAGCGCCCGACATAATCAACGCCTGTCGGTCTTTGCCAATCCGTGGATCACTGCGCCTGCCATGCGGCCCAAGCGACAGGTAATCGCGGATCACCCGATCAATCTGGTCCGACGTCATCCGCAACCCATCAACCTTAGTCCGGTCGTAGCGTTTCAGCCCCAAATGGCTGGCCGCGACAGTTGTTACCGTTCCGCTTGTGCCGACAATCTGGAACCCTTCACGGGCTTGCGCCGCAGCATAAGGCGCGAACTTCTCAAGGCTTTCTTCAAAGAACCACGACATCAGCGCAAACCGTGCCGCGTCATCTTCGACATCAGCAAACTGATCGCGCAGTGTCGCAACACCTAATGGCACCGAAATCCAATCCACGACTTTGGCAGCCGCAAACGGACCCGGATCGGACTTGAACCCCGCATGCAGCCGCATAATCGCATGAGGCCGCTCGCGCTTTGGCACTTTGGTCAGGTCGATCCAGACAAGTTCCGTCGATCCCCCGCCGATATCCACCACCAGCAGTTGCTCTGTCTTGGTGCTGACCAGCGGCGCGCAGGAAATCACTGCCAAACGCGCTTCTTCCTCTGGCTTGATAATCTCTAGCTTAAGACCCGTCTCGCGACTGACCTGTGCTACAAAATTCGAACCGTTCTTGGCGCGCCGACACGCTTCAGTCGCGACCAAACGCATGCGTTTGACCCCGTGCCTGTCCAGTTTTTGTTTACACACACGCATCGCGGCAATCGTCCGGTTCATGGACGTGCGCGACAGTTTGCCCGTGCTTTCCAGGCCATGGCCCAGTTGCACCGACTTTGTAAAGCTATCAACCACATGAAACTGGCTGCCCTTAGGTTGGGCAATCAACATGCGACAGCTATTTGTACCCAAATCCAAGGCAGCATAAAGCTGCGCCGGATCAGGCGATATTGGCGCGGGGGTATCGACCGCTATTGGGAACGCGCCCGCACCGTTGGGACGCTTGGGCGCCATTTGCACGCCCTCCATTTCAAGTTATCCCCAAGGTATGTGTCAATGCTCTCTCGCGCAAGCCTTGCCTGACATCTGATCACGCTTTCATGAACGCGGCACATGACCTTGATGAATAAATCGGGACCGTCGCGCCATGGTCAGCCCCGCGCCTGCGCCATATAGGTGAGGTCGCCAATGTCGCAAACGTGTCGAAATCGAACGATGGTGTGCGCAAATGGCTGTTACAGATGGACTATCAAGGAGGCCGCAATGGCAAATGTGATCATCGTATACTGGCGCGACATGCCTGCTCAGGTTCTGGTCGGACGTGGACGCCGCGGCGTCAAACTGCCGCTGCCGGAACGGTTCGAGCAAGCCATTGATCGGGCTGCGATGAAATCAGGTGCCGCAGAATCGGACGCCTACCTTGAAGGGTTCCGCAAAGCTGATCCAATCCCCGTTGATGGCAGCGACGAAGAGGCAGCAGCCGCAACCGTCGCAAACATCGAGGCAGAATACGATCAAGAGCGGATCAAGACCCTGATTGCGAACGATGGCTGGGCATAATTCCCCGCTGCACTCTGTAAAGGAGGCCGTGATGGCCCTGCTCAACTTCCGCAAGAAACCCGTCGAGACGGACATGGTATCGGCCAATGTAGCGACCTTTCTTCAGGGTTATTCCATCGAGGTGATGCCGCGCACCGCCGAAAAGATCGTCGATTTCCAAAGCCTGCTGCCCGCTGGCACCCGCGTTTATATCGCCCATATCGACGGCACACCAATCGACGACATGGTGGCGACAGCCAAACGGCTGGCGGCGGACGGTATGAACGTGATGCCGCATTTTCCGGCGCGGATCATCAAGGATCAGGCAATGCTGGGCGATTGGATTGCACGGTATCAGGGCGAGGCAGACGTGGATCAAGCGCTTTTGTTGGCTGGTGGCGTGGCAGAGCCGCGCGGCGATTTCCATTCCTCGATGCAACTGCTCGAGTCCGGTCTGTTCGACAAAGCAGGGTTCAAGCGCTTGCACGTCGCGGGGCACCCCGAAGGGAATAAAGACATCGATCCAGACGGCTTTGACGCCAATGTCATGGACGCCCTGCGCTGGAAGCAGAAATTCGACGACACCACCGACGCGGACATGGCCCTTGCCACACAATTCGCGTTCGAGGCCGACCCGATCATCGCGTGGGCCGACGCACTGCGCGACGCAGGTATCACCATCCCGATCCACATCGGGATCGCTGGCCCCGCGAAACTACAAACACTGATCAAATTCGCGATTGCCTGCGGCGTGGGACCGTCCTTGAAAGTCCTGCAAAAACGCGCGATGGACGTGACCAAACTGTTGCTGCCCTACGAGCCGCACGACGTCATCACCAAACTCGCGGACCACAAGGCAGCGAACCCCGAGTTCAACATCGAAGCTGTCCATTTCTTCCCGCTTGGCGGCATCAAGACCAACGCAAACTGGGCCATCGCCCACGGCGGAGACGCAACAGCGCCTGCCAATCCCCATAAAACACCTGAGTGAAAGCACGCATATGACCCGCACGATTGTTGAGAGTAAGACGAAAACGGCCATCATCGGCTTTGATCAGCCATTCTGCGTGATCGGCGAGCGGATCAACCCAACGGGGCGCAAAATTCTTGCGGCAGAGTTGGAAATGGACGACTTTTCCCGTGTAGAGGCCGACGCCATTGCGCAGGTTTTGGCGGGGGCAAACATCCTCGACGTGAACTCTGGCGCTGTGTTCTCAAATAAAATGGCCGAAGATCCACGCTACGCGGACAACAACTTTGTCGAGCCTGCCTTGATGAAAGCCCTGATCGAGCGTGTGCAAGCCGTGACCGACATCCCGCTGTGCATCGACAGTTCAGTACCCGGCGCGTTGGAAAACGGGTTGGCCGCAGCCGAAGGCCGCCCGCTGCTGAACTCTGTGACAGGCGAAGAAGAGCGGCTCGAATTGGTGCTGCCGCTGGTCAAGAAATACAACGTGCCAGTTGTGGCGATTTCCAACGACGACACAGGCATCTCCGAAGACCCAGACGTGCGCTTTGAAGTGGCGAAAAAGATCGTGCAACGGGCCGCTGATTTTGGGATTCCCGCGCATGACATCGTGGTTGACCCGCTGGTGATGCCGATTGGAGCGATGTCCACCGCTGGTTTGCAGGTCTTTACCCTTGTGCGGCGTTTGCGTGACGAATTAGGCGTGAACACCACCTGCGGCGCGTCGAACATCTCTTTCGGCTTGCCCAACCGGCACGGCATCAACAACGCCTTCCTGCCGATGGCTATGGCTGCGGGCATGACGTCCGCGATCATGAACCCTGTGGCATTGCCGATTGGCCCTGCAAAAATCGCCGCAAAAAAAGAACTCGTACTCGCATCCGGCATTATTCTACCCGACGACATGGACGACGAAGCGTTTGTGCAAATGTTTGGGATGGGATCAACGAAAGCACGCGCTGGGTCTGAAATGGAAGCGATCCGCGCGGCAAACTTCCTGACCGACAACGACCCATCAGGCTCCGAATGGATCAAAGCCAACCGCGCAGCCCCGAAAGAAGGCGAAGGCCGCGCACGGACTGGGCGCCGTCGGCGGGGCTAAGTTAACGCTTCGTTTAGGATGATTATCTATGGTGGCGGGTATGAACATGATACTCCGCCCCCAAGACCCCGATTTCTGGATCGCCGCGATCTTTAGCGCCAAAGCTGTGCAAAACGGCGGTGTTGTGCGGCGCAACCGTGTCTGGGTCGAACGGGAAATCGGACGTACGCGGTTTGAAGATGAAGTGCGCAAACGCGGATTTCATCTGATTGAAGTCGGTCAGCAGCTCGTCATTATCTGCAATACAGGACAATTTCGGGTTGTTTTCTGACGCCAAAATTTCGCGAAATTTTGTACGATTTTTCGAGAAAAATCGTTAACTCTCGGCCTTTTTCAACCAACGCCCGTCTTCTTGCGCCCAATATTGCGCCTTGCAGCCCGCTGTTGTCAGCGCCTTCCACTGTCCGCGTGCATGGTTCAACGCGCTCTCGTCATAGCCGTCGAATAAGATACAAACACGGTCGGCGGCCTCTACCTCTGCCGCGCTCACATCTGCGCCCGCCACGGACATCACACATTGAAATTCTGCGGCTGGCACATTTGTGCCCAGCAAAACGGGCTGGTCCGCATCATGCGCCCCACCCGCCATACCATGCGGCATAAACCCGTCTTTCCAAAGACTTGCGTCCAGACGTTCAAGTAATCCCGCGTCGCGGCCGCGCACCGCCACCCGCCAACCTGCCTCGCGGCATTTGCCGAGCAACATCGGCAATGTCCGCTCTAGCGGGCTTTCGGTCAGGTGGTAAAAATACGCGGCCCCCATGTGATTAGACCTCGTATTTATCGGCGATCAAGCGGTTCAACGCCATTACACCCCAGCCAGTCGCGCCCGCAGGTGCCAGCGCTGTTTCGGATTTCACCGACGCCGTGCCCGCGATATCCAAATGGCACCACGGCACGTCGTCTTTCACAAACCGTTTCAGGAATTGCGCGGCAGTGATGGACCCCGCCAAGCGGCCACCGACGTTTTTCATATCCGCGATCCGCGACTTGATCAGCGCGTCATAGGCTGGACCCATCGGCATCCGCCATGCGCCTTCGCCCTCGTTGCCTGCGGCCTTGATGAACGCGCCGGACAGATCGTCGGAGTTCGAGAAGACCCCTGCGTTTTCATTGCCCAAAGCCACCAGCACAGCACCCGTCAGCGTCGCCAAGTTGATCATCCCAACCGGCGCAAAGCGCTCTTGCGCGTACCACAGCACATCTGCCAGCACGAGCCGCCCTTCGGCGTCGGTGTTGATCACTTCAATCGTGTCGCCCTTCATCGAGGTCACAACATCGCCCGGACGCACAGCATTGCCGGACGGCATATTCTCAACGATTCCAACAAGTCCCACGACATTTGCCTTGGCCCCACGCAGGGCCAACGTCTTCATCACGCCGGACACAACACCTGCGCCGCCCATGTCCATCGTCATGTCTTCCATGCCCGCGCCGGGTTTCAGGCTGATGCCGCCAGTGTCGAACACCACACCTTTGCCGACCAGCGCAAACGGGGCCTCATCGCCGCCGCCATTCCACTGCATCACCACAACTTTGGACGGACTGTCTGATCCTTGACCGACACACAAGAGCGAGCCCATGCCGAGCTTTTCGAGGTCGGCTTCTTCCAGCACTTCGACCTTCAGGCCAATCGCAGACATCGCGGCCAGCTGATCCGCGAATGATGTCGTCGTCAGGTCGTTCGCAGGGGCATTTGTCAGGTCCCGGGTGAAAAACACACCTTCAACCACCGCTGCAATCGGCGCGTAAGCCGTTGTCGCGGCCTCTGGATCGTTGACCATGAACGTCACCGCACCCGTCTCGGCCTTGTCGCCCGTCTTGTGCGCGTCGTAGCTATAATTGCGCATCGCGATGCCTTGCGCGACTTCTTCTGTCCGGTAAGTAGACCCTGCAATCACCAGCATCCCACCTTTGCCTAGACACTTGGCCAAGTTCGCCCCTGCCTTGCGTGCCTCGGTTGATGTCGGGCGGCGCGGCAGTTTCACAACCAGCAGCGCGTCGGCCTCCATTCCCACGGGCATCGTCACCGAAGTCACGTCACCCGCCTTGGCTTTTTCAAAGGCGTCGCTTTCTGCGATGCGCTGGACAGTCTTGCGGGTCAGTGAATTCACCTTGCGCGCGCCTTGGTCCATCTTGCCGTCTTCGGTCACAAAAACCGCGACTTTTCCAGCGGTTACGACGAGTTCTTCAAGTGCGGTTTCGGTGAATGTGATAGCTGTTGGCGTTGTCATTTTGACCTCTTGGGGAAATACGTTGCCCTTTACGTAGTCCTCCGCCCGCCGATTTGCCAGATATCAGTTCAAACTCCCTGCGACTTGGGGTAGTGAGACGGCTAAGCACAAGATAAAGCACAAAGAGGTACGCAACGTGGCACGGTTCGACAGATATATGCTGTCCCAGCTTGTCGTCATGTTCGGCTTTTTCAGCCTCGTTCTGGTCTTGGTCTACTGGATCAATCGGGCGGTTGTCCTGTTTGATAGCCTGATCGCGGACGGACAATCGGCGGCTGTGTTTCTGGAATTCACCGCTCTGTCTTTGCCCAGCGTCATCCGGATCGCCCTGCCCTTGGCCGCATTCGCGGCTGCCGTCTACGTGACCAATCGCATGTCCACCGAATCCGAATTGGTCGTCGTCCAAGCGACTGGTTTCTCGCCCTACCGTCTGGCTAGGCCCGTGCTGTACTTTGGCATGATCGTCTTTGCGCTGATGACGTTGCTGATGCATGTCCTCGTGCCGCTGGCATCTGCCCGCCTCGATGCCCGCACTGCCGAAATCGCGCAGAACATCACGTCGCGGTTCCTGACACCCGGTGAATTTCTGGAACCCACCGACGGGCTGACCTTCTACATTGGCGACGTGACGCCAGCGGGCGAACTCAAGGACGTTTTCCTTGCCGATTTGCGCGATATCGACCGCCAAGTCACCTACACAGCCGCCTCCGCCTACCTCGTGCGCAGCGACGAAAGCACGCAATTGGTGATGGTCGACGGCATGGCGCAAATTCTCGAACCCGACGGGCAACGCCTGTCCACCACATCTTTCAAAGACTTCGCCTATGACATTGGCGGCCTCATCACCGTCAGCTCCCGCGAAGGCCGCCGCGACGCCGAAGTCCCCACGCTCGAATTGCTGCGCGCAACGGACGCGCTGGTGGCCGAAACAGGCAAGACCCGCGCCGAACTGATCGCCCGTGCCCATGACCGGATCAGCCAGTCGATCTTGGGGTCCGTCGCGGCATTGCTCGGGTTCGCAGCCCTGATCGTCGGTGGCTTCAGCCGCTTTGGCGTGTGGCGGCAAATCGTCATCGCGATTTTCCTGATCATCGTCATCAAAGCCGTCGAGACCGCTGGCCTGAACGCCGCCCGCGACGACCCAAGCCTGTGGTTCGCGGCTTACGGCGCATCCGCTGTCGGCCTGCTTTTCGTCGCGGCGCTGCTCTATATGACCGCCCACCCGTCACTGTTCAAACGCAGGATACCCGCATGATCCTGCACCGTTATTTCGCAATGCGCTTTCTAAAGACCTTTGGGGGAGTGCTTGGCATTTTTGTGCTGATCTTGGTGTTCCTTGATCTGGTGGAACAATTGCGCCGCTTTGCAAACACGCCTGCGACTTTTGCTGATATCATGGGCCTGACGTTGCTGAATGTGCCGCAGGGCATCTACGCGATCCTGCCGCTTATCATGATTATCGCCACAATTGCGTTGTTCCTTGGGCTGTCGCGCTCGTCGGAAATGGTTGTGACACGCGCCGCGGGCCGCTCTGCGGTGCGGGCGTTGATGTCGCCGCTGCTGATGGCGTTTTTGATCGGCGTCATTGGCGTCGCCGTCATCAACCCGATTGTCGCCGCCACCTCGCGTGAATTCGAAGCCCGCAGCAACGCCTTTAAAGGCCAAGACCGCGTGCTGACACTCGGATCGACGGGCCTGTGGTTACGCCAAGGCGACGTAACGGGCCAAACCGTGATCCGCGCCGAGACCGCGAACCTCGACGGCACAGAATTGCAAAACGTGACCTTCCTGACGTTCTCAACCGCGGGCTTGCCAGTGGAACGCACCGCCGCCGCAAACGCAGTTCTCACAGGCGGCGCATGGGAGCTATCAGACGTCAAAATCTGGCCGCTGATCGGCGCACGCACCCCCGAAGCGAACGCGATGCTGCTCGACACTCACACCATCCCCTCAACACTGACCGCTGACCAAATCCGCGACAGCTTCGGCACGCCGTCGTCGATTCCGATCTGGGAAATACCTGCCTTTATCAATCGACTGCAAACCGCAGGGTTCTCGGCGCAACGGCACCAAGTCTGGCTACAGATGGAACTGGCAATGCCAGTGTTCCTTGTCGCTATGATGATGATCGGGGCTAGTTTTACAGTGCGCCACCAACGCGGCGGCCGCACGGGCCTGATGGTTTTGTTTGCGATCATGCTATCCTTTGGCACATATTTCGTCCGTAACTTTGCGCAGATTATGGGCGAAAACGGACAATTGCCCCCGGCTCTTGCGGCCTGGGCGCCCCCACTTGCGGCGATTGGGCTTGCGCTTAGTTTCCTGTTGCACAAGGAAGACGGCTGATGCGGTTTTTGTTCACATGCCTGTTCTTGCTATCCCCGCTGGCGGCGGCGGCCCAAGGCGTGGCGACGCTTGTCGCTGATAGCGTCTCGATTGAAGGCGACGACCGCTTGATCGCCAACGGCAACATCGAAGTGTTCTACGACGACACCCGCCTATCTGCCGCCAGCATTATCTACGACCGCACAGGCGATCAGCTAATCATCGAAGGCCCGATTTATATCCAGACGGTTGACGGCGAAATCATCACGGCGGACAGGGCAACGCTGGACCCGAAACTTGAAAACGGCATGTTGCGCGGCGCGCGGCTGGTGCTGGATCAGCAACTCCAACTCGCCGCGAACCAGATTGATCGGGTCGAAGGGCGCTATTCGCAGCTCAACCGCGTTGTCGCAAGTTCTTGTTCGGTGTGTAACGGCGGGCCTGCCCTGTGGGATATCCGCGCCGAACGGGTTGTACACGACCAAGACGCGCAGCAACTTTACTTTGAAAACGCGACTTTCCGTGTACGCGGCCTGCCCGTAATGTGGCTGCCGTATGCGCGTCTGCCAGACCCGACACTGGACCGCTCCACTGGCCTGCTGATCCCCGATTTTCGCAACTCTGACCTGTTGGGGTTCGGGATCAAAGTCCCGTATTTTATCACGCTGGGCGAACACCGCGACCTGACGCTGACGCCTTACCTGTCGTCCGAGACCACCACCCTAGAGGCCAGCTACCGCGAAGCTTTTCTCAGCGGTGACCTGAACATCGAAGGGGCGCTAAGCCAAGATACGCTAGACGAAGATCGTAGGTCTTACCTTTTTGCAGATGGTGAATTCGACCTTGGCGGCGGGACGGTTTTATCCTTTGATATCAAGACTGTCAGCGACACAGCTTATCTGACTGAATACGGCTACGCCGACCTTGACCGTCTGGAAAGCAGCGTCACACTTGAAAATATCACCGCAGATCGGTTGTTCCGCGCACGGTTCAGTTTCTTTGAGACACTGCGCGACGACGAAGAAAATGCAACGCTACCGCCCATCGTCGCGGACCTGCGCTACGAGAAACGCGACGAACTGTTTGGCGGCGACGTCACGTATGGCTTTTCCGGCGACGTGGTGATCCGCACCGGCTCTGGCACAGGCGACGACGGACGCGACGTGGGCCGCATCGGATCATTCGGGACATGGACCCGCGACTTGAATTTGCCCGCCGGACTACAAGGCGACGTGACCGGCGCACTGCGTGCGGACCAGTATTTCATCAAAGACGACAGCGCTTATGCATCGTCATTCACACGGCTTGTCCCCACGATCGGGGCCACATTCAGCTGGCCACTGATCGCGGGATCAACCACAGGTGCCAGCCATATGGTGACGCCAACTCTGGCGGTTGCGTGGTCGGACGCCTACGGTGACACACCACCAAACGAAGACAGCACCCGCGCCGAACTCGACCAATCGAACCTGTTCGATCTGTCCCGCTTTCCGGGCGACGACCGCGTTGAAACAGGCACGCGGGCAGCCTTGGGCGTCACATACACCCGCCAAGGGGCCGCCAGCAGCTTTTCATCGCTGACCTTTGGCCGCGTTGTGCGCAGCAGCTCTGACGATGACTTGTCGGCGTCCTCGGGTCTTGCTGGCAAAGCCTCTGACTGGTTGCTCGCGGGGCAAATCACCTCGCCGCAAGGCGTGCATTTCGACGGGCGCGTGCTGGTCAGCGACGCGTTAGAGACCACACGTGGCGCAGGCCGCCTTGGCTGGCGCACCGACACCGTGACACTAGACGCTGCCTACATCTGGCAGGCAGCTGACGCCACCGAAAGCCGCCCCGACGCCGTGTCCGAATGGACCCTCGATACAGCCGTGCAACTGAACGATGCCTTCAAGCTCAGCGCCGATGCCCGCTACGACATTGCAGCCGACAGCCCCGCCACCGCCGGATTGGGCGTAGAATGGCGCAACGAATGCGTGACTGTTGATCTTTCGGTCTCGCGCCGCTTTACGTCTTCAGATACGATTGACCCATCCACGGACTACGGCTTATCCGTGTCGCTGAACGGCTTTTCTGCCGGACGCAGCGCACAAGGCCCAAGTGCTGGATGCCAGAAATAATGACCCTACCCCTGACCATCCGGACAAACCGGATGCGCCGACCTACGAGGAACCCGATGCGCGCACTTAACATTCTTTGCAGCCTGATCGCCCTGACAGTCGGCTTTTCACCCTTGCCGACGGCAGCACAAAGCCAGTTCGGACCGTCGATCACGGTCAACAACACAGCCATTACAGGCTACGAAATTGACCAACGGGCCAAATTGCTGGAATTGTTCCGCACACCGGGCGCGGGTCGGTCACTGGCCCAAGAGCAACTGATCGAAGACCGCCTGAAGCAATCCGAAATGGACAAAGCAGGGCTGCAACTGGCCGATGGCGCATTGCAAACGTCGCTCGAAGAATTTGCAGGCCGCGCAAACCTGACGCTTGACCAGTTCTATGCAGTGCTGTCGCAGAACGGCGTCGCCCCTGAAACGCTACGGGATTTCGTCGAAATCGGCGTGACATGGCGCGACTACGTGCGGTCGCGCTTCGGATCACGGGTCCAAATCACCGAAGGCCAAATCGACCGTGCGCTCGCATCATCGGGCGCCACCACCGACGGTATCGAAGTGCTGCTGTCCGAAATCATCATTCCGGCCCCACCCCCACAAGCAGCGTCTGCGACGGCAACAGCCGAGCGGATCGCGCAAACACGCTCCACCGCGACGTTTTCTGCTGAAGCGCGGCGCGTCTCTGCATTGCCATCAAAAAACAACGGCGGACAATTGGGCTGGTTGCCAATCTCGAACTACCCACCGCAATTGCGCAGCCTGATCCTTGGGCTTGGCACTGGTGAAGTCACCGCACCGATCCAGATTCCCAACGGCGTGGCGCTGTTCCAAATGCGCGGCGTGCGCGAAGTCCCAACCCCGCGCCCCGTCCCATCCGCGATTGAATACGCAGCCTACTACATGGGTGGCGGACAATCTGCCGCACGGGCCTTGGCTGACCAAGTGGACACCTGCGACGACCTTTACGGCGTGGCACAAGGACAACCTGCCGAAGTCCTCGAACGCGACAGCCTCGCCCCTGCGGACATCCCGCAAGATGTGGCACTGGAACTCGCACGGCTTGACGCTGGCGAAGTGTCCTACAACCTGACACGCGCAAACGGCCAAACCACCGTGTTCCTGATGCTGTGCAATCGCGTCTCTGCGGGCCAAGAAGGCGTTGACCGTGACGCGGTGCGCAACCAATTGCGCGGCACATTGCTGGCTGGATTTGCAGACGCATTGCTGGCCGACTTGCGAGCAACTGCGACGATTACGGGCCAGTGATTACGACGCCCGCACAAAAACCTATCGTCATCAGCTGCGGCGAACCTGCGGGCATCGGGCCTGAGATTGCTGTCGCGGCATTTCGGGCGGTGCATGTGGAAACGCCGCTGCTGTGGCTCGGTGATCCACGGCATTTGCCTGCTGGCACCGACTACACCTGCATCGACGATCCTGCCGCTGCGGCAGACCTAAGCGCCGCCGGAACGCTGCCCGTCATGCCAATCGCAATGGGCGGCACGGCCATTGCAGGCACAGCGGACCCCGCCAACGCGCAAGGCGTGATCGACGCCATTGCAAAGGGCGTGGCACTGGTCACAAACGGCCAAGCCCGCGCGATCTGCACAGCGCCAATCCACAAAGCAGCACTGATCGACGGTGCCGATTTTGCCTATCCGGGGCATACAGAATTCCTCGCCGCCCTCGCAGGCATTGACCGCGTGGTGATGATGCTGGCCTGCGACGCACTGCGCGTGGTGCCGGTCACGATCCACGTACCACTGGCACAAGTCGCGACAGATCTGACCGCCAGCCTGCTCACCGACACGTTGCTCATCACACATGCTGCCATGCGGCGTGACTTTGGCGTCAAACGCCCACGGATCGCGGTGGCCGGCCTGAACCCCCACGCGGGCGAAGACGGCAAAATGGGGCACGAGGAAATCGAGATGATCACGCCCGTTCTGGATGCCTTGCGCAGTGAAGGCATGGACCTGATCGGACCTATGTCCGCCGACACAATGTTCCACGCAGCCGCACGCCAAAACTATGATGTGGCAGTCTGCATGTACCACGATCAAGCGTTGATCCCTGTCAAAACACTGGGCTTTGATACGGGCGTGAACGTGACGCTCGGGCTGCCGTTCATCCGGACATCGCCGGACCATGGCACGGCATTCGACATCGCGGGTGAAGGATTAGCTAATCCATCGTCGATGATTGCGGCGATACGTATGGCGGCGACTATGGCGGACGCACGGCATGATTGATAATGCGGGACGCCTGCCAGCGGGGCGAGTTGTTAAGGGCGAAATGAAGTTATGAGCACAATTGATGATCTTCCCTCGTTGCGAGACGTGATCGAAACCCACGGGATCGCGGCGAAGAAATCGCTGGGGCAGAATTTCCTGTTGGATTTGAACCTGACGGCCAAGATCGCGCGGATGGCGGGTGATTTGTCCGGGGCTGATGTTTTAGAGGTCGGGCCCGGCCCCGGTGGTTTGACCCGTGGTTTGCTGGCCGAAGGGGCGCGGCGCGTGTTGGCGATCGAGAAAGACGAACGCTGCATGTCGGCGCTGGCCGAGATTTCTGCCAAGTATCCGGGTCAGTTGGAAGTCATCAACGGCGACGCGCTTGAGATCAATCCGCTGACGCATCTGACGCCACCGATCAAAGTGGCCGCGAACCTGCCGTATAATGTCGGTACGGAATTGCTGGTGCGCTGGCTCACGCCGCCGCAATGGCCACCGTTCTGGGAAAGCCTGACACTGATGTTCCAACGCGAAGTGGCGCAGCGGATCGTGGCGGAACCGGGGACCAAGGCCTATGGGCGGTTGGCGTTGCTGGCACAATGGCGGGCGGAACCGCGTATCGTGCTGGACCTGCCGCCAGAAGCATTCACACCGCCGCCAAAGGTGAGTTCGGCTGTGGTGCATCTGACCGCCCTGCCCGCACCACGGTTCGAGGCTGATCCAGCCGTGCTGAACCGCGTTGTCGCCGCAGGATTTAACCAACGACGCAAAATGCTGCGGTCCGCGCTGAAGGTGCTGGGACCGGATATCGAAGATCATCTGGTTGCGGCAGGGATCAAACCGACGGAACGGGCTGAACAGGTGCCGTTAGAGGCGTTTTGTGCGCTGGCGCGGAGTGTGGCAGCGGCACGTTAACCGCAACACATACCCCTCGCGTTACATATCACCATAAAAAAAGCCCCCCGAAATCGGAGGGCTTTTTCTTAACTATTCAGCAGCTTCCGGTGCGGACCCGCTGTCCGGCGCAGGCTGGGATGTGTCACCGTCGGGTGCTGCATCAGCCTTAGGCGCGCGTGGCTTGCGCGGTTGACGCGGGCGGCGCGGCTTTTTCTCGGATTGCGGCGCTGGTGCTTTTTCCGGCTGCGGCTGATCGTCGGTTTTCGCCTCTGGCGTATCGACCAAGTCAGACTGCGTTTCCGGCTCGTCTTGCACGGCGGCAGATTCGTTCGCCGCCGCTTCCTGCGCTTTCAGGCGGTCCGCACGTTCGCGGTCACGCTCTGCTTGGCGCTCGCGGTTCTGCGCTTCTTGCTCTTCGCGCTTGGCGTCGACCTCTTTTTGGGCCTCCGCCAGCATCCGCAAATAATGTTCTGCGTGTTGCGCAAAGTTTTCCGCGTTCACACGGTCGCCAGACAATTGGGCGTCGCGGTGAAGCTGGTTGTACTTTTCAATGATCTGCTGCGGCGTGCCGCGCACCTTCCCGTCTGGGCCGCTGCTGTCAAACACACGGTTAATCAGGCTGCCACCAGTTGGGCGGTTGTTGCGGTTCTTATTGCCCCGCGAACGCGACTTCGATGATCTCATGGAATGCTTTCCGTCAAGCCTACGGGCTTAGTTGCGCTTTAGTATCCTGGTCCGCAGAAATGCAGCATGTCAGGAATAAGCGTGTTTGGCGATAACCAACTAGAGCATAACTGCTCTGCTGTTGGTGTATTTGAAAAAGCACGCGACGTCGTTTTGTGCAACCCCAAAGTGCCCTTCAACACGTTGAAACTACGTTAACGGCTGGATTTTTGCCCAAAAACCACACGATTCCGCCCATCCAAGTCGTCAATGACGCGGATTTTCGCGAATCCCTGTGCAGCAAACATCGCGCTGACCGCTGGACCTTGTGTCGGTCCGATCTCGACCAACAGATGCCCATCATCGGTTAAATAGTCAGGCGCTGCAGCGATGATTGTGCGGTAACACGACAACCCGTCCGCCTCGTCAGTCAAGGCCAAGCGCGGTTCATGATCGCGCACTTCGGGTTGCAAATCCGTCATCTCATCGGCTGCAATATAAGGTGGATTGGACACAATCAGGTCGAATTGACCCTCTACCGCGTCGAACCAATCAGAGGTCACAAACTGCACCTGTGAGACGCCCAACTGCGCCGCATTGCGCTGCGCCACGGTCAAAGCCGCCGCCGACATATCCGTACCAACACCCACCGAATCGCGGCAATCTGCCAAAAGCGACAAAAGAATGCAGCCCGATCCGGTGCCCAGATCAAGAACTGACCGAAACGACACAGCAAGCGCCGCTTCGATCAAAGTTTCCGTGTCAGGACGCGGGTCCAAAACATCAGACGTCACATAAAACCGGTGTTTGTAGAAATCGCGGTAGCCCAGCAGATGTGACAGCGGCTCGAGTGCGGCCCGACGTGCGACAAGCGCCGCAAACGCCGTCCCGTCACCTCCAACATGCGCCCACAACCGCTGCGCCTCGCCCAAAGCACCGGCAAACCCAAGCTGGTCCACCGCCGCCTTGATCAATTCGTCATCCGCAGCCGACACATCCCAGAATTTGCCGTCCGCGAAAAATCCGCTCACGCGCCCATCTCAGCAAGCAATGCAGCCTGTGCATCAGCCGTCAGCGCCGCAATGATTTCTTCGAGATCGCCCTGCAAAATCTGGTTCAGAGAATAGAGCGTCAGGTTAATCCGGTGATCCGTCATCCGACCCTGCGGGAAGTTATAAGTGCGAATCCGTTCTGACCGATCGCCAGACCCCACCTGCGCCTTGCGGTCAGCAGAGCGTTCGCCGTCCACCCTTTGCCGTTCCAAATCAAACAGCCGCGTTTTCAGCACCTGCATCGCAATTTCACGGTTCCGGTGTTGTGATTTCTCGGCCGACACCACGATGATTCCCGTTGGAATATGGGTGATCCGCACCGCAGAATCGGTGGTGTTGACGTGCTGACCACCCGCACCAGAGGCCCGCATCGTATCAATGCGAATATCGGTGCTGGCGATCTGGATATCGACGTCTTCGGCTTCTGGCAGCACGGCGACTGTGGCGGCTGAGGTGTGAATGCGCCCGCCGCTTTCCGTCTCGGGAACACGCTGGACGCGGTGCACACCGGATTCGTATTTCAGCTTCGCAAACACGCCTTCGCCCGCGACACGTATCGTGGCTTCTTTCACGCCACCAAGTTCGGACTGTGAGTGTTCGAGAATTTCAAAGGTCCAACCTTGGCCCTCGGCATAGCGCTGGTACATCCGTAGCAAATCGGCGGCAAACAGCCCCGCTTCATCGCCGCCAGTGCCCGGTCTGATCTCGAGCAACGCAGGTCGCCCGTCTGCGGCATCTTTGGGCAACAACGCAAGCTGCACATCATGCTCTGACGCCTCAAGCTGCGCCTTGAGATCTGGCAATTCCATCTCTGCCAGCTCGCGCATTTCGGGATCTTTCAGCATCGCCTCGGCTTCAGCGATTTGCGTGACCAAATCTTTATACGCCGAAACCGTATCAACAACGGGCTTTAAGTCACTGTATTCTTTAGCCAAAGCCGCGATATCGCTACCCGCCACATCACCTGACATTTTGGCTTCAAGAAACTGAAACCGATTAATCAGCTGGATAATTTTTTCTTCAGCAATCATCAGCTTGTCATGTCCTGATCCATTGAAACGGCCAAGGGACCAAGTGCGGCAAGCCAGCCTTCGATGCGGGCTTTGTTCACGCCAAGATCGCTTTTGCCATAGCGCAAACGCCCCTCGATCATCAGCAATGGTCCTGCGTTATCAATGGTTCCGGCTGGAATGATCGACACGGTGGTATAGTCTGGAAACCCCATAACCTTGGACCGTGTCACGAACGTCACCATGCCTGCGTCAACGGTGCCCATCAGCGCCTCTGTGCGGTCGGTTTCCATCGCCACTTGGGTTAACGCCTGTAGCACATCTTCGGGCGACGCCGTGATCTGGCGCACAGCGATGAAGCCACCCGCCGACGGATAATCACCGGGCACACGCGGCTCGGCTTGGACGTGAACAGCCGCCGCATCATGCGGCGCGAGGCGAACATAAACGAACGCGGCGACAATCACGCCAAGGGCCAGCAACATAATCATACGCATAATTCGGTCTCACTTTGGGAATTTCGGTGCACGGCCTGTGTACGTGCTGTGCACGGGTTGTGCCACCCTATCTATACGGCACGCCCGGCAAGATCGACAGCATCTCGAACATCAAATTTGCACCCGTCAAAGCGGTATTGCCCGACGTATCATAAGGCGGCGATACCTCGACCAAATCGCAGCCGACAATGTTCAAGCCGCGCAAACCACGGATCAATTCCATTGCTTGCGGTGTGGTCAAACCGCCAATCTCAGGCGTCCCCGTGCCGGGGGCGTAAGCGGGATCAAGGCTATCAATATCATAGGTGATATAGGTTTTCTGATCGCCAATCTTTGCTTTTATTTCAGCTGCTAACGGGGCGAGGCTCATGTGCCAGAGTTGTGGTGCGAGATACTGGTTAAAGCCCCATCCAGCGGCCTCGGTAAAGTCATCAGCCGTATATCCGGTGCCGCGCAGCCCGATTTGGAATACCTTGTCAGCGGTAATCAGACCTTCTTCATAAGCGCGGCGAAACACTGTGCCGTGAGTCTCGCGCTCGCCGAACATCTCGTCATTCACATCCGCATGGGCATCCACATGTACCAGTGCTACAGGCCCATGTTTCTTTGCAATCGACCGTAAGATCGGCAGCGTCAAAGTATGATCGCCACCCAGCCCCATCGGGATAATGTCATGCTTTAAGTGTGCGTCGTAAGTCTCTGTTATTAAACGAATAGAATCCTGAAGATTAAACGTGTTGATCGGCACGTCGCCAAGGTCGGCGCAGTTCAACGCATCAAAAGGTGCGGCCCCCGTTTGGATATTATAAGGCCGGATCATCGCTGATTGTTCGCGTAATTGTTTCGGCCCCATCCGCGTGCCAGATCGCCAAGACGTGCCAATATCCATCGGAATCCCGATAAAGCCGACATCCAGACCTTCGGCGCTTGCGACTTCCGGCAAGCGCATGAACGATTGCGGCCCTGCAAAACGTGGTAAATCATTTCCGGATATCGGCATATTCGGCATCAGCTTTTCCTTTTATTCCAAAGCGCTAGACAGCAAAGCTCCATCGCGACATGTGCCCCCGCGACCGCAGTAGCGCCCGTGGAATCGTAGGCTGGTGACACCTCAACCACATCACCGCCCACCACATTCACACCCGCCAAATCACGCAGGATCGCCGCCGCCTGCCACGACGCCAGACCACCCCACACAGGCGTCCCCGTACCAGGTGCAAATGCGGGGTCCAAAGCGTCGATATCAAAGGTCACATACGTCGGATGGTCACCGACGATTTGTTTAACCAGTTCAACGACATATGCGGCGCCTTTCTCGTGAACTGTGCGCGCGTCAATGTAGCGCATCCCGAGATAGTCATCGCATTCGGTTCTGATCCCGATTTGCACCGACCGCGACGGGTCCACGACGCCTGCTTTCACCGCTTTGTACATAAACGTGCCGTGGTCGATCCGGTCCATGTCATCGTCAGCCCAGAGGTCAGAATGGGCATCAAACTGGATCACGGACATAGGCCCGTATTTTTCCGCATAAGCCCGCAAAATCGGCAGCGTCATGAAATGATCGCCACCCAATGCCACCGTTGCCGGCCCTTGCGTTAATATTCCAGCAATATGTTTCTGTAATAGTCCCGGAAAGCTGGGCGTATAGGCGTAATCAAAGGCAAGATCACCATAATCAACAATCGAAAACTCTGACAACGGATCGAAACCGTCCCAACCATAAGGCGGATCATAAGGCTGCAAGGTTGACGCCTCGCGGATGGCGCGTGGCCCCATGCGGCAACCGCTGCGATGCGTCACGGCTTGGTCAAACGGCACACCTGTAATCGCCAGATCAACGCCCGCGAGATCCTTGGTGTATTTGCGGCGCAGAAACGAGGTAGCCCCCGCAAAGGCATTCTCAAACGCTAATCCACGCGGATCATCCGCTGTAAACGCACGGTCAATTTGGCGTTTTGCATCTTCTAAACTCATGATCGTCTCCAAAACTTGGTTCCACCTGACACCGCCAGTTTAGTCCGGTCAAGAAAAACACATCACCCGATTGCGGACCGCCACATTGCGGCAGTCCACACAAATCATATCTTGCGCGGCACGCGCCCATTTGGATCAAGCCAATGGCTGTGCGGTTTCAACCAATCGTGCGAAAAACGATGCACCGTGTGCCGCCGCTTCGTCGTCGAAATCAAACTTCGGATGATGCAGCCCTGCCGTGTCTCCGTTGCCTATGAACAAATACGCGCCCGGTATTTTTTCGAGGAAAAACGCGAAGTCTTCCGCACCCATTTCCGCGCTGGCCGTATCATTCACCGCCGCATCGCCCGCGATTTCGCGGGCCACGTCGCACGCAAATGCCGTTTTCGCCGGATCATTGATCGTCGCCGGATAGCCGATTTCATAATCGAGACTGACCTCCACGCCAAAGCTAACCCCTTGCCCTGCACAGATTTCTTCCAGACGACGGATCACCATCGCCTGCACGTCTTTGTCGTAGCTGCGCACCGTCGCTTGGATCCACGCCGTATCGGGGATCACGTTGTCGGCAGAGCCTGTGTGGATTTGCGTGACCGAGATCACCAATTCATCGAACGCGTAGTGATTGCGGCTCAGAATCGTCTGGATCGCTTGCACAATCGACACCGCCGCGACCACAGGATCAGCTGTTTCATGCGGCGTCGCACCATGTCCGCCGCGCCCTTGGATCGTGATTGTCGCCGTGTCCACCGCTGCCATAATCGGCCCCGGTGTGGTTTGGAAATGCCCGACAGGCAGACCCGGCAGGTTATGCAGCGCGTAGATTTCGCTGATGTCGAACTTTTCTAATACGCCCTCGCGCACCATCACTTCGGCACCACCGATAAGCTCTTCAGCGGGTTGGAAAATCAGCGCGACGCGGCCTCTAAAGTTCCGCGTTTCCGCCAAATACCGCGCCGCACCGAGCAACATCGTCGTGTGTCCGTCGTGGCCGCACGCATGCATCGCGCCGTCAATAACAGAGGCATATTCAAGCCCCGTGATTTCGTCCATCGGCAGCGCGTCCATGTCCGCCCGAAGTCCGATTGTGGGGCCGTCGCCCTGCCCTTCGATGATCGCCACGACGCCTGATGTGGCGATACCTTCGTGGATGTCCGTGATCCCGAACGACCGTAGTTTTTCGACGACAAAGGCCGCCGTTTTATGGCAGTCGAATACCAACTCTGGCTGGGTGTGCAGGTGCCTGCGCCACGCGGTCATGTCTGGGGTGAAATCGGCAATGCGGTTGATGACGGGCATGTGGGACACTCTGTTATTGGAACTTGGGATTGGCGGCAATATGGTCGCAATTGACCGCAAGCGAAAGGCACCGCAATGGAAGATCCGCTGATAAATGACCCAAACGGTGGAATGCCGCGATTGCTAGAGATTATGCGCCGCTTGCGCGACCCCGAAACGGGCTGTCCGTGGGATATTGAACAAGATTTCAACACGATAGCGCCCTATACCATTGAAGAAGCCTACGAGGTCGCGGATGCGATTGCGCGTCGTGATTGGGCCGACCTAGAGGGCGAATTGGGCGATTTGCTGCTGCAAACCGTCTACCACACGCAAATCGGGTCAGAGGCGGGTCATTTCGATTTTGACAGCGTGGTCAGGTCGATTTCGGACAAGATGGTCGCGCGGCATCCGCATGTGTTTGGCGACGAATCGCGGGACAAATCTGCAGAGCAACAGACTGCCGACTGGGAAAAGATCAAAGCGGCAGAGCGCGGGGCAAAGGCGCAGACGCGCACCTTGGACGGAGTGGCGGTGGGCCTTCCTGCACTGACGCGGGCGGTGAAATTGCAAAACCGCGCGGCGCGGGTCGGCTTTGACTGGCCGGACACCAGCCATGTGATCGACAAAATCCAAGAAGAAGCCGCAGAACTGATTGAGGCCCGCGACACTTTGACCGAGGCGGAAGTCGCAGAGGAATTCGGCGACCTGATGTTCGTCGTGGCCAACCTCGCACGGCACCTGAAACTGGACCCCGAAGAAACGCTACGCGCCGCAAATGCCAAGTTCCAAAGGCGGTTTGAGGCGGTGGAAGACGCACTGACAGCGATCGGCAAGACTCCAAACGACAGCAATCTCGCGGAAATGGACGCGCTATGGGACGCGGCCAAACTACAGGAAAAAGCGCGCAAGAATTTGTCCGACTAATTCATTCAGGTATTGACCCGACAAAAATACTCGGCTTTACGGACCCCATCAATAACTGGAGTTCATCAAATGTCCTTGCGTACCTGTCTTCTCGCTACGTCCACACTTGCCTTGGCAGCCCCTGCCATCGCTGACGTCAACATCTACACAACACGCCAGCCAGAGCTGATCCAGCCTGTCATGGACGCGTTCACCGCCGAAACAGGCATCGCAGTGAACCTTGCCTACGTGAACGAAGGCATCGTTGAACGCCTGAAAGCCGAAGGCGCACGCTCGCCTGCCGATCTCGTGATGACAGTAGACATCGCGAACCTGAAACAGATCGTGGACGCGGACGTTGTGCAAGCGGTCGAAAGCGACGTACTGACAAATTCCATCCCGCCTGCGCTGCGCGACACAGACAACCAATGGTTCGGCCTGACAACACGCGCCCGCGTCGTTTACGCATCCCGTGACCGCGTCGCAGACGGTGAAATCACCACATACGAAGACCTTGCCAGCGACACGTGGGAAGGCCGCATCTGCACACGTTCAGGCCTGCACAACTACAACCTCGCTCTGGCCTCTGCCGTCATCGCACACCACGGCGAAGAAGGCGCAAAAGAATGGGTTGCCGGCATCAAAGACAACCTCGCCCGCAAGCCAGAAGGCAACGACCGCGCACAGATCAAAGCGATCTGGGCTGGCGAATGCGACATCTCTTTGGGCAACACCTACTACATGGGTAAAATGCTTCAGGATGAAGAGCAGACTGAATGGGCCGAAAGCGTGCGTCTGGTATTCCCGACATTTGAAGACGGCGGATCACACGTGAACGTATCCGGCGTTGCGATGACACAAGCGGCACCAAACAAAGAAGAAGCGTTGCAGCTGATGGAATTCCTCGTGTCCCCAGAAGCGCAATCAATCTACGCGGAACTGAACTATGAGTACCCTGTTCTGGCCGACGCACCATTGTCCGAGCTGGTCGAAAGCTGGGGTCCGGTAACGGCTGACGAGACTGACCTGACCGAGATCGCAAGCCACCGCGCGGCTGCGTTGCGGATCATGGAAGAAGTTGATTACGACGGTTAATCGGCGACCTGCGGCGCGGGGGCTTTGGCCCCCGCGATCACGCGCATACGCATCAAGTGGTAGCTTTTTAACTAGTATAGCGTCTTGGGAGTCTAGCCCCCTGAACCCCAGTTGTTCAAATGGGTGGCTAGCCCCCCATACCCCCCAGGATTTAGAAGACGTCAAAGAAGCTAAGAGGCTTTTTCCTCGAGGGCGAGCCATTCTTCTTCTGCGGCTTCCAAGGCGGCCTGACGCGCGACAAGCGCATCGGTCGCTTTTTCAAATTTCACAGGGTTTTCTGTGAAAAGTGCAGGATCGGCCATCAGGGTTGTCAGCTTTTCGATCTCGGCTGTGATTTTCGCGATCACGTCTGGCAGTTCTTCGAGCCGATGTTTTTCGGTGAAGGACAGCGTAGTTTTACGTGCAACCGCTTGGCCTTGCTTGCCTTTTCCAGACAATTGTTTCCCGACAGATTTGGGTGCCTCTGGCGTGTCCGCCCCGCGTTGTTCGCGGTAATCGGTCCAGCCGCCAGCATAGACCACGGCCTGACCGTTGCCTTCCATCGCGATTGTTGTGGTCGCTGTCCGGTCGAGGAAATCACGGTCGTGGCTGACCAGCAGCACGGTGCCGGGATAGTCGCCGAGAATGTCTTGCAGCAGGTCCAGCGTTTCGATGTCGAGGTCGTTTGTCGGCTCGTCGAGCACCAGAAAGTTGCTTTCCCGTGCCATCAATTTCGCGAGCAACAGCCGCGCTTTTTCGCCACCGGACAGGGACCGCACGGGTGCGCGGGCTTGCGCGTCGTCGAACAGGAATTCTTTGAGGTAGCCCACCACGTGTTTTGGCACACCGCGCACCATGATTTGATCGGACTTGCCGCTAGCACCCAAGATCGGATCGCTGGCGAGGTTATCCCACAGCGTCATGTCGGGATCGAGTGCGGCGCGGGTCTGGTCAAAGATCGCGATATCGAGGTTGGTGCCAAGTTTGACTTCGCCCTCGTCTGGTTGAACTTGGCCCAGTAACATCTTGATAAGCGTGGTTTTTCCCACACCGTTCGGGCCGACAAATGCAATCCGGTCGCCACGTTGTATTTTTAGGTCAAAGTCTTTGACGATCTGCTTGCCGTCGAACGATTTGGTCAGGCCGAATGCCTCGACCACCTTTTTGCCCGACGTGCTGCCGCCATCAAATGCCATCGCAGCGGTGCCTTGGCGTGTGATCTGCGCCGACTTTTCAGCCCGCAAATCCTGCAGTGCCCGCACGCGACCTTGGTTGCGTTTACGCCGCGCGGAAATGCCTTCAACGGCCCAGCGTGCTTCGGCTTTGATCTTGCGGTTCAGCTTGTGGCGCTGCTGGTCTTCTTCTTCCCAAATCTTGTCGCGCCATTCCTCGAACCCGTCAAAACCCTGTTCAGCGCGGCGCACCATTCCCCTATCAATCCAAAGGGTTGCGCGGGTCAGTTCACGCAAGAATGCGCGGTCGTGCGAGATCAGCACAAAGCCTGCCCGCGTGGTTTTCAACTCGGTCTCGAGCCAAGCAATCGCTTCAATATCAAGGTGGTTTGTCGGCTCGTCCAGCAGCATCAATTCCGGCGCTTCGGCCATCAGTTTTGCCAGTGCCGCGCGGCGGCGTTCCCCGCCAGAGGCCGTGTTCACGTCGCCTGCTGGGTCAAATTTCAGCCCTTCGGCCACCATGTCCACGCGGTAGGCCTCGTCGATGTCTAGCCCGCTGGCCGCGTAATCGCCCAATGTGGCGTAGCCTTCCATTGTCGGGTCTTGTTCCATATAACCCACAGACACGCCGGGCGCTGCGACGCGCACCCCGCTATCGGCTTCGACCAGACCGGCCATGACCTTCATCAAGGTGGATTTGCCAGAACCGTTGCGCCCAACAAGCGCCACACGGTCACCGGGCTGAACCACCAGAGACAGGTCTTCGAAAACAGGATCGCCGCCGAAAGTCAGGGCGATGTCGGACATTTGGAGAAGGGGTGTACGTGCCATAGGCATCTGCTAGTGCTGTCCGCGTTCACGCGCAAGCCCTCTCCTTCATTTCGCCTGAACACTCCCGCCGGAGGCTTCGACAGATCAGACCAGCGCGCGCAGTGCTTTTGCCCGTGCCGCCGGGATTTTCGCGATTTCAACGACAGTGAGCACATGCAACGTCTGCATCACCCGATCCACAACGGCGTGGTCACTGACCCAGCCGCCCATTGCCAGATAAGTCCGGAGCAGTGGCGGCATCGGCCGTGTCTCTGCATCAGGTTGCACAGCGTCCAGCGCGATGATCTCATTAGACAACGGGTGCGGCATCAGCTCTGTTGGCCCTTGGTGCCTTTCGTGCAAGGCGTTGATAACTTTGCGATATGGTGCGGGGTCTGTGCCGGACAGGCTGGTGCAACCGAACAGGACTTTGGCATCGCAAACATCTACATGCCGCGTCAGTGCCCCCCATGCCACCCGCAAGATATGCGGATCAGGCGTGGCGGGGTCGGTGCAGAACCGTCCGATTTCGATATGCGGTCCAACCGTCTGTGACAGGCGCGTCAGGTCGTAGAACTGACCCGCGTAGCCCGCACCGATATCCGCCGCTGCGGATTGTCGCATCCGGAACGTGCAGACCAATGGCCCGCCTGCCCCGTCTTCGATCATCATATGGGTCCAAGCCGCATCGAATTGGTCCGCGTCCAGCCCAGCCGTGCCAAAGAAACATTGGCGCCGCAACGCCTGACAGGCCGCGATATCCGCCGCATTTTGCGCGAACCGCGCAAAATACCGTCCTTTTTGGAAGCCCGAATTCATGTGATCGGTCTGGCGCGGCGGCATAATCCACCCGCATAGTGTTGAATTACCACAAAAAAGCCCATCACAAACCCAAAGTACATCTCGTCAAAACGCATGTCCGAGCATCGCATGGAATACACGGACACGCACGAGAAATTACCCCGTTGTGATACCGCAGTCTTAGATTCCGTCGGTGCTTGATCCGCTTTCGCCAAGGAATTGACCTGCGTTGATCTGGCCAAACGACCCAAGCAACTGGCTGATTACAGTCACATCCGCGATGCCGTCGTCGGTCACGCGCCGCGAAAGCGTAACAACACGCCCGTCTTGCAGGGTGAATCGTTCGACGTTGGACAATGTGCCGCTTGCGTTAAAGCTCATCGCGACGACTTGGCGGTTGACTTCGGTTGGCTCAAACGGTCCGAAATGTTCAAATTTGCTGGCCACATAGTACAATGTATTCTCGCCAAGCACCCCGCCAGAGGTCGCAGGACCGACCGCAGCAATCACCGAATCGCGGGTATCAACGCCGATTGTCAGCGCAGATAAGTCCTCTGGTAATGGGATAAAACCGTGGTTGCGGGTGATCGGCGTACACGCCACAGCGACCCCGAGGGTTGCAATCATAGCGACCCGTCGCACGTAGGCACCGGGTGTGCTGATGTTCCTGCTCATGACTGACCTCTTGCGTTGGGTGCTCTTGGCTTTTATTCCACCTACATCATGCACCCCTCCTTGTTCAAGAATGGATACGCCCGTGGCCGATAAACAGCTGACACAGTTTCGTATGGCCGATTTGGCAACGCGTAAAGCCACGACCTTTCATCTTATGCCTGACCGCGACGCGCTGACGGCGATGGCGGCTGACTTGGGAATCATCGAGATTCGCAAATTGCGTCTGGATGGTGAAATCGCGCCCCAAGGTGGCCGTGACTGGCAACTGGTTGCCAAACTGGGTGCGACGGTCGTGCAGGAATGCGTCGTCACGCTCGCCCCTGTTGTGACCCGCATCGACGAGCAGATTACCCGCACCTATGTCGCAGAATTCGAAGAAATCGAAGCGTCAGAGGCCGAGATGCCCGAGGACGATACCGTTGAACCGATTCCCGGCGTGCTCGATTTGAACGTCTTGCTGGCCGAGGCCTTGTCGCTGGCGATCCCGCCATTCCCACGTGCCGAAGGCGCTGAACTGGGCCAAGCGGTCTATGCAGAAGACGGTGCGACCCCGATGACCGACGAAGATGCAAAGCCTTTTGCCGGACTTGGCGCCTTAAAAGCCGCATTAGAGGCCAAAGACCCGTAAATCTTGCGATCAAACGGTAAATCTACAACCCAGACGTTAACTGTCTTTTGACTTTTCCCCGGTTCGTGTCACACTCATGTGATAATAGTATCTAGTTTAGGGGAAGCGAGATGACGGACCAGCACACGGCTGACACCTCCAAAAAGAAAATGTCTCTCACTGCGCAGATCATGGTGGCCATGGGAGTTGGCATCGTCGTCGGCGTTATATTTAACACCATTCAGTCCGACTTTATTAACACCCATATCGTGGCCGGTTTCTTTGCCATGGTGGGCAAGATGTTTGTGAACGCGCTGAAGATGCTCGTTGTTCCATTGGTGTTCTTTTCACTGATCGGCGGTGTCACCGGTATCGGTGACATTCGCGTCTTAGGTCGTGTGGGCGGTAAATCCTTTGCGCTTTACCTGTTCACAACCGCCTGTGCGATTGCCATGGCGATTGTGCTGGCACAGCTCATCGGACCAGGTGCTGGTTTCGTGATGGAAGGCATCGACACCTCGGGCGTGAGCGCGGGCGAAGCCCCTGCTGTCTGGGATGTGTTTGCAAATATCGTACCAACCAACCCGATTGCGGCTTTTGCCAATGGCGAGATGCTGCAGGTGATCTTCTACACTGTGATCTTGGGTGTGGCTGTTCTGATGCTCGGTGATGAATCCAAGCCGTTCATCGCCGCCGCGACCTACATGAACGAAGTGATGATGAAAATCGTCAGCATCGTGATGCTGTTCGCGCCTTACGGTGTGTTCTGCCTGATCGCGAAAACCTTTGCAGAACAAGGTTTGGGCCTGTTCATGCCGGTTCTGGGCTACGTTATCACGCTGGTCTTGGCGCTTATGATCCACCTGTTTGGTACATTGTCCTTGATGCTCAAGGTGCTGGGCGGCTTGAACCCGATTATCTTTATGAAAAAGATGCGTCCGGCGCAGGTGTTCGCCTTTTCAACGGCCAGCTCGAACGCGACGATCCCTGTGACCTACCGGTCTGTGACCGAACGTGTGGGCGTGGACAAAGGTGTGGCATCGTTCTGCATTCCGTTTGGTGCCACGATCAACATGGACGGCACCGCGATTATGCAAGGTGTGGCGACAGTGTTCCTCGCCAACGTCTACGGCATTGATCTGGGGCTTGGCGGCTATATCACCGTCATCGGTATGGCGATCCTTGCGTCTATCGGGACCGCAGGTGTGCCGGGTGTGGGTCTGGTGATGCTGACCATGGTGCTTGGCCAAGTCGGCCTGCCGATTGAAGGCATCGCGATCATTCTGGGTGTCGACCGTCTGATGGATATGATCCGTACAGCCGTGAACATCACAGGCGACGCGGTTGTCACTACAATCGTGGCCAAAGGCGAAGGCAAGGTCGATATGGACGTCTTTAACGACCCTGATGCGGGCATCGTTGACGACGCGCCGCATATGCCCCACGCAGCCGCATAACCACCACCCGCCGCCGCCAAAAATGGCTGGCGGCGGGACATTCACGGCCACCCTCGCAAACAGCCGGTTGTGTGCCTGAAAAAACTCTGCAACACCCCTTGCACCATAAAAGAATCGCAGTATGTTCCGCGGCTCTTGAACATAGCGTCTCGACAGGGCTGCCGGAATGGCGTAGGACCCCCGAAAGACAGATACATCCGGGCGTTTAGCCCCATAAATTAAGGGCCGAGACAATGGCTGTACAGCAGAATAAAGTATCCAAATCCCGCCGTAACAACCGTCGTTCCCACGACTCACTTGTTGCTGCGAACCCGAACGAATGTGAAAACTGTGGTGAGCTGAAGCGCCCACACCACGTTTGCCCATCTTGCGGCCAGTACGCCAACCGCGAAGTTGTTGCACAAGCAAACGACATCGATCTGGACGACGACGCAGCTTAATTTACCCAAGGTTGGGGGGTCGCTCAGTATCATGATGAACGCCGTAACGGATAACACTCCGACCGAGGCCACTGCTACTGAGATCGTGCTTTCCGTTGACGCCATGGGTGGCGATTCTGGGCCTGCAACTATTGTTGCGGGCCTTGAACTGTTTTTGGACAAGCAACCGGACGCGAAGGTTATCCTTCATGGTCCAGAGGCTGAACTGACGCCGATGTTGGTTGCCAAAAACCTGACCGCAAGCGTGACAGTCCACGACGCACCAGAAGTCGTGAAAATGTCCGATAAGCCGAGCAAGGTTTTGCGCAGCGGTAAGAACACTTCAATGTGGTCCGCCATCGAAGCTGTGCGCGCAGGTCAGGCACAAGTCTGCATCAGTTGCGGCAACACAGGCGGGCTGATGGCCATGTCGATGTTGCGCCTGCGCAAAGCCGAAGGTGTGAGCCGTCCGGCGATTGCTTGCCTGTGGCCATCGCGTAACCCGTCCGGGTTCAATGTGATGCTCGATGCGGGTGCGGATATCCGCGCCGATCAGGACGATTTGCTGACTTATGCGCTGATGGGTGCGTCTTATGCTCGTAACGGTCTGGACATTGCACGGCCCCGCGTTGGTTTGTTGAATGTCGGTGTTGAAGAACACAAAGGCCGCGCCGAACTCAAAGTTGCACATGAACTGATTGCCGGTGCCGCTGACGCAGGCGACTTCGAATATATCGGTTTTGTTGAAGGTGGCGATATTCCGTCTGACCGCGTGGACGTGATTGTCACCGACGGTTTCACAGGCAATGTCGCGCTGAAAACAGGGGAAGGCACCGCAAATCTGATCGCAGAATTGCTACGCACGAACCTGAAATCGAATCCATTGTCGATGCTGGGCGCGTTGCTTGCAAAAGGCGCGCTAAAGGCTCTGACGAAAAAAGTTGACCCGCGCCGTGTGAACGGTGGCGTGTTCCTTGGGCTCAACCATACGGTGATTAAAAGCCATGGTTCAGCAGATGCAACGGGTGTTGCGGCAGCGATCAACTTGGCCCATCGCCTCGCGCGGTCAGGTTTTTCTGACAAACTCGCAGCGCGGGTTGCCTCTGCCGTCAGCCTAGCCCAAGATGTGCGAGAAGAAACTGACGCGCCGTCATAGGATGCGTCACGTACCAACCGGTAGCAGGCAATATACATGACACGACGTGCAGTGGTTCGGGGGGTTGGTCACTACCTTCCTGAGCGGATCGTTCCAAACTCTGAATTCGAAAAAACGCTTGAAACCACGGACGAGTGGATCAAAGCCCGTTCTGGAATCGAACGTCGTCATTTTGCGGCCCCTGATCAGGGTACATCTGATCTTGCCGCACAAGCTGCTAACAATGCGTTAAGATCTGCGGGTCTGACCGCAAATGATATCGACGCCATCATCGTTGCCACCTCGACTGCGGATCAAACGTTCCCGTCGGCGGCCACGATGGTCCAGCACAAGATCGGCAACACCAAGGGATTCGCGTTCGACATCCAAGCGGTCTGCGCCGGATTTGTGTATGCGCTGACAAATGCCAACGCTTTGATCCTGTCGGGCCAAGCAGAGCGTGTGCTGGTCATCGGTGCTGAAACCTTTAGCCGGATCATGGATTGGACCGACCGGTCGACCTGTGTTTTGTTCGGCGATGGTGCGGGCGCACTGGTGCTTGAGGCCACGGATGGCGCAGGCACTAACGACGATCGCGGCATCCTCGCGACCGACCTCAACTCTGACGGGAGTTTCGGAGAGCTACTCTACGTAGACGGTGGTGTTGCGACGCAAAACACTGGCGTTCTGAAAATGCAGGGCAAGGAAGTCTTCCGCCATGCCGTTGAAAAGCTTGCTAAAACTGCCGATACAGCGCTTGAAAAAGTAGGGCTCGGCGCTGACGATGTGGACTGGGTTGTGCCCCATCAGGCCAACATTCGCATCATTCAATCGACTGCGAAAAAGCTAGGCGTTGGCATGGACCGCGTTGTTGTGACTGTCCAAGATCACGGCAATACGTCCGCCGCATCCATCCCGCTGGCGCTGTCGGTTGGCGTCGAAAACGGCCAGATCAAGCAAGGCGATCTGATCGTCTCTGAAGCCATCGGCGGTGGATTGGCTTGGGGTGCGGTTGTTCTGCGCTGGTAGAAAAATCCCGCGCAAACAGGTGATTAGGCGTAGTCTATATTGACTTTGAAATTGGAACGCGCCTATCGTCCTTGAAATAACTGGGGGATTGTACATGGCTGACAAAACATTAACACGCATGGATCTGGCAGATGCAGTGCATAGCGAAGTGGGCCTATCCCGCAACGACAGCGCAGATTTGGTTGAAAGCGTTTTGTCCCATGTGTCTGACGCATTGGTATCCGGCGAATCCGTGAAGATTTCATCTTTCGGAACATTCTCGATCCGCGACAAAGCGGCCCGCGTCGGCCGCAACCCCAAGACTGGCGAAGAAGTGCCGATCCATCCGCGCCGCGTTCTGACATTCCGTCCGTCGCACCTGATGAAAGACCGCGTCGCCACTGGCAACAAACGTTAATCCGGTCAAAAACCTAACAACGAGGCTACGTCATGGCCAAATCACGTGATGCATTCCGAACGATTTCGGAAGTTTCAGACGTGCTTGAAACCCCTGCGCATGTGTTGCGGTTCTGGGAAAGCAAGTTCAGCCAGATCAAGCCTGTCAAACGTGCGGGCGGGCGACGCTATTTCCGGCCTGATGACGTGGCGCTGCTGTCCGGCATCAAACATCTGCTGCACGAACAAGGCCTGACGATCAAAGGCGCGCAAAAGCTGTTGCGCGAACAAGGCGTCAAACACGTGATGGAAATCGGCGAAGGTGCCGCCCCGTCACAGCCCGCAATGATGGCGCAGCCGCCTGTCGCCGTGGCCCCTGACACAACCGTGCAGGCTGTCGCTGACATTATTGATGCCGAAGAAGAAGATACATCGCAGCCCGATATGTTCGCCCCCGACGCGGAACCATCGCCAGCGCGCGTCACCACGCGACTTGAGATCGTCGGCGCGCGGGCTGTGCCGGACCCTGCCCCCACAACCGAACCCATCGCAGCCGCACCGCCCGCAACCACACCGACAGACGATTTCACCGACCTCGACATTCCGACCACGCCTGCCGCCAATGTCACACCGCTGTCGTCCATTGGCCGCCCAAAGCCGGTTCTCCCCGCCAACCCTGCCCCGCCCTCTGACATGCCCGCACGGTGTCTTGCCTACGCAGTGACCGCCGATCCCGCTCGTATCACGGCCAAGGCCGCCGAAATCGCGCCGCTTCTGGACCGTCTTGGCAAGCTGCGCGACGAGATGCGACATCCTTGGTAAGCAATCACCACATCACGCTGATTTGGGTCTTGCCCCGCGTGGAATATGCGGTAAACACAGCGCCAGTCGGGCTATAGCGCAGCCTGGTAGCGCGTCCGTCTGGGGGACGGAAGGTCGCAGGTTCGAGTCCTGCTAGCCCGACCAATCATAACCGCCCGTCCCGCTTTTCGCGTGGCGGGCGTTTTGATATTACAACCCGTTTGGGAGACAGACACGCCATGACACAGACACCAACCGTAGGCGTTTTAGCTGATCACCAAATCCGCGCCATGTTGGATGTGGGGCAAATTTCCGCGACCGCACCCGTGGCCGACGGGCAAATCCAGCCCGCGTCGCTGGACCTGCGGCTGGGAGATCGAGCGTACCGTGTGCGTGCGTCGTTCCTTGCGGGGCGTGACCGGACGGTTGCGGATCGCCTTGCACAATTCCAGATGCACGAGATTGATCTAACCAACGGCGCTGTGCTGGAAAAAGGCTGCGTCTACGTGGTCCCACTGATCGAATCGCTGGCCTTGCCTGCGGGCATGACGGCGGCGGCCTCGGCCAAGTCATCTATCGGCAGACTGGACCTGTTGACCCGCGTGATCACAGATCGCGGCATTGAATTTGACCGCGTGCCAGAGGGCTATGTCGGGCCGCTGTATGTCGAAATCTGCCCGCGCTCGTTCTCAGTCGTCGCCCAAACCGGCCAGATGCTGAACCAGATCATTTTCCGTAATGGCAAGACAATCATGGACGACGACGCCCTGCGCGCGCTGCATGCGGATACGCCGATTGTGGACGGCGATGCGGTGATTTCAGACGGCCTTGGGTTTTCCGTAGACCTGCGCCCCAACGGCACCGATCTGGTCGGCTACCGCGCCAAACCGCATACCGGCGTGATTGATCTGGGCAAATTGGGCCACTACGATCCGGCGGAATACTGGGAAGAAGTGCGGACCGATAAAGGCTGGATCATCCTCGACCCCGGCGCGTTTTATATCCTCGTCAGCCGCGAAGCCATCGCGATCCCGCCCATGGCCGCCGCCGAAATGGCGCCGTATATTGCGATGGTCGGCGAGTTTCGCGTGCATTACGCAGGCTTCTTTGATCCGGGATTTGGCTACGCAGAGGCAGGCGGATCTGGCTCACGCGGCGTACTCGAAGTCCGCTGCCACGAGGCCCCGTTTGTACTGGAACACGGGCAGATCGTCGGACGGCTGGTTTACGAGCACATGGCAGCGATGCCCGACGCGCTATACGGGCGCGAGATCAAGTCGAATTATCAGGGGCAAGGGCTGAAGCTGTCGAAGCATTTTGGGTGAGAAAGCTTGCTTAAACGGTGAGGCTTACAACCTGAACGCGAGCAAGAAACTCAATGGTTTGATTTCACGAAAATTTGGAAACAACCTGTTCCTGCGCAATTCCCATTGAATTGACGCTGTTGAACCTGAAATTGCTTGTGCAACCTAAGGTGATTGATAAAAGTTAATAATTAGTTAATTTTCCAAAGGTAACATAATGACATTTCGAAATATCGCAGCTTTTATTGCATTCTCTTCTTTTGCACTTCCGGCCTCAGCACAGCCCGTAGGTATGCTAACAAATTTAACGAGCGCATCAGAAGTTACCGAACATAGTGGCGGATGCCGCAAGAGTTCTCCTGCAGGCCAATGTTGCCATGCTGGTTCCGAGCCGTTGCATTGCCACTAAAGCAGTAAGCCTTCTTGGCTTTATGAATTGAAATCTATACCACTTTCGAGTGAATGATTTTAGTCTAAGAAAAAGAATTGAGTAACGAGCTAATTTTGATCGTTACTCAAACTTTCCACCTACCGCATAAACCGCCGCAGCACATTCGCCGCCTGCCGCACCCGTTGCGTGTTTTTGCGTTTGGACTGCGCCGCAGCCCGCCCCTCGGGTGTCCCCGTTTTATCTTGCGTCGCCTTGTTGATGCCTTTGGACACGAGTTGGTTCATGGCCATGCGGATCAGTGATTGCATATTCATTCGTCGGTCTCCTCGAACATATCGGCTTGATCGTCGTTGGTGTCGTCGTCCACGTCGCCTGTGCCGGGTGGTGGGCGGTTCTCGAGCAATCCGGCAGAGCGCAGTTCTTTGAGGCCCGGCAAGTCGCGGGCGTTCTCTAGTCCGAAGTGGTCTAGGAAGCCTGCTGTCACCACAAACGTCACGGGCCGCCCCGGTGTCATGCGGCGGCGTCCGAGCCGTACCCATTCCAATTCGATCAACTGGTCGATGGTGCCGCGTGACACCGAAACGCCCCGAATTTCTTCAATTTCGGCGCGTGTTGCGGGTTGGTGGTATGCGATGATGGCGAGCGTCTCGATTGCGGCGCGGGACAGCTTGCGCACTTCAACCGTTTCTTTTTGCATCAGGTAGCCAAGGTCCGGCGCTGTACGAAACGCATAGGCGTCCTCGATCTTGACCAGATGCACGCCGCGTCCCTCGTAGCGTTTGCCGACATGCACCAAAGCTTCGACTGGATTGCAGCCGTGCGGCATCCGGCCTGTCAGTTCCTTGATCGACACGGGGTCCGCTGTTGCAAACAGGATCGCCTCGACCATGCGGGTTTGTTCGGCCATTGGCGGCGCCTCGAACAGGCTTTCGTTCTGCACATCACTCATCGCGGGGTAGCCTTTTGCGGATTTGGATTGGCGCGAAAATCTCGCCTTGCCGGATTTCGATTTTGCCCTCTTTGGCCAGTTCCAGCGACGCGGCAAAGGTAGCCGCTGTGGACGACCGCGTGCGTACTGCGTCGGCGTCCCAGCCGTCGGGGAAATAGCTTTGCAGGTCGGTCCAGTCGCCTGCGAAACCGATCATGCCGCGCATCCGTTCCAGTGCTTGTTCCATCGTCATCACATGGGCGCGGTCCAGCACGAAGGGGCGGAAGTTGTCTTTGGTGCGGATCCGCGCATAGCCTTGCATCAGGTCGAGCAGCGTCGCGGTGTAGGTGACTTTGCGCACGCGCTGCACGTCTTCGGTGATGCCACGGGCAAAGAAATCACGGCCAAGCTGGTCGCGGCCCATCAGTTTCGCCGCAACTTCGCGCATCGCCGCCAGCCGTTCAAGTTGGAACGCGAGGTGGGCTGCAAGTTCTTCGCCGGACGGGCCTTCTTCGGTCGGATCGGGCGGCAGCAAGAGGCGCGATTTCAGGAAGGCGAGCCATGCCGCCATCACCAGATAATCCGCGGCAAGTTCCAGCCGCAGCTCTTTGGCCTGTTTCACAAACGCCAGATATTGCTCTGCAAGTGCAAGGATCGACACCTGCCGCAAGTCCACCTTTTGCGTCCGCGACAGCATCAAGAGCAGATCAAGCGGCCCTTCAAATGCGCCCACGTCAACGATCAGCGCCTCGGCGGCGACACGTTCGCTGACGCTCATCAGGTCAGGCTCAGAGGTATCGGTATTGGTCATTTTCGCCTTCAGCCAAGTTGGGCTGCAAGGTCCGCTTTGAGGGCTGAAATGTCAATGTTTTCGGGCGCTTTTCGGAAGGTCAACGCATGGTCTGCGCGGATCTGCGCCGCGTCGGTCATGGTGCCTGATGCGGCGGCCACGGCTGTCATATCGTCGGGTTCGCCGTTGCAATGCAGGGACATATCGCAGCCAGCCGCGATCGATGCGCTGGCGCGTTCACCAATCGTGCCGGACAGGGCTTCCATCGACAAATCATCCGTCATCAGCACGCCGTCAAAGCCGATGTCGCGGCGGATCGCATTGATCAGCGTCGGGTTCTGGGTGGCTGGCAGATCGCCCGCCTCGGGAAAAACCATATGCGCGGACATGCCAAGCGGCACGTCGTTGAGCGCACGAAACGGGGCAAAGTCCCAGTCGCGGGCCTCGGTCAATGTCGCGTCGGCGGTGGGCAGGTTCAAGTGGCTGTCCACGGTTGTGCGCCCGTGTCCCGGCATATGTTTCAGGATCGGCAGCACACCGCCCGCAAGATAGCCGTCAGCGACAGCGCGTGCATTGGCGATCACCGTCGCAGGATCGCGGCCCATGCAGCGGTTTTGCAAGAATGGATGGGTCTTTTCAGAGGCAATGTCGCAGGTCGGCCCGCAGTTGGCATCAATGCCCACGTCCCGCAACTCAGCCGCGATCAGACGGGCACGCAGCCAGAAACTATGCGCGGCATCATTTGCTTTATCGGCTTGATCCAATGGCGGCAGGTATTCGGCCCAGTGCGGCGCGCGCATCCGTTGAACGCGCCCGCCTTCTTGGTCGATCATAATTGCAGCGTCGCGGCCGACTGTCTCACGCAGTTCAGCCGTGAGCAGGCGTAGCTGCTCTGGCGTGTCCACGTTGCGGGCAAACAGGATAAAGCCCCACGGGTTCGCATCCCGAAAGAACGCTTTTTCCCAATCGCTTAGCCGCAACCCCAAAGGTGCAAAAGTCGTCGCACCAACCGTCATTAACGTACAACGACCGGAATACAATCAGCGTTGGCGGCTTGCAGTGTGGCGCAGAACCGGCGGGCGTCTGCCGCTTCGGTAAAGCCGCTGGCCCGCAGGCGGTAGAAGGTGCTGCCACCGCTCGATGCTTCTTGGATCACGCGGGATTTGTCGCCCATGTAATCGGAGAACAATGACGCCATGCGGGTCCATTCGGCAGCGGCTGTGTCTGCGGATGGGAACGCGCCGAGCTGCACAAGGTTGGTGCCAACGGGCAACGCGCCATCTGTGGCAACGGTCGCCTCAGCCAAGGCTGCTGCAACGGCTGTGCTTGTATCTGCAACTTGTGGGGCTGCCGCTGTGGGCGCTGCTGACGGTGTCGCGGATGCTTGTGTCACGCTGGCTGGGCGCACGGTTGGTCGCAGGGATGTTGACACACCCGGCACGCTTGGCGCGACCGCTGGTGCAGATGCAACGTCGACGCCGTCCACGGACACTGTCGGCTCGATTGTGGCACCTTCAGCAAGGGCTGTCATCGGTGTGGCAGTTCCCGCGATCTGGTCGGCAAGTGCGAGGATACCTTCGGTGGTCAGCCGCTCTGTCGCGTCTGTTGTCACGGACGTTTCAAGTGCAGTGGGAATTTGCGCCTCAGTCGGGGCCGCGTCCGCTGCTGGCATCACTTCGCCCGCTTCGGCTTGGGATTCCAGATGTAGGTTTTCGTCGATCAATGGCTCAACTTTCAGATCTTCTTCGGCCAGACCAGCGGTTTGCGGCGCCAAGAGCAAGCTGTCGGACGGACCTGCCGCCTCGCCAATACCAGCCACGTCGTTCACAGACAGACCTTCGTGGGATGCGATATCACCGCCCGGCGTTTGTGGGGCCACGCGCATCGCGCCGTCCATCGCACGGACAACCGGAATGCCGGACACGTCACGCATGATCAATTGGTAGCCCCAGACGCTGACGCCCACGACCAATGCAAGCGACACTGCCGCCCCTGCATAGTTCATCAATGAACCGGATTGCACAAAGGATTGGGATTGATCCCGCTCGTCGTATATCGCCATGCCTGCCTCGCGCCAACTTAACCGGCCATCGCCGCCGGGTGCTGATCATCTAAAGTTTGCTCGGTCCTACAGCGGTGTAGTTTTCTACATCTCTTCCGCAGGAGTTACGCCAAGAATACCCAAGCCAGCCACGATCACAACCGAAACGGCGCGAATCAGTGCAATTTTCGCCTGTGTTGTCGAAACGTCACCCTCTTGAACAAAGCGCAGAGACACATCGTCGTTGCCTTTGTTGTAGAGCGCGTGGAAATCAGAGGCCAATTCGTAAAGGTAAAACGCGATCTTATGCGGCTCGTGGCCTTTGGCAGCGATCTCAACCAGACGCGGCCATTCGGCCAGTTTTTTCGCGACAGTCAGTTCAGCTTCGCTTGTCAGGCCGGACAGGTCCGTCGCTGCAAGTGTCGCTGGTGACACATCCGCAAAAGCAGACGCCTTGGCCGTGGCAGAATTCACCCGCGCGTAGGCGTAGTTCACGTAGAACACGGGGTTGTCTTTGGACTGCTCAAGCACTTTGGCGAAATCAAAGTCCAGCGGCGCGTCGTTCTTGCGGGTCAGCATGTGGAACCGTGTGACGCTTGCGCCCACTTGATTGACCACATCGCGCAGGGTCACAAAGGTCCCTGCCCGTTTCGACATTTTGAACGGCTCGCCGTTTTTGTAGAGTTTGACTAGCTGCGTCAGCTTGATATCCAGCGGCACTTTGTTGTCGGACAGCGCAGATACAGCCGCTTTCATCCGTTTCACATAACCGCCGTGATCCGCCCCAAACACGTTGATCAGCGCGTCAAAGCCACGATTCACCTTGTCGTAGTGATACGCGATATCCGGTGCAAAGTAGGTCCACGCCCCGTCTGATTTTTGCACAGCACGGTCTTGGTCGTCGCCAAAGTCGGTGGATTTGAACAGCGTCTGCTCACGTGCCTCCCAATCGTCGGGCATTTTGCCTTTGGGTGGTTCCAGCGTGCCTTGGTAGATCAGACCCTTTTCCTTGAGTTCCGCAATCGCGGATTCAATCAAGCCTGTGCCATAGAGCGACTTTTCGGAAAAGAAGTTGTCCATCTCGATGTTCAACGCCGCCAGATCGGACCGGATCAGGTCCATCATCTTTTCCGTAGAGAATTCGCGGATATCTTGCAGCCAGACGTCTTCGCCTTTGCCGATATAGGCGTCGCCGACTTTGTCTTTCAGTGCTTGACCCACGGGGATCAGATAATCACCCGGATAGGTGCCGTCCTCGAACGCGACCTCTTGGCCGTGCGCTTCTTGATACCGCAGGAATACGGACCGCGCGAGCACATCAACCTGACCACCGCCGTCGTTGATGTAGTATTCTTTGGTGACGTCATACCCCGCGTAGGCCAGCAACGTGGCCAGCGCATCGCCAAAAACAGCGCCCCGCGTGTGACCAACGTGCAGCGGACCTGTCGGGTTGGCGGACACATATTCCACCATCATCTTTTTGCCTTGGCCCAGCGTGGATTTACCGTAGTCGGCATCCGTCAGCGCAGCCTTCACCACACCTTGCCATACATCGGGCGTCAGCCGCATGTTCAAGAACCCCGGCCCTGCGACCTCTGCCGACGCAATCCGCGCGTCAGCCGTCAGTTTGCCAGCCAGCGCGTCGGCAATCGCCCGTGGGTTCATCTTGGCGGGTTTCGCCAGCACCATCGCGGCATTGGTCGCCATGTCACCATGTGCCGGATCTCGGGGTGGCTCGACCGCAACATTGTCAAAGGACAGACCGCCAGGCAGCGTGCCGTCAGCAACAAGAGCGTCAAGACTGTCAATCACAACAGCCCGAATATCAGCAAAGAGGTTCATAGCGTTTTCACATTTCTCAAAGGTAGGCTGTCCGTCTACCATTATTGGCGTCTAGGTCAATTGGTGGGATGGACGCAAAAGCTAGATCCAAGCAGGTTCGCCGTTTATGTCCCCGCTTCCGCTGGCGGTTGTGTACTGCCATTGGCGGATGGTGGCCGCAATGCGATCAGGCGTAGTCCCGCGCTGCTTTTGATCTCAGCGTTGTGCCGCACCAGTTTGATCGCTCCGCCTTCGGGCATCCAGCCGAGCAGGATCGATTCAGGGTGTTCGTCGCGCCATTGGGTAAAGCCGTATTCTTCGGTCAGGCGCGTGATGCGGAAGGTCCAACCGTCGGTGACCATCTGTTCCAGTTCGCGGTACGGCATTTCCGCCCCAAAGCGTTGCCCGCCCAGCGTGCGTGGCAATTGGTGCCGTGCGCTGTCCGCTTTTTCGCGCATGATCTGAAACACGTTTTCGCGGCCGTATTCCGGCGACAAGTCGGTGGCGACCAGCGTGTTATACGCATCGTTATCGGTGGCTGCGACCAAGGTGGCGTAGTTGATGAATTCAAGCCGGTTTTCAGCCGCCTCAGACAGGATATCGCCCGAGAACGTCGGGATGCCAGCACTCCGCGCACGACGCAGGTGGCCAAAGTTCGGGTCTGTCATCAGCACGGGAATTTCCGCTTTTTGCAAAGCTTCGGCCAGGCCTGTGGTGAACCGCGATCCGCCGATCAGGATCACACCGGGGGTGCTTGCGCCCGTCAGGCCAAGGAACCGCGCGAACGGGGCCAAGGTAAAGCCGTGTAGCACAACCGTGAATGCCACCAGCACAAAGGCCAACGGCCCGATCAGTGCAGCGTCTTCGATGCCCAATTCCTGCAAGCGTTCGCCGAACAGCCCTGCCACCGCGATCAAAACCACGCCGCGCGGGCCGGTAAAGGCCACTAGTGCTTGTTCTTTGAACGGCAGATTCGATCCGATCAGTGACACAAATACGGTCAGCGGACGTGCCACGAGAACCACCAGCAAGACAAAACCCGCAGCCCGCACGTCCAACTGCTTGAGCGCCGCAAAGTCGAGGTTCGCGGCCAGCAGGATGAAGACACCAGAGACCAGCAAGATCGTCGCGTGCTCTTTGAAACGCAGCAATTCGGTGTAGCTAGGCAAGTTCGCATTTGCGATCACAACGCCCATGACGGTCACGGCAAGCAAGCCGCTTTCGTGCAGAACCGCGTCTGAAATGGCGAAAACGGCCAGCAGCAGCGTGAACAGCACGGGGACTTTCATGTATTCCGGCACCCACGCCCGCTTGAAGGCGCGTGACAATCCGTAGCCACCGATCCAGCCCAGGATCGACGCCACAACGACGCCAATCGCGAGTTCCATCGTGGCCTCTGTCGGTGTCGTACCTTGGGTATTCAGCACCAGCACAACCGAAAACGCCAGCACAGCAGCCAATGCGCCGATAGGATCGTTCACGATCGCTTCCCATTGCAACAAGGCCGCAGGACGCCGCGACAGACGTGCCGTCCGCAACAGTGGCGCGATCACGGTGGGGCCTGTGACGATCATGATACCGCCGAACACAGCCGAGCTTTCCCAGCCCAGCCCTGCCCCGTAATGCAGCGCCAAAACAGAGGTGAACCAGCCAAGCGGCGCACCGATAAATACCAGCCGCCGCACACCCACAGCCGCATCACGCAGGTGGTGAAAGTTCAGGGTCAGACCGCCTTCGAACAGGATAATTGCAACCGCAATCGAAATCATCGGACCTGTCAGCGGACCAATATCACGAGCCGGATCAAAGACGCCCAGTACAGGACCAATGATAATCCCCGCGAGAAGCATCAAAACAATGGCAGGCATCCGCAATCGCCACGCGAGCCATTGTGACCCCACGCCAAGAACGCCGACAAGCGCGATTGCTTCGACGGGGCTTAGGCCCGATGCGGATTCGATAGCCATGATGGTCTCTCCTGTGGTCGGACGTACCTACCACGCGGAATTAGCCCGTAAAAGTACCGTATATCATTACGCGGCGGTATATGGACGACGTGACCAACGACGCAGACCAAAGAAGCCGAGCAATGCAGAAACCAACAAGGGTAGTCCCGCAGGCAGCGGCACGGGGGCAATGGGTGCCGCCAGACCGAATGAAAGGTTGTCTAACCTATAAGACTTGGCGTTGCTGCCTGAAGAGTTCGTGCTCACGGTCACGGCTGTAAACGACAGGTCAGACACGAAGCCCCAGAACCCATCGTAAGACGCGTTGATCTCGCCGGATACAAACGAGCCGTCGCTGAGCGTAAAGGACAATTCACTGCCATTGCGCCCTTTTGAAAAGTCGAAATCGCCGCCAAAAGCCGTTGTTGCCGTTGAAAAGTTAAAGGTCGTAGTGGCGTCGGATACCCCGAAAATGCCAAGTTCTGGCCGATCATTGAACCTGCCGCCGTTGACCTTACCTTCATCCGTGGCAATCGACATATTCTGAAAACTGGCGTCGCTGAAGTCTTCAAAGTTCAGACTGCCGCCTGTGGCAATATCATACGCGGCACGGTCGGTGTAGATCGTGGTCGCGGCTGCTGCTGCGCCAGCGTCAATCGCCAGTGCGAGCAAAATTCCAGATGATATATGCGCTATTTTCACGGAACGGCCCTCTTTGACTTCATCAAGAGATCCGCCTGCGACGCGCATTTAGACCTACTGTTGCCTTGATTTAGCCTAGGCCGCTGGTCGAATTCATGTCGCGAATGTGTCGTTTCTGGGGAAAATTAACCACTTATTAACTCTCCCCAGCTTTCCGTGCCGCCTCAGGTGCCTTTAAAAGCAGACGTTCCACCCAGCAGTCGCTCGTGTTCTTGGATCGCAAAGCGGTCGGTCATGCCCGCGATGTAATCCGCCACGATCCGCGCCAGTGTGATCTGGTCAGGGGCCGCGTCCACATCCTTGCGCCATTGTTTCGGTAATTCGTTGGTGTTTTCCATAAAGAACGGAAACAGATCGTTGACCATCGCTGTGACCTCGACCCGCATTTCGACCACGGCGGGGGCGCGGTACATGCGGTCGAACAGGAATTGCCGGATCACCTTAAGGTCGGTCCAGATTTCCGGCGTGAATTGGATCATCATGCGGCCCGCGTGCCGGATGTCATGCACCGACGCCGGATCAAGCTCTGCCAGATTGCGCCGCGCCACCTTAATGACGTCTTCGACAAGAATGCCAAAGAACCGACGCAAGGCTTCGTGCCGCCTGCGATAGTAGTTCAGGCCCGGATATTTGTGATCCACGCGCTTGAAACACTCGTCCAAGATCGGCAGTTCCGCCAGATCGTCGGTGCTGAATAATTCCGCACGAAGACCGTCGTGTAAGTCGTGGTTATTATACGCAATATCGTCAGCGAGTGCCGCGACTTGGGCCTCGGCGCTGGCGTGGGTGTGCAGCTCTAGGTCCTGAATTTCATTGTAGGCCGCAAGCGCGTAAGGAATGTCGCCCGTCACAGGACCGTTGTGTTTGGCGATGCCTTCCAGCGTCTCCCACGTCAGGTTCAAGCCATCCCATTCGGCGTAGTGCCGTTCCAGATCGGTGACGATCCGCAGGGCCTGTGCATTGTGGTCAAAACCGCCGTAGGGGGCCATCAGAGCATCCAGCGCCTCTTCGCCCGTGTGACCAAACGGCGTGTGACCCAGATCGTGGGCCAGCGCCACGGCCTCGGTCAGTTCCACGTTCAGATCCAACGCCGCCGCCACGGTCCGCCCGACCTGCGCCACCTCAATCGAATGTGTCAGACGGGTGCGGAAATAATCGCCCTCGTGTTCAATGAACACTTGGGTTTTATGTTTTAGCCGCCGAAAGGCGCTTGCGTGGATGATCCGGTCGCGGTCCCGCTGGAAAGGCGAGCGAAATTCGCTTTCCTCTTCAGGATAAAGCCGCCCGCGCGGATTTGCGGGGTCGGTTGCATAGGGGGCTGCCATTGGTGTCCCTGCCCTTTTATCTTCACAAAACCGCGTCTTGCCCAACGCGGTCTTGTTGTGTTTGCCTGTCGCCTCTATATTACAAATGTAACAGAACCGTAAGGTGCCAAGATGCTGACCCTGCCCCCTAAAGTCACAGAACGCGCGTTTGAGCGCCTCGCCGAGATTGGTGCCGCTGCCCAAGGCAAGGCACTGCGTGTCGCGGTTGAAGGCGGCGGCTGTTCCGGTTTCCAGTATGAGATTGATCTGGACGAGCCAAAAGACGACGATCTGGTCCTTGAAGGTCACGGTGAAAAGGTGCTGATTGATAGCGTCTCATTGCCGTTTCTGACCGAAGCCGTGATTACCTTTTCCGAAGAACTGATCGGTGCGCGCTTTGTGATCGAGAACCCCAATGCCACGTCGTCCTGCGGCTGCGGCACGTCGTTCTCAATGTAGCATGAGCCACGCGCCCAAAGACATTCTGACGCGCGGCCAAGAACGCGGATCACATGGCCGTCAGCAGGATGAAGGCGTGTTGGTCATTCGCACCATCGCCATGCCTGCCGACACAAACCCATCGGGTGATATTTTTGGCGGCTGGCTGATGTCGCAGATGGACCTTGCCGCTGGCAACATGGCGGGGCGCGTGTCGCAGGGGCGCTGTGCGACTGTATCGGTCGAGGCGCTGCAATTTCTGCGGCCTGTGAAAGTCGGGGATGAAGTCACGCTCTACGCCACCCTGCGCAAAGTAGGCCGCACATCGATGCGCATCCACGTCGACGCATGGGGCCGCCCGCGCTATTCCGACAAAGCCGCCAAAGTGACCGATGCGGACTTTGTGTTTGTGGCGCTGGATGAAGAGGGTAACGCCCGTCCGGTTTTTGATACCTAAACACAGATTGGTGCGGGTCTCTGGTCCGGCAGATGTCGCGCGAAAGTATACCCGCCGCGTATATTCCCCGTTGGAATTGAGCGTCCAATCGCGGTAAACTTGGCTTGTTATTTAATGAGTGCGGGAACTATCAATGACCTTAACGTTGAAAGCAATTTTGCTTGCGAGCGCGACCACCCTGATGGGCTGCGCTATCCCCAAAGACGGTTCTGTTGCCCGCCTAACCGCTGCACTTTCGTTGTTTGATGAGGCAAAGATCGTTCATAACTTCAGCAATATGGGCACCGCGTTCAACACTGCCGCCCTGACAGCCACCAGCCCAGCCACGCCGTTTCCCGAAGGCAAACAACTGACGTTCTATTCCGATTTTGATGCGTGGCGCATTGCGCGGAACACAACGGCTATTGTTGTCCTCAAGGACGGGCAGATCGTGTTTGAGGACTATTATCTGGGAACCTCGCGCGATGATAAGCGGGCCTCTTGGTCGACGGCAAAGTCCTATGTGTCCGCCCTGATCGGCATCATGGTCGCACGTGGCGATATTCAAAGCATCGACGATCCCGTCACCCAATATGTGCCAGAGTTGATTGGCAGCGCCTATGACGGGGCCACGATTAAGAACGTGTTGCAGATGTCATCTGGCGTGTATTTCAACGAAAACTACATGTCTTTTTGGAGCGATATCAACCGGATGGGTCGCGTTCTTGCCACTGGCGGGTCGATGGATGCTTTTGCCGCAGGGATAAAACGGCGTTACACCGACCCCGGCCAAGAGATGCGTTATGTCTCAATCGACACGCATGTGCTGGCGATGGTGCTGCGCAACGCCACGGGGCAAAGCTTGGCTGATCTTTTGTCGGAACATATCTTGCAGCCCTTGGGCGTCGCGCCCGGTGGATATTATGTAGCGGACGGTTTTGACGTGGCCTTTGCGCTTGGCGGTTTGAACCTGACCACACGCGATTACGCCCGATTTGGCGAGTTGATGCGGCTGGAAGGACAGTTTCAGGGCACCCGCATTGTGCCCGCTGATTGGGTCGCAGAAAGCACAGTGCCATCCGCAAACACAGGCCAAGATGATCTGCAATACGGCTACCAATGGTGGATTCCACCGGATGCGCCAGAGGGCGAGTTCTTTGCGCTTGGGATTTACGGTCAGTTTATTTACGTTGATCGGCCGAACGGCGTAGTCGTTGCGATCAACGCCGCAGACCGGAATTTCCTGATGCCCGGCGTGCTGGACGAAAATATTAGGTCCCTGCGCGCCATTTCTGAGAAAACGCGACGATAGCGGCCTCGGGCAGTATCGCGGCACAGGTTTATCCCGCGCACCAGTGGTCAAACCTTTTCAATGTGATAGATCACGGATCAAGCAATCGGGGGCACGTCCATGAAAATCGCGACATTCAATATCAACGGCGTCAAAGCGCGGATCAATGCGCTGACCGATTGGCTCACCGAAAGCGCGCCTGACGTGGCGCTGCTGCAAGAAATCAAATCTGTCGACGAAGGTTTCCCCCGCGAAATCATCGAAGACCTCGGCTACACGGTCGAGACCCACGGTCAAAAGGGCTTTAACGGCGTCGCGATCCTGTCGAAACTGCCGCTAGAGGACGTCACGCGCGGCTTGCCCGGTGATGATGACGACGAACAGGCCCGCTGGATCGAGGCCACGGTGATTGGTGACGCGCAGGCCGTGCGTGTGTGTGGCTTGTACTTGCCCAACGGCAACCCTGCCCCCGGTCCGAAATACGATTATAAACTCGCGTGGATGGAACGGCTGCACACACGCGCCGAACAATTACTCGCTGACGAAATGCCCGCGCTGATGGCCGGTGACTACAACATCATCCCGCAGCCCGAAGACGCCAAACGCCCCGAAGCATGGACCGACGACGCGCTTTTCCGCCCCGAAAGCCGTGCTGCGTTCCGCAAAATCCTGAACCTTGGCTTCACCGAAGCCTTCCGCGCTCGCACATTCGGCGCAGGTCATTATTCGTTCTGGGATTATCAGGCTGGTGCATGGAACAAAGACGATGGCATCCGCATCGACCACTTTTTGCTGACACCGCAATGTGCGGACATGCTGCAAGAGTGCTGGATCGAAAAAGAAGTCCGTGGCCGCGAAAAGCCGTCAGATCACGTGCCGGTCTGGGTTGATCTCAAAGCCTAAAGCGGCGTGAAACCATGCACCTTCGGCGCGTCGTAATCGTATAGCCAGCCAAGCCGTTTCAGGAATGCATTTGGCGCCACCCGTCCTAACCCGCCAAGGCCCGCATGTGCGGCGCGGCGTGGAATACCGTCGAGGTGGTAGTTGCGTGCGTTGCCATTGGCCGCCGCAATTGCGTCGGTGACACGTGGTTGGCGGTGGGATTGGTAGCTTTTCAACGCGCGTTGCAGAGAGTCTTCGTGCTGACAGCAAGCCGCCAGCGTCAAGCCGTCTTCAATCGCGAGGTTTGCGCCTTGCGCCAGAAACGGCAAAGTCGGGTGTGCTGCATCGCCAAGCAGGGCGACCGCCCCGTCTTGTTGCCACCGGCCTGCGATTGGATGCCGGAACAGACCCCACAGCCGCACATCGGTCACATCCTTCAAAATCACCTGTAGATCGTCGGACATATCCGCAAAGACCGCTTGCAAGTTTGCGGGGTCATCGGCGTGATGCCAACCTTCTTCAGCCCATGCGCTGCGCTCTTGCACGGCCACGACGTTTAGCATCCCGTCGCGAAGCGGATAGGTCACGACATGGCTGTTCGGTGCCATCCAGATTTGGGCTTTCGCCTCGGCATCTTGACGCTTGACCAAGGCACGCCACGCAACTTGGCCCGTAAAGAACGGACGACCCGGCCCATTGAGTAGGGCGCGCATTTGCGAATGCAGCCCGTCTGCCCCAATCGTCAGGGTTGGTGCAACCATCGCCCCATCAACCATAAAGCGGCCATCAGAGGTGATGCTGGCGATGCGTGTGTTCAACTGGATCGTCACACCTGCAGCACGGCAAGCATCGACAAGAACGCCGAGCAAGTCAGCACGGTGGTAAAAACGGTAGGTAGGAGACTGATTGCTCAGGTCAAACCGCGCAATCTGGCGGCCTGTTACGGCATCCATCGGGCAGACTGCCTCGGCTGTGATGCCCACTCGCGATAATGCCCCGTCCAATCCCAGCGCATTAAGAACACGCGCACCATTGGGGGTGATTTGCAGACCTGCGCCGACCTCGGTCAGCGCGTCTGCCTGTTCGTATACAGTGACGTCAGCGCCCGTTTGCGCAAACGCCAAGGCGGTGGTGAGACCGCCGATCCCTGCCCCAATTATGGCAATTCGGCGGCCTACATTCGCTTGCATCTGTCGTGCCTTAATCGTCGCGATGAACTTTTTCGCGACGCTCGTGACGCTCTTGCGCCTCGAGGCTCATTGTCGCGATTGGACGTGCATCCAGACGTTTCAGACTAATCGGATCACCCGTAATTGAGCAGTACCCGTATTCGTCTTCTTCGATCCGGCGCAGGGCCGCATCAATCTTGGACACCAGTTTGCGTTCGCGATCCCGTGTGCGCAATTCCAGCGCACGGTCGGTTTCTTCGGACGCACGATCTGCAACATCTGGGATGTTGCGGGTCTGGTCTTTCATGCTTGCAACGGTATCTGAACTGTTCTCAACGATGTCAGATTTCCAAGCCAGTAACTTCCGGCGGAAGTATTCGGTTTGGCGTTCATTCATGAATGGTTCGTCTTCGGCTGGACGATAATCGTCAGGCAAGAAAACTTCAGCTTTCATGTCTATTTCCCTCACTTGGTCCGAGGACGTTCTCGTTAAATTATCAGACATTCGCGGACCCTCACTAAACTGGTGGACGTTTACGCCTTCCCCTAGGGGTTGTCACCCCCCTTTCCCTCTTATTCCACTAGGGGTTGTGTGCTGCTTTTCCCTGTGATTGCGAGGTGTTGAAGCTACAGCGATTGTTGCTAATGTACGCGTTCAAACCAAGGGAAAGATTGATGCAATTTACTGGCACTGACGACTATATCGCCACGGACGACCTGAAGATGGCAGTGAATGCGGCCGTGACGTTAGAGCGCCCATTACTCGTTAAAGGCGAGCCAGGCACCGGCAAGACTGAATTGGCCCGTCAGGTCAGCACCGCCCTGGGCATGCCGATGATCGAATGGCACGTAAAGTCCACCACGAAGGCGCAGCAAGGATTGTATGAATACGACGCTGTCAGCCGCTTGCGTGACAGTCAACTTGGGGATGAAAAGGTCAACGATGTGTCCAACTACATCCGCAAGGGTAAGTTGTGGCAGGCCTTCACGGCGGACCAGCGGTCCGTGCTGCTGATCGACGAGATTGACAAGGCCGATATCGAATTTCCGAACGATCTGCTGCAAGAGCTCGATAAGATGGAATTCCACGTCTACGAGACTGGCGAAACAATCAAAGCGGTGAACCGTCCCGTCGTCATCATCACGTCGAACAACGAGAAAGAATTGCCCGACGCATTCCTGCGCCGCTGCTTTTTCCACTACATCCGTTTTCCGGACATCGAGACGCTGCGCAAAATCGTCGAAGTCCACCATCCGGGCATCAAAGACGCGCTTTTGACCGCGGCCCTGACACAGTTCTACGAAATCAGAGACACGCAAGGGTTGAGAAAGAAACCGTCCACCTCAGAGGTCATCGACTGGCTGAAACTGCTGCTCGCCGAAGACCTGTCCCCCGCCGATTTGAAACGCGACGGGGCCAATGCGCTGCCGAAACTGCACGGTGCCTTACTCAAGAATGAACAGGACGTTCACTTGTTCGAGAGGCTCGCATTTATGGCCCGTGGTCAGCGGTAAGCTGCCAAACGACTATATATAGCGGGTCATACGCCCGCCCACACAAGCTACCTGAGCCTTATGTGCAACGCGCCCTCATGAATATTGGGGGCGCGGCTTTATTTGGGTGCGTCGCTGCACTGGTTATCATTTAATTAACCTGCCCCCACCAAGATGATCACGCAACCTATGCGGTCACATAAAAAAGAGGGGTCGCAATTTTGTGGCAGCAAAATTGACGCACTTGAGGAGAGACGACGTGACCAAGGCAAAAATGCCGGTCAGCATTCGCCCGAACTGCGCTAGGGACTTTGCCGCGCAGCACGGGCTATGGGCCGCCTATCTGGATTTCTACGGCACTGCTTTGCCGCGAGACATCTTTAAGTTGAACCTTCACCGCCTTTGGGGCGATGATCCGGCTGACTTTTTCAGACGGGTTTACGCGCAGGTCAACAGTCCTCCGACCCGTTTCACAAAACAATGGCCCGCCGCATGAGCAGGATCGCCATTCTCGCACTTGCCGCTCTCGCCGCTTGCTCACCCGCCCCTCAAAACGTCGCTGCCACCCGTGCCGCACCACTTACGTCCATTCTTCCGGCCGTGAAAACATTCGCAGCGGTGCCCGTCCGTACAGTGTCACGCTCCAACACCGAAATCGCGCAAGACATTCTCGACCTGTCCTTCCGCATGGAAAGCGGCGTGCCGATCCCGTTCCTGACCCGCTTTGACGGCCCGATTAACGTCAGCGTCCAAGGCGATCTGTCGGACACGCTGGTCACGGACCTTGACCAGTTGCTCAGCAGATTGCGCCGCGAAGCGAATATCAACATTGATCTGACGAACAGCACAACGCCGCAAATCATCGTCGAAGCCGTGCCGCGCCGCATCCTGAATGCCGCCGTGCCACGTGCCGCCTGTTTTACCGTGCCGCGTGTCTCAAGCTGGGCAGAATTCCTGCGCATGCGCCGGAGCGAAACCGTCGATTGGACGAAACTGGCCAAACGCGACCGCGCGATCATGTTTGTGCCGTCCGACGTGGCACCGCAGGAAATCCGCGACTGCCTGCACGAAGAACTGGCGCAGGCGCTTGGGCCTTTGAACGACCTCTACCGCCTGCCCGATTCCGTGTTCAACGACGACAACATCCACAACGTGTTAACCAGCTTTGATATGCTGGTGCTCAAGGCGTATTATTCCCCCGAACTGGCCAACGGCATGACCCGCAGCCAAGTCGCCGAAAAACTGCCAAGCTTGTTGTCGCGCCTAAACCCGTCGGGCAATCGGGTCGCAAACGCACCCGAAAACGACACCAACCGCGACTGGATTGATGCGGTGCAAACGGCGCTGTCCGGCTCTGCCACACCGTCACGCCGCCGTGCCGCTGCCCGACAAGCAATCCAGATCGGTAACGCCTTCGGCTGGGGCGGCACCCGCGAGGCATTCGCCTATTACGCGCATGGCCGCCTGCAAGTCGGCAACGATCAGCGCCGCGCCTTGGCCGACTTTGACGCCGCCGACCGCATCTACCGCGCCAACCCCGCCACGCAAATTCACGCAGCCCACATCGCAGTGCAGCGTGCGGCATTTGCACTCACCGCTGGTGACGCCGACGGGGTGATCGCACTGGCAAACGGGGCAATTCCACTCGCGCGTGACCACCAGAACGCGGCTTTGCTCGCCACACTCATGATGTTCAAGGCCGAGGCCCTATCGCTGCAAGGGAACGACGCCGAAGCCGAAGCGGTGCATCTGGACAGTCTGGGTTGGGCGCGATACGGCTTTGGTGAAGATAGATTTGTGCAAGCCCGTCTGAACGAGATCAGGGCCCTGCGCCCGTTCTAAAGGACACATCCTGCGATGATTTACCCCCTTTCCGGCCTTGTGATTGGTGCAATACTTGGTGCGTTCAGCGCAAAACGGCGCGGCGGCAAGACGCTTGATCTGCTGCAATGGGGCGGCGTTCTGGCGATCATGGGCGCGATCTTGGGCATGTTCGCACTTGTGATGATCGAACGCGCCAGCATTTAATCATGTTCCTGCCGTTCTTTGAAAACCTACGCGCCGCAAAAGTCCCCGTGACGCTACGCGAATTTCTGGCGTTTCTCGAAGGCATGCAGGCAGGTTTGGCCACCTACGACGTTGATGCGTTCTACTTTCTGGCCCGCACGATCATGGTCAAGGATGAACGCCACCTCGACCGCTTTGATCAGGCATTTGGGGCGACTTTTGCCGGTTTGGAAAACATCACCACGGATCAGGTCCTGAACGCCGTGGACCTACCCGCCGACTGGCTGGAAAAGCTGGCAGAAAAGCACCTGAGCGCCGAAGAGAAAGCCGAGATCGAAGCTTTGGGCGGTTTCGACAAGCTGATGGAAACTCTGAAAAAACGGCTCGAAGAACAAAAGGGACGCCACCAAGGTGGGTCAAAATGGGTCGGCACTGCTGGCACTTCGCCCTTTGGCGCCTACGGCTACAACCCCGAAGGCATCCGCATCGGCCAAGACAAATCGCGCCACCAACGCGCGGTAAAGGTCTGGGATAAACGCGAATTCCGCAACCTCGACGACAGCGTAGAACTGCAAACCCGCAACATCAAAGTAGCCCTCAAACGCCTGCGATCATGGGCGCGCGACGGGGCCGCAGAAGAACTCGACCTGAACGGCACCATCCGCGCCACGGCTGAAAATGGCTATATCGACGTGAAAACACGACCCGAGCGGCGCAATGCGGTCAAGGTCCTGCTGTTTCTCGACATCGGTGGGTCCATGGATCCGCATATCAAAATGGTCGAAGAATTGTTCTCAGCCGCCAAATCCGAATTCAAACATCTGCAACATTTCTACTTCCACAACTGCATCTACGAAGGCGTGTGGCGCGACAATGCCCGCCGCTGGAATGACCAGACCGACACGCATGAGATCATGCGCACCTACGGGTCCGACTACAAATGCATCATCGTCGGTGACGCCTCCATGTCGCCCTATGAAATCGCCTATCCGGGTGGTGCCAACGAACACTACAACCCCGAATCCGGTGAGGTCTGGCTGACCCGCGTCCGCGACCAATGGCCCAACCATGTCTGGATCAATCCGCTGAAAGAAGCCTACTGGCCCCACACCCAATCCATCCACATGATCCAGCAGATTTTCGGCGCCGACCGCATGGTCCCAATGACCATCGCAGGTCTGACACGCGGCATGAAAGCCCTCGGTTAACCACGCCGCCCGCCTTCATTTCGCCAAAACAACTCATTCCACGGCTTGCCCAAACCACCACCGCGCCCCATATAAACACTATGTTGCGCCTCACCCCGATCCTGCTTGCAGTTCTCTACGGCTTTGCCATGTACCGTTTTTCGGTCTGGCGGACGCAGCGTGAACTTGGCCAAAAATCCACGCCCCTGACCGATCCTTTGATCCGACAGCTGTGCGATCAAATGGCCCAAGCGCTTGAGATCAAACAGATCAAGGTGAACGTCTACGAAATCGACCCCGTGAACGGCCTCGCCGCACCGGATGGTCGTATTTTCATCACGCGGGGATTTCTCAATAAATACAAGGCCGGAAAGGTGTCCGCCGATGAAATGGCCAGCGTGATTGCCCACGAATTGGGCCATGTCGCCTTGGGCCATTCACGTCGCCGGATGATCGACTTTTCCGGCCAGAACGCCGCCCGCACCGCGATTGCGATGATCTTGGGGCGGTTCTTGCCGTTCGGGATCGGCACATGGGTCGCGGGTCAGGCGATGCGTCTGCTCGCCGCTGGTCTGTCGCGCAAAGACGAATTCGAGGCCGACGCCTACGCCTCTGCGCTGCTGGTCAAATCGGGGATCGGCACAGCACCGCAAATCTCGCTGTTCCATAAATTAGAGACGCTGACAGGTGCGCGTGGCGCGAAAATGCCTGCGTGGATTATGAGCCACCCAAAGACGGATCAGCGGATCGCAGCAATCGAGAACAACGCGGCCAAGTGGGACGGTTAAGCCGTTAACGCCTTACCAAACCGTGGCAACCGCGCCTTTTTCATCAAAGGCCGCATCTGCCAATCATCACCGGATAAACGCCGTGCCTCTGCCAGCACCGCATCACCAACAGCCCGCACAGCGTCGGGCGCTTTGTGATATAATTCAACCAGATAGACGTCAGGGCTGAGCCGATCCAGATCGTTCTCGGCCAACACGTCTTTGGGGAAATCCTTGATATTGACGGTCATAATCGCGTCGCAGGACCCGACGACAGCCGCAGTTAAAACGTGGATATCATCTTTGTCGGGCAGCCAGAACTGGCGCAGCTTTTCTTCTGGATAGACCACTACCGCCTTGGGAAACCGCGCTGACACGCTTGCGATTTCACCGCGTGCTAATGTCTCGCCCTGCGGTCCGATCTTGCGTGCCGCCCGGGCCCATTCTTCCAGAATACGCGCGGACCAGCGGACCTCGAGCAACCCAGCTTGCGCACAGCCAAGCACGACTTCGCGCATGACTGTGGGATACAAAACGCAGGTGTCGATCAGAACTCTCACAGCCGGAAGAACACCGATTTCAGGTAACCGGATTCGGCCAGATGCGGCATCAACGGGTGATCCGGTCCGGCAAAGCCTGTGTGGATGATCTGCCCACGGCGACCCGCACGACCAATGCCACGCGCGGATGCGTTGCGGAATTTGGTCAGGTCAGCGGCGTGTGAACATGAACACAGCCCCAGATAACCGCCGTCCGCAACTAGCGGTGCGGCCAGGCGTGCGACACGTTCATAGGCCCGCAATCCGGCTTCTGCCGTCTTTTTCGACGGCGCAAAAGCGGGTGGATCGCAAATCACAACGTCAAACACTTCGCCTTCTTCGGCCAGTTTCGTCAGCGTATCAAAGGCATCGCCCTTGCGCACCGCGAACTTGTCGCTGACGCCCATCGCGGCTGCACCCTGCTCGGCCAGATCAAGCGCGGGTTGTGATCCGTCCACAGCCAAAACCGATCCTGCACCAGCAGCCAATGCCGCCAGACCAAAACCGCCGACGTGCGAAAACACGTCCAAAACGCGCGCCCCTTTGGACAGCGACGCCGCAAAAGCATGGTTCGGGCGTTGGTCAAAGAACAGACCCGTCTTCTGGCCGCCGATCACGTCCGCCATATAAGTCGCACCGTTCATCTGAACCGGAATAGCCGCCGTGGGGGCCGTGCCGACCATCACGTCAGTACGTTCGTCCAATCCTTCAAGCGTCCGCGCACGGCCTGTGCCGTTCATCACAACGGTTGAAACGCCAGTTACCTCGACCAAAGCTGCCACAAGTGCTTCGATATTTGTATCCGCATAAGCCGCGTTCGGTTGCACCACAGCCGTGTCGCCAAAGCGGTCAATCACAACGCCGGGCAAGCCATCGGCCTCTGCATGCACAAGACGGTAAAACGGCTGGTCGAACATCCGCTCGCGGTGCGCCAATGCACGGGTGATTTTCGCAGCAAACCACGCCTGATCGATCACCGCAGCTTCGTCGCGGTCCAGCATCCGGCAGATGATTTTCGACTGCGGGTTGACCGCAACCATGCCCAAAGGCCGCCGATCTGCGTCTTCAAGCAGCGCGATTGTGCCCGCCTTGATGCCTTTGGTACGGCGGTCCATGACCACCTCGTTTGCGTAAACCCATGGAAAACCATGCCGAATAGCGCGTGCATCGCCCTTTGGGTTCAGCCGCACGGTGGGGAATGTTGTATCTGTCATGCCAGCGTCCTACAGTGAAACAGGATGCCTTGGGAAGACCCTCGTGCGACTGCTGTAAAGATCACGGTTGTTAGCGCTAACAAATTCTGTTACCTTAAGGGCAATTCCACAGCAGAGGTGCGCCATGTCCCTGAACCCAACAATCGCAGCAGTCACAGACCGTATTCGCAAACGGTCCGAGACAACACGCGGCGCTTATCTTGATCTGATGGCCAAGGCCGCCTCTGACGGGCCGCGCCGTGGGCATATCTCGTGTTCTGGTCAGGCGCATGCCTTTGCCGCGATGGGCGAACAAAAGGATGATCTGGCCGCAGGGCGTGCGCCCAACATCGGGATCATCACTGCCTACAACGACATGTTGTCCGCGCACCAACCGTTTGAAACCTACCCGCAGCTGATCAAATCAGCCGCCCGCGCTGTCGGTGCCACGGCCCAAGTCGCAGGCGGCGTGCCTGCGATGTGCGACGGCGTGACCCAAGGCGAAACTGGGATGGAGCTATCGCTGTTTTCGCGTGATGTGATCGCGCTCGCGGCGGGTGTCGGTCTGTCGCACAACGTCTTTGACGCGACGGTCTACCTTGGCGTTTGCGACAAAATCATCCCCGGTCTGGTGATCGCGGCGGCCACATTCGGCTATATCCCGTCGGTATTCTTGCCAGCCGGTCCAATGGTCAGCGGCTTGCCCAACGATCAAAAAGCCAAAGTGCGCCAGCAATTTGCAACAGGCGACGCCACCCGCGAAGACCTGATGGCCGCTGAAATGGCGTCCTACCACGGGCCGGGAACTTGTACGTTCTACGGCACAGCCAACACCAACCAGATGTTGATGGAATTCATGGGCCTGCACCTGCCCGGCGCATCCTTTGTGAACCCGAACACACCGCTGCGCGACGCGCTGACGGTGGCGGGGACAGAACGGGCGGCAGCGATCACCAGCCTTGGCAACGACTTCCGCCCTGTCTGCGATATCTTGGACGAGAAAACATTCGTGAACGGGCTGGTCGGGCTGATGGCCACGGGCGGATCCACGAACCTTGTGTTGCACCTACCTGCAATGGCGCGAGCGGCAGGTGTGATCCTTGACCTCGAAGATTTCGACGACATCTCAAAGGTCGTCCCACTGATGGCCAAGGTCTATCCTAACGGTCTGGCCGACGTGAACCACTTCCACGCGGCGGGCGGTTTGCAATATATGATCAACAACCTGCTCGACGCGGGCTTGCTGCACGATGACGTGAAAACCGTGGCAGGCGACGGGTTGTCGCATTACCGCAACGAAGCCGCCCTGACCGACGGACGTGTCACTTACCGCGCAGGCGCAACCACCACGCTGAACGAGAAAATTCTGCGCCCGCCGAGCGACCCGTTTGCGGCGACTGGCGGTCTTGTGCAGCTCAACGGCAACCTCGGACGCGGCGTGATGAAAGCCTCCGCCGTGGCACCAGAGCGGCACATCGTCGAGGCCCCCGCCCGCGTGTTCCACACCCAAGACGCCGTGAAAGCCGCGTTCAAAGCGGGCGAATTGGCGCAAGACACAATCATCGTTGTGCGCTTCCAAGGGCCACGCTCGAACGGAATGCCAGAACTGCATGGCCTGACACCTACGCTTTCGATCATGCAAGATCGCGGGCTCAAGGTGGCGCTTGTCACCGATGGCCGCATGTCCGGCGCGTCTGGCAAAGTCCCATCCGCAATCCACGTCAGCCCCGAAGCCGCCGACGGCGGCCCGCTTGCCAAAATCCAGGACGGCGACATCATCCGTCTGGACGCCACAAAAGGCACCATTGACGTGGTGGGCGTTGATCTGGACACACGCGACCTCGCGGTTGCGGACCTCAGCGGCAACGGCAACGGCGTGGGCCGCGAGTTGTTCGAAGTCTTTCGCCAGAACGTTGGCCGTGCCTCTGAAGGCGCAGGCGTTGTGGTTTAACTTTTTGCCTCCGGCGGGGATTTAGAAGAAGTCAAAGAAACAGGCCCCCCGCCCCTTCATTTCGCCTTTAACACCTCCCGCCGGAGGCTCCGCCCTTCATATCAATACGCAGACGAAAGAGATAAACATGACACCGCTAGACGCATCCCAAGCCGCAGCCGACATTTGTGCCCTCGCCCCTGTTGTGCCCGTTTTGGTTGTTGAAAACGCCGATACCGCCGAAGACTTGGCCAAAGCATTGGTCGCGGGTGGTCTGCCCGCGTTGGAAGTCACATTGCGCACGCCAGCCGCATTGGACGTGATTCGCGAAATGGCTAAGGTCGCTGGCGGCGTTGTTGGTGCTGGCACATTGCTGACGCCCAAAGACGTGGAAAACGCAAAGGCCGCTGGTGCGACCTTCGGCGTGTCACCGGGTGCGACTGACAAATTGCTCGACGCTTGCGAAGCCAACGATCTGCCGCTTTTGCCCGGGATCGCGACATCATCCGAGGCGATGCGCCTGCTTGAGCGCGGGTATTGGGTGCAGAAGTTTTTCCCAGCCGAAGCCAACGGCGGTGCCGCCGCCCTTAAGGGCATCGGCGGTCCAATCCCGCAGGTCAAATTCTGCCCAACGGGTGGCGTGTCATTGAAAAATGCACCGGATTACCTGAGCCTGTCCAACACGCTTTGCGTCGGTGGTAGCTGGGTGGCCCCAAAGAATCTGATCGACGCGCGTGACTGGGCTGGCATCACCGCCATCGCAGCCGAGGCCGCGAAACTGTCACGCTCATAAACTAACGCTCTAATCTAGCGGCACGTCCGCCCCGTCTTTTGGCGGGGCTGGCGTCACTCAGCGCCGCCGTAAGCGTCTGCGTCATCGGATGGTCCAGTTTACGCGGCCCATATTGCGTCAGCAACGTTTCAATCGCAGGCGTGTGATCGTCGCTGGCATGGCTCAGCGCCCAATCCAGAAAAATCGACCGACATTCATAGGACGTGATGCCCTCAATCGCATAGGCTTCGCGGATCAGCCCTTTTGGGTCCAGCGGGTCTCTGTCAGCCATTGTCGTCATCTCCTGCCAAAAGCGCGGTGATTGCCGCATCTGCGTGTTTTGCGGTTTCGTTCATATGCGCGAATAACGCATCCATGCTGTCTTTTTCCGTCTCGCGCATCAATATAGCACAGCCACCGGTGCCGATTAATTGCGGATCCAACACCCCGTTGGTCAGTAATCGCGCAGCCCCTTGCACCGCTGAGAATAACCGATACGCCGCAACAATTGCATCCGCCTGAGCGGCATCCATCCAGCCATCCGCGACACCCGCCGCAATTTGATCCTCGGTCGCGATCACTGCAACGCCCGCCAACAAGGCCGCCGCTTGCGCCAGCAATTCGCAGTCCTGCAAGCGTCCCGCCCCGTTTTTCGCGTCCCATCCAGCCCCGTCGCCACGTGCATCCGCAATCCGGCGGCGCATATCGCGCAGGTCGGTCATCACTACACTACGGTCATTTTTGGTGCCAACAATCTGGGTGCGAAACGCTTCAATCTCAGCTGCCAAATCGGCATTCCCCACAATCGGTTGCGCCCGTGTCAACGCCAGATGTTCCCACGTCCACGCCTCGTTCAACTGGTAATTCTTGAACGATTCCAAGGCAGTTGCCACTGGCCCTTGTCGTCCAGATGGTCGCAGCCGCATGTCGACTTCGTACAACCGCCCTTCAGACATCGGCGCGGACAATGCCGTGACCAGAGCCTGCGTCAGTCGCGCAAAATAGGGCCGCACAGCCAGTGGCCGCTTGCCGTCCGACGCATCCGCATCGCCCGCGTCATAAATCACGATCAGGTCCAAATCAGACGTCGCGGTCAAGCGGTGCGCGCCCAGCGATCCCATGCCCACGACCACAGCACCACGCCCCGGTGCCGATCCATGTTTGCGGGCAAATTCGTCCTCGACGACAGGCATCACCGCCGCGATTGAAGCCGCCGCAAGGTCCGCGTATTGCGCGCCTGCCCGCACCGTATCGATCAATCCGCGCAACAAATGGACCCCGATCCGAAAGTGCCATTCCTTAGCCCATCGCCGCAACGCAATCAGCTGTGCCTCGTAATCCGGCGCGGTTTTTAACACATCTGCCGCCTCGGCTTGCAACCCGTCAGCGCCCGGCCAGGCGTCAAAGAACGCCCCACCGACCACGGCATCAAACACGCCAGAATTGCGCGACAGATGTTGCGCCAGTGCGGGTGCCGTCGCTGCAATATCCACTATCAACTGGGTGAGCTGCGGGTTGGCTTCGAACAACGAAAACAGCTGAACGCCCGCAGGCAGCCCCGCCAGAAATCCGTCAAACTGCGCCAAGGCTTCTTCGGGTTTTGCCGATGCCGCCAATCTGCGCATGATATCAGGGCGTAAGCGTTCAAAAATCGTACTACCGCGCACGGATCGTAATGCGGGATAGGTCGGCCAACGGTCGGTGGTTTCTTGACCCCAGCTTTCATCGTCGCCTTCAATCGCGTCTTCGGGTGCGAAAAAGCTTTCTGTATACTCATGCACCGCGTTCAACCGTTGCGTGATTTCATCGCGCAGGCCATCCACGTCACGACCCATCAATGCCGCCAGCCGCGCAAAGCCTTCGGCGTTGGGTGGCAACGTATGCGTCTGCGCATCGTTAATCATTTGCAACCGATGCTCGACCTCGCGGTGGAACCGATAATGATCCGCCAGCATGTCCGCATCCGCGACCGTGATCCACTCTGCCGCCGCCAACCGCCGCAACCCTTCGACTGTTTCACGGGTCCGCAACGACGCGTCTCGTCCGCCCGAAATCAACTGGCGCGTTTGGGTGAAAAATTCGATCTCGCGAATGCCCCCGCGCCCCAATTTCATATTATGCGCTTCCAGCACCAGCGGACCGCCTAAACCTTTGTGATCCTTGATTAACAACCGCATGTCGTGGGCATCTTGGATCGCCGCAAAATCCAGATGTTTGCGCCACACAAACGGCTTTAACGTCTTTAAAAACGCAGCCCCTGCCGCCAAATCGCCACCGCAAGGATTGGCCTTAATATAAGCCGCGCGTTCCCACGTCCGCCCCACGCTCTCGTAATAGCGTTCCGCTGTTTCCATCGAAATGCACACGGGCGTCGACGACGCATCGGGCCGCAGCCGCAGATCGGTCCGGAAAACATAACCGCCCTTGGTCACGTCCTGCATGATCGCCGTCATTTTGCGGGTCACTCGGATAAAGGACGCGCGGGCATCGTGGTAGTCGTCGGGGTCGAACCGCGTCTCGTCGAACAGGCAGATCAAGTCGATATCTGACGAATAATTCAACTCGCCCGCGCCCATTTTCCCCATCGCAAGCGCCGTCATGCCCGCGCCGGTATCCGCGTCGGCCTCGGTCATGCCCGGTAATTTGCCGCGCGCGATCTCTTGGCGCACTAATTCTGTGATACATTGATGCACGGCGGCATATGAAAAATCGGTGATCGTGCCCGTCACCGTTTCCAACGGCCATGCACCCGACAAATCCGCCAGCGCCGTGATCAACGCAATCCGGCGTTTCGCCTGCCGTAATCCATCGGCCAATGCGGCGGCGTCCATGCCGCGCACATCCGCGAGAACGCCAGCAACGGCCGCTTCGGGATCGGCCATCGCACCGACAACCCAGTCCACTTCTCGGTGGATCAAATCGGCCAAATACGGACTGGACCCCGCCGTGCCCGCGATTAAATCGGCCAATTCCTGCGGCACATCGCCAACGACCGCAAGCGCATCCGCGCCGCGCTCTGCGTTAAAAGGATGCGGACAGCGGGTCATCCGGGCGGCGATGCTCATGGTTGGTCTCTTGTCATTAGGGCAAATCGGCGTTGGACGTCCAAGCTAGGCAAGGACGCCACGCGGGGCAAGAGGCCCTATCGTGGCGTTCAACCTAGCAGGCTTGTTCAGGCAAAAATGCCGCATAATCAGTGCAGTACGGATCGCCGATCCACCATACATCCGTCGCCCCCACCGCATAGGCATGCACGTACCAATCACCGCCCGCCTGCGTGATAAAGGCCTGCACAGAGGTCCCGTCGATGAAATCCGGCGAAACACCATCGCGCAAAACCAGCGGAGTCTCGTTGATATTGATCGCCTGACCGCCGGGGCGCGTCGCGGTCGCTTGGACAAACCCAAAGCCGTTTTCGATCTGCAAACCAACGCCTGTAAACTCGATCGGACCACCCAGATCATAGCCCACCATCACGCGCACGGCGTCCAGAATATCGCCGCGTTCCTGTGTGCCAGGCTGCGGGGTTGTGACCTCAGCCAGCACCGCACCAGCGGACATTGCACAGCAGAATATGGCCAGAGTGATTGTTTTCGAGAGAGAGAAATGCATGAGATAATCGCTTTCTTAGATACAAATACAGGGTTTAGAATCGCAAACAGCGCCACCGTTCGACCCGAAATCCGGCGACGCCCCCTTTATCTGAACACAAAATTGATCCGTCAAGTTATTGATTTTAAAACCCAATCTGGCTCAATGTAAAAAACGTTTACATTAACCCTTGCAAGCGGACCGAAGCATTCCCATCTTGAGTAATGTAAAGGGCATAAACATAAGACCCTTTGCGTCATACCAAAGGAATTTGAAATGGACACCGCAACCCTGAACTCCCCGTCTTCCATGGGCAACTCGGCCTCTGGTTTCTTTGCCCGGACGACTGCGTGGTTGGATGCACGTGGTCGCGGTGCTTGGATTGCAGCGATGGTCGCAAGCTACGTCGTGTTTTGGCCGGTCGGCCTTGCGATGACAGCTTACATGGTCGTTAACAATAAATTCTCTGGCGCGGGATCCAGCAAATGCTGCCGCCGCGGATCGCATTCGATCCATATGAACCGCGCCACAGGCAACGCCGCATTTGACACCTACAAAGACGAAACGCTGCGCCGCTTGGAAGAAGAGCAAACCAACTTCGAGGAATTCCTTAAGCGTCTGCGCGAAGCAAAGGACAAAGCCGAATTCGATCAATTCATGGACGAACGCGGCGGTCAGCGTAAATCTGACACCACTGACGATGTAGCACGTTAATGTAATTTGGGTCCCTTCTGGGACCCTTTTTGGTTTAGGACTATTATAAAATGAAACATTCTCATCCCACATCGCAGGGCATGCCGCTGTCGGTCCAGATTTTATCTACGCTATTATTCGCGTCCTTTGCGATCGCCGTGACGGTTGTAGCGCTCAATATGTTTTGGCCCGCAGGCGTGGCGCTGGCTGTTATTTTAGGGTGGCGCGGCGGTTTTGCCCCCGGAACGGCACCCAATATCGATCCCACGGCCCTCGGCGATGCGGTCAAAAACCTGTCGCCCGAAGCTACCCAGCGCCGCAGCGGCAACGCCAGTTTCGACCGGTATCGCGGCGAAATGCTGGAACGGTTAGAGCATGAACAAGAGAACTTTGAAGATTTCTTGGCCCGTCTGCGCACCGCCAAAGATTCAACCGAATTTGACCAGTTTATGGATGACCGCGCGGGTCGCGCAACATCCGCGCCTTAACTTAAAACGCACCAAGTCTTTGCGCCTCGCCCACGCGGCGAGGCGCGTTTTTGCCGATATCAGTGCAGAAACGAACGTTGTTTCCAATTTAGATCGCATTCTATCTACCTCGCGGTTTTCGGGGGGGTTGGTTTGTGCGAAGTAGCTTGCTAACGTTAATCGATAGTTCATTCTGTTAGAGTACCATGCGCCACACACTTCCCATCGCGCCGCAATTCTATGTTACGGCTCCGCAGCCTTGCCCCTATCTTGACGGCAGGATGGAACGGAAATTGTTTACCGCATTGCAAGGTGACACCGCGACACGGTTGAACGATAGCCTTTCCAAACAGGGGTTTCGACGGTCGCAAAACGTGCTGTACCGCCCGTCCTGCTCGGAATGTTCAGCCTGTATGTCCGCGCGGATCAAGGTCGCCGACTTTTCCCCGACAAAATCACAACGCAGGGTCACGAACCGCAACGCCCAAATCGGACGCCGTGCTACATCGCCTTGGGCGACCGAAGCCCAATACGATTTATTCCGCCGATATCTAGATAGCCGCCACGCAACTGGCGGCATGGCCGACATGGATATGTTCGAATTTGCGGCCATGGTCGAAGAAACGCCCATCCGGTCTCGCTTGATCGAATATACTGACAAAGACGACCACGACCTGAGGGCCGTCTGTTTGACCGATATTCTGGATGATGGACTGAGCCTCGTTTACTCTTTCTTTGATCCGGATTTTGAACGGTTATCGCTGGGGACTTTTATCATCCTCGACCATATCGCTATCGCCCGCGATCTTGGTCTGCCCTATGTTTACTTGGGCTATTGGGTGCCGGGCAGTCCAAAAATGGATTATAAATCCAAGTTCAGCGGCTTAGAAGTTTACCACAACCGCGAATGGTCCCCCCTGTCTGATAGCAGTGATTACGACAGTGCGTTACATCCATTAAGCACTGACCCGATTGCCGAACAAGTTGCGCGGATCAGTCTGCCCGACAGCCGCCCGACCAGCTAAACCGCGCGGGGCAAATCCTGTTTTACCATCGTCAACCGCCGCACATCGGCTGCTGGCATTGGCTTGCCAAAGTAGAACCCTTGCACGGCACTACAGGTTTCCTGCATCAAAAACGCGATTTCTTCTTCGATTTCAGCGCCTTCGGCCAAGACGGGCACATCTAGCGCCGCACCAAGCAGCAAAGTTGCCCGAACAATGGCCGCGTTCTGACGGCTTTCGTGGACGTTCTGTACAAAGCTACGGTCGATCTTGATCTTGTCGAACGGAAATACCTGAAGCGTCGATAGCGATGAATATCCAGTTCCGAAATCATCCATTGCGATACGGATACCCATTGATTTCAACTCGTGCATCACGGCCAATGCGTTCCGTTGGTCCCGAATAATCGTGGCTTCGGTAATCTCGACCTCTAAACGGTCCGGCGCGAGGTTGGATTCCGCGAGGATCTCTGCAACCCGTGCGACAAAATCAGGCTCGACCAACTGCTGCGGTGACACGTTCACGGCAATTGGATATGCGACTTCCCATGATGCAGCCTCGTGGCACGCGGTCCGCAACACCCACAAACCTATGTCTTTGATCAAACCTGTTTCTTCGGCGAGTGGGATAAAAACGTCAGGTCCGATCATGCCGCGTTCAGGATGCAACCACCGCAACAGCACCTCAAAACCAATGACCTCCTGCGTCGCAATAGAGTTCTGAAATTGGTAGTTCAGAAACAACTCATCACGGTCAGCGGCCTCGCGCAGATCAGTTAGCAAAGCCTGTTTATCGCGCCTCGCTTGTTCAATTTCGTTGTCGTAGAATTCGATCTTGTTTGATGACCCACTTTTCGCTTGATACATCGCCAGATCAGAGAATTGCAGCAACGTATCAAGGTCGGTTTCATCCGATGGATAGGATGCGATGCCGATGCTCACGCCTGTTTTCAACTCGGTCATGCTGACGTGCAACGTCACGCCAATCGCGGTTTTCAAGCGTTCGGCAAAGTCCAACGCATCTTCTAGCGTTTTCACATTCGACTTCAGCGCCGCAAATTCATCGCCACCAATCCGTGCCACAAATTCATGGTCACCAATCACACCGTTGATCTGTTTCGCCACGTGTTTTAACACCAGATCGCCCGCCTCGTGCCCCATGGAATCGTTGATCTGTTTGAAGTTATCCAAATCAATCGTCAGCACGGCAATCTGCAAAACCTCGCCCCGACTGATCCGTTTACGCAAGCGCGCTGCGTGTTCGGAAAATCCCATCCGGTTGGGTAGTCGCGTCAGTAAATCGCGCCGCACGGCATCGCTGAGTTTGCGTTGTGTGTCCGCGCTCATCTCTGTCTCAATGACAAATGTTGTGAAACCGATCAACAAAATCAGGCTGACCACGGCAAGCACAATAAACCCGAGCACATAGTTTGAAATCACGTTTTCAGGCGAGACCACAATGGTCGCATCCGCCATGAAAATCGACGCTGCCATGCCAGTGAAATGCATCGTGCAGACAGCCAAGATCATGGCGACAGTTGCCCCAGAAAAGCAGAACCGCGTCACCGGATAGATGATCCGGTGCACCATCACGATACCTAAGCCGCACCCCAACAGAACTGACAGCACCACAAGGTTTGCATGCCATTCAAACCGACCAGGCACCTGTAGTGCCGCCATTCCGGTGTAGTGCATCGTCGCAATCGTTAGGCCCAGCGTTGTGCCGCCCAGCGTGGCCCGCCACCGGATTTTATCCATGCCACCGATACTCACGCCAATCATGCAGCCAAAGATCGCAACCAGTAGCGATACCCCCGTCAAGATCGGCTCGTAGGCCGCCACGCCCGCCGGATTATAGCCTAACATCGCGATAAAATGCGTGGCCCAGATCGTCGTACCCGCGATCATTGCCGCGAGTATAAGGTGCAGCTGCCGTCGCCTGTGCGTCAGCACACGCGCCCGCACTAACAGGACCACGGTCAACGCCGATCCAATCGCGCAAACAAGTGCCGCCACGATGACAAAGCTCGCGTCATGCGCATAAACGACTGAATAAATAGACTGTTTCATCAACAAAAAACCCCGAACATGCACCATGCATATCCGGGGTTGATTAAGGTTTGGTTGATGCCCGCGTGATTAATTCAACAAATTAGGCACAATCGTCACGACCGATGGGAAAAGGGCCAATAATGCAAGGCCCGCGACTTGGATACCGATAAATGGCAGCACGCCGCGATAGATCTGTCCGGTTGTGATTTCCTTGGGGGCGACCCCGCGCAGATAGAACAGTGCAAAGCCGAATGGTGGGGTCAGGAACGACGTCTGCAGGTTCACCGCAATCATGATCGTCACCCACTTTGGATCGAACGTACCGCCGTAAATCACAGGCCCCACAATCGGGATCACGATGTAAATGATCTCAAGGAAATCAAGCACAAAGCCCAGCACAAACAGCACCAGCATCACGATGATGAAGACTTTCCATTCGTTATCGAACGACCGCAGGAACTGCTGGATGTAATGTTCGCCGCCGAATGAAATCAGCACGAGGTTCAGCAGTTGCGACCCGATCAGAATGGTGAACACCATCGACGTGACTTTGGCCGTTTCGCGCACGACAGGCGACAGAACGCCGCCCTTGAACAGCACCACACAGGACCAAATCAGACCGAACATCGCAAACAGGAACGCCGCGAATGCCACGAGGTAAGCCACGTAGTTCTCGAACAACACAACCTCTTGGCCGAGGCGCATGTCAAAGTTGGTGCCGATCAGCAGCATGATCGCAATCGCGGCAGTGGTATAAAGAACCATTTTGCCAGAATTGCCCTGCTCTTGCAGCTTGCGGAACGTGGCCAACAAGATTGCACCCCCTGCCCCAAGTGCCGCCGCTGGCGTCGGGTTGGTGATCCCGCCAAGGATCGACCCAAGCACCGCGATGATCAGGACCAGCGGTGGGAACACCACGCGGACGATCTCGTTTGCGAACAACCGCGACGAGGCGTGACGCATCCCGTAGAACACTACAACCAACGGTAAGGCGATCAACAGAACCGTCACACCGGGCGTCGTAAGCGGGCTGATAAACAGGATATCCACCAGCAACATCGCCAGCAAACCCGCAGCCCCCGCAAGCAGTGGCACGGGGCTTGCAGATGGGGCGACACCGCGTGCCAAGACCAAAACGAGGCCGGACAGCAGTGCGATCAGACCAATGCCCGTCCCGATTGGGGCGGTATCGGCAACCTTGGCTTCAACCGCAGCCGCACGTTCTTCGACGGTCAACTGACGGGCCTCAGCCACACCACCCGCATCATCAATCGCGGCTTGCTCGGCCAACGCCGCAGCCCATGCGTCGGCCCCGTGCAAATCTTGCATCGCAATGGCGCATTCTTCGCCCACATTGGTCCGCAAGGATGCGGTCTGGCCGGAGTCTGTATAGCTATCCACGATCACGGTTTGCGTGCCGCGCAGATTGACTTGACCCGATGCGATAAACACCACGATCAAGGCGATTGGCGCACCAAGGAACCACAGCAAGGCATCGTTACGGGTAATGACTTCGCCCGATTTGCTGCCGCCCAAGGCCACTGGTGGGGCTTTCGACGGGTTCAGCAATGCGTAGACAAAGGCGTAAAGCGCATAAAGGAACGCGAGCAATATACCGGGCAACAAGGCCGCTTGGAACAACGTCCCCACAGACACAACCGCAGGCTCGCCCAAGAAGGTCAGCGCGTCGGAACAGCCCGCCAATTGCGCACGTTCTTCTTGTGCGGCGGAATAAAGATCACCCGCCAATGTACCTAACAGCACGATGACAATCGACGGTGGAATAATCTGACCCAAGGTGCCGGACGCCGCGATGACACCCGTAGACAATTCAGGCGAATAGCCGTTCTTGAGCATGGTGGGCAGCGCTAACAGACCCATAGTCACAACCGTCGCACCGACAATCCCTGTCGAGGCCGCAAGGAACGCGCCCACGATCACAATCGACACCGCCAAACCACCGGGCAATGGTCCGAAAACCTTGGCCATGGTGGTCAGCAATTCATCGGCAATGCGTGACCGTTCCAGCACGATCCCCATCATCACGAACATCAGCACCGCCAGCAACGTCTCGATGGACGGCCCCGACAACACACGTTCGTTCATCCGGTTCACAAGGAAGCCCACGTTGCGGTCCAGCGCCGTTTCCCAGCCTTGCGGGAACAGTGATGTGGCGTAAGTGGGCAATTCAGGGTAGCGGAAAATCGAGATCGCGTCAGGGCGCACGCCGTCCGCCACAAGGGCCGCGTATTCGGCCGTCCCGCTGTCAATCGCCTCGTGGATCAACAGACCCGCGCTATCGAATGCGGCAATCACCGCAAATGATATGACCGCAGAGCCGCCAATCGCAAAGGCCACGGGAAAGCCTGACAAGATGCCCGCAAAGAGCGTCAGGAAAACAATGATAATACCGACTTCGACGCCGTCTAATCCAAAAAGCATGTCTTTGGTCCTTAATGAATATCTGCGACGAGTTCGGCTTGCGCGTCACCCAGTTTGTCCCGGTCGAGGTACTTGCCCTCACTGTCGATCCCCTCTTTGCGCTCAAGGTACGAGCGGTAAAAGAAGGCCACGGCTTGCAGCATCACCATCACGGTGAACACAACGAGCAGGATTTTGAACAGGAAGTAAGCGTTGAACCCGTTTGGCGAAAAGCCGATGGTTTCGACGTTCCAGCGCAAGGCGCGGGCTTTGCCGATCAACCGCTCTAGGCTGTCAGAGGCGGACGGGTTTGGCACAACCAGATGCCGCCACAAAAAGAACCACCCGTAGAGCCATGTCAGCAATGCTGCGGGGATCATGAACAACAGCGACCCCACCATATCAATCGTGCGTTTGGCGCGGAAACTGATCGCGGAATAGACCAGATCGACGCGGACGTGACCGCCTTGGACGAATGTATAGGTGGCACACAGGCAGACGATCAGGGCGTTGTAGAGCTTGAGTTCCTCGGACCACCAGCTCACGTCTTTGGTAAAGGCAGAGCCGAACCCGATCGACATCTCGGACACCGCAAAGACGCGTTGCATAAAGATAATCATGATCTGCTGTAGAACCATCAACAGACCCGCCCACGCAAAAAAGCGACCAACCGCGTTGGCAAAGCCTTCAAGGACGCGTACGCAGCCCCACATAAACTGATTGCGCCACAGGCCCACGCCCGTGACGACCAAGAAAATCATGAATATCACAAAGAACAATTCAGCCGAGGCACCATAATAGATGAACCGCATCATCGATTCACTATTGGACCAATCCAGCCACTGCCCGGTATGCGCAAAGGCGTAAACCAGATTGAACGGCGCCTCTAACAAATTGCCAAAGACGTATTGGATGGGGCCGCCCATCTCGAATTTGTCCAAACAAGAAACCGTGTCTTCCGCAGATGCCCGGAAAAAGCCCGTGCAGGCGATATCGTCTTCCATGATGTCCCCTTATCCATTACGCGGGGACCGCTAGGCCCACACCACGCTCAAATTTCAATGTTGGCCCGACGTCAAAACGACGCCGGGCCATACTTCGTTCACGTGTGTAATTCCTTGCGGAATTAGCTCATCACGCGGTCACGCTGTGTGCGGTAGACGCCTTCGGACTTTTGAATCCAGCTCGAAGAAGCTGCCATGGAGGCGTTGTAAGACGCGCGCAGACGGTCATAAAGATCGTCGCCAGCGTATTGATCCAATGTCTCTTTTGCAGCGACGCCCATTGCGTCCCAAACTGAGTCAGGGAATTCCAGAACCTTCACGCCACCGGCTTGCAGACGCTGAAGCGCCGCACCGTTGTTGTTCATGAACTGGGCAAGGTTCCACTGGTGCGCTTCAGCAGAGGCGATCTCGATGATCTTCTGATGCGTAGGCGACAGGCTGTCGAATACGTCGAGGTTCGTCGCCAGCGACAAAGCAGCGCCCGGCTCGTGCATACCAGCAGTGTAGTAGAACTTTGTGATCTCTTGGAAACCGGCTTTTTCGTCAGCCCATGGACCGATCCATTCTGTGCCGTCAATTGCACCGGATGCCAACGCTTGGTACACTTCTGCACCCGGAAGGTTCTGCACGGACGCGCCCATTTTACCCAGTGCTTCACCACCAAGTCCCGGCATACGGAATTTCAGACCTTGGAAATCCTCTGGACCCGCGATCTCTTTCGAGAACCAGCCACCGGACTGTGGACCCGTGTTCCCTGCAAGGAACGACTTCAGACCAAAGATCTGACCCAGCTCGTCGTGGAACCCTTGGCCTTCGCCTTGGTAGTACCAGTTCGAGATTTCTTGCGCAGTCATACCAAAGGGTACGGACGTGAAATATGCATAGCTTGGGTGCTGGTTGACGAAATAGTAATCGGCACCGTGATACATGTCGGCTTGGCCGGATGTCACAGCGTCAAACACCTCGAATGCACCGACAAGTTCGCCAGCGGCCTTCAGGTCGATGGTCAAATCGCCATCGGTCATGGCTGTGATTGTGTCAGCGGCACGCTGGGCTGCGTCATGCACACCAGCAAGGCCACGACCCCATGTTGTCACAAGCGTAAGCGTGCGCTTGCCTTGTGCGTATGCTGGTGCGGCCAATGATGTGGCTGCAGCTGCAGTCCCGCCAAGTGCGGAATTTTTAAGAAAAGAACGACGATCCATATGGTTTCCTCCCATGGTGTTTCCCCCACACATTGCGGCCTCCCAGCGGCACGTGCAGATCAATTCGTAAGCGGAAGCTAGCCGAGTGACCGTCACCCGAGAATACGTAGTACTGCGTAGTTTTCGCATTTAATTGGGCAAATCCGCATTTTTCTTTGCAACCTCAGCGCGATATCGGCGCTATTTCGGGCTTCCCTTACGTCGATTCGGGTTTGATTCGGCGCGAATGCGCCTTATGCCCGCCGACATGACCGCTCTCTTTCGGCGCCTGCGCGGCGCGATCACGCTCAGTTACGGGCACAAGCTGTTTATGCTTGCCACGGTCCCACTGCTGCTTGCGGTGACGGTGATCTCGATTGTCGTGACCTATCAGTCGCGCGACCTTGCCGAGCGTGAAATCGCAGCACTTGAGGCGCAACTAATCACCACCAAACGCGACGAGCTGAAAAACTACCTGTCGATTGCGCGCACCGCATTTGTGAACACCTACGGACGCGCAGCCCCCGATGACGCGGCTGCGAAACTCGAAGTCACGCAAGTACTGTCCTCGATCCTCTACGGCCCCGACGGCTACTTTTTCGTGTTCGACTATGAGGGCAACAACCTCGTAGCGCCGCGCCAGACCTACCTGATTAACCGGAATTGGTCGGGCCTAGAGGACGCATCCGGCATCCCGATCACCGACGAATTGATCCAGATCGCACGGGCGGGAGGCGGGTATCACAGCTTTGACTGGCCAAAACCATCCACGGGCGAATTGGGCCGCATGGTGGTCTACGTGAACGGGCTGCAAGACTGGAAATGGGTGATTGGCACCGGTATTTTCATCGACGATGTGCTGGACACCGTGACCAAAGCACGGGCCGAAGTCGAAAACCGCATCTCGCAAACCTCGCTCTATATCGTGGCTATCGTGATCGTGGCGCTGATTAGCGTTTTCCTGTCGGGTCTCGTGCTGAACATCCGCGAACGGCGCATGGCAGATTTGAAACTCAAGGCCCTCACACAGCGCATCATCGACACCCAAGAAGAAGAACGCGGCCGCGTCGCCCGTGAACTGCACGACGGCATTTCGCAAATGCTGGTTGGTGTGCGTTACGCGCTCGAACTGACGAAACGCCGCTTCCAGATCAAAGACGACCGCGTGGGCGATAGCCTCGACAAAGGGATCGCGGGCCTTGGCAGTGCGATCCAAGAAGTCCGCCGGATCAGCCGCGATCTGCGCCCCGGTGTGCTGGATGACCTCGGTCTTGGCCCTGCCCTGCAATCGCTGGCCGATGAATTTGGCCAACGCACAGGCGTCGATGTCACGGTAGAGACCGTGGTGTTCCGCGGTCGATTGGACCAAGAAGCGCGCATTTCGCTGTACCGCATCGCCCAAGAGGCGCTGACCAACATCGAACGCCATTCCGACGCGCAAACCGTCACCATCATGCTCAAAGGCAACCGCGCTGGTGGCCGTCTGAAAATCACCGACAACGGCAAAGGCATGTCAGAAGATTCGATGCAAAAGCCGGGCCTTGGCCTGCGCAACATGCAAGAACGCATCGAACAATTAGGCGGCACAATCACAATCACATCGACCCGCGACGGCACTACAATTGACGCCCAAGTGCCGTTGACTCATATGCTCAGCCCACACGCCATTGACGATCCGGACAACCAAAGGACTTCCACATGAACGCCCGCGTTTTAATCGTTGATGATCACCCGATGATCACGGAAGGCATCCAAGCCATCCTCGAAAGCTATGACGACATCACGATTGTCGGGGCCTTGAACAGCGGGCGCGAAGCGATAGACCAGGTCTGCCAACTGGCGCCCGATGTCATTCTGATGGACCTCAACATGCCCGGTATCAGCGGCTTGAACGCGACCGAAATGATCCTCGAAAAATGCCCCGAAACCCGCATTCTGATCCTGTCGATGCATGACAGCCCTGAATATATCAACTCTGCACTGTCGCACGGGGCCAAAGGCTATGTACTAAAAGACGTACCAACCGAAGAAATCAAAACCGCGATTGAAATCTTGATGGCGGGCGGCGAATACCTGTGTACGGGGGCGAAAACATCGTTGTCGCCGCGCATCGCGGACGGGCGCGAACCGCTCACAGGGCGGGAACAAACGATCCTGCTGGAACTCGCGCAGGGCAAAACCAACAAAGACGTGGCCGCGACGCTCGATATTTCGGTTCGGACCGTCGAGACGCACCGCAACAACATCAAACGCAAGCTCGGGATTTCCAGTACCGCAGGACTGACGCGCTACGCGATGGAACACGGCGTTCTGCAAGGCACCGGACGCTAAGACGAGGCGCGACGGGGTACGAAACGCCCCCGCCACACACAAACCTTCCACGCCTTGGGCGTGTGAGGTAGACATTAACCGAACTTCGCACAGGAAGCCGCAATGTCAAAAGTCGCCCACACAGCCCACGATATGATTTCTGGCATGACGCCCACGCTGACACCGGGCGTCTTTGTGTTCACCTCGACGACCGACCCCGACCTGATGAAATCGCTCTGGCCGCACACAATCGGAACATTCAAAGAGGCCGAAGGCATGTCATTTCTGATCCCCGTAGATGTTGCCGAAACGCTCGGCCTCGACGCGGATCACCCAATGCGCTGCATCACGCTGAACGTGTATTCTTCGCTCGAAGGTGTCGGGCTAACAGCCGCCGTATCCGCCGCACTGGGGGCTGCAAATATCCCCTGCAACATGATCGCGGCATTCCACCACGACCACGTTTTTGTGCCGTCAGATTTGAGCCAAAAGGCGCTAGACGTCCTCGCAGAGCTGCAATCCAACGCGACCTGATTTACGGCGTCTGATCCGGTCCCTGCACAACAACAGTGGACGAAATGACGACGCCATTCTCGCTCCATTCGCTGTGATCATTGGCGTTCAACGTCACGGTCACATCGTTGTCGCCCGCCTGCAGCACAGCGCTCGGCAAATGATACCACGCAGCATACACCCGCGCGATTTTCACACCGTTCACATAGACATGGGCGTGGCCTTCGTTGTCCTGCGCAGGACGGTTAATCGCGGCAGGCGTAAAGGTGAAATTGCGCGGCAAAATCTGGATGTTGTAGCCGTCCATCGCATCTGGAAACATCAGATGTGTCAGGCTCGGCACGGGCAGATCAGGCGACACCTCGCGTGGCGGATGCTGGTGCATCGCACCCATCTGCGACATCTCTGAGGCATCCATTTCCATACCGGACATATCGCCCCCGTCAGCGGGCAGCGACGCCGTCATCTGGGCCATCGGCAAAAGCGTCATCAGGACCACCGCAAAGGCGGCCCCGATCACAAGATAAGCTATCTTTTCCATAGGCTTGCGGTCTTACTGACCAGGTGCTGGCATAGCTGCACGCAAAACGTCTTCACTGATACCCAAAGCCTCAGCAGCCGCGGCAAAGTCTGGCGGCATTGCGTCGCCAAGCGCGTCCATCAGCGCATCCTGCGTCACACCCAGTTGCGTGGCCACAGCACTAAAATCAGGCGCGCCGCCCTGCGGACCCATGTCTGCGACTTCGACCTCGCCGTGGTAGCAATCAATCATATAAGGGGCTTCGTCAGCGGTCAGGTGATAATGGTAAATGCCCTCTGGGAATTCCGGCGTCACATCAACGTGGCCGCTACATTCGTCCAGATCAGCGTTCGTCACAATCGCACCACCAGCACCCTGATTACCATAGACCGGAAAGCCGTCTTCCAGCACGCCGATCATCACAGAATGCGCGTCCGCCTGCTCTAGTCCTTCGGTGATACAAACCGGAATACCGTGGTAGTGGTATTCAGTCCCGTCAACTAGCGTGTGGCCGTTGCATTCGTCCAAAAACGCGACGTGATCGTGGACAACCTGATCGTCCAGCGCGACAACACTGCGTTCAAAATTCTCGTAATCGTTAAAGATTTGCGCACCGCTTAAGGCGACACCAATCCGGCCCAGCGACGTATCCGTCACGGTGTCCGCATAAACGGGCAGCGTCGTGATCGTCGTATCAACGGGGGAGTCTTTGAAATAATCAGCGGAACTCACGACATCAAAAAATTCGATGGGCTTGTCTTCAAACGGCTGATCGGTGGGATCGGTCGGGATCAGATATTTCTCAGCAAAACCGTGGCTCGGGATACCGTCGGATTCAAACCGAAACGTATTCGCGTCGGTGTCCATCGTGATGGTCACATTGTCCGACCATGCCGCAGCCTCAACAGCCGACGCAGTGTTCACACTGGCACTTGCACCGTCTTGCGCATTCAACGCCGAAAAAGAGAGCGTCGCCGCAGCGACCAAGACCGCCACGGCGGCTGTCCCATAAAGAGTTCTGTTAGACATATCGTCGGTATCCTTTGCGACCGCAATTTAACTAGTAACGCATCCGAGCACATTTTGCCCCGATCTACGCCCACCTATACTGCTTATACGGCAGCACTACAAATTCCCGTCGCGGTCATGGCAGAAAAATTAACCACCTTTGCGATAAAAAAAACGGCTGGCCTTGCGGTCGCGCTGCGAGACGCCGCCGCAGCGAAGCGCACGAAAGCGTGACCCATCCGTTGCATTTCACCCTAGCGAATTGACGCCCCTCACCCCACGTCTATGGTCCGACACAGACACGCGATACAGCTGCAAAAGGACACGACATGACATATACGCCCCCTAAAGTTTGGACATGGGACGCCGAAAGCGGCGGCAAGTTCGCCTCGATCAACCGCCCCATCGCAGGCCCGACACACGACAAAGACCGCCAAGTCGGTAAACACCCGTTCCAGCTGTATTCGCTCGCAACGCCCAACGGCGTCAAAGTCACGATCATGTTCGAAGAACTGCTCGCCGCAGGTCACACAGGCGCGGAATACGACGCTTGGATGATTAACATTAACGACGGCGACCAATTCGGGTCCGGCTTTGTGGACGTGAACCCGAACTCGAAAATCCCTGCGCTGTTTGACGAAACCACTGGCTCGCGCATTTTCGAATCCGGCGCGATCTTGTTGTATCTGGCCGAGAAATTCGGGGCCTTCCTGCCATCCGATCCACAGGCCCGCACGGAAACGCTGAACTGGTTGTTCTGGCTGCAAGGTTCTGCACCATATTTGGGCGGCGGCTTTGGCCACTTCTACGCCTATGCACCCGAGAAATTCGAGTACCCGATCAACCGTTTCGCAATGGAGGTCAAACGCCAGCTCGACGTGCTGGACCGGCGCTTGGGCGAAAGCAAATTCTTGGGCGGCGACGACTATTCCATCGCCGACATTGCGACCTTCCCGTGGTACGGCGCAGTTGTGCAAGGCACGGTCTATGACGCTGCCGAATTCCTCGACACCGCGTCTTATAAAAACGTGAACCGCTGGGTCGACGAAATCGCAGCCCGTCCTGCCGTGATCCGTGGTAAAATGGTGAACCGCGCATGGGGCGACGAAGACGGCCAGTTGCGCGAACGGCATGACGGATCCGATTTTGAAACCCAAACGTGGGACAAAATCAAACCAGCCGACGCTGAATAAATCACCCAGGTGCCAAGCGTCGATTGACGCTTGGCACCTGCACTTGATCTCTCGTCTACGAACAGCAGCTACGCCCCACCTGCCCGCGCAACTGCCGCACGCAAGATTGTTGCGGATGCTGGATATGACGCACTGCGCGTCGAAGACGTCGTGGCTGCAGCGCATGTCGCCAAGGGAACTTTCTTCGCGCATTTCGAAGACAAAGACGCGCTGATGGACATCCTCATCGGGGACCACATCGACGCACTGCTTGATGACATGGAAAAGACGTCCCGCGTCACGTCAGTCGACGACCTGATCGCAATCACAAAGCCATTGCTGCACTTTATTTCAAGTGAACGCTATATTTTTGATGTGTTTCTGCGTCTGTCAGGGGCGCTGGCCGTCGAGGATATCGGGAAAATTGCGACCACGCTTTACAGACATGACCGCATTTTGGTGGGCCTCATGGCCGACAGCCCCTTTAGGAAAGATATTTCAGCCGATCTGCTGTCAGAGGGCATCCAGTCGTTTTGCATCAATGCCGTGGCACTCAGCTTTTGCATTCTGCATCGTGGCCAAAACGTCGAAAGCAGGCTCTCGGTCTACCTTGATGCGTGGCTCTGCCCCACGTGTTAACGCGGGGTGCGATGCGCAACATCGCACCGCATAGCCCCGCGATAGCCGTCGTTCTTAGCTGAACCAGCCGCGAATGCCTGATTTCGCACCGGCTTGGGATTTTTCAATCTCGATAATCATATCAACACGGGTCGCATGACGTCCGCCTTCAAATTCCGCATCCAGAAACGCATCAACGATCTCTAGCGCAAGGCCCATGCCCACAACACGCGCACCCAGCGACAGCATATTCGCATTGTTATGCTCGCGGATCATCCGCGCCGAAAACGTGTCCATGCAAACGCCGCAGCGGATGCCGTCAACTTTGTTTGCAGCCATCATGATGCCTTGGCCTGTGCCGCACAGGATCACACCCAGATCGCAATCACCGGATGCAACCATGCGGGCGGCTTCTTCGCCGTGCTTGGGGTAATGTGTGCTCTCAGAAGTCGTCGGGCCAATGTCCACAACTTGATACCCTCTGGCCGTGATATGTTCGGCTATCGCTTGGCGCATCGCGATATCTGCGTGATCACTGGAAAGAACGATACGGTTGGCAACAGTCATGGCAATGGTCCATCAATAAAACAAGGTTCACCCCCCAATAGCCACAGGCCCGCCACAGGTCCAGCCAAGCCCGCGCTAAATCGCGTCCAAGGCGTCCTGAACAGCTTGAAAAAATGCACCCACATGCTGTCCGTCGACCAATGCGTGATGCACTTCCAACGTCATCGCCATTTTCCATGCATCGCTTTCGGGGACGTATTTGCCCCAATTCACCCGCGGAATGCAGTCGTCTTTATACGGCATTGCGTTGTTGATCGACGTGTAATCCAGCCACGGCATACAGGACAAAAACGCGACGTTGTCCTTGCCTTCGCCCACAGCGTTCAGATCGTCGGTGTCGGCGGTCTTGGTCAGGATCGCTTTGGTTGCGGCATCAAAATCCGCGAAATCAGGCGTATACGGCACATAGGCATAATTATAGCTGCCCCGCGCCGTGGGGACAGGCATCGACAGATCGACCTGCGCGTGATGCACAACCGTATCGCCGCGAAACCGCATCAGCAATTCCGGCACCGCATGAAGCCCCTTGGATATCGCGAACAAGCTGGCGCGGTAGACATTGATCTCCGCCGCATCGCGTCTTGCTAGCAGATGCGTAACATCCAGCCGCGACGTGGTGGCGTAATGCGGGCGGTCATAGCTGCGGAACCATTGAAACTGTGCAGCACGCGGCCACGTTTCGAGATCAACAATCGTTTCGGTCATAACGCGCCTCAGTCTCCGCAAACCACTCAGCCTAGATGAACAGGCTCCGTGAATAGTGAAACAATCAGGCGCATCCTGCAATGATGACCCAACCGTAAGCCAAACAGCTTAAAGCCGCGCCAGCAACTCTGCCTTTTTGGTCTGGAACTCGTCACTGCTCAGAATGCCCATCTCGTGCAGCGATCCCAGTTTTTCGAGTGCTGCAAACACGTCATCGGCATGGATCATCCCTTGCGACGCGGTCGCGGTCTGGGGCGTAAAATCAGGCTCGGCTTGCTTCATCACAGGCACATCAGGCACCGGGTCATTGATTGGTTCCGGCTGTGCTTGAGGTTGCGACTGACCCGCGCCCGTGACCACAGGCAGTTGGTTTAGATACACGGTCCCGAACTGGCTGGTGAACGTCCAAGACGCATCGCCCGATTGCTGCTGACCAACGCCGCCGATCATGTGATCGCCCGTGTCATATACCGTCACAGCACCATTCAAATTCACAGCCAAGCGGCGGGTGTTCGGGAAAATCGCATAGGACAGGTTGTTCTGTGATCCTGACGACGACGGCGATCCCAACTCATCAGGCCACCACGACCCAAAAGACCCGCCGGACATCTGCATTGATGGGCCACCTTGGGCCTGGCCTTGCCACGATCCCTGCGGCTTTGGCAGCGGCGCGTAGAACGGACCGTTGAAATACGCATTCGAGATTTCGCCGCACAGGTTTGACACAAAGGCTTGCAGCCCCGTGTTGAACATATCGCCAACCATCGTCATACCACCGGACGACCATTGGCCCATGCCCCCAATCTCTGGATGGCTGAATTGGGCTTGGGTGCCACCGCCACGACTGACCGCATCCATCAAGCAGCGCACAGCGTCTTGGCTGACACCGTACCGTTGGCTCAAGTCCGTCACGACGCTGGTGCCGTAATCCGTCAGTGTGTTCATGTTCATATCGCCGCGCTGAGGCGGCCTCCATCTGGGTTATCTGCGGCTACCACAGGCAAGTGTCACTGGCTATGATAGCGCGTCTTTGTGGCCATCATAGCAGACATGCGCGGTGGTTTACCGTTGTTTGGGCCGCCCCGCGCCTGTTTTCCAAGCAAGCAAAGGCATTCGGCGCGAGATTAAGCGGTGCGCAGCGCGAATCATCATGCCGCCCTGCCTGCGAAAACCAACCTCTGCGCTTGACGATACAAAGACCGCTGCGGGATTAGTCAGACCCCTCCAAATACACTCACTGAAATAAAGTTGCGAAAAAACGCCCCCAAACGACATTTTCTCCACTTCAGGCGTTGACCCCCCTTTTTCATCTGCATAGGGTGGCCAAACACGAAGGAGCCTAAGATGAATATCGTCATTCTAGTGGTGAATATAACGCGCATGGGCCGGTAACGGTAAAGCCATAACAGCTTCCCATGCGCCCTCGATAACTTCGGGGGCTTTTTTGTGAGATACGATAAACTCTGACGCGAAGGACGCGAATGATATGACAAAAGCCATGACCGGCGCTAAAATGGTAGTTCAGGCTTTGGTAGACCAAGGCGTGGAAGTCGTCTTTGGCTATCCCGGTGGCGCTGTCCTTCCGATCTACGACGAAATTTTCCAGCAGAACCAGATCAAACACGTCCTCGTGCGGCACGAACAAGGTGCGGTTCACGCGGCTGAAGGCTATGCGCGGTCCACGGGTAAAGTTGGCGTGGCCTTGGTCACATCCGGCCCCGGTGCCACGAACGCTGTGACGGGTCTGACTGATGCCTTGCTGGACAGCATCCCAATTCTGGTGCTGACAGGTCAGGTGCCGACCTTCATGATCGGCACAGATGCGTTCCAAGAAGCCGACACCGTTGGCATCACCCGCGCCTGCACGAAACATAACTGGCTGGTCAAAGAAACCGATAAGCTGGGCCAAACCCTGCACGAAGCATTCCACGTCGCAACCTCTGGACGTCCGGGTCCAGTGTTGATCGACATCCCGAAAGACGTGCAATTCGCGACGGGCAAATACGCGCAGAAAACGCAGATGGAAACGCATTACCAACCGCAGGTCAAAGGCGATCTTGACGCGATCAAGGAACTGGCCTTGGCGATGGAAACGGCGAAACGGCCTGTGTTCTATACAGGTGGCGGCGTGGTGAACTCTGGCACAGCCGCGTCACAACTGTTGCGCGAATTGGTCGAGGCCACAGGGTTTCCGATCACATCCACGCTGATGGGCCTTGGCGCCTACCCCGCCTCCGGTGAAAACTGGTTGGGCATGTTGGGGATGCACGGACTTTATGAAGCCAACATGGCGATGCATGACTGCGATCTGATGATTAACATCGGGGCGCGTTTTGACGACCGGATCACCGGACGCTTGGACGCCTTTAGCCCGAAATCGAAAAAAGCGCATATCGATATTGATGCGTCCTCGATCAACAAAGTGATCCACGTCGACATCCCGATCTTGGGTGACGTGGCGCATGTTCTGGAAGACTTGTTAAAAGTTTGGAAAGCCAACGGACGCAAGACCGACAAAGAAGGTCTGTCCAAATGGTGGGACCAGATCAACGAATGGAAAAAGGTCGATTGCCTGTCCTTCAAACAGGAAGGCAAAATCATCAAGCCGCAATACGCCCTGCAACGGCTTGAAGCGCTGACCAAAAAGCACGACCGCTACATCACCACCGAAGTTGGCCAGCACCAAATGTGGGCCGCGCAATATCTGGGCTTTGAAGATCCGAACCGCTGGATGACCTCCGGTGGCTTGGGCACGATGGGCTACGGGCATCCGGCGTCGATCGGCGTGCAAATGGCGCATCCAGACGCGCTGGTGATCAACATCGCGGGCGAAGCGTCGTGGCTGATGAACATGCAAGAGCTCGGCACGTCAATGCAATACCGCCTGAACACCAAACAGTTCATCTTGAACAACGAACGCTTGGGCATGGTGCGGCAGTGGCAAGAATTGCTGCACGGCGAACGCTATTCATCCAGCTGGTCAGAATCCCTGCCCGATTTCGTAAAACTGGCCGAAGCATTTGGGGCCAAAGGCATCCAATGCCACGACCCCGACGCGCTGGACGACGCGATCATGGAAATGATCACCTACGACGGCCCTGTGCTGTTCGATTGTCTGGTCGAGAAACACGAAAACTGCTTCCCGATGATCCCGTCAGGCAAGCCGCATAACGAGATGCTGCTGGGCGACGCGGACACCAAAGGGGCTATCAAGGCAGGCGGGGCTGTTCTCGTTTAACGAAATCGCAGTGCACGGGTTGTGCACGCATTGTGCACGCAAGTCACAGGACAAAATACGCTGAAAAGGGACATCACCATGTCACCACTCAAACTCAAAAAAGGCGCTTCCAGCCACTCTGCTTATGACCTCAAAACACCGTTCAGCGATACGGTCGAGCGGCATACTCTGGCAGTGATCGTCGAAAACGAACCGGGCGTTCTGGCGCGTGTGATCGGCCTGTTTGCAGGGCGCGGCTACAACATCGAAAGCCTGACAGTGGCCGAAATCGACCACACAGGCCACCTGTCGCGGATCACGATTGTAACCTCTGGCACGCCGCAAATCATCCAGCAGATCAAGTCGCAGCTTGGCCGGATTATCACGGTGCATTCGGTCAATGATTTGACTGTCGAAGGCCCGTCTGTGGAACGCGAACTGGCCCTGCTCAAAGTCACAGGCAAAGGCGACCAGCGGATCGAAGCCATTCGTCTGGCGGATATCTTCCGCGCAAGTGTGGTTGATAGTACGTTGGAATCGTTTGTGTTTGAGATCACAGGCACGCCAGAGAAAATTGACGCCTTCGCTGATCTGATGCGGCCCTTGGGCCTGCAAGAAGTCGCCCGCACAGGCGTTGCAGCCCTGTCGCGCGGCCCTGACGCTCACGTTTAAGAGGTCGTTAGCATATTGGTGCTATAGATAAGGTCCAGCACGGCAGACGTCTCTGCCGTGCTGGTAATTCTTTACCCTTCAGGGGCGGTCAAAAGACCCGCTTGCGTCGCAGCTTCTACTTCTGCGGCATCCAAGAGGCCATCGCCGTTCACGTCCAGCACGAGGAAGTCGTCCTGTGTCATTTCAGGCATGGCGGCCTGCACTTCTGGCAAGCTGTAAAACCCGTCCCCATTCACATCGACGCTTGTGGCTTGTGCCGAAGCTGATCCCGCTACTACCAAGAGTGCAATCGCGGTCATTGTCATGTTTTTTGAAGTCGTCATTTCAGGTCTCCATTTAGGTTTAAAAGAAAGCTGTTGCTTTCGAAAACCCTTTTGACGGCCCCGAACATCATCCGCTAGCCGCCCCGAATATTCCGGCCTTTTCCAGCGCTTAGCCGCCAAAACGGCCCCCTTTGTGCAGCGGAAAAAGGGACATACGCCAGCCGCCCGATTTCCGGCGCACAGCGGCCGAGCATCGGCGCAAAACTGCCTTCGACCTGCGCCAATTTTCACCGCTAGCCCTTGCCCCCATTTGCCCAAACAGACACAGTGGCGCGAAACCAAAAGGACCCTCCGATGCCGCGCAAGATCATCATCGACACAGACCCAGGCCAAGACGACGCGGTTGCTATCCTGCTCGCGCTTGCGTCCCCCGAAGACCTTGATGTGTTGGGGGTAGTGGCCGTCGCGGGCAATGTGCCCCTGCCCTTGACCCAGAAAAATGCGTGCATTGTCTGTGAGTTAGCGGGTTTTCCTGAGACTAAAGTTTTCGCAGGGTGCGACGCACCGATGCAGCGCAAATTAATCACGGCAGAACATGTGCATGGCTCGACTGGGCTGGACGGGCCTGAAATGGCTGATCCGGTGATGACGCTGCAAGACCAACACGGCGTGGATTTCATCATTGAAACGCTCCGCGCAGAGCCTGCAGGCACAGTGACGCTATGCCCGCTTGGGCCGCTCACGAATATCGGGACTGCGTTTAAGAACGCACCGGATATCGTTGAAAAGGTTCAAGAAATTGTGCTGATGGGTGGTGGATACTTTGAGCAGGGCAACATTACGCCCGCCGCTGAATTCAACATTTACGTCGACCCAGAAGCCGCTGATATTGTTATGAAATCAGGCGTTCCGATCACCATCATGCCGCTGGATGTGACGCACAAGGCGCTGACAACCAAAGCCCGCGTCGATAAATTCCGCGCGATGGGCACCAAAGTCGGGGATATGGTCGCCGCGTGGACCGACTTTTTCGAACGGTTCGACAAGGAAAAATATGGCTCCGAAGGTGCGCCGCTGCACGATCCAACCGTGATCGCCTATTTGATCCAGCCCGATCTGTTTCAAGGACGGCATATCAACGTTGAAATCGAAACCAAATCAGAGTTGACGCTGGGGGCGACGGTTGCCGATTGGTGGGGCGTGTCGGGTCGCGAACCCAATGCGACGTTCATGAAAGACATCGACGCCGACGGCTTCTTTGATCTGCTTGCAACACGTTTGGCCAGATTATGAGCGCCTCAGTCACGCTCGCGGGCGAAGCCAACGCTGAATTATGCCTTGCGCTGATGGAAAAACACCATACGGAACAGGGGTTTCCGTATGATGACGCGCACCGGATCGCTGTTGCGTCGCCATTGCTGGCGGGAAATCCGCTGGGTGCAATCTGGTTGATCGGCCCTGCCCGCGCACCACTGGGTTACGTGCTTGTCACCTTCGCGTGGAGCGTGGATGCGGGCGGTATGGTCGGGTGGATCACCGAAATTTACATGCGTCCATCTGTGCGCAAACGCGGCATCGGCACCGAAACGTTGCATGCAATCGCGGTCGCGTTGCGGGCCGGCGGTGTCAAAGCGCTTCATGCGGAAATTGGCGAGGCCGATAACCCGTTGCTGCACTTTTGGAAACGTGTCGGCTTTCGCCCTGACAGCACCCGTTCGATCGTCACGGACATTTTGTCCTAACGGTCAGCTACCCCGAAAAAGAACGCTTCGGGCTGTTCCAATTTAAAGGTGCTGTCGGACGTATCCCCGCCAGCACCAAAGGCGCGGTCGCCGTCAAACAAGACGGCCATCGCGCCCCCAACATCTACAGATTGCATCGCCCCACCGCCAGTATCGGCGCTAAGATTGCCCGCCATGTTGAACGCAGCGGCAGCCACGCCAGCGGTATTTGCGAGTTCGCCGTTCGAGAATGTAACGTTGCCATTGGCTGCGAAAATTGGCGTATCGCTAGGCAAGGCGGTGATGTCGGTTGAACCGACAACGTCCGCCAATTCAGGTCCGTCCACGTAGATAAATCCGTCCGCACCACCAAGCACCGACGGGTTGCGCGGGTCCGAAAATCCGATTGAAATCGCGGCGTTACCGACGAAACCATCGACGCGGGCCGCATTGTTAAAGACGTAAAACGCGCCCTCGTAGGTCGCATTGCCCGCAGCTTGCAATGTGGCGACGCTATCGAGTTGCGGGATTTCGTTCAGGTCTTCGCCTGCGTCGATGTCGTTGAGAAAAGCTGCAAAACCGGATGCATTCGCGTTGATTTGGCTCAGTGTGATGGATGTTGACGGGATCGTGGGAAGCGGAATCGCGGGCGTTGGTTCTGGAACAACAGGTTTTGCATCCAAAACCTCGGTGGCACGCGACGATCCGCCGCCGCCGCCGCATCCGAGCAATGCCGTCGCCGCGAGAAGCCATACCATGAAGGAAGAGTGATTCATTCGGTCTCGCCACCACATCAAAATTTGTGTGACTCTAGCAGCAAAGCGCAACCGCACAACTATCCGTTGTGTACAATTAGCTGTGTTTCCAGATCGGAAACAAAAACAGGCGGGCCGTCATCTGCCCGCCTGCTTTGATTTTAACCGCTTGGGCTTATTCAGTAACGCGCACTGCTGACATCACGTCAGGTGTGCCGGAAACCGCCCCGCTTTGGCCTTGGCCGCGCTTGATCGCGTCAACCACATCCATGCCTTCGGTGACTTCACCGACGACTGTGTATTGACCGTTCAAGAAGTGGCCCGCATCGAACATGATGAAGAATTGCGAGTTCGCAGAGTCAGGGCTCTGCGAGCGCGCCATGCCGACGACACCACGATCAAACGGTTTGTCCGAGAATTCAGCCTTGATATTGCCGAGATCGGATCCGCCTGTGCCAGCACGCGACATGTTCCCACCAACAACGCCGTTTTCGACGTCACCGGTTTGGGCCATGAAGCCTTCGATCACGCGGTGAAACACCACGTTGTCGTAGTCACCTGCGTTGGCGATTGCTGTGATCTGGGCCACGTGGTTTGGTGCCACGTCTTCGAACAGATCGATTTTGATGGTGCCATTGGCTTCGCCTGTCACGTCAATCTCAAGACCAACCGCAAAGGCTGGACCCGCGACGAGTGCTAGAACTGCTGCAAGCTTAAGCATCAGCAGCCACCACAACTTTGATCATGCGGTCAGGGTTCGCTGGTGGCTCGCCTTTGACGATCGCGTCAACGTGGTCCATGCCGGAAATGACTTGGCCGTAGACAGTGTATTGACCGTTCAGGAAGTCATTGTCTTTAAAGTTGATGAAGAACTGCGAGTTCGCAGAGTTCGGGTTGGCAGAGCGTGCAGCCCCGATGGACCCGCGTGCGTGTGGGATTTTTGAGAATTCTGCTGGCAGATCAGGCATATCAGACCCGCCTGTGCCTGCGCGGCCTGGGTTGTACTCTTTTTCCATGTTCGCATTGGCCACGTCGCCAGTCTGCGCCATGAAGCCGTCGATGACGCGGTGGAATGCTACGTTGTCGTAGTCGCCGTTGCGCACGAGGGTTTTCATCCGCTCAACGTGCTTTGGTGCCACATCAGGCAAAAGTTCGATGATCACATCACCGTCTTTGAGTGTCATGATGATTGTGTTTTCTGGATCTTTAATATCGGCCATTGGGCTCTCCCTTTTATCTGCGGTTGCCCCTGACATATGGCGCAAAGGCCCGATTGCCAAGAGAGGGCTAGTTGACGTTTGCGGGTGTGTGCCGCAGGAAAGGTGCAAAGCACACTTAGGAGACGGCTCATGACGTGGAAAACCCTTGATGATATGGACTTTGCAGGCAAACGCGCTTTGGTCCGCGTTGACATAAATGTGCCGATGGAAGACGGCCGCGTCACGGACGCTACCCGCATTGAGCGGATTGCTGCGACTGTGGACGATATTCAGGCGGCTGGCGGCAAGGTCATTCTGATGGCCCACTTTGGTCGCCCGAAGGGTCAGGTTGTCCCTGAAATGTCGCTGGAACATATCGCGGGCGCCGTGTCCAACACGCTTGGTCTGCCTGTGACCTTTGTGAATGGCGACTACGCGGATGCCGTGGCCGAGATGGAAGACGGCGAGGTTCTGCTGTTAGAAAACCTGCGGTTTAATCCGGGTGAGGAAAAGAACGATGCGGGATTTGCGGCGCGCCTTGCGTCGCTGGCTGATATCTATGTGAACGATGCGTTCTCTGCGGCCCACCGTGCCCACGCCTCGACTGAGGCGATTGCGAAACTGTTGCCGTCTTGCGCGGGTCGTTTGATGGCGGCAGAGCTGTGCGCGTTAGAGGCTGCTTTGGGCACGCCAAAGCGTCCCGTAGTGGCTGTGGTTGGTGGCGCGAAAGTGTCCACAAAGCTGGACCTGCTGGGCAATTTGGTCGGCAAGGTCGATCATCTGGTGATTGGTGGCGGCATGGCGAACACGTTCCTCGCGGCCCAAGGCATCAACGTCGGCAAATCCCTATGCGAGCACGATCTGGCGGACACAGCGCGCGAGATTTTGGGCAAGGCGGAAAAGGCTGGCTGCGAAATCATCCTGCCGCGCGACATCGTTGTGGCGCGTGAATTCAAGGCGGGTGCGGACAATGAAACCGTTGCCCCTGACGCCTGCCCTGCGGATGCGATGATCTTGGATGCGGGACCAGAAACGGTTGCCTATATCACCAAGACGCTCGGGGCCGCACAAACGCTGGTCTGGAACGGCCCGCTGGGTGCGTTTGAGATCGCACCATTTGACAAAGCGACCAATGCCGCCGCCAAAGCCGCAGGTGCGCTGACCGATGCGGGCAAGCTGATCTCTGTAGCTGGCGGTGGTGACACTGTGGCCGCGCTGAATCAGGCGGGTGTTGCTGACAGCTTTACCTACATTTCAACCGCAGGTGGTGCGTTCTTGGAATGGATGGAAGGCAAGGAATTGCCCGGTGTTGCCGCTATATCAGACTAGTATTCCAGTTTAGCGCTAACGGTTAGCGTTACCATAATTGCACGCCCCGCGCCCCTGACCTAAGCACATAGGAAACGGGGGCGCGGTGGCCTTCATGCAAGGGAATGGTAATGCTCGACATGTCTAATCAAGCGCAATGGGATCAAGTTCTGGCCGGTAAAGGCTTTATCGCGGCTTTGGATCAAAGCGGCGGGTCTACTCCGAAAGCATTGAAATTATATGGCGTCGAAGAAGATGCCTATGCCAACGACGACGAGATGTTCGCGCTGATCCACCAAATGCGGTCGCGGATCGTCAATGCGCCCTGCTTCACCGGCGACAAGGTTGTCGGCGCGATCCTATTTGAAATGACAATGGACCGCCAGATCGGTGGCAAACCTGCCGCGCAAACCCTGTGGGAAGACCACCGCGTTGTGCCATTCCTGAAAGTCGATAAAGGTCTCAAGGACTTGCACAATGGAGTGCAGGTGATGAAGCCGATTGACGGTCTCGACGAACTTTTGACCCGCGCCAAGACGGCAGGCATGTTCGGCACAAAAATGCGGTCAGTTGTGTCTGCAGCCAATCTTGTTGGCATCAAAGACATCGTGACCCAGCAATTTGAATTCGGCAAACAGATCCTCGCACACGGCCTCATGCCGATCCTTGAGCCGGAAGTCACCATTTCGATCCCTGACAAAGCCGCCGCCGAAGACATGCTGCTGGCCGAGATCACAGCGCAGTTAGACACCCTGCCCGACGATCAAAAGATCATGCTCAAGGTGACACTGCCGGAAAAAGCAAACCTGTATCAGCCGCTGGTCGATCACCCCAAGGTGCTGCGGATTGTGGCGCTGTCTGGTGGTTACGACCGCGACGAGGCGAACACACGTCTGGCGCAAAACAACGGCATCATCGCGAGCTTTTCACGCGCCCTGACCGAAGGGCTATCGGCCCAACAGGACGACGCGACATTCAACGCGACATTGTCCGACACCATCGATTCCATCTACGCGGCCTCTGTCGCGGGATAAGAACTACGATCAGCCCCGTGCTGCATGGTCTTTTGGGATCATGCGGTGCGGGGCTTTTGCGTGTCCGCAGATCATGCGATAATGATCGCGCCCGTTTCCTTGAGCTTATGTTCTGGCTCAACGTGGATCGTCACCTTTGCGTCGTCGAGCAGGTCTTGCAACGCGGTCTCGATCCGGTCACAGATTTCATGCGCCTCGAACACGGTCGTGTCGCCTGCCACAACAAGGTGAAAATCGATAAACGTCACAATGCCCGCATGGCGCGTCCGCAGGTCGTGCGCCTCGATTGCGCCTTCGGCTTGGGCGGCGATGACAGTGCGGATGTCGTCCAGAATTTGCTCTGACACCGCTTCGTCCATCAAACCGCTGAGCGACTCTTTCACGATTTTCGAGCCGGACCACAGGATGTGGACTGCGACAAGTGCTGCAAGCGCCGGATCAAGGATCCACCACCCTGTCACGACTGCCAGAACAACGCCCACCGCAACCCCGACCGAGGTCAGGACATCGGTGAACAAGTGTTTGCCATCAGCCACCAAGGCGGGTGATTTTTGCTTGTGTCCACGTGTGATCAAAACCCATGCCCACAACCCGTTGATGACGGTGGCCGCCATGTTCACGAGCAAACCCGCCGTGGGCGCGTTGATCGGCGTGGGGTGCACAAAGCCGTGGTAGGCCTGCTTAAAGATCAGAACCGCGGCGACGATAATCATAATGCCTTCGAGAACGGCGCTGAAAAACTCGGCTTTGTGGTGGCCATACGGGTGGGCATCATCAGCAGGCTTTGCTGCAATACGGATGGCGATCAATGCAGCAAAGGCAGTGGCGACGTTTACCGTGCTTTCCAGCGCGTCCGACAACAGCGCAACCGATCCGGTCATCCAATAGGCCGCAGCCTTCAGGCCCAAGACCGAAAACCCAATAAGAATACTGCCGATAGCAAGTTTGATCGTGGTCATAGCAGCCGCCTTTTGTGCAGGTTTGGGGTCAGGTAAATGGCGCGAAGTTGAGGTGCAAGGGAGTGACGCGCGTGCCGTAAGGTCCGTGAAACTGCGGTTATCGCTTCACTGTACACTGTTAGGTTCCGGATCGGTCAACCGGCGCACCGAAATGGAAAAAACTTTAAAGAAACTTGATTCAACATGCACTTTTAGGATTCACAAACCGAATCAGATGTGCGATTCTAGCAATAGATCGTCCAAAGAAGACGGCATTTTGAGGCAGTATGAAAAAACCAAGCCGCCCAGCAATGGGCACACTCCTTTCTTTCCTCGGGCTTCTGGCTTTGGGTCTGTATTTCACTTTTGCAGCTGTGCAGGGTGATTACGGGGTGTTCAAACGTGCGGAAGTCAAAGCAGAGGGTCGTGCGCTTTCCCAAGAGCTCGCGACCCTAAACGCCGAAGTCGCCCGCATGGAAAACCTGACACACAGACTGTCGGATACCTATCTGGACTTGGACCTGCTGGACGAGCAAGCGCGTGACGTGTTGGGCATGATCCGCGCCGACGAGATCGTTATTCAGTAAGGCGCATTGCCGATTTTTCTGCGCGTTCAGGCCGTCGATCAACTTCATGTAACTATTGATTTTTTAAATCTATTGCCGTTTGTTGGACGTCAGCAAGCGCGCGCGGCCGCTTGTTTTGTACCTTTTTCGACTGTTCTGGCTGCATGGATAAATTAACGATGGCCACTGAAGCAAAGAATTACGACGCAGAAATCAGGCTCCTGCGCGACTTTGAATATGGCGAACTTTACGAACCTTACACACGGCTGGTCGCGGTCAGCATCGCGGGCGTTTTGATCCACCTGTACACGGGTTGGACGATGGCGTTGGTCTGGCCCGTTCTCTTTTTGGCGTCATATGCTGCGTATTTCTATTACGTGTCTTCACGGTCCAACTTTGTGCACCGCAGCGAGGCCACACGTGCCGCGATCTTGCTGAGCACAACACATATCGCGTTTTCGTGGCTTCCGACGCTCATGCTGATCGGGCCGAACCGCGCTTTGATGTTTGTGGGCGGTATGTTGATCGCGGCACAAATGCTGTTTCTGGCACAGCGCAACGACACCATGCGCGTGTTTAACGTCTGTATCGTCGCTCTTGTGTCCAGCATAACGGCGACATTATTTATTGGTTTCATGCCCGCATTCGACACGCCGCTTGCGTTATTCGGGGCGGCTACATCTGCATTGGCGATGGTGTATTATTTCATCAGAACGATGCGGGTCACACGCCAGATCCGGCAATCGCGCGAGACCGCAGCACTACAGGCGCATCAGGCGCAAAAGATGGCGGCGGTGGGTCAGTTGGCGGGGGGCGTTGCCCATGATTTCAACAACAATCTGACCGCGATTATTGGCAGCCTTGAACTGATCCAGATCACCGATGATCCGGTCGAACGCGCGGCGGATGTAGAGAACGCGCTGGTCGCCGCACGGCAAGCTGCTAAGACGGTGCGCCAATTAACGATCTTTGCCCGCGCGGAAAGACCGGATATCGCCGAGATTTATCTGTCGGATCTCTATGCCGAATTGCGTATTCTGACCCAACGCTTGGTCCCCACGTCGGTCACGTTCAATATTCACGAGATTGACCCCACGATCAAAGTGAACGCGGATCGCAGCCAGCTTGTCGCCGGATTGATCAATCTGATTGTGAACGCTGTGGATTCGATGCCGCTGGGTGGTCATCTGAGTGTGCGCGCGGATCAGGTCACAACCACGCAGCAGGTGCCGCTTGCGGATGGCTCGGCGCTTGACCCCGGCGCCCATGTTCAGATTGTAGTCAAAGACACGGGCCACGGCATTCCAGAGACGATCCTGCCCAAAGTGATTGATCCCTTCTTCACCACCAAGCCTGTCGGCAAAGGCACAGGGCTGGGTCTGTCGATGGTTGCGGGGATGTTGAAAGAACTGAAAGGCGGCATGGCCATTCAGTCGTCCCATTCTGGCACACAGATCAGTTTGTTCCTGCCCGATCTTGACGCACGGTCGCAAAAACAATCCTCAGTTGCGCCTTAGGCCAGCCGCCCTGACCGTCGCCTGCCTGACATTGCGCACAGCTTCCCGCATTTTCCCTGCATAATTCCCGCATATCCCGTTTGCATATCCTCACGTCATGTGTTTTGATTTAAGAAATAGTTTAACACTAAACTATCTATCAAAATGGATGGAGGACCGCCCATGCCGCCGAAGAAGGCCGCCGCGAAGTCAAACGTTTCAGCTGAGGAACTGCTGGGACATTATCGGGAAATGCTGCTGATCCGGCGATTTGAGGAAAAGGCAGGCCAACTCTACGGCATGGGTCTGATCGGCGGTTTCTGCCACCTCTATATTGGTCAGGAAGCTGTTGTTGTGGGCCTAGAGGCCGCAGCAAAAGAAGGTGACAAGCGCGTCACATCTTACCGCGACCACGGCCACATGCTGGCCTGCGGCATGGACCCGAAGGGCATCATGGCCGAGTTGACAGGCCGCGAAGGTGGCTTTTCCAAAGGCAAAGGCGGCTCGATGCATATGTTCTCGAAAGAGAAGCATTTCTACGGCGGCCACGGGATTGTTGCAGCGCAGGTGCCACTGGGTGCAGGTCTGGCATTCTCTGACAAATACAAAGGCAACGACAACGTCACATTCACCTATTTCGGTGATGGTGCCGCGAACCAAGGTCAGGTTTACGAGACCTATAACATGGCCGAGCTGTGGGAACTGCCAGTCGTGTTTGTGATCGAGAACAACCAATATGCGATGGGTACATCCGTTCAACGCTCGACCAAATCCCCGTCTTTGTGGGAACGCGGTGCCGCATACGGCATCGAGGGCGAAGAAGTTGACGGCATGGACGTGATCAAGGTCAAAGAAGCGGGCGAACGCGCTGTGGCGCACTGCCGCGCTGGCAAAGGTCCGTATATTTTGGAAGTCAAAACATACCGTTACCGTGGCCATTCCATGTCCGACCCTGCGAAATACCGGACCCGCGAAGAAGTGCAGAAAATGCGCGACGAGCGTGATCCGATTGAACAGGTCCGCGAGGCTTTGCTGAAAGGCAAACATGCGTCCGAAGATGACCTGAAGGCCATCGACAAAGAAATCAAAGCTGTCGTGAACGAGGCTGCTGAATACTCGAAAGAAAGCCCGGAGCCCGCCTTGGAAGAGCTTTGGACAGATATCTACGCCGACGAACTGCCGCAGGAGACAGCATAATGGCTATCGAAATTCTCATGCCCGCGCTTTCCCCGACGATGGAGGAAGGCACGCTGGCCAAATGGCTGGTCAAAGAAGGCGACACCGTTTCCTCTGGCGACATCATGGCCGAGATTGAAACCGACAAGGCCACGATGGAATTCGAGGCTGTGGACGAAGGCATCATCGGCAAGATCGTGATCGCTGAAGGCTCTGAGGGCGTCAAAGTGAACGAGGTCATCGCGATCCTCGTGGAAGAAGGCGAAGACGTGCCGGAAGTGGGCGCAAGTGCGGCCCCTGCCGCTGCTGCAGCCGATTCTGCCCCTGCGGAAGCCAAAGCACCAGCCGAAGCCGCCGCACCTGCGGCCCCTGCCCCAGATCAGTCACCAGACTGGCCCGAAGGCACGGAAATGAAGAAAACCACCGTTCGCGAAGCATTGCGCGACGCGATGGCCGAGGAAATGCGCAGCGACGGCGACGTGTTCCTGATGGGTGAAGAAGTCGCCGAGTACCAAGGCGCTTATAAAATCTCGCAAGGTTTGTTGGACGAATTCGGCGCGAAACGTGTGATCGACACACCGATCACCGAACATGGTTTTGCTGGGATCGCGACGGGTGCGTCGTTCGGCGGTCTGCGGCCCATCGTGGAATTCATGACCTTCAACTTTGCGATGCAAGCGATTGACCACCTGATCAACTCTGCGGCCAAGACATTGTATATGTCCGGCGGTCAGATGGGTGCACCAATGGTGTTCCGTGGTGCCAATGGTGCGGCGGCGCGTGTGGGTGCCCAGCACTCGCAGTGTTATGCGGCATGGTATATGCAGGTGCCTGGTCTGAAAGTTGCGATGCCGTACTCTGCGGCGGATGCCAAAGGTCTGCTGAAAACAGCGATCCGCGACAACAACCCTGTGATCTTCCTTGAGAACGAAATCATGTACGGCAAATCTTTTGATGTGCCTGTCATGGATGACTTCACCATTCCCTTCGGCAAGGCCAAGATCGAACGCGCGGGCGACGATGTGACCATCGTATCCTTCGGGATCGGCATGACCTACGCGCTGGAAGCCGCTGAGAAATTGGCAGCAGAAGGCATCAACGCCGAAGTGATCAACCTGCGGACATTGCGCCCGATGGACACTGAGACCATCCTTGCATCCGTGCGTAAAACCAACCGCTGTGTGACAGTCGAAGAAGGCTGGCCGCAAGGCAGCGTCGGCGGCTATATCTCTGGTGTGATCATGCAAGAAGCGTTTGATTATCTCGACGCGCCCGTGATCACTTGCACCGGTAAAGACGTGCCGATGCCATATGCGGCGAACCTTGAGAAACACGCGCTTTTGACAACGGACGAAGTTGTTGATGCGTGTAAATCAGTCACCTACCGGTAAGGAGAGAATAACATGCCAATCGAAATTCTCATGCCCGCCCTGTCCCCCACGATGGAGGAAGGCACGCTTGCCAAGTGGCTGGTGAAAGAAGGCGATACTGTCGCGTCTGGTGACGTGATGGCCGAGATCGAAACCGACAAAGCCACGATGGAATTCGAAGCCGTCGATGAAGGTGTGATCGGCAAGATCGTGATCGCCGAAGGCTCTGAAGGCGTCAAAGTCAACGAGGTGATCGCTGTTCTGCTAGAGGACGGCGAAAGCGCCGATGACATCGGATCGTCGCCCGCGCCCAAAGCGGATGCGGCACCTGCGGCTGACGCTGCGCCTGCCAAATCCGACGACAAGGCCGCGGCACCAACAGCTGCACCAGCAGCACCAGTTAAAGACGGTGAACGTGTGTTTGCCACACCTTTGGCGCGGCGGATTGCGGCGGATAAGGGGCTTGATCTGGCGGATATCTCGGGGTCCGGCCCGCGTGGTCGTATCGTGAAAGCGGATGTTGAAAACGCAAAAGCAGGTGCAAAACCAGCCGAGGCTGCGGCCCCTGCTGCTGCAAAATCTGCCGCACCTGCGGCGGCACTGGCTGCGGGTCCAAGCACCGATGCGGTTCTGAAAACCTACGCGGATCGTCCATTCGAGGAAGTCAAACTCGACGGGATGCGCAAAACGATTGCTGCGCGTCTGACAGAGGCCAAGCAATCCGTGCCGCATTTCTACCTGCGCCGCGATATTCAACTGGATGCATTGCTGAAATTCCGCAGCCAATTGAACAAGCAGCTTGAACCGCGTGGCGTGAAGCTGTCGGTGAATGATTTCATCATCAAAGCCTGTGCGCTGGCCTTGCAACAAGTCCCCGAAGCCAACGCCGTTTGGGCCGGTGATCGCACATTGCAGTTCGAGAAATCGGACGTGGCTGTGGCCGTGGCGATTGAAGGTGGTTTGTTCACGCCTGTGTTGAAAGACGCCGAAATGAAGTCGCTGTCGGCATTGTCTGCAGAGATGAAAGACCTCGCCACCCGTGCGCGTGATCGCAAGCTTGCGCCGCATGAATACAGCGGTGGATCATTCGCGATTTCCAACCTTGGAATGTTCGGCATCGACAACTTTGACGCGATTATCAACCCGCCACATGCCGCTATTTTAGCGGTTGGGGCTGGTGCGAAAAAGCCGATTGTGGGCGCTGACGGTGAGCTGACGGTGGGGACTGTGATGTCCACCACGCTGAGCGTTGATCACCGTGTGATTGATGGCGCGATGGGTGCGAACTTGTTGAACGCGATCAAGGACAACCTTGAGAACCCGATGACGATGTTGGCTTAAGGTCAGATTATTGAGATGAGGAAACGCCGGGCCTTTTGGTCCGGCGTTTTGCGTTTGGGCTTGCGATCTGTTTTGAGGGATTTCGACGGCTGACGCCGCCGACAGAGCGGGGGCCAGCCCCCGCACCCCCGGGATTTAGAAGAAGTCAAAGAAACCAAGACGCGTGGCTAACGTTAAGGGGCGCGCTCAGCTGATCGCGTTGAACAGGTGGTCCATGGTCAGCGATGGTTGCGAGCAGCCGCTTTCGCCGACGATCCGTGCTGGTACGCCAGCGACGGTTTTCATCGGTGGCACAGCTTCGAGGACAACCGAGCCTGCCGCGATCCGGCTGCAATGGCCGATTGTGATGTTGCCCAGTACCTTGGCACCTGCCCCGATCAGCACGCCATCGGCGATTTTCGGGTGACGGTCGTCGTCTTCTTTGCCAGTCCCACCAAGCGTGACCGAATGCAGCATCGAGACGTTATCGCCTACAACTGCCGTTTCGCCCACAACGATCGAATGTGCGTGGTCGATCATGATGCCTTTGCCGATCCGAGCCGCAGGGTGGATATCCACGCCAAAGAGTTCTGAGACCCGCATTTGTACGAAGTACGACAGGTCCTTGCGGCCCGTCATCCAGAGCCAGTGACCCAGGCGGTAAGCTTGTACAGCTTGGTAGCCTTTGAAAAACAGCAGCGGTTGCATCAGGCGGTGGCATGCCGGATCGCGGTCAAAAATCGCTACGAGGTCGGCACGTGCCGCCGAGGTGATGAACGCATCCGTTGCATAAGCTTCGTCGAGGATTTCGCGCAGGATTTGTTCGGACATTTCGCGCGATGCGAGCTTCATCGAAATACGGTACGCCAAGGCGCGTTCAAAGCTGGCGTGGTGCAAGATACCCGCATGGATCAAGCCGCCCATCAGCGGTTCGGAGAGCACGGCGGCTTCGGCTTCTTCGCGGATGCGGTGCCAGACGGGATCGACCTGCGAGAGGGCAGCTGTTTGAGGGGCCATGGGGTCACGTCCTTGCGCTTGTGTCTGGTCGTTCTAATCTAAGTAGTCCCAAGCGGACAAGAAAAAACCCCGTGAGGTGCATTTCAGTCAATGTTTCGCCGTAGCGCGGGTCAAAAGCCCTGTGATAACAACCAACATGCTTTGCAGATAAGCGGTTGTGTGGGGTGTCGTGTCGTCAATCGGGTGATGCTGCGCCAAGGCGCTGGTCAGGGTGCCTGTGCCGTAATTGGGATGCGCACGGCGCAGGCGTTTGCGGTAGCGGTCGGCTGTGTCCGCGTGCGCGAGGGCCGATTGCAGCACGGCTGGTCGCGTAACTTCAGGTTCATTTTGTAGCGCACAGGCCGCGTAATGCAAGTCAGAGAGGTGAATGGGGCGCATGTCACCCCCCGATTTCGATGGTTTGCGCAGGCCCTGCCCCGTAGCGGTCCGACACCTGTGCGACGCTGACTTTTGTACCAATGCTGAGTGGTCCGTTCCATGTGGGGTCACTGACGATGACTGTGTTGGTCAGTACCCCACCGACGTGGAATGTCAGGAGATAGGTTTCGCGGTCTTCGCCCAGTGGCACATCAAGTCCAGACCAATCGTCGCCGTCGATCCGCGTCTGTCTGATCCATGTGATCTGCTGATTGCCGCCCAGCGCTTGTGCCCGAAGATGTGCGACCGGATAAGGCCGCAAGCCGTTCCCCGCGAAACTCGCGACGTCATAGCGGTAGGATGCGTCCCCCAGAGGCTCAGAGGCTGGTCCGTAGCGGAAATGACGGTCGGTGCCGCGTGTGGTGGACGCTAGGTTGATTTGCCTGATTGCCCCGTTCAGAACCACCACCGCTGATCCTGCGGGCCAGACGTCAGGGATCATAGCACTGGTGCCGGCCTGCCCCCGTAAGAAGTCGAACAGTTGGTATTCTTGGGCGCTGACAGGAATGGCTTTGGTGAACTGCAGCACTTCCCAGTTGCTGCTACTCCCGTCCCCAATCGCAATGGCACCCGCACCGGACAGCACGCTTGCGATCTCCGCAGAGCTAAGCGTTCCGTGGATCAGTTTGATCGTCACCCCGTCTTGACGATCCCATGTCCCAACCGATCCGCGCTGCAGCGGCGTCACCAACTGGCCCATGGTCCCCTCGCGCTGGATAATCTGATCGAGCTTATAGTCGCTGTCGGTCCCGCTGGTATACAGCGCCACCTGCCCCGGCCAAGGCCGCCCGCTCGCCACCACATGCGGCGCGTGGGGAACCTCGTCCCCAGAAATCAGCGGCAGATCAAGGAATTGCAGCTGCACAGGCACTGGCCCCACGTAGGGTTTCAGCTTGGGGGCAGTGTCGGGAATATTCTGCGGCAGGTAGACTTCTGGGTCCACGCGAGTGGCTTCGACCAAGCGCAAGCCTGCGTCTTCGACACGGTCAATGCGGAACGTGCCTTGGTCGCCGTCCACATGCAGGTCAATCACGTCGCCTGCGCCCAGCGCTTGTTGTGAGGGTGGCAACGCAAAGCTGACGCCGTCTTGACCCACGCGGGTTGCAGCAAGCCAGCGGCCTACGGCCCCTTGTGCCTCTGCCCGTGTCAGTGCGAGCGGCACAGATGTGCGCGAAATGCCTAGTGTCGTTTGTTCGGGGTCCGAGATTTCGGCAACCGCCCCTTCATAATCGGCCTCGGCGTCGGTGTATTCAAACTGCACACGCGCTGCGATTTCAGATAGTGGTGCGCGGGTCTGGCTGATCGCTGTCGGGCGGTCAGGATCAAAGGCGAGCGTGTCTGCTGTCAGCGTCTGTACTGGCTGGCCTGTGCGGTTGGTAAAGACCAATGTGCCGTCGCGCTCTGCCGCTTCAAATCCGTAGGTGGTCATCAGCGGTTGCAGCGCCGCCCGTGCTGATCCTGCGTCCGCGATGTGATAGCCGCGCACAATCCCGTAGAGCCGTGACACGTCGTAGGCTGTGACACCAGAGCGTTCGCATATGTCCGCCACCACAGAGGCCAGCGTGCGGCTGGAACTACGCCCATTGAGCCAATGCCCGCGCGTGTAGTTATCGCCATCAGACCAAAGCTGTTGATTGCCCGGGAAGTACGGGTAAGGCCGCGCATCCCATGCCCAGACGTGGGCGCGGCGCATATCAACCATTGCGTCACCGTAATGCGAAGACACAGGATTGTTCGCGGGATCTGCGTAATGGCCATAGACCGCCCGCAGGTATTGCATCTGCATGAAATCATCGCGCTGCCCGTTGGAATAATGTGGCAGTTGCGATTCAGATGATTTGGGGTCGAGAAATTTGTTCGGTTGATTGGAGCCTTTGTCTGTCGCCGCACAGCCCAGTTCTGTGAACCAGATTGGTTTGCTTTGCGGCTGCCACGCGGTTGGGGTCGCAGACCGTATGCCGTCTATCCGGTTATGGTGCGCGTTGCCCCACCAGTTTGGCAGGTCTTTGTAGCGGTAAATCCAAGGCTCGTCCGCGAGGCCGTCTGTGATCTCCGTGCGGCGTTGGGCGTCTCGTGCCGTATCGCTCTTGTAATACCAGTCGTAGCCTTCGCCTGCGGTGACGTTAGCTGACAGATAATCGAGGTTGTAGATTGATCCCGCACCTGCGTCCGCATGACCCACACCATCCCGCCAATCAGACAGCGGCATGTAATTGTCGATCCCGATGAAGTCGATATTCGGGTCCGCCCAGAGCGGATCAAGGTGGAAGATTTTGTCGCCAGTGCCTACGGGCTGATACCCATGGTATTCGGACCAATCGGAGGCATAGCTGATCTTGGTATCTGGCCCTAGGATTGCACGGACTTCACCCGCCAGTTGGATCAGAGCGTCGACAGCGGGAAACGTGCCACCTGCGCCTCGGATTTGCGTCAGGCCGCGCATTTCAGAGCCGATACAGAAGGCCGTCACGCCCCCCGCGGCTTTGCACAGATATGCGTAGTGCAGGATGAAGCGGCGGTAGCGCCATTCATTGGGGCCACTATAGGTCACGGTCTCACCGTCGATGGCAAAATCATCGGGCTGCGCTGTCCCCATAAACGCCGCGACTTCAGCTGCGGCTGTGGCCGTCTGGTCCGGTGTCCCGTCCATGTTCGGGGCCAGTGACGTGGTGATCCGTCCCCGCCACGGCAAGGGCGGTTGCCCAGAGCCACCTGTCCACGGGTTGGTCAGTGTATTGCCGTCTTGCTGCTCCATCAGGATGAACGGATAGAACACAGGGTCTTGCAAGCGGGCCTTGAGCCCTTTGATCGCTTCTATCACAGAGGCATCGCAGGGGGTGCCGCCGTATACAGGTCTGTCATCAACGTCTAACGCCACGACACCCGCCGTCGCGCGCGCTTGGCCAGAGACAACCCACGGCATCTCGTCACCATCTACCTCGGATTGCTCCACCTTGGGCGCCACGTCACAGTCCCCACAGCGCAGGTCATTACCAAACCACGACACAACCAACAGCGCCGAGTGGCAGTTTGGAAGTTCCTCGCGCAACGCCTCTGACGCCACATAAAAATCCGTACCGCCCAGTGGAGAGTTCACATTAATCGCGATCCGTTCCCCAAAGGCGGGCGATAAGCGCACGGGTTGCGTCGCCAGCGCGTATTCCCCCGTGCCGGGGATCAAAGCAACCGCGCGGACTTGGCGGGCAATGTCGGCTGTGGCAGCGGGTGCGCCAACCTCAGAAGGGCGCATCACCTCGAATGTAAACTGCGGCACGCGGTTGCCGAATTGCGCAAGCGGCAAGTCTTCAAACACCACGTAGGCTATACCGCGGTAGGCGGGTGTGTTGGCTTCGCCTTCAACCGCGACGATCTTGGGGTCAGGCGATTGGAACGCGGACCCATCATAGACAGTCATGTTCAGCTTGGCGTGGCTCATCTCGACGCCATCCGCCCAGACACGTCCCACACGGGTGATTGTCCCTTCGCATAGTGCCACAGCCAGACTGACCGTATAACTGTATTCCGTCACCTGTGGTTGGGATCCCGCGCCTTTGCCGCCGCCCGTGGTTTCGCTGCACTCTTGGAACTGCGTGGCCCAGATCACCTGTCCTGCCACACGCATCCGGCCATAAACCTGACCAACCGTGTTGCCTTCACCAGCGCCGGTAATCCGGAACCGATCAACACGACCTGTTTCCACTGCCGCACTGCCCGACCCAAGCAAGCGTTGGTCGATCATCCGGCCCACAGTGGCCCCTGCCGCCTGTCCAATGGCGGCAGCAGATACCCCAAGAACCGCGCCGCCGATACTGCCACCAAGCGACATGCCAACTGCTGATAAGACGAGCGTAGCCATGGGATTATCCTTTTACAGTAGATTGACGGGGCAAGAATGCAAAACGGGCAACGATGCGGCGTTGCCAAGGGGCGGATAGCGGGCTCTCAGTCACCCCGTGACCCGCATAGGCGTGGATAAAGGTCGGGGCATCGCCCACCTCTGCCAATACGCCCAAGTGTTTGGCGACCCTGCCGTCGCGCATCCGGAACAGGATCACCTGTCCGGCTTGCATCGGCTGGTCGCTCACGTCGTCGAAATGGTCACGCGCGGATTGCCACAGCCGTTCATCGCGCTGCGGCTCGCCCCAGTCGGCAGAATATGCAGGCACGCCTTGCGGGTCTTCCCCGTAACGGGTGCGCCACAACCCACGGATCATGCCCAGACAATCGGTGGCGACACCTTTGACGGCGGCTTGATGCACATAAGGCGTGCCAATCCACGTGCGGGCCTCTGCGACAATATCATTCACAGCAGGCTCCCCCCGTTGTTCACATCACCAGAGCGCGGCACAGCCATCAGCCAATCATCGCCCGGAATATGTGGAAAGCCTTGAAAATTGGCGAGGTTGCTGAATTTCTCGCGACACGTCTCGGCCCGTTTGTCACAGCCAGCCACAAGGCGGATTTGATCGCCCACATCGACTGCTATCCCCAACGGCTGCCACAACAGCACCTCGCGGCGGGTACCAACTAAGCGATCCTCTTTAATTGTCGCAGACAGCCCCTTTGCGGCCCCAGAGGTGACTTGCAGGAACCCATTCTTGAACCATTCCGCATTGAACGGCACCAGCGTCGCCAGATCAAAGATTTGCCCGTCAGTGCTACGGTCCACATCCACCTCGGCCACATAGGCCGCGTCGGTCTGCGTGTTGATTGCACAGCGGTTATCGCCCAGCACAGCAGAACATGTCTTGAGGTAAGACCGCCCCTGCGGCTGGTTCAACGCCTCTGCTAGCCCGCGCAGATCAACTTGGAACTGACCTCCATTGCGGGTGATCTCTCCCATTGAGCCACGAAATTTGACCTGCCGTGCGCTGACATCGTCCCAACGGACCTGCCACACGGTGACTTCGGCCTGATCGTACCGACCTGCGGCGATATCAGTCTCGGTGATAGTCGCAGCAGTCAGCACGCCCACAGCTTCGGTATTATCCACCGACAACCCCGTGGTGCTGGACAGCGCACGGGCCGTCATGCCGCTATCAGCGACGAAATCCACACCGTCAAAGCGCAGCGTCCGGTCATGGTCGGTAAAGCCAAGCACAACCCCGTCGCGCCGCCGGATCATCCAGCATTGGCAGACATGGGTAAACCCGCCGGCAAGGTGGGCGTGTAAAGCTTGCGTACTCATACCCGCACCTCGATCACAGGGACGTTCGGCACATCGCCTGCTTGGAAATTCGCCACAGATGTCTGGATGCGATCCGTGGCAAAGCGCACAGGCACGTCAAATTCATACCCCGCGTGGATTTCCGCGCCAATCGGCGGGGCTTCCGCGAAATTCACGATGCCGCGTGCCGTATCCACTGTGTAATCAATGCCGTCCTGTAATTCATCGCCTCCCACAGCCACGCGCACCGATCCCAGCACGGGTTTTGTCACGGGGCGGTTGTAGCTGGCATCACCTGATGGATAAGCCTTGATCAACTGCCACGCGGTTGTGACCTCATCACCCTGCCCGATCAACTGGTCAAGGGCCGTGGGATTGGCCGAAGATTTACAGGATTTGTAATCAGCCCAGTCTTTCCACCGGAACCCGATCAACTGGCCTTGACGCGCTTCAAAGAACGCCACCAAAAGCGCCACATCATCCAAGGACCGCAGCCCCAACCCCGCATCATAATGCCTACGCGAATGGGCCCACGGGGTGTTGCGTTCCTCAAACCCATTGGCAAGGGTGACAATCTCTGTGCGTCGCTCTGGGCCACCAATGGCCCCAAAGGATAGCGACGCGGGAAAGCGGATCTCGTGAAATGACATCTTTGCTGCTCCTATTGATTCCGGCTGCCTTGACTGATCGCGCGCGCCACACGCGCAGCAATCTGCCCTTGCGAGCGTTCAAATCCGCCCACATCCGGCGTGGAAATATTCATGTTGATGTTCACGCCGCCGCCCCCTTGGGTGCGCACGCCCAGCCGTCCGTCTGACCCACGCGCGAGCGGCATGATCGCCTCTGGTCCCGCTTCACCCATCAGGCCGGTGCCGCCGCGCATCGGGAACGTCGTGGCCCCGCTGACCACACCGCCCAGCGCGAATGGCATCACGCGGCCCTGCGAGAACGGCGCACCATCCTTGAACGGCATCACCCCCGCGACCAGCCCGCTGATCCCGTCGGCAATTGCCGTACTCAACCCATTCGCCACAGGCTTGATCGCCGCCGCGTAAGCCGTGTCGATCATGTTCGACGCAACCATGCTCAGCGCGTCGCTTAACTTCAGCCCGTCAAACGCCAAACCGTCAAACGCATTGCGCAAGCCCTGCGACAAGCCGCGATCCAAGTTCGTGGCCTCCTTGAACGTATCAGCAAAGGCCGCACGCATTTCGCGGATTTCCCCCGTCAGACGAGCCGCATCATCTGCCGCCGCGCCAAACTGGTCTTCGTCAAATTCATCCATCTGTCGATGTCCTTTTCTCATCAGGATAGGCTTGGGACAACGCATCCAATGCGCTGCGCCCCATCGGTGCTGATCCCGCATCAATGCCCAGCATCAGCCGGAACTCTGCGGGCGTCAGTTGCCAGAACTGATCGGGACGCAGGCCCAAACCGCGCACTCCGGCTTTTAACAACGCAGGCCAGTCAAACCTCATGCCGCAGTCCCAAAGGCACGCGCCAGCAGTTGCGCCGCGATCCTTGCGGCATCCACAGGCCCGTCACCAATCTCGGCTGTCAGCAACTCCGCCGACGTCCCGGACCAGCCGCCACCGCGCAGCCCCGCCACAATCAACGCTATCACATCGCGACTGGCAAAAGCGCCGCTCTCGAACCGCTGGACCAAAGCCACCAAAGTGTCCTCGCCCAAGCGGTCCTCAAGTTCCGCCAAAGCCCCAAGGGTCAGCTTGCAAACATGCGGGATGCCATTCACCGTGATCGTCACTTCACCAGCCCAAGGGTTCGCCATCAGCTCACCGCCGTGAAGGTAATCGCACCCGCGGATGCCATGGCCAACTCATACGTCGCCTCGCCGTTATACGTACCGGAGTATTCGACCGAAGTGATCTGGAAAGCGCCTTGCACGGTGCCAAAATCAGGAATAATCACCTGAAAATCCGGCGTCTCACCGTCAAAGAAAATCTGCCGCGCACGTTCGTCACTATCCGCGTCCTTGAACACGCCAGAGCCGGAAATCGCGCAGGTCTTCACCCCCGCACCGCCCAGCAATTCGCGCCAGCCGCCTTTGCTTTCCAATGACGTCACATCCACGCTTTCCGCGTTAAAGCTGATCCGCGTGGCACGTAGCCCCGCCACAGTCTCAAACGATCCATCGCCAGTCATGTCGATTTTGACCAATAGGTCTTTACCATTCTGGGCCACCATCGGGTGTCCTCCTTTATATCAGTTAGGATGTTACGGGTGCGCCGTCGCAAATGCGGGCGCGAAATGTCATGTCAATTTGGCGGGCCGTGCCGGTGCGGGCGCGCTGGGCGCGAGCTTTAGAGAAGTGCAGGAACACCAGCACACCACGGGACAGGGTCAAATCCGCATTGTGCAGCACGTCACTGACCACAGCCGCGACCTGCTTGGCACGCGCAAAACCTGACTGCTCGGACACTACGCGGATCACCAATTCATGCAGCGCACCACTGCCAGTACCATCGGATTGGTCGCGGACTTGTTCAGCGCCCAGTGACACATAAACATCTGGACGCGGCCCCGCTGGCACAGTGTCGTAAACCGCATCGCCCACCAGCGCAGTCAATGCAGGATCGGTCTGAAGCGCCTCGTATATCGCGGACTGCAATGCGCCGCTGACGGCATAGGTCATACCACCGCCTCCTCAATCGCAAAGCAGGTCAGGTACAGCGCACCGCGATCATAGGCCGTCACCGCATCAATGCGAAAAACCCGAGTGCCCTCAACAAATCGCTGTCCCGCCTTGGGCCGCGACGGCGCACCAATAGCCGCCGCACGCACAATCACCCGCAGTGTATTTTTCGACAGCGTAGCGACCAGATCACCGCTTTGGCGACCTGTGCCGGTTTTCACATCGGCAAATAACGTGCCCAGCGGCTCCCAAGTGGTGACATAACCACCCGCATCATCCGCCACCCGCACAGGGTTTTCCAAAATCATCTGACGTGTCAAATGTGGTAAGCTCATGTCCGACCTCCCATAAACAAACGCACGTTGCGGTGCGGCGCGATCAGGCTGGCCACACCCATCGGCATATCACTGCCTGCGCTGGCGTGACGGAATTCGTAGAAATGCGCGGCCAGCAGGAACGTCGCTTGGGCCAAATCGGTCGGCAGGTCCGTCCATTCTGCACCGTAGCCCGCCAGCATCCCGATGCGGACAGACCCATGCTGCGGGATCGTGGCCAGCGTGCCGCCCAAGCCCAACAGACGCGGACGGTGTGCATCCACCTCCAGCTTCCAACCCAACGCGGGGGCGGCAGTCTCGACACCCAGACGGTCAATCAACGTCACCTCGGTAATCGCGGCCACTGGCGCAATCGGTAGCGGTTGGCGGTACGCATCGCGCCACGCGCTCAGCGTCCACGTAAAATCACGTGCAATCAAAATCTTGCCGGTCCGTGCCTCAATCGCTGCAATCGCGGCGCGCAAATGGGTCTCTAGCAAACCGTCCTGCAAATCATCATCGGCAAAGCCCGATCCCATCCGCATATGGTCTTTGAATTGCGCGACCGGAAGGGCCGCGGCGGGCACTGGGGTCTGTTCGACTAACATCATGGAATACTCCGACTTATCCTGCGGTTACGGCCTTTTGAGAACCCGAATGCACACCCGCAACGCCGCTCGGACGGAAGGGAGCAGCTAGACGACGCTGCAAGTCAGATGTGCATTCGGGGGTGGGACAGGTCGTGACAACCTGCCCCGTTTCACGACAACAGCCTTAGCTGGTCGCGAACTTCAGCAACTTGATCGCGGCGAAATCCGACACGGCCCCGCCGACGCGTTTCGTGGCGTAGAACAACACATGCGGCTTTGCCGAGAACGGATCACGCAACACGCGCAGATCAGGACGTTCAGCGACAGTGTAGCCTGCTGAAAAATCACCAAAGGCAATCGCAAAGGCGTCGTCGTCAATGTCCGGCATATCTTCGGCGATCAGCACAGGATAACCCATCAGACGTGCAGGTTCCCCGGCGGCAAGACCGTCTGACCACAAGAAGCGCCCGTCGTTGTCTTTCAACTTGCGGATCATGCCTGCGGACTTCGAATTCATCACGAACGTCCCGTTTGCACGGTACTGCGCACCCACAGCATAAACGAGATCAACAATCGGATCAGCAGTCGTAATGCTACCCACCGCCCCTGTCGGAACGTAGCCGATATTGCCCCAAGCCCAAACGTCATTGTCCACCGTCGGATAGGTCAACAGACCCTTTGGCTTGTCCACACCGTCACCCGCGATAAAGGCGTTTGCCTCGGACCGTGCGAACTTGTCGGCAATACGGCCAGCCAGCCAGCCTTCGATGTCAAACGCGGTGTCATCCAACAGACGCTGCGACGCTTTGGGCAAGGCCGACAGCTCGTGCAGTGGGATCGTGATGCGGTCAATCTGCGGCGTCGCGGTTTCGGTCAAGCCACCGGTTTCCGTGGCCCAACCAGCGCCCATATCCGTGTGATCTACCAGCACATCAAACGACGTCGCATCCACAGTCACAACCTGCGCAATCGCACGGATCGACGCGGTAGCACTCAGCGTGCCTTTGATCGTGTCAGCCGTCTGCGGGTCCACCAAATAGCCACCATCAGCAGCCACAGACGTGTTCAGCGCCTTGCCCTCCATGTCCAAGCCACGCAAGCCATCATCATCGCCAGAGCGCAGATAGGCGGCAAATGCCTTTTGATGCGGCGCATCCATTTCAGCGGATACAGCCAAGGACGGGCGTGCAGCCATCAGGGTCTTTCGGTCTAGCTTGTTCATGCGGTCTTCCTGTTTTTGTAGTTTGGCGCTTACGCCGTTGGAGAAATCTTTGAAGTCAGCCACAAAGCCGCCCAAGGCAGCCCGTAACTCTTGGGCCGGTGACATGTCGTCGGACATGCCTTTCCCGGCCCGGGAATTGGTCCCGGTTGTGGTCATGTTCCACTCCTTAAAAGTTGATCAGCGGCCTGCCCTAGATTGGGGCAAAGCTGGTGCGGGCATCCGTCAGGACAGCCGCCAGTTCACGCAGGTCCGGCGCGTCGGGGTCTTCACCCTTGGCCCCCACCCGCGCATCGGGAAGCATGGGGAAACGTCACCAACGACACTTCCCACAGTTCAAGTTGAGACAAATGGCGCTTGCCAGCTTTGTCCTTGGTGGATTTCACAGTGCGGTAGCCAATCGACAAACCGTCAATCGCTCCCGCCTCTAGCAAAGCTGCAGCCTCGCGGGCGCGGGCCACATCGGGCAGCAAACGGCCCTTGACCCACAGCCCCTTTGCGTCCTCGCGCACCTCGTCCCAAACGCCGATCGGCTGACTGGGATCGTGCTGCCATAGCATCTTGATCGTGCGGCCCTTCGCCTTGGACGCACCTAGCGACTGGCGATACGCGCCCACATCCACCACATCACCACCCTGATCGGTCAGACCAAACAGCGACGCATAACCCGAAATCTCGGTCCCGTTTTTGACCAGAACATCGGTGCCAAGCTGGCAATATTTGTGTTCTAAATTCATGCTTTACCCTCTCACTAGCCGCGCAACGCTTGCACAATTTCCAAAATCAGCAGCCCGAACGCGCCGCGGGCAATCAACAGGATTTGCCATTCCAATCGTGCCACCATGAATTCAATCCGGCCCAACCGCACATCCAACTGGGCAAACCAAAAATCGGACACGGGCGGCGGCGTTACAGTCTTAGCCCGCCCCTCAAGATCAAAAACCTTACCCGTCATCGCTAACCTCCAGCGCGGGCAGCCCAAGCAAGCTACGTTTTTCGGCGTCCGTCAAAAAAGCCGCATCCGCCACACGCCGCCACTGCGCATCGCGCTCTGCAGACAGCGCAGGGATTTGGTCCAGATCAGGGCGCACATCCAACCGCTCGCCGGTGAAATCCGACAGCCAATCGGCAATCGCACTTGTGACACGGGTGGCCAGTGGCAACACCGTCAGGCGGTAAAACGCACGGTTCGCTTCCTGATAATTCGCATAGGTCGCATCCCCCGGAATGCCGAGCAACATCGGCGGGACACCGTAAGCAATCGCAATCTCACGCGCAGCGGCTTCTTTGGTTTTCTGGAATTCCATATCCGACGGCGAAAACCCCATCGGTTTCCAATCAAGCCCGCCCTCCAACAACATCGGCCGCCCTGCATTCTTGGCCCCCTGATGCTGGCTTTCCATTTCATCCACGAGCCGCGTGTATTGGTCATGGGTCAGTTGTGCCTGCCCCTCACCGCCGCTGTAGATAATCGCACCCGATGGCCGTGCGGCATTGTCCAATAGCGCCTTCGACCAGCGCGACGCGGCATTATGCACATCCACGGCATTGGCAGCCGCCTGCATCGCAGAGAACCCGTAGTGGTCGTCTTGCGGATGAAAACTCTTGATATGGCAAACCGTGCTAAGGCCCTCTGTCACCGGAAACCGCACCTTGCGACCACCCAGATTATACTCATAGGCGACAGGCCAGCCATTCTTACCGGGGATCAAGCTCATCCGGTCAGAGCGCAGTACATGCATCTCTGCAGGCAATCCGTCATCGGCCACCGCCTCAAGATAGCCGTTCCCCGTCAGCAAAACCTGCGCAAACAGCGCCTCGAACAATTCCGCACGGCCCTGCGCCATATTCGGACGGGCCAGCAATTCCTGCACTGGGTGCACATCGTAACGACGCAAACGGTCTTGGATGACCAGCGGCAACGCGGCGGCGGCCTCTGAAATAATCTTAACAGCGCGAAACCCGATTGGGTTGGCGTTGAACCCGTTGCGCGTCAATGACACCGTATCACGCGGCGACCACGCCACGCGGCCCGACGATTGCATCGCAACCACAGGTCCGGTGGCTGACGCCTTTGCAGCGGGTGCGGCAGTTGCTACGACCTCTTTGCTGCCCGCAGACCGGTTGAGAAATTCAAACATGCAAGTCTCCTTCAAGTGGCGGCGAAAGACCTCTGTCTGTCGCTGCGATGAAACACTTATCCCTGATAGGTCTTGACGAGTCTGAAACGGTCCGTGCGCAGGGCGATGCAACGCCCTGCGCATTCTTTTAGTAAAGCGTACGCATCCGCGGCGACCGCCACGCATAAGCGGGATCAAGGATCAAATCCTTCAGCGCCCACACCAGCGCATCCACACGGTCAGGCGACCCCGATCCGGTGAAACCATTGCTGGTCATCAGACACATCTGATCCTCTAATTCGCCCAATCCGCGCACATGTTTCACACGCCCTTGCTCGTATAATGCTGCCACGGGTTCGGCCCGCACCGCTTTGCCCTTAGACGCACGCACGGCCTTATAGGGGACCATTGGATCAATCTGGCGCACGACGGTCTCGACCATATCGCCCCCCTGATTAACTTCCGCCACCATCCGGTCGGCACCAAATCGGTCCATCGCGGCAATCGCCACCTTGGCCCATTCCGTCGGCGAATCCGTGAGGGCGGTCAGATCGGCCAAGACATAAGCCCGCCACGTATGCGGCGGACCGCTGATCACAGCCCCCGCCACGACGATCCCACACGCATCAGATTTCCCGTGATGCGACACAGGCGGATCAACGGCCACGACAATCCGGTCCAAAGGCGGCACCTCGCGGACCTCGGCCGCAGCAAGCGCATCACTTGACCACAACGCCCCCTCAGCATCGCCAAGCATAACGCCCTCCAACTCCTGACGGCCCAAGCGGGTGCCACCATACCGCGCCGTGACTTCGTCCATAAAGCCAGCCGCAAGGTTCATCGCATTCGCCGATGTCGGCGCATGGGTCGTCATCGTACTGTCGCGGGCCAGCAATGCCTTAAGCACAGGCGCATTGCGCGGCGTTGTCGTAACACAAGCCTGCGGATTATCTCCCAGCCGCAACGCAAATTGCAGCATATCCCACGCGTCTTCGCCCGATTTCCACTTTGCGACTTCATCTGCCCACAAAGCATCAAACTGCGGACCGCGCAGCGCATCAGGATCATGGGCGGAAAACACATGCGCTGTAGCGCCGTTCGGCCACTCCAACATCTTGCGACCCGCAATCCACTTGGGGCGGCGATCTGGCGGGGATACCGCCAGAATACCGCTTTCGCCGTAGATCATCACCTCGCGGGTCTGATCCACAGTCTCGCCGACAATCGCGATCCGGCGGGCACGTCCCTTTGCATGTGGGGTCGGCCCCTCTGCAAGAGAGCGAACCCATTCCGCGCCCGCACGGGTCTTACCCGCACCGCGACCGCCCATAATCACCCACGTCCGCCAATCACCCGCAGGCGGGCGCTGATGCGGCAAGGCCCAGAAATCAAACAAATACGGCAAGGCCTCAATCTGTGCGGTCGTGAGACCGTTCAAAAACTGCGCCTGCTGTAAATGCGGCCCTGAGGCGATCCAACTCGCGCCCGATGTCATCCCGTGCGGCGTCATAGTCGATGCCATCTGCGATTTCGTCTGTATCGAATTTGTCATGGAATGCCTCTTCTGCGCGCAACACCATCATGTGCGCGCCCTGCAGTTCGTTGATTTTGTTCATCATTTGCATGTTGGTCGCGTCAGCGGCGGGGCCTGCGTCATGCAGCCACTTTGCCAACAATGTGCGCATCTCGACAAAAAGGGTCGAAATCTGGGAAATGCGCAGCCGCGCTGCGTCTTCACGGCTAAGGCCGTCGTCGTTTTCTATCATGCTGCTGATACCTGTCGGAAACTTCCGTACAGTCGAGAAACCAACCCACACACAGCGTCCGAACTGCGAAAGGTAACTTTGGAGCTGATTTTCTAGCGTGCTTTCAATTTACGCGAACAGCAGCAAACACGTCAACGCCCCAGCACAACGCAGCGAACGCGGGCATTACCAAGCGATTACCGTGCGGGGGACACTCGGGTCACGAGAGCCGCCAAGCAGCCCTACTCAGTCAAAACTGCAGGAACGATGACAAAACAACAATTTTTAGGTACAAAGGGGCAGTGGCTGATATTTCTACCTTATCCGCCCTGATTTCAAACCTCTCAGTCGTTGGAGGGTGCATATGCGATGGGTATCTTATTTTAAGATAATTAATTGGAGATCAATCTCGGTTGTTTCGGTCTTGGGCGGGCTGGCGATAACAATTGGTGTGGCCAGCGATCTCACGAATATCTTTAGGCCCGATCCAGAGCGCCAAGCACCTCTTCCAAACATCGTGCAAAACGTCACCATTCAAAATGACGGGGCTAATATCGCCATTTCAGACGTATCAAATGGCCCCGCCCAGCCACCGGAGACGGCCGCTGCCCTCACTTCAGGCCCTCAAGGTGGCGCCGCCCCTCTACCCCACGAAATCCCGACCGCCATCGTAGCGCCCGTCCGGCAAATAGAGCGCATTAAATTCCCCAAAGGCGTTCCAGTCGAAGTCTGCGGCAACGTTTGGATTTCCGCGCGACCGAACTACGATCCAAGCTCTGGCCAATTTTCAAAAATCGAAATCACCCTACCCAATGGTGATAGAAAAGCATTTCCACCATCAGATGGATCGTCCCTCCAGATCGTACCTGGATGCAACATCGTCAGCAGTGAAATGGAAGAAAACCGCCCCAACGACCCCGACAGCGTACTCACATTCATTCAGGAGACTTCGTTTTGAGCATTTTGAATTTACCCCGGCCAATGCGCCTGATCGCCCTCGTCATTGCAGGTTTTTCGATTACTGCCACGAGCGCCAATGCCTGTTTATTCGACGCACCGGCGCCAGACTTTGATGCCATGCTCGCAGCTGAGAAAGTGTTCGATGAGACAGGAAGCAACCTGCAAAGGATCAATGCATATGGCACTCTGCTGCGCACAAAGGACAGCAATCTCAGGCGGTCAGTGATCAGAATGGGACTCGAAAAACTTGATGACGTAGACATACGTGGCAGTGCGCTGCACTGCAAATTCGTGACCTCTAGCGCGCTAACAATCGACACGATGCCATTAGCTGCGGCGAACGCGGCAATGGCCGATATGACGGACCCTGCACGCGCAATCATACTGGAAGGCAAAACCTACAATTTCCCCTTTTTCTACACCGATGTTGCTGATGGCTGCGCGTCCTTATACTTTCAAACAGATGACGAATGTCCTGCCAACTCTTCGGCCGCAGTGACAGGAGTATCAGTCGTTTTTCGTAACGGTCGCAATATCTTTGGGCGCTTCGAGCTCAATGATGAAAACACATTGGTTGGGGAAATCGGAATTTGGAATGGCGGCGGCCATGATGTGGTCCCAGCGACGGCAAAGCTGGATTAACGACATTTTACCCTTTGGCTACATTCGATCAGGACAGTGCAAAGCGGCTTCCTGAACGTGTCAGGAAGCCGCAATGTAGATCAGTTTATCACCGCGAAATTGCGAACGATCATCCGCTTAGTTCGCCGCACGTTCCGCTTCGATTTCACGCCAGCGCGCTACGTTGCGGTTGTGCTCGTCCAGTGTCGTTGCAAATGCGTGTCCGCCCGTGCCGTCTGCCACAAAGAAAATGTAGTCCGTGTCGTCGGGGTTCAGCGCCGCTTCAATCGCCGCGCGGCCTGGGTTGGCGATTGGTGTCGGTGGCAGTGCGGGGATCACGTAGGTGTTCCACGGTGTTTCGCGGCGCAGCTCGCTTTGACGCAAGCCACGGCCCAACACGCCTTCACCCTCAGTGATTCCGTAGATCACAGTCGGGTCGGTTTGCAGCCGCATCCCAAGGTTCAAACGGTTCACAAACACGCTGGCCACCTGACGGCGCTCGTCAGCCACAGCCGTCTCTTTTTCAACGATACTCGCAAGGATCATCGCTTCTTCCGGGCTGGCCAAAGGCAGACCTTCGGCGCGATTTTCCCAAGCATTCGCGAGAATACGGGACTGGCTCGCGGACATACGGTCAATGATCGAAGCGACAGAATCGCCGGGATTGAATTCGTAGCTGTCCGGTGCCAGCGATCCCTCAGCAGGTAAATCGTCATAATCCTCGCCCAACAGGTCGAGATCGTTCAGCGCATCGACAACCTGCCAGCTGGTCACACCTTCGGCAATTGCTGCGCGAAAACGGGTGTCTGTTTCCTCTTTGACGGCGAGGTATTCAGCAGGTTCTTCGTCTTCGGCCGTATTGAACAGTGCAATCTCAGCAAACCGGTTGGTCGCTGGATCAAGCTCGCGGACCAGAACGGTGGTGCTGTTCACACCCACGCGGTACACGACTTCGGTGCCGCAGGTGCTTTGGCCGCTTGTGGTGATCTGGTCGATGATCTGTTCCATCGACGCACCAGCTTCAACCAAGAACGATCCAGCCTTCAACTGGCTGGCCTTCTCGGAATAATCCGCACCAATGCGAAAGATCGCCGGCGATTTCACAGCGCCCTGCTCGTCAAGCGTTTCGCTCACGCGGCGCATGTTCGATCCGCTTTCGACACGCAGACAAATCGCTTGGGTCAATGGGCCAGCCGCAGAATACTGCCCCGCCCCCCAAACGACTGCGCCACCGATCAAAAACAACACAACGATGAACAACGTCAGCGCGTTAGACGCAATGTGTCGCCACATCTATTTGACCTTCCCGAAGATCACGCTGGCGTTCGTGCCGCCAAAGCCAAAGCTGTTGGACAGCGCGATCTCAATCTTGCGTTCGACTTTCGCGTTTGGTGCCAAATCAACAGGCGTTTCAACCGCAGGGTTGTCCAAGTTGATCGTCGGCGGAGCCACTTGATCGCGGATCGCAAGGATCGAGAAAATCGCTTCAATTGCACCAGCAGCGCCCAGCAGGTGGCCAGTGGCGGACTTGGTGGACGACATTGTGACGTTCGCCGCATGATCGCCCAGCAGCCGCTCTACAGCGCCCAATTCAATCGTGTCAGCCATCGTCGATGTGCCGTGTGCGTTGATGTAATCAATGTCCGCAGGGGCCAGACTGGCGTCTTCCAAAGCCATCCGCATCGACCGCTCGCCACCTTCACCGCTCTCGGACGGCGCAGTGATGTGATAGGCATCGCCAGATAGGCCGTAGCCCAGCACTTCGGCGTAGATTTTTGCACCACGGGCAACCGCGTGTTCGTATTCTTCCAGAACAACAGCGCCGGCACCCTCGCCCATGACGAAACCGTCACGGTCATTGTCATAAGGACGCGACGCCTTTGTCGGATCATCAGCGCGTTTGGTGGAAAGCGCTTTGCAAGCGTTAAAGCCCGCAATCCCGACCTCACAAATCGCAGCCTCAGCGCCACCAGCAACCATCACATCGGCGTTGCCGTATTTGATCAAACGGGCCGCATCACCAATCGCGTGTGCGCCAGTGGAACAAGCCGTTACAACCGAATGGTTCGGACCACGGAAGCCGTATTTAATCGACACCTGACCAGAGATCAGATTGATCAACGCACCGGGAATAAAGAATGGCGACACGCGACGCGGTCCCTTTTCTTTAATCATCACAGCCGTGTCAGAAATCGACTTGAGACCACCGATACCAGATCCAAGCAAAACGCCCGTCCGGTTGCGATCATTGTCATCCGCAGGCACCCAGCCCGAATCTTCAACCGCTTGTTGGGCCGCAGCCACACCAAACAGAATGAATTCATCGACCTTACGAGCATCTTTCGGCGCCATATAGGTATCCGCATTGAACGTCCCGTCTGTGCCATCGCCCAGCGGTACTTCGCACGCATACGTGGTCGCAAGCGCAGAGGCATCAAACCCCTTGATCGGGCCCGCGCCCGATTGTCCGTCCAATAATCTTGACCAAGTGTTTTCAACACCATCGGCCAACGGGGTGACGAGCCCCAATCCAGTCACAACAACACGACGCATGAACTGCCCTCACCTCTTCGCGTGGTTTTTCAACGCCACTCTTACCCTACAGGCTACCGCAGTCGCAAGGGCAGCACTGGTTTTCACGCCGCGTTAACCGATCTGTGCCAATGAAAAAAGGGATAACGATGACGCAGTGCACATGAGCGTCGCAATCTGAGCGACTTTCAGGCCCTCTCTGAACGCGCAAAAGCCGATTTCAGCCCCGCAAACGAACTTAAATCCACGCAGATCAAGGGGATGTCGCTTACATGACACGACACGCAACGTTCGGGCGAATCTCAAAACGGACCGTCAAAAACAAACCGGAATCCCGCCAATACGCGATTCTCTGGCCAGCCACCGCACCCGGTCAAACAACAAAAAAGCGGCCACCGCATTACACGGGGCCGCCTTTCCTGTCACAATGTGACGAATTTATTGTGCTGCAGAGATGAACTTTACAGCGTCGCCAAATGACTGAATTGTTTCAGCTGCATCGTCAGGAATTTCGATGCCGAACTCTTCTTCAAAAGCCATTACCAGCTCAACAGTGTCGAGGCTGTCTGCGCCCAGATCGTCGATGAAGGATGCACCTTCAACTACTTTGTCTTCTTCTACACCAAGATGCTCTACAACAATCTTGCGTACGCGGTCTGCGACGTCGCTCATGGACTAATCCTCACGGTCTGTTGGGTCGAAACCCGATTTGAAGCTGTCTTTGACGACAGCCTTTCTTTGATCTGCGTGGCCTATAACAGAGAAATTACGCGACGCAAATGTTTTCGACAAGCACCCATTGGGGTGGCTTGCTACAACATGGCCATACCGCCATTCACATGCAAGGTTGTACCTGTGATATAAGCAGCCTCTGGGCTGGCAAGATACAGCACAGCCGCGCCGATTTCAGCCGCATCGCCCATCCGCCCAGCTGGTACATTATTGAGAATGCTGGATTTTTGGTCGTCGGTCAGTTTTTCGGTCATCGGCGTGGTGATAAAACCGGGCGCGATGCAATTTACTGTAATGCCACGGCTTGCGACTTCGTAAGCGATGGATTTCGACATGCCGACCATACCCGCCTTAGAGGCTGCATAATTCGCCTGACCCGGGTTCCCCGTGGCCCCTACAACGCTGGAAATGTTGATAATTCTGCCCCAACGGGACTTCATCATGCCGCGAATTGCGCCTTTGCACAGACGCATCGTTGACGTTAAATTAACTTCTAGCACCGATGACCATTCTTCTTCGGACATGCGCATAAAGATATTGTCGCGTGTGATGCCAGCGTTATTCACCAGAATATCAACCGACCCCATCGCCTCAACCGCTTGTTTTGGCAGGGCATTTACGGCGTCCGCGTCGCTGAGGTTACACGGCAGGACATGGGCGCGTTCCAGCTCAGCAGCCAGCGCCTCGAGCGGTTCAACCCGCGTGCCGGACAGCGCAATCGTGGCACCCGCATCGTGCAAGGCATGGGCAATCGCCCCGCCAATACCACCGGACGCGCCTGTCAAAAGTACATTTTTACCAGTCAGATCAAACATGTATGACCCTTTCTTAATCTAAATTATGCAAGTGACGCGACAGCCGCCGCGACATCATCAGGTGTGCCCACATTCAGCGATGTAATCTCTTTGTTGATCCGGCGGATCATCCCGGACAAGGCTTTGCCCGACCCGATTTCCCACGCAGTATCAACGCCTTGCGACCCCATCCACAACACGCTCTCGCGCCAGCGGACCGATCCAGTGACCTGCTCAACCAGCAATTTGCGGATTTGATCGGGGTCTGTGACCGCTTCGGCCAATACGTTGGCGACCAAAGGCACGGCTGGCGCGTTAATCGTTGTTTCGGCCAAAGCTGCGGCCATTTTTTCTGCCGCAGGTGCCATCAAGGCACAGTGAAACGGGGCACTGACGGGCAGTAACATCGCCCGCTTTGCGCCTTTTTCCTTGGCTATCACCACGGCGCGTTCAACCGCTGCTTTGTGACCGGAAACAACCACTTGGCTTGGGTCGTTATCGTTCGCCGCCTGACAAATCTCGCCCTGCGCGGCCTCTTCGGCCACCGCTTGCGCCGTTGCGAAATCAAGGCCCAACAGCGCTGCCATAGCGCCGACACCAACGGGCACCGCGTCCTGCATCGCTGATCCGCGCAGGCGCAAAAGTTTAGCCGTGTCGGAAATTGTCAGCGCACCGGACGCTGCCAGCGCCGAATATTCGCCCAACGAATGGCCCGCCACGAAATCTGCAGAAGTGATCGTAACCCCTTCTGATTCCAGTGCTTTCATTGCCGCCAATGATGTCGCCATCAGTGCCGGTTGTGCGTTTTTCGTCAGGGTCAAATCGGCGATATCACCGCTCCAGATCAAGTCTGACAGTTTCTCACCCAAAGCGTCGTCGACTTCGGCAAAAACTGCTGCCGCCGCTGGATACGCATCGGCCAAAGCCTTACCCATTCCAATGGCTTGCGCCCCTTGCCCCGGAAATACAAATGCCCGCATTGCGCGTCCCCATCTTGTTGATAACGTTTTTTCATCATTACCGCGCCTGTCGCTTGCGCACAAGGAAAGGCGCAAATCACAAGGCGTGCACAACTTGTACACAGCAGTTGTGCGAAAATACCCATGCCGAAAACCGTCGGACCCGCGTAAAACATCGCAAAACCGACCAAGGATTTACCCATGTCACAGTCAACAAGTTACCATATCGTCACCAAGTCATTCCACTGGCTGACCGCCCTGCTGATCCTCGCGATCATCCCGCTGGGCATGATCGCCAATGATCTGCCCTTTGAAACCGACGCCGAACTCGCCCGCAAAGCATGGGTGTTCTCGATCCACAAAACCTTGGGCGTGACGGTGTTTTTCGTAGCCCTGCTGCGCATTCTTTGGGCGGTTACTCAGCCCAAGCCCGGCCCCTTGCACCCCAACCGCAAGGCAGAGACATTTCTGGCCGAAGTCATCCACTGGGTGCTGTATATCTCGCTCGTGGCCGTGCCGCTGACCGGATGGATCGAACACGCGGCGACCTCTGGTTTCGCGCCGATCTGGTGGCCATTCGGGCAATCGCTGTTCTTTGTGCCGCAATCCGACGCTGTCGCGGGCGTTTTTGCGGGCCTGCATTGGATGTTCGGTAAATTGATGATCGCGTCGATTCTGTTGCATATCGCAGGCGCATTGAAGCACCAGTTCGTAGACCGTGACGCGACCCTGCGGCGGATGTGGTTCGGACGGGCAAACGCGCCTGTCGTCGCCCCGCATGTCACGCATTTTGGTCCGCGCGTTGCGGCGCTCGCGACCTTCATCGCGGCAGGTTTTGCGGCCTTTGCGTTCGGATTTCTGGACCGTCACGAAACAACCGTCGCTGCAACTGCGCTTGATGCTGTGGCCTCTGAATGGGTCGTGCAGGACGGCGAAATCGCGATCACAGTCGCGCAATTTGGCAGCGACGTGTCGGGCAGCTTTGCGGATTGGACATCCGAGATCAGCTTTGACCCTGCCCCTGCGGATATCATGGGCGATGTGACTACGGTGATTTCCATCGGCTCGCTGACGCTTGGCTCTGTCACGTCAGAAGCGATGGGCGCGGATTATTTCGACGCCGAAACCTTCCCCACCGCCACATTCACAGCGCAGATCAAGCCTGACGGTGACAGCTATATCGCGGACGGCAGCGTCACAATCAAAGGCGTGACCGTTCCCGTGCAAATGCCGTTCGACTTGATTCTCGACGGCGACACGGCGCAAATGACGGGCACAGTGACGCTCGACCGGTTGGCATTCAATGTCGGAGAAAGCCAGACGAGCGCCGCGAACCTCGGATTTGACGTCATCGTAAACATCACGCTCACCGCACAACGCGGCGCATAAAAAAAGGGCCGCGCAGTGATGCGCGGCCCTTTCCGTCTATTGTCTACAGATTATTCCGCAGCGATTGCTTCGATCGAGATTTCGACAGGCACTTCGTCAGGAACGAACGGCACGAACATGTCCATGTTGAACGCAGAGCGGCTCAATGTGGTTGTGGCGTCCAAGCCCAGTGCCTTACGCCCTTGGTACGGCGGGAACGGGTATTCGTCAGTTTGTGCGTTCAGGACAGTTTCCAGCACAACGGATTGTGTCACACCGTTCAGCGTCAGGTCGCCTGTGATGTTGGCTGTGTCGTCGCCCGTCACTTCGATGCTGGTGGACTCGAATGTCACATCAGGAAAGTCACCGATCTTGAGGAAATCACCGGATTGCACGAAATGTGTCGTCCGCGCGTCCCAGCCTGTGATCATGGATTCCGCAGGGAATGTGATGGAAACGGATGAATTCGCAGGATCTTCTGCGTCGAACATCACGTCGCCGCCAAAGCCGGAGTACATGCCGTATGTGGTTGAAAAGCCAGCGTGGCTATATGTGAACACCAGCTGGCTGTGGCTTTCGTTCAGAACGTAGGCTTCTGGGGCTGCGGCGGCAGCTGTTGCGAAAGGTGAGGCAAGCAGTGCTGCAAGTACGATATTCTTCATGTGGTCGCTCCTAAGTTGGTCAAAGCCAAAGTGCTGCATTTGATAGATGAAGTTGTTGCAAAGCTAACACCGGTTCACAATTGCGCATTTATGAACAAGTCGTGTGAATCAAAAAATGGCGCGAATCCGCCGAAGCAAATCCGCGCCACAATGGCACTATGGGGGAATGGGGTTGTGCGGTCGGGGCGTTACGCCGCGACTTTGAAAGCGTCGATTTCGGCTTTGCGTTTGGCCAAGTGAGACGCGCCTGTGATCACGTCGCGGTTGATCCGCTCACGCAAGGACGTGAGAACCAATTCGTCGCCGCATGCGACTTCGACGGTATCAGCGGAATTGGTATAGCGCAGCACGAGGCTCGCCACATTGTCACCAGCAGACACAAGGGCCACGTCGCCAATCGCATCAAAGCTGTAGCACGCGAGCAGTGACATTTTGCCGGTGTGGTTGCGGATCACTTCGCGGATTTCGCCGCGCGTGGTGTCGATTTGAATTTCAGAGACCGTGCCGCGGCTGGCGTACCAGAGCAGCAATGCGGATGCGGCGACGAATGTAATTGTGGCGAACAGGCGCATGATAATCGCCTCGGCGTTGAACATCATGCCGGGAATCAGCCACATGCCCAAAGCGGCCGCGAGCAATGCAGCCCCTGCCAACAAGCTCAGCGATTGCGTGACAATCATTCCGTTACCAGAATCCTGCGTCGTGCGCACAATATAGCCCCAGCGCGTTTCTTCGGTACGGAACCCGTCGTTTGGTAAGTCGCCGCTCAGTGATGCGGCTAAATCAGTGGTGTTGGTCAAAGTATCAGACATCGCTACTCAATCTCCCCTAGAGTACTGAAATCAGTTGACTGGCAGATCAGGGCGATATCGGGGCAATTTCTGGGCATTTGGCAAGAAAAGATTAATCTTTTGTTAACGCCGATAAAAAACGACGTTTGCTTAGCTGCGATATGGCCTTGCGACACCATACAAAATGCCCCAAAAACCCGTGATTTTTAACGCCGGAATGCGGCACTTGAGCGCTTGCAATACACCCCGCCCACTGTATAAGGCACCGTCCGCTGCAAAGTATTATGAACTGCGCAGTCTCTCGTGAGTGGGGTGTAGCGGATGTATATCGTGCCCCACACTATGAAATGCGCTGAACATGAATGGAGATCGCATGCCGCTATATGAGCATGTTATGATTGCACGGCAGGATTTGTCTGCCACGCAAGCAGAAAGCCTGATCGAACACTTCGGTACAGTTCTTTCCGACAACGGTGGTAAACTGGTCGAGAACGAATACTGGGGCGTCAAAACGATGGCCTACAAAATCAACAAGAACCGTAAAGGCCACTATGCCTTCTTGCGTACAGATGCACCTGCACCTGCTATTCAAGAAATGGAGCGCCTGATGCGTTTGCACGAAGACGTCATGCGCGTCTTGACGATCAAAGTTGATCAGCACGCTGAAGGCCCATCGGTTCAAATGCAAAAACGTGACGAGCGGGACCGCGGTCCACGTGAACGTCGCTAATCGGATCAGGAAAGGACATTAATCATGGCTACTAAACCATTTTTCCGTCGTCGTAAGTCTGATCCGTTTGAGGGCGAAAACGCCCCTAAGATCGACTATAAAGACACTCGCCTTTTGCAGCGCTACATCTCTGAGCGCGGTAAAATTGTTCCAGCCCGTATTACAGCTGTTGGTGCCAAGAACCAGCGTGCGCTCGCTCGTGCGATCAAACGCGCGCGTTTCCTTGCCCTGCTGCCATACGCTGTTAAGTAAGGAGTACCCACAATGGATGTTATCCTACTTGAGCGCGTCGCAAAGCTTGGCCAAATGGGCGAAGTTGTTTCTGTTAAGCAAGGTTACGCACGTAACTTCCTGCTGCCACAGGGCAAAGCACTGCGCGTAAACGCCGCCAACATGGCCCGTTTCGAAGCTGAAAAAGCACAACTCGAAGCACGCAACCTCGAAACCAAAAAAGAAGCAGAATCATTGGCTGAGAAGCTCGATGGTCAGTCTTTTGTCGTCATTCGCTCTGCGTCTGATGCGGGTTCGTTGTACGGTTCTGTCACACCACGTGACATCTCCGACGCGGCAGAAGCTGACGGTTTCACAATCGACAAACGTCAGGTTGTGTTGGCTGCTGGTATCAAGGATCTTGGTCTGCACACTGCAACCGTGAACCTTCACCCAGAAGTTGCTGCTGAAATCACGTTGAACGTCGCACGTTCAACTGAAGAAGCTGAACTGCAAGCTGCAGGCAAGTCGATCCAAGAATTGGCTGCCGAAGAAGAAGCTGCTGCTGAGTTCGAAATCAACGAGCTGTTCGACGATATCGGCGGCGCACAGATGGACGACGACGGCGAAGCACCTGCTTCCGAAGACTAAGTCTTATCGTTTTAGAATTGGAAAAGGCCGTAGCGGATGCTGCGGCCTTTTTTGTTGGGGTGGATGTGCGGCGTCGGGCGGATCAGGCCATGCGTTTCAAAACATCATCACGCTGGATTAACCGGTGCCAAATCACGGCCATCGCAATATGTCCCAGCACAAGCGCCACTAAAATCCAGCCCATTTCGCCGTGCCATTCGGCAGCGGCCTGTGTCCACGCGATTGCGGTTTCGCGTGGCGGAAAGACCTGCATCCCGAAATAGCTAAACCCGCGCTTACTGCCAAAGGCCGCGAGCAACCGGACTGCCGGCACGATAATCATAAAAGCGTAGAGCCCCGCCTGCCCGAGTTTCGCCGCCTTCCCCATTATGCCGTCCACATGCGCAGGACGGTTTTTCATGTTCAAAAGCCCCCAGATCCCGCGAAGCAAAACCAGCATGAACAGCGTGGCGCCCAGATTTGTGTGATAGCTCCAGAGTGTTTCGCGCAGCGCATTTTCACGGGGCAGCGCCCAATGTGCGGCGGCTGATAGAAATTGCATCGCGAATAACACGGCCATACCCCAATGGAATATACGGCTAACGAGGCCAAATCGGCTTGGAGTATCTGAAAGTTTGGTCATATCTGTCCTGCCTCGTTAAGATGTTTCGTCGTAATACGGACGTCACCGCATATCCCGTCGCTACGAATCTAGCTTTTTCAAGGTTGCTGCGCAAATGCGGCAAATCGGCCGCGATGAAATGTCTTTACGCGCACGCAGGACTTTGGGCAGTATCATCTAACAGGCGCTGCATGAGAAAAGGCAAAGCATGACAGAAACAATTTCGCTAAAATGTAGCTGCGGGCAAACTTGTCTTGATGTGACCGGATCGCCGATTGCCAGCGTCGAATGTTGCTGCACGTCGTGTCAGGTCAGTGGTTTGAAACTTCAACAGCTGCGTGGTGCGCCACAGGTCTTAACAGATTATGAAACCACGCCCTTTGTGATGTATCGCAAGGATCGGGTGCGGTTTGTGTCGGGCGTCGAGACCCTACGCGAAATCCGTATGTCGCCCGATGCAAAGACGCGGCGCGTTGTCGCAACGTGCTGTAACACCCCGATTTTCTTGGAGTTTTTGCAAGGTCATTGGCTGAGTATCTACGCCGGACTTTGGCCTGATGACGCGCGGCCGCCACTGGACATGCGGACAATGGCGGGTGATCTGCCCACTTCCGTGACACTGCCGGATGATGTGCCAAACCCGAAAAAACACAGCTTGGGGTTTTATGCGAAACTCATGGGCGCATGGATCGCGATGGGATTTCGTGTGCCAGCAGTGCCAAAAACACCACCATTGGATTAGGCCGCGACACGAATCGCGGCCCATCGCAGACTATTACCGTGCGAAAGTTTCCAGACGCAGGCTGGCGTTACAATATTCGCCATCGTAGGTGCCCATCCAAATGTCGATGCGGCCATCAACCGGACGTGTCAGCGTGATTTTCGGGTCAAGATTGCCGTTATCATCGTCGTCGTAATACCAGTTGGCCGAGGATGTGTTGACCAGCAACGCCGAATCGCATTCGCTGATTGCGCTCACGACCAAACGCATGCCCGCCATGCCGCTCAATTCAAACGAGAAATCAGGCTGCGTGGTAAAATACCCTGCCCCTTGATCCGTACCTGGACGTACATTCGAGCAATTCCAGACGTAATTTTCGCCGCCAGCCACAACGTTAAAGGTCTTTGCCGCCCGTAATTGAGCGCCGGATGCCGCAAAAGATTCCGCAGCCTGCATGTTGAAATTCGGACAAGCCATTGCACTCGTACCCAAACCCAGAGCCGCAACTGCGGATAGTAAAACTGTCTTCATAATATGTTCCTTAACCAAACTTCGTGCCCCAAGGCTAACCGACAAAAATCGACCTGAGAACCATTAATCCACGGGGAATTAGTCAGGTTCTCCATACTTTTCCGATGGTTAATGAAAAAAGGCGCCCCAGATGGGACGCCTTTTCAAAATCGTTTCGCGTTTGAATTTACTCTTCTTCGAGCTTTTCAACTGCCGCTTGCAAATCGTCTTTGCTGACTTCTTTTTCAGTCACGGATGCCGCTTCAAAGATGTGATCCACAACTTTGTCTTCGAACATTGGCGCTTGAAGCTGCTGACGGAACTGTGCGTTCTGCTGCACGAATTCAAAGAACTGCTTTTCTTGACCCGGGTACTGACGCGCCTGGTTCATGATCGCTTGTGTCATTTCAGAATCGGACACCTGAACGTTGGCTTTTTGGCCGATGTCAGCCAACAAAAGACCCAATTTCACGCGACGTGCTGCAAGCTTCTTGTGCTCGTCAGTTGTCTCGATTTCTGGGTGATCGTGACCTTCAACCTCTGGGTTTTCTTCGTGCCACAGCTGGTGCGCGATTTGACCCGCTTCAGCTTCAACAAGTGATTCTGGCAGTTCAAAGTCAACCACACCGTCAAGCGCATCAAGCAATGCACGCTTTGTCACCGCACGTGCAGCGCCTGCGTATTCTGCTTCAAGACGCTCAGTGATCTGAGTTTTCAACGCAGCAAGATCTTCAGCGCCGAATTGCTTGGCCATCTCGTCGTTGATTTCAGCCGCTTTAGGCTCTTTTACCGCTTTGATTTTGCATTCAAACACAGCCGCTTTACCAGCGAGGTGCTCTGCTTGATAATCGTCAGGGAAAGACACTTCGACGTCTTTCTCATCACCAGCTTTTACGCCGACGAGACCTTCTTCGAAGCCCGGGATGAAAGAGTTAGAGCCGAGAACCAGTGGGTAATCTTCAGCAGCGCCACCTTCAAAGGCTTCGCCGTCTACTTTACCAAGGAAATCGAACGTCACTTGATCGCCGTCTTTGGCTTTGGAGCCTTTTTTGCGGTCTTCAAAGTTTTGTGCGTTGGTCGCGAGGTTATCCAATGCTTCTTGCACAGATTCGTCGTCGGCTTTGACAACCATACGCTCAAGCTTGATCGCTGAGAAATCTGTTTCAGGCACGTCTGGAAGTTTCTCGTAGGACACGTTCACCAGAACGTCGTCGCCCTCTTTCCAGTCTTTGTCGGCCATCACCATTTCTGGCTGTGCTGCTGGACGATCACCGGATTTCTCCATGTGCTCTGTCATTGCGCCGTCGATGGATTCTTGCATGGCTTCGCCCATAACGCGCTGCCCAAACTGCTTGCGCAGCATTGGCATCGGGACTTTACCCTTACGAAAACCCTTCATTTCCACTTCTGGCTGGGCTTCTTTCAGCTTTTCAACAACTTTTGCGTCAAGTTCAGCTGCCGTTACCGTAATCGCGTAGCCGCGTTTCAGGCCTTCGTTGAGGGTCTCAGTGACCTGCATGGAATTTCCTTCTACTTCTATCCTTTGGTGCGGGTGAAGGGACTCGAACCCCCACGCCTCGCGGCGCCAGAACCTAAATCTGGTGCGTCTACCAATTCCGCCACACCCGCATTGATCAAAAGGGGCAGGTTTTAGGGCCTGCCCCTCTAGGTTGGCCGCTATCTAGCAAAGGTTTGACTGGGATGCGAGCAGAAAAATCATCCAAAAATAAACCATGCATAAACGTATTGCTGCCACATTTGGCCAACACACCTGCAGGCAACAAAATGAACGTATCAGGGGACTACGAAATGCACACCGAGATGACAGCCACAGCGGCACCAACGAAGACCAAAGTAGCCGCTCAAACTGGCATCTGCGCTGGCACCTCTATTATGACATTGGACGGCGAAATGCCGATCGAACATCTGTCTGTAGGCGACCGTGTCATCACCCGCGACAGCGGCATGAGCGTTATCAAAGAAATTTCCGTTTCAAAACAACTGGTTCAGCCGATCAGCATCAAAGCAGGATCGCTTGGCCACACACGCCCTGACCGCGATATGGTAGTGACAGCCGGTGCAAAACTGCACATCCGCGACTGGCGCGCTGAAGCCTTGTTTGGCAAAGCCGCAGCAAGTGTGCCTGCCGCACGTTTGGTTGACGGTGAATTCCTGACCGTGGCCGAGACGTCTGAAATGGCCGTGTACCACATCATTTTCGACCGCGAACACATCGTTTACGCTGACGGAATTGAGATGATTGCAGGCGCATAACCCTCCCGCACGGGCCATCCCAACCGATCAAATCGACAAAAGGCGCGTGTCCCCCACGCGTCTTTTTTCATGTCTGATCACCAGTTTCATTTTCAAACCGAATCTCTTGGCGTATCGGCGTGACATTCATCGCCCAGTTGCGAAAGATTTGACGTGACGATATCGACGCCAAAGTAACCGCCGGACAGGCGCGGCCATAGACACGCCAGACGCTGCCAATTTAAGCAGTCAACGGGCATTGATCAGCACTTCAGCAGATAGACTTTGCAAACAGCCCACATTTACGCCCATTTGCACAAAAATTAGGCACCTTCCAGAAATTACCCCTTTAGCGCAGCCCAAACACGGCGGTTGAATTGTCCCTCTCGCGCAGAAATGATCTGAGCAATGGGGAATATATGAAGGGGAGTCGCGGCCAATGAAAAAGATCGAAGCCATCATCAAGCCATTCAAACTCGACGAAGTGAAAGAGGCCCTACAGGACGTTGGTGTCCAAGGCCTCAGCGTCGTCGAAGTCAAAGGCTTTGGCCGCCAGAAGGGCCACACTGAATTATACCGCGGCGCTGAATACGTCGTCGATTTTTTGCCAAAGGTGAAAATCGAGATCGTTCTCGCTGATGACCAAGTTGATGACGCTATTGAGGCGATCATCGGCGCGGCCAAGACTGACAAAATCGGCGACGGTAAAATCTTTGTCTCGCCTGTTGAGCAAGCCATTCGTATTCGGACCGGCGAACAAGGCGACGACGCCCTGTAAGCCGCACCACACAATCAACCTCTAAAAGTTACGAAACTAAAGGACCTAAAGATGGACAACAAAGCTGTTCTCAAACTGATCGCAGACGAAGGCGTCGAATACGTCGACGTGCGTTTCACTGACCCGCGCGGCAAGTTGCAGCACGTCACAATGATCGCTGATCTGATTGACGAAGATTTTCTCGAAGAAGGACTGATGTTTGATGGCTCGTCCATCGCGGGTTGGAAATCCATTGACCAGTCCGACATGAAGCTGATGCCACAAGCGAGCAGCGCCTACCTTGACCCGTTCTATGCAGAGAAAACACTTTGCATCCACTGTAACGTGGTTGAGCCGGACACTGGCGAAGCATATTCACGCGATCCACGCGGATCTGCGACCAAAGCCGAAGCATACCTGATCGCGTCCGGTATCGGCGACACAGCATACTTTGGCCCAGAAGCAGAATTCTTCGTCTTTGACGACGTGCGCTTCTCTGTTGGCATCAACAAAGTATCCTACCAAGTTGACGCGATTGACGCATCTTGGAACACAGACACCGAATACGAGATGGGCAACACAGGCCACCGTCCGGGCGTCAAAGGCGGCTACTTCCCCGTCAACCCAATCGACGACGCACAGGACATGCGCGGCGAGATGCTTTCCACCATGAAACGCATGGGTATGAAGGTTGATAAGCACCACCACGAAGTGGCGTCATGCCAGCACGAGCTTGGCCTTATCTTTGGTACACTGACGCACCAAGCAGACGAAATCCAAAAGTATAAGTACGTTGTGCACAACGTAGCCCAAGCTTACGGCAAATCCGCGACATTCATGCCAAAACCAATCGCTGGCGATAACGGCACAGGCATGCACGTGAACATGTCCATCTGGAAAGACGGCAAGCCACTGTTCGCAGGCGACAAATACGCTGATCTGTCACAAGAAGCTTTGTACTTCATCGGCGGTATCCTGAAGCACGCGAAATCCTTGAACGCGATCACAAACCCGACGACAAACTCTTACAAGCGTTTGATCCCAGGTTTCGAAGCCCCTGTTCTGCGCGCTTACTCTGCGTCTAACCGGTCGGGTGCGGTGCGTATTCCTTGGGCCGAATCCCCCAAAGCAAAACGCGTCGAAGCACGTTTCCCTGATCCAGCAGCCAACCCATACCTGTGCTTCGCAGCACTGATGATGGCTGGCCTCGACGGCATCAAAAACAAAATCGACCCAGGTGCAGCATCTGACAAAGACCTCTACGATCTGCCACCAGAAGAACTGGCGGAAATCCCAACAGTCTGCGGTAGCCTGCGCGAAGCTCTTGAAGCGTTGGAAGCGGATCACGACTACCTGCTCGCAGGCGACGTGTTCACCAAAGACCAACTCGACGGCTACATCGGCCTGAAGTGGGACGAAGTGTTCGAATACGAGCACACACCACACCCAGTTGAGTACAAACTGTACTACTCCTGCTAAGCACCGGTGGTTTGAAATTGAGAAAGGCGTCCCAGTTTGGGGCGCCTTTTTCAGTTCAACGCTTATTGCCATATTCTTTTGCTTACCGATTCTGCGCTAAAGTATTAGCCGCGATAAACTACTAACTGTCGAATTGCGCACTGTAGGCCCCAATAACGAGTTTTCTTTGGAGAAACCCTGAAATGACCGATCGCAAAACGCTAAAACAAAGCCTTTATGTCCGCGCCAGTATGTTCACCGCTGACGAACTTCGTCGCCAAAAACGTTTTGGTCTAAATCAAATAAATGAAGAACTTCTAAGTGGTCTAGTTGAACAGCGACGTCAGCTTGAAATCAAACAAGAAACATTGATACGCTCGTTGTATATTTCTTTATTTATATCATTTGTGGCTTGGCGTGGTGAGAGCGTAACTATCCCGGGTACTGGGGCGCTTGTCAGCGAGGTTCCAGCAATTCTAGAATTGGCTTTGATCTCGGCAGCGTTCGGAGTGCTCTTTGCTAGCTATTCCTTCCTTTCAATCCAATTATACAACTCACTTATCTCTGCAATCGCGAGCGTTGTTCTAGCAAAGAGTAAACTGGATCCAGATATTTTTGCTGCGGCTCAAACACCAACGTGGCTTTTTGCAAAATACGCTCAACGTGCGCCAGTAAATGGTCGCGAACCAGGGTTTAAGATCTCTCGGCTGGGCAACATATATAACTCAATACTTACTGGTTTCATAAGCATCATAATTTTAGCAGCATGGTTATTCAGCGTGTTCTCCATTGCGTATCTGGCCCATACTGGCCTGAGCAACTCATGGACAGGTTGGTCAGTTTACATACTGTGCATCGTGATAATATTAGCCGCTATTTTTTCCATGGCCGCTAATTTTCTGGAATTTGAGCACGAAATGGATTTCGATATTCTTGAAAAGATCGAGCAAGAACCATAGGCACCTCTCAGGCTCCAAGGGCCAGCCTTAAGCTCAACTATCAAACCACCCGCACCCGCAGCCCTGCCCCCTCCAATTCCCCCAATATCTCGTCCACATGGAACTGGTCCCGCGCCTCGATCACCACCTCAAGCTCCGCCTGTTTCAGCGAGACCGATTGCATCATCCGTTGGTGGATCACTTCGATCACGTTGGCCCCTGCGTCCCCGATGATCTGCGAAATCTGTGCCAATTGCCCCGGCGTGTCCGCGATTTCAAACACCAGCCGCGTGATGCGTCCGTCCCGCATCAGCCCGCGCAGGATCAGTGTGGACAACACCCGACTGTCGATATTACCGCCGCAGATCAACAAGCCGACTTTTTTGCCTGCAAACTTGTCGAGGTTGTTTTTAATCACGGCAAGGCCCGCGCCCGCAGCCCCTTCGGCCACCAGCTTCTCGACCGAGACCAGATCAAACACCGCCTGTTCAATCTCGACTTCGGCGGCGGAATCCACGCGGTCCACAAGATCGTGAATCACCGCTAAATTCGCAGGTGCGGGCGATTTCACAGCAATGCCTTCGGCCAAGGTCGCCCCACCGAAATGTGTGCCAGATTGATCAAAGTCCGCTTTTACCGCGTCAAACAAATGGGCCTGTGCACCGATCACTTCTATCTGCGGCTTTAGCCCTTTCGCCGCAATCGCCATGCCAGCGATCAGTCCACCGCCGCCAATCGGCACGACGATGCAGTCCAGATCAGGTTCCTGCGCCAGCATTTCCAACGCCACAGTGCCCTGCCCCGCAACCACGTCCGGATCATCAAACGGATGCACAAAGGTCATGCCGCGCTCGGCCGCCAGATCAAGCGTGAACTGCACGGAATCGTCGAAACCAACACCATGGATCACCACTTCGGCCCCCAAATCCTTGGTCCGTTTGACCTTATTAAACGGCGTCCCCTCGGGCATCACAATGACGGACGGAATGCCCAGACGGGTCGCGTGATAGGCCAGCCCCTGCGCATGATTTCCCGCACTACAGGCAATCACACCCGCCGCACGGGCGTCATCGGGCAAGGTCAGCAGCTTTGCCAAAGCACCCCGCGCCTTGAACGCATTGGTGTGCTGGAGGTTCTCTAATTTGAGGTACAGATCAATCCCAAGGTGCTGCGACAGTCGCGTCGCCCGCACCAATGGCGTTTCAATCGTGGCCGATTTGATCGCGGCATGGGTGGCTTGGATGTGGGCGAGCGTGACAGTCACGGCGATCTCCTTGGGGGACGTGGGGGCATTTTCCGCGACCCTAGCTAAAACCGCAACAAACGTCACCATCGCGTGACATGACGACGCAAAGATTGCGCAACGCCGCGCCACACGGCACCAAAGCCCCAACATCAGATTAAAGAGGCCGTCCATGCAAACCGAAAAATTCACCTTTCCAGGCCATTCCGGCGAAATGCTTGCCGCGCGACTGGACTTGCCCGCGGGCAAACCACGCGCCGTTGCGTTGTTCGCGCATTGCTTCACCTGCTCGAAAGACATCATCGCGGCGCGGCGCGTGGCGGCTGGTTTGGCCGACCACGGTATCGCCGTTTTGCGTTTCGACTTCACAGGTCTGGGCAATTCCGAGGGCGCATTCGAGACCACGACATTCAGCTCGAACGTCGCCGATCTACATGCCGCCGTGGCAGAACTCGCACGGCGCGACATGACGCCATCGCTGCTGATCGGGCACTCGCTCGGTGGGGCCGCTGTGCTGCGCGCTGCCCCTGATATCGCCTCTATCAAAGGCGTTGTGACCATCGGCGCGCCTGCTGATCCGGGCCATGTGACGCACAACTTTGGCGCGGCGCTGGCTACGATCGAAGAGCACGGCGTCGCGGCGGTTGACCTAGGCGGGCGGTCCCTGAACATCGGTAAAGGCTTTGTCGACGATGTGGCCACCAGCGACCTGAAACCGGCGCTTGCGAAATTGAAGGCGGCTCTGCTGGTGCTACACGCCCCCCGCGACACGGTTGTGGGGATTGAGAGCGCGAGCGAAATCTTTCTCGCAGCCAAACACCCCAAAAGCTTTGTCACATTAGACGACGCCGACCACCTGCTCTCAAGTGCTGCCGACGCGGACTACGCCGTCGAGGTTATCACCGCATGGTCGCGCCGCTACTTGCCGCAACAGGCTAAGCCAGCAACGCCCAAAGCCCCCGAAGGTATCCTGCGCGTGACAGAAATTGACCCGCAAGGCTTTGCACAAAAGATCACAACCGGCGGGCACACATTGACCGCAGATGAACCCGTAAAGCTCGGCGGCACCGACACAGGCCCATCGCCTTACGGATTGCTGTCGGCGGGCCTCGGGGCGTGCACCTCAATGACAATCCGCATGTACGCACGACGCAAAGGCTGGCCGCTGGATGGCGTCAGCGTCGATGTCGATCACGGCAAATGCCACGCGACTGGCAGCGCACAAGGCGACAAAATCGACTGTTTCACACGGACGATCCATTTGCAGGGCGACCTCGACGACGACCAACGAACTCGCCTTCTGGCAATCGCAGACAAATGCCCCGTCCACAAAACTTTGGAGCGAACAAACGAGATCGTCACAACGCTGGCCTAACCCCGCCTTCTTTGACTTCTTCGGGGCTTTGCCCGTTCTGCGCCTCAAATGATCCCCCGGATCATTTGCGAGACAGCTTGAACTCCCCGCCGGAGGCTGCAGGACATTCCAAAACCCACAGGTCCACCGACAACCAAGCCCAAAACAAAAAAGGCGCAGCCTAAGCTGCGCCTTTCAATCACCTCTCGTTTGACCCCGATTTTTCTAGAAAAATCGTACGAATTTTCGCGAAAATTCGCGGTCTCAAACCATGATTGCGCTTAGCTGCGTGCGTTGCCGATCAACTTCCACAGCGCTGGAACGACCAACGCGGCCAGTGCCGTCTTCAGCGCGTCACCGATCAGGAAGGGTGTGATGCCCCACGCCAATGTTTGCTCCCAACCAGAACCGAACTGGTGCAGCCACAACAGGCCCGGCACATAAACGATCGCTGAGCCTACTACCATCGCCAGACTCATGGTCACAACGTTACGGTCCCAGCCTTTGCGTGCTGCAACACCCAGCGCCAAAGCCGCCAGCATGTAGCCCACAAGGTAGCCGCCAGTGCCGCCCATCATGTAAACCAGACCTGCGTTTTCAGCAGATGATCCCGCAAATACGTCCATGCCCATCAGACCCAGTGCGAGATAACCCGCAACTGTCAATGCGCCCAAACGTGCGCCGTAGCCCGCGCCGATTGTCAGCACGGCGAATGTTGTCAGAGTCACAGGCACCGGATTGCCCGGAATGAAGAACTGCATTTTGGCGGTCAGCGCCAGAACGGCGACGCCAAGCACCACCATGATCGCTTGTTTTGCACGGCGCACAGCGCCTGTGTTATCTGCAAAGGTGTCGATCAGAACTTTATCGTTGAGTGCGAATGCCATTGGCTTTCCCCCGTTTTTGTTATGCGTTGGGAAACTTATCGCCGAGCCATGCTGCACATGCAAGACGTTTGCGCCATCATGCGGGTGTGTAATCGGACACCGACGTGTAATCCTTGCGCGGACCACGCACCGTCCATGTGGCACGCCACTGCGGCCAATCGCGAAAATCATAGGTCACGTCATATAGATCCGCACCGCACAGATGCGTCGTGCCGGGGGCTTGGCCCTCGGGCACAAAGCTATGAAAATCAGCACCATCCGCAAATTGCACCGTCACCAGCCCCGCCCCGATCTGCCACAGATAGGACCGCGTCGCCTCCATCACGGGACCGGATTTCAACGTCAGCCGTCCTGTCTCATCGTACCGCAGATCTGCACCCTGCCCCGATAGCGTCGCCATGCCCGCCAATGTCCCGTCCATGCCGCCATGCCTGTCCGTAATCACCCGCGCCAAACGCCAATCGCCTGCAAAATCCGTCGCTGTCAGCATGTTCTGTCGTCTCCTACTTGAGCCTTTGGCCCCACCGCCTTATGACCTGCGTGAACGCTGTTGCCCATTCACAAAAGGCCTGATCCCATGATCCCACGTTATTCCCGCCCCGAAATGACCGCTATTTGGGAGCCTGCCACCAAGTTCCGCATCTGGTACGAGATCGAGGCACACGCCTGCGACGCCCAAGCCGCCATCGGTGTGATCCCGCAGGAAAACGCGGACGCGGTGTGGAAAGCCAAAGATGTTGAATTCGACGTGGCGAAAATCGACGCGATCGAAGCGGTCACAAAACACGACGTCATCGCGTTTCTGACGCATCTTGCTGACATCATCGGCAACGACGAAGCCCGCTTTGTCCACCAAGGCATGACGTCTTCCGACGTGCTGGACACCACATTCAACGTGCAGCTGGTTCGCGCATCTGACATTCTGATCACAGACATGGAGCGCGTGCTTGCGGCGCTAAAATCCCGCGCGATGGAACATAAAGACACAGTGCGCATCGGTCGGTCCCACGGTATCCACGCCGAACCCACCACAATGGGCCTGACATTTGCACGGTTCTACGCCGAAATGGATCGCGGCCTTGCCCGTCTGAAACTCGCCCGCGAAGAAATCGCTACCGGTGCGGTATCCGGCGCTGTTGGCACATTCGCAAATATCGACCCATCGGTTGAAGAACACGTCTGCGAGAAAATGGGCCTCAAGCCCGAACCAATTTCAACCCAAGTCATCCCGCGCGACCGTCACGCGATGTTCTTTGCAACGCTGGGTGTGATCGCGTCCTCGATGGAAAACATCGCGACCGAAGTTCGCCACATGCAGCGCACCGAAGTTCTCGAAGCCGAAGAGTTTTTCTCGAAGGGTCAAAAAGGCTCGTCCGCGATGCCGCACAAACGCAACCCTGTGCTGACCGAAAACCTGACAGGCCTCGCCCGTCTGGTGCGTATGTCCGTCACACCTGCCCTTGAGAACGTCACGCTGTGGCACGAACGCGATATCTCGCATTCCTCTGTGGAACGGACAATCGGCCCAGACACCACAATCACGCTGAACTTTGCGTTGAACCGTCTGGCAGGCATGATCGAGAAACTCGTGATCTATCCTGACAACATGCTGGCGAACATGAACAAGTTCCGTGGCCTCGTGATGTCCCAGCGCGTGCTTCTGGCCCTGACCCAAGCTGGTGTCAGCCGTGAGGACAGCTATAAACTGGTACAGCGCAATGCGATGAAAGTTTGGGAAGAAGGCAAAGACTTCCAGACTGAACTACTTGGTGACGCGGACGTTCTGGCGGCCCTGTCAGCGGAAGAAGTCAAAGAAAAGTTCGACCTTGGCTACCACACCAAACACGTCGACACGATCTTCAAGCGGGTATTTGGTTAATTTAGCACCTGATTTTCAGCGTTCGCGTCTGAGTGTTCCCTTCGGGGATTCACCTTAGACGTGAACTTTGAGGCCCAGATCGCCGATCGGCGGCGTCAAAACCGGACATCGAATCGCCACATTCCTGTGCAGACGGCCTTTTACAGCCCTCTTGATTCGGTCCAAAACCTTGCAAAATCAAGCGTCGACGGGGGGCAGCAGATTGCCCTCCGTCTGATGTCTTAAAGGTAAAATTATACCTTAGATGGCGCGTGCAATGGCTGTGGTTGCGGACGGTGTGTCGCAGTCGGTACAAACGCAGTCTGACGCGCAGCTGACATGCCCAGAACGGCGTAACGACGACCGTCACCATCGTTCAGGAATGTCTCTCCCATACGCTCGGCATCGTAGCCCAACTGACGCAAAGCGCGCATCATCGCCAAGGTCGAAAGACACATCAATTTGGTCGCGCCCTTCTCGTTTGCGAGGTCGATCAGACCGTCCACAACCATGCGCAAACACATGCTACGTTCAGCATGAGTGCGTACACTGTCGCACATCACAAGGCGGGTACATTCCCACATATCAGCGTCGACAATGTCATCGCTCATGATGGTTGACGGGATGTCGATCAGCTTGCCCTGCACCGCGTCACGCAGCATATAAGTGTGCGTTCCCCACTGGGACGTTGTCGGCATAACACGCGCGCCGCCAATAACTTTTCCGTCCTGAAGAACGAGCGAATAGCTCGCCGTAGGGTTGTCATACTGGTCCATTTCGTGGGCGTCGTCGTGCGGGATATCCCACCCCAAATTGTCGACGAAGAACTTCTTGCGCAGGGCAAGAAATTGAAAAAACGCAGGACCGTGCTGGTGCATGTTCGCGAGATTAAAAGTGATGTTTTCCATGATAGCCTCTCCATTATTGAGAGCCCACGCATAGCATTTTAGCGCTGTTTTTAAATAAATTTGTGGTTAATGCCCCTAACGCCAAAGTTGCATTAACTATTTAAGATCATTTGGAAAATTGTTTTTTTAGTTAAACATCTATTCAAATAAGGCCAAATTGGGACGCCATTGCGGCAGCTTGAGGGCCTGTTTTTGCACCCATTTTTAGCTTGGCGTTCTTCAACCTCTGCTTGATTGCACCTTCGCTGACGCCCAATTCGTGAGCGACCTGCTTAATCCGTTTGCCATCCTTAATCATCAGCAACACTTCGAGCTCTGCACGGGTCAGATTCGACGGTGGTGCGGTCTCTTCGTGGCGACGTTGGATGAAGGCCAACAGCAGGCGAATCTCTAGATCGGTGAACTCGCGGTCATTGCGCGCAAACGATCCAAACGACCGCAATCCGGCGGTGGTTTTATCGGTCACAGCGACAGCCGCACCGTAGCGCAGACCAAATGTTTGGGCTTGGGCCAGCACGCGGCGCGGATCATCGAGCTCGATCTCGCTCCAGCGCGACATCACAGCCGTGCCGCCATAGACCCAGCGGATCACCGGATCGAAAAGCATGAAGCGTTGAGAGGTGTAGTGTTCGACCCACGGGACGGGAAACGCATTTTCCTCTTCCAATGGAAAAGCAAAGCCAATACGCAGCGCAATGTGAAATCCAGCAGGTGCAAGTTCGCCTAGATCTTCGGGGGTTAACAACCGTTCCATCGATTATCCTATTGAGCCCCACTCAAAAAAAGCACTAACACATCCAAACTAACCAAGGTACACTGAAATTCATGGGCGTATTAGCATCGTATAAACGTTAATGCGGCTCAGGCAACTATAAAGCGAGTTCGATCAGATGGCTGGACAGGCTGAAATCCAAAACAAATTGGCTGCTCTCATGGCCTTAGCCCCGATGGGATTTGCAATGGCGCTGCATGTTCGGTTCACGACGCCGACGTTTTTGTTCCAGACATACGACCGCAAATGGCTCGATGTTTACACAAAACGTGGCTACGTGATGTCCGACCCTGCTGTGCACTGGGGCTTTGAAAATCGCGGTGTGCGAACGTGGGCAGAGCTTGCGTATATGGACACCGCTGGCGTGTTTAAGGCCGCAGCAGAGCACAATCTGAATTACGGACTGATTTGCGCCTTGGGCGACGACTCAAGCCCTAGTTTTTGTGCCTGTGCCAGCGATAAACGCGAATTCACCCAAGAAGAAACCGACGAGATCATGGGCCATCTGAATGATATCCATGCACTGACCGACAATCTGCAATCGCTTTCGCCTGAAACGGCAGCAGCTCTCAAAGAGATGTCAGTTCTTTACACACATCCGTCGGATAGTTGATAATCTTTACGCTTTGTTCAGGACGAAGTGACACAACAGGGCCATGCAACATCTTGGCCAAATCAAATCCCCATCTCACGCGCAGTCTGGCGGCCTAACACGCCGCAGAAAAGCTGCGCTTATCGTGCAAATGCTGTTCCGTGACGGCAGCGGTATCCCGCTAACGCGGATGCCGGAAAAGCTGCAGGCGGCACTCGCGCATGAACTCGGTGCAATCCGGTTGGTTGATAAGCCGACGGTCGCCGCCGTCGCTGCCGAATTTCTCAAAGAGCTGGATTCGATTGGATTGATCGCCCCTGGCAGTACCTTGCAAGCTCTCGACGAGTTGGGCGATAAAATCAGCCCTGCCCTTGCTGAACGGTTGCGCGCTGAAATCATCGCCTCGCAAAACGGCGATCCTTGGCCCATGGTGACAGGCTTGACCGAAGATGAATTGGTCAGCCTGATGGAAGCGGAAAGCACCCATATCGGCGCGATTGTCCTGTCCAAGCTGCCCGTGACCAAGGCCGCAACCGTGCTGGGTAAACTGCCCGGTGATCGCGCCCGTAGGATCAGCTTTGGCATGTCGCAAACCTCGCAAGTCTCGCCTGATGCGGTTCTGAACATCGGCAAGGCGTTGATGCGCGACCAATGCCACAAATCGACCATCGCCTTTAATCGCGGCCCTGACGCCCGCCTTGGCGCGATCCTGAACACCAGCCCCGCAATGACCCGCGAAGACGTGTTAACCGCGCTGAACGGCGACGACCCGACATTCGCAGATAACGTGCGCAAGAACATCTTTACCTTCGCCGACATCTCTACACGGGTCAAAGGGACCGATATCCCCGCCTGTATCCGTGGCGTGGACGCGGACCAGTTGAACATGGCTGTTGGTGCGGCACTCGCGGGCTCTGACGCCGAGGCTGCTGGCGCGGAATACATCCTGTCGAACATGTCGCAACGCATGGCGAGCGCGATCCGCGAAGCAATCGAAGAATTAGGCCCGATCAAACGCAAAGCGGGAGAAGCCGCGATGAACGCCGTGACGAGCGCGGTGCGGGCCTTGGCCGATGAAGGTGGGATTACATACCTGTCAACGGATGACGACGACGAAGACGGGGACTAGCGAAAACGGGGAATAACCGCGCCACCTGCATCGGCGATGGACACTCTGCTCTGTCCTCAGGTATCCTAGCCGCATGACAATGAACACATCCCCAATCGGCACAGGCTGGCACGCCATTGGCCGCGACGCCTTGATGGCGCGACGCTGCACCAAAGCACTGACTGCCTTGGGCGACCCCAGCAGTCCCCGCATGGCACGGGCACTGGACTAAACCGCATGGAACTAAGACCCGCGACCACTGCCGATTGGCTGACCGACCGTGTGCTGCGCGGCATGTTGGGCACGGTGATGCGCCTGCCCTATGAAAAGCGCGTGCGCACGATGGGCCGGATTGTCGCCAACGGGATTGGACCGATCAGCGGCTACCGGAAACGCGCCGAAACCAACCTTGCGATGGTCTACCCCGATCAAACGCCAGAGGACCGCCGCGCAATGGCCACGGCCGTCTGCGATAACTTTGGCCGGACCTTGATCGAAAACTACAGCTGGCGCGAATTTGGCCCGCGCCTTGCCCAGACCGTCCCAATCGGCGACGGGCTGAACGCGCTGGAAAACGCCCGCGCGACTAATAAGCCAGTGATTTTTGTGACGGGCCATATCGGCAACCACGAAGCCCCGCGTCACGTCCTGACCCAGACAGGCCTCACGATTGGTGGCCTCTACCGCCCGATGGCGAACCCGCATTTCAACGCCCACTACGCCAAAACCATGTCGTCATGGGGCGGGCCTGTGTTCGCCCAAGGCCGCCAGGGCACCATCGGTTTTGCAAAACATCTGAAATCCGGCGGTATGGCGACGCTCTTGTTTGATGTGGCCAATAGCGGCGGCATTAACATCCCGTTCATGGGCCACCCAGCCCGCACAGCCACATCGGCGGCAGAACTTGCGCTACGCTTTAACGCTGAGGTGATTCCCTATTTCGGTATTCGTAAACCCGACGGTTTTGGCTTTGACGTGCATGTCGAAGCCCCGATTGCGCCCGATACGCCCGACGTCATGATGGCTGAGATGACAAAACGGCTCGAAGCGCGAGTTACGGCCACGCCGTCGCAATGGTTCTGGGTGCATCGCCGTTGGAAACAGCCCAAGACGCCCAAGTCTTAGTTGTTGATTTTAGCCGCGCCCACGATAGGCCCGTTCGTGCCAAGCTGCACAATCACCGCGACGTGTTCCGCGTCAGTCACATCCGCTTCGTAGCTGACAGGGCTGGACCCGTCCCATTCGCCCAATACGTCGATTGACTGGACCACATTGGAATAAACGATTGTTTTTCCGGCATTTTCGCCGCGTACAATGTCGACGGTTTGCTCTGGCAGAATGCGCACCAGCTGGACAACATAGTCACCATCCACAGGCACCGCCTCAAATTCGGCGTCCACCGTCAGCGTATCACCGGACCAATCCAGCGCCACCGCGACAGGGTTTTCATGCCCGCGATGCTCTGCAATCAAATCAACCACAGCCATGCCGCGCGCACCGACGACAAAGTCGTTGCCCGCTACAACAAACTGCGGTGTGTATATCGTCGTGTCACCCGTCGCCCGTGCATAGTTTTGCTGGCGCAGGGTATGCGCAGGTTGCGCGAACACGTCTTTCCAACCAATATAATCCCAGTAATCAACATGCAGCGCCAAGGCGATCACATCGTCACGCGCAGCCAATTCCGTTAGCATTGCGTCTGCTGGCGGGCAGGACGAGCAACCTTGCGACGTAAAGAGTTCCACCACCACAGGCGACATATCCGCCAGTGCGGGGGCTGCAAGGCAAGATGTCATCAGGGCGGCGGTCTGCAAAACGTGGCGCATTGTTGGTCTCATTTTGTTAGCGTGTATGCTATGTCTAGGGAAAGTCACCGCCGCAGGCCAATCAACCAATCGCGAGGACACTGTCATACTTGTGAAACGCGCCCGAAAGGACACGCATTTGAACCATGGTATACCGTGGAGGCTCCATTGTGTGCAACGGTATACAAAATAAGACTTGATCCCCCGCACCCCTTGGTGCAAAAGCCAAAGCAAGCCAAATCTTCCATTTTTGAAAGGGACAGCCATGACTGTAACCGTTGGCACAGATACCGCCAAAACCCGTAAAACCCTGACCGTTGGTGGCCAGTCCATTGACTATTATTCGATTCCAGCCGCCGAGGCTGCGGGTCTTGGTGACTTTTCCAAGCTGCCAGCCGCGCTGAAAGTTGTTCTGGAAAACATGCTGCGGTTCGAAGACGGCGGTTTTTCCGTGTCCGTGGACGATATCAAAGCGTTCTCTGAATGGGCCGACAAAGGTGGTAAAAACCCACGCGAAATCGCCTACCGCCCTGCCCGCGTTCTGATGCAGGATTTCACAGGTGTGCCTGCCGTGGTTGATTTGGCCGCGATGCGTGACGGGATTGTAGCACTTGGTGGCGACGCCCAGCAGATTAACCCGCTGAACCCTGTTGATCTGGTCATCGACCACTCTGTGATGATCGACGAATTCGGCAACCCACGTGCGTTCCAAATGAACGTAGACCGCGAATACGAGCGCAACCTTGAACGCTACACATTCCTGAAATGGGGCCAGAAGGCGTTTAACAACTTCCGCGTTGTTCCTCCGGGCACTGGTATCTGTCACCAGGTGAACCTTGAGTATCTGGCGCAAACGGTTTGGTCCGATACTGACCAAAACGGTGTCGAAGTGGCCTACCCTGACACGCTTGTCGGTACTGACAGCCACACAACCATGGTCAACGGTCTGGCGGTCTTAGGTTGGGGCGTCGGCGGTATTGAAGCCGAAGCTGCGATGCTTGGCCAGCCTGTGTCCATGTTGATCCCGGAAGTCGTCGGCTTTGAGCTGACAGGCGAAATGGTGGAAGGCACAACCGGCACCGACCTCGTGCTGAAAGTCGTTGAAATGCTGCGCGCCCACGGCGTTGTTGGCAAATTCGTCGAATTCTACGGCAAAGGTCTGGACGTGCTGCCATTGGCTGACCGTGCGACAATCGCAAACATGGCGCCCGAGTACGGTGCGACATGTGGCTTCTTCCCAATCGACGACGAAACACTGCGTTACCTGCGTAACACAGGCCGCGACGAAGACCGCGTGGCATTGGTCGAAGCCTACGCCAAGGCGAACGGTTTCTGGCGCGATGCGGATTACGCACCTGTCTACACAGCAACATTGTCGCTCGACATGGGCACAATCGTTCCTGCGATTTCCGGTCCAAAACGTCCACAAGACTACGTGGCATTGACCAACGCCAAGACCGCGTTCGCGAAAGAGATGGAAGAAACCTTCAAGCGTCCAATGGGCAAAGAAGTGGCTGTTGCTGGTGAAGATTACACCATGGAATCAGGCAAGGTTGTGATCGCGTCGATCACGTCCTGCACTAACACATCCAACCCATATGTGATGATCGGCGCGGGCCTTGTGGCACGTAAAGCGGCCGCACTTGGGATGGATCGCAAACCTTGGGTGAAAACGTCCCTCGCACCTGGTTCGCAAGTTGTATCCGAATATCTTGAGGCCGCTGGCCTGCAAGAAGACCTCGACAAAGTTGGCTTCAACCTTGTTGGCTACGGCTGCACGACCTGTATCGGTAACTCTGGTCCGATCCAAAAAGAACTGTCAGACGCGATTGCCGAAGGCGATTTGGTGGCAACATCTGTGTTGTCCGGCAACCGTAACTTTGAAGGCCGTATCAGCCCTGACGTGCGCGCGAACTACCTCGCGTCCCCGCCACTGGTTGTGGCCTATGCGCTGGCTGGCACCATGGACATCAACCTGTCCACAGATGCAATCGGTCAGGACCGCGACGGCAACGACGTGTTCTTGAAAGATATCTGGCCAACAAGCCAAGAGATCAACGAGTTGGTCGAGAAAACAGTGACCCGCGAAGCGTTCCTCAAGAAATACGCCGACGTCTTCAAAGGCGACGAAAAGTGGCAAGCTGTGCAGACGCCAGACTCTGAAACTTACGACTGGCCAGCGGCATCGACCTACATCCAGAACCCGCCGTACTTCCAAGGCATGTCCAAAGATCCGGGCAAAATCACCAACCTCACAGGTGCCAAAGTTCTGGCCGTGCTGGGCGACATGGTCACAACCGACCACATCTCTCCTGCCGGTTCGTTCAAAGACACAACACCTGCGGGTCAGTACCTGATCGACCGTCAAGTGCCTGTTCGTGAGTTTAACTCTTACGGCTCACGTCGTGGTAACCACGAAGTCATGATGCGCGGCACATTCGCCAACATCCGCATCAAGAACGAGATGCTCGACGGCGTTGAAGGCGGCTACACCAAAGGCCCAGACGGCGAGCAGGCAGCAATCTTTGACGCAGCCATGGCGCACCAAGACGCGGGCACACCATTGGTCATCTTTGCGGGTGAGCAGTACGGTGCAGGGTCTTCACGTGACTGGGCGGCCAAAGGGACGGCGTTGCTCGGTGTGAAAGCCGTGATCGCTGAGAACTTCGAGCGTATCCACCGGTCCAACCTTGTTGGCATGGGCGTGATCCCGTTCGAATTCACAGGTGGTGACAGCCGCAAATCGCTGGGTCTGACCGGTGATGAAACGGTTGCGATCTCTGGTCTCGACACGATTGAGCCACTGCAAGAGGTTGCGGCAACAATCACGATGGCGGACGGCACAGTGAAAGACATCACTGTGAAATGCCGGATCGATACAGCCGTTGAGATTGAATACATTGAGAACGGTGGCGTGCTGCATTACGTGCTGCGCAACCTGTCCAAATCTGCGTAAACGAATTTTCGCGAAAATTCGAAAGGCCCCAAGCGGAGACGTTTGGGGCCTTTTTTATGGGACATGTGTTTAGTCGGGAGAGCGATTTTTCGCGAAAAATCGAGGGGGCCCGCCCCCGCCCTGCGGGCTCCCCCGGGATTTAGAAGAAGTCAAAGAAGCTTAGAGGTCGTCGATTGCTGCGTTCAACGCTGGCAGGAATTGTTGCTCAACCACTGATCCGACGAGTGGTCCAACTTGGCGGTGCAGCACCGTGCCGTCTGGTCCGATGATGAAGGTTTCGGGTGGTGCTGTGACGCCCCAGTCGATGGCCGATCTGCCGCGCGGGTCAAAGCCTGTGGCAAAGAACGGGTTGCCGTCGTCGTTCAGATATTCAACCGCTTGGTCTTGCAAGTCGCGGAAATTGACGCCCGCCACACGGTAGCCTTGTGCGTCGAGTTCCAACAGATACGGGTGTTCTGCGCGGCATGGCGGGCACCAGCTGGCCCAGAAATTGACGATAGTGACGTCGCCAGACGCGAGGTCTTCGGCGGTGAGCAAGGGCAGTCCGGTAACGGATTCGGTCGGGAGTGGCGGTGCGGGTTGCCCCACGAATGTGGACGGTAATTGCCCCGGATTTTCGCGGAACATCCCGCTCAGGAATAGTCCTGCGAGGCCTGCGAATATCACTGGTGGCAGGATCAGCATCGGGGGCACTTTAGCCATTATTCTCAACCCGTTGCAGTGCAACCTTAACCCGTTTGGATTGCAGGACGCTGGCACCGACCAGCGCTCCCAGCAGCCCAAATGAGATCCCGTAGGACATCAAAATTTCAAACGCATATGTGCCCAAATCTGGCATCATGCTCTCCTTGCTCTTGCGTGTAGTGCTTTGATCCGTCGCATCCGTATTTCCGTGCGGGTCCGTAGCAGGACCAGCGTCAGGAACAGCAATCCGAACCCGATCATTGTTATCAAAAGCGGTTGCCAGAACACATCTGACACGTTTTCTTCTTTGTCCAGCGACAGCGATGCGCCTTGATGTAGCCCTTGGCTCCAGAATTGTGCCGCGTAGCGCGACAGGATCGCAAAGATTGAACCGACGAGGCACAGGATAGAGGTGAGGTCAGCCGCTGTGTCAGGGTCTTCGATTGCGGACCACAGGGCCATGTAGCCCAGATAGAACAGGAACAGGATCAGGAACGACGTCAAGCGCGGGTCCCATTCCCAGTAGGTGCCCCAGATCGGTGATCCCCACAGCGCCCCAGTCGCCAATGCGATCAGTGTCATTGTGATGCCAACGGGTGCTGCCGCTTTGGCCGCAAGTGCCGAGACGTGGTGTCTGCGCACCAGCCAGATCAGCGAGGCCACCAGCATCATCAGCCATGCGTTAATCGCCATCAAGGCCGCTGGCACATGCAGGTAGATAATCTTGACCGTTGATCCTTGGCGGAAGTCATCGGGCGTGAAGAAGAACCCCCAGATCAGCCCAACGGACAGGCATAGCGCCGCTGATCCTGCCACCCAAGGCAGCACGGGTGCCGTCCAATCCATGAACTTTTTGGGGTTTGCATATTCCCACAATGACATCGTTATCCGTCTCTCCCTTGGTCGCAATCAGCCTTAGCGCAGATTGACCCGTAATGCAGCAGCCGTTGCGAACGGTAGCACCGCAATTGACCCTAATGTGATCACGCCCAGTAACATCAATGGCGTGGTCGCCGCCATCCCGTCTGCCCCTCTGCGCACCGCATCTGCCCCCATGATCAGCGTCGGCACATATAGCGGGAGAACCAGTAGCGATAGCAAGAGGCCACCGCGTCGCAGTCCCACAGTTAATGCCGCCCCAAATGTGCCTATCATCGACAGGGCTGGTGTGCCGATCAGCAATGACAGGATCAGCAGCGTGTAGGCGTCGGATGACAGGTGCAACAGGAAGCCCAGCACAGGTGCCGCGAAGCACAGCGGCAGGCCGGTGGTGATCCAATGTGCGAAGGCTTTGATCACGCTGACGCTTTCCAGTGGTAGCGGTGATGTGGCCAGCAGCCCTAGCGATCCGTCCTCGAAATCAAGCGCGAATATCCGGTCCAGCGAGAGCAGCGCTGCCAGCAGTGCCGCGACCCACAAGATACCGGGTGCGATGATGCTCAGCAGATCCGCGTCGGGGCCAACCCCAAACGGCACCAACACCACCACGATCAGGAAAAACGCGAGGCCGAGGCCAAAGCCGCCGCCCGCCCGAATAGCAAGGCGCAGGTCACGGAGCAGTAAAGCCTTCACAAGAACGCCTCGTCGGACGCCCCGTCATTATCGGCCTCTGTTGCTTTGAAGGGTGTGAGGTCCAGTTCCGGCAGGTCCAGCCCAAGGTCAATATGCGTGGCGATCACCGCCGCACCACCTTTGGCAAGATGTTGGTCACGTAAGAATGCCGCAAAGAGTTTCACCGAAAAGCCGTCCAGCGACACGGTCGGCTCATCCAGCAACAACACGGGCCGTTTGACCACGGCCAAACGTGCCAGACCTAACCGCCGCTTTTGCCCCGCTGATAGCGTCCCCGCGATCCGGTCTTTCAAATCAGCTATATCGAAATGGTCGAACGCCGCATCATCCAGCGTGCTGCCGTGGACATCAGCCCAGAACGACAAGTTCTCGCGCACCGTGAGTGCGTCCTTTACACCGTCCGCGTGACTCGCGTAGGCGGTGGTTTCGGGCGCGGCCAGAACCTCGCCTTTCAACGCAGGTTGCAACCCTGCGATGGTGCGCAGCAATGTCGTTTTGCCGATCCCATTGGGGCCACGCAGCACCAGCGCCTCGCCCGCGCCGACCGTAAACCCGACCCCTGCCAGCACAGCCGCGCCGCCGCGTGTGCATGTCAGATCGCGGACGCTCAGCATGTATTAAACCGGAATAAGGGCCACCGCGACGCGGCGCCCTTCGGACAACAGCACGTTGTAGGTGCGGCAGGCGGCGGGTGAGGCCATCACCTCTACGCCGATGCCGACTTCTTCTAACGCATCGCGGAAATCGCTGGGGATATGCGCGATATCCGCGCCCGTCCCCACGAACAACACGTCGATGTCGTCCTTTTTGGCCAGCACCGTGGCCACGTCATCGTAGCCGCCCCAGCCCACAACACCCGTTGAGAACGCACAGATCGCGCCGTCGAACTTTTGTCCACCGATCCGAAAGAACCCCGGCCCGTAGCCGTCGATGGGTTTGCTGTCATCGTAGTGGACTTCGTTCAGGCGCATGTCTGTTCCCTCTTAGGCGTCGATGTTGGCGTATTGGTTGCCAACGGTTGGGGCCTTTTTCGACCAGTCGCGTTTGACGCCCAGCACCAGCAGCACCGAAGACGCCACGAAGATCGAGGAATATGTCCCGATGAACACGCCCCACATCATCGCAAACACAAAGCCACGGATCACATCGCCGCCCAGCACAAACAACGCAACAAGCGCGAGCATGGTGGTGACAGATGTCATCAAAGTCCGGCTGAGCGTTTCGTTGATCGAGATGTTCAACACCTCTTTGAGCGGTTTTTGTTTGTACTTGCGCAGGTTCTCACGCACGCGGTCAAACACAATCACCGTATCGTTGATCGAATACCCCACGATGGTCAGCAAGGCCGCGATAATCGCTAGATCGAACTTGATTTGCAGCTCCGAGAAAATCCCGATGGTCAGCACCACGTCGTGCACAAGTGCGATCACAGCGCCCACAGCAAACTGCCATTCAAAGCGCATCCAGATATAGAGCAGGATCGCCCCCACGGCCAAGGCCACAGCCACAAACGCGGTTTGGATCAACTCGCCCGACACTTTGGGGCCAACTGATTCCACGGATGGGAAGGTCACTGTCTCGTCAATCGCCAGCAGCACGTCTTTCACCGCGTCAATCGTGTCGATCCCGACGCTTTCCTGCCCGTCTTGGGCTTGGATACGGATCATGGCGACGTTCTGATCGTCCGCAAAGTTTGGATCAAACACTTCGGTAATGGTCACGTCGCCCAATTCCAGCGGAGCAATCGCGTCGCGGTATTCGCCAACGTCAATTATCTGCTCGGATTGGGTACGAATGGACGTGCCACCTTGGAAATCAATGCCGTAGTTCAGCCCTTGGGCCAAGAACGATCCGAAGGCCACAACAACCAGTACCGCCGACATGCCCAGCCACAGCTTTGCACGCGCGAAAAAGTTGAACGAAGTGTTGTCTTTGACCAACTTCAACACGCCGCGGATCGGCAAATCTTTTGGCCGCTTGCGACCGTACCACATGACGATAATTAAACGGGTCACAAAGATCGCGGTAAAGACCGAGGTCAGAATGCCGAGCCCCAAGGTGATCGCAAAGCCGCGCACTGGGCCAGAGCCCGCAAGGAACAGGATCAACGCCGTGATGAATGTCGTGACGTTCGCATCCAAGATTGATGACAATGCGCGCTCGTAGCCCAGCTCGATGGCGCGGGCAGACCCTTTGGCGGTTTGCATCTCTTCTTTGATCCGCTCAAAGATGATGACGTTCGCGTCCACCGCCATACCAATCGTCAAAACGATCCCTGCGATGCCGGGCAATGTCAGCGTGGCACCAATCATCGACAACAGGCCAAAGATCAGGCCGACGTTGATCATCAAAGCGATGTTCGCAAAGATACCAAACAAGCCGTAGGACAAGGTCATATAGATCAGAATGCCCAGACCCGCGACGATACAGGCGATTTTACCCGCATCGATGCTGTCTTGACCCAACTCTGGCCCAATGGTGCGTTCTTCAAGGAATGTCAGTTCCGCAGGCAATGCCCCTGCCCGTAGCAACACGGCCAAGTTCGTCGATTCTTGGACCGAAAAATCACCCGTGATGATGCCGGACCCACCTGGGATATGGCTTTGGATGGTTGGTGCGCTGATGACTTCGTTATCAAGAACGATGGCAAACGGTGCGCCGATGTTTTCAAGCGTATAGTTACCAAACTTACGCGCACCCGTTGGGTTAAAGCGGAAATTCACCGCAGGACGGCTGTTCTGGTCAAACGCAGGCTGCGCGTCGGTCAGCTCTTCGCCCGTCACAACTGGGCTGCGTTCGAGAATGTAATATAGACCCGGTTGATCCAGTGATGGGACCAATTCGTTACCCGAACCGGGGTTTGTGTTTGGATCGCTGACGCTGCCCACAACGGGCTGGAATGTCAGCTGGGCGGTGGTGCCGATCAGGTCTTTGACCTCTTCAGCAGAACCGATACCCGGCACTTGGATCAGGATCCGCGATGTGCCTTGACGCTGGATTGTGGGTTCGCGTGTGCCAACCTCGTCGATCCGGCGACGGATAATTTCGAGCGATTGCAGGATGGTACGTTCATCAACTGCCGCTTTTTCAGCGTCAGACAGCGTGACAGTAAACACGTTGCCGTTGGCCGATACGTCGATATTGCTGGCACCCGCCCCTGTCAGGCTGACAATCGGCTGCGCCAAACCGCGCACCAATGCTAATGCTTCAGACACACCTGCTTCTTCGGAAATCGAGAAACGCAGCACATCTTCGGGCGCATCCAGATCACGCTGGACAAAACCTACCGTGTCGCGTTCTGCGGCCAGCGTATCGCGGACCTCTGGCCACATGCCGTCGATGACGGATGCATAGACCTGATCCACCTGCACTTCGGCGAGCAAATGCGCGCCGCCGCGCAGATCAAGACCCAGATTAACCAGACCAGAAGGCAGGAAATCCGGCCAAAGGCCGTAATCGGCCTCTAGCTGTTCGTTCGACTGGCCAGCCTCAACCAAGACCGCCGCATCATTGTGCTTTTCTACGTTAGAATAAAAGCCATTGGGCAAAGCCAACAAAAGTCCAACCACGCAGGTCAGCCAAATCATGGTTTGCTTAAATGCGGAAATCTGAAGCATCGGTTGTGGCCTCCCCGGCCAAAAATCAAGCGCGTTTAGTCGCGTTTACTTGGCTGGTTCTGTCTTGCTGACAACGGTCGCGATTGTGGACCGAACAACGCGAACATTCACGCCTTGTGCAATTTCAACTTCAACTTCGTTGCTGTCGTCTTTGACTTTGGTCACTTTGCCCATCACGCCGCCTTGGGTGATAACCTGATCACCGCGACGCAGCGCGGATACCATCGCCTGATGTTCTTTCAGCTTTTTCTGCTGTGGGCGGATCAGCAAGAAATACATGATCCCGAAAATAAGCAGCAGTGGCACAAGTGATTGAATGCCTTCCATGGATAGTCCCCAGTCTTTTGTTGTCTATGGCAGGCAAGACTGCCCACGTTCGATGTTAGATCAGGCACACAGCCCGAAGTCGCGGCACATTAGGTTGGAGCGCCCAAAATGGCAACGCGACATCTGCGCTTTTCGTGGTTCACAGCACCCTTTGTTTCAGGCATATGGGGGCACGTTTTACAACTTTCCAGACAAGGACTGAACAAATGCATGATATCCGCATGATCCGTGACAATCCCGCCGCCTTTGATGCGGCCCTGTCCCGCCGTGGCGATGCACCTTTGTCGTCCGAAATTCTGGCGATCGACACAGCCCGTCGCGAGAAAATTCAAGCCGCCGAGAACGCGCAAGCCGATGCAAACAAGGCCGCCAAAGAAGTAGGCGCTGCCAAAGGCCGCGGTGACGAGGATGAATTCCAACGCCTGCGTGCATTGGTCTCCGAGAAAAAAGCGGACATCGCGCGGCTGAACGACGAAGCCAAAGCCGAAGATCAGCGCCTGACTGACCTTCTCGCCACGATCCCGAACCTGCCTTACGACGATGTGCCAGACGGCGCGGACGAAAATGATAACGTCGAAGTGAAGACGTGGGGTACTGTGCCCGACATGAGCTACGCCCGCGAACACTTTGAAATTCCAGCAGCAATGCCGGGTTTGGACTTTGCGACGGCAGGCAAAACGTCCGGCTCGCGCTTTGTGAACATGAAGGGCGCAGTCGCCCGCGTCCACCGTGCTTTGGGGCAATTCATGATCGACGTGCATGTCGAAGAAAACGGCTTGGAAGAGGTTTCAACACCCGTTCTGGTCCGTGACGAGGCGATGTACGGCACCGACAAACTGCCGAAATTCAGCGAGGACAGCTACCAAACAACAAACGGCTGGTGGCTGATCTCAACCTCTGAAATCACGCTGACCTACTCCGTCGCGGGTGACGTGCTAGAGGCCGCCGATCTACCCCGCCGCATGACAGCGCACACGCTGTGCTTCCGGTCTGAAGCCGGATCAGCAGGCCGCGATACATCGGGCATGTTGCGCCAGCACCAGTTTGAAAAAGTCGAAATGGTCACGATCTGCCACCCTGACACATCGGACGACGAACAAAAACGGATGCTGCGCTGCGCCGAAGACATCCTAGAGCGGCTCGAAGTTCCCTACCGCACTGTGCTGCTTTGCACGGGCGACATGGGCTTTGGCGCACGCCGGACCTACGATATCGAAGCATGGTTGCCCGGTCAAAACGCCTACCGCGAGATTTCTTCGGTTTCCACAACTGGCGACTTCCAAGCACGCCGCATGAACGCCCGTTTCAAGCCCGAAAGCGGCGGCAAGCCTGAATTCGTCCACACGCTGAACGGCTCTGGCCTTGCTGTGGGGCGTACCTTGATTGCTGTGCTGGAAAACGGCCAGCAGGAAGACGGGTCCATCAATCTGCCAACGGCCCTGCACCCGTATCTGCGCGGCAAAACCAGCATCACCGCAGACGGCACACTCGTTTAATCAGGCAGCAGCGGGTCTTTACCAAGCGCCCGCTGCAGCTTTTCCATCACATTCTTCAACGATCCGGGCCTGTAGTTTGCGTCACAGGCAATCCGCGCCCGCGTCACCTCTGACACCGTAATCGGATCAGTTGGGCCGACGCGATCCCGCGAAAACCGCCCCATCAAACCACCAAAGAATCCCGCCTTTTTCTGCGTCGTCACCTCACGCACGTTAAAATTCGCCGCAATCCGGTCGATGACCTCTGGCCGCATGTCCAGCCCCGCATTCGTAGCGCCCTCAGCGATCCAGCCAAAGCTTGCAGCCGCCAGCCCGTCTTTCTCAACGCCGCCGCCAATCGTGCTGTGATCGCCCGGAAACCATTCTTGGCGGTACGGCCATGTGCCAACCTGCTTGGGGTCCAACGACACATCATCCTCGCCCGCAATCGCGAGTTTGTTCAGTCTGTCCAGATTATCCCACAACGTCGGTGGAAACGTCCGGCGACGTTCGTCAATCGCCACCGCATGACGGGCGGACAACACACTGCGCGACAGCTCCATGTCGTGAAATTTGTATTTTTTGTTCAGCAGTTTGGCCGCCGCCAGAAAACCCGGAACACCCAACGCGCCCACCGTATCCCAAACGCCTACGTATTTCAGGTTCAGCCTGACGCACAGCCCCGCTTTCGTCTGCACCCGCCAATTATATTCGGCGTCGCTGGTGGCGGTAAAAGGCGAGAAATCACGGCGGAACATGAAACTCTGCGGATCGTCCGGTTTGGTGTTTTCATCGCGTGACCGATAGCGGTCCAATGCCTCTGACACGCGCCCCACCGCGTCGCGCGGCGGGATACCACACGACCGGATCAAGCCTGCAAGCGACCGCGCCGTGTAGGCTCCGCGTGAAAAGCCAAAGATGAACACCTCATCCCCCGGTTCGTAGCAGAACACCAATGCGCGGTAGACCTCTTCGATATTCTCGGTCAGCCCCCAGCCCAAGGCACCGCCGCCGAATTTGTCCAAGACCTTAGCCAGTTTGCTACCACCGCGCCCTGACCCCACGCCGATCTGATAGATCACATGCTGGGTCATCCCGTCTTCGGCGGTCAGCTGCACCGCTTGTGCCATGCGGACCACGTTTGTCGGGTGCGGCGCGTCATGCCGGTTCCATGTGCCGTCGCAAAAGATCGCAATGCGTTTCATCGTGGTTGCCTCCGTTTTAGAAAGCCTGATAGATTTCCCCTACGTCAACAAGTCTGCTTTTCCTGACCTAAAAATGAACCAAACCGCGCGTCAGGCGTATTAATATCATGAAACAAGCTGTCCTCACCCTTCTGTTCACCGCGAGTTTTGTGATCTCGCCCGCTTTCACATCCTTCACTGGTTTTGAATCCAACCAACTGCCGATCCCGCAGGTTGATCCGCCGATCCAACCCGCAGGCTATGCGTTTAGTATCTGGGGGCTGATCTATGCGTGGCTGGTGGTGTCAGCAGTCTTTGGATTGTGGAAGCGTGACGACGACCCCGCGTGGAACGCCGCCCGCCCGTATCTGATCGCCAGTCTGGTGATCGGGACGCCGTGGCTTTATGTGGCGACCCAAAGCGCTGTTTTGGCGACGGTGATGATTATCGCAATGGCAATCACCGCGATCATGGCATTCGTGCGCACGCCTGTATTCGACCGCTGGTTGCTGCGCGTGCCTGTCGCAATCTACGCAGGCTGGCTGACCGCCGCGTCATTTGTGTCCATCGGCAGCACCATGGCGGGCTACGGCGTGGCGTTTGACAGCCTTGGTTGGGCCTATGTCGGGATTGCGGGCGCGTTGATCGTGGCGCTCGCCGTTTTCGCCAAGCTGCCGTCAGCGGCCTATCTGTTGACCATCGTCTGGGCGTTGGTCGGTATTGTCGTGGCCAACCAGACTGGTCCGCAATCGGTCGTCTGGCTGGCGCAAGGCGGGATTGCCGCCTTGCTGATCGTTATGATTTGGACTTACCTGCGCGGTCGGTCGTCCCAGCCTTACTAAGGTGCTTGGACAGACGTGACGGCTGCGACGATTTCTTATCTTTATAAGGGTTCTTGTCGCCTTGATCTCGCAAATACAACCGGATCGGTGTGCCCGGCATATCAAAGTCGTTGCGCAACCCGTTGATCAAATAGCGACGGTAGCTTTCCGGCACCAGATCAGGGAACGACGACATCACAACAAAGGCTGGCGGACGGGTTTTCACCTGTGTCGCATAACGCATCTTGATGCGGCGACCACCCGGTGCGGGCGGTGGGTGCTGTTCCAGCATCCCCGTCAGCCAGCGGTTCAACTGCGCGGTTGTCGCCCGTGTGTTCCATACCTGATGCGCGCGCATGATTGCTTGCTGCAAGCGGTCCAGACCCTTGCCCGTCTTCGCGGACACAGTCACCAAAGGCGCACCTTTCAGCTGCGGGAGCAGCCGCGCAAATTCTTCTTTCAGCTCTTTGAGCTTGTCTTGCTTGTTCGCCTCGACGTCCCACTTGTTCACCGCAATCACTACGGCGCGGCCTTCACGTTCCGCCAAATCGGCGATCCGCAAATCCTGCTGCTCAAACGGAATTTCCGCATCAAGCAAGACCACAACGACCTCGGCAAATTTCACAGCACGCAGGCCATCAGATACGGACAGCTTTTCCAGCTTTTCCTGTACCTTGGCTTTTTTACGCATTCCGGCAGTGTCGAAAATCCGCATCGGCACACCGTCCCAGTCTTGCTGGACGGAAATCGCGTCGCGGGTGATGCCAGCCTCGGGACCAGTTAGCAGGCGCTCTTCACCGATGATCTGGTTAATCAGCGTGGACTTACCCGCGTTCGGGCGGCCTACAACGGCAATTTGCAGTGGTTTCTCGCGGGTCGGAACGCGCACGGCATCAATGTCGTCGTCATCCGACACATCCACATCAACGTCTGGCGCATCAGCTTCGGCTTGTTCAATGTTGGCGTCATAGATCGGACGCAGCACATCCATCAATTCGCCCATGCCTTCACCATGTTCGGCGGACATGCGGATCGGCTCGCCCAAGCCTAGCGAAAAGGCCTCTAGGATCGAGGCATCGGCGGCTTTGCCTTCGCCCTTGTTGGCGGCCAGAATCACATTGGCATTTTTCTTGCGCAAAATCTCGGCAAAAACCTGATCCGCAGGCAGAACCCCTGCCCGTGCGTCGATCATGAAAAGACACACATCGGCCATTTCAACGGCCCGTTCCGTGAGGCGCCGCATCCGCCCCTGAAGGCTATCATCGGTCGCATCTTCCAGTCCGGCAGAATCAATCACCGTGAATTTCAGGTCAGCAATGCGCCCCGCACCTTCGCGCAGGTCGCGCGTCACCCCCGGCTGGTCATCGACCAAAGCCAGCTTTTTCCCAACCAAGCGGTTGAAAAGAGTGGATTTCCCAACATTGGGACGGCCCACGATTGCAAGGGTAAAACTCATGTCATCTCTCCTAACCGGAGCAGCGACACATGTCGCCTACCGGAACGCGTGCAATTGCCCTGTTTTCGAGACAACGTAAAGGGTCTGTCCCGCAACAACTGGATTTGAGGCCGCACCACCTTCAATCGGGATCGCCCCGACCAATGCGCCGGAGACCGGATCGAACTGGCGGATCACCCCGTCAGACGAGGCCACAACCAGACGACCACCTGCCAAAACCGGACCGTAATGGGCCACAACTTCGTTCGAGCTGCCGAATGTGCCAGCTTCAACCAGTCCGGGCAGCTGTACCTTCCAAACCGGTGTGCCGTCGCTGTCGTTCAGACGGATCAACTCGTTCACATCGTTTACCACAAAGACGGAATTGCCAACAGGCCAAACAGGGCTGATCGCCCCTTCGCTTGCGGTCCAGATGCGGTCGCCGTTTGAGGCGTCCAGTTTAACGATTTGACCGGCAAAGTTGCCGACGTAGACGCTATCACCACGGATCACAGGATCACCTGCGATATCGCTAATCGTGGCCGCAGCACTGCCCGCACGTGCGCCAGAGATCACGGTGGACCAGCGGCGCAAACCGCCTTCAGGGAATGTCGCGATGACTTCACCCGATGGGAACGGGAACACAGCGATGTCGCTATCCACAGCCGCACCAGCACCGCCCGCAAACACACCCAACGCAGGGGTTGCGGTCAATTGCCAGCGGATACGGCCATTGGCCACGTCCAGCGCCCAGCCTGTGCCGTCACGGCCAATGATATAAGCCAGATCACCAAACACCGTTGGCGCAGATACGCCCGGCGCGTCCAGATCTTGGGTCCAGATTTCGCCACCCGTTGCAGCGTCCAGCACCACAACTTCGCCAAATCCGGTTGTCACAAACACACGAGACCCCGACACAGCCACGCCGCCGCCAGAGGTATCACCCAGCGAACTGCTGCCCGGTGTCAGGTTCGCTGACCACAGACGTGCGCCGTTCGTGGCTGTCGCCGTCACCGTGGCACGGGAATCAAGCATGTAGATCACGCCGTTCGACACCACAGGCTCTGCGGTGATCCGTGCGCGGCGGCTGTCGCCTTCACCGATGGACACGGCAAACAACTGCTGCGGCGTGGCGGACAATGCCGCATGCGACAACTGGTGCGACGCATTGCCATTGCGGTGCGTCCACGATGCGTTTGCAGATTGGGCCGGTAGCGAGATTGGCAACGCTTGGTTTACGGTGTTTTGCTGCGGGCGAATGTCGAAACGCTCCCCTGGCAGGATCACATCTGTTTCACCACAGCCAACCACCAACGCCAAGGCGCATACGGCACTCATTCGGAAATAACCTGTCACGACGATTGCCCCTTCGCGATCTTCTTCTTATCCACCACGGGCTATTCAGCAGCCGTTGCGGGTTCTACTTCGTCTTCTTCGCCAAGCGCTATCATCAAGGTTTGCGCCCGATCACGCAAGCCCCGAGACACAGCAGCGTCTTCCAGTATCGCTTTCAATCCGGTGACAGCAGCCTCAGTGTCGCCCGCTGCAATATCCATGATCGCGATTTGCTCCATAGCAAGCAAGCGGTACGGCAAGCCCGGCACCGCCAAAGATTGCAACATCTGGCGACGCACAGCGGGATCTTCACCTTCGATCTCGATGATCGCAGATTTAAAAACCGCCACATCGCGGTAAACTTGCGGCGTCGCACTATCGGTCACAATCGCGTTCAACGTGGCTTTTGCCGCCGCCAGATCACCTGCGTTTTGTTGTGCAGCAGCGGTCAACAGCCCTGCCACAGCGGACGCAGGCCCGTCGGTCGTCACAGCAGCCAAGGCCGCCGCACGTTCATCCACATCATCTTTTTCAAGCGCATCCAGCAGCGCGTCACCTGCAGCTTGGGACGATGCGCGTGTCTGTGCTTTGGTCCACTCGGAATAAGCGGCCCCGCCGACCAACACGACGATCAGCGTCACCGCGATCCAGCCGTATTTCTTGACGTATCCGAACAGCTGGTCCTTGCGGACTTCTTCAGACACTTCGTTGATAAAACTATCGCTGTCGCTCACGGTATCCCCCTCATTGCACCGCATTATTTCAGGGGCGCAATATGACTTTCCGGTGGTACATATCGCGAAGGCTGGCGGATTGCCAAGACCCCACCGCCTCACGATCCCGAGCATCGGCAAATTAGTGTGCCCGTGACCCGATGCGGCAGTGCAGAGAACAACCTTGCGAAAAAGCACTAAAAGACCTAAAAGTCGGCGATATATTGCCGTGGTCTTTCGTCAGTCCTGACCGCTCATTTGACGACAAAAGCATGCAGATGACCTTCTTTTTTCTGCTGCAAACCAGCGCGAAGGCCAGACTATGAAGATAATCCCAATCATTACCGCAATCTTGGTTGCGGCTATTCTGGGCCTGCTTGTGCTGCAACGGGACCGCGTTCTGGCCTTTGCCAAGAGCACTGATACGCAAACCGCCGTGGCTGATCCGGCCATCACGGAACCAGAGGTCGCCCCCCGTGACCATATCGTGCGGGTCGTCGCCTTGGCCTCGACCGCGCGCAATATCGACAGCGCCGTGATCCTGCGCGGCCGCACAGAGGCTGCCCGTCAGGTCAATGTCGCCGCAGAAACCTCTGGCTTGATCATTTCCGAACCAATCCACAAAGGCACCACTGTCACCAAAGGCGACACGCTGTGTGAACTTGATCCGGGCACCCGCATCGCCAGTCTGGCCGAAGCCCGCGCCCGCCTTGCCGAAGCCCAAGGTCGCGTCCCCGAAGCCGCCGCCGAAATCGCAGAAGCCCAAGCCCGCCTGCGCGAAGCCAACATCAACGTCGAAAACGCCCGCCGCCTGAATGAACGTGGTGTCAGCTCTGAAACGCAACTCATCAGCGCCGAGGCCGCATCTGAGGCCGCCCTCGCAGGGCTGCAACGCGCCCAATCCGGCACAGCATCCGCGCAAGCGGGGATTGAGGCCGCACAGGCCGCCGTCGCCGCCGCCGAAGCCGAGATTGACCGCCTGTCGATCCACGCGCCCTTCAGCGGCTTGCTGGAAACCGACACGGCGGAACTGGGCACGCTCATGCAGCCCAGTGCGTCATGTGCGACGATTGTGCAGCTCGACCCGATCAAACTGGTGGGCTTTGTGCCGGAAACCGAGGTGGCCAAAGTCACAGTCGGGGCCACAGCACGCGCCACGCTGGCGACGGGCATGGATATCGCGGGCCAAGTCACCTTCCTGTCGCGCTCTGCCGACGAGACCACCCGCACTTTCCGCGTCGAGGTCGAAGTCCCCAACGCAGACAGCACCATCAGCGCGGGTCAAACCGTGGAAATCAACGTGGCCTCTGACGGGCGCGATGCCCACCTGATCCCGCAATCATCACTGACCCTCAACGACGAGGGCGCGTTGGGCGTGCGGACCGTCGCGGCTGACAACACCGCTTTGTTCATGCCCGTCACCATGTTGACCGACACCGTGGACGGCGTCTGGGTCGCGGACCTGCCTGACCGCGTGAACATCATCACCATCGGCCAAGAGTTCGTCATCGACGGCGTAACAGTTGAACCGACCTACACGGCGGTCAAAGGATGAACGGCATGGTCGATTGGGCCGCGTCACGCGCCCGCATGGTCCTTGCCTTTATCGCGCTGTCCTTGCTGGCGGGTGGCTTTGCCTACGTGTCGCTGCCCAAAGAGGGCGAACCGGACATCGAAATCCCCGCGATCTTTGTCTCGGTCCCCTTCCCCGGTATTTCAGCGGCAGACGCCGAAACCCTGCTGGTCAAGCCGATGGAAACTGAATTGTCCGATCTGGACGGGCTGAAATCCATGTCCGGCACGGCGGCTGAAAACTACGCAGGCGTGGCGCTTGAATTCGAATTTGGCTGGGACAAAACCAACGTACTGGCCGACATCCGCGACGCGATGAACAAGGCCGAAAGCGGCTTTCCAACTGGCGCGGACAACTACACCATCAACGAAATCAACTTTTCCGAATTCCCCATCGTCATCGTCAATCTGACAGGCGACGTGCCGGAACGGACGCTGCTGCAAGTCGCGAAAGACCTGCAAGATCGCCTCGAATCCATGGACGGTGTGTTAGAGGCGGGACTTGCCGGACAGCGCGACGAGATGCTTGAGGTCGTAATCGACCCGCTGCGGCTAGAGGCCTACAACGTCACCGCAGGCGAATTGATCAACGTCGTGTCCAGCAATAACCTGTTGATCGCAGCAGGCGAGGTTGAAACCGCGCAAGGCACATTCGCCGTCAAAATCCCGTCGTCCTTCGACGAGGCCCAAGACGTCTACAACCTGCCCGTCAAAACCAACGGCGACCGCGTGATCACGCTGGGCGATCTGGCCCTGATCCGTCTGACATTCGAGGACCGCGCAGGCACCGCCCGTTTTAACGGCGTGAACACCGTGGCGCTTCAGGTCGTGAAACGCAAAGGCTACAACCTGATCGACACCGCCGCCGAAGTGGCCGTGGTCGTCGAAGAGGTCCGCGCAGGCTGGACGCCAGAACTGCAAGCCGCGATTGATGTGGGCACCTCCAACGACCAATCCCGCGCTGTGGCCTCGATGGTCAGCCAGCTTGAGGGGTCGGTGCTGACGGCGATTGCGCTGGTGATGATCGTCGTGCTCGCGGCCCTTGGCACCCGCCCCGCGATGCTGGTGGGCTTTGCGATCCCCACATCGTTCCTGCTGTGCTTTGCACTGCTCGCCGTCATGGACATCACCATTTCCAATATCGTGATGTTCGGCTTGATCCTCGCCGTGGGGATGCTGGTGGACGGGGCCATTGTTGTGGTCGAATACGCCGACAAACGGATGCAAGACGGCGCAGGCCCGATGGATGCCTATACCGAAGCCGCCAAACGCATGTTCTGGCCTATCGTGTCATCGACCGCGACCACGCTTTGCGCCTTCTTGCCGATGCTATTCTGGCCGGGTGTGGCGGGGCAATTCATGGGTATGTTGCCCGTCACGCTGATCTTTGTGCTGTGTGCATCGCTTGTCGTGGCGCTGATCTACCTGCCCGTCATGGGCGGGGTGACAGGCCGGATGAGCCGCATGTTCGGCTGGGCCTCTGACTGGATGCGGGCGCACCTGTGGTGGGGCATCCGCGCGGCCCTCGTGCCAGTCGCGATGATGATCGTGTTCACTGGGGCCATGCTGACGCTCAACCCCGCCTATTTGTCCGGCGACGCGGTACAGACATCGGGCTTTGGCGCGTCCTTTCCGGGGATGTTGCTGTTCACGCTGGGCGCAATTTTCACCTCTGTCACGCTGGGGTCGATCACCGTCACCCGCACGCAAAAAACGATCAAAGCTGGCTACCGTCGCTCGCTATTCGGCCGTTTCATCCACTTGATCGCGGGCAATCCGATTATGCCGCTGGTCGCGGTGGGGGCCGTCGGTTTTTTTGTCATGTCCACATTCAGCTACTTCGGGGCCAACAACAACGGCGTCGAATTCTTCGTGGAATCCGAGCCGGAACAAGGCATCGTCTACGTCCGCGCACGCGGCAACCTGTCCTTGCCGGAAAAAGACCACCTTGTGCAACAAGCCGAAACCATTGTGCTGGCCCATGCAGGCGTGATGAACGCCTTTTCATTCGCGGGCGACGGCGGCTTGAACTCCAACACGGGCGGCACGCAGCCGCCCCGCGACACCATCGGGCAAATCCAATTCGAGACAATCCCGTGGGAAGACCGCATCGACAGGCTCGAACTGGACGGCGATATCGTGCTGGCGGAACTGCAAAGCCAACTCAACCTGATCCCCGGAATCCAGACGGAAATTCTAGCCCAAGCCATGGGCCCAGGTGCGGGCAAACCCCTGCACCTGCGGATCAAAGGCGATAATTTCGCAGAGCTGCGCCGCGCCACCGACATCGCTCGGTCCCAGTTCGAGATGACCGACGGGCTGACCCTGATCGAAGACACCCTGCCCCTGCCCGGTATCGACTGGCAGATCGACGTGGACGTCGAAAAAGCAGGACGCTACGGCGCTGACGTGGCCTCTGTGGGCGCGATGGTGCAGATGGTGACACGCGGCATTTTGCTGGACACAATGCGAGTGGATAGCTCGGACGAAGAAATCGAAATCCGCGTTCGTCTACCTGAAAATGACCGCGTGTTGTCCACGCTCGACAGCCTGCGGGTCCGCACCAATGCGGGGCTTGTGCCGCTGTCGAATTTCATCACACGGACGCCTGTACCAAAGCTCGCGCAGATCGACCGGATTGACCAAAAACGCTACTTTGACGTGAAGGCCGATGTGGATACGGGCGTGAATGCAAACGAACGGATCGCAGCACTCACCAGATGGCTCGACACCAATCCCCTGCCCGCTGGCATCGCGTGGGAATGGACCGGCGATCAAGAGGACCAATCCGAATCCGAGGCATTCCTGCAATCCGCGTTTATGGGCGCGTTGGGGCTGATGTTCATCATCCTGCTCGCGCAGTTCAACTCGATCTATAATTCGGTCCTCGTGCTGCTGGCCGTGGTCATGTCCACCGCGGGCACCTTGATCGGGATGTTGGTCATGGATCAGGCGTTCTCAATCATTATGACAGGCACGGGCATCGTGGCCTTGGCGGGGATCGTGGTGAACAACAACATCATCCTGATCGACACCTATCAGGAATACAGCCAATACATGCCCCGCGCAGAGGCAATCACCCGCACCGCCGAAGACCGCATTCGTCCTGTCCTGCTGACCACGATCACCACAATGGCTGGACTTGCGCCGATGATGTTCGGCCTCAGTCTCGACTTTATGAACGGCGGCTATTCCATCGACAGCCCAACGGCGCTGTGGTGGAAACAACTGGCGACGGCTGTGGTGTTTGGGCTTGGGATTGCGACCATGCTGACGCTGGTATTCACGCCATCCATGCTGGCGCTACGGGTCTGGGCATCGACCTATGTGTTGTGGTTTGCACGGCTCTTGGCGCGTTTGTCGATGGGCCGCAGCAGCAGCTACGCCCGCGATTGGGCGCTCTCGCGCGAGGCCAAACGTATCAAAGCCCCCGAGGTCATCTGGACCGAAGACGATTTGCACCCAACACAGCCTGCCAATTAACCTAACACAGCACTTGCCACCCAAAACGGGATCGACACGCCAAACAAGATCACAGGCAGCCCGAGCAAGGCAAACAACCCGTCGCGGCCCAAGATACCCAACGACACCAATGCGACACCGAGTCCCACAACGCTGGACGAAAACGGCACGATTTCCAGCAACGGCAGACAGACGCCGCCCACCGCACAGACCGCGTATAAAACGCGCCGTGCCTTGGGACCAACCAAGCCCGTGATCCGGTCGCGGCTAAACTTGTCAAAAACCTTTCCCGCGGTCTCTATTGCCGATTGCAAGCGGTCAATCTTGTCCGGTGAAACCGACCGTTTGCGCAAAAATGCGGGCAGCCAGATCGTTTTCGCACCATAGGCCGCCTGCACCGAGATCAAACAGATCAACGCCCCGAAAATCGACGACGCAAACGGCACGCCGCTGAGCGGTGACGCCAGCACGACGCCCGCCACGAGCAAACAGGTCGCAAAGGCTTCGCGGCCAAATTCTTGCAGTAAGTCGTCAAACGTCACCGCATCCCCGTGGGATGCTTCGGTCAAATGCGTCGCGATATCAGCGATCGGATCGGCCTTGGTGTCGTCTGTCATGCTGTCGTCCCCGCGTGGCTACGCAGGACTAACCGCGCCGCGCGCCCCACGGTTCCATAATCGGGCGTCCGTAAACGAAAACTCGCGATCTCGCCCGCATTTACGCAGAGGCCGTCCGCCCCATCGCCGCAAACGTCCACAGCGCGATGCCCAGTGCAATCACCGCACACAGCGCGATTGCGCCGACCATCGGCGTGGCTGTTCCGTCAAAGAACGCGCCCGTGACCACAACCATCAGCCCTCCGGTCAACATCTGCAAAGTGCCACCCAGCGACGAAGCTAGTCCCGCGATATCGCCGTGCGGGTCGAGCGCCATCACCATCGTTGTGGGGATAATCAGGCCGAGGCAGGCGTTGGCAAAGAACAACCCGATGATGACCACGGGCAAGCTGACAAATCCAGCCAAGCATACCACAAGCAAAAGCATCGAAAACGCCGCAAATCCGATCACAGCGCCGCGCATAACGGGCAAAACGCCCAGCCGTTCGCCCAATGGCCCCGCCGCCTGCGACGCTGCGAAAAAGCCGATAGCGTTGATTGCAAAGGCCACGCTGAACCCTGTTGGTGACAGACCAAACTGTCCGGAATAGACAAATGACGCGCTGGCGATGAACACCATAAAGCTGGCAAAGCCAAAGCCACCGATCAACGTCAGGCCCATGAATACGCGATCTGTCAGCAGAACTTTTGCACCCTTCATCAAGTTGCGCAGGTTCACCTTGACCCGTGCCGCAGGCGCAAGCGTTTCAGGCAAAACCATCGCCGTCATGCCCAGCGACAATCCCGCCGCCAGACACAGCAACCAAAAGATCACGCGCCAATCGGCCACCGCGATCACGCCACTGCCCACCAAGGGGGCCAGCATCGGCGAGACCGAAATCACCAGCATCACCATAGCCATCAGCTTGGTCGCTGCGGCGCCTGTGTGCAAATCGCGGATCACGGCACGCGGGACAACCATCAGGACCGCGCCGCCGATGCCTTGTAATGCGCGGAATGCGATCAATGCGCCAATCGACGGGGCCATGGCGCAACCGATTGATCCTACGATAAAAATCCCCAACCCGACGTAAAGCGGGATCTTGCGGCCCACTTGGTCCGCCCAAGGGCCGTAAAACAATTGCGCGATGCCAAAGGCCACGAAATATGCGGTCAGCGTCAATTGCACTGTGGCCACATCCGCGTCCAAGCCTGCCGCAATCGTGGGCATCGCGGGCAGATACATATCAATCGCAAAGGGACCGACAGCCGATAAGAGCCCCAAGATCAGGGCGGAACGCATGAGTGTCATGACAGGAGACCTTAAATTTCTACGCGCCACACATAGCAATCCTGCGGTGCGGCACAAGCGGCGTTTAGACGGTTTCGTCGTTGGCCTGACGGTTCCACAATTGGGCGTAACGACCATCCGCAGCGAGCAGCGCATCATGCGTGCCGCGCTCGACGATGACACCGTTTTCAAGCACCACAATCTGATCTGCATCCGCAATCGTGGACAGACGGTGCGCGATTGTAATCACGGTGCGGCCCTGCGCCATTGCCTTGAGTTCCGCTTGAATTTCCATCTCGGTCTGGGTGTCCAGCGCCGACGTGGCCTCGTCCAGCAACAGGATCGGCGGGTTCTTAAGCAAGGTCCGCGCGATGCCAACCCGTTGCTTTTCACCGCCCGACAGTTTCAAACCGCGCTCGCCCACTTGGGTCGCGTAGCCTTCGGGCAGTGACATGATGAAATCGTGGATTTTCGCGGCTTTTGCAGCGGCAATGATCTCGTCCTCGGACGCATCAGGCCGCCCGTATGCGATGTTGTAATGCACTGTATCGTTGAACAAAACGGTATCCTGCGGCACCACGCCGATCTGGCTATGCAGGCTGACTTGCGTCACATCCCGCACGTCTTGGCCGTCAATCGTCAGCGCGCCACCAACCACATCATAAAACCGGAACAACAGCCGCCCGATGGTGGATTTACCGGAGCCGCTAGAACCCACAATCGCCACCGTCTGACCGGGCAACACGTCAAGGCTCACGCCCTTCAAAATAGGCCGCGCGGCGTCGTAGCCAAAGGCCACGTCGTGCAACGAAATCGCCCCGCCCGTCACAACCAGCGGCTTTGCATCCGGCTTGTCATTCACCTCGGCGGGTTGTTCCAGCAGGTCAAACATATCACCCATGTCGATCAAGGCCTGACGGATTTCGCGGTACACCGTGCCAAGGAAATTCAGCGGCATCGTAATCTGGATCATATAGGCGTTCACCAGCACAAAAAATCCCCGACGGTCAGCGTGCCATTCTCAACGCCAATCGCGGCCATGACCATCACGCCAACTAACCCGCAGGTGATAATCAAGGACTGGCCAAAGTTCAAAAACGCGAGCGTGTAATTCGTCTTAACAGCCGCCTCGGCATATTGGCGCATCGCACCGTCATAACGGTCTGCTTCCCACTTTTCCGCGCCAAAGTATTTGACAGTTTCAAAGTTCAACAGGCTATCAATCGCCTTTTGGTTGGCGTCCGTGTCTTGGTCGTTCATTTCCTTGCGGATTTTCACGCGCCATTCGGTCACCGCAAAGGTGAACCAGACATAAAGCCCAATCGTGACAGCCACGACCACCAGATACCAAACATCAAAGCTAAAGAACAAAACCGCCGCGATCATCAGCAATTGCAAGATCAGCGGGCCCACGGAAAACAGCAAGAACCGCAGCAGGAATTCCACGCCTTTGACACCGCGCTCAATGATCCGGCTCAGCCCGCCCGTTTTGCGGGTGATGTGATAGCGCATCGACAGACGGTGAATATGGGTAAAGGTCTCTAGCGCCAACTGCCGCAGCGCCCGTTGCCCCACCCGCGTAAAAATAACATCGCGTAGCTGCTGAAACCCGACCGACAACAGCCGCGACATACCGTAAGCCAGCGTCAGCCCAACAGCGCCCAACCCCAAATAGGTCGCAGCCGTAGCCCCCTCGGGGGCCATCACATCTACTGCTTGGCTAAAGAATTGCGGGGTCAGCACGGCGATGATCTGCGACGCAAACAGCGCCACCATCGCGGCGACAACACGGACTTTGACGTTGGTATTTCCGGCGGGCCACAGATACGGGATCACCCGTTTGATCACCTTCCAGCCTTGAATTTTCGCGTTACTCAGGTTGGCATCGGTCTTGGTCAGTTGGCGCATCTTCGGTCTCTCCGCTTAGGCCACTGATGTAACAGCCACACCGGAAATGACCAGTCTATTGCGCAGCCTCGGGGATGCGAAACACTTGACCGGGGTAAATCAGATCAGGATCGCGGATCAAATCGCGGTTTGCCTCGAAAACAGACACATACAAGACACCGCTGCCCAGTTGTTCCTCTGCAATCGCCCAAAGCGTAGCACCCGGCTGCACAGTTTTCACGGCAATATCAAAGCCCTCGGCAGCGGTTTCCTCGGCTAGGATCGCGGCGACCTCTTCGGGTTCTTCTTTCTTGAATGGCGTCTCGACACGGGACTGCACAACACCGTCGGCGTCCACCTCGTCCACACGCAGCGTGTAAAGCCCCGTATCAACTTGCGGCAAATCACTACGCCAATCACCCTCGCCGGAAATGCGGGATTCCGTAATCGGCTCGTTATCCAGATAAATCCGCACAAAGCCGCCAGCCGCAGCGCCGCGCCCAGCCAGTTGCACTTCGCCGCTCGGATCATAGGTGATCGTATCCAGCCCGATGTTCTCGGTCAGGTCCGGCTGCGCGGGCGATTGGGTTTCGACCTGCAAGATGCGGACACCATCGGCGTCAGCGATCAAGGTCGGTGGGGCCGCAGGTGCCGTCAGGTCGTCCACCGCAGCAGGCACCGCCACCGGATCATCCGCGACAGCAATCTCTTTCGGCGGCACGATGATACTCTCGGCAGAGGCCAAAGCCGCCCCATCCGGATCAGCGATCAGTTGAACACGGCGCGGCTGGTCGCTGGCCGCGATAGCCACCACAGCCCCAAAAGCACCATCCGCCCCCGCAACCACGGTTTCCACCACGTCACCGCCCAGCATAATCGCCACCGATTGCCCCGGTGCGGCTATGCCAGCGATCACAGTTGTATCGTCGGGACTGCGGTAGAACGTATCAATCGTGGGCAAGCCTTGGGTCACCGTCACCTTTGGCGCGTCGACGGCGGCAGCATCTTGCGTCGTCACAGCAGCCACCTGTGGCCCCGCCCCAGACGCGACCTCTGCGTCTTGCACTGGCGGTCCGAACCACACAGCGGCGGCACCGATGGCAAGAGCAGCAGCAACACCGCCCGCGATTGCATATGCGTTAGAAGATGGTCTGGCCACGGCATGGTCCTTATTCGCGCCACCCGCCCCCCAGAACGTCGGATAGTGAACGTTGGCTGGCGGCGTTTGACTGGTTGAGAGAGCCTAGCAACAGAGTTATGAGCGGTCAAAGGCCCAAATATGGCAAGACACGACGAAAGTTAGAAATATGACAGCAAAAACAAACTCAGTATGCGTCTATTGCGGCTCGCGCGATGGCACAGATCCGGCCTATGCCACAGCAGCCGAAGCCACAGGCACAATGCTCGCGGCGAACGACTGGCGCTTGGTTTACGGTGCGGGTGATGTGGGTCTGATGGGGCGCGTCGCCAATGCAACGCAGATTGCTGGCGGACGGACCTTTGGCGTGATCCCGACACATCTGCTGGACTGGGAAGTCGGCAAACGCGACCTCGACACATTCATCATCACCGAAACCATGCACGAGCGCAAAAAGGTGATGTTCATGAACTGCGACGCGGTGGTGGTGCTACCGGGTGGCGCTGGATCGCTGGACGAGTTTTTCGAAGCCCTGACATGGCGGCAACTTGACCTGCATGGCAAACCGATTTATCTGTTAAATATCAACGGCTTTTGGGACCCTCTTAAAGTACTGATGGACAATATCGTGGGCCAAGGATTTGCCGAGGCGTCCCTACTGGATTTCATTACATTCGTAGATGATGTGGACACACTAGAAACCAATCTGCGCACAGCGCTCGCCTAACGCAGATCGGTACAAATGAAAAAGCCGACACCCGAAAAATACGGGTGTCGGCTGAAATCTTAACTACTTATCAACATCCTCACTGGGATTGATCCGCTCTGGACCGCGCCGCGTTCCGCTGACGCCTGACGTCCCCGCAGGCGCGTCGTCTTCATTGCCAAAGGCACCCGGCTTGCCGTTCTCTTTGTGCTTGTCGTCGTCATTGGTCTCGTTTGGTTTTTTCTGGTCGGACATGGGATGCTCCTATCAGTTGCGTTGCTTAACAAACCCATAGGCCCCCGTTCCGTTCCACAAAAAAACCCGCCGCACAGAATGCGACGGGTTCTTTTCGGTCTCAGAGATCAAATCACATGCGCGATGCGACGTTTTCCCAGTTCACGAGGTTATCAAGGAAGTTTGTCAGGTACTTCGGACGCGCGTTGCGGAAGTCGATGTAGTAAGAATGTTCCCACACATCACAGCCCAAAAGCGCTGTTTGGTTAAAGCAAAGCGGGTTCACACCGTTTTCAGTTTTGGTGATTTTCAGGCCGCCGTCAGCGTCTTTAACCAACCAAGCCCAACCAGACCCAAACTGGCCAGCGCCAGCTGCGGAAAAGTCTTCTTTGAACTTATCAACGGAGCCAAAGCTGTCTTTGATCGCCGCTTCCAATTCGGATGGCATGGCGGATTTGCCAGGGCCCATCATTTCCCAGAACTGGTTGTGGTTCCAAAGCTGCGAGATGTTGTTGAAGATGCCGTTTTGGGCAACTGCGTTGGCGTCGTATGTGCCTTTGATGATCTCTTCGAGAGATTTATCAGCCCATTCTGTGCCCTCAATCGCCTTGTTACCATTGGTGACATAAGCGTTGTGGTGCAGGTCGTGGTGGTACTCAAGCGTCTCTTTGGACATGCCAAGGTCAGCCAGCGCGTCGTGTGCATAAGGAAGATCAGGAAGTTCGAAAGCCATAGGTGAGCCTCATTTAGCTAGAGTTTCGTTACCCCGTAACAAAGCCCAAATTAGCCCGACGTCAACCCGTCAGACGGGAATGTTGCAAAACTTAGCTGGTATATCCAACGGGTCCGGCCTTGGCTGATGCGGCCAAAAGGTCGAACACGTAATCCGCGACAGAGCGGAAACAGATCACATGGAACGTGTTTGCATCCGATTTCCAAAATGCAGCAGCGACCTGACCCAGATGCGACCGACGGAAATCACCAATGGCAAAGCTATCGGGGTGCATATCAACAGGTGAAACCTTGGCGATCACCTCGTCAGCATAGGCACCTGAAACGACAATATGCGCCCGCGCATCGGATACGTTGGATGCCAGAAAATGCTGCCCTGACAATGCGTTATTGATCGAAGCTAATCCGTCACGTACGACATTATACGGCACCAATAGCAACGCCTCGTCCGGTGACATCCAGCCAAAACCACTCGCCCCCGCGACCGACATTTGCAGCGGTTTCGGCGCGTCCGCACCTGTCACCGATTTGCAAACTTTGGTTAACGCTTTGTCCGACAGATCACCGCGCAGGGAAATCATCCCTTGCAGTCCCATGTCTGTCACTGTCACGTCGCCAGCCACTGCACGGCCCTCTAAAGCACTGATTGCATTAGACATCCTGCTTTTCCCCTGCTTTGTCATAGAACACCTGATCGACGATTTTAGCTTCAATCGGCTCGCCGCCGATATTGGTGAACCGTAGCGTATCACCCATCCGGTCCGGTCCTTTATGCACCAAACCCATCGCAATCCCGCGCTTTAACGTAGGCGAGTAATACGTTGATGTTACACGACCTTCTGTATTTTCCTGTCCGTTTTCATTGATGCTGTCTGCAATCGCATAAGCCCCATCCGGCAGCACTGATCCGTCCAGTGTTTCCAGCCCGACCAGCTTCCAGCGGTTCGGATCAGCCATGTGCGACCGTTCCTGTGCGCGTTTGCCAAGGTAGTCAGCCTTCTTTTTCGACAACGCCCACTGCATGTTGAGATCCTGCGGGATCACCGTACCGTCGGTCTCGTCGCCGATCATGATAAAGCCCTTTTCGGCCCGCATGATGTGCAACGCTTCTGTGCCGTAGGGCATCACGTCGAACTCTGCGCCAGCGTCCAAAAGCGCATCCCAGAACGCGCGACCCTGCCCCGCATCCACGGCGACCTCGTAAGACAATTCTCCTGAGAAACTAATACGATAGACGCGGACCTTAAAGTCGCCCAGCGTGCCGTCGCGCCATTGCATAAACGGCAGCGCGTCCTTGGACACGTCCATGCCGCCCAGCTTTTCCAGCACCTTGCGGGCATTTGGTCCGACCACGGCGACCTGCGCAAATTGCTCGGTCACATTGGACACGTAAACCTTCCAATCCCACCACTCGCACTGCAACCAGTCCTCCATCCACGCATGGATGCTGTCAGCCCCGCCCGTCGTCGTGTGGCATAGCCATGTCTGATCGTCGATCCGCGCAACCACGCCGTCGTCCATCAAAAACCCGTTTTCAGTACACATCAGACCATAGCGACATTTGCCCACAGGCAGCGACGACATCAGATTTGTGTACATCATATCAAGGAATTGGCCCGCGTCCGGCCCGCTAACAACGATCTTACCCAGCGTCGACGCATCCAACAGCCCAAGGCTATCTCGGGTCTGCGTGACCTCGCGATTGACCGCGTCATGCACCGTCTCGTCACCGCGAATATAGGCATAGGGCCGCCGCCATTGGCCGACAGGTTCAAAATCCGCACCGTTCTCTGCATGCCAATCGTACATCGGCGTTTTGCGGATCGGTTGGAACAATTCATCGCGGGCCGCGCCCGTGATCGCGCCCATGGAAATCGGCGTGTAAGGTGGACGGAAAGTCGTCGTGCCCACGTCAGGAATATCGGCATTCAGCGCTTTAGAAAGAACCGCCAATCCGTTGATATTGCTCAACTTACCTTGATCCGTCGCCATACCCAACGTGGTATAACGTTTGGTGTGCTCAACGCTCTCGAAACCTTCTTGTGCGGCCAGTTGCACGTCCGACACTTTCACATCGTTCTGGAAATCGAGCCACGCTTTGGAGCGCAATTCGTGACTTGCACCCTGCGGCATTAGCCAGACTGGCACGATAGGTTCTTGCGCCTCGTCGTAGCCTTCGGGTCCTTTTCCGACTTTGCCTTTGGCCCCCGCAGCCGTGGCCGCAGTCTGTCCAGCGGCGAAGCCATTGGTCAAAACGTCAGTCGTGAACAAATGCCCGTTTGCGATCCCTGCAGGAATCACAAAACCTGAACCATTTCCGTCGGTTGGCGGGCGTTGTTCATCCGGTCTGAACATCGCCTGATCGGCGTCCCAGTTCAGTTTTCCGCCGCAATGGGACCACAGATGCACAACCGGCGACCAGCCGCCGGACATCGCGACGCAATCGCATTCGATCGTCTCGACGACAGCGCCTTCACCTGCTTGGCCGCAGATCGTGACGGCGGTGACACGCTTGCCGCCTTTGACCTCTGCGATGCCCTTACCAGTTTCCACACGAATGCCGGCATCGCGTGCCGCTTTGGCCAATGGGCCGTCTGCGTCGGGCCGTGCGTCGATGATCGCGGGCACCGAAAGCCCTGCTTTTTTCAACACAAGCGCCGTGCGGTAGGCGTCGTCGTTGTTGGTCACAACCACGGTGCGGTCCCCGATGGATACACCGAAATTCACCACGTAATCGCGCACAGCCGCCGCAAGAAGAACGCCCGGTAAGTCATTGCCAGAGAACGACAAAGGCCGTTCAATCGCACCCGTTGCGGTGATTACCTGTTTCGCACGGACACGCCACAGACGGTGACGCGGCGCATCGGTGCCGCCCTCGTTCAACTGCTCATAAGCGAGAATATAGCCGTGATCGTAGACGCCAGCGCCCATGCAATTCAGGCGCATTGTGACGTTTTTCATCGCCGCCAATTCCGCGACAGTTTGGTCGATCCAAGCGGTGGCTTTCATGCCGTCGATTTGTGGTTCGTCTACGGCTGCGCGGCCGCCCCACGCGGCGGTTTGCTCTGTCAGCAGCACTCGCGCGCCAGCCCTAGCAGCCGCTAAAGCACTGGAAAGCCCCGCAATTCCGCCACCGACGACCATCACATCCACATGCGCGTGGAAATGTTCGTAGGTGTCGCCGTCGCGCCCGATGGGTGCTTTGCCGAGACCCGCAGATTTGCGGATGATCGGCTCGTAGACGTGTTTCCAGAATGGCCGCGGATAGATGAACATTTTGTAGTAAAAACCAGCGGGCAAGAAGCGCGACAGCTTGGAATTGATCGCCCCGACGTCGAATTCCAGCGACGGCCAGTGATTTTGCGACTCGGCCTTTAAACCATCAAACAATAGCGTTGTTGTCGCCCGTTGGTTGGGTTCAAAAAACGCGCCTTCGCCCATGTTCATCAGCGCATTTGGCTCTTCCGGCCCTGCTGAGACGATGCCGCGCGGGCGGTGATATTTAAACGACCGCCCGACCAACATCTGGTCGTTGGCCAGCAGCGCAGAGGCAAGCGTGTCGCCTGCATAGCCGCGTAAGTTCTTGCCATTAAACGAAAATGATATCGCCTTGGAGGTATCAACAAGACGGCCTTTGGACGCTAAACGTGTGCTCATGACAGGTCTCCCCATGACCAATCCGGTCGTTTTGCGGTGATGGCGGCGCGCACGTCGGCGGGTGGTGCGACGGTCTGTGCAGAATACGTCGCGAAGACTTCGAGCGTGGCTGTGCAGCGGGCCGCAAGGAACCATTTGCCGCAACCGTAAGCATGTCTCCAGCGTTCAAAATGCACGCCTTTGGGGTTCTTTCGCGTGAACAAGTAGCCTTCGAAGTCGTCGTCGCTGGCACCGGGTCCGAAGCGTGTCAGATGCGCCTCGCCGCCTGCGTGAAGGTCGGTTTCATCGGCATCAACGCCGCAATATGGGCAATGCAAAGTCAGCATGAGGCAGCCTCGGGATATGAAGTGTGATTTGCGTGCACAACCCGTGCACAACCCGTGCACAGCGTTGTCACGAAAGACAGGGCACCCACGCAAAAAGCGACCGCAAAATTGCGACCGCTTTTTAACTCATTAGTAACGTGAGTGGTATTAGTTTGAAGTGTGTCCCAGCAGCGTTTGTGACGCTGACGCACTGTCAATGGACGTAGGACGGATCGAGGAGTCGACGAACGCGTATGCGACCAATCCAATGATGCACAAAGAAAGAATAAACAGACTGTTTGTGCGACCTTGGTTAGGCCGTCGCTTGGGTGTGCTAAAATCGACCATGTGCTTGCCTCCTGTGTCTGGAGACTAATTTGGCCGCTCGAAGCGTGTTTGGGAAACGGGTTTGCGCGCACAACCTGAGAACGGCATAGATCGGCCCAATTACCATTCAGCCGTGCGCGGTGGATCGCCGATGTGTGCGATTGTGACAGCGCCATCAGTGCGCCACCCCTGCTGCCACGCTTTCGTCGATGAATTTGCCTTCGCGGAAACGGTGCATCGAAAACTCGTTGGTCAGTGGTGATGATCCTTTGGCCATCAGTTCCGCCATGGCCCAGCCTGATCCGGGAATCGCTTTGAAGCCGCCAGTGCCCCAGCCGCAGTTGACGAAGATGCCATCTACGGGTGTTTTCGACAGGATCGGGGACCTGTCGCCTGTGACGTCCACGATGCCGCCCCATTGCCGCAGCATTTTAAGACGCGACACCATCGGGAAGGTCTCGACCAGCGCCCGCACGGTTTCTTCGATGTGGTGGAATGATCCGCGTTGCGTGTAGTTGTTAAAGCTGTCCGTGCCACCGCCGATGACCATTTCGCCTTTGTCGGATTGCGACATATAGCCGTGTACGGTGTTCGCCATGATGACGACGTCCATGCAAGGCTTGATCGGTTCAGACACCAGCGCCTGAAGCGCCACTGATTCCATCGGTAGTCGGAAGCCCGCTTTTTCTGCCAACACCGATGCGTGGCCTGCGACGACCATGCCCAGTTTATCGCAGCCGATATCGCCTTGGGTGGTTTGCACGCCTGTGACTTTGCCGTTCTCTTTTTTAACGCCTGTGACTTCGCATTGCTGGATGATGTCCATGCCCATGTCGGAACAGGCCCGCGCATAGCCCCATGCCACCGCGTCGTGCCGCGCTGTGCCGCCGCGTTCTTGCCAGAGACCGCCCAGCACCGGATAACGCGGGCCGTCGAGGTTGATGATCGGGCAAAGTTCTTTGACGCGCTCGGGCGTGATCCATTCGGTGGACACGCCTTGCAGCGAATTGGCGTGTGCTGTGCGCTGGTAGCCGCGAATTTCGTGCTGGGTTTGCGCCAGCATGATGACGCCGCGCGGGCTGAACATGACGTTATAATTCAGGTCTTGGGACAGGTTTTCGTACAAGCTGCGGGATTTCTCGTAGATCGCAGCGGACGGGTCTTGCAGGTAATTGGACCGGATGATCGTCGTGTTCCGGCCTGTGTTACCACCGCCAAGCCAGCCTTTTTCGATGATCGCGACATTGGTGATCCCAAAGTTTTTGCCAAGGTAATAGGCCGTGGCCAAGCCGTGCCCGCCTGCCCCTACAATCACCACGTCGTATTTGGATTTCGGCGGACGTTTCGCCCATGCGCGGTCCCAGCCGGTGTGTTGACGCAAAGCCTCGCGTGCGATTGCAAATGCAGAATAGCGTTTCATCGGTGCAGCCTTTTGTTCACACGTCCCTCAATGATCCTAGTGAACTTTCGAAGCGAGTAAAAGGCAGCCATCTGCGGCGTTGGATGTGGTTTTTGCGACATTCGCCCGCGCAAGTTGTCGCACCTGTTTGATCCGTGATGTCGCATCCCCTTTTCGCGGGGCGTCATGGCGGTTAGGTAGGGTGCAATTAGGGGACCTGCCGACATGCTATTCTGGATCATTTGCTTTTTGTTAACCTGCATCGTGGGCGCTGTGGTGATTACACCGCTGATCCGCCCGCCGTTTGTGCAGGGCGAAGACCCGCAGGTCGCGTTATACAAGGCGCAACTGGACGAAGTGGACCGCGACGTGGCCCGCGACGTTCTAGCGGCAGAGGATGCAGAGCGGGCTAAAACGGACATCGCGCGGCGGCTGCTGGCGGCATCTGGGCAAAGTACCGTGACCACCGAAAGCCCGCTCAATCGGGGTGCGGCTGTTGCTGTGGCGGCTGTCTTTTTGCTTGGTTCCGCAGGGGTTTACGCGACATTGGGTGCGCCGGGCTATCCCGATATGCCGCGTGCTGAACGGATCGCAAATGGCGATGCGTTTCGCGAGAACCGCCCAACGCAGGCCGAAGCTGTGGCAAATGCGCCGGACATTGCAACGCCGGACTTTCCAGCGGATTACATCGAATCAATCGAGCAGTTGCGCGAGATCGTCCCAACCCGTCCTGACGAGATACGCGGCTGGGAATTGCTGGCCTACCACGAAAGCCAGATGCGCAATTACACCGCAGCGGCCAAGGCGCAGGCCCAAGTGATCGCGTTGAAGGGCGATGACGTGACGGTTGACGACCTTGTGACGCAGGCAGATTTATACGCCACTGCCGCTGATGGATATGTGTCGCCAGAGACCGAAATGCTGGCGCTAAGGGTGCTCCAGATCGAGCCTGACAACATCGCGGGACGCTACTATCTGGGTGCGCTGTATGACCAGACCGACAGGCCGGATCGGGCGTTGCAACTGTGGCGTAGCATCTTGGATCGCGGCGAGGCCGAGACGTTTCATCTGGCGCTTGCCCGCCGCTTTGTGGGGGACGTGGCGATGCGGGCCGGCACCAGCTACACGCCGCCGCCTGCCACCAACGTAGCACTGGACGACATGCTGGATGCCGCTGAAGGCACAGACGACGCGGGCCAAGCCGAGATGATCGCGGGTATGGTCAGCCGTCTCGCCGACCGTTTGGCCAGCCAAGGCGGACCCATCGACGAATGGGCGCGGCTGATCGTGGCGTATGGGGTGCAAGGTCAACTCGACGATGCACGCGCAATTTTAGCCGAAGCCCGCGACGTATTTGGGGCATCTGACACGGCGCTCGCACAGTTGGACGAGGCTGCACAACGGGCGGGGATTGCCGAATGATATGCGAAACTTCGGAAGATTTTCTGGCGGCTTTGCCGGATTTTGGCGCCATCGCGGGGCTTGATCTGGGCACGGTCACGATTGGTGTCGCAGTGTCGGACGGGATGCGGCAAGTGGGATCACCGCTAGAGACGATCCGGCGCAAAAAGTTCGGGTTGGATGCGGCAAAATTGTTTGAGATTTGCGACAAACGCAACATCACAGGGCTGGTGTTGGGGCTGCCGCGCAACATGGACGGATCAGAGGGGCCGCGCTGTCAGGCGACCCGTGCTTTTGCCCGCAATTTGGAAAAATTGACTGATCTGCCAATCGCTTATTGGGATGAACGCCTGTCCACGGTTGAGGCCGAGCGCGTGTTGATCGCCGCTGATACATCGCGCAAACGCCGCGCTGATGTGATCGACCACGTCGCTGCGGGCTTTATTCTGCAAGGATTGCTGGACCGATTGAGCTACATGAAGGCAAACCCATGACCGACGAGATTTGGAAGCGTGCCGAAATCGACAGCCCCTGCGTGAAGGTCTGCGTGATCCATCCGGAAACGCGGCTTTGCACCGGATGTTTACGGACTATTGACGAAATCGGGGCATGGTCGAGCATGACGAAAGCGGCGCGGCAAGCGGTGATGGATGATCTGCCAGACCGTGCGCCACTGATTACAAAACGACGCGGCGGACGTGCGGGACGGCTGAAGCGCGACTAGTCGCGCGGAAACACAAAACAGCGGTCGCGACGGATCATGATCCACAGCGGCGTGCCGGGGTTTGGCAGAAACACGGACGGAATCTGTGCCTTGAGCACTGAACCGTCGTAATCCATCACAAATTCCACCAAACTTTCCGCGCCCATAAACCGCGCACGGCGCACGATACCGCGTGCGGCGGTGCCTTCGGCGGGGGTTGGATTGGGGCCGCGCCCACCGCGATCAAAGTCGATTTTCAGGTGCTGCGGGCGGATCACAATATCGACGGCGCTTCCATCAGGAAAGCCTGGAGCGAGGAATTGACCAAAAGGCGTGTCGATCAATGCCCCTTGAACTTCGCTAGGTATAACGTTGATATCGCTAAAGAAACCCGCCGCTTCGCGATCTGCGGGGGCGTTGTAAATGTTGTAGGGCGCGCCGCGTTGCACAATGACACCACCGCGCATCAACGCGATTTCATCGGCCATACGCATCGCTTCGCCCGGTTCGTGTGTGACCAGCAAAACGGCGGTGCCTTCTTCCTTGAGAACCTCAAGCGTTTCGTCGCGAATGTCGTCGCGCAGGCGGTCATCGAGGCCGGAAAAAGGTTCGTCCATCAACATGATACGCGGTTTTGGCGCGAGTGCGCGGGCCAATGCGACGCGCTGCTGTTCACCCCCCGACAATTCGTGCGGATAGGCGTCAGCGTGGCGCGACATGCCCACCTTGGCAAGCAGTTCGCTGACGCGATCCATGTTGGCTTTTTTCGCCCCATGCAGGCCAAATGCGACGTTTTGTGTAACGCTAAGATGCGGAAATAACGCGAAATCTTGGAACATCAGGCCGATGGACCGCGATTCCGGCGGGATCGACACGAGACCATCACAGACAAGCTGGCCGTCCACATGGATGCTACCGCTATCTTGGCTTTCGACGCCCGCGATAATCCGCAATGTCGTGGATTTTCCGCAGCCGGACGGCCCAAGCAGGCACGTTACCTGCCCCGGCAAGACGCTTAGCGACACATCACTCACGACCTCGCGGCCAGCGAAGGCCTTGCGAAGGTTACGAATTTCAAGGCGCGGCGTCGTCATGTGGGGCAATCCCTAGTGAAACCATGGGTTATTGCGTCCCTAGCAACAGTGGCCAGCGGGGGCAAGTCAGGTCAGAGTGAATGGCAGGCTGGCAAGGATGCGCCCGTTGATTTGCAGATGGACCTGATGCGCACCGGGGTAGAGTTTGAAGGTGGTGGCGTTGTCTTTGAAGGTATGCTTTTTCACCAAGGTCACTGGCACATTAGCTTTGAGTGATAGCACTTTGAATTTAGATACTTTTGGCGCGATGGACCCGTTTGATTTCACGAAATCAATCACATAATCCACGATGATCGGCGTGTCGGATGCGCTGGTTAATGTCACGCTAATCTCAGCGGTTTCGCCGCGTTTGATCGTGTCTGGATTGAACTGAAAGTCCGTGATTTTCACGTCTGCGTCGGGGGCGTAACCAAGGTGCGCCATGGCTGCGGGATGGCCTGATTTGACGAGACCGCGCAGGGCGTGTTTCGCCATCCATGCGAGTTCTTTGCTGTTTTGCTTCTGCACAGATTGCCAGTGTGACAGGCGATCCACCACAAGGTCCGGTGACTTTTTAGTGATATCATTCAGATGGTTAGAGACCGATCTTGTCACGTATCGCGTGGGATCACTGTGCAATTTGTCGAGCAGCGGTAGGGTTTGTTCTTGGGTCAAGCCGACGTTTTGGCCCCACGGCAGGCGCGGTCGCGTGCCTTCGCTGACCAGCCGTCGCACGTGATAATTCGGGTCCACCGCCCAGTCTTGCATGCGCTCTAACACCGCAGCCTCGTGGGTATTGAGGAAAGCGCGGATCGAGAATTCCATCGAGAACCGTTTGGTGATCGCTTCAAGCAGGTCCAGAGAGGTTGAAGTGTGCTCTGCAAGCCCATGATTTTCAACGTAAACCCCTAAGGGTGCGTAGATAAAATGGCCAAAGTCGTCGTCGGTTTTGGCGGGGTCCAATTCGGGTGGCAACCCTGCGTGGATCGCCTGCGCTGCGTCTTCAAAGTCGCAAGGCAGATGGTCGTCGAGCACGGTCGCGATCCACGCGATCCGTGCTTTGAGCTCTAACGGGGCCAGCCCTGCCATGACCTGATCGATGAAAGACTGAGCGCCAAAGACGCCCGCCTTTTCAAAGTCTTGCGCCAGCCGCGTGACTGTGTCGCGGTTGAACAGGTCGTCTTTTAGGCTGAACCCGGATGCCATGATTACAGCGTCGCGTTGATTGCGCCGCCGTCAAGCACGACGTTTTGCCCAACCATAAAGCCCGCGTGTTGCGAGCACATGAACGCGCAAGTCGCCCCAAATTCCGAGGCGGTGCCGTAGCGGCGGGCCGGAATTGTGGCTTCGCGTTGTTTTTGCGCGGTGGCGCGGTCGATGCCTTGCGCGTCCATCACGCCTTGATCCAGCGACGCGGCGCGGTCTGTTGCGTGGATGCCGGGCAGCAGGTTGTTGATGGTGACGCCGTGTTCGGCCACCTGCCGCGAGGTGCCCGCGACAAATCCGGTGAGGCCCGCGCGGGCTGTGTTGGACAGGCCTAGCTGCGGAATCGGTGCTTTGACCGAGCCGGAGGTGATGTTGACGATCCGGCCCCAACCCTTTGAAATCATGCGCGGAAGGGCTGCTTGCATCAGCGCGATTGGCGTCAGCATGTTGGCGTCCATCGCCGCGATAAAGTCGTCACGGTTCCAGTCCGACCACAGGCCCGGAGGTGGACCGCCCGCGTTGGTCACGAGAATGTCGATGTCGCCCGCAGCGGCCAAAACGGCGGCGCGGCCTGCGTCGGTGGTCACGTCAGCGGCGACGGTCTCAACGCTCACGCCGTGCGCTTTGCGGATCGCGTCGGCGGTTGCTTCCAGCGCGTCGGCCCCGCGTGCGTTCAGCACGATGTTCACGCCAGCCGCAGCCAGACTTTCGGCACAGCCACGGCCTAAACCTTTTGAGCCTGCGCAAACCAATGCGCGCTTTCCTGCGATTCCCAGATCCATTCATCGTCTCCCAACTTGTTTCCAGGCCATGATTAGCACCGCCATAGAGGGCCAGCAACGCTGCGTTTTTTTCCACGGTTTGCGTTGACCTTAGCCCGCCAGCCACCTAGTTTGAGTACCACAGTTTCAAAACCAGTGTTTGTTCGAGTATACACATGCCCAAGTCCGATAACCCCCTGACAAAGCAAACAATTTCGGTCTACAAGGCCGCTGATTTGCTTGTGACGGAAGGTGTGGCGCAGGGGGATACTCTGTCGTTTGCGGACGAATTGGTCATGGATGACATGTATCAGTTGCAACGCTCGGCAGATCGCGGTCGTTTGTCGCTGGCAATTAACGATGATGGTCCCGGCTTTTTGCTGATGGGCGACAGCCAGTTTGGCACCGCAGGCAACGAGGTTGTGCTAGATTCCTGCATCACTGTGATGGCCCCTGATGGCACCACGTTTGAAGGGTTGATCTTTGTCGAGATCGAAGCGGGCGGCGTCGAGGAAATCTATTTCCTACCGCTGGCCACGCTGCAACCTGACATGAATTACCAGCTTGTCGGGATCGATTCTGACGCGGCGATTGCCCGCTTTGCCGAGGTCGCTTGCGTGTCGTTTACGCGCGGCACCCGCATTACGATGGCGTCGGGGCGGCAGACGCCGATTGAAGACCTGAAGGCTGGCGACAAAGTTTTGACCCGCGATGATGGTCCGCAGGAAATCCAATGGATTAACCAAACGACGCTGCGGGCGATGGGCAGCTACGCCCCTGTCGTGATTAAAAAGGGTGTGCTGCACAACGCAAATGACCTGATTGTCAGCCCCGATCACCGCTTGTTTGTGTATCAACGCCAAGACCGTTTAGGCGCGGGTCGTTCCGAGGTGTTGGTGAAGGTCCGGCACTTGATTAACGGCGATACCGTTTACCAATTAGGCGACGGTTTTGTGGATTATTTCCAGCTGTTGTTCGAGAATCACCAGATTATTTACGCTGAAGGCATCGCCGCAGAATCGCTGTTGATTGATCCACGCACCCGTGCGGCATTGCCAGAGGGCATGACCGGATCGGGTGCGGGTCACGCGCACCGTCCGCATTTGGACTATGAGGTCCAAGAGACGCTGCTGTCGAAACCGGGTGCGGTGGAATTATTGCGTAAGGCGTCGTCGGATTAACGCCTGATTAATCACATCGCACTACGGCAAGCGACCCGCTTGGAACGTGCCTGACATATTGGTCGGCACACCGGATTGATAAGCGTCGCCCGTGATCCGGCCAGAGACCGCGGTTTCATCCTCGCCCAGAAATTCGCCCGACAGTGTGCCCGCGATCAAATAACCTGTGGTGCCGGATCGCAGTGAGCCCGAGATTTTGCCGCCGAATTGCAAGGTCGTGCCGCTATCGTCCAACTCGCCACCGCTGAGGTGCAAGTTCCCCGTGACGGGCGCACCTGCGGCGGTTTCAAACGCGCTAGCGCTGCCTGTGACCGCATCAAGCGCGCGGTCGAAGTTCACGTTCAAGTTCATGGTCCCCGCCAAGGTGACGGGCGTGGACAAGGCGGGCGTGAAGCCGATGCTGGTCGGCCCGCGATAGGACGCGGTACCTGTTGGGGCTGTGTCGACTTCGGGGGTGATCGTTTTGGGTAGCTCGTCGATGGGATCAATGGGGGTACTGCCGCCGCCACCGCTGCAACCTGCCAAAAAACCGATAAGGAAAAGTGAATACCGCATACACCTTCGTCGGCTAGAATGGTTAATAAAGCATTACCGCGCCTGCGAGGATCGGATAAATCGCACTGCCGTTCGCTTGCCAATTGCCCTTCCGCCCTGCCCCGCGTAAACGCATCCCATGACAAATCGCCCGACCTTACCGCCTGAAATTGCCCGCCGCCGCACGTTTGCGATTATTTCGCATCCCGATGCCGGCAAAACGACGCTGACTGAAAAGTTCCTGCTGTATGGTGGCGCTATTCAGATGGCGGGTCAGGTGCGTGCAAAAGGCGAGGCACGGCGAACCCGTTCCGACTTTATGCAGATGGAAAAGGATCGTGGGATTTCTGTGTCTGCGTCCGCGATGTCGTTTGATTTTGAAACATATCGCTTCAATCTCGTGGATACGCCCGGTCACTCGGATTTCTCCGAGGATACCTACCGGACGTTGACCGCAGTTGATGCCGCCGTGATGGTCATTGATGGTGCCAAGGGTGTGGAAAGCCAAACGCAAAAGCTGTTTGAAGTTTGCCGCCTACGCGATCTGCCGATCCTGACGTTCTGTAACAAGATGGACCGCGAAAGCCGCGATACCTTTGAGATCATTGACGAAATTCAAGAGAACCTTGCCATCGACGTGACCCCTGCGTCATGGCCGATTGGTGTGGGTCGCGACTTTATCGGCTGTTACGACATTCTACAGGACAAGCTGGAATTGATGGACCGCGCCGACCGCAACAAGGTTGCGGAAAGCGTGCAGGTCAATGGTCTGGACGATCCGAAACTGGCTGAACTGGTCCCTGCTGATCTTTTGGAAAAGTTTCTTGAAGAGATCGAAATGGCCAAGGAATTGCTGCCATCGCTTGACCCGCAAGCCTTGCTTGACGGGACGATGACGCCGATTTGGTTCGGCTCTGCGATGAATTCCTTTGGCGTCAAAGAATTGATGGACGGGATCGCGAAATACGGGCCGGAGCCGCAGGTGCAATCTGCGACGCCGCGCAATGTGTCGCCTGAGGAAAAGAAGGTCACCGGCTTTGTTTTCAAGGTACAGGCCAACATGGACCCGAAACACCGCGACCGCGTGGCCTTTGTGCGCTTGGCGTCGGGGCATTTCACCCGTGGCATGAAGCTGACGCATGTGCGCTCGAAAAAGCAGATGGCGATCACCAATCCGGTGATGTTCCTGGCCGCTGATCGGGAATTGGCGGAAGAAGCTTATGCGGGTGATATCCTCGGTATCCCGAACCACGGACAGCTGCGCATCGGCGACACACTGACCGAAGGCGAAGCGATCCGCGTATCCAACATTCCGTCGTTTGCGCCTGAATTGCTGCAATCTTGCCGTGCGGGTGACCCGATGAAGGCCAAGCATTTGGAAAAGGCGCTGATGCAATTCGCCGAAGAAGGTGCGGCCAAAGTGTTCAAACCGACATTCGGGTCCGGCTTTATCGTGGGCGTCGTGGGCGCGTTGCAGTTCGAAGTCTTGGCCAGCCGGATCGAGATGGAATACGGGCTGCCCGTCCGCTTTGAAGGTTCGCAATTCACCTCGGCCCGCTGGGTTTTGGGCGCCAAGGATGCGGTCGAAAAGTTCGCGGACGCCAACAAGCAGCACATCGCGACGGACAACGACGGCGACACGGTGTTTCTCACGCGATTACAATGGGATATCGACCGCGTCGGGCGGGATTATCCGGATGTGACGTTGAGTGCGACGAAAGAGATGATGGTTTAAGGGCCGCAAGCCCGCACGCCACCGCATTATTGTGGTGGCGTGGACCTGTCTAACTGTTCCAGATCACGCTGCATCACGGGCGTTAACATTCCACGAAGGCGGGGAAGCCTTTTCCCTAACAGTGTCCTACTTGCTGCAAATGCATAGTTAAAAGGACCCATCATGCCATCGCTCACGACCATCAAACACCTCGCCATTGCTGGCCTCATTGGTGAAATTCTGTTCGAATTTTACGCTTGGATCATTTCACCCGTTTTATTTGGCGTGATCTTGCAGCCGTCCAATCTGGTGATTGCGCTGACCAAGATCGCGACGGGGATCACCCTGCCGCATGCGGGCGCGTTTGTGCTGCATTTCCTGATTGGCGCGTTTGGCTTTGTGGCCTTTGTTTACCTGACCAAGATGGTCACAAAACTGGGCTATATCGCTAGTGGTTTTGTGTCTGGCCTTGCCCTTTGGTTCATCGCTCAGGGCATTCTGGCCCCTGTTGTTGGCCGCACATTCATGATGGGTTTCGGCACCTATACGCAGTCGTCTTTTGTCGGCCATGTGGGCATGACGCTGATCGCGGCTGTGATCTGGCGCGCGCTAGACGGGCGTCGTGCAGCGGCTGCACCACAAGCGATTTAAGACTGTTTGCCCTGCGGTGATTGGCTTGTCGCGGGGCATATTTGTGCCAAATTCGAAACAGCCATACATGCTATAGTTGCAAAAGCGGCAATGCCCCCCGTCGGATCAGGACAAATTCCTGATTTCCTTGACGTTTGACGCCTTTGCGCATAGTAAGCGCGTGTCCAACGCCCTGACAATCCGGTCGGGCGGGCCGCGCGAGCTTGCGGCCTTTTAAAGCCGCAACATTTCGAAAGGCGCCTATGACAAAATTCTCTGACCTGAACCTGAGCGATAAGGTTCTCAAAGCCGTTGCAGAGACGGGATACGACACCCCTACCCCAATTCAAGCTGGCGCGATTGTGCCCGCCTTGGAAGGCCGCGATGTTTTGGGCATTGCCCAGACCGGAACTGGTAAAACGGCTGCATTTACACTGCCAATGATCACTCTTTTGGGTCGTGGCCGTGCGCGTGCGCGGATGCCACGGTCCCTCGTGCTGGCCCCGACACGCGAATTGGCAGCACAGGTTGCCGAGAATTTCGACGCTTACGCCAAGTACACCAAACTGTCCAAAGCGCTGCTGATCGGCGGCACGTCCTTCAAGGATCAAGACAAGCTGATCGACAAGGGTGTCGACGTTCTGATCGCCACGCCGGGTCGTCTGCTGGACCATCTGGAACGCGGCAAACTGATTCTCACTGACGTGAAAGTCATGGTGATCGACGAGGCTGACCGGATGCTCGACATGGGGTTCATCCCCGACATCGAAGAAATCTTTAAACGCACGCCGTTTACCCGCCAGACGCTGTTCTTCTCGGCGACAATGGCACCGGAAATCGAGCGGATCACCAACACGTTCCTGTCCAATCCGGCCAAGGTCGAAGTGGCGCGTGCGGCGACGACAAACACCAACATCAAGCAAGGTGTTGTGATGTTCAAAGGCTCTAGCAAGCCGAAAGAACCATCCGAGAAACGCGAATTGCTGCGCAAGCTGATCGACGCTGAGGGCGAGACCTGCACCAACGCGATCATTTTCTGCAATCGCAAGTCCGACGTGGATATCGTATCGAAGTCGTTGAATAAATACGGCTATCAAGCCGCCCCTATTCACGGTGATCTCGATCAATCACACCGCACACGCACCCTTGAGCAGTTCCGCGATAACAAGCTGAAGATCCTTGTGGCGTCTGATGTGGCGGCGCGTGGCTTGGATATTCCGGCTGTGACGCACGTCTTTAACTACGATGTGCCATCCCACGCCGAAGATTATGTGCACCGGATTGGCCGGACAGGTCGTGCGGGCCGTAAGGGCACCGCGATCATGATCTGCACAACGCGCGATGAAAAGAACTTTGCTGACGTCGAGGCGCTGGTGAAGGAAGAAATCCCGCGCTTGGAAAACTTGCTGGATAAAGCCCCCCCTGCGGCGGCGGATGATGCTGCACCAAAGGCAGAACGCCCGAAACGCACGCGGACACGGCGCAAACCAGCGGCCGAGGACAAGCCTGCGGCGGATACTGCGCAACAGGCAGCGGTCCAGCAGCAGCAAGAGCAGCCCAAAGACGAGGCCCGGCGCGAGGCAAAACCACGCCGCGAACGTGCGCCACGGCAGCAAACACCGCGTGAAGATACACCGCGCGAGGCCGCACCTCAGCAGCAGCGAAACGACAATCAACGCGACAACAACCAACGCGACAACAATCGTGGCCGCGGTGGTCGTGGCAATAACAACAACCACCGTCACAACGACAACAAGGTTGTTGGCCTTGGCGATGACACGCCCGCGTTTATCGCGCTTAGCTTTGCGGATCGCGCGAAGGTCTAACGCCTTATCAGCACTGACATAAAAACGGGGCGTGCCAATCATAATGATCGGCACGCCCCGTTTCTTTGACTTTCTCTATATCCCCGCCGGAGGCTTCAACAGTTCCAGCAAGTGCGACGCCTGTCACGAACATGCATCCGCCCGCTCAGCGCCTCAAATGATCTCCCGGATCATTTGCAAGACGGCTCGAAATCCCCGCCGGAGGCTCCCGCACTCCCAACAAGCGCAACGTCAGCACCTGCCTGCATCACCCGACGCAGCCCCGAATTTTCGCGAAAATTCGAGCACCACGACGGGCAAGCGCTTTAGCTGAGGCGGGACACGATCACCATGACTTCGGGCTTTTTGCCGATTTCGCCTTGGGCCGTGCGGCGCGCGATTGTTTTCAGCTCTTTTTCAAGCTTCACATCATCGCGCAACGTTTTCGCGTTCGCACGGTTGATGAACTGCGACAGGTCTTGTTCGATCACATCAACCAAGGCTGCACCCGATCCACCGACTTCGGCCAGACCGTTCAGTTCGACCCAAGGATCGCCCAGCGGTTCGTCGTTTTCGTCGACGATCAGCGTAATGATCACGTGGCCGTTCAGCGCCATGCGGATACGATCCCGCACGATGCCGTCGAATTGGCCGATCTTGGCGGTCCCGTCGAGATAAGTCCGGCCTGTCTCGATGTATTCCGCAACTGTTGGCGTATTGCCTGACAGGTCGATCATCATACCGTTTACAGCCACGATGCCTGTGCGGCCATGTTTGTTCGCCAGTTTCACATGTTCGCGCAGGTGACGGTGTTCGCCGTGCATCGGGATCACCATTTGCGGTTTCACGATTTCATGCAGCGCTTCGATGTCAGGTTTGTTCGCGTGGCCGGAGACGTGATATTTGCCTCCATCGTCGTCGATCACATCCACACCCAGCTCGGAGAGTTGGTTCATGATGCGGATCACGCCGCGTTCATTGCCCGGAATAGTTTTGGACGAGAACAGGAAAGTGTCGCCTTCCTTAAGCTTGATGCCCATGTAGTTGCCATTTGCCAGTTGCGCGGATGCTGCACGGCGTTCGCCTTGCGAACCGGTCACGAGCAACATCACGTTTTCACGCGGCATTTGTAGCGCATCTTCGGGGCTGACCACGGGTGGGAAGCCTTTGAGAATGCCGACTTCGGTTGCGGCTTCGACCATGCGGCGCATCGCGCGGCCCAGCAGGACCACAGACCGATCCGCTTCGACAGCGGCCAAAGCGAGCGTTTTCAGGCGTGCAATGTTGGACGCAAATGTCGTCGCCACGACCATGCCAGTGGCGTCTTTCATCATCTGTGCGATTGCGGGGCCGATGGTCATTTCAGACCGACCCGGTGCGTCAGAAAAGACGTTCGTGGAATCGCAGACCAGTGCTTTCACGTCGTCTTTGGACACATTCGCCCAGAGTTCGGGGTCAAACGGATCACCAACGCCCGGTGTCAGGTCGATTTTGAAGTCACCAGAGTGCAGGATGCGCCCTTCTGGGGTGTCGATCAACAGACCTGCGCTTTCGGGGATCGAATGCGAGATCGGCAGGTAGGACACAGAGAGCGGCCCACATGTGATGACTTCAGGATAGACCCCAACAACGTTCACGGCGCCTTCGGGCTGGCCATTCTCGGTCATTTTGCGTTTCGCGATATTGGCCGTGAAAGGCCGCGCATAGACGGGTGCGCCTAACTGGTCCCAGTAGTGCCCGATGGCCCCAACGTGGTCTTCGTGTGCGTGGGTGATGAAAATACCGTCGATCTGTGCGCGGCGTTCTTTCAACCAAGTGATGTCCGGCAGGATCAGATCCACGCCCGGTGTGGTGTCCATGTCGGGAAAAGTGACCCCGAGATCAACCACGATCAGGCGTTCTTTGCCCGGTTTGCCGTAGCCGTAAACATATGCGTTCATGCCGATCTCACCAGCCCCACCAAGGGGCAGATAGATCAAGCGGTCAGAGCCTTTGCTCATGCGATTTCCTTATTGTAGCGATGAATCACGATCAATCCGTGCATCGTCAAATCTTCTTCAAAGGCGTCGAATAGCGCCTCGGATTGTTGGAACAACGGGGCCAGACCACCAGTCGAAATGACTTTCATCGGCACGCCGCGTTCCGCCTTGATCCGTGCGCATATCTCACGCACTAGACCGATGTAACCCCAAAACACACCAGACTGCATGCAGGCAACCGTATTGGTCCCCACAACCGACTGCGGTTTGGATATGTCTACATGAGGTAAGGCCGCAGCCGCATTATGCAATGCTTCAAGCGACAGATTGACGCCAGGTGCGATCACACCGCCGACATATGCCCCGTCAGACGCCACAACGTCGAAAGTTGTCGCAGTTCCGAAATCCACCACGATCAGGTCGCCGCCGTGGCGATCGTAAGCCCCTGCGGTGTTGACCAGCCGGTCCGGCCCGACTGTGGTGCCGATATCGACGCGGGGTTCTTGGGGCAGCGCACAGCCCGCTTTGCCCACCACCAGCGGGCGGCAGTTAAAGTAGCGATCCGACAGCACACGCAGGTTGAACACGACGCGCGGCACTGTTGAGCTGACGATGACTTCGTCGATGGTGACGTCGATTTTCTGGAACGCCATGAGGCTGGACAGCCAGACGTAATATTGGTCCGCCGTGCGCTGCCATTCTGTCGAGGTCCGCCATGTCGCGATGGCTTGGGTGCCGTCCCAGATCGAGAAAACCGTGTTGGTGTTACCGCAGTCGATTGCCAGAAGCATGTGCAGTCCTTTCTAACCGAAATAGACGTCCGCCGCCGGAATCGCCTTTGGCCCATCCGCCGTTTGCAAGATCAGGTGCCCGTCTGCGTTGATAGTGTCGAACACGCCTGTAAAGTCGGCAAGCGGCGTTCGTGCGGTGATGACTTCGCCTAAACGTGCCGCGTGTTGCAGCCAATCTTCGCGGATACGGTCAAAGCCCATGGCTTCAAGCTTCATCTCTTGGGTGGCGTAGGCTGATGCGAGTTTCGTCAGGAAATCATCGGGTGCAACGGTGTCGTCGCTGGCCATGTGCAAGCTAGTCGGTGCAAAGGCCGCGTCGGTCACGCCGTCTGGTACATGTGCGAGGTTCACGCCGATCCCGATGGAGAGCCAGTACAGGTAGTGGCCATTGCCGCTGCTTTCCAGCAGGATACCCGCGACTTTGCCGCCGTTGAGCAACACGTCGTTAGGCCATTTCAGCCCAAGTTTGGCGGGGTCCGTGTAATAGGCCAGCGCCTCGTAGAGCGCATTGGACGCGAGGAACGACCGTTTGGCCGCTTCGGCCATAGTGCAACTGGGTTTGAGGATCAGCGTCGCCGACAGATTGCCCGGTGGCACGATCCATGGCCGCCCTTGCCGTCCGCGTGCTGCGGTCTGGGTTTCGGCCATGATCCATGTCGGTTTAAGCAGGCTTGTGGCCTGCCGTGCGGCCTCTGCCATCGTGCTATCGACGGTTTCTAGGATGATCCGGTCATAGCCTTCGGGCCATTCAGGGCCTAAAGGCGCGTCACCGCCTGTTGGAGAGTGAGATCGCAATGCGCTGCCCTTCCCGTTGGTCGACCGCGATTTACGATGCTTGATTGCCAAGCAGAATGCAAAGCATCTTCTTAGTTAACAAGCGTCGCTGCCGCTGCTGCTGCCGCAGGTTCGATCCCGAACAGGTTGAACACACCAAACACCATCGCCGCCGCAGAGCCCATCAGGAACGCCCACAGAACAGGTGACATTTTGGAATCCAACGCCCCTTCGGTTTCGTCACCGAAGTACATGAAATACACGATGCGCAGGTAGTAGAACGCCGAGATCACAGAGGCCACAACACCCGCAACTGCGAGCCAGGCAAGGCCACCGTCATAGGCTGCGCGCAGCACGTAGAATTTGCCGAAGAAGCCGACCAGCGGTGGCACACCTGCCAGCGAGAACATCAGGATCAGCATTGCAAGCGCACGTGCCGGCTGGTTCTTGGAGTACATCTTGAGGCTGTTGATATCCGTCACAACTTGACCGTCGCGGCCCATTGCGAGGATGAAGGCGAATGTCCCGACGTTCATGGTCACGTAGATCGCCATGTAGATCAGCATCGCTTGCACGCCGAATGCCGTACCAGCCGCCAAGCCCATCAGCGCAAAGCCCATGTGTGTGATGGAGGAATAGGCCATCAGACGTTTGATGTTGGTCTGACCGATCGCGGCGATACCGCCGAGGAACATTGACACAACCGACAAGAACGCCACGATCTGCTGCCAGTCGCTGACGATGCCGCCGAATGCGTCATGCACAACACGGGCGAACAGGGCCATGGCTGCAACCTTTGGGGCTGTCGCAAAGAATGCTGTCACGGGCGTTGGTGAGCCTTCGTAGACGTCTGGTGTCCACATGTGGAAAGGGGCTGCCGAAACCTTGAACGCGAAACCAGCGATCAGGAATACAACGCCGAACAGCAAGCCCAAGGATGGGTCGTCTGATGTGGCTTCGATGATGCCAGAGAACAATGTGGTGCCAGCAAAGCCGTATGTCAGTGATGCGCCGTAGAGCAGCAGACCAGAGGACAACGCGCCGAGGACGAAATACTTCAGGCCAGCCTCAGTCGATTTGACTGAATCGCGGCGCAACGATGCCACGACGTAGAGTGCCAGTGATTGCAATTCGAGGCCCATATACAGCGCCATCAAGTCGCCTGCCGATACCATGACCAACATGCCGACAACAGCCAGCGCCAGCAGGATCGGGTATTCGAATTTCAGCAAACCACGTTGCTGCATGTAGCCTTCGGACATCAGCAGGATCGCCGCTGCGGACAGCAGGATCACAATCTTAGAGAACCGTGCGAAGCCGTCGTTGATGAACATGCCACCAAACGCTTCTTGGGTTCCAGAGCCGTTGATCATCATCCAGACGGCTAGCAGGACAAACACGCCCGCCGTGGTCCACGTCAACAAAGAGGCCATGCCGTCTTTGCTGGTGTAAACCGCGATCAGAAGGGCTGCCATCGCGTAAAGCGCCAGCAGGACTTCGGGAAGGACAATGGAAAGGTCAGCGGAAATCATGATGTCTGTCCTTAATGCGCTGCAGGTGCGGCGGCGAGATCAGCAGCAGCGCCGAAAGCGGCTGTTGCGGTGTCATATTGGTCAACCAGTGCGGCAACACTTGGCCCGATGATGTCGAGAACCAGTGCGGGGTAAACACCCAGCAACAAGGTCATAAAGATCAGCGGAGCCATGATGAATTTTTCGCGGCTGGTCATGTCGGTGATTGTTTTCAAGCTTTCCTTGATCAGGTCGCCCATCACAACGCGGCGGTAGAGCCATAGCGCATATGCTGCGGACAGGATCACACCGGTGGCTGCAAACACGGCAAGCCATGTGTTCACTTGGAAAATACCCATCAGCACAAGGAATTCGCCCACAAACCCGGAAGTACCCGGAAGCCCGACGTTCGCCATCGTGAAGAACATGAAAATCAGCGCATAGGCTGGCATCCGGTTCACCAGACCGCCGTAAGCGTCGATTTCACGTGTGTGCATCCGGTCGTAGATCACGCCCACTGCAAGGAACAACGCGCCAGAGATAAAGCCGTGGGAAATCATCTGGAAGATCGCGCCGTCGATACCTTGTTGGTTGACCGCAAAGATACCCATTGTCACGTAGCCCATGTGGGCGACCGAGGAATAGGCGATCAGTTTCTTCATGTCGGTTTGGACCAAAGCCACAAGCGACGTGTAGATAATCGCGATAACGGACAGCCATAGCACCAGTGGGCCCATGACTTCGGACCCGACTGGGAACATCGGCAGCGAGAAGCGCAGGAAGCCGTAGCCGCCCATTTTCAACAGGATCGCCGCAAGCACGACGGAACCTGCTGTCGGGGCCTGAACGTGTGCGTCTGGCAACCATGTGTGGACCGGCCACATTGGCATTTTCACAGCGAAGGATGCGAAGAACGCGAGCCACATCAAGGTCTGCATCCCGCCGATGATCTGCACACCAAGGACCGAGAAGTTTTCGTTCGCGAATGTGTGCGTCATCAGCGTTGGAATGTCTGTGGTGCCAGCGTCGGTGAACATCGCCACCATCGCAACCAGCATCAAAACAGAGCCGAGGAAGGTGTAGAGGAAGAACTTGAAGGATGCGTAGATCCGGTTCGCCCCGCCCCAGATGCCAATGATGAGGAACATCGGGATCAGGCCAGCCTCGAAGAAGAGGTAGAACAGCACGAGGTCCAGCGCCATGAACACGCCGAGCATCAGCGTTTCCAGCAGCAAGAACGCAATCATGTATTCTTTGACGCGGTCAGAGACGTTCCAGCAAGACGCGATCACAAGCGGCATCAGGAATGTGGTGAGCATCACAAACAGGATCGAAATCCCGTCGACGCCCATTTTGTATTTCAGGCCCAGCAGCCAGTCGCGTTCTTCGACCATCTGAAAACCGGTGTTTGACGGATCAAACTGGCCGATGATGAACAAGGACACGATAAAGGTCGCGACTGTGGTGGCAAGCGCCACCCATTTCGCATTGCGCTGTGCGGCGATGTCGTTGCCACGCAGGAACAGCGCAAGGATCGCTGCCCCAACAAGCGGGATGAATGTTGTCAGTGAAAGAAGGTTGCTCATTAGTGCGCCCCCCCAAACAGAGTGACATATGTGAGAAGCACAGTAATCCCCAGAACCATCGCAAATGCGTAAGTGAACATGTAGCCGGACTGCGCTTTATTCACGAGCCGTGTGAAGAATGGAACGATGCCCAAAGCCACGCCATTGATACCGCCGTCGATTGTTTTGGTATCGCCTTGCTTCCACAAGAAACGGCCAATGGCGACTGCTGGACGGATGAAGATGACGTTATACAGCTCGTCAAAATACCATTTGTTCAGCAAGAAGTTATACAGCGGCGCCTGTTGTGCGGTCAGTTTGGCTGGCAGATCAGGGCGACGGATATACATCTGGAACGCCAGTGCGAAACCCGCGAGCATGGCAAAGAACGGTGACAGCTTGACCCAAACCGGCACGTTATGTGCTTCGTGCAACACGTGGTTGTCCGGGTGTTTAAAGATCGCACCCTGCCCCGGTGTTGCAGGCCATGCGCCAGCGTGGTCGCCTTCGTCGGTGGCGTGGTCGCCTTCGGCCTCGTCGCTGGCTTCGGTTGCTGCGTGGGCAGGTGATACCAGCGTGAACCCGAGGGATGCGTGGTCTTCTGCGTAGTCTGATTTTTCGATCACACCAAAGAATTCACCAACATATTGGTCTGACTTAAAGAAATCTTTGTAAAAGAACATCCCCGAGAAGATCGCACCAACGGCCAGTACAGCCAAAGGCACCAACATCACGTTCGGGCTTTCGTGGGCGTGGTCATGCGTATGTTTGTCGCCGCGCGGTTTGCCGTAGAACGTCAGGAACATCAGACGCCAGCTGTAGAAACTGGTCATCAGGGCCGCAATCACGAGCATCCAGAAGGCGTAGCCATTGCCGGACGCAAACGCAGATTCGATGATCGCATCTTTGGATACAAAGCCCGCGAACCCGACAGGGAAACCGATGTAAAGCAGCGGAATACCCACGCCAGTGATCGCCAATGTGCCGATCATCATCGCCCAGAATGTTTTTGGCATCTTGTGACGCAAACCGCCGTAGTTCCGCATGTCTTGCTCGTGGTGCATTCCGTGGATCACGGAGCCCGCGCCCAAGAACAACATCGCTTTAAAGAACGCATGTGTCAGCAGGTGGAACATCGCAACGGAATAGACGCCGACGCCTGCGGCCACGAACATGTAGCCCAGCTGCGAACAGGTGGAATAGGCGATAACGCGTTTGATGTCGTTTTGCACAAGGCCGACAGTCGCTGCAAAGAATGCAGTTGACGCGCCCATGAACACGATGAAGTTTTTGGTCTCAGGTGCAAATTCCATCAGTGGCGACATACGGCACACAAGGTAAACACCCGCCGTAACCATGGTCGCGGCGTGGATCAGGGCAGAGACAGGTGTCGGACCTTCCATCGCGTCTGGCAACCATGTGTGCAGGAACAGTTGCGCTGATTTGCCCATCGCACCGATGAACAACAGGAATGCCAACAGATTGGCCGCGTTCACGTCCAACCAAAGGAAGGACATTGTGGTTTCAGCGATCTGCGGCATTTGCGCGAAGATGTCGTCGAATTTGATGCTGTCGGTCAGCATGTAGATGCCGAAGATGCCCAGCAAGAAGCCAAAGTCACCCACACGGTTCACAACGAATGCTTTCATCGCGGCGATATTGGCGGATGGTTTCTTGTAGTAGAAGCCGATCAACAGGTAGGACGCGACGCCCACCCCTTCCCAGCCAAAGAACAGCTGCACGAGGTTATCGGCGGTCACGAGCATCAGCATCGTGAAGGTAAAGAACGACAGGTAGGCAAAGAAGCGGGCTTTGTAGTTTTCGCCTTCGCCAAAGTTCTCGTCGTGGGCCATGTAGCCGAATGAATACAGGTGCACCAGGGCGGATACTGTGGTGATGACAATCAACATGGTCGCGGTCAGGCGGTCCATGCGGATCGCCCAATCCGTAGACAGGCTACCAGATTCGATCCAGCGCATGATCTGGATGTTCTCGGTGGTGCCGTCAAAGCTGAAGAAGACGATCCAAGACAGGATCGCGGACAGGAACAACAGGCCCGTGGTCAAATACTGCGCCGCAGACTCGCCGATGATTTTCCAACCAAAGCCAGCAATAAGCGCGCCAACAAGCGGGGCAAAGAGGATGATGGTTTCCATAGTCTTAGCCCTTCATCACATTGACGTCTTCAACATCAATGGTGCCACGGTTGCGGAAGAAACATACAAGGATCGCAAGACCAATCGCGGCTTCGGCAGCGGCGACAGTCAACACAAACAATGTGAACACTTGGCCGACAAGATCACCGAGGAAGCTGGAAAAGGCGACAAGGTTAATGTTCACCGCGAGAAGCATCAATTCGATGCTCATCAACAAAATGATCACGTTTTTACGGTTCAAGAAAAGTCCGAAAATCCCAATTACAAACAGGGCTGCCGCCACCGCGAGATAATGTTCAAGTCCGATCATATTGTGCATCCCCTTCGGAGTGGCGATCTCCGGTTCGGCACCCGACGCGCGGGCGCGGTATTTCCATCACGTCATAGTCAGTTTGGGGGTAGAGGTTCAAGCCCTACGACCCGTCAAACTGCGATTGAGGGCGCTCTAGATAGGCTTTAATTTCTGAACGGGCCGAAATTTAGGAATTTGGCAACGTAAGTGACTGAAAGCTTTATGTCCGGATCGGGGGCGAGGCATCGAGGTTTTCAGGTCACACTGCCCTGCCCTGTGCTGCGATCAGAGAGGATTCTCTGCGGCCATTGCGTCAGCGATCAAACGTAGAAAAGGGGCCGCAACAGCCCCTATCGTGTCAAACTATCGTCCGTGATCGAGCGAGACCGCGTGGGCAAAGTGGGGGCACATGCGCCAGTTGGTTTCGCCCGATCACAAGGACAAGTTGCGCGAATTAGATACCGCAGGCTTCATCGGCGATCTGGTTCTCGCCAGAGCCACGCACGATTTCTTCCATGATTGGATCGTTGTTCGGGTTGTCGGACAGCTCGTCCATCGAGTCGGCAGTCGCGATCACACCGATCAGGTAGGGATCACAGCTGACGGAGAATTTTGTGTAGGTGTTTTCGCCTACGTCGCTGCTGCGCACGGTGATGGCATGGGTGCCGTTTGGCATAGTGCCTTCGTTCACCACGGTGTAGCTGACGCTTTGATCAGACGTTTCTACGTCCGCGTTGTCCAGATCGGACTCTGATTGCGCAGAAGCTACCGACGCGCATACTGCAAATGTGGCAGCAATAAGTACTTTTTTCATCGTTTTAGTCCTTGTCCATATTTCAAGTCGTTCAATTCCATCGGCTTGCAAAAGGAAGCAGTCCCTCTAGGTCAAGCCGTTTTACTGCTTAAAATCAATGGAGTGGTGTCTAGGTGAGGAAAATACCCCAGTCAGATGACCACCAGCAAGATCAAGCCAGCCTGCTGAATTAACCTGAATTCCGTGGCATAATTATGAAGATTGGCCCGCTAAAAGGCAAAATTTCGGCAATCGCGGCGCTATAGGTCGAAACAGATTGTTTCCATGCGGACATGAAAAAGGCCCGCCGGTTTTGCAACCAACGGGCCTTTGAACTCTGCCGTGAGTGGGGGGGCTTACAGCCCCTGCCCTGGTTTCACGTCTTTCAGTTCCATCGCTTTGGCCGGATCGCGGTACATCTGCGCCAGTACGTTTTGGCGTTTGATATCAACGCGGTGACGCAGTGTCAGAACGATTGCGCCGATCATCGCGACCAGCAGGATCAGACCCGCGAGTTGGAACAGCATGAAGTATTTGTCGTAGATCAACAGGCCAAGGGCTGCGGTATTTTCAACGTCAACGATTGGCGCTTGCGCACGCAGTTGCGCCCCGTCGGAAAAACCCCATGCACCCAGTGCGATCATCAGTTGCATGACCAGAACCACACCGATCAGCAGTGCGAGCGGAAGATATTTGGTCATTTCCGCCTTCAATTCAGCGAAATCGACGTCGAGCATCATCACAACGAACAAGAACAACACCGCAACCGCGCCGACATAAACAATGATCAGCAGCATCGCGACAAATTCAGCGCCAAGCATGACGAACAGACCCGCCGACGACAGGAACGCAAGGATCAACCACAGCACCGAATGCACCGGATTACGGCTAATCACCGTCAAAAGGCCACCCACAAGTGCGGAAATGGCAAAGAGGTAGAAGGTAAACGACAGAACAGTCATGCGCTTTGGTCCTTGTCTAGAACATCTGTGGCCAATTCCATGGCCTTTGTCATCGCAGGTACACCGCCAAACATCGCGGCCTGCGCGATGGTCTCTGCGATTTCCTGACTAGTCGCTCCGGCCTCGACGGCGTGGCGCACGGTCAATTTGATTTGCGGCTCAGCAAGTGCGCCGGCGATGGTCAGCCCGTGCAAGGTCAGCAAAAGTTTGGTTTTCGCATCCAAACCTTCGGGGCTAGCCCCCTTGCCCATAAACATTTCCATCATGTCTTTTGGCATGGTGGGGAACATGTCCTCGAACCCTTTGGGCACGAGTTTTTCCAGTTCCGGGTTCATCTCTTTGGCCCAGTCCTGCCCCATCTTCATCATCGCTTCGAATGGATTTTCAGTCATACGATATCCCCCAAGCGTGTCAGTAAATCAGCCGCGTTGTTCTGGAATTTCTCAGCGTCCTCGGGCGACGCATTTTCCCAGAATTCCGCGACTTCGGATGTTTCGGATGCCAAGACCATTGGAATGGCTGTCACAGCATAGTCGATCAGGTCGAGATTTTCCACCACTGCGGCACGGTGCGTTTGCAGGTCGGCCAACATGTCTTCGTCAAGCGCCTCTGACGGGTTGTCGTGGCACGCGGCTATCACTTCGCCTGCGACCATCGCCGCCTGCCCTGCGTCGGCTTCGATATAGGTGCCATCGTCCAGGTTCGCGATATCACGCAAAACGGTTTCCACAACGGCGGCCGTCCCCTCGCGGTAATCCGCAAGAAAGTCCAACGCCCCGTCGTTGTCAAAGCTACCTGTTCCCCAAGCGCTCATCTTATGAAACCCGTCCGCAGATCATCGGTAAGGTGCGTCCATTTCCAAGTTGCGTGCGATTTCGGCTTCCCAACGGTCCCCGTTCGCCAGCAATTTGTCTTTGTCGTAGTAAAGTTCTTCGCGGGTTTCCGTGGAGAATTCAAAGTTCGGACCTTCGACAATCGCGTCTACTGGGCAAGCTTCTTGGCAGAAACCGCAGTAGATGCATTTGGTCATGTCGATGTCGTAGCGTGTTGTGCGGCGTGATCCGTCGTCGCGTGGTTCCGCGTCGATTGTGATCGCTTGGGCCGGACACACCGCTTCGCAGAGTTTACAAGCGATGCAGCGTTCTTCGCCGTTTGGATAACGACGCAGCGCGTGTTCACCGCGGAAACGCGGGCTAAGTGGCCCTTTTTCGTGCGGGTAGTTCAACGTCGCTTTTGGCGCGAAGAAGTATTTGAAGCCCAGCTTGAAGCCTTGGAAAAAATCCTGAAGCAGGAAGTATTTCGCGGCACGGGTGTAGTCGATTTGGGTCATATCAGCCTCCTACCGCCCAGCGTGCCCAGAAGCCGCCGAACACTTCGAATTTTGCCATGAAGGCGATGAACACGACCCATGCGAGGGACATTGGCAGGAAGACTTTCCAGCCGATCCGCATCAATTGGTCGTAGCGGTAGCGCGGTGTGATCGCTTTTACCATCGAGAAGAAAAAGAACACGGTCGCCATTTTCAGCACCATCCACAGGACACCGTCCGGCAGGAATGGCAGTGGTGACAACCAGCCACCGAAGAACAGCAGCGAGATCAACGCGCACATCAGCACGACGGCCATCAATTCGCCGATCATGAACAGCAGGAATGGTGTCGATGAATATTCAACTTGGTAGCCAGCCACCAGTTCTGATTCCGCTTCGGGAAGGTCGAACGGTGGGCGGTTTGTTTCCGCCAAGGCGCTGATGAAGAACAAGAAGACCATCGGGAAATGCGGGATCCAGTACCAGCCTAGGATGCCGTAGTCAGTGTCTTGCGCTGCGACGATTGCGCCAAAGTTCATCGAACCGGTCGAGATAATCACACCGATGATGATGAGGCCAAGCGACACTTCGTAGGAAATCATCTGGGCTGCGGAGCGCAGCGAGCCAAGGAATGGGTATTTCGAGTTCGACGCCCAACCGCCCATGATCACGCCGTAAACTTCGAGCGAGGACACCGCGAAGACGAACAGGATCGCCACGTTGATGTTGGATACAACCCAACCGTCGTTGAACGGGATCACCGACCACGCGACAACGGCCAGAACAAAGGAAATCATCGGCGCAAGGAAGAAGACTCCTTTGTCAGCACCCGCAGGTACGACGATTTCCTTGACGATATATTTCAAGAAATCCGCAAAGGATTGCAGCAACCCGTAGGCACCAACCATGTTCGGCCCTTTGCGCATCTGGACAGCGGCCCAGATTTTGCGGTCTGCGTACATGAGGAACGCCAAGGCGACCAACAGCGGGATCAAAACCAGTAGACATTGGCCTAATATCACAAGGACCATGCCAAGGTTGGTATTGGTGAAAAACTCAATCATTCTGGTCCCCTACACCGTTGGAATTCCGGACGCGCCGCAGTCTGCGACGGTCACTTCGGCGTCAATTGTTCGATTGCCTGCTGGCAACTCTGGCGAAATCACAAAGACCGCGTCACCGGTCCAAATTGCCCCGTCTTGGGCGCTTGTCGTGCGCACGTGGCGCGTAAATCCATAACCCCGGATCAGGGTATATTGGGCAGCGGCGCAGCGGGCGTATTGATCCACGTCCGCTTGGGTCCGCGCGCCCGTCATGGCCACCCGAAAGTTCACCAAGTCACCGTCCAGCAGCCGCGTCTCGATGCCGTGATACACAGGCGCGAACGCATCACGGGACACGTCTGCGGTCCCGATGCTGGTGCAGCCCGCGAGGGCAACAGCGCTTATGACGGCGGCGGCCCGCATTTACTCGGCGGCCAGTGGTGCGTTGGCGCGGGCTTTGGCGTTTGATGACAGTTCAGCCATCAGTTGCGAGGCCCGTGCGATAGGGTTGGTCAGGTAGAAATCAGTCACGGCGTTCACAAAGTTCGCTTTGCCCGGTGCTTTGACAGCGATGGGCTGCCATTCGTTTTCCGCGACACCGTCGATTTTGCCCAGATGCGGGTGTGCTGCGACGATTGCTGTGCGCAGTTGCGCCATGGAATCGTATGGCAATGTTGCGCCCAGTTCCGCAGACAAGGCCCGCAGGATCGCCCAGTTTTCTTTCGCTTCACCCGGTGCGTGACCTGCACGCAGCGCCAATTGTGGACGCCCTTCGGTGTTCACGAACAAACCGTTTTCTTCGGTATAGGCGGCACCCGGCAGGATCACGTCAGCGCGGTGTGCGCCACGGTCGCCGTGCGACCCTTGGTAGATCACAAACGCGCCGTCTTTGATTTCGACTTCGTCAGCGCCGAGGTTATAGACAACCTCTGCCCCGTCGAGTGCGGCATCAAGCCCGCCTTCAGTGACAGCGCCCACGTCCATCGCGCCTACGCGGCCAGCGGCGGTGTGCAGCACGAGGAATTTGGATTTTGTCTTTGTGGCCAAGTCCATGGCTTGGGACAGCACCGCTTCACCGTCGGCTTCGCGCAATGCGCCCATGCCGACAACCACGATGGATGGTTTATCGAGAACGTCGCCAAAGTCTTTGCCAACAGTTTCAACCAGCGTGTCGCGGTCGGTGCCCATGTGGAATGTCGGGAATGTCAGATCGACGTTTTCACCGATCAAGCCAAAATCAGCGCCCGCAGACCATGCCTTGCGCAGACGCGCGTTCAGCACAGGGGCTTCCAGTTTCGGGTTCGTGCCGATCAGCTGGACCATTTTCGCGTCGTCGATATCTTCGATCGCGGCTGTGCCAACATAAGCAGAGCGATTGCCGATTGGCAATTTCGCCCCATCGACGCGACATTCGACGTTGCCGCCCTGCCCTTCGATCAGTTGTTTCAGCGCGAATGCGGCTTCAACCGGCACCAGATCGCCAACGAGGCCTGCAACTTTTTTACCCTGCATCGCAGATGCAACAGCAGCAAGCGCTTCTGGCCACGTGGCTTTGCGCAGTTTGCCGTTTTCACGGATGTAAGGTGTGTCGAGACGCTGGCGACGCAGGCCGTCCCAAACGAAACGTGTTTTATCGGAAATCCATTCTTCGTTCACGCCGTCGTGGTTACGCGGCAAGAATCGCATGACTTCGCGGCCTTTGGTGTCCACGCGGATGTTCGAGCCAAGCGCGTCCATCACGTCGATGGATTCGGTTTTGGTCAATTCCCACGGACGGGCGGTGAATGCGTAAGGTTTCGACACAAGTGCCCCAACCGGACACAGGTCAATGATATTGCCCTGCAAATTCGAATCGAGCGTTTCGCCCAAGTAAGATGTGATCTCTGCATCTTCACCACGGCCCGTTTGACCCATCTGATGGATGCCTGCGACTTCGGTTGTGAAGCGCACGCAGCGGGTGCAGGAAATGCAGCGCGTCATGTGGGTTTCGACCAATGGACCGAGGTCCAGATCTTCGGTTGCCCGCTTTGGTTCGCGGAAGCGGCTGAAGTCTACGCCGTAAGCCATGGCTTGGTCTTGCAGGTCGCATTCGCCGCCTTGGTCACAGATCGGGCAGTCCAGCGGGTGGTTAATCAGGAGGAACTCCATCACGCCTTCGCGGGCCTTTTTGACCATAGGGCTATTGGTTTTCACGACAGGCGGCTGGCCTTCTGGACCGGGGCGCAAGTCGCGGACTTGCATAGCACAGGACGCGGCAGGCTTTGGTGGGCCGCCGACAACTTCGACCAGACACATCCGGCAGTTGCCAGCAATCGTCAAACGTTCGTGGTAGCAGAACCGAGGGATCTCAACGCCGGCTTCTTCGCAGGCTTGGATCAGGGTCATCGCCCCATCCACCTCGATCTCGGTTCCATCAATGACGACTTTTTTCAGATCAGACATATCGCGCCTTTATCAATCCCGTGGCAGCATCACACACCAAAATGTGCGACCGCTTTGGGAGGCGTTCTAACGGATGGTCGCATCCGATACCAGACGTCGGGCGATCTTTTTGAGCCTGAATTGCAAGGTTGTTCCGCCTTAGCCCCGCAACAAGTATCCGATGGTGGATTCTTTTGCGATTTCAGCGCGCCCTACCGCGCAATGTGATGCGGCATTTCCCGGCGTCGCGCCCATTGCCGCAAGCCGCTGGCGGGCCACGGATTCGAGCCGTTCTTTTTCAGCTTTATCCTTGCGGTAGGCGTCGATTTGGCCCGATGAAAAGCCCAACTCTTTGGCGTGGTTCGACAGTTGGTTCAGATAACCCAGCCCCCGCAATGTCCGTGCAGAGATGCTATTGCAGACCTCGGAAATCTCGTAAGCGATGCCCACGGCAATCAAGCCTTCGGTGACATAACGCACGTCACGCAAAGATTGCTGCTGTGCTGACGCCGCGTTTGCCATCATCCCAAGGGACAAAGCCCCTGCTATCGCCATTTTTGTCAAAGGTGCCATGACCGTATCCTAACTGCGCTGCTCAATTGGTTGTTGGTTCACACATCGGGTGGTGCGGTCTGATATTCAATATCACCATTCTGATAGCAGCGAAATCGGGCTTATTTGTCAGCTCTGAGGCAATCGTAGGTGAAGATGATCCGGTCATCGTTCACCACGGCAGATTGGTTCCGCATCTCGGGTCCGTCGCACAGATATGCGCTTGGTTCCAACGCAACTGAATCGGCCACGGTCAACGGATCGCCCGAGATGCGGGTGTAGGTGACGGTCGTCGGAACGGATACAACGGTGAATGATAGCGTCCCGCCGTCGCCCGACATCCCTGTTACCGAATGATCGAATGTGGCTGCGCCTTCGACGCGGGTCTCGGTGACTTGTGCTTCTTGCGCGGTCAGCTGCGTGGCAATGATCGCAGGGAGCAAGGCAATCAGAAAAGCGGTTTTCATCGGTGGTCCCTCTTGTGGTTGCGGACATCCTAACCCGCTTGGCCCCCTGCTGCGAAGTCAGGAAAGCCGGACCAATGGCCCGCTATTTGCGTTTGCGGTCGCGTGTCGGACTGATGCCAGCCTTGGCTTTGCGCAAAAACGCGATTGTCAGGATTGCGCCCATGCCGCCCAGCAAAAACACGAACCCAAGCGCCCATTTTGGTGCTATCCCTGCTTCGGTGGCTTGATAGGTGAACCAGCTTGGGCCGCCTGTGATGACTGCTGTGGCGATTGCGGCCAGAAGGCTCAGTAGCCCGTCCCATAAGGTTTTCATGTCTTATCCGTCATATAGGTCCACCCAAAAGCGTGGTCGGTTTCGCCGTTTTGTTGCAGGTGTTTCAAGCGATCCATCGCTTCGTCAATTGTCGGCTGATGCCCCGCAGGCACCCACCACATCACAAAATGTTTGTCACCCAAGACCTCGAACCATTCGGTGCGGCGCTCCATGAATTTCTTGTGCAGGGTTTGGTAAACAAAGGTCGAGAGACTGTCGAAGTCCTGCCAAACGGTCAGATTCGCAACAAATTGCGGATCGCCGTCAAGTTTCACGTCCGTGTTGCCCGTGCCCGGCTCGCCCGAGCCTTCCATCATCCACACAAAACCCGGCATCCGTTTGCCAAGCCCGTTGATCCGGTCGAGATTGTCCATGAATTCCGCGACACGCGGGTCATCCGTCGGGGCAATCAAGCGGCCCACGTTGAGTTCGGCGAGGTGCATGGTTTGGGTCATGTGGCATCACTAGTTAAGAACAGGATGGAAGACAAACGGCTGCGGTCTAATACGCTTCGAACACGAAGAACCCGTTCACGTCGACCTTGCCATTTGGTCCATCGTTGTAGCCGTAAATCTCGGTCTCGCCTGCGCCTAGAATGCGGCCAACGACGATGGCGGCGTAGGTGAATTGGCCTTGGTCGTAGAACTGGTGATGCGTGACCGTGCGGACCCGTTGGCCGTTGTCGAGCGTGCAAACCAGCTGCGAATTATAGATGTTGCCCACAACTTTGAAGTAGTCGCCGTTCAGCACCACGCTTTTCTCTACAGCGAACCCGTCGCCAACCACGTCACATTGCCCACGGTTAAACGCGGTCAAATCCATGACGAGACCTAGTTGGCCTGCGGGGACTTGGGGGCGTGCGGGGATGCTACAAGCGGACAAAACCGCCAGACTGCACAGTGCTGATATTTTGAGAAAAGTCATGGCGGCCCCCGATGTCGTTTCCGACAGCTTAGCCATGCAGCGTCATAAGTCTACGGTGTTAAGCGGGGATCAGAACTGCGCTAAGCGCTGATTTACGGGCAATTTCACCTGAACCGATGGCACAGAGATCGCCCTGATCGAAGGTCGTATCATAACGCGCTTGCAAGGACCGCATCGCCACATCGCGTTCGAGTTCCGTGGCGCGGTGGTTGGACGCAGCACGTAGCCCGCGACGCCCTGCCCCGAAACGGTGGACTACCAGCGCGTAGCTGAAACTTTGGTTAAAGGCGATGGATGTGCAGGCGGCACCGACTTGTTCGGCCAGTGCCATCTGCGCGAAAAACTGCGCTTCGGGTAGCGCCAATAGGGCTGCGGTCGCCGTTGGGTCGCCTTGGATCATGGCGGCAGGACGCGGGGCGCACCCTGCGACGGCCAGAACCAAGATAAGACCCAACTTGCGCATTATTCAGCCGCGATCATACCACGTTTCGAGCGAATGCGGTCTTCGATTTCAGGCCGGAAGTTTTTAATCAGGCCTTGGATCGGCCACGCCGCCGCGTCACCCAATGCGCAGATTGTGTGGCCTTCGACCTGTTTGGTCACGTCCCAAAGCATGTCGATTTCTTCGACGTCTGCTTCGCCTTTGACCAGACGTTCCATCACGCGCATCATCCAGCCGGTGCCTTCGCGGCACGGTGTACACTGGCCACAGCTTTCGTGTTTGTAGAATTTCGCCAGACGCCAGATCGCTTTGATCATATCGACGGAATTATCCATCACGATTACCGCAGCTGTCCCAAGGCCAGAGCCAAGTTCACCGCGCAGGTAATCGAAGTCCATGATCGCGTCTTTCATGTGCTCGCCGCGCACACATGGCACGGACGATCCACCGGGGATCACGGCTTGCAGGTTGTCCCAGCCGCCACGGATCCCGCCGCAATGTTTCTCGATCAACTCTTCAAAGGTGATCGACATTTCTTCTTCGACCACACAGGGGTTGTTCACATGGCCGGAAATCGCAAACAGTTTCGTCCCTGCGTTGTTCGGACGCCCCATGCCCGCGAACCAACTACCGCCGCGCCGCAGAATTGTCGGCACCACGGCGATTGATTCGACGTTGTTCACAGTTGTCGGGCAACCATAAAGGCCCGCACCCGCAGGGAATGGCGGCTTCATCCGCGGCATACCCTTTTTACCTTCAAGCGATTCGAGCAATGCGGTTTCTTCGCCGCAGATATACGCCCCTGCCCCGTGGGACAGGAAAATGTCGAAATCCCAGCCAGAGCCGCAGGCATTTTTGCCCACGAGACCCGCAGCATATGCTTCGTCGATTGCGTTTTGCAGCGCCTCTTTTTCGCGGATGTATTCGCCGCGAATGTAGATGTGGCAGGTGTTGGCTTGCATCGCGAAAGACGCGATCAGGCAACCTTCGATCAAGGTGTGCGGATCATGGCGCATGATCTCGCGGTCTTTACATGTGCCCGGCTCGGATTCATCAGCGTTCACAACCAGATAGGACGGGCGACCGTCGCTTTCTTTGGGCATGAACGACCATTTCAGACCGGTCGGAAAACCAGCGCCACCACGGCCACGCAGACCAGATGCTTTCATCTCGTCCACGATCCAGTCGCGGCCTTTTTTGATGATATCAGCCGTGCCATCCCAATGCCCACGCGCCTGCGCACCTTTCAAAGTGCGGTCATGCATCCCGTAGATGTTGGTAAAAATGCGGTCCTGGTCTTTCAGCATGATCGTTCCTTAAGACTTTTGTTCGATGGGCCACTGCTTGAATGCAATGACGTAGAGCATGACAATGTTCACGAGCGGCACGAGCATCAAAAGTGCAATCCAACCGTTATGCCCTGTGCGTTTCCATATCTGATAGAATGGAACAACGACAATTGCCATATAAACAACCATCATCAACAAACTGGGCAAACCCATATTATGCATCATCGTGTTTCAGCCTTTGTCGGTCTGGCGGGCCCGCCAGAGTTTATAGGTGTTCCATAGCGCAAACCCGAAACCGGCGAGCGCTGCAAGGTCAAAAAGCGCGATGACCCGATTAGGCCAGCCGTATTCTTTGCCAATTGCGGTGAAAACCACCCACAGGACACCAGTTGCAGCCATAATCAACGCTGTGCGCTGACCTGCTTTTGCTTCTGCTGTTTTACCTGTGGGTGTCATATCGTTACAGCGTTAATAAACGCCGCCTTTCCCTACTTTCGTGGAGAACGGGGTCTCGCCACCCGAGGCCAAGATTGTGGCTTGGTCGACCCAATTGTCGCGGCTGACGCGACCTTTGAAGCCTTTGAGGTTGGCGTCTACCCACGCAACTTCATCGTCGGACCATGCTGCAATCTGGTCAAAGTGGAAAAAGCCCATGTCGTGCAACATAGATTCCATTTTGGGACCGACACCTTTGATCTGCTTGAGATCATCAGCACCACCTTCACGAGCGGCTGTCAGTGTTTCGGGCTTGCTGCCCTCGCGGATCCCTTCGACAATGCCGTCACCGTCATAGTCCTGATCGCCTGCTTCGGCGGCCAAAGCTGCTGAGGCGTCTGCGACTTTCTCGGGTGTATCCAACGTCACATCGACGTCCGGTGCTTTCACCGCCGCAGAGCCGCCGCCTTCGAGTTTCCATTCACCTTTGCGGCTGGCCAGATCATCTTGGCCCGGCAAGGACGCGGTTGGATTGACCTTGCTTCCGTGCATTTCAGCCGAGGCTTCTGCGACTTTCGCAGGTGTATCCAGCGTTTCATCGACAACGGGCGCTTTTTCAGACGCCGTGCCGCCGCCTTCGCTTTTCCACTCGGCCTCGCGTTCGGGCAGATTGGCGTCATCAGCGTCGCCAGTGGATTTGTGCATCTCGGCAGAGGCGTCTGCGACCTTTGCAGGCGTATCCAGCGTTTCATCGACAACGGGCGCTTTGTCAGCGGCAAAACCGCCGCCTTCGCTTTTCCACTCTTCGACGGGTTCTGTCACATCCGCGTTTGGCGTGACGTCGGCGTCTGTGGACAGCGTGTCGGCGACATCTGGTGCATCGCTTTTGATCTGCGGATCGACGGCTACGGCACCGCTGGTGCCTGTGTCGTCTTGCATGGCTTTGTCGGTTTTGATCTGTGGATCAACCGCAGTCGCGACCTTCTCTGGCGCGGGCGCTGGTGGCGCACTGCTGGCGGGTGTTGCCGTTCCCTGCCCTTGCGAGCCGGAACTGGTCGTCTCAACGCCGTTGCCGCCCTGCATCATCAAATAAAACAGAACGATAATCGCGATAATCGCGGCGAAAATGAGCGAGCCGAAAAAGCCCCACCCAAATATAATTAATGACAAAAGAAGTACGCCGACACCACAAAGGCCCGCAAAAATGCGGTTCTCAAGTCCGAATGGTCCGATATTCCTCATAAAGCTATTTCTCCCTACACGTAGCGTCTACCGCCACTTTCTATCAGTCAGGGATCAGGCGATCTCTGCGCCTTTGGTCCCCCCCCAAAACTAAGATAGCTCAATTTTGGGTATGTCTGTAAAAAATGTGACTTTTGCGGAGCCTACCTGCTGCGATTACTCCTGTGAGAAGGCTTTTGCTTGCGAAACCCAATCATCGCGGACGATGCGGCCTTTGAATTTCAGGCGGTTATCCACCCATTGGATTTCTTCCGCTGTCCATTTTGCGATCTGGTCAAAGTGGTAGAAGCCAAGATCGTTCAACACGCCTTCGAGTTTTGGGCCCACGCCGCTGATCCGTTTCAGATCATCTGCACCGGATGCGCGGGCAGCGGTCAAAACTTCTGGCTGCTTTTCAGGACCGTCAGCGGCAACGGGTGCCGCTGTTGGTTTCACCTTATCCTTGGTCGCACTGTCAGTCTCTGCAGGCGTCGTTGCAGGCTTTTCTTCCGGCTCTGCTTTTCTATTCGCGGCCGTTTTCGACACAGGCACATCCGCGTCCGCTGCATCCGCTGTCTCTGGGCGGGCCGGACGATCTTCGTCGTTAGATTTCGGTGTCGGGCCAGTATCTTCGGCGCTGCGGATCGCTGCGGCACGTGCTGCTGGCGTCTTTTTGGCGTCAATCGCCTCTTGCTCAGGGGTTTTCTTTGCCGCTGGCTTTTTCTTTTCAGCCGGCTTCATTTTGACTTCACCGTCGAGCCACGGCGTCAAAATCGGCACCTCGGTCCCGTCGATCCGTTTGATCGTGTCACCAAGGTCGGTCGCAAGCTGTACGGACGCGTTGTACTGCGTTTTGCCGCTGTCGTAGTCGGTCAAGGATGTCAGACCGGCAAGCGGTTCTGCGGCGTAACGGCCATTTTGCGGACCCGGTGTTGGCACCTTGCCTGCTGCCATTTCGTCAATGATTTCTGACAGGCGTTCAGCGGTCAGGTCTTCGTAGTAGTCTTTGCCGATTTGGGCCATTGGCGCGTTGGCGCAAGAACCGAGACATTCGACTTCTTCCCATGAAAAACGGCCATCAGCCGACAGGGCATGCGCCTTGTCCGCGATTTTGTCTTTACACACACCGATCAAGTCTTCTGCACCGCAGATCATGCAGGACAGCGTACCGCAAACTTGAATATGTGCAACAGTGCCAACAGGTTGCAGTTGGAACATGAAATAGAACGATGCCACTTCGAGTGCACGAATATAGGCCAGTCCCAGCATTTCCGCGACATATTCAATCGCAGGGCGGGTTAGCCAACCTTCTTGTTCCTGTGCGCGCCACAGGATCGGGATGATCGCAGACGCCTGACGCCCTTCAGGGTATTTCGTCGTCTGCGCTTCGGCCCATTTCTGGTTCTCGGGCGTGAAGGCGAAACTGTCGGGCTGTTCGTGGTGTAATCTACGCAGCATCTGAGATCTTCCGGTTCGTCATGGGGTAGCGGTCGCCTGCAAGAAGGGCCGACCGTTACGTGTTAAATACAGTTGTTCGAAGACAGACGCACGGTGTCTGTTCCGTCAGGCGAAAGCACGCCGTCATTTTCAAGTTCGACAGTCAGGGCCGCCAGCTGGTTCTGGTTGATCGACGCTTGGGACATGATCGGACCAATGGTCGAGACGTTGATCAAGCACCCGTTGGTTTCGATCGCCGCGACAAAGCGTTGTTTGTCGGTCAGTTGCGGTGTGGGCACTGAGTTTGACACAGTGTCGAGTTGCTGCGTGCCAGCACATGCAGCCAAAGCAAGGCCCGCGAAGGCGGCAATTACGGTTTTCATCGTCATCATCTTATCCCCTACTCTCCTTACAAAACCTTAGCGGTCGATTTCGCCGAACACGACGTCCATCGTCCCGATAATCGCAGCAACATCCGCCAGTTGGTGGCCGACAGCGACGTGATCCATCGCTTGCAGGTGCAAGAAACCCGGTGCGCGCAGTTTGGCGCGGTATGGTTTGTTGCTGCCGTCAGCGACAAGGTAAACGCCAAATTCACCCTTTGGTGCCTCAACAGACGCATACACTTCACCAGCCGGTACGTGGAACCCTTCGGTGTAAAGTTTGAAGTGGTGGATCAGGGCTTCCATCGAGGTTTTCATCTCGCCACGTGTTGGCGGCGTCATTTTGCCTCGTGCCATCACGTCACCCTTTTCAACCCGCAGCTTTTCGCAAGCTTGGCGGATGATGTGGGTAGATTGGCGCATTTCTTCCATGCGGCACAGATAGCGGTCGTAGCAATCGCCGTTCACGCCGACAGGAATCTGGAAATCAAATTCGTCGTAGCATTCGTAAGGCTGTGACCGGCGCAAATCCCACGCAAGGCCAGAGCCACGCACCATCACGCCAGAGAAACCCCATTCCTGGATTTCTTCTTCGGTCACAACGCCGATATCGCAGTTCCGCTGTTTGAAAATACGGTTTTCGGTCAGCAACCCGTCGATGTCTTCCAGCACTTTTGGAAAGTCCACGGCCCATGCGTCGATGTCTTCGACAAGCTGATCCGGCAGATCCTGATGCACCCCACCCGGACGGAAATACGCAGAGTGCAGACGCGCACCACATGCCCGTTCGTAGAAAATCATCAGCTTTTCGCGCTCTTCAAAGCCCCACAGTGGCGGTGTCAACGCGCCCACGTCCATCGCCTGTGTGGTGACGTTCAGCAGGTGGTTCAGCACGCGGCCGATTTCAGAGTAAAGCACGCGGATCAACGAGGCGCGACGCGGCACTTCGGTGCCTGTCAGTTTTTCGATCGCCAAGCACCATGCATGTTCTTGGTTCATCGGGGCCACGTAGTCCAACCGGTCGAAATACGGCAGGTTTTGCAGATACGTCCGGCTCTCCATCAGCTTTTCGGTGCCACGGTGCAGCAAGCCGATATGCGGATCGCAGCGTTCTACGATCTCGCCGTCAAGTTCCAGCACCAGACGCAAAACACCGTGGGCCGCAGGGTGCTGCGGTCCAAAGTTGATGTTAAAGTTGCGGATTTTCTGTTCACCTGTAGCGGCATCGGTAGAGCCATCGTCGTAGGTGTTCACGCGAATATCACCGTCCATCATTATGCACCTTTACAAGCTCTTGTGTCTGTTGCGCGCCACTTGAATCACGCCCGTCGCTGTTTGCGACATCGTGGATTACCTTCAAAAGCGGCAAGGAAAGTATCAGCAAGCCTACGCCCACCATACCCGTATTCAGTGTCTCAAAAATGAGTTCCATCAGATCAGGACCCCTTTGTTATGGTGCCAGCGTGCAGGCACGTCGTCCAACAGCGTTTCAACGAAAGCATACTGCGGAAGTAAAAGTTCACGCAGGTCTTTCGCACGGACAGGGTCGAGTGTCGCAGGTTGCGACGCATGGACCACGCGGTCAAATTCGCCAACCTGTGGCGACAGCCCCAGAAACGCGCAAATCTTATCAACGGATTCCTGTGTGAACAGGTTTTCAAAGTACGTGATATGCAAGCGCTCGTGCGGGATCACGTTCATGATGCGGGTCAACATGGTCTCGTAGTCAGACCGCTTGGCCACACCGTTTTCTTCGCCAGCCAGCAGCCGGTCCAGCAGCGTGTTCGCAGCGTCCGTCAGGGTTTCCCCGTCTTTGACGCGCCAGCCCGCCATCATCCGCAGGTTGGACCACAGACGGTCCAGCGGGTCGCGCAGCAACAACACAAAGCGCGTGTCCGGCCCCATGTCGCGCATTTTGATCAGCGTGTCTTCGTCCATCAACCCGTAAGCAGGCGTGATATCCGCGACCAAGCGCGTGTCCGAGAAGGCATCGCGCGTCAGAAAATCGCGGTATCCTGTGTGATCCACGCCGCCCGCTTTGATAACTTTGATCCACGCTTCGATCTCGTCGAGGCGGCTTTCAAGGCGGTCTGCTTTGCGCTTGTCAGCCAACAAGGATTTTGCCAGCAATTCAGCGCGAATAGTTTCCAACCGCAGCACTTCTTTCTCGCGCTGCTTTGGCACCGTCCGGTCAAAATAATGCAATTCTTTGATATTCGGCAAAGCGCATTCAGGGTGGTCATACAGATAGCGATACAGCCAGGATGTCCCTGCCTTTGTCGCACCAAGCCCGTACATTAGCGTTTGCCCGTCCATCATGCGTCACCCGTTGGGGCATATTTCGCCATGATCTCGGCTTTGGTCATCTGGGACAAGTCACCGGCCAGCGCGAATGTATCCGGCTTGCTGTCGATTAAAATTTCGCTGGTGATCGGGAATGCGTTTTGATCGTCAAACGCAGGGGCCGCGACGGATTGGTGTGACAGGTCTTTGGTCTGCCAAACCAGCGTCGATCCGCATGTTCCGCAAAACAAACGCTGCCCCCAGTCGCTGCTGTCAAACGTGACCACAGGCGATCCTGCGTCAAATTCCACAGTGCTGCCGCAGCCTACCGCCATAAACACACCGCCCGCCCACTTGCGACACATATCGCAATGGCACACGCCACCCGTCATCGTCTCGGGCACAGCCGAGAACGTACAAGCGCCGCACATGCAGCGTCCTGTCATACGAGTTGGAGTGGCGGTGTCAGGCATTAGCCCTTGGCCTCTTCTGTTTTTTCATCCCCCGGAAGGATGTACTGAGCCCCTTCCCATGGTGACATAAAGTCGAACTGACGGTATTCTTGCACCAGCGACACTGGCTCGTAGACGACCCGTTTCTGGACTTCGTCATAGCGGACTTCGGTGTAGCCTGTTGTCGGGAAATCCTTGCGCAGCGGATAGCCACGGAAACCGTAGTCGGTCAGGATGCGGCGCAAATCAGGGTGGCCGCTGAACAGGATACCGAACATGTCGAAGATTTCACGCTCGAACCAGTTGGACGACGGATGCACGCTGATGATCGACGGCACCATGTCCTGCTCGCGCACCTGCGTTTTCAGGCGGATGCGGTGGTTCTGATACATCGACAAGAAGTGGTAAACGACGTCGAACCGCTTGGCACGGCTTGGGTAATCTACAGCTGTGATATCCACGAGGCTGGAAAACTGGCACGAGCCGTCCGTTTTGAGAAACTCGACAAAGGACACAAGGTTGGACGCGGACACATTCAATGTCAGCTCGCCATGGGTGACATCCCAAGACAAAACGCAATCAGGGCGTTTCATTTCGATATGGGCGCCAAGTTCTTTGAGTGCGTCGGTCATAATGGCCTACCTCACGATTGTGCCGGTACGGCGGATTTTGCGTTGCAGTTGCAGGATGCCGTAGAGCAGCGCTTCGGCTGTTGGTGGGCAGCCCGGTACGTAGATGTCGACTGGCACGATCCGGTCACAGCCGCGTACAACGGAATAGCTGTAGTGGTAGTAGCCGCCGCCGTTGGCACATGATCCCATCGAGATCACGTAACGTGGCTCTGGCATCTGGTCGTAAACTTTACGCAGCGCGGGTGCCATTTTGTTGGTCAGCGTTCCGGCCACAATCATCAGGTCTGACTGGCGTGGGGACGCGCGTGGCGCTGTCCCGAACCGTTCAAGGTCGTAGCGTGGCATTGAGGTATGCATCATCTCGACGGCGCAGCAGGCCAGACCAAACGTCATCCAGTGCAGCGATCCAGTCCGCGCCCAGTTGACCATGTCTGCGGTGGACGTGACCAAAAAGCCCTTGTCCTGCAACTCTTGGTTCAACACTTGGGTTGCATGTTCTTTATCGGCGCCAGCGTCATTCAATCCTGTAGCGATACCCATAACGATGCCTCTTGTTTGGTCGATCACGCGCCAGAACGGATCTGACATTGCTTCAGGTTTGGAAGTATGCGGCACGCCCGGAAAGGTCAAGACGACAGTGCCCCCTGTTCATCCCCACGTTTGTGGTATCAGATTAGCGATATGTTCAGGTTATATTGCGATTCTCCCTGTACATGCGGTGATTAGTTTATGAGTTCAGGATGTTTGTCCTGAAAAGAGAGAGAGGGACCGCGGTATGAACGTGTCTCAACGTATTTTTTGGACCACCTTTGGAACGGCGCTGGGTGTGGTGATTGTTTTCACCCTTCTGATTGTGTGGATTTCCCATCAAGTCAACGCATTGACGGCGACGCAAACCAACACGCGGACCCAGAACGCGATCAGCCTCATGGCCCACAACAATGGCATCATGACCAAAGATTACGCCCAGCGTGACGCGACCATTCATTGGATCACGCAGACCCACGAGGCGATGCATCACGAGGACATCGGCACCGGCGTCACCGACAGCGATTCTTTTGATCTGATGTATCTGCTGACCCACACGGGTGAGCCTGAATTTGTTTATGTTTCTGGCGGTGACGGGTCCGATCTGTCCAATTTCAAGCCCGAAATCGCGGACGCGCTTGTGCCGCATATTATGAACCGCCCGTTAGAGCCGCGCAGCGTGGTGACGGGGGCCGTGCTGGTTGACGGGCAGTTGGCGCTGGTCTCTGCGGCGCGCATTCAGCCTGTCGATATCACGGGCTTTGATACAAATGCGTTCTCGCTGATGATCGGCGGGATTTGGTTGGACCCACAGGCTCTGGCCGAAGAATTGATGCTCGAAGATATGTGGATCGTCACCGACGTCGCGAACCTGCCGCGCACCGATCAATCCCTGCCCCTGCTTGGTCCTGATGGCGCACCCGTCGCATATTTTGTCTGGACGATGGAGAGACCGGGCTTTGCCTTGTCGTTGCAAATCGCCCCCGTGATTGCGTTTCTCGCCGTGCTGTTAATTGGCGGCAGCTGGATGATCGGGCGCGTCTCGACCCGCCAAACCGAATCGTTTCTGCGCGAAAAGTCGTTTGCCCGCTCTGATTCCCTGACAGGCCTGTTGAACCGTGCAGGCATCGCTGACGTGGTGTCTAGTGAAGAAGTCCAATCCCTGATGGAGCAGGAAAAAGTCGCGGTGATCTTTGCCGATCTCAACGGTCTCAAGGTCATCAACGACACTTACGGCCATGACATGGGTGACAAGGCGATTCGTGTCACGGCTGAACGGCTACGTGCCGCAGTGCGTGGCAGCGATCATATTGCACGGATCGGTGGCGATGAATTTGTCTGCCTGATTAACACCCCGACCCCACGCCTTGCCGCAGACCAGATCGCACAGCGTTTGCAAATGCTGATGGCGAAACCGATCAAACGGCCCGGTGGCGAATTTCTGGCCAAAGCCGCAATCGGCGTTGCCCTGTCCAAGCGCGGCACCACGTGGGAAATGCTGTTAAGCCAAGCAGATCAGGCGATGTATAGCGCCAAGCGGGCCATGCAACATGACAAGGCTAAAAACAAAACCACGTCGCCCGACAAGCAGGCGACGTGGTAAAAACTGTGTTGGGGCTGATCAGGAAATAGCGGCTGCTATTCCCACTCTAGCGCGCCTTTTTTCCATTCGTATGCGAAGCCGATTGTCAGCACACCAAGGAAAACCATCATCGACCAGAAGCCAACCATGCTAATTTCCTTGAAGGCCACGGCCCATGGGAACAGGAATGCGACCTCAAGGTCAAAGATGATGAACAAGATCGAGACCAGATAGAAGCGCACGTCGAACTTCATCCGTGCGTCGTCAAAAGCGTTAAAACCACACTCGTAGGCCGACACTTTTTCAGGATCAGGATTGCGCACAGCAACGACGGCTGCGGCCAAAATCAAGATCAGGCCCAGCGCGATCGCAAGCCCTAAGAAAATCATAATCGGCAGGTATTCGTTGAGCATCTCTTGCACGGGGGTGGTCCTTTCCCTGACAGGCGGGTGATCAGGCCCGCCTTTGTAGCTGGCCGACACTTACCCTTGGCGCGGGATAGGGTCAACGGGAAGCTGAGTGAAATTGACAGCGGCCAAACGCCCAGCATGGTCGGATAGATCAGCTGCGTAATCAACATAAAGCCACGCAATCATAGGACGTCGCAACTTATGCGCCCACGGCAAAGGACGACGCCTATCACGTCGCCTGTCACCGCCGCGCATGCCAGATTAACGGGTCGTCTTAATGGGCCGTCCGGCGCAACATCGGTTTATCGTTGCGCAAATGGCGGGCGATCAGGTGTTTTTGCAAGGCACCTTTCGGGATTTCACGCGCCTTCAGCGGTAATGCCCCACGCGACAACATCTCTGGGAACAAGGACTGGATTTCCTGCCGTGCTTCATCTGACAACGCCCTTAGCGCCATGGGACCAGCGTAGAAGCTTTCTGTTGGGGTGCCGTTTGCCGTGATGATTTCATGGTCATCCATGACCAGATGCAGATACTCGACGGATTGCACATCGTGATCCACAAATATCCCCGGCACCGCCGCCAGCTTTTTCGCAGAAACCAAGGCTTCTGGCGCGCCGAACATCCGTTCTGCTATGGGGGAAATCACCAAAAAGCGGTGCTGGGGCGACACCAGCAAATCTCTTGCTGGCAGGTTAACGCCCAACGCGCCCTTTGAGATCCGGATCGGGCAAAGGTTTGGGTTCGCAGCCAATTGCTGCGGCCCGACTTTGGTACGCAGCAACAGACGCAATGGTTGAAAGCCGTGGTCGCGGGTCTCGATCAAATCACCAGCCTTCAGGGTTTCGATCCTGACAGCGCCACGGCTTGTCTCGATCAAAGCGCCGCGCGTAAAACATGCAACATAGTCTGAATATGGATTGTCTTGGTTAACGGAAGTCCGGTTTACATTAAACGTGTAAATAACGCCGGGTTCCAACACCACTGTCGACACAATGCCATGAACAGCGCCGCCCTGCTTGCCGTCCCCACCAAAGTGGATTGACGAGACTTTATGCTCTGACGTTGAGTTTATCAGATCATAAGCCGTGTGTATCGTGGTCCCTGCCGTGACGAGATTACCATCAATGTCCACATCATTGGTGACGACCTGCTGCGCATCGACTTCGTCAAAAATAGCGTCGTCGTCCGTGACTTCGATGAGAGTTGGCGTCGCGCCGGGTTTTAGCTCTAACGTGTGTGGACCAGAGCCTGATGCCTCATACATTTCAGAGGCAGGCTTGTTCACAAAGTCACTGGGGCTATACACATATAAATAGGGCACGACGGATCCCCTCTCTTACTTGCTACTAAATCAACTACAAAACGAGGTTAGGTATAGCGCTGGCTTTGCGTCATTTATTAGGCAAAATTGAGGGCAAATTTGTTTATATAAAGTAAAACTGCAGCAGTTTGATTGCGAAGTTTGTTAGAATTTTAGGGTGTGACGCGCTTTGCGGTCTAAATCCAATTCGGTTTGCGCTTTTCAAAGAACGCGGCGATCCCCTCGCCTGCCTCTGCGCTGGCCCATTGTTTCAGCAGTGCCGCGACACTGCGATCAATCGTGGCGTCATCAATCACAGGACCATAGCTACGCGCATAGGCTTTGGCCGCAGCGACCGCACCGGGGGCGCAGGACAGGTAGGGGTCGACTTCGATCGCAACGGCAGAGTCCAGATCGGACGCAGGCACAACGCGGGTGACAATCCCAAGACCCAGCGCCTCGCTTGCCTCAAACCTGCGCGACGACATGAACACCTGCCGCGCACGCCCCTCGCCCATCCGTGCCATCACATACGGCCCGATGGTCGCGGGGATCAGCCCCAGCTTCGTCTCGGTCAGCCCGAACATCGCGGCGTCAGAGGCCACCACCGCATCGCAAACACAGCACATGCCAACGCCGCCACCAAAGGCATCGCCCTGCACCCGCCCGATCAACGGTTTGCTCATCGTGTTCAGCGCCTGCAACATCCCCGCCAGCCTGCGGGCCTCTTTGCCCCGCGTGGCATCGTCCGAGGCCATCTGATCGCGCATCCAGCCCAGATCGCCGCCCGCGCAAAACACAGCGCCCTCAGCAGCCAGCACCACCACACGCACATTCGCATTTGCATCCAGATCACGCGCCGTCTGCGTAATTTCGTCCATCATCTGCGCCGACAACGCATTGCGCTTTTCAGAGCGCGCCAGATGCAACGTCGCGACACCGCGCCCGTCAATCTCTAGGGTCACATGATCCATCGCCTATCCTCTCATCGCTTGCGCCAGACGTGCCGCCTTCGCAATCACATCGCGGTCAACACCAGTGCTATAACCAAGCGCATCCAAGTGCCCCAAAACAGCCTCCGTCGCCACATTCCCCGGCGCACCGGGCGCATAGGGACAACCGCCAAGCCCGCCGACAGCGCTATCGAAATGCCGCAAGCCGCGATCCAATGCCACGGTAATATTCTCCAACGCCTGCCCGCCCGTATCATGGAAATGTCCAGCCAATTGATCGGCGGGGGCGACCTGCAACACGGCATCCAGCATCGCGGCCACGCGGTCAGGCTCCCCCTTGCCCAAAGTGTCTCCCAGCGACACCTGCATCGGGGCCACGCCGCGCAGGGCGGCGACAGCGCTTGCTACCGCTTCGGGTTTTGTTGGCCCGTCAAACGGGCAATCGGTGATGCAGGACACATAGCCGCGCACAGCCACGCCCGCCTCTTGCGCCGCCCTGACCACAGGCGTCAACCGTGTGACCGATTCCGTGATTGAACAATTCAAGTTCGACTGGCTGAACCCCTCGGACGCAGAAATAAACACTGCCACCTCAAACGGCCCGCCGATAAACGGCCCAAACCCGTCCCAGCCGCGCATATTGGGCACAAGCACACCGTACCGACAGCCGGCCACGCGCTGCATCTGCTGCAACACCTCTGGCGTATTCGCCATCTGCGGCACCCACTTGGGGCTGACAAAGGACCCGACTTCGATCTCGGTTAGGCCGGAGCTGCTGAGCAGATCAATCAGGGCGACCTTATCCGCGACAGAAATCACGCCCGCCTCGTTCTGCAGCCCGTCGCGCGGTCCAACTTCGTGGATCCTTACATGATCAGTCATCTCGTCCGCCCTTCATTTCGCCAAAACAACTCTGGGGGCTCGGGGGCTAGCCCCCGTCCGCCGCTCGCCACACATGCGGCGTTCATTTCTCAACCGGCCACGGCGCATAAAACGCCTTTGCATACAGCCCGTCCGTCCCGTCAGGTGGCCGCGATTTCTGGAACGCCTCTCGCGCTGACAGTCGCGCAAACCACTCCGTAACCTTTGGGAAATCATTAAGCTTTACAAAATGCGTCGCCATATAGACCGCTTGGCCCACACCGATATCTGCCGCCGAAAACCCGCTTTCCAACAGGTATCCCGATCCGGTGAGACCCGCCTCAACCGTACCGATAGTTTTCGCCAACCGCCGCGCCTCTAGGTTCATCACAATCGGGCTGCGCATGTGGTCCTCGAACAGCGCCACATGTTGTTGCGTCAGGGCCGCGCAATGCTGGCTGATGGTTTCCGCAAAGTGGATCCAGTTCAGCCACGCATAGCGGTCGGCATCCCCTGCCACACGGCCAAGCCCCGCATCCGGCGCATAGTCACATAGCGCCTCGGCGATGGCCCCGCTTTCGCAGATCACGTGCCCGTCGAGTTCCAGTGTCGGCACCCGCCCCGCAGGGTTCAGCGCGGTATAGGCGTCGGATTTGATCTCTTTCCCGAACGGATAAATCTCTAGCTCAAACGGCAGTCCCAATTCATGCAGCAACCACAGGCTGCGCATGGACCGCGTTTGGTGGCAGTGGTGCAGACGGATCATGTGGCGTCCTCTGGTTCTAGCGTCACAAGTTCGGCGCCCGCGACGACTTGGTCGCCCAGCGCCACGTCCAGTTTTGCGATCACGCCGTTGCGCGGGGCACGTAACACATGTTCCATTTTCATTGCTTCCAGCACGACAAGGCGGTCGCCCTCGGCTACAGTCTGCCCGACAGTCACCGCCACATCTTGGATCAAGCCCGGCATCGGGGCCATGACTGCGTCGCCGCTGGCTTGGCTACTGGCACGGGAAAGCGGGTCGATGATGTCAAAGCGGTGTGATGCGCGGCCAAACACCGTGACAGCGCCATCATGCGCCACAGCAAGCGGCAATCCTTGCGCCGCAGAGCGCCAGCGTTCCACGGTCCAATTCAGGCGCACGGTCCCGAATGGCGACTGCACCGCACAGGTCTGGCCCGCCTCAAAGCGGATGGTCGCATCAAAGGCGTCGCCCTTGTGCTGCATCTGGATCACGCGCGACAGCGGCTCCCATAATGCAAAACCCGTCAGCGCCGTGGGCGCACCGCTGAGACCTGCCGCACATAACGCCGCTGCGGCCACGTCCAATGCGTCGGGGTCTGTTGTTGCGGTCAGGTCGTCAATGTCGCGGGCGATGAGCCCCGTATCCACACGCCCCTGCGCGAAATCCGCATGACGCGACAGCGCCGCAAGAAACGCCACGTTGGTCGTCGTCCCAGCCACCTGTGTCGCGTCAAGCGCCACGCTCAGGCGGTTCAGCGCAGTGGTTCGGTCGGGCCCGTGGGTTGTGACCTTGGCAATCATCGGATCGTACCACGGCGAAATCGTATCGCCTGCGACAACGCCGCTATCAATGCGGGCGAAATCGGGAAATTGCAGATGCGCAAGCGTCCCAATCGCAGGCAGGAAACCAGCGGGCACGTCTTCGGCATATAGCCGCGCCTCGAACGCATGGCCGGTGATGGTCAGGTCGTCTTGCGCCATTGGAAGCCCCTGCCCCGCAGCCACTTGTAACTGCCACGCGACCAGATCAACGCCCGTGATGGCCTCGGTTACCGGATGTTCGACCTGTAGCCGCGTGTTCATCTCCATAAACCAGAACTTGTCCGCGTGCAGCCCGTCTGATCCATCCACGATGAACTCAATCGTACCCGCACCTGCGTAACCAATCGCCTTGGCCGCCGTGACTGCTGCGTCACCCATCGCGGTGCGCATTTCAGCGGTCATACCGGGGGCTGGGGCTTCTTCGATCACCTTTTGGTGGCGGCGTTGCAGCGAGCAATCGCGTTCAAACAGATGCACCGCGTCGGTGCCATCCCCAAAGACTTGGACTTCGATATGGCGCGGGCTTTGGATGTATTTCTCGATCAATACAGCCGCATTGCCAAAGGATGTCTGCGCTTCGGCCTGCGCCGATGCCAAATTTTCTAGAAAATTTGCGGCCCCATCAACGAGGCGCATACCTTTGCCCCCACCGCCTGCCACCGCTTTGATCAACACGGGATAACCGATCTTTTCGGCTTCAGCTGCCAGCATGTCAGGATCTTGATCCGCGCCGTGATAGCCCGGCACAACAGGCACGCCCGCTTTAACCATCAACGCCTTGGCCGCGTCTTTCAGGCCCATCGCACGGATCGCATTGGCGGAAGGGCCAATAAATACCAAACCGGCCTTGGTCACCGCATCCACAAAATCAGGGTTCTCGGACAGAAAACCGTACCCCGGATGGATCGCTTGCGCCCCCGTGTCCAAGGCCGCCTGAATAATCATATCACCGCGTAAATAGCTATCAGCCACAGGTGCAGGGCCAAGCCGCACGGCCTCGTCCGCTTGCCGCACATGCAGCGCCGCCGCGTCCGCGTCAGAATACACCGCTACCGTCTTCACGCCCATCTCGCGGGCTGTGCGGATAATCCGGCAGGCAATTTCGCCGCGGTTGGCGATGAGTATTTTGTCAAACATGCCTGAAATCCTTTGCGCCGTTACTGAATAATTTACGACTAAACCCCATCACATCCGAAACACGCCGAACCGCGTGTCCTCCACAGGGTTGTTCATCGCCGCTGCCAGTGACAGCGCCAGCACCTCGCGGGATTTGCGCGGGTCGATGATCCCGTCGTCCCAGAGCCGTGCGCTGGCGTAAAGCGGGTGCGACTGTTCCGCGAACATATCAATCGTGGGCTGTTTGAATGCGGCTTCCTCATCCGCTGACCAGTCCTGCCCAGCGCGTTCCATCGCGTCGCGTTTGACTGTCGCCAGCACCCCTGCCGCTTGTTCGCCGCCCATCACGGAAATCCGCGACGTGGGCCATGTCCACATGAAGTCGGGGCTATAAGCCCGCCCCGCCATGCCGTAGTTGCCCGCCCCAAACGAGCCACCGATGACCATCGTGATTTTCGGGACTTTGGTGGTTGCGACCGCCGTGACCATCTTGGCGCCGTGCCGTGCGATGCCTTCGTTCTCGTATTTGCGGCCCACCATAAAGCCCGTGATATTCTGCAAGAAAATCAACGGGATTTTGCGTTGCGAACAGAGCTCTACAAAATGTGCACCCTTCTGCGCGGCCTCTGAAAACAGCACCCCGTTGTTGGCGATGATCCCGCAGGGCCAGCCGTCGATATGGGCAAATCCGGTGATCAAGGTCTCGCCAAAGCGTGCCTTGAATTCGTCAAAGCGCGATCCGTCCACGATCCGTTTGATCACCTCGCGGCTGTCGTAGGGCGTACGCAGATCGGCTGGCAGCACGTCGAACAAGGTCTCGGGGTCCAAGGCTGGTAGCTCCGGCACTTGGCGCGTTGCGGCATCTGCGGGCGGCAAGGCACAGGAGGCCACCGCTTGCCGGACCAAAGCCAACGCGTGACTGTCGTCCTCGGCCAGATAATCCGCGACACCGGAGAGGCGCGTGTGGACGTCGCCGCCGCCCAGGTCTTCGGCAGTCACAACTTCGCCCGTTGCGGCCTTGACCAAGGGCGGACCTGCGAGAAAGATCGTCCCTTGTTCTTTCACGATGATCGACACGTCAGCCATCGCAGGCACATAAGCGCCGCCTGCCGTGCAAGACCCCATGACGGCTGCGATCTGCGGGATACCTTTGGCGGACATCTGCGCTTGGTTATAGAAAATCCGGCCAAAGTGGTCGCGGTCCGGGAACACCTCGTCTTGGTTCGGCAGGTTCGCCCCGCCAGAGTCCACCAGATAGACGCAGGGCAAATGGCAGCTTTCGGCGATTTCCTGAGCGCGCAGGTGTTTCTTGACGGTCATCGGGTAGTAGGTGCCGCCCTTCACCGTCGCGTCATTGCACACGATCATGACCTGACGACCCGACACTGTGCCCACGCCCGCAATCACGCCCGCGCAGGGGGCAGCACCGTCATACATGCCATGGGCTGCCGTTGCGCCGATTTCCAAGAACGCCGATCCCGCATCAAGCAAGTTCGCCACGCGGTCACGCGGTAGCATCTTGCCGCGCGACACATGCCGTGCGCGAGATTTCTCACCACCGCCCAATGCGGCAGCAGCGGCGGCAGTTGCAACATCGGCCAAGGCCGCTTCATGTGCTGATCGGCTCATGGTTCATTCCTCGCTAAATCGCGCAGCGCAATGGCGCGGTTGGCTGTCATTTGCAGATGGCAATTGGCCCCGACCACGGTCCGGATCGTCCCGCCAATCCATTGGTGGTAGCGCATCGTGCATTCCGCGTCCCGAAACGCGATCCACGCCCGTTGGGCATCGCGCAGACGGATCTTCAAATCTTCGCCGCCGATGCGGTCAAAAGTCGTGCGGGCTTTGCCGTATTCTTCGTTCAGCATCGCATCCCAAATATCAGTTTCGGCCCGCAGGCATTCCACAATTCCGGTCGTCGTACTGCCGCCAGGCAAAGCCTGACAGATGTTCGCGGCATCACCCGCGCAAGTGGGCTGGGCCACCGCATATGGCGTCTGGGCGGCACAGGTCCGGATCATGGTTTCCGAGACCTTTAAGGGTTGCCCAATCGCCGTGACCGGTGCCAGCATCAACGCCAACATGAAACCCACCCGCAACATCACAGCCCCAACACGCTGTTTTGCAACCGAAACGCTTGGTCAGCGGTGAGTGTGGTGAGGCAGTCGATATAGACCAATTCCCCGATGGTGCCGCCGTCAAACTGGCGTCGCTCATAAGCGCAAGTCGCATCGCGGTAGGCAATCCACGCCCGTTGCATCTGCACAAGCCTGTCACCCATCGATACGTCGTCGAAGCTGGTGCCGTTGACTTGCTTGTCTAAATCTGCCGCCAATCCGCGCACCTTGGCGTATTCCACATTCAACATCTCGTCGAATAAACCGTATTCGGCAGACATGCAGGCGGTCATACTGCGGGTGCTGAAACCGCCAACGGACGCATCCGCACATTGCTCGGCAGAGCGTCCCACGCAGACATTTGTGTTTTCCATGTCGGTGTCCGCCATTTCCGCGAGACAGCTTTGCGTGGCAGCGGGGTCATAGGGCATGTCTTGCGCTACGGCTAATTGCGGTAGCAGCACCATCGTCGCAACCGACGTGATTATCCAAATGCGCATCATTTTGCCGCCCTCTCTCGTGCTATACGGTTCACTCGCGCCAGCTCCATCCTCGCCCGTTCCATGAGAAACAGCGTCTGTTGTGCCGTGAGCACCATCATACAATAATCCGCATCAGATTCTGCCGCCCCCTGCATACGACGCGATGTGAAAGTGTCCCACTTGCAAGCCGTATCCCGAAACGTGATCCACGCCCGCTGCATTTCGCGCAATTCTTCAACCGCTAACTGATTTTCGTCGCGGTAGGTTTGGTAATGCACCAAGTCGCCGTAGACACGATTCATCCGCGCGTCCCAATCATCCAGTTCAGCCTTCGTACACGCGATGCTAGCAATGGCATGATTGTCGGATGCACTGCGAAAGCAGGCACCGCTGCTCACGCCGATACAGGCCTGACGGCTTTCGCGTGAACCGGATTTGCGCAGACAATTCAGCAGGATGTCAGGGTCGTAATCTTGCAGCGCGGCAGGCTCAGGCACGAGGTCATAAACGTCATAGCTGCCCTCGGCCACGATCGGTGACGCGATCACAGCCAAGATGCACGCAAGACGCATCACCCCATTGATCCCATCAATTCGCGGCCCACCAGCATCCGGCGGATTTCGGACGTGCCTGCCCCGATCTCCATCAGTTTCGCGTCGCGGAACAGGCGGGCTACGGGTGCGTCATTGAGGAACCCTGCCCCGCCCAGCGCTTGCACGGCTTGGTGGGCTTGTTTCATCGCTTCTTCTGAGGCGTAGAGGCAGCAGGCGGCGGCGTCTTGGCGGGTGACGGTGCCTTTGTCGCAGGCTTTGGCGACCTCGTAGACATAGGCGCGGGCTGAATTCATCGCGGTATACATATCAGCGATCTTGCCCTGCATCAGTTGGAAATTCCCAATCGGCTGGCCGAATTGTTTGCGCGATGCCAGATACGGCATCACCTCGTCCAGACAAGCGGCCATGATCCCAAGGCCGATCCCCGCCAGCACAACCCGTTCGTAGTCGAGACCGGACATCAGCACGCGCACGCCGCGGCCTTCTTCGCCGAGCACATTTTCGAACGGCACCGCGACGTCGTCAAAGATTAGCTCTGCGGTGTTTGATCCGCGCATCCCCAGCTTGTCAAAATGCGGCGAGGTGCTGAAACCTGTCATTTCCTTTTCGATCAGGAACGCGGTGATGCCTTTGGAGCCAGCGGCGGGGTCGGTTTTGGCGTAAACGACCAATGTATCCGCGTCCGGCCCGTTGGTGATCCAGTATTTGTTGCCGTTCAAGCGGTAGTGATCATTGCGTTTTTCGGCCTTTAGCGTCATCGACACAACGTCGGACCCTGCCCCCGCTTCGGACATCGCCAAAGCCCCGACATGTTCACCAGAGACCAAACGCGGCAGGTATTTCGCCTTTTGATCGTCGTTGCCATTCAGCTTGATCTGGTTCACGCAAAGGTTGGAATGCGCCCCGTAGGACAGCGACACTGACGCGCTGGCCCGTGCGATTTCCTCGACCGCGACGGTGTGCGCCAGATAAGACATGCCCGCGCCGCCGTAGGATTCGTCCACGGTCACGCCCAGCAGACCCAACTCGCCCATTTCGCGCCATAGCTCTGACGGGAACACGTTGTCCGCATCCACACGGGCGGCAATTGGTTTGACGCGATCCTGCGCCCACGTATGCACCATATCGCGCAGTGCATTGACATCATCACCCAAATCAAAGGTCATTGAAGCATGAAACATAGTGCGACTCCCCCGCAGTTTATTGAACGCTTGTTCAATTGTAGGCAGAGGCGCATTCACACGTCAACTGAACAATTGCCAATGCGGCCTTGTCAGCACTGCCTTGCGGACTATTTGAACAATAGAATAGGGGATGTAGCGACCATGAAAACGATTATTGCAGCGGCTTTAGCGGTATTGCCGACCGGATTGTTGGCCGACGAAGTTGGACGCGTGGGCGTCGATTGGGTTGGCAACGATATCATTATCGAAGCGATCCAAGACCCCGAAGTGCAAGGCGTCACCTGCCACATCGCCTATTTCGAGCGCTCGTTCCTCGATCGGATTTCCAACGGCAATTGGTTCGAAGACCCATCCAATGCCAGCATTGATTGCCGCCAGACTGGCCCGATTGTGATCGGTGATATTGATCGCGGATCAGACGGTGAACAAGTGTTCCGCGAGCGCCAGTCGATTGTGCTGAAATCCCTGCGGGTCAAACGGATTTTTGACGCGGATAACAACACGTTGATCTACTTGGCCCATGCATCCGAGTTAAGCCAAGGGTCCGCGAAAATGTCGATCTCGACGATCCCGCTGTACCAAACCGATTAAGCGGTGGCTTGAAACACCGCTGACACTTCGGCGCGAATGATCCGTGCAATCAACGCGCAATCGTCCACGCTGAAGGTGAGCGGCAGACGCATATCGATAATCCCTTTCAGGATGCGGTCGCTTTTCGGCATCGGTGTGGAGGGTGCGTAGCGCCAGCTATCGTAGCGCGATGTAAAGCCGGTTGGCTCTGCCCCGCCGAACCATTTCAGCGCGACGCCCCGTGCCTCGCAACGGCTGATGACCTCACCAATCGCCGCCTCGTCCCAGTCCAGTAGCAGGAATTGATGCGACGACGCGACATAGCTTTCGGCGTCCGGTCGCGTGATGCGCGTCAGTCCCGGCGTATCGGCAAGCCCCGCATCAACCACGTCATAAAGCGCGTTCCACCGATCACATTGCGCCTGTAAATCTGCCAGTTGCGGCCGCAGGATCGCAGCCCGCAGATTATCCATGCGCCCCGAAATATTCGGCGTCTCGTATTTGATCTGCGCAAATATCTCCGCAGGGGGTGCCGCGCGGTGTTTCTCGAATAGCATGTAGCTGCCGGACAACATGATCGCGCGGGCCATGCCAGTCGCGTCGTCGGAAATCAGCAAGCCGCCCTCGCCCGAATTCATATGCTTGTAGGTCTGCGTCGAATAACAGCCGAATTTGCCCCAACGCCCTGATGGAATACCGCGCCACGCAGCCCCCATCGTGTGTGCGCAATCCTCAATCACGACGACACCCGCCGCGTCACACATCGCGATCAGGCGGTCCATGTCGCAGATATGACCGCGCATGTGGGACAGCAGCAAGACGCGGGCTTGATCCAGCTTTGCCTCCAGATCGTCCAGATCAATCACCAGACTTTCGGTCACGCCCACAAACACAGGCACCGCCCCCACCGCCGCAATCGCACCGGGTACAGGGGCCAGCGTAAAGGCATTCGTCAGCACGTGATCGCCGTGACCCACGCCGCAGGCCCGCAAGGCCGTGGTCATCGCATAGCCGCCCGACGCCACCGCCAGACAATACTGCGCCCCAACCAAAGCGGCGAATTCTTCTTCCAGCAAAGCGGCCTCGGCCACCTCGTTCCCATGGGTATTATATCGGTGCAAGCGCCCGCTTTGCATCACGGCCAAGGCGGCGGCGATACCTGCCTCGGGGATCGGTTCTTGCTGGGTGAAACTGCCGGTGAAAATCTCTGTCATGCGTGGAAATGTGCCGATAGCTGCGGGCGGGGTCAATGGCGCGTGACGCCGTTTTGATTACCTGACCCGCCGTTTCAGATTACCCAATCAAGCGGCGGACTTCGTCGTGCAATTCATCAAAATGACCGATCAACCCTTCGGGCTTTAAATCGCGCACATCGTCGTCCCCCGGCCCAAAGGTAACAAGGATCGACGGACGGCCCGCGTTCTTCGACGTATCGCGGTCCGTCACGGTATCCCCGATCAGTACCGACTTGTCGATATTGCCACCCGCACGGCGCACGGTTTCAAACAGATGTTCTGGGTCGGGTTTGCGCACAGGCAGGCTATCCGCACCCAAAATCGCCGCAAATTCATCGCGCACACCAAGGCTGGTCAGCAACGTGTGCGCCAATGCTTCGGGTTTATTGGTGCAGATCGCGACAACGTAACCGTCGTCTTTGAGCGCACGCACGGCTTCCATCGCACCGGGGTAGAATACCGTATGCGTGTCGATCGCCAAGGCGTAAGCGTCGAGCAAGGCCTGATATTGACGGTCCACTTCGTCTTCGCCGTAGCCCGTGACCCGCGAGAACCCGAGCCGCAGCATCGCCCGCCCGCCTTTCAGCGCCGTGCCGCTGTCCGCCACCGTCAGCAGATCCTCCAGACCCAACCCGCGAAAACAGCTATTCGCCGCCGCCAGCAAATCGCCACTGGTATCGGCAAGCGTGCCGTCCAAATCAAAAACCACTGTGCGCATCTGCATCTCCTTGCCGTTACCCCTTCTGTAACGATGTGTAAGGCGAAGTGAAGCCCCCACCCTTGCGGTTGCACCATCCTCAGGTAGAAGGTGCGCAACTCGATATTTAAGGCGGTATTATGACCACAGCATTAATCATCCTTGGCGCAGGCATGGGCACGCGCATGAATTCCGACATGCCCAAAGTGCTGCACCACATCGCTGGTGCGCCAATGCTCGTCCACGCGATGAAAGCCGGCGCATCATTAGAGCCGGAAAAAACTGTGATCGTGGCAGGACACGGGTCCGAACAAGTCGAGGCGGCAGCGCTGAACTGGGACCCCGATGTGACGACGGTTTTGCAAAGCGAACAACTGGGCACGGCCCACGCGGTTGCACAGGCGAAATCAGCGCTGGACGGCTTTGATGGTGACGCGCTTGTGCTTTACGGCGACACGCCGTTCATCCAACCCGAAACGTTAGAGGCCATGGCGACAGCCCGCGCATCCCACGACATTATCGTTCTGGGGTTCGAGGCCGCTGATCCGGGCCGCTACGGACGTCTTGTGACCAATGGTGACACGCTGGAACGGATCGTTGAATTCAAGGACGCATCAGATAAAGAACGCGCCATAACGCTTTGTAATAGCGGCGTTATCATGGCAAACGCGACGACGCTGTTTGATCTGATCGACAAGGTCGGAAATGACAATGCCTCCGGCGAATACTACCTGACGGACATCATCGGCATCGCCCGCGATCAGGGCCTCACTGCCACCGTCGTCAGCTGCGACGAGAGCGAGACGCTTGGTGTTAACTCACGCGCGGAACTGGCAGGTGCAGAGGCGCAATTTCAACGCCGTGCGCGTATCGCGGCCATGGAAGACGGCATCACCCTATCCGATCCCGACACCGTCTATTTTGCCCATGATACGGTAATTGGCCGCGACACGATCATTGAACCCAACGTGGTCTTTGGCCCTGACGTGACAATCGAATCCGGCACGACCATCCGCGCGTTCAGCCACCTTGAAGGCTGCCACGTTTCGCGCGGTTCGATCATCGGTCCTTACGCCCGTCTGCGGCCCGGTGCGGAGCTGGCCGAGAACACAAAAGTCGGCAACTTTGTTGAAATCAAGAACGCCCAGATCGCGGCGGGGGCCAAGGTCAACCACCTGTCCTACATCGGTGACGCGACTGTCGGCGAAAAAGCAAACATCGGCGCAGGAACAATTACCTGCAACTATGACGGTTTTTTCAAGCATCAGACCACAATCGGGGCGAACGCCTTTATCGGGTCAAACACCATGCTTGTGGCCCCTGTGACCGTCGGAAATGGCGCGTTTACCGGCAGCGGATCGGTCATCACCGACGATGTGCCAGACGGTGCGATGGGCATTGGCCGCGCACGTCAGGTCACCAAAAACGGATTAGCAACCAAGTTAATGGATATGCTGCGGGCCAAAAAAGCCAAGCAGTCGAAAGGACATTAAGTCATGTGCGGAATTGTTGGCGTATTAAGCAACCACCAAGCAGCCCCGATCCTTGTCGATAGCCTGAAACGGCTCGAATATCGCGGCTACGACAGCGCAGGCATTGCGACGATCCACGAGGACAAGCTTGAGCGCCGCCGTGCCCTTGGGAAACTCGTGAACCTGTCAGATTTACTGGTGCATGAACCACTTGCGGGCAAATCCGGCATCGGTCACACGCGTTGGGCGACACATGGTGCGCCGACTGTTGGCAACGCCCACCCGCACCGCGCCGCTGGCGTTGCAGTTGTGCATAACGGGATCATCGAAAATTTCCGCGAATTGCGGGCATTTCTGGCCGAAAACGACATCACCTATTCCACTGATACAGACACCGAAACCGTCGCCCTGCTCGCGCAATATCACCTTGATGCGGGTCTTGCGCCACGTGAGGCAGCCGAGAAAACGATTGCGATGCTCGAAGGCGCATATGCGCTTTGTTTCCTGTTCGACGGTGAAGACGATCTGCTGATTGCCGCCCGCAAAGGATCGCCGCTGGCGATTGGTCACGGCGACGGCGAAAATTTCGTAGGCTCCGACGCGATTGCGCTGGCCCCGATGACCGACCGCATCACCTATCTGGACGAGGGCGATTGGGCAATTATCACGCGCACCTCCGTTGAAATCCGCGACGAGACCGGACAGCAGACCAATCGCGAGATGAAGGTTATCGAAATCAGCGCGGCGAATGTTGATAAGGGTGGCCACAAGCACTTTATGTCGAAAGAAATCGCCGAGCAGCCGACCGTGCTGCAAGGCGCTTTGTCGCATTACATCAGCCCGAACGCGGACGCTGTGACCCTGCCCGAGAGCGGTATTGATTTCACGAAAATCGAACGCATGACGATGGTGGCCTGCGGCACCGCATACTACGCCTGTATGGTCGCGAAATACTGGTTCGAACAGGTCGCGCGGATGCCGGTTGAGATCGACGTGGCGTCTGAATTTCGCTACCGCGAACCGCCTGTGACCGCTGGCACCGCCGCGCTGTTTGTGTCGCAATCCGGCGAAACCGCCGACACGCTGGCCGCCCTGCGCTACATGAAGGGCAAGGCCGACACGATCCTGTCGATCGTCAACGTCGAGACCAGCACCATCGCCCGCGAAAGCGATCTGGCGCTGCCGATTTTGGCGGGTGTGGAAATCGGTGTGGCCTCGACTAAGGCTTTCACTTGTCAGCTAACAACGCTAGCGATCTTAGCAATCGAAGCTGCCCGTGCGCGTGGTCATCTGACCGACACCGAAGTGGCCGATCACCTGACGCGCCTGCGCGGTTTGCCGGGCGTGATTAACCTCGCCTTGGGTATTGAGGACAAATGCAAAACGGTCGCGCGGCAATTGGCAGAGGCCCGCGACATCCTGTTTTTGGGTCGCGGTGCGATGTATCCGCTCGCCCACGAGGGCGCTCTAAAACTCAAAGAAATCAGCTACATACACGCCGAAGCTTATGCATCAGGTGAACTCAAGCACGGTCCCATCGCATTGGTCGATGAAAACGTGCCGATCATCGTGATGGCCCCCCGTGACAGCCTGTTCGAGAAAACAGTGTCCAACATGCAAGAGGTCATGGCGCGTGGCGGCAAGGTGCTGTTAATCACCGATAAACAAGGCGCGGTAGAGGCTGGCGACGGGGTTTGGGACACGATCATCATGCCCGAAATCGACGCCTTTCTTGCGCCGATCCTCTACGCCGTCCCTGCCCAATTGCTCGCCTATCACACCGCGATTGCCAAAGGCACAGACGTCGACCAACCCCGCAACCTAGCCAAGTCAGTGACAGTCGAATGAACGTAGAAGACGCCATCGCAGCCCTCGGCGGCGACCCGATCAAAGCCGTTGGCATGGCCAGCCTTCACAAGGTTGACCGCCCCTATCTTGGCCTCGCCAATCCTGAAATCGACGTCCATGTGAAAGCATGGCGGGCGGAATTGTCTTTCGATGACCGTTTGCAATTGGCCCAAGACCTGTGGGCGACCAACATCCACGAAGGCATGATCGCAGGCGCGAAATTACTGTCGCAAGCGCGGATCAAACCCGACGATTCCCGCGTCTGGGAGATCATCACCGGATGGGTGCCAACCTTTGATGCCTGGGCCATAGCCGATCACGCCTGCATCGCCGGGCAAAAGCGGTTGGTGGCAGACCCGTCACGGCTGGACGAAGTCGAGACATGGATCACGTCCGACCACATGTGGACCAAACGCGCAGCGCTTGTGATGACCCTACCGTGGACCAAACAGAACCACCCGAAACCTGCCGAAGAAGAAGCCCGCGAACGGATACTGGGCTGGGCCGCGACCTATGTCACCGACCCCGACTGGTTCATCCAAAAAGCCGTGGCATGGTGGCTGCGCGATCTATCGACCCACGACCAGCCTCGCACCCGTGCGTTCTTGGAAGAATACGGCGAGCAGATGAAGCCATTCGCACGTAAAGAAGCGGCCAGCAAACTGCCAGCCGCCCCCGAAGCGTAACGCTTTTTAAACTTACTTGCGGTAGACTTTTACGTCGATCAACGCGGTCAACGGCACGTCCAGAAGACGCAAGGCAGCAAGGCTCATCTGGCTGCCTGCCGTGGCCGGACCGCCTGACGGCCGCAGTTCCAAGTTCACTGACTTGCCGTTCGCAGGGTTTTCGACGCGGCCTTGGGTCAGCTCCGTGACCAATCCGGTTTCCAACCAGATGCCCGGCTGCGCGGGTGGCCCGAGCGAAATGTTCGTGGTGCCCAGCGATTGCTCGCCCGCAGGTTCGGCCACGGCGACAGCAGCCGCACGATCTTCGGCTGACGTGGTGTCAAAATCCTCGACTGTGCGTGCCGCAGCAGGGGGTGGCGGTGGCGGCGCAGGGTTCAGCGTTTCCGCAGGAACGACAGACGTTCCCGCCGCCGCATTCACAGCAGCACTACCAGACGGCGCCAATTGCCACGCGGGATCGGTACACGCGGCAAGGGATAAGACGGGGAGAATATAGATCAATTTCATGAGTGTGAGGTTAATCGTGTCAATATGCCGACGCAAGGACCTTTGGCTACCTTGCGCAGGTCCGCGCCGCCCCCTACGTTCGCTTCATGACACAGCCATTGATTGACCCATTCGCCCGCGCCATTTCCTACCTTCGGGTTTCCGTCACCGACAGGTGCGACTTCCGCTGCGTGTACTGCATGTCCGAAAACATGACCTTCCTGCCGAAGAAGGAATTGTTATCGCTCGAAGAATTGGACCGCCTGTGTTCGTCTTTCATCGGACTTGGCGTGAAAAAGCTGCGGATCACAGGGGGCGAACCGCTGGTACGCCGCGATATCATGACGTTCTTTCAATCCATGACGCGCCACCTCGACAGCGGTGCGCTGGAAGAATTGACCGTGACCACCAACGGCAGCCAGCTTGAGAAATATGCAGCCCAATTGGCCGCAGCAGGTGTCAAACGGATCAACGTGTCACTAGATACGCTCGACGAGCAGAAATTCGCGGACATCACCCGTTGGGGCCGCCTGCCCCAAGTCATCCGCGGCATTGATGCGGCCCAAAAAGCGGGGATGCGCGTCAAAATCAACACCGTCGCACTCGCGGGCTTTAACGAGGACGAACTCTTTACGCTCACCGATTGGTGCGCGTCGCGCGACATGGACATCACCTTTATCGAAGTGATGCCGATGGGCGATATCGGCAACGAGGACAGGATCACGCAATATTGGTCGCTCGAAAACCTTCGCGCACGGCTGGCCGAACGGACAACGCTGACGGACCTACCAGAAAGCACAGGCGGCCCCGCCCGCTACGTGCGCCTTGACGACACGCAGCAAAAGATCGGGTTTATCACGCCGCTGTCGCATAATTTCTGCGAAAGCTGCAACCGCGTGCGCGTCACATGTACCGGCGAAATCTACACCTGTTTGGGACAAGAAGGCCATTCCGACCTGCGCGGCCCGCTCCGGTCCAGCGAATCCGATGCACACCTCGAAGACGCCATTCGGGCCGCCATCGCACTCAAACCCAAAGGCCACGACTTTGACTACTCCCGTCAAAAAGCCGACGGTCAAGTCAGCCGCCACATGTCGCACACGGGCGGTTAACTAAACCACAAACGAAAAAGCAGGGCACACCGCCCCGCTTCTTTGGCTCTCTTCAAATCCCCGCCGGAGGCTGCACATCAGCAGCCCCCAGCGCACGGCCTGCGTTCACTTACGCCGCTGGCATCCGCTGTTCCACAATCTCGGCCCACCACGAACAGCCTGCAGGGATCGATTCGTCGCTGAAATTATAGGCCGCGTTGTGCACCGCTGCCGTGTCGCCATTGCCGACCAGAATATAGGCGCCGGGACGTTCCTCGAGCATATAGGCGAAATCCTCGCCGCCCATAATCAACGGAGCCTCGTCGCATTTACCCGCGACAGACGCCGCCACGGACGCCGCGAAGTCGGTCTGTTCTACGTGGTTCACCATCGGCGGGTAGCCTTTGATGAAGGTGATTTTTGCGGTCGCGCCGTAGGCTTCGCAGGTCGCAGTCACCAACCGGTGCAAGCGTTCCTCGCCCAAGGCGCGCATCTCGCGTGTGAGCGTCCGGATTGTGCCTTTCAGACGCACCGATTGCGCGATGATGTTGAACGCCTTGGAACTGCTTTCCACCGATGTCACCGACACCACGGCCTGTTCCACGGGGTCCACGTTGCGGCTGACAATGCTTTGCAACGCGGTCACAACATGGGCTGCCACCAGCACCGAATCCACGGTTTCGTGCGGTTTGGCCGCATGGCCACCCTGCCCCTCAATCGTGATGTCAAACTGATCAGTCGCCGCAAAAAACGGCCCGGACCGGATCGCAAAAGTGCCAAGCGGCACGCCCGGCCAATTGTGCATCCCGTAGACCTCTTGGACGCCGAAACGGTCCATCATGCCGTCCTCGCACATCTCGCGCCCGCCGCCGCCGCCCTCTTCGGCAGGTTGGAAAATCACCACAACAGTGCCGTCAAAATTGCGGGTCTCGGCCAGATATTGCGCAGCCCCGAGCAGCATCGCGGTGTGTCCGTCGTGGCCGCAAGCATGCATCGCGCCGTCAGTTTTCGACGCATAAGGCAGCCCTGTTTCCTCGTGGATCGGCAGCGCGTCCATGTCCGCCCGCAAGCCAATCACGCGGCCAGCGGTATCCGTCTTGCCCTTGATCACACCCACAACGCCCGTGCGCCCGATGCCGGTGACAACCTCTTCGCAGCCAAACGCCGTCAGCTTTTCCGCAACGATCCCAGAGGTGCGATGGGTCTCGAAGAGAATCTCGGGGTTTTCATGTAAATCCCTGCGCCACGCAGTGATGTCGGGCAGCAATTCAGCAAAGCGGTTCTTGACGGGCATGATGGGTCCTACTTGATAATGTAGATGCACCTTGCCCAAAGCACGCAGCAAGAACAAGCAAACAAACCGTGCCACCCCCGCCGATTTTTCCGGAAAAATCGTATGAATTTTCGCGAAAATTCGGCGTCAGTGCATTTTTTTATGTATACGCTGCACCATCATCCAGACGGCCAACAACACCAGCGGCGTGACAACCGCGCCCATCATCACTTTCGGCACATCATAGATTTTCTCAAGCGGCCCAAGCACATACAGCACCAAGTTCACCGCGTAATAACTGATCGCGACGACAGACAGCCCCTCGACCGTCTTTTGCAGCCGCAATTGCAGATCGGCCCGCCTGTCCATCGACGTGAGCAAGTCCTGATTCTGTGCTGATCGCTCCACATCCACCCGAGTCCGCAGCAGATCGCTCGCGCGTTGTGCGCGGTTCGACATCGCATGCAGGCGGTCTTGGGTCGATGTCACCGTCCGCATCGCCGGATCAAAGCGCCGCATCATAAATTCACCAAAAGTCTGCCGCCCCGCAAAGCGATCTTCGCGCAGCACCCCGATCCGTTGGTTTACAATCGTCTCGTAAGCCCCCGTCGCCCCGAACCGAAACGACGTTTGCGCGACGATATTCTCTAACTCGGCCGATGCTGTCAGCAATTCATACAACACGGTTTCCGGACGCGCATCCGCCCCCGTCATATCCGCCAGCATCGCAGTCAATCGCTGGTCAATCGCGCCCATTTTGGGCCCCAGATCACGCGCCATCGCAAGGCCCAGCATCGACATCGCCTTATAGGTCTCGATCTCGCACAACCGCTGCACGACGCGGCCCGTGCGCTGCGGTCCGGTCTCTGGCCGTGCAAACACCGCAAAGCGCATGTGACCCGCCACATCAATCCGAAAATCTCCCGCCACAACCAGCCCGTCATCCAACACCCGACTGACGGCGAGGCTTTCCGGCACAAACCAATCCACAACTTTGCCCAGAATACCATCGTCGCCCTCGGCCGTCTCAACACGGATCAACGCCGACGTGATCCGCACCCCCGGCGCATCGTCCAACCAATCTTGCGGGAACACATCAAAGGTTTTGGAATCAAACGGGCGCTGCGCATTGCCGTCGCCAAAAACCGTATAGGTCACAAACTCTGTGTGGCTTTCCCACTTGAGCATGTATTTCCCGATTTGCCCCGAATAATGGGTCGCGTCCGGCTGCGGGTGCTGTGCGCCGAACCGATCCAGCAGCGCGATCAAATGCAAGCGATCCGCTTCACGGTCGCGCCCCGCCGCGTTCGACGCAGGCTTCAGCGCAAGATACGCCGCTTTGCTCGGCGCCGCCACAATCGGAAACGGGCGGGCGTGCAATTCGTTCGCCATCGGATAGCGCAACGGGTGATCTGTTATCGGGGACATGGGCGTGACCTATCTAGCATCACGGCAATGTAACGCCAAATCCGGTCAGGTAAAGAAAAAATCGTTCCAAAATAATGCGTTAGCTGCGTACAATCGTATACCGTACGCAGCCATGGTCACAAATCCCTTAGATCACAACAACATCCAGCGGCGGGAAGCCGTTGAAACACACACTCGAATAGGTCGAGGTGTAGGCACCCGTGTTGCGGATCAGCACGCGGTCGCCGGATTTCAGCGTCATCGGCATCTGCATCGGGCGCTTTTCGTAAAGCACGTCAGCACTGTCACAGCTAGGCCCCGCCAGAATGCACGGCCCCATCAGATCAGCGTCGCGAGCGGTTTCAAACTGGTAGCGGATCGCCTCGCCTTCGGTCTCGGCCAAGCCTGAGAAGCGACCAATGTCCAAGTAGACCCAGCGGTGCATGTCGCGCTCTGATTTACGCGACACCAGCATCACTTCGGCGACGATCACGCCAGCCTCTGCGACCATACCGCGACCCGGCTCAGCCATGATCTTGGGCACATCGCCAAACCGATCAGTGACCTGCGCCATCACGCGGGATGCGTAGCTGGTTGGTGCCTCAATCGCTTCGCCGTAGAACGCAGGGAAACCACCGCCAATGTTGAGCAATGTCAGGTCGTGACCCGCAGCGCGTGCGGCATGCCAGATCGCCGCCATCGCATCCAAGGACGGCGCCCACATTTCAGCCTTGCGAGTTTGCGACCCAACGTGGAACGAGAACCCAACCGGTTTCAGGCCCAAAGCCACCGCATAATCCAACAGACGCAGCGCAGTGTCGCGGTCGCAGCCAAACTTGCGCGACAACGGCCAATCAGCCTCGGATGTCTCAACAATCAAACGAATATAGACAGACGCGCCCGGCGCATGTGCCGCGATCTTCTCCAACTCTTCGTCAGCGTCTGCCGCGAACAAACGAATACCTTCGTCGTAAGCCCACGCAATATCAGAAGCCCGTTTGATCGTATTGCCAAAGGACACCTGATCCGGCGTTGCACCCTCGTCCAGACACAGTTTGATTTCAGCCTTCGACGCCGCATCAAAATGCGAGCCCAGATCAACCAAACGGGCAATCACTTCACGCGCAGGGTTCGCTTTAACCGCATAGTGGATATCCGCACGGCCCAAGCCCGCTTTCAGCGCGTTGTATTGGGTCGCCACGCGATCCAGATCGACTACCAGCGTCGGGCGATCAAACACACGGCGTGCGACAAACGCATCCAGCTTTGACAGGGAATCCGCAACAGAGGACGCCACAGCGGGCGAAAAGTGATAAGTCATGGGTCATCTCCAGTAGACCCGGCCATAATGGGCATCGCCCACCAAAGACCGCTCAGTTCCAAGGGAGACGTTACCGTCGCTACGTAAACACGTGTGCGTTGACTATCACCGGCCAGAGGCGCGTGCGTTGGCGTCTATAAATCTGCATTTGCGGCGAAAACGGATTCGTTGCAAGACACAAAATGCACAGCACCGAAAAAACTTTCGCGCCACGCAGATCACGCATAAGCACAGCGCCCCGCCCTTCATTTCGCCTCTAACAACTCGCCCCGCTGGCAAGCGTCCCGCACGTCTTGCCCGGCGCAGCGGTTGCGATTAGACCTGCCCCATGTCTCGCACCATTTTACTGAACAAACCCTTCGACGTGCTCTCGCAGTTCACTGACGTAAAATCGCCCACCAAACGGCGGACGTTGTCGGATTTCGTGGATGTGCCGCATGTCTATCCCGCCGGACGGCTGGACCGCGATAGCGAAGGTCTGTTGATCCTGACCGACGACGGCAAACTGCAAGCCCAGATCAGCAATCCCAAACACAAGCTGCCGAAAACCTACTACGTCCAAGTCGAAGGCAGCCCGACAGACGCCGATCTGCAAGCCCTGCGCGACGGTGTGACCCTCAAAGACGGTCTGACACGGCCCGCCAAAGTCGCGCTGATTGACCCGCCAGCCCTGTGGGACCGCGTGCCGCCCGTGCGTGTGCGCAAGACAATCCCCGACACTTGGATCGAGATCAGTATTTCCGAGGGACGCAACCGCCAAGTGCGCCGGATGACCGCCCACGTCGGCTTTCCCACGCTGCGGTTGGTGCGTTGGCGGATCGGGCACTGGACGCTCGACGAGATCGCCCAAGGCAAATGGCGCGACGCCTAAGCCCCACGCGCAAAAACGGCCTCGGCAAAACGCCGAAGCCGTTTGATCATGTCATGCCGATATAAGGCCGAAAGCCCTAACGATTTTCGCCGAAGACTTCGACATAGGTATCAACTTCTTCCAGGCCACCGTTCACAGTCGCAAAACCGTCACTGTCGAAACCAACCACGGCTTTCACAGCGCTTTGGCCTCCGGTCGGATTTTCACGAGTGCCAAGAAACTGGCCATTCAGAAAGCCTTCGACCACATAGCTATCGCCATCAATGGTCAGATCACCCGTATAATCCGCCAACCAGTCGTTTGGTCGATACGTCAGGTTATCATCTTCATCGTCACCGATGATCGACAGTCTATCGCCAATCGCGACCTCTCCTGACACCGCAAGAACGTCAGCGCTGTTAAGCGATATGTCCGTGAGACCCGCAAGATCTGTAATGGCCCCTGTCATCGTCCCCGCCCCGAAATTGGCGGTCAATGTCACGTCACCGATCAGCGCAATATCATCGGGGTCCGTTTCAAAGACAGGATCGATAAAGATCGACGCGCCCCCCTCAAAGCTGGCAGAACCGGATGTCGGCATCGCTGTGAACGCGGTGCCGGAAAATTCTGCAATCCGCTCCGCATCTTTATCCATCGCTGCGGCGCGGTCGACAAGGGCGTCAAAGCTGGACGAGCCACCAGATCCACCACAGGCGGCCAGCGCCACAAGGCTTGCGACGGACAGGCTCAATTTGGTCATACGGGACATCTGAAAACTCCTGAGAGACGTGAACGTATTAATAACCCGTTAACGTTTAGACAAAATCTACAGGAAAACATAGCGATACCCACGACACAGACTGTAGCGATACGCGAAACGATCTGTTGATGCGAAAGAAAAGAATGATTTGCACGGGGCGGTGACGTCGCGACTGTCAGATGCGAGCCCGAAGACACTGGTGGTGCAAGGCGTCACGAACGGTTTGTTTGGGAGAAGCCACGATTAGGGGACGAGACAGTCGATGAGTGTCAGATTGCGGAAACGAAGTCCCGTCGGTACTGAGGCAGACACGACTTAAGAATTAGCTGATATTATCGTGAAAGTCAGCTTACCGCGCAAACTGTATGGTACATTGTATAGCCACCCTAATTATTATTGGAAGTCCGAGTGCCATTGCGTCATAATCGTTCTAGTTAGTTGGCGTTAAATTAAAAGTTCGGTTTGAGGTGAATATGAGTTTAACAAGTAAAAATAAAAACAAGTCTTTTGAAGCTCTTGTGTCACGGAAAGTTGACAGCCGTTTGGCTCAATCTTTGTTGGAAGCAGGACATACCCTAGCCAGCCTGAGTCAAATGTCCGAAGCAAAGTTATCAAAATTATCAATTACGGCTGAGGCTATTGGTTATATCCATAATCACCGCCCTCGCATCCCATCCAAAGTGCTTAATTCAGTTCTTTTCAAAAGCCGCTGGACATGCTGCGTTTGTCACGATCCCACAAAAGAAATTATACTGCACCACATCGATGAATGGTCCGAAAGTAGGGACCATTCGGAGAAGAATCTTGTTGCGCTTTGCCTCAACGACCACGGCAAAGCACATTCTCAGAACCAGTTATCCTTAAACTTAAATCCGAAGGCGCTGAAGGCAGCTAAAAAGCAATGGCAGCAAGAAGTGCGTGCTTCCGATGCTCGAAACTTGGTTCTTGCGTCGGCATTTTCCGACAATTCACACTGCTGGTATCATATTAATCACCAGCGAATTTTTTCCGCCGCCAAGAAAGTGGGGGTGAACTTTCAACAGATGCCTGACTATCCGGCCATGTTAAGCTTAGGCTTGATAAATAGTGATGGTCTTTTAACGCTCGGACATATGAGCAACAATATACATGCTTACGCACATGGAAACTGCATGGTGCAATATTCCTATGTGCACGATGTAATGACCGAATATTTGGATAGCATCGCCTTGGACAATGTTTCCGACTATTTGGACAAAGGTAGCGTTGGCCATCGAATTCGCGAGGGTGACACTATCTACCTACAAGGAGCTTTTACCTTCAAAGACAAGTCAACGGCAGGACAGGGATTAGGACAAAACCGTAAGCTCCGGCGCAGAGTGGGAGGCGTGGAATTCGTATCTATCTTTGATGGGTGGGATAGCACATCCACTTCGGCTTGGGGGTGTTGGCTAAGAGGACGTCAAAGCGCGGGTGCTTTGTTGAAAGTTCGATCAATCAAAGAAAATAGTAACCGTATCAAATTCAAATGCACGACCTTAGCTGTCGCATTTGGTTTGAATGATCTCAAATCTCGCCAATATGGGAATTATGGATAGAGCTTAAATGCAGCATTTAAAGTTGTTATACCGAAAGATAGCTTCGCCCCCTCACCTCCGTAAAAACCCAAAAGGCCCCGCGGTTTCCCGCAGGGCCTTTACTCTATCCTACCTCACCCCAATAGGCCGCAGCCTATCGCGGAAAGCGTCGCGTTAAGGCGCCACCACCGCCTCTGGAAGTTCGTTGTCGGCTATCACGCTGATATTCGCGGTCAGGCCCGAGACGGATGCTGCGACTGCGCTATCTTCGTCCGACAGGCTGACACCGCGCACAACGGAACGTGCGCCTTCGTTGGTCCGTGTGCCGTGCAACTGGCCCTGTAGCTCGCCTGCGAGGCCGTATGTCTCGCCCAGTACTGTCAGCGTGCCTGCATAGTCAGAAAACAGGCTGTTCTGCCGCGCATCGTCTGGTGCATCGTCAAAGTCTTTGCCGATCGCCCCACCGCTGAGCAGCAGCTCGCCGGACACGTAGCCCGTATCGCCGTTCGCATTGACCGCGCGCATGTTGCGCAGGTTGCCTGTCACCACATCTTCTGTGCCAGTCGCGCCAAAGTTCACGTTGACGTTGGCGATGCCAACCGCGTCCAGAACCATGTCGTCGCCGTCGTTGATCTCGACCGTGCTAAAGCCGCGATAGACGGCGCCGCCTGTTGTCGGGATCGCATCAAACTTTGTGCCCGCAAAGCCCGGATTTTCATCGGTGCCGTCGCCCACAACTTTCAGGAATGCCGCATCCGCCTCGGCCATGCGAAGATTGATGCTGCTCGCGGATAAAACGCCGCTTTGGCTGGTCGAACTACTGGACCCGCATGCGGATAAAAAAAGTGCAGCCGCGCAGAGACTAACGGCGGTTTTCGGAAAATTGTAAACTAACATGGAACAAACCTTTTATGAGCGGCGCTATTGTTTCTATTTCAGAGATTCAATTGCGTCTAAATTATTCAAATTGTGGCTAAATTCTGGCTGCTCAGACGATTCCCGTCAAGTTTTAATGATCTGCAATCCAGAGGCGAGCACCCCATGCACGGTGCCCCTCAAACGCAAAAGACCGGCCAGAATATGGCCGGTCTTTGGTCGCATTTTATGGGATCGCGCTTAGTCGATCTTTGGCAGCAACGCATCGAGGGATGCTTTTGCGTCGCCGTAGAACATGCGTGTGTTGTCCTTGAAGAACAGCGGGTTTTCGATACCGGAGTATCCAGTCCCCTGCCCGCGCTTGGATACGAACACCTGTTTCGCTTTCCAGCATTCCAGAACCGGCATACCCGCGATTGGGCTGTTCGGATCGTCTTGGGCCGCTGGGTTCACGATGTCATTCGAGCCGATCACGATCGCGACGTCCGTATTCGGGAAGTCGTCGTTGATCTCGTCCATTTCCATCACGATGTCATATGGTACTTTGGCTTCAGCCAGCAGGACGTTCATGTGACCGGGCAAACGCCCCGCAACTGGGTGGATCGCAAAGCGGACGTTCTTGCCTTGGGCGCGCAGTTTGCGGACCAGTTCGGCCACACCTTGCTGTGCTTGTGCCACGGCCATGCCGTACCCTGGAATGATGATGACGCTATCGGCCTCGTTCAATGCGTTGGCAACACCGTCCGCATCAATCGCAACCTGTTCGCCTTCAACGGCCATCTGCTCACCCGCAGGGCCACCAAAGCCGCCCAAGATCACAGATACGAAGCTGCGGTTCATCGCCTTACACATGATGTAAGACAAGATCGCACCGGACGAACCGACCAACGCCCCAACAACGATCAACAGGTCGTTGCCGAGCGAGAAACCAATCGCCGCTGCGGCCCAGCCTGAATAGCTGTTCAGCATGGACACAACGACAGGCATATCCGCGCCACCGATGCCTTTGATCAGGTGGTAGCCGATGAACAGCGCCGCCAAGGTCATCAAGAACAGTGGGAAGAACCCGCCCGTGTTGAAGTACCAGATCAGCGTCAGAACAGACACGGCAGCCGCGCCGATGTTCAGCATGTGACCACCCGGCAGCTTAACAGCCGCTGAGTCCACTTTGCCCGCCAGTTTGCCGTAGGCAATGACCGATCCGGTGAATGTCACCGCACCAATAAAGATGCCCAAGAACAATTCAACGCGCAGGATGTTGATCTCAACCGGAGACTTATGCGCCAGAAGCGTCGCAAAGGTGCCCAGATCGTGCATCTCGTCTGCAGCCATACCCAACACGCGGTTCAATTCGAAATGCGCGATAAAGCCTACGAACACAGCAGCCAAACCAACAAGGCTGTGCATCGCGGCCACCAGTTCTGGCATCTGCGTCATCTGCACTTTGGTCGCGAGGACGTAGCCGATAGCCCCGCCGCCCACGATCAGAATAAGCGAGAGCAACCAGAAACCGGAACCCGGTCCGATCAGCGTGGCGAGAACCGCCAAGCCCATGCCAACAATCCCGTACCATACGGCACGTTTTGCACTTTCTTGTCCTGACAAGCCCCCGAGGGAGAGAATGAAAAGAACGGCTGCGACCACGTAAGCCGCTGTAGTAAATCCGAAATCCATAATTCTAACCCCTTAAGACTTTTGGAACATGGCGAGCATACGCCGTGTCACAAGGAAGCCGCCGAAAATGTTGATGCCAGTCATGAACACGGCCAATGAAGCCAAGATAACAACCAGCGCCGATCCCGATCCGATCTGGGTCAAAGCGCCCAGAATGATGATCGACGAGATCGCGTTAGTGACAGCCATCAGCGGTGTGTGCAGGCTGTGGGCGACGCCCCAGATCACTTGAAAACCGATGAAGACGGACAGGACGAACACGATAAAGTGCTGCATAAAGCTGGCAGGTGCCACAAGGCCAATCGCGAGCAACAATGCGGCGCCAACGGCGATCAGTGTCACTTGGGATTTGGTCTGCGCTTTGAATGCCGCGACTTCTTCGGCGCGTTTTTCTTCCGGCGTCAATTCCTTTGGCGCAGGCTTTTTCGGCTGTGCGGCAATCGCTGCGACCTTTGGCGGTGGTGGCGGGAATGTGATCTCGCCTTTGTGCGTCGCGGTGGCCCCACGGATCACGTCGTCTTCCATGTTGTGGTTTGGCACACCGTCTTTTTCGGGTGTCAAATCGGTCATCATGTGACGGATGTTTGTGGCGTACAATGTGGACGACTGTGCGGCCATGCGCGACGGGAAGTCTGTGTAGCCGATGATGGTCACACCGTTATCGGTGACGATTTTCTCGTCCATGACTGTCAGCTTACAGTTGCCGCCGCGTTCCGCTGCAAGGTCAACAATGACCGAACCCGGTTTCATGCTGTCGACCATATCCTTGGTCCACAGTTCCGGCGCATCGCGGCCCGGGATCAACGCCGTGGTAATCACAATGTCGATGTCTGGTGCAATCTCGCGGAATTTCGCAAGCTGGGCTGCGGCAAATTCTGGCGACGACACAGCGGCGTAACCACCAGTGGCCGCACCGTCTGTCTGCTCTTCTTCAAAGTCGAGGAACACAAATTCAGCGCCCATCGATTCAACTTGCTCGGCCACTTCGGGCCGCACGTCGAACGCATATGTGATCGCACCAAGCGATGTTGCCGTACCAATCGCAGCCAAACCAGCCACACCAGCACCGACAACCAGAACCTTCGCGGGGGGTACTTTACCCGCAGCAGTCACCTGACCTGTAAAGAAACGACCAAAGTTGTTACCCGCCTCGATCACCGCACGGTAGCCCGCGATGTTCGCCATCGACGACAGCGCATCCATTTTCTGAGCGCGTGAAATACGTGGCACCATGTCCATCGCGATCACGGTCGATCCTTGGGCGTTGGCGGCGTCCATCAGCTCTTTATTCTGAGCTGGGTAGAAGAACGAAATCAACGTTTGATCCGCGCGCATCAGCTTGGTTTCGTCCGTTGACGGTGGACGGACTTTGGCGACGATATCTGCAGCGTCCCAGAGGTCTTTGGCCGATTTGACGACCTCGACACCGGCTTCTGTATAGGTTGCATCAGAGAAACCTGCGGATTGGCCCGCGCCGGATTCGATCAAACACTCGTATCCAAGTTTCTGCAAATCTTTGGCCGAAGCTGGCGTCATTGCGACGCGATCTTCACCCGGAAAGACTTCGTTTGGCGCACCGATTTTCACAGGCGTTCCCCCACTTATGATTGTTGCTGCACCCGCATTACCGTGCGTAACAAAATTGCGCAAGGATGGGTGGGGCTGTTTACAATCACATGTGGCGGACTAAGGGGGTATTGACGCGGTCAAATGCAGTGGCCAAACGTCGCAGGAAGCCTTTGTTTCGGAACGCTTTTCTTAGCACACGCATGAGGCACCATCGAACATTTAAATGATCGCGGGTATCAACAGAAATAATGCAATACTAGTATTCCAGACACGCAGTACAGCCCCGAATCCCATCGCGTCCTGTCCCCAAAGTCGTGGTCTACAATTTCAGCGTTGCCGCGCCCTATGGCTCGTGCAGCGCCTCACGTGACCGATACAGCGGCTTGGTCAGATATTGCAGCACGGACTTCTCGCCTGTGTGCAGTTCAACCGACGCTTGCAAACCGGGGCGCATGGCGATCTGGCTCTGGCGTTGGTCCAGATCATCACGGTCCACCCGCAGCGTGACCTTATAGTGCGGGTCTGCGTCCGGCTGGCGGTCGTCCTTGAATGTATCGGCACTGACAAATTGCACTTCGCCGGTCATCGACCCGTAGATCGTGTAATCATAGGCCGAGAACTTGATCGTTGCCCGTTGCCCCGCCACGACGTTGGCCACGTCCTGCGGTTTCACACGCGCCTCGACAAACAGCTCGTCGCCCAGTGGCGTGATCTGCGCGATTTCCTCACCCGGACGGACAACGCCGCCGATTGTGGTGATCGACAGGTTATTCACAACGCCGCGCATTGGTGACGTGATCACTGTGCGCGACAACTGGTCATTCGCTTGACGCAGCCCCTGCCCCAGTTGCGCGAGTTCCTGCAACGTCTCGGAATAGCCCGCCGCACGTTCCAGCTCTGCGCCTGTCACGATTTCATTGTAACGGATTTCAGCGTCGGCATGGGCCTTACGGGCCTTCGTGGCCTCGATCAACGCCACGATTTCGCGGGCCAGCATGTCTTCCATCAAGTCCAATTCACGCTTGGTTTCCACCATCACACGGCGGGCCCCTTCGACCTTGGACGTGTAATCGGACTGACGGGCCGCAAGCAAAGCACGCTCGGACGCCACGATGTTCGGGCTACGCGCAGCAATCTGCGCAGGCACTTCAAATTCGAACGCACCCGCGATTTCGGCCTCAAGCCGCAAGCGCCGCACTTCAAGCGCTAAAACCTGATCTTCCAGATCCGCCACGCTGGTTTGGAAATTCGTACCGCGCAGTTTCGCGATCACATCACCATGCTCAACGATCTCGCCTTCGCTGACCAGTAATTCCGCAAGAATACCGCCTTCAAGGTTCTGGATAATCTGAGGGCGCGAGGCCGAGACGACTTCGCCCTCTGCCCGCACGATTTCATCCAAGAATGCGAACTTGGCCCAAGCCAGAAACACCAGAACCGTCGCACCAACCAACCAAATGGTCATGCTCGATCCGCGCATTTTGCCCGAGAATTCTGCGTCTACTGTGGCCATGGTTTACCCTGCCTTCTTTTCTTTTTGGAGATGCGCAAGCACCTCGTCACGTGGTCCATCGACCATCATACGTCCGCTTTGCAAGATCATCGTGCGATCCGTCAGCGCCAAGATTGGCACACGGTGCGTCGCAATAATCGCGGTGCGCCCGTCGAGCCACGTGTGCAAACGGTCCACCAAAGTCGACTCCAGCGTTTGATCCAGCGCCGCAGTCGGTTCGTCCAGCAGGCACACCTTCGGGTCTTGCAACCACAACCGCGCCCAGCCAATCGACTGGCGTTGCCCGATCGACAGACCTTCACCGCCGTCGCGGATTTCCAGATCAAGCCCCTTGGGGTGGTTGCGCACAAACGGCCCCAACCCTGCGAAATCAAGCGACGCAAGCAAGCGTTCATCATCCCGCTCTAGCAGCGTCAGGTTCAGGTTTTCGCGTAAAGTCCCCGCAAACAACCGGACCTCTTGGCTCAGATACCCAATGCCACGACGCAAATCACGCGCCATCACTTGGCCCATATCCACGCCGTCAATCAGCACACGCCCCGCCGTTGGACGGTGCAGGCCTGACAACACTTTCAGCAATGTCGATTTACCAGACCCGTTCGCGCCCAAGACCGCAACATGCTGCCCCGGCTTGATCGAAAGCGCCGGAATATCAATCGTATTGGCCGCGTCGTCGTCATAAGTATAAGACAATTCGCGCAGCTCGTAGCCGCCTTTCAATGTCTCTTTGCGCAAGTATGTGCGGCCTTCTTCGACGTCCTGCGGTGCTTGCGCGATGCCGTCCAATGCCTCAAGCGCAGCTTTGACGTTTGACCAACGCGCCATCGTGGCGGCCAACTGCGTCAATGGCCCCAAGGTGCGGGATGTTAAAATGCCCACCGCGATGATCGTGCCAACGGTGAACTGCCCTTGGAAAACCATAAACGTGCCAACAACAACAGCGGACACATATGTCGCCTGCTGCACACCTTGGCTCCAGAATGTCAGGGTGCTGGACAATTTGCGTTGCTCGGATGTGGCAAGTGACGACAGCGCCGAAAACTCGCCCCAAAGACGGCGGAAGCGTTCTTCGCCGCGTTGGGCTTTGATCGTGTCGGCATCGTAAATGGCTTCGTGCAGCAGACGGGACGCTTTGGTAGAGGCGCCTTGCGTCTCCATCGTCAGCTTCATCATTTTCTTTTGCATAAAGAACGATGGCAGCACCATCAGGATGCCACCTGCGAACAAGACCCAAACGACGTTGCCGCCGATGGACGCCACAAGCGCCAGAAACAGCACGATGAACGGAAGGTCAGTCAATGTGCCGATGGTGGAGGCCGTGAAAAACTCACGGATCGACGAGAATTCCCGCACAGCGGCAAAAGTCCCACTTGGCGTTTGACCTTTTTGGCCCGCTTGCATGCCCAGTAGTTTGTCCATCAACAGCGTCTGAATGCGCAACTCGACCTTGCGGCCCGCCCCGTCCATCAGACGCGCACGGGCAATCCGCAAGAACGCCTCAAGCAACATCGCGCAACCAGCCCCAATCGCCAGCACCCACAATGTCGCGGTAGACTGGTGCGGGATCACGCGGTCATAAACCTGCAAGGAAAACAACGCGACTGCCACGGCCAACAGGTTCGCCACAAACGACCCCAATGCGACCTCGAACATGATGCGACGCAGCTTTTTGATTTCGCCCCAGAACCAATGTTCCTTCTGGCCCTCATTTGCATGACGGCGGCTCAGCTCAATGACGTCCACGTCAGCGCGGATCACATTACCGGTAAACACAGGTGTAAAGTCCAGCACGTCGACTTCGGTGCGGTTATCAGCAACGGCGGCGTCATAAACCACGATGGTTTCGCCGACCTGTTCCAGAACCAGAACCAATTCGCCGTTATTCATTTCGGCCAATGCAGGCCACGACGACTGATGAACGCTTGCAGGCTGCACCTGTGCAACCAGACCCACGCCCTTCAGCGCTTTGGCGATTTCCGTGCCGGACAAATCACCGCCACCAGCCGCTGTGATGCGTTCCAGCAATTCGACTTTCGGCAGATCAACACCCAAGACAGCCGCGTAAACAGACGCAAGATTGGCCCGTGCCGCCGCCGCGTCAGAATACAGCGCCGCCGGACGGTCAGCCGTTTCCACGGCTTGCACCTGCGGAGCAACCGCAGGGTCCGGCATCGTATGCGCGGCCCGATCAGGGTGCGGTGCTGTGATTTTCGGCTGCACAGGCATACCGCCGTCAATCGCCTCTGATGCAGGCACCGCTTTAGGCGTAATCCGTGTCAGCTTGGCCCCGCGTGATCCGTTGATATCAAACGCTAAAATAGGACCGCTCATATTTGTTCTCCGTTCACCAAGGACCCCATAAGCGCTGCGATTTTCAGCTCCGTGCGGGCGACTTCGTATTTCAGGGCAACCGCTTCACGTTCCGTGCTGACCTTGGTTTCTAAGATGCTGACAACTTCGGTGACAGACCGATGACCCGACCGCTGTTGTTCAGAAAAGATGGAAAAGTTGCTGGCGGCTTGGGCGGCAAGCGTCTGGGCTTGTGCCTCTTGGCGGCGCAACGATGATAGCTCGGCGCGCAGCGATTCCAACGACCGGTTCGCGTTCTCGCGGACCTGACCGACGCGGGCGTTTGCAGCAGCTTGGGATGCTTCTAGCGCATCCAATGACGCGCCTGTGCCAAAGCCAAATCCATTGTCAGCACCGACGTTCAATCCGCCACCGCTGCCTTCTGATCCGACGCTACCCGATGCAGTCAACGACGGCAGGAAACCCGCGCGGGCCACGGTGGCTTCGGCCATGCTGCGCTGCGCTTCGGCTTCGGCCTTCATCACGGTCAATGGCTGCGCACCCGGCCCCGGTTGGCCGATAGTCGACAGACCCGTCACCCCGTCCAATGGCGTGACCGACATCGCGTTCAGTTCCGCAAAAGCAGACGCCGCGGATTCAAGATCCGACGACATCGCGGATTGCATCGCGTTCAATTTCTGTTGGACGATCTGATGGTCAACGCGGCTGGACACACCACCACGGACACGCTCGGACATCACATATTCATAGCGTTCCATCTGCTGCATCGCGGCAGAGTTCACATTCGCGCGGGCTTTTGCAGCCTGTGCGTTCAAGTACAATTCCAAGCCGCCCAACACACGCTGGTTGGTATCTTGGGCCAAAGCCACAGCGGCGACTTCAACATCCGCACGCGCATAGGCCCGTTCGGCCCGCTTCTTGCCGTTGTCAAACAACACCTGCTGCACAACCAATTCGGTCACAACATCACCAAGCGACGACAGCGAAATATTCGGACCCAATGTCGGCAACCAGTTCGACGCTTGCGCCTCAGAGCGCAAAGTCGCGGCCCGCAAGTCAGCCTCAGCCGCCCGCGCGTTAGCCGCCAAAACAGCATCAGCCACTTGATCGTAGGAACCAGTTCCCAAGACCGAGCGGCGATTTAAAAGACCTTCGATAATTTGCGATTGCGACCCGTCTTGCAGGTTCGCATCCAATGCCGCTTGCGGGGATGCTACAGCCTCGCCCTCAGTCGCATTTGTGAATGTATTTGATCGTGACACGCCGGCATCGCCGTCCATACACGCAGTCAAACTCGCAACGCACGTTAGCGTCAACACACCCTTTAGATTACACCAGCCATACACGTGCCTGCCCCACTACCTGCCAAAACTTGCCCTAACCCTCGACCTGATTTTTGTGGTCTTTGAGGGGTGGTCCCGGGGCGATCATTCAACGCCGCCCTCGGGACTATTCTTTGGTCGTGAGTTTAGACGACTGGATTTAGCTGGATATCGTTGTCAATGATCAAGCTTGCACCGTCGTCGAAGTCATAGACCTTGTAGTCTTGACCATCGATTTTTTCGATACGATCATGCGCAACACCATTCAGTTCGGACATAATGATTGTATCATCAGTGCCGCCGTGGATTACAAGCTTGTCATCATTGCTCGACAAGGCGCGTAACTGCTCCGCCGTGATGGTGAGCTCAGTGCCGCTCGTGTACTCAAGATCAATAGAACCGATGTTAAAGCCATCCAGAGCGCCACTGTCGAGATCAAGGGTATTATTGCTTGTCTCCTCAAGTGCCACCAAAGTTGAGTTGGTGTTACCAGAATCGTCTTTATTCGAGACGATCAAATGCGACCCGTCTGGAATCACGCTGCTTGATGTGAATTCGTACTGGCTATCACCATTTCCGCGCGAAAAGCTCTCGGAAACGCCGATACCTTGTGCAGAAGCGGAACCATCGACGAATTGATCAAAGGTCACATCTTCACCAAGAGCGGCGTCGATACGTACTTCAGACACACCGCCAGGAACGCGGAGTACTGCTTCGATAGCAACCGCATCAGGCGCTACCAAATCAACCTCAACCGTGTCGCTGATTGACTTCACGTTACCAGCCGCATCAGTCGCGTTCACGATGATATCTGTTGTGAACAGGTCTGCCTCACCCGCTGCCGCAGTCGCAATGTCTGCCTCAGAGAACGTCACAGTCCAGTTGCCGTTCGCAGCCACAGTCGCGGTCTGTTGAACACCGCCAAAGCTCACAATAACTGTCGAGCCTTTTTCAACAACACCCGTCAGCGTCAGACCGTCAGATGCTTCGGATTTGTTCAAAACATCATCGCCTGCAATCACCTGATCGCTCGCGTCAACGACGCCTGCGTCGTTTGTAAAATCAAGTTTGTTTACATACGTATCGTACGCGATGGATGTAGATGCAGGCTTGCTGTTACCAGCCGCGTCAGTTGCGACAACACTGACAGCAACATTGCCTTCAGCATCCGTTGGAATGTTTGATCCAGCGTAGTTGGTCATCCAGACGCCGTTGCTACCTGCAACGACAGTATCAAGCACTTCACCAGCAACAGTTACAACAACAGTTGCACCCGCGTCAGTCTGACCGGACAATACGATTGTATCACTCTTCTCAGTTGCGTTTACGGTGTTATCCACAACGTCAGAGTTGCCGCCGTTATGGCCCACGGTCACGTTGATTTCGGTGTCGATTGTGATCGAACCAGTCGCTGTGTCAGTGTTGCCAACCGCATCTGTAGATGTCGCGGTCACAGGAACGTCATGCAGCTGACCTGTTGGCACTTCTTCACTTGTGAAGCTTGCAGTCCATTCACCCGTAGACGTCGCCGTCACAGATTTGGAAACCGCGCCCGCGCCTGTGCCAAGCGTCACAACAACCGTTGCATTCGCTTCAGCAGTTCCGTCCAGCGCAAGGCCAGTGCCGTGCTCTGCTGCGTTGATGACACCATCAGTGCCGCCAGCTGTATCGTCGAGCGTGATTTTGGTGACCGTGTCCACATTCACTGTACCGGATGTAGATGCTGTGTTGCCGTAGGCGTCCGTCGCATTCACGTCGATTTCCAGAGGGTATTCGCCCTGCGGGATCACACCAGCCGCAACATCAAGCGACCAAGTAGAGCCGTCGATCGTAGCGTCGTAGGTTTGACCCTCGAACGTCACAGTCACGGATGTGGAACCAGCCTCGACAGTCCCAGTCAGCTTAAAGCCGTCTGATTCCTCAACAAAGTTGATTTGGCCGTTATCTTCGACAATGGCTGTGTTGATAGTGACGGACGCAATAGTGTCCAGAACCACAACGTCAGTCGAAGACGCAGAACCGCCGCCGTTTGTCAGCGTGACAACAACGTCTGTCTCATAATCACCGCCGTCGATTTCACCAGGTGTGAAGTCAACAGTCCAGTTGCCCTCGGCATCTGTTGTGATGTCTTTGGTGACTTCACCGATGGTGATTGTACCGGATGTGTTTGGTGTGCCTGTACCGCCGATGGTGACACCGTCTTGGTAGTCGTCATCGTTGACAGTGTGGCCAGCCGTTTTTGTACCAGTTGTGATCTCTACAACAGGTGGATCAATCGGATCGGTTGGGTCTGTAGGGTCCGTCGGATCGGTTGGATCAGTCGGGTCTGTAGGATCGGTTGGGTCTGTAGGATCAGTCGGATCGCCACCGTCACCACCATCACCGTCGCCATCATCACCACCGTCACCGCCGCCGCCAGCAACGCCGCCGTCGTCGTCATCGCCGTCACCACCGCCGCTGCCGCCGCCAGTACCAGCAAGCAACAAGCCACCGCCAAGTGCAGCTGCACCCGCGCCAAGCATCGGAAGACCAGCGATACCACCCAAGAACGCGCCGCCAAGCTGGCTGGCCGCTGCTTCGTCAGCAGGCACAACGCCCGCCAACTGCACGTCGGAACCGCGCACAAAGTAAAGATCGTCGTCAGGGCTCCATTTGCCAAAGCTGTCTGCGTCGACGTATTGCGCGAACAACAAGTTGCCCTCGCCCGCGACCAATTCAGCCTGCGCCAATGTGCCGTTAGAAGAGATAAAGAGGTCGGCAACTGGCGTGCCTTCAGGAGTAAAGAAACCCTCGACCGTCAAAACAGTCCCGTCTACAAGTGTGACCTGCAAGGCTTGGCCTTGACGCACGTAGGACAGAACGTCCCCACGGTTCAGGTTCAGCGAGACATCTTGGCCCGCACCTACAACCAGTGAATTACCGTCAGCCCCACCAAGGGACCCACGTTGAGAAACGCCCGCGTCACCGCGGACAACGAAATCAATCGCTGACATAATACTATACTCCGCCTCGAATGCGTCTCCTCTTACGGGACACGCTTATTTTGATTACCAAGAGGTTAGCTGGACGGATTCACCAAATCTAGGGGGAAAATGTCATACTTTCGCCCGATTCACCTGACCTGCGGCACGATTACCACTATTTACGATAGTTCCCCCAGCAAATCCTCAGGCGGCTCATCGCCTTCGTTTGAAGGGGTTTTTATGTAATAAAGTTTCGCGTTGATGATCGCGCCCCACAAAATCAGGTAGGCACTGATATAGAGCCACAGCAGCATACCAATCACCGCCCCAATCGAGCCATAAACCTCGTTGTAGCTCGCGAAATTGGTCAAGTAGAACGACAAACCAGCCGAGGCACCGATCCACACGACGACGACAATCGCAGCGCCAAGCGTGATCCACGGCCTGCGGTGTGGCTTCATATTGGGACCGTAACGATACAAAAGGCTCAACCCTCCGAACAGCACGGTCAAGGCGATCAACCAGCGCACAGCCTCCAGCGCCCACGCCGTGAACAGTGGCATCGGCACATAGGCCAGAATCACTGGCGTCACGACGACCGACATCAAAGCGACTGTCGCCAACATCACCAGCGACGCGGTCAGCAACAAGGCGACCAACATCTGCTTGAAACCATTGCGCAAGGGCGCACCCTCAATCGCGTTAATCCCACTCATCAACGCGCCCACAGCGGCACGCGATGACCACAAGGCTAGCATGATCGACACAACCGTCGCCCACCCCAACGCATCGGACCGCGCATTCAGCAGGCTTGTGATCTGCGCTTCAAAGATACCGTAGGCCCCTGCTGGGATCACATCGCGCATCAATTCCAGCTGATCGGACACGGCCACCGGATCGGCGATCAAACCGAACACAGCGATCACAGCAGCAATCCCCGGAAACACACCGAACATCCCAAAGAACGCAACACCCGCCGCGATCAATCCGATGTGGCGTTTGCCTGCCTCTGTCCAAACACTATACGCAGTACGCCAAACCTTGAGTACTTGTTGCAAAACCATCTCCGATACATACCTGAAGCCTAGGCACTATGTACCTAGGGCAAATTTCGGCGTTTTTCCACTCGAAGTTGAAATTAGCCGGAGCGGGACAAAATTCCGCACGATTTCAATGGGCTCTGGCGCGACCTTAATCCAGCCGCCAAAACGCCCGCGCCGAAAATGTGCGCAACGGCAAACAAAGTGTTTTCGCCCGCGTCATTCGCGCCTAGACTCGTGGAAAAACAGGCAGTCCACGTGAAAAATATAACCCAACAAGTCAGCCTTCTGGCCGATAAAATCCACGAAATGCGGGCAGATCAGCCCCGCGTGATGGTCGCTATCGCAGGCGCGCCCGGCAGCGGAAAATCCACGCTGGCATCCGAAGTCGCACGGCGGCTCAACCAGCAGAAATGCGCGGCGATTGTGGTGCCGATGGACGGTTTCCATCTCGATAACGCGATCCTCAGCGCACGGGAAATCCTGCTGAAAAAGGGCGCACCAGAAACCTTTGATGCGGACGGTTTTGTCACTATGATCAAACGCCTACACGCCAAAGCTGATGTAATCGCACCCACCTTTGACCGCAGCCGTGATATCGCCATCGCTGGGGCGCTGCATATCCCGGCCGCAGCACCCGTGATCATCGCCGAAGGCAACTACCTGATGTTCAACGAGGCCCCATGGGACAGCCTCACCCCGCTGTGGGATCTGACCGTGCGATTGGATGTCCCTATGGATGAATTGCGCGGCAGACTGATCCAGCGCTGGTTGAATCAGAACCTGTCACGGGCCGCAGCCACCCGCCGCGCAGAAAGCAACGACATCCCAAATGCCAAACGGATCATTGAAAACGCCCTGACCTGCGACATATCTCTTTAATTATGGGAAAATCGAAAATCATTTCCCCATAGCCACGTAAGGCCCACTGCTTTATGAACTCATGACTCGTCGCAAAAGGACTGCCATCCGTGTTGCCGTCTTCTGATCTCATCGCTTGCCCACACTGCGATACACTGCATTCCAATGCGTCACTGCCTGAAGGGGCAAAAGCGTATTGCGTGCGCTGTGGCGTGGTCCTGAAACAAGAGCGCAGCACCGCGATTGTCAGCGTGCTGGCCTTGGCGATGTCGTCGTTTTTCCTGATGGTTGCGGCGATCAGCTTTCCTTTTTTGAACGTCTCTGTGGCGGGCCAGTCGAATAGCACCTCCGTGATCGGGGCGGTCATGGCCTTTTCTGAAACCTTCACCCTACCGCTCGCTGCGGCTGTCGCGGGCTTTATCATTTTTCTGCCCCTGATGCGGCTTGGCGCGATCATCTTTGCGGTGACGCCCATCGCCACAGGCAGCACACCGACACGCGCCGCACAAACCGCCTTTGGCCTCGCCGAGGCGTTGCGTCCGTGGTCCATGGCCGAGATTTTTATCGTGGGCGTCGCCGTCGCACTGGTCAAAGTCGCGGGCCTTGCAACCATCGCATTTGGCCCCGCGTTCTGGGCTTTCACCCTTCTTGTTGTTCTGACCGCTTGGCAGGACACGCTCATTTGTAGGTATTCAATATGGCGGGCACTGGACACACAGCAGGTCTGATCACCGCCCGCGAAGCCGGGTTGGTCGCTTGCCGTCGCTGCGGACAGGTGCAGGAACAAGACGTCGTGTCTTGCCCGCGCTGTCACGCGACGCTGCATAGCCGTGCGCCCGATAGCCTGCAAAAGGTCTGGGCGTGGCTCGTGGCCGGGCTGGTCATGTTCATTCCGGCCAACGTTTATCCGATGTTAATCACGGATCAGCTAGGGTCGCACAGCGAAAGCACGATCCTTGGCGGTGTTGTCGATCTGATGCACCACCACGCTTACGGGATCGCGACCATCGTTTTTGTGGCTTCGATCATCATTCCGGTAGGTAAATTCATGGCCATCGCCTATCTCGCGATCAGCGTGCAGCGCAAATGGGTGCTGAACATGCACCAACGCCACAAACTTTTTGACGCGGTCGAATTCATTGGCCGCTGGTCGATGATCGACGTGTTCGTTGTCGCCATTCTTTCGGCCCTTGTCCAACTGGACTCGTTGGCTTCCATCAATCCCGGCATTGCCGCGATCAGTTTTGCTTTGTCGGTTGTATTCACCATGCTTTCCGCACAAAGCTTTGACCCACGTCTCATTTGGGACGCAGATAGGGCAGACGCCACATGACAGATACGCCATCCCCCGCACAACTTGACGTCCGCGAAGCAGGACCGCGCAAGCGGTCACGGATCAGTTGGATCTGGCTTGTGCCTATTGCAGCCCTTGGCGTGATCCTCAGCGTGGCGTGGTCCACCTATCAGGATCGCGGCATCCTGATCGAAATCGAATTCGAAAACGGGTCGGGCATCAGCAAAGAAACACCGCTGAAATACCGCGATATCACCGTCGGGCTGGTTGAAAAGGTCAGCTTTGCGGACAATCTCGAAGTTGTTCTCGTGCATGTGCGCGTCGATAAAGAAATCGCGCCCTACCTTGATGACGACGCGATCTTTTGGGTCGTGCGCCCTGACGTGACGCTGCGCGGCGTGTCCGGCTTGGATACGGTGCTGTCCGGTGCCTATATCGCAGGCAAATGGGACACCGAAGCGGACGTTGACCAACGCGAATTTATCGGTCTCGAAGACCCGCCATTGCTCGCAACCAACGACGCTGGCTCTGAAATCGTGCTGCGGGCGCCCACTGGTGCGTCACTGGCCCAAGGTGCGCCAATCCTGCACAAAGGCTTGCAGGTTGGGTTCCTTGACGAACCCGTTCTGGACCCCAACGGCAACGGCGTAATCGTGTCAGCTTTCATCGAAGAACAATATGCACGCCTCGTGACCACCAACACACGGTTCTGGGACACCTCCGGTTTCTCGGTCTCTGTGGGTGCATCCGGTCTGGCGTTGAACGTGGACAGCATCGCATCGCTGATCGAGGGCGGTATTGCCTTTGATACGGTTGTGTCCGGTGGCGAACCACTGGGCCAAGGCCCGCGCGTTGATACATTCGACCTGTTCGACAGCGAACAAGCCGCCCGCGAAAGCCTGTTCGAAAGCCCTGATCGCAACACCATGACCGTGGGCATCCTGTTTGACGAAACCGTCAACGGCCTGCGCCAAGGCTCCGCTGTGAAGTACCAAGGCGTGAACGTCGGTGAAGTCGCGGCAATCAACGCCATTGTGGTCGAAGAAAACGGCAACAACCGTGTGCGTCTGCGCACTACGCTTGGGCTGTCCCCGTCCCGCTTGGGCATCTCGGACGACACCACAGACCAAGACGCGATGCAGATTTTCGCAAGCTTTGTGGCCCAAGGGATGCGGGCGCGGCTGGTTACAGGCAACATCCTGACCGGTGCGCTCGAAGTGGAACTGGTCGACGTGGAAGACGCGGACCTGATGTTCCTCGACCCGCTGCGCGAGCCTTTCCCGATCATCCCGACCACCGAATCCTTGGTGTCTGACGTCTCAGCCACGGCTGAAGGCGTGTTGGACCGGATCAACAACCTGCCGATCGAGGAATTGATGCAAGGGGCCGTTGATCTGATGGCCAGCATCGAGGCACTAGCCACCGATGGCGACCTGAAAGCGGCACCGCTCGAATTGCGGACCATTCTGGCCGACATCAGCACCATCATCGCGTCCGACGGCATCCAAGGCGCACCAGACACGCTGCAAACCTCGCTCGAAGGCATCCAAGAGGTCGTGGCCGAGATCGCAACCATCGTGGCATCCGCGACCGAGGCCGATCTGGTGGGCACGTTGTCAGACACGCTGAACACCGCCAACGACACCGTTGCCACCATCGGCACCGCGTCAGAGGCCCTGCCCGACATTATCGCGGAACTTCAGGCGCTTGCGTCCAAAGCCAACGCGCTTGAGGTCGAAGCACTGCTCGCCCAGACCAACCAGACGCTTGCGAACATCGACGCGATCCTTGTGGATGAAACCACCACCGCGATTCCCGCGACGGTCACTGCGGCACTCGACGAAATTCGCGGGCTGGTCACAGACGTGCGCGAAGGTGGTGCTGTCGAAAACCTGACGGCAGCACTGGAAGACACCAGCACAGCCGCGCAAGCGATATCCGAGAGCGTTGAAACTCTACCGGAACTTGCGGCGCGGGCGACCAACCTTGTGGCACAGCTCGAAGCCGCAACCGCCAACCTGCCGCAGATCACAGCGCAGATTGAACAGTTGACGATCAAAGCCAACAGCGTGGAAATCGACGAACTCGTCGCCCAAGCCACGCAAACGCTGGACACCATCGACGGCATCTTGCTGACCGAAGGCGCGAACGAACTGCCAGCCGCACTGACAGGCGCATTGGACGAACTCAACGTCTTCCTCGCCACTGTGCGCGAAGGTGGGGCGGTCGAGAACGTCAACGCAGCACTTGCAGCCGCAGCCCAAGCCGCGACGTCCATCGACACCGCCGCACGCGGCCTGCCGGGGCTGTCCACCGAAACATCGCGACTGGTCAACACGATCAACGCGGTCGCGGGCGCATATGGCGAACAATCGCGGTTCTCGAACGACACCGCCGCAACCCTGCGCGATATTCAGGCCGCAGCCGACGCTGTCACCTCGCTTGCGCGGACCATTCAACGTAATCCTTCTTCACTGCTGACAGGGCGATAACATCATGATCAAACCACTTTTCTTGACGCTGGCCCTGACTGCGGTTGCAGCCTGTTCCGGCCCCACCAATCGGGTCGAAATGACACCGCTGAATTCGACGCTGGACCTACGTGCGAACGTCAACTCTGCCATCGTGCGGACGGTATCGCTGCCCAGCTACGCGGCCTCTGACGAGATTTCCATCGAGAGCCCCGAGGGCCTGATCACCACCAACGGCGACGTGCTGTGGGCGGATGAACCGGAACGGGCGACGACGCTGACCATCTCGCGGCACTTGAACGACATCCTTTCGGCCACCGTTGGTCCCGATCCGTGGCCATTCGCGGGCATCCCTGATGTGACGATTGAAGTACGCGTCGAGGAAATGCTGGCAGGCAACGACGGTATTTTCACCCTGCGCGGTCAGTACTTTATCGGCGGCGACGGCATCGACTACCGCAACACGGCACGCAACTTTGCCTTCACCACGCCCGTCATCAGCGAAGGCCTGAACGGCATCGCACGCGCACAGTCGCAAGTGGTGCTAGAGCTTGCCGAAGACATCGCCCGCGTGCTGTCACGCTAAACCACACAGATTCAGGCATCCCCCACGCGAGGGGTGCCTGCCCCCAAACTCTCACAATTCAATCGCCCACAAAAAAGCCGCGCACCCAAGGTACGCGGCTTTTGTCATTCTCTGATCTGTCTTAGGTCCGGATACGCTGCTCTGTTTCGCCGTCGAACAAGTACAGACGCGACGGATCAACCGTCAGTCCGATTGTTTCGCCGTCAGCCACACGGTCATCGCCACGTTGTTCAATCACGATCCGCTCGCCAGTGTCGCCCACCAGATAAGCATAAGACACACCACCAAGGCTTTCGACCATATCAACGCGCAGCGCCGTGCCGTTTGGATCAACCTCTAGGTGTTCAGGCCGCAGGCCAACTGTCACCGCGTGGCCTTTGTATGCCGTGGACAAGTCTGCCGGAATAACCATGCCAAGTCCGGCCACTTCGACGCCGCCGTCCACAACCTTACCGTCCAAGAAATTCATCGCAGGCGATCCGATAAAGCCTGCCACGAATTTGTTGTCAGGGTCCCGGTATAGCTCCATCGGTGCGCCGACTTGTTCGATCACACCTTTGCGCAGCACAACGATTTTGTCGGCAAGCGTCATCGCTTCGACCTGATCGTGGGTCACGTAGATCATCGTTGCACCGATTTCCTTGTGCAAACGCGCGATCTCGACCCGCATTTCAACGCGCAATTCGGCGTCGAGGTTCGACAGCGGTTCGTCAAACAGGAACACATCGGGGCCACGCACAATCGCACGACCAATAGAGACACGCTGACGCTGACCACCGGACAAGGCGGCAGGTTTGCGGTCCAGATAATCCTCAAGCTTGAGAATACGGGTCGCCTCGGCCACCTTTGCTTCGATCTCGGCCTTGGGGTGGCCGTTCATCTTGAGGCCGAACCCCATGTTATCTTTGACCGTCATATGCGGATACAAAGCGTAGGTCTGGAACACCATCGCCACGCCGCGCTGGGATGGGTCCATCCGCGTGACGTCACGTTCTCCGATGTGCATCGACCCTTTGGTGGTCTCTTCAAGTCCGGCAACCATGCGCAACAATGTGGATTTGCCGCAGCCCGACGGGCCTACAAAAACGCAGAATTCGCCGTCTTCAATTTCCAGATCAATGCCATGGATCACTTGGACATCGCCATATTTCTTGATGACGTTATGTAGTGTAACACCTGCCATATGTGTCTCCCCCTCACGAATGTTGCCGCGCGATTGCGCCCGAAATTTGGATGGTCGTCAGCACTGACCTCTGCACTAGATACGCTAGGCGTTTGATGTGCAACTTGAACAGGACTAACCTCGACCTGTTGACAACACTACGCGAGTCGCGCTTTAGTTTCAATATTCAAAACCTAGTTCCACATATTGAAACTCAATGGCGGACCTCAGGCGGAATACAGACGGAAGCACCTAGGGAGGACACAATGCGTTCCATCATGAAAACATCTTTTGCAGCCCTTGCAGCAGCAAGCATCGTAGCCACAGCGGCATTTGCCGAAGGCGACGCACTGACAGGCGACCTGAATATCACGGCCGACATGTCCAATCCTGCGCCACGCGCTGTGATCGAAGGACTTGTCGCTGATTTCGGCGCCTTGCACCCGGACCTGAACATCGAGCTGACGGTCGTTGACCGTGACGCTTGGAAAACCCAAATCCGTAACGCGCTGACAGCCAACGCACCTGACGTTGTGAACTGGTACGCGGCAAACCGGATGGGCCCATACGTCGAAGCAGGCTTGTTCGAAGACGTCTCTGACATGTACGAAGACGGCTCGCTCGAAGGTCTCGACGCTGTGAAAAGCGCGCTGACCATCGACGGCAAACAATGGGGTGTGCCTTACACATACTACCAATGGGGCGTCTACTACCGCGAAGACATCTACAAAGAACTCGGCATCACCGAACCCACCACATGGGAAGAAGAACTGGCCAACTGCGAAAAGATCGTCGCATCCGGTCGGGTTTGCTACACCATCGGGACCAAATTCCTTTGGACAGCTGGCGGCTGGTTCGACTACATGAACATGCGGACCAACGGCTTTGACTTCCACATGCAACTGGCCCGCGGCGAAGTCGCATGGACGGATGACCGTGTACGTCAAACATTCGCCAACTGGCGTCAGCTGATCGACATGGGCGGCTTCGTTGAAGACCACCAGTCTTATAGCTGGCAAGAAGCGCTGAACTTTATGGTAGAAGGCGACGCAGCTGCATACCTGATGGGTAACTTTGCGGTCGCACCACTACGCGAAGCAGGTCTGACAGACGATCAAATCGACTTCTACCAGTTCCCAACCATCGGCGATTTCCCACAGGGCGAAGACGCACCGACGGATACATTCCACATCCCGTCGCAAGCCACCAACAAAGAAAACGCACGCGCGTTCTTGGCCTATGTGACGTCCACTGACGTGCAAACAGCCATCAACGCAGGTGACGCGCTTGGTCAGTTGCCAGTCAACGCAAACGCAAGCGTCGATGCTGACGAATTCCTAGAGCAAGGCTTCGAGATGCTGTCCACAAACGCCCCGGGCGGCGTGGCACAATTCTTTGACCGTGACTTCCCGGCTGAAATGGCCAGCGTTGGCATGGAAGGCTTGCAGGAATTCATGGTGTTCCCGGATAACCTCGACGATATCCTGGCCCGTCTGGAAGATGCAGCAGAACGCGTCTACGACAAGTAAACTATACACGCGGACGGGCCACATCGGCCCGTCCCCACCCCTTAATCCATCCGCAAGGCGATCCGGCCTTTCGCATGTGTTGAGACCTGAATTCAGAGGGAGACGGCCATGGCATTTGCCACCACACCCACCGCATCCACCAACCGCGGCTGGTATAAACGCAACGAGATCGCGATCACGCCTTGGCTGTTCCTGATCCTGCCAATTCTGTTCTTTGCGGTCTACGTGATCATCCCGATCGGCCAGTCGTTCTGGATCTCGTTCCACGAATGGGACGGCTTGGGCGAAAAAACCTATGTCGGGCTTGCCAACTACGAACGGCTACTGACCGACGACCGCAAATTCGGCATCTCGTTCTGGAACAACCTGAAATGGCTGGTGCTCTACCTGCTGGCGATCCCGATGGGCCTGTTCATCTCGCTGTTCCTGAACCAAACAGTGGCGGGCATCCGGCTCTATAAGTCGCTGTTCTTCTTCCCGTTTGTGATCTCCCAAGTCGTCGTGGGCCTTGTGTTCTCGTGGTTCTACTTCCCCAACTTCGGGTTGTTCACCGTGATCCTCGACCTGTTCGGACTAGAGATCAAAGGCGGCGTACTCGGCAATCCGAACACCGCGACCTACGGCATCATCGCCGCAGGACTTTGGCCACAAACGGCATATTGCATGATCTTGTACCTCACGGGGCTGAACTCTGTTGACCCCGAACAAGTCGAAGCCGCACGGCTCGACGGCGCAAAAGGGTACAAAATGCTGTGGTACGTGATCCTGCCACAACTCAAACCAGCAACCTTCATCGCCTTCGTCGTGACCATCATCGGGGCGCTGCGGTCCTTTGACCTGATCTCGGTCATGACCAACGGCGGGCCCTTCGGGTCAACCCGCGTGCTGTCTTTCTACATGTTCGAAGAATCCCTGTCGGAATTCGGCTTCCGCATGGGCTACGGGGCGGCCATCGCGGTGGTGCTATTCTTCCTAATGCTGTTCTTCATCGTCTACTTCTTGTGGTCGATGTACCAAGACGAAAAAGGGGGGCACTAAGATGTTTCCAACACCCATCGAAAAGACGTCGCGGACGTGGCAGATTTCCTACCAGATCATCCTGCCCATCGTGCTCATCATCTGGCTGCTGCCGCTGATCGCAGTTGCGATGTTCTCGATCAAACCGGACTCGGATTTTGCCAATGGCAACTACTGGGGGCTGCCGTCATCGTTTGAATTCTTCAGCAACTACGGCAAAGTGTTCTTCGAATCCAACATGCCAAAATACCTGCTGAACTCGGTGTTCATCACGATCCCCACCGTGATCGGAGCCGTGGCCCTATCGGCCATGGCGGGGTTTGCACTCGGCGTCTATAAATTCAAAGGCAACCTGCTGATCTTCTTCATGTTCATCGCGGGCAACTTTGTGCCGTTCCAAATCCTGATGGTGCCAGTGCGTGACCTGACAATCTCGATCGGTCTCTACGACACGGTGCAGGGCCTTGTGCTGTTCCACATCGCATTCCAAACGGGCTTCTGCACGCTGTTCATGCGCAACTTTATCAAAGCCCTGCCATTCCCGCTGATCGAGGCCGCGCGCGTCGAAGGCGTCGCAGAATGGCGCATCTTCCTCTACGTGGTACTGCCGCTGATGAAACCGGCACTCGCGGCACTCGCCGTGCTGATCTTCACCTTCATCTGGAACGATTACTTCTGGGCCGTGGTGCTGACACAAGGACCAAACGCACAGCCCGTGACGGCAGGCATCACTGAATTCAACTCGCAATATCGGGCGGCCTATCACCTGATGTCTGCAGGCTCGATTGTGGCGGCACTGCCACCTGTTGCGATGTTCTTCTTGATGCAAAAACACTTCATCGCAGGCCTCACACTCGGCGCGGTCAAATAAACAACGGGGCGCCAAACCAAGGCGCCCCTTTCGCTTCTTTGGCTTCTTCAAAATCCCGGGGGCGTGGGGGCTGGCCCCCACCCGAATTTTCGCGAAAATTCGACACCAACCCCAAATCCCGACACAGCGGTGCACGCATTGTGCACGCCTTGTGCACGCAAATCACACCCCAAAACCCACGCATCTCCGCCCGAAACACGCACCCCGAATTTTCGCGAAAATTCGACACCGACCGCAAAAAAGGCGCCCACATCTCGTAGGCGCCCCACCTCCTCGGGCCTTATCAAATCGTAAACACAACGCACGTCTTCTCCGCGGGGAAGGTTTTACTCAGAAATCAAGCGTCACCGCTTGGCCGGTCCGCGCGGATTCCTGCGCCGCCAACCCAATCGCCACAGCCTTCATCCCGTCATCCGCCGTGACTTCCACAATGCCTTCGCCGCGCACAACAGCGTTAAAGCGTTGGTGCTGGTAGAACGTCGACCCATTATGGTCGCCCGCCGCAAGCAGCGTCGGATCAACCGGAATCTCGGAGGTAAACGGACCCTTGGGTGCGCGTGGCGAGATAATCAGCTGCGGCACAGGTGCATCGCCCAATGCCTTCGGCCAGAACCGACCCGGCCCCGGCACCAGCGCTTCGATCTTGGCCTTTGGCCCCACCGCGATGATCTCTTCTTGGTAGCGCGATCCTTCGGCGAACATGCACAATTCCAACATTGCACGCGCCCCGCCTTTGAAGTCGATAATCACATAGCCATGATCCCAAATGTCTGGCGTCTCGTCGTCGTAACGCTCTTCAAGGTGGTTAACCCCCTGCCCAGCAGAGGCCATCACCCGCACGGGTTCGTCCTTTAAAATCAGGCGCATCAGATCAAAGAAGTGACAGCATTTCTCAACCAAAGTCCCGCCCGTTTTCGCGTTAAAGCGGTTCCAATCCCCGATTTTCGGCAGGAACGGAAAGCGGTGCTCGCGCACGGTCAGCATTTTGATGCCGCCCGTCGTCTGCTCTGCCTGCTCGATCAGCGCCGCGACAGGCGGCATATACCGATACTCCATCGCGACCCAAAACGGCGCAGGATAGTTAGCGGCCAAGGCGGCAATATCACCCGCCTGTGCAGGATCCGTATAGATCGGCTTTTCGCAGAGCACGGGCAGCGGACGGGTCGCGGCGATGATCTTCATCTGGTCCACATGCAGGTAATTCGGGCTGACGATCACCAGCGCGTCGATGTTCTCGAACGCCAGCAAATCCTCAAGACTTCCAGCCACATAAGCCTCGCCCGCCAAATCAGCCGCTGTCTGCGCCAACTCGCGCACCGGATCAAAGACCGCAGTGACTTTGCCATGCGGCAACAACCCGATATTCTGGATGTGCTCGCGGGCCATCATCCCGCACCCGATAATCCCATAGGTGACCATTTCCAACGTCGTTATCCTTTTCCGAGGCGCGAAATGTAGCGCGCCTTGTTGTAATCGAACCATGTCTTTGAAATCTCGGCAGCAGTCCCCGCCGCGTCATAACTGGTCCGTTCGATATATCCGGCCATCTGACCGGCCTCTATTGGGTAGTCCACACCGCCCCAATCGGGGACCGAAGCGACGCCGATTTCGTCCACGGCGGACCCAATCACAAGACCCAAATCGTTGCGGTAAAAGTGGTAGAGCGACTCGCTGAGATCATCGGCAGTCATCACGTCGCGGTATGATCCGTCGAGCCAGATTTCCTCTAGCGCTATCGCTTTTCCGTCCAACGACCGCACGCGCCTGATCCTGTGGCCCTCGGACGCACTGCCAAAGGCAGGCATATCCGCCGTTTTCGACAAGCGATCCACCGACAATATCCGCGCTGTGGGCAAGCCGCCGCCTCCGATAAGCTCCAGCCGGAACATCGCATAGACAGACGCCACATCGGTCTGAAAACGCACGTAATTCCCCGACCCCTGCACGCGGTGCAACATGCCTTTTTCCTCAAGGTCGCTAAGCGCTTTGCGCAAGGTTCCGACCGAGATGCCTAGCTCTGCTGCCATGTCCCGCTCGGGGGCCAAACGCGCCCCGTCGATCAAGTGACCTGCGGCGATTTCGCGGATCAGCATTTCGCTGACCTGAATGTATTTTGGTAATGACGACGCGTCCGCCATGATGGCCCCTTCCGTGTCAAAGCCAAATTGATGCACCATTGATGCACACAATCCGGCATGTTAGGCAAGAGGTAACACAGCCCAGCCAGAGGTGGAATCGATGACTATTGTACCAATCACCAGCCCCGATCTTGATGCCGCAGAGGTATCTTGGTTTTCTGCATTGTGTTCAGATGATTACCAGTTCCTAGGTGTGCCCGATACCGACCTGAAATCGACGTGGGAACACTGCCGTGACATCGGTTTGACGGCTGAAAAGCAGGGCTTCAGAAACATCCTTGCACCCTCGTCCTATCAGGTTGGCCAAGACACATTGTCCTATGTGGCAGGCATGGCGCCGTTGACCGAAAAGATTAACTTTCTAGCCGCGATCCGCTGTGGTGAAGTGCAACCGATCATGCTCGCACGCACGATTGCGACGCTGGATCACATGCTCGAAGGTCGTCTAACCCTGAACGTGATTTCATCGGATTTTCCGGGTGAAGTCGCGCCAAGTCCGTACCGTTACAAACGCAGCCACGAGGTCGTACAAATCCTGCGTCAGGCGTGGACGCAAGACGAGATCACGCACCACGGCGACGTCTATGACTTTGACAAAGTCCCAACTGGCCCCGCAAAACCATACCAGCAAAACGGCGGCCCATTGCTGTATTTTGGCGGCTACTCACCCGATGCGTTGGAACTGTGCGGGGCGCAGTGTGACGTCTATCTGATGTGGCCTGAGACACAGGATGTTTTGGCCCAGCGAATGAAGGATGTTCATGCCCGTGCAGCGGCGCATAACCGCACGCTGGACTACGGTTTGCGCGTCCATATGATCGTGCGCGACACCGAGGCTGAGGCCAAGGAATACGCCGATTATATCGCCAGCAAGTTAGACGACGAATACGGCAAATTGATCCGTGACCGCGCGCACGACAGCATCTCGCTTGGTGTGGCGCATCAGGCCAAAGCCCGCGAATTGGCTGACAAATTTGGCTACACCGAACCCGGTCTATGGACCGGCGTTGGCCGTGCGCGGTCTGGCTGTGGTGCCGCCTTGGTTGGGTCTACCGATCAAGTGCTGTCCAAGATCGAAAACTATCAGAAAATGGGCATCCGCTCGTTTATCTTCTCGGGTTATCCGCATATCGCAGAGGCCGAACACTTTGGCAGCCGCGTCATGCCGCACCTTAAAACATGCTCTCTGCCACATGCCTACGGACGCGTGCCAGCAGAGACACCCGCAACACCACTAGGCACAGGACCACGCACATGAACCGCGTCGATATCACCAAAGACCTCTCTTTTTCCCGCATCGTTTACGGCATGTGGCGGCTGGCCGAGGCGTCAGACACGTCACCCGCCCACGTTCAGGAAAAGATCGAAGCTTGCCTTGCTCAGGGCATCACAACAATGGACCAAGCAGACATTTACGGCGGCTATGAGGCCGAAGAGGTGTTGGGCGCTGCGTTGAAAGCCGCCCCTGCGTTGAAAGACAAAATCGAGATCGTCACGAAATGCGATATCGTGGCCCCTGCTGGCCGTTATGCTGATGCGACGGGCAAATATTACGACACCTCTGCGGCGCATGTCACAGCTTCTGTTGACCATTCTTTACGCCTGATGAACGTCGATAAAATTGACACGCTGTTGATCCACCGCCCCGATCCATTCATGGATCACCACGAGACTGGTGCGGCATTGGACGCGCTTGTCGCATCCGGCAAAGTCCGCTCGGTGGGCGTGTCCAACTTCAAACTGCACGATTGGACGCTGCTGCAATCTGCGATGAAAACGCAGCTTGTGACCAACCAGATCGAGCTTTCCGTGACGGCGAATGCGGGCTTTACCAATGGCGATGTCGCCTATCTGCAAGAGCGCAATGTGCCGATCATGGCTTGGTCGCCGCTGGGTGGTGGCGCGTTGCTGACGTCCAATTCTGCGACCCGCGACCTGATGGGCGAAATCGGTGCCGCCCACGGTGTTGATGCAAGCGCTGTTGCAGTGGCGTGGCTTCTGGCGCATCCTGCAAATATCATGCCGGTGATGGGGACCAATAACCTAAGCCGGATCAAAGCGTTATCAGATGCGTTTAAGGTCGATATGACACGGCAGGTTTGGTTCCAGCTTTACACCGCAGCTCTTGGCAATGAGGTTCCATAATGGACGCAGGCACAATCGCGACTTTCAATCCCAGCAGTGACCCGGACAGCTTTCGGGGCGCGTTAGGGGCATTTGTCACTGGCGTCACGGTCATCACAACCGACGGGCCTGAAGGGCCGGTGGCCATCGTCGCCAACAGCTTTGCCAGCGTATCGCTGGACCCGCCGTTGGTGTTGTGGTCGCCCGCCAAAGCGTCAAAACGGTTTGAACACTTCGCAGGATCGCGCCGTTTTGCGGTGCATATTCTGGCGGCAGATCAACGCGATATCTGCGCTGCGATCATCAAATCCAAGACCGCAATCAAGGACGTGCCGATGCATCTGTCCCACTGCGGCATGCCGATTATCGAAGGCGCGTTGGCGACGTTCGAATGCTCGTTAGAGGCCACACATGACGCAGGCGATCACGTGATCGTCGTGGGCCGCGTGACCAAAGCGCAGCACAATGGCGGCGAGCCGCTGGTGTTTCACGGCGGTCAATACGGACAATTCGCGACGATCGACTAAGCCGGTTTCGTCTTTTAAATTCAGAAGGGTGGCGGCATCGTTTTGCCACCCTTCGCAAGCGTTTTCGCCTTGCCCCTGCCCTGCGTTGTCGGTTTCATAGCCGCAACAAAAGGCCACTTTTATGAAAATATTTTCCGACAAATCCCGTGCGCCGCATTTGGGTGTGTATCCGTCAGAGCGGTTGCGGCGGGTTTCTGCGATGCCTGCACTAAACATCGCGCCGCTGGCCCCGTTGGATTTTCACAGACCCGAAGACCCTGAAAGCATCGTGAATGCGATGGGCGAATTTCAGGCGATGATGGACGCTATTCGCGGCGGGATCGTGAACCGGACGGTTGCGGATATTCCTGATAATCTTGTCGAGCGGTCTCATCACCTGAAATCGTTTGGATATTTTTCAGATGCCTCGATGGTCGGAATTGGACCTTTGGTGGATGCTTGTCGGCTGGATACGCCGACCTGCAACCCTGACATTGCTCGCTTGGCAGAGGATTTAAAGACGCGGCAGACTAAGACTTTGGCAGCCGGGATCGACTTGATCATGGCTGATCTCAAGGAGTCGATGCAGGCAGATCCGGTTCCGATAACAGCACACACGACGACAATTACATTCTTGCAAGAATACCACCGCGACCCTGATCCCTATGAGCCGGGCAGCGACTGGATCAAAGGCGCGCAGGCGCATCGGGCGTGTTTACGGGCGACTGAAACTGCGACGGTTATTGCCAATTATATCAGGTTATTAGGCTGGGATGCACGGGCGCATACGGCGACGACATCTGACGTGGATTTGCGCAAGTGCGCGGTGGCAACGGGGCTTGCGACGATTGAAGACGGGGCTTTGGTTGCCCCTTGGGTCGGCACCCGTTTTGGGTTGGCTGCGATCACAACGACGATGCCTTTGGCACATGATCTGCCGCTTGCTGCGATGGCGGATCAACCGTGGTTTCAGACCCAAGGGCCTGCGTGGTGGACTGGATATGGCACGCAGAAATCCGCGTTCAACCGCGATCCATATGCGCAGCGCCGCTACGCCGAGGGCGCGCATCCGTTTGAAAAGCTAAAGCGTGTCGCGACCCCCACGACCTACATCGACGAGCCGAATGTGGCGCGTGTGCCAAAGCGTGCGGATTTGTTTGCGCGGGCGCAATTTGGCGACATGGGCAAGCACACGCAGACCGCGATGAAGGGCGGTATGCACGTGCGCAAAGCGGCACCAGCGGCGGCACAACGCCGCGCTTTGGGGGCGTTTACCTTGCTGCAGGACGGTGCCAGCCGTGACGTGTATCGCGTGACAGATGCGCAGCGTAATGCGGCAAATATCAAGGCGGCGTCGTATTTTCTGGGGGCTGACGCGGTGGGGCTTTCGCGCTGTCCGGATTGGACATGGTATAGTCACGATGCGACTGGCACACCGATTATTCCTGAACATGATCAAGCGATTAGCATGATTATTGACCAAGGATTTGAGACGATGGATGGGTCGAGCGGCGATGATTGGATCGCCGTTGCGCAGTCAATGCGGGCTTACCTTCGGTTCTCGTTGATCGGTGGCGTGATCGGGCAGCACATCCGCAATCTGGGCTACAAGGCCAAGGCGCATACAGTGATCGACGGTGAGGTTTTGCAACCGCCGCTTTTGTTGCTTGCGGGATTGGGCGAAGTGTCGCGGATCGGCGAAGTCATCCTGAACCCATACCTTGGGCCGCGCCTGAAATCAGGTGCCGTGACCACGGATATGCCGATGGATCACGATCTGCCGATTGATTTCGGCCTGCAAAGTTTCTGCGAAAGTTGTAATAAATGTGCCCGTGAATGCCCCTCTGGCGCGATCACCGCCGGGCCGAAACTGATGTTTAATGGCTACGAAATTTGGAAATCGGATAGCCAGAAATGTGCGACTTACCGGATCACGACGGACGGCGGTGCGATGTGTGGACGGTGCATGAAAACCTGTCCGTGGAATTTGGAAGGGCTGTTCGCGGAGGCTCCGTTTCGGTGGGCCGCGACCAACATTCCCAAGGCCGCACCAGTGCTGGCAAAACTGGATGATATGGTCGGCAATGGTGGTTTAAATCCGGTTAAGAAATGGTGGTGGGATATTTCGCTGCATGAGGATGGTGGCTATAAACCGACGCCCGATCCGGTGAATACACGCGATTTGCAGGTCGATTTGAACCTGAAGTACGAAGACCAAACTTTGGCGGTTTACCCTGCCCCGCTGGCCCCGCATCCGTGGCCCTACCCTGATCCGATGGACCGCGAAAAGGGGATCGAAGCGTATCACGCGATGCTGACGGCGGACGCCTATAAGCTGAAGTCTGCCAAGGGCGAGACCGATCACATTCACCGCTACATGGTGCCGACCGATGCGCCCGTGATCGCGGTGCGCGTGTCCAAAGTCGCAGTGATGACCGATGATGTGACGATGTATGAATTCGAGGCGTTGGACGGTGCGGACTTGCCTGCGTGGACTGCGGGCGCGCATCTGGATATCGTTGTGGCCCCCGAGATGCTGCGGCAATATTCCATGTCCGGAGACCCATCTGATACGACAAAATATCAAATTGGCGTATTGCGCGAAGATAATGGCCGCGGCGGTTCAGCCTTGCTGCACCGGATATTTAGTGAAGGTCGGCGGGTGTTTATCTCGAAGCCAATCAACCATTTCCCGCTGGTTGAAGATGCTGCCAAAACCTACCTGATGGGTGGTGGGATTGGCGTAACGCCGATGATTGCTTTTGCACATCGGCTGCATGCGATTGGTCGCGATTTTGCGTTGCATTATTCGTGCGGATCACGCGGCTCTGCTGGGTATTTGGCAGAACTGGCGCGGTTCGCTTGGGCGGATAAGGTGCATTTGCATTTCAGCGATGAAGATACGCGAGCTGATCTGGATGCGATTTTGCAAGCGGCCCCTGCGGGCAGGCACGTTTATACCTGCGGACCTGAGCGCTATATGTCGGCGGTGATTGATGCTGCGACGCGAGCGGATTTCCCGGATGACGCACGGCATTTGGAGTATTTTAATCTGCCAGAACAGCCCGATTACGAGAACCATCCGTTTACGATTAAACTGAAAGACGGGCGCAGCTTTGCCGTGCCAGTGGACAAATCCGGGACTGATGTTTTGCAGGAAAACGGGGTGCCTGTTGATGTGAAATGCAGTGACGGTTTGTGCGGCGTTTGCCAATGTGGACTGGTGTCTGGTGAGGTAGAACACCGCGATTTCGTACTGTCAGCGAAACAGCGCGAGACACGGGTTATTCTGTGTCAAAGCCGTGCCGCGCAGCCGAACGGTGTGATTGAGATTGACCTTTGAGTGCGGCTAACTGGCTTTTGGGAATGACCCGAGTTCGGCGACCTCGCGACGTTTGAGGTAATGCCGCGCAGGTTCGGAATAGACAGATCCCACATCAGACGCACCGATAGCAACGCGGATCAATTCTGGGAAAAGCGCGAATAATTCGGTTTGAACCGCGTGTCCGATGGATGAAAGCGCGAATTTACCGGGGTAGAAGGCTTCGGTCAGGCAGCCGTCGGCAAAGACGATCTGATGTTGGTCGAACATGAAGTGGTAGTAGGTCACGTCCTCGACCCGTGATTGCACGCGCGCAACGCTATCGCCAAAGAATTCGGCTAGATGTTTGGCGCGGATCAGCACGCTTTCCCCGTCGACGTCGACCACCATGCCGTGTTGCGGTGAGACAAGCAGTTTACGGCTGTTATTGAAGGCGTGCTTACGGATAACGACGGGTTTCAAGTCTGGGTTTTTCGCGAGTTCAAAGGCGGTCACTTTGCGTGATCCGATCCAGCGCACGGGCTGAAACCCGTGTTCCCACGTGCGGACCAGATCGCCGATGCGCAGGTTTTCGACGGGGATATCGCCCTGTGCCGTCTCAATATGCGCCCCTGCGGTGAAACATGGGATGCCGATGGCGTTCAATGATGAAGCGGTGTTCACTTCGGACGGGCTGACGCCGCCCAGAGTGATGCTTTCGCCGTTGGGAAAGGTCAGGACCGCATCGCCGCTGCCGTCGCCCACCGTATCTGTGACCACCACATCCCATGCGTTGACGGGCGTGCTGCCGTCGCTGGTCAGGTCGTTGACGTCGATCTGGTCGCGCGACGTGCCGTCGCCGCTGTCGGTCATGTCAAAGTCTGCGACCGTATCGGCCCCTGACCCATCACCGAGCAAATAGGTATCGTCGCCACTGCCCAGCGCGACGTTCTCGATTTCGCTGTAAGTGACCGTATTGGTGCCGTCAGTGATCGTGCCTGTTTCTGCGTCCGCATCCCGCAGATCAACGGTCAGGTTGGCGGTGGTCCCGCTCAGGTCGAGCGTGTCACCGGTGGTTTCGCCGCCTTCGCCGCCTTCAACTGTATCTGTGCCGAACTCACCGCTGAGCGAAAAGGTATCGTCGCCTGCACCGCCGTAGAGCGTGTCGTCGCCGCTGCCCCCGTCCAGCGTATCATCGCCGGCCCCGCCATCCACGGTATCGTTGCCATCACCGCTGTTCACCGAGTCGTTGCCATCACCTGCGGAGATGAAATCTGAATCGTTGCCCAGCAAGCTATCGCCGCCGTCGACCATGTTGCCGCCCGGGTCGTCTGTGTAGCCGCTGTCGATCGTGTCGTCGCCCGGAGTGCCGTCAATTTCGCGCACGGGTGTCAGGTCTGTCGTTGGTGCGCTAACACTTTCGATTTCGGAAAAGTTAACGGTGATCCAGTTGCCGTTACCATCATACAGTTCGACGCTGCCAGAGACGCTATCCCCGTCAGCGTCGGTGCTATACGCGAGATTGCGCTGCGCCGCCCAACTGGTCAGCGTCAGGTTATCGTTGTCGACGCCGCCTGTGCCACCATCGACTGTGACGACTGCACCATCGGCGTAATCGCCCGCGATGATATGCAGGTTCTCGCGATCATCGCCGCCATAGACTGTGTCATTGCCAGACGTCAGTTGGATGTAGTCGTCCCCCGATCCGCCATAGACGGTATCGTCGCCTGCGCCCGCATAGATGGCATCGGCCGCGTTTCCTGCGTCTAGTAGATCGTTTCCGGCGCCGCCCCAAAGGTAGTCCCTGCTGCCACCACCATAGAGCGTGTCGTCGCCCGCACCGCCATATAACCCATCAGAGCCGCCGTCGCCGTAAAGCGTGTCATCGCCAGCGTCGCCCTGCAGTTGGTCATTGCCGGTGCCCCCTTCGAGCAGATCGTGACCTTCGCCGCCAGCGAGGTAGTCGTTGCCTGTCCCGCCGAAGAGACGGTCATCATCATCGCCGCCATAAATCAGATCATTGTCGTCGAGACCATATAGAGCGTCCTCGCCGGCACCGCCGTAGAGCGTGTCATCGCCCACATTCCCGAATACGAAGTCATCGCCAAGCCCACTTGATATGACGTCGTTGCCCGCCCCACCGTCGATGGCATCGTTATCGCCGTCGTATCCGTCGACGATATCACCATCTTCGTCGATATAGCCGTCACCGATGACATCATCGCCTGCCGTGCCGTCGATAAAGCCGTCGGGCTGCATGTAATTGCTGACGGCCCTGTCCGCCGTGAGCCCACTAACTTGATCGTCGAAGATGCTATCAATTTTTAAGGTCGCGATCGGCTTTGCTTCAAGCGCGTTTTGGTTTGCGCTGCCCTCGACCGGGTCTGGTGCGAGATATCTGTTTCCGACCTTGTCCTGAAAGACGATTGCCCTGATCGAGGCGGTTGTGCCGTCAACATAAGTTAACGTCGCATTATAGATGACCACAGTGTCAAAAGCGTGGTTTCCGGCGCCGTTGATATGGAACGTGTCAGAGGCATCTGAATTGTCGGAATCGTAGGCCGTGGGGTCGCTGTCCCCGTAGCCATTTGATCCGGGTGAAAAGACTTGCACCCGGTCGTACAGCGGGTCCTCAAACGTGCCGTGCGTTCTGCCAACAAGCGCCGACGCATTTTCTGCGTTGTCATTGCCTTCAAACGTGTCGAGCTGTTCTGAAGATTGGCTCAGGTAAATTACGTTGAATGTCGTTGCCATGTCGTTAAACTTTCAATGCGTCACAAGCCCTGAACAGGGCGATTTCATCCCGCATTTTTCGTAAAAAAAGCCAGACACCTCATATCAAGTTCTTTGATCAAAGCGGTCTCGTTCTGAGCCGATCTCATGGATAGCACCCAAGTATTACTAAATCGTAAGCACCCGAAATTGGGCAGCCTTAGGCGGTGCAACCAAAAAGACCTTCGCCGTTTGCACAGCGAAGGTCTGATAGATGAGCACCTGATAATCTCAGGTGCCCCGTTTTGCTTTGGTTAGATGAACGTCAGACCAACCGCGATGATGATACCTGACAGGATCAGGTGAACCACGCAAAAGCCCATGATGTCTTTCGCACGCAGACCAGCGATCCCCAGAATAGGCAGCGCCCAGAACGGTTGCACCATGTTGGTCCATGCGTCGCCCCATGCAACGGCCATCGTTGTCCGCGCCAGATCGGCACCCAAGGCTTGGGCCGCAGGCAGGATCACAGGCGCTTGCACAGCCCATTGACCGCCACCCGATGGCACGAAGAAGTTCACGATGCCCGCAGACAAGAACGACCAGAACGGCAGCGACACGTCTGTTGCCAAGCTGACCAGACCGTTCGAGATGCTGACCGCAAGGCCCGACTGCACCATGATCGCCATAATACCCGCGTAGAACGGGAATTGGATCACGATACCTGCACCGCCTTTGACCGCTTCGTTGAGCGAGTTCAGCAAGTGACGTGGTGTGCCGTGCAGCAGAATGGCCAATGTCAGGAACAAGAAGTTAATTACGTTCAGCGACAGACCGTTGCCAGCCATGAAGTATTGGATCAACCAAGCAGCACCAGCAGCCCCGATCAGCATGGACAACACGTAGCTGTTTTCCATTCTTTCGGCAGGTGTTGTGCTTTCGACTTTGGCGTCGTCGTCTTCGGCCAGAAGGGCTGGATCAACGTAGACCGCATCTTCTTCGCGCGGCATCATTGCGCGGTTCACGAATGGCACAACGATAAACAACGCCACAACGATCACAAGGTTGAAGGTTGAAAAGATGGTTTCTGACGTCGGAATCAGTCCTGTGATATCCGTGAACGGATGACCTTCTGTCGCGACAGACAGCGGGATCGAGCCTGCAAGGCCGCCGTGCCAGACGATAAAGCCGGAGTACGCAGAGGCCACCAAAAGGCGGTAATCAACGCGGATTGTGCGCGCCAACTCGCGTGCGAACAACGCACCAACAACCAGACCGAACCCCCAGTTCACCCATGATGCCGCGAGCGAGACAAAGCTGACCCACAAAATCGCGGAACCCGGGCTATTCGCCATGGCAGCAAGCGCGGACAGACCGCGACGGACCAGCGGCGTAGACGCCATCATATAGCCTGTGACCAGCACCAGCAGCATTTGCATTGAGAAAGACAACAGACCCCAGAAACCGTCGCCCCACATGCCGACAACATCCAAAGGTGCAGACCCTTGGGTCAGGACCGCAGCAAGTCCGGCAATCAGCGTCAAAATCAGAACAAAAACAAATGGATCGGGCAAATACCGATCGACAATGCGGACCATGGGCCGCGATAAAAAGTTAAGCATGAAGTTCTCCTCAAACAAATTATGCTAAGTGCGTCCGCGATGTAACAAGTTGGTTACCAAGTTGGAAGATGTTGTGATGCCTGTAACCGACTGTTCTGAACAGGCTTAATCGCCTCGACGCGCACCACACACAAAAAGAAGCGCACAAAAAAACGGGCACCCGAAACCGGATGCCCGCATTTGTCTTTTAAGAAAGCTAAGGCTTATTTGCCTTCGGCCCGTTCGTCTTGCAAGCCACGGAAAATGCAGTAGCACATCCCGAGCAGGATCACGGTGAACAGCAATCCGGTTGAAATCACCATAGATTGCAGTGCCGCAAGTCCGCCGCCCAACAAAAGCGCAATCGCAACAGCGCCCTCAAAGGTACACCAGAACACACGCTGTGCTGCTGGCGCATCGACTTTGCCGCCTGCTGTGATTGTATCAATCACAAGCGAGCCAGAGTCAGATGACGTCACGAAGAACACGATGACCAGAACGATACCGATGAACGATGTGATCTGCGCCAGTGGCAGTTCGCCCAGCATTTGGAACAACTGACGTGGCAGTTCGGCGTTTTGCGCACCGACAAAGCTATCGGCGATCACTTGGTGAATGGCTGTGCCGCCAAAGATCGACATCCACATCACGCAGACCATTGAAGGGATCAACAGAACGCAGATGATGAATTCACGGACAGAACGTCCACGGCTGACACGTGCGATAAACATCCCAACGAAAGGTGACCAGCTGATCCACCATGCCCAGTAAAACGCGGTCCAGCCTTGGCTAAAGTTCACGTCTTCGCGGCCAAACGGATTGGCAAGTGCGGGCAGGTATTCGACATAAGCGACCAAGCTGTCCCAGAAGAACGCAAACAAGAACGCCGTTGGTCCAACGATCAATGTGAACAGCGCCAGAATACCAGCGAGACCCATATTGATTTCTGACAGGATCTTAACCCCACCATCAAGCCCACGCAGCACAGAGATCAGCGCAACCGCAGTGATCAAGGAAATCAGGATGACTTCCGTGGTGCGGCCCATCGGGATGCCGAACAATTCGTTCAGACCCGCGCTGGCTTGTGTCGCACCCAGACCCAGCGATGTTGCCAGACCGAACAAGGTCGCGAAAACCGCCATGATGTCGATGACGTGACCCGGCCAACCCCAGATACGGTCGCCAAAGATCGGGTAGAATGCCGAACGGATCGTCAGTGGCAGACCTTTGTTGTAGGTGAACAGCGCAAGCGCCAAGCCCACAATCGCGTAGATCGCCCAAGGGTGCAGACCCCAGTGGTAGATCGTTGCAGCCATACCAAGACGGACAGCTGCTGCTTGGTCGTCCAATGCGCCGCCAAGAGGTGCCCAGTCGGTCCGCACGTCGCCTTCGAGGGCAGTACCGCCTACGGAAGATGAGAAATGCGAGAGCGGCTCAGACACGCCGTAGAACATCAGACCGATGCCCATACCCGCTGCGAACAGCATCGAGAACCAGCCAACATAGGTGTAATCAGGCTTTGCCGTAGACCCGCCCAAACGGATTTTACCGAAAGGCGATACGATCAGGAACAATGCAAAGATCACGACAATATCGGCAGCACCGATCAAGAACCAGTCAAAGTTCTTGGTGACAAAGTTGAACATGCCTTGGAACAACGCTCCGGCTTGCTCGGGCAGCGCCAATGTAAAGAACACAAACGCCACAATAGCGATGCCAGAAATGCCGAAGACTGGGTTGTGAATATCAAACCCAAAAGGCCCGACGGACCCGTCTACGTTATCCTGACCAATCTCGTAATCAGTCTCAATGATATCCGAGGTGCCTTGCGGCGCCGGAATACCTTGATTGGTGTTATCGTCAGACAATTTTATTTGCCTCCTTCTCGAAGTTTTAGAGTGGGTGCAGCGGTGTTGAACGGTGCTGCACCAAGACAACAGATACGCCGGATCGGTGCGTTAGATCGCACCGTCAGACGTAAGCAGCATGTCGGTCATGCTCGGGACATGGACAGCCGTAACGTTATGATCGTTGGGGTTGCTGATGATCGCGTTCATCGGTGTCCCTTTCTTTTTACGGTTCACCACAACGCCCGTGAGCCTTGTGGTTGGCAATCTGCAATCGGATTGAATGGGTGCGTATAGGGTCTTCACGCAGAAGTGTCGACAGTTAGGCCGAATTTGATTTCGTGGCAGGCCATGCTTCAAGTGGATAAATAGCGGAATTTATTCTGGAAATGGCAGTATTTCGGAATCTGCGGCCAAACACTGCCGTTTCCATGCCTTCAGGACCGCCATGATTTCAAGTGAGTCGGTCAGGCGCGGTGATGGGCGTGGTCGGCGTTGATATGGATGTCTGCTGGTGCGCCACTGTAGCGCGAAAAGCGCAGGTGGTTGTGTGGTGCGACAGGGCAAGCCATGCGTTTGCGGTCAGGCGATTTCGCCTTTTGCCACGGCATCTTGCACGGTTTTGATCTCGTCAGCCGTCAGATTATAGTCACGCGCCGCTGCTTGCGCTGAGATATAGCCACGGGCGAGATCGCGCAGCACGTGGTCTTTGGGACGCTGAGACGCGGGACCGTAGCCCGCGCCACCGGGGAAAGCCATCAGGACTCTGCGCCCGTGCGGCACGAATTGTTTACCTTTGCCGTTCATGGTGGTGCCGTCGTCCTGCGCGATTGTCGTCTTGCCCCCTGCCATGCCGCCACGCCTTCCACGTGCAGGATGATCCACGCGGTCGAGCATCGCTTGAAAGTCGCATTCGTGACCCTCCATCGCGCCGACTTCCATGTATTGCCCCAAACCGCCGCGCATCTTGCCTGCGCCGCCGCTGTCGGGCCGCAGTTCTTTGCGCCAGATGATGACGGGGCCTGCGTGTTCGGTCGCTTCAATCGGCATTGTCATCACGCCGGACGGAAAGGCCGTCGCGTTCAATCCGTCAAATGCGGGCCGTGCGCCGGAGCCGCCGGAGTTAAACGTCAGCACTTCGGAGCGTCTTGCATCTGCGGGCGCGGGCGCATCGGTGCGCGGACGCAAGGACACTTGGAAGTTGCACAGGCACCCTGCCCCTTCGGCGGGCACCAGTCCGGGTACGATTTTATCGAAGGCGGCGTAGACCGTATCGGGGACAAAATGGCCGACGATATGGCGCAAAGCGACTGGCGCGGGATGCACTGCATTCACGATAGTATCAACGGGGGCCACGATTTCGAACGGTGCTAAGGACGCGGCATTGTTTGGGATTTCGGGCGCGATGGCGACCTTGAGCGCGTAGCAAGCGTAGGCTTTGGCGTAGACCAGCGGGCAGTTGATGCCTTTTTTATCGAGGCCGGACGAGCCGGTGAAGTCTGACACGATCCGGTCTTCATGCACCGTTACTTTGACCTTAAGCGTGATCGGCGTGTCGAACCCGTCGACCGTCATGTCGCCATCCGCAGACATGCGCGGCAAGGCGGCGATTGCTTCAATCGTGGCGCGGCGGGAGTTTTCGAGGATGAAATCCGCGATCCCATCCAGATCGTCGAGCGCGAATTCGGTCATCATTTCAACCAGACGGCGGTGGCCGATTTCATTGCAGGTGGCAAGCGCATAGACGTCGCCAATCAACTGATCCGGCTCGCGCACATTGCCACGCATGATGCGGACCAGCGTTTCGTCAACCGTGCCTTTGTGGGCGAATTTCATGATCGGGATGTAGAGCCCTTCTTCATACACGCTTTGCGCATCCGCCCCGAGGCCGCGCCCGCCGATATCTACGACATGCGCTGTGCAGGCAAAGAAACCGACCAATGCGCCGTGGTGGAACGACGGTGTGACCATGGTGATGTCGTGCAGGTGTCCGGTGCCTTCCCACGGGTCGTTGGTGATGTAGACGTCGCCGTCACAAATGTTCTCGCGCCCGATGCGGCGGATAAAATGAGCGACGGCATCGGCCATTGCGTTGACGTGGCCGGGGGTGCCTGTGACGGCTTGGGCCAGCATGTTGCCGTGGGTGTCGTAGACGCCTGCGGACAGATCGCCCGCCTCGCGGACCGATGTGGAAAATGCGGTACGCACCAAAGCTTGGGCCTGTTCTTCGACGACCGAAATCAAGCGGTTCCACATGACTTGATAGGCGACTTTAGAGTGTTCTTGTGCCATGCTGATCCCCTACCCTTTGACCACAACGTCGATGCAACCGTCGGGCTGACAGATCGCGTAGCGACTTGCGGGAATGATGATTGTTGTCTCGTCTTCGCTGACAGCGGCGGGGCCTTGCGCCCGTTGTCCGGTTTGCATGGTTGCGCGGTCGATCACATCTGCGTCCAGATATTGACCCGATGCGGCGTCGAACACAGACCGCTGCCCTTGGCTGGTCGCGGTGCCGTCGCCCGTGGTCGCCGCGATCCGCGTCACAGTTTCTGCCGACGTTGTCGCGTTCACCGACCAGACGGTGATTTCGATATCCATGCCGACAACGGTGCGGCCGAATAGTTTTGCGTAGTCTTCTTCGAAACGTGCTGTGAAGATGGCGGCATCCGGGGTCATGGCTTGATCTAGCGTCAACTCAATCGGAATTTCCCAACCTTGGCCCGCGTAGCGCATGTAGACTTTGAATTCGGACAGGATGTCAGAGGTTGCGTCACAGGTCCGCACAAAGCCTGTCGCCTCGGTCTGAAGGTCGGTCAGCAGATCGCGGATGACCTGCGGGTCAAAATCGCTGAGTTTCATGTAGACAGAGCGGTTCGCCTCAAAGCTGTAAGGCGCGCGCAGGAACCCGATTGCGGACCCGACGCCCGCCCCCGGTGGGACGATCAGGCGGGCGACACCCAGCTTTTCACACAGACGTCCCGCGTGCAGTGGGGCTGCACCACCAAAGGCAATCATGGTGTACTCAGACAGGTCCTCGCCGTTTTCGACAGCGTGTACGCGGGCCGCGTTAGCCATGTTTTCATCCACAACTTCGGCGACGCCAAAGGCTGCTTCGACCGCGTCCATGTCCAGCGCTTCGCCTACGTGCGCGGCCAGTGCCGCCTTGGAGTGGCCTGCGTGCAGTTTGATCGACCCACCTGCAAAATTATCCGCGTCTAGCTTGCCCAGAACAAGGTCCGCATCCGTGACTGCAGGACGGTCGCCGCCGCGCCCGTAACACGCCGGACCCGGCTCTGATCCCGCACTTTCCGGACCGACGCGAATTTGGTTCATACTATCGACATGCGCAAGCGACCCGCCGCCCGCGCCGATTTCCACCATATCGATCACAGGAATAGTGATCGGCATGCCCGACCCTTTTTTAAAGCGATAGGTGCGCGCGACTTCGAATACGCGACTGGTCTTTGGGGTCTGGTTTTTAATCAAGCAAATCTTGGCCGTGGTGCCGCCCATGTCGAAACTCAGCACCTTGTCGATGCCGTAGCGCGCCGCGATATGTGCTGCAAAAACAGCGCCACCCGCAGGACCGGATTCGACGAGCCGGACGGGGAAATCAGCGGCATTCTGGATCGAGATAATGCCGCCGCCCGAATGCATCAGAAAGACGCGGCAGGTGACGCCTTCGGCTTTGAGCCGCTGTTCGAGCCGCCCCAAGTAGGATGCCATTAACGGCTTGATATAGGCGTTTGCGACGACCGTGTTGAAGCGTTCGTATTCGCGCATCTGTGGCGAAACTTCGGACGAAATTGATACGGCGACGTCGGGCAAGCGTTCAGCCAGCACGTCGCGGATCATCTGTTCGTGAGCCGGATTCAAGTAGGAATGGATCAACCCAACAGCGACGCTGTCAAAGCCCGCTATGGCGATTTGATCGGCGACGGCTTCGACTTCGGTGCGGTCCAGCGGGATCATCACCTCGCCTTTGGCATTCACGCGCTCGGTGACGGTGAACCGGAATTGACGTGCCAAAAGCGGCTCTGGCAGTGTCAGGTTCAGGTCGTATTGTTCGAACCTGCTTTCGGTCCGCATTTCGATCACATCGCGAAAACCTTGGGTCGTGATTAGCGCGGTTTTGGCCCCGCGCCGTTCTATCAGTGCGTTGGTGGCCAGCGTCGTGCCGTGGATGATCTGGCCGATTTGATCGGGGGTGACGCCTGCCTTTTCGCAGACCTGATGCATGCCGTCGATGATGGCGTTTTCCGGCGCGGTGTAGGTCGTCAGAACCTTGGTCGAAAAAACGACACCGTCTTTTTCAAGCACAACATCCGTGAACGTCCCGCCAATATCCGCGCCAAGCCGGATCGAAGACCGTTTCATCGCCGAGCATCCTTTCAACATATGTTTTGCGGGACCATCGGTCGCATTAGAGGTGCCCGTTTGTTGCGAGTCTACGCAGAGCGCAGGAGCAGGAAAAATTGTTATTTATTCTCGGGGTGGTTACTTTGTGTTATCGTCTGGTTTCGGCCGCGATCTGTTGCGCGATCTCTGCAGCGTGGCGCACGAAACGCGGCACGCGCTTATCGTCAAAGCGGGCGTGGACCTCTAAATCGCTCGGGGTCCAGTCGCAGTTTATCGCGACGAGCCGCCCTTGGGATATCGCGTCGCTGACAATTTGGCGAGGCAGCAAGGCAATACCCATGCCGTCCACAGCCATCGGCAAACAGGACGCAAGGCTGCTGGAATGCACGATTTGGTTCTGCGAGACGTTAATAAGGTCAGCAAAATCCGCGAGTTCCTGTGATGATTGCGTGTGGCGTGCGTGAGTCAGAATTGAATGATTAAACAGGTCTGCCATCGCAGGATTGATGCCGATGACCTGCACAATTTCGGGCGTCGCGACCCAGATATATGGGTCATTTCCAAGCGGCAGATTGCCACCCAATTCTGTTGAAAAAGGTGCGGTTTGAATGGCCAGATCAATCTGCCCACTGACCAAACTGCGATCTATCTCGCGGGATAAATCGACCTGAAGTTCGACGCTGACGGAGGGGTAAGATTTCTTGAAGGCGCGTAGGAAATCATGCAACCACGTACAGGCGATTAATTCGGTCACGCCCAAGCGCAGGCGTTCTTTGATTAAATCCTGCCGCTTTGCGACTTCTAACAGCGCCTCGCCGGACCAGATCACCTGTCGCGCCGCTGCGACCAAAGTTGTTCCGACGTCCGTCAGTCGCACCGATCCTGCGTCGCGGTGCATCAGAACCACGTCGAGCGATTTTTCCAGCGACGATATCCGTGCCGAGATGTTCGGTTGTGTTGTGCCAAGTGCCGCTGCCGCTTTGCGAAACGTGCCTGTGTCGACGACCTGAACAAAGGCTTCGAGTTGCTTTAGGGTGAGTTTGCTTTTTATCATGCGCGCCTCCAGGATCAGAAAAATCTATCCTGTGAGGCTGTAAATGAGAAGTGGTCATTCGCGCAGCCGCTCGCACGTCTGCTGTCAGGCTGTCATGCGTAGGGTCAGAAGCATGATCGCGTTTTCAAAAAACGCGGGATTTTCTTCGGCGCGTGCGGCGAGTTGCGCACCTTCGAGCAGGGACAGCGCCGCTGCCGCCTCTAGCGCCGGATCGACGACGTTTGCGATGGACCCGTCGTCGCGCCCCGTCTCGAACGCTTTGGTCATCCAGCCGACGATCATTGCACGAAACTGGCTGATTTGTTCAATAACATCAGCAGGTAGGCTGTCGCGGCTGGCCGAAAACGAGGCGCAGAGGCACAGTTGTTTGCCGCCATTGCTACCCGTTCGGTACAGGCCGATCAGTTGCGCTAACTGCTCGCCACCTGTTGCGCATTTTTCGCTTATTTCGGCGCAAACGCTCTGCACGTTTTCGTGGTAGCGCTGCATTAATGCGACCGAGAGTTTCGCTTTTGACGGGAAGTGGTGGTGGATGCTCGCCTTGCGGATGCCGACATCTTCGGCGAGGTCCGCATAGCTGAACCCGTCAAAGCCCAGCGTTCGTGCGGCGGTTTCGGCTGAATTCAAAAGCGCGGTTTTTGTGTCAGATGTTGACATTGCGATCACCTATTTTCGGTTTTCAAAGTCTGTAGGACGTTTTCGGCCGCTTCCAAAGCGCCTTCGAGATACCCGCCAAATGCGGGCGCCACTTCGGTGCCACCAAAATGCAGACGGTTGTCCCAAAGGTTGGTTAAAATACGCGGAAGACCGTAGGTCGGATGGGCATAAAGCGGGGCGAGATCGGCCTGCGTCGATGTGTGCGGATCGAACGCCCAATCTTTGACGAACAGTTGCAACGGATTTGCTGCGTCTGGTCCGAACAGGCGGGTGAATTGGGCTTGCAGGTGTTGACGCAAGGCTTGCGCGTGCCTGCGCGATTGCGGCGGGACGCCGATGAAGCCGAACAACGCGTAGGGGCCGCCTTGCGCGGGGGATGCGTCGTGGATTTCAACCATCGGGCCGATCCGGCTTTGCGCATCGCCGGACAATCCGTCTTCGCGCCAGAATGGGCGGTCGTAGACGGCGACGGCTTTGGCCTGTCCGGCCATCCATGTGGCGACGTTTTGCATCGCGGCGACCGCGTTTTGCGGCAGTGCTGGCAGGTAAGTAATGTTCGTGGCAAGGCGCGGCGGCAGGCACAATACGACTCGATCGGCGTCGATTGTGTCGTCGTTGCTGAGCGTTGCGCGGATGCCTGATTTCGTCTGCGTTAGTGTCGTGACGACGGCATTGAGGCGCAGCCGGTCTTGCGGCAGTGCATCTACGAGCGATTGAATTAACGCCTCTAGCCCACCTTTCAGCCGCCAAGATCCCTGCATCGACGAGAACCCGCGACCGCGTTGGATTTCGCCGCGCTCTGTCTCGAAGACCAGATCGCCCTCGGCAAATTGGTCGAATTTCTCTAATCCAAGCGCGTCAATCAAGACGGCAATGCGTGGCTGTGCGGGCCAGAACCACGCAGGCCCCATGTCAAAATGACCGCCAGCGTGTTGTTCGGTTTTAATCCGCCCGCCAAAACGCGCACGCGCCTCAACCAGTTGATAGTCCACGCCTTTAACCTCAAGTCCCCGCGCAAGCGCGAGGCCAGACAACCCGCCACCGATGATTAACGTCGTCACGGGTTGGGTGCTTTGGCGTGGACCAAATGGCCTGTTTTGATCCAGAGTTTTGCGCCGTCTTGGCCTGCGACTGCGTTCAACGCCGTGCCTGCAGGGAGGCGTAACCATGCGTTCTTGGTTAACGTGTCGCCACCTTCGGTGATTGCGCCGTCGAGAACCAAGACCTCGATCCCGCCAGCATCAGCATTGCTGAGCACGGCATCTGCGTCGAGGTGATGGTAGGTCACGACTTCGAACGCATCGCGGTGCAACTCGGTGGTTGCCACGCCGTCAACGGGTGCGGCGAGGTCGTCCGCCATGGTTTTGCGAAACTGCGTGCGGTCGTCGGGGTCGAACTGCCAGAGCTTTACAAAGATCGTGCAGCCCGCATCGGACCCCGGTGTGTGCGACGTGGTTGGTGGGTTGCGCACGTAGGTGCCCGTTGGAAAGTCGCCATGTTCGTCTTGAAATACCCCATCGAGAACGATGAATTCTTCGCCGCCTGTGTGCGTATGCGCCGAGAATTTGCTGTTGGGTGCATAGCGCACGATGGAGGTCGCGCGGGCCACTTCGCCGCCGATCCGGTCCAACATGCGACGATCCACGCCGGGCATCGGTGACGCGGTCCATGCGATCTGGTCAGAGTGGACGACGACACGTGTGCGAAAGTCTGCGTTCAATTCCATGGGTGAATTCCTTTTGTGCAGCCTACCAATAGGTAGGTTGGTGTGCGAATGTCAATTGCATGATTGGGACTGGCCTGCTGACCTCGCGGTTAAGTGAGGACCGAGAGCGGCTGACATGCGTTATATGTCCCCCTTATGCGGCCAAAGCGTTCGAGCGAAGCTGTCATTAATGCTTGCCCTAGATGTGACTGCCTACTAGTTGGTAGAGACTCACCTAACACAAAAGGAAACACGATGATTGGGTATTCAACGATTGGCGTCAAAGACATGAAAAAGGCCAAGGCTTTTTATACAGACTTGTTCGACGCGCCGGTTCAGGTCGACATAGGCCGCTTGGCGATGATCGGTAAAACGCTGGACGCCCCGATGATCGCTGTGTGCGAACCTTTTGACGGGAACGAACCGAGCTGCGGCAATGGTGCGATGATCGCGTTTTCTGCAGCGACCAAAGACGAAGTCAACGACATGTACGCCAAAGCGATTTCGCTGGGTGCTACCTGCGAAGGGGCGCCGGGGCAGCGGATCGACGACGTCTTCTATGGCGCTTATGTGCGCGACCCTGATGGGAACAAGCTGGCGTTCTACATCTTTGGTTAACCGGATATGACAGCAGGCCCACCCTATTGGTTTAGGGTGGGCCTGTTTTTAGTGCAGTGCTTTCGCGCGGTTGCGCGGCAATCGCGACAGCGCCACTGCCGCGATCGTGTAGACCACCGCCAGTGCGACCTGCGTTTGGATTGCGCCCGCTACGTCCTGCGCCGATGCGCCCATTTGGTCTACAGCGACAAAGGCGGAAATGGCCGTGGAGGATGGCACAAGCAGTGACAAGGCACGCAGATGCTCTGGAATCATTTCCACGGGCCACGAGATACCCGAAAGGAAAAACAACGGCATCCCAATCACCACGAGCAAGAACACAACGCCTTCGCGCCATGGAATGGCCATCGCAATCGCAAACCCCATCGCCATACAGGCACAAATAAACGGGATCGCAATCATGAATAACGTGACCAGATCGCCAGTGCGCGGGATGCTATACAGATAAGGAATCGTCATCTGCGTGAAGGCGACCCATATCATGTAGAGAACAAAATAGGCGGTGATCGTGGCCCATAGCTTGCGACCAGATGGCAGGCTGCGTCCTGCATGCAGCAGCCCAATCCCCATCAGCAGGGTTTGCTGTAGGATCAAGACAAAGGCCGCTGGAATGACGTAGCTGGCGTAGCCGCCCTGAGGGTTGAAAACAGCCACATTTGTCACCGCAATAGGCGATAACATCGTGCGTGCCACGCCATCATCCACGCCCAGTGACGTGAGCCGCGCATAGTTCACCCCTGCCCCCATTGTCCCCGCCACAGTCGCCACGGCCCGCATCACGTTGGAGTAGATCAACAGGTAACTGCCGTCGCTATAGGCAGCCACGGGTGCTGGACGGCTGGCAAGGATATCGGCCTCGAAACCTGCAGGAATGACGACGATCCCATAGACGTCGCGGCGGTAAAACGCATCGCGGGCGGTTTCCATATCCGGTGCGGATATCGTCACATCGACCCATTCGGTCACGTCGATTTCGCGCACAAACTCGCGGCTAGCGCTTGAATTATCCTGATCGATCACAACGACAGGCACGTCGCGTAACACTTCGCCCACGTAGGGCTGTGGATACAGAACGCTATAGATCAAAATGCCGACGATCATCGTGGATTTGGCGCTGTCATCCGCCATAAGCGACCGCAGCGCGCCGAGAACCTCGGCTAGGAAGTGCTTTAACTTGGTCATTGTGCGGCCTCTGCGGTCTCGACTGTTGGCTCGTCCGCGACGGCGGGGGATTGTGTCATTGTCTTGCGGGCCATGAGCCACAGCAGGGCCGAGAACACGACGAGTTGGGCAAATAGCCATGCCATTGTCGGCAAGGAGTATTCCAACGGCGTGCCGCGTAAGGTCTGGTCTGTCCGCAGTTGCAAATAAGGTGTCAGCGGAATGATCGCGCCCCAAATCTGCGAGAACGCTGTCATCCCGAAGCGTGGAAAGCTGACGCCAGCAAAGCCGAACGACGGTGCCACGATCAGCCCCATCATACCGAGTGCGCCTGTCGTGTCCTTGGCGATCAGGGCGATCAACGCCCCCAGCGCCTGACAGGTCAGAATGAACATGAAACCGTTCAGGAAGAACACAAAGACGTTGCCGCGAAAGCTGGCACCAAAGAAGCTAAACATCAGGACATCACCGAGCAGCAAAACGAACGTGCCGATGAAAGTATACGGCAGTAGTTTGCCGAAAATTGCGCGGCTTGGCGTTTTCGAGACACGTAACAGACGTGCCATGCCGTTTGGCGAATGGCGTTCGCGTGAAAACGATAGCACCGCCGCCGCGCAGATAAAGATTTGCATGATGGTTGGCATCACGGCGGACAGCAGGAACTGGATGTAGTCGAGTGACGGGTTAAACAAGGGGCTTTGCTGCACGGGGATTGGCGTGATCAAATCCATTGCGCGATCTGTGCCGATGCCGCGTCCTTCGAGTAGGCGCAGCGATACGCCTGCCGAAAATGTCGAGACGGTTGCACTTAGGCTGCGGCCGACAATGCCGCCTGCGGTCAAGAATTGGCTGTTTGAAAAGACGACAACTTCGGGTCGTTGTCCCAGCAACAGGTCGTGTTCCATGTCGGCGGGGATCATCAAAATGGCATAGGCGCGTTGGGACACAAGCGCCTGCCGCGCCTCGCTAAGCGTGGCAAGCTGTTCGACGACTTCGACATCAGCCGACGCATCCGCCATTCGCACGATCTGGTGCGACATTGTCGAGCCGTCCAGATCAACGACAGCCACAGGCAAATCACGCGGCAAGCCCGGCGCAAAGACCACGGCCAGCACGAGAAACAAGATCAACGGCAGCGGCACCAGCATAAACGCAAGTGCGGGCCGCGTTGCGATCTGGCGCAATTCACGACGCCAGATGCGACGAAAACCGGGGGGAAGATGCGACGGGGCCACTGGATTAGTTTCCGCTACGTGCGGTTGCGGGCCAATCGACAAGGACGCTCATGCCGGGGCGCAAGCCTGTGACATCGCCAACGGGGTCTGCGCGTACCGCGAAGGTGCGCAGGTCGAAATCGCCGGTTGCTTTGGTTGCGCGCCAGTTTGCGTAGCTGCCTTGGACGTTGATGGATGCAATCGTCGCGTCGATCAGATCAGCGTCGTCGCCCAATGCCGGCACGCGCACTTTCAACGGTTGGCCAACTTCGAGCCCTTCCAGAAGGTCTTCGCGCAGGTTGAAGGTGAACCATGCGTGGTCCACATCGACGATGGAAATCAGCGGGGCGCCCGCGCTGAACAGTTTGCCCTGCTCGGACGTGCGCGTGGTGACTTCGCCATCGATTGGCGACACGACGGTCATTTCATTCACGCTGGCTCTGGTCTGCAAAACGGCGGCTTCGGCCTGTTTGACTTGGGCGTCAGCGACTGCTTTTTGCTCTGGGCTTGCGCCATTCCGCGCCTGATCGAGGCTGGCTTGCGCTGCCGCATGCGCCTGAATTGCGGCGGTCAGACTATTCGACGCTTGGTCGAGTCCGGCCTGTGACACAACAGAATCGCTACGCAACTGATTGATGCGGTCAAAGTTGCTTTGGGCCAGCGTCACGTTCGCGCGGGCCGATTCCAACTGTGCCTCGGCGGCGGTGATCGTCTCTGGACGGGTAGAGTATGTGAGGTCGCGATTGGCGCGGGCGACGTCTAATGCGGCCTGAGCTGCGGCCAGTTGCGCGTCCAATGTCGCACTTTCCATTTGCAAAACCACATCGCCGGTGGCGACGTTATCGCCAACGTTTACAGGCATTTCGGACACACGCGCCGAAATCATCGCGGACAAATCAATGCGCGTCGCCTCAACCTCGCCCTGCACAAGATAGGTTGCGGGTTTGCTCACGGTCCAAACCAGATAGCCTGCGGCCGCAGCAACGGCGATCACTGCGATAGCCGCGGTTTTGTTCAGTTTCATCGGGTGTCCTCAGGGTCATATTAATTCGGAAAATCACGGTTTTCTAAAAGCATCTCGCGATGTAAGTCAATGCTACAATGCGGCGATCAAGAAGACGTGAGGTATGTTTTTGCGGGTTTGGGACAAACGCGCTTGATTTACAAAAATATCCGTTTTTATAAAGCACAAACAGGAGCGGACATGACCGAAGTCGAAGAGACCCCGAAAAAGCGACCACGCGGCCGCCCTACCCTGCGCACAGAACGCGAAACACGGACGCTATTGATAAAAGCGGCAGCCGATGTGTTCCTGAACGAAGGATATTCAGGCACGAGCATCGAAGCCGTCGCGCGCAAGGCCGGCATGTCGACGCGGACAATTTACAAAACTGTCCCGAACAAAGCGAGCCTGTTTCGGTTGGTCGCCGATGATGCCATTGAAACGAGTATCGCGCATCTCGACACATCACCGCTTGATGCAACACCACAGGGCGCGGCATTGGCGCTGTCACGCGCATATTCGCAGCTGGTCCTCAGCAACAATGGCGTCGTGAAAGCCCGCGCGGTGTTTGCTGAACAGGCCCAATTCCCCGAGTTTCGCGACAACTACCTGTCGTCGATCCAAAAAGTGGCGCAAGCGTTCGACAACCGCTTTGTGGCGATCTTTTCCGGACCGGACATGCCTGACGATGTGGACTTGACGGACGCAGCCAGCCTGCTGCGCAGCATGATTAACGGCGCGCAAAGAGAAGCGGTGCTGGACCCAAGTTATGACGGCAAATCTGCGGAAATATCTGAATGGTCCGACAAATGTACACGCTTTGTTATGCAGAAGATGTGATTTGCAAACACAGCAATATCACACCGCGACGGCGCCGATCTGAACGCAAGATTGCTGATCAAGTTGCTCGGCGCGCAAGATCGCGTCGTCGCTAGGAAGTGCGCGACTAAAGTACCACCCCTGCGCTACATCGCATCCAAGTCCGCGCACTAATTCAAATTCTTCTTGGCTTTCAATACCTTCGGCTGTCACTTTCAAATCCAGCCCTTTGGCGAGGCTAAACACGCCGCGCAACATTTTCCGTTTCTCAGCGCTGACATGGGCATTGGTCACGAACATTCGGTCAATCTTAAGAATGTCGAAAGGCAGCCTGTTCAAATACCCAAGCGACGAATAGCCCGTGCCGAAATCATCCAAAGCCAGTTGAATGCCACGTGACTTCAGGCGGCATAGAATTTCGTCCAATTTGTCGAAATTATCGGCGACAAAAACGCTTTCGGTTAATTCGATACACAACAGCTGCGGGTCGAGCCCCGATTGATCTAATGCACTCACGACGACCTGTTCTAGGTCGCCATGCCAAATTTGGGCGGCCGAAACGTTGACCGAAATTGTGCGCCGCGGTTGCCCGTCTGCCAGCCACGATTGTGCGGCGCGACATGCCTCGTGCAGAATGAAACTACCCAGATCAGCGATAAGATGCGAGCTTTCCGCGATGGGAATGAATTGCGAGGGCGGGATATATTTGCCGTCATCGGTTGGCAATCTGAGCAGCGCCTCGAACCCCGAAACGGTCTGTGTGGCAACGTCAACAATCGGTTGATAATGCGCCTCAAACCGATTGTGATCCAATGCGGACCGAATTTTGGCGGCGAGCGATGTGCGGACTTCTAACGCTTTGCTAAAGCTTGGCGCGTAGTAGCTTGCCCTGCCCCGCCCTTGCGCCTTTGACGAATATAGCGCGAGGTCCGCGAAACTAAAGAGTTCATCTGGTTGCGAGGAATTCGTGGCGGCAAGCGCCACGCCGATGCTCGCATTCGTTTGCACCATGCCCGACGACAATGTCGCGGGGATGCTGATGTTTTTAATGATATCCTTGCAGAGTTGATCAATGTCGTTTTTTGAGGGGTAGTTTTCGACGATCACCGCGAATTCATCCCCGCCCAGCCGCGCCACAAAACCGATATCCGCGAATATCTGCGTCAAGCGGCTACCAACAATGCCAAGCAGTTCGTCACCAGCTTGATGACCAAGCGTGTCATTAACCTCTTTGAAATGATCGAGGTCTATAATCAGAAGTGCCGCGCGCTGATCGCCATCGGCGCAGTCCGCACTGACGCGGCTTAACTCGCGATTAAACAAGGTCCGGTTTGCCAGCCCCGTCAGCCCGTCGAAGAACGCAAGCTTTTCCAATTCACGCGCTGCTGCCCGCTCAACCGAGACATCCTGCATGGTTCCGAAAAGTGCCGCAGGCTCGCCCTGATCGTCCACTTGCAACTTGAATTGAATCTGCAAATCAATGACCGCCCCGCTTCCGGTTCGCGCTTGAACAAGGACCGATTGGGTCTCGCCTGTCTGGACCACGTTTTCCTTCAACGCGGTGATGCGCGCAAAGCCATCATCAAGGTAAAGCCGCCCGATGTTTTCAATACAGGGGTCAAATTCGGACGGATCGAAGCCCATCAAAAAATAAGCGCTTTCGTCCCAACCGACGCGATTTGATCCCAGCGGCAAGCGAAAGGTGCCTAATTTGCCGAGCCGCTGCGCCTCTATCAGGTCGTTGGATTTACGTTCAATCGTGTCATAACTTTTCACAAGGGCACGTTCCGCCTGCGCCTCTGCGGTGTCATCCTTGACCACCCCGACCACGGCTTCGACGTTGCCCAAGCTATCAAGTTCGGCATCCAAATGGATCAGCAATTCAATCACATCGCCATTCGGTTTTTGAAACGTCGACCGCGCAACATCCGGTAGGCCCGTGTTCCAAACCCTATTCATCGCGCCATGATTGGACAGCGGATCAATGACGTCTTTGCCGAGTTGAAGAAGCTTTCGCGGGTGCGCGCCCTCGTCTAAATCCAGTGCAAGCAGGTCGATCAATTCCTTGGAAAACCACGCCTTTTCGGAATAAGGACTGACTAAGCGCCAATGCCCCAGTTTCGCGATTTTGAACGATTTCGAAAGCAGATTAGCGCCCTCGTCGATCTCTGCGCTCATCGCGACGACGGTTTTGGCCGCATTGCGGGCCAAGGGTCGGAAGACGAACAGGATGATAAATCCGAACAGCCCAAGCGCAATCGTGAACCAAAAGCGGTGCAATGTGATGGCGTGGTCGATTTTTGCTTCGCTCGCCGCTGTGTGCAACTCGACGGCCCGTTCGAGCAATATCAGCAGGAAATTTTCCGCATTAAAACTCGCCACTCTAACCGCTTCTTGCCCCGCGTCTGGATCGTCGAGGTAGAAATCATAAGCGTCGAGCAATCGCTCTACGTTCTGATTAAGGTTCAGCCCACCTGTTTCGTACAGATTATTAAGCGCATCTGAATCGGCGGCAGGCGGTACGTCGTCGCCGTGGCCGTTTACCAAGAAATCATGCCCCGCACGCATTTCGTTCACTGCGTTCCGCGCGACGTCTAGGGTTAAATTGCGGGAATAATTGTTGGTCTCGGCCTCGATCCGTTCCGGCAGCAGGACGAGCTGTTGTGCCAGACGTTGTTGCGTGGATGCGGTGCTGATGATGGCACCTTCGCGACGGTTCAATTCCAACGCTTGATTAATCTGGAACGCCCCGAGCAAGATCGCACCACCAACGAGACTCATGGCCAAAAGGTAGCGACGCGTATACCGCCAAAAAAGCGCGTTCTCCTTTCTCGCAAGTCGTTCAGTCTGCGCCACGCTCGTCTCCCAGTTTACGCACGCGGATATACTAAAGTGCTTAACGAGTCCTAAACAGCTTTCGATTGACACGTGTAAAGTCGATTTTATCTATTAAATTCAGCGAGAGCAGCGGCAAGGACTAGCCGATTGGTAAAATGATGTTACCATTTGCCATCAAAAACATCTAATTGCAGAGATGCGTATGTTCGTTCTGGGAGGAACCAATGTCCTATACCACTCGCTTTCTGTGCGGCATCTGCACAGTGGGCATTGCGGCGACAATCGCTGTGGCCGATAGCCATGCGACCACCATCACAATCGCAACGGTTAACAACGGCGACATGATGCGTATGCAAGGCTACACGGATCATTTCACCCAACAAACCGGCATCGCGGTTGACTGGGTCACGCTGGAAGAAAACATTCTGCGTCAACTCATTACGGCGGACATCACCACAAACGCTGGCGATTTCGACATCATGACCATTGGCATGTATGAGACGCCGATCTGGGCGGCGAACGGTTGGTTGATCCCGCTGGACGACCTAAGCGAGGCCTACGACGCCGCTGACATTTTGCCCGCTATGGTGGACGGATTGAGCTACGACGGGACGTTGTATGCGGCCCCATTCTACGGCGAGTCGTCGATGGTCATGTACCGCACCGACTTGATGGACGCGGCAGGGCTGGTCATGCCGACAGCACCGAGTTGGGACTTTATCGCGGAGGCGGCGGCGGCCATGACCGACCGCGACGCCGACATTAACGGTATCTGCTTGCGCGGCAAGGCAGGTTGGGGCGAAGGCGGCGCGTTGATTACAGCGATGTCCAATTCGTTCGGCGCGCGGTGGTTCGACGAGGACTGGAACGCGCAATTCGACACGCAACCTTGGGCCGATACGATCCACTTCTTCATGAAATTGATGTCAGAATCCGGCCCTTCGACTTACGCGACGAACGGTTTCAACGAGAACCTGAACCTCTTTAACCAAGGTAAATGCGGCATATGGATCGACGCGACGGTTGCCGCATCTTTCGTCACTGGAGCAGAATCCACGGTGGCGGATTCAGTCGGCTTTGCGCTGGCGCCTGACAACGGATTGGGGCGGCGGTCCAACTGGCTTTGGGCGTGGGCATTGGCGATTCCAGCCAGTACAGACCAAGAGGCGGCGGCGAAGCAATTCATCGAATGGGCAACTGGAACGGGTTATATCGAGCTTGTGGCCGAAAACGAAGGGTGGGCAAACGTGCCGCCTGGTGCGCGCACGTCGCTCTACGAGCGCCCCGAATATCAAGCGCTGCCGTTTGCGCAGATGACGATGGACTCGATCCTTTCGGCGGACCCTAAAAATGCGACCGTGGAACCCAGCCCCTATATCGGGATTCAGTTCGCCGCGATCCCGGAGTTTGCGAGCATCGCATCCGAAGTAAGCCAAGAGTTTTCGGCAGCATATACCGGCCAGCAGACTGTCGAAGACGCGTTAGCCAAAGCGCAGATTTTAACCACGCAGGCGATGACAGCGGCGGGGTACTAGCGCGTCGCCCTACCCGCCTACAGCGGTTCAAACTGCAGCTGCGATGTGCCTCTGGGGCGCAGGTTCAGCGATAATTCGTAGGTGATTGGCGTCGTGACGGGCAAAACCCTGTAGCGTTGCAGTAATTGGCCAAGTGCAATCGCGACCTCTGCCCGCGCAAGGCCCAGACCACCGCAAACCCGTGGCCCCGCCGAAAATGGCAAATAAGCGCGGCGGTGGTAACTGTTTTCGACAAACTCGGGTCGCTTGGCGTCAAAGCTCGCAGGATCGTTCCAATGGTCGCGATGATGGTGCAGGCCAACAATCGACAGCGCGATCAGATCGCCCTTGGCAACGGGGCGTCCGGCAAGCGTCTGATTGTCAGCCGCAACTGTGCGCACGAGCAGCGGCACTGGCGGACAATAGCGCATAACCTCTTGAATGAAATGCGAAAGTGCTGGTGCATCGGGACCGTGAAGGGCCACTTCGCGCGCCAAATACGCCTGCATTTCGGGGTCCCGTGCGAGGATATTCAACGCCCATGAGATTGATGCAACGGTTGTTTCGACACCGGCGAACAGGTTGATCGTGACCTCGCCCAGCAGGTCCATGGAGTGATCCAAGGCGACCAAACGATCATGTAAGTAGTGCTTCAGCGGTTCATCTTTGATTAATAAACCGCGCAAATCTTGGCGTAGCTGCGCCACGTCTTCGCGCAACTTGGCGTGTTGTGTAGGCGATGGGTCGAACATCGCGACATGTTGGGCAAATTGCGCCGTTTCGCGCAACGTGAGCAACCAGTCGGCGACCGGACCCGTCGGGATTGAGCCGCCCAGCGCGTGTAGGAAAATTTCGGATGCGGCGGCCAAAAGCGCGTGCCCGATCCTGCCAGATTGGATCGCATCATCTGTCAGCCAGCGTGCATAGGCTTCGGTTAACGGCGCACGGTTCGCAGTGCGCGCGGCTTCACGGTAGAGCGGTTGTGTCAGGTCACGTCGTTTTTCCCAATCAGCGCCGTTCGCGTCGAAACGCGATCGGCCCAATTCGGTGAGAAAACTGTAATATTTCGGAAAATGATCGGGTTGCATGAGCAAGTCTGCAGCCTCGACAGGGTCAGAGATCAACTGCATCCGGCCAAGCATTTGCGGCTTTGTCTCACCGTTCCACGCACGTCTGTATAGTTTTGCGACGATGTCGTCGACATTGCGGGCCGGCGTGCGGTCCACCAGTTGCGCGGGATCAAGAATGGCTGTGGGCGTCATGTCAGCCTCGGTCCTGCGCGGTGCTTCAATAGAAAAATGCGGGCGCCAGCAATGTGGCGCCCGCACGTCAGTTAGATCAGAACTTGATCGTCATGCCAACTGTGCCGCGATGACTTTGCAGATCCTCGCCCAAAGTTGTGCCGTAGTTTACAAAGCCTTCGACGTTCTCTTCGATATCAAACGCAACACCTGCATCGATGGAGAACAGGTTGTCCGGCCCACCGTTGACGATGGTGTCGAATTCGCCTGTCACACCAGTGATGGTCGATGCAGAGCTCGTATCATCACCAGAGATTTTGGTGTCGTAAACCATGTTCAGCGTCGGCCGCAGCGTCGTACCGTTTACCACGAAGTTGTCGCTGAATTCAAAACCAACGCCAGCATAAAGCGCATCAGAGGACACTTCGCCAACGTTGAGGTTCAGAATGCCAGCACCTGTTTCTTGATAAGCATCAGACGTGGTTGAGTAACCCCGAATACGCAGCATCGGCGCCAGTCTCGCACTTTCGGACAGGCCAGCCTGCGCAGCCATATCGTAAGACGCCTGGATCACACCGGACAATGTACGCGCATCGGTTTGCGCAGTTGCCGTTGCATCCCCGACCAGACGGTCCAATTCAATGTCCGCCATGGAGTACCCAAGCGCACCTTTGAAATCGAGAGGACCGCTTGTCATCACACCACCCAAACCAAAGTGGTAATCGGTCGATTCTGCAGACCCTTCGTCGGTCTGTGTGTTGGTGCCGCTGATGCCAAGTGCGAGATTAACTTGGTATGATACGTTGTTTGTCAACGTGTTAGCATAGCTCAAGCCGCCCAAAAGTCCGGTAGAGCTTGTTTCGTAGCCAAATGTCGTGTCGCTTGCGTCGATGTCAGACCGTTCGGTGAATGTGCCGAAAAAGACTGTCATGTCCGTCATGCCAAAGCGTGCGTCACCTTTCGAGCTAAAGTAGCCAGCGTTATCACCGATCAAGCTTTTGGCTGATGTTGATTGCGCGACGTTACCCTGTTGCGGCACGCCATTCAGTTGCGCCGCAAAGGACAGACCTGCGAAACCCGCACCAACAGTACTTGCTGGGCCGTTGGATTTGTCGGACACGCCGCTTGCCGTTGTTGGTGGCGTCACAGGTTCAACAGGTGGTTCAATCGGTGTTGGCACATCGACGGTCGCCTGCAAGACCACGGTATCACCGTCGTAGAGATCGGCGAATTGTACGTCGACCAAGTTATCCGTGACCTCGCCAAAGGTGCCAGTCACGCCGCCTTTTGCTGCGATCACAGTCCATGACAAGTCTTCGACACTGTAATCACCAGCTTCACCAGTGATTGCCAATGCGACATCGCTGCCAATCGCAGCCGTACCATCAACGTCGAGCAGATCGCTCTCGCCTTGGCCGTTTACGTTAACCGCAAAGGTGCTGCCAGTTTCAAACGAAAGGTCGCCTGCGACTGCGATAGTCGCGATTTCGTTGCTGACGCCGGGCGCAACGGTTGTGCCAGTACGCGCAATCAGGTTGCCGATCCGGCCCGCGCCCGTGACCTGACCACCGATCAAGTCAACGGCCATAGCTTCGGCCATGGCATCAGAGAATTGCAGCGTGCCTTCGCGCACCGCAAAGTTGTCAATCGCGTCGTTCATACCGCCCAGCGTTGCCGTGCCGCTGCCGACTTTTTCGAACTGATCAAAGCCGTAATACTGCTTTTCCGTTTCCACAACGATGTCGTCAGGTGCCGGAGCTAAAATGAGTCCCGGCACTTCTGGTTCTTCTGTTTCCGGTTCTGCTGCGTCGATTTCAATTTTGGACAGATCAAACGAGAGATCACCCGCACCACCAAGTGCCAAAACGTCGTTTTTACTTGGACCTTCAGCAATCACGTCACCAGTGATAGCAAAGCCCGACTGCAACTCGATGCGCGTGGTGCCTACAAACGAGTCGCGCTCATTGTATTTATTTGTAGTGATAGCAGATTCTGAACCGCCAATGACTTCGCCCGCAATAGTGATATCTGAATTGCCGTACTTCGATGTAATCCCGTAGTATCCATTGGCGGCGTTGACTGACGCGCCGGATTCGATGGTGATCTCATTCAAGCGTGAAACCTCAACAGAGGGGCCAGGTACACCGCTTGTACCCGCATATTTAGAACCGACAAGGATGCCCGCGTAGCCTTCTTCTGCGACGACGACATCACCGACCACAGTTACAGATGTATTCTTGCCTCTCGCGAAGACACCTACTTCACCCTTAACACCACCTTCGCCGATTGTGATATCGACGTCGCCGACATTTTCGGAAGAATTCGAGGAGGAAAAACCTTCAGTAAACGCAAAAATACCAAACGTCGGTCCATTTGGAGAGTTTTCATCTGGGTTGCTTACACCGACGGCACCAGCCCCCGTGGTGATTTGAATATCAGCGTTATTTGAAAGTACTTGGATACCATATTTATCGCCTGAGACAGCACCAGCACCCGTATTAATCGCAATATTGCGTCGCGCTTCTAGCTCGGAATCACCATATCGGTCATTGTAGTGATCGACCGAAATGCCACCCCGACCTCCTGAAATCGCGCCGTCATTCGTCGTTACAGTTACGTTGTTTCCGTAGTATGAAGATATGTCGATCGCAGTTCTGCCGCCGCTAACATCGCCTGATCCCGTCGTGACAGTAACATCGTTTCCATACTCTGAATATATGTTGATAGCATTCCCGCTACCACCGCTAACATCGCCTGATCCCGTCGTCACAGAAACATCGTTTCCATACTCTGAATATATATTGATAGCATTCCCGCTAGCGCTGCTAACGTCGCCTGATCCCGTCGTTACAGTAGCGTTATTTTTAGTATTGATATGTATACCATACTTATTTCCGGCGACGTCTCCATCGCCCGTGGTGACGACAGCATCATTGCTCGAGGTAATTCTGATACCATCTTTGCCGCCGCTAATGCTACCAGATCCGGTTTGCACGTCGACATTGCCGGAAGCACCTCCGTAAGACCTCACATCGATGCCAGCGGTAAAATGCGGACCATTGGCGCTATAAAGTGTGATGTCACCTGACCCAGTGACGATCCGCGTGTCGCCGTATTTAGCGGTCACGCTGATGCCACTCTGATACGAGGCGCCAACAGCCTCGGTTTGGTCTATTTCGCCGTTGAAAATAATGTCGATGTCGCCATCGAAGATAAGGTCGTCTCCAGCAGAGCCGCCACTTGTGCCCAAAAAGCGACCATCAGCACTCAGCCTGCCATCGAACGTTGCGCCTTCATCTACTGTGATGGAAATGTCAGAACCACTTACATGGAGGTTGGCCCAACCACCGGAGTTGAAGTCTGCAGTTTCGTCCACGTTCACAGTAATATCACGATTACCTGTGTCGTTGCGCAGATACTGACCGTGGCCGATGGTTCCCGAACAAAGGTAAGAACTTTTGTCATTCGTGATGACGGGCGAGCAATCTGCCTGCGCCGGGCGTCCGTAGGCCACGAGGCTGGTTGTGAGTAGTGAGGCTGAGAGCAAAAGTTTGCCGCGAAGTTTAGGTGGGGTAGCGCTAATGCGTGTCATTAATTCTTCTCTATTTTTTAGGTTTTAGTCCGATGGTGAATTTGCGAAGGCACACAACCACAACCAGCTCAGGGCAAATTCCTGAAATGGGACACGCGCTGTTGCTAACAATCAATTGTGCAGTTTCGGTGATTTTCCGCCCATGCGAATAATTACCTCGGCGAAGTTGCAATATAGTCACATAAATTTCAGCATCCAAATTTCCTTCACTGGAAGCAATAGGTTGCGCGATAGCCTGAAATCGTTAACGTAACGGCAGTTTTACAGCTGGATTGATAGATATGGCCGATTTTCGTGCGCTCGCCCGCCACCATGAGCCAATTCGCGCCTATATCCGGCACCGCCGTTGGATCGACCGATCTGGCGTGCTGGCCTATGCGCCGAACACGGAATGTGCGGCGTTTAGCATTGATGGTTTCGGCTTCCGGCGCGGTGAATTGAACGGCACTCCTTACGATCTGAACGCTGCGTTTTCGGGCAAGCCCTACGGGTTGGTATTGGGGTCGAGCCATGTTTTCGGCTTTGGCCTTGCGCATGATGCGCAGACGATACCGTCGCAGTTGGCCGCACAAACGGGTGTGCGGTGTTTGAACCTGTCGTTTCCGGAGGCTCAGTTGCAATCACTGCATGCGGTGGCTCTACGAATTTGCGCCCAAGCCCCGCAGGCCCCGCAGTTTATCGCCCTGCTGCCCGGCGGGACATTGACGCGTTATGCGTTTGTCCGTGATTGCGATCCGCTGTTTGGCGTTCCTGACTTTCAAAAAGGCGCTATCGCTGAAAATCTGCCCGACAGCCCGACAGAGGCTGCGGCGTTCAGGTCCCTGCTCACTTATGCGCGTTTCTGGATTGGTCAGATTGCGACTTTAGCGCAAACCCAAGGCTGCCCGCTGCTCTTTCACCCCGAGCACACGGCTTTTGAAAAGCCGGAGTTATCGGAGGCCGAGAAATTGTGTCGCCTGACCGTACCCCAATCGGAGCCGGATCGATTGCGTTTTGAAACGCATCGCTTGCGGTATGCCGCATATACCGACGCGATTTTGGGCGCGCTACCGACGTCTGCGCGGATTGCAAACGTCGATCCTGCCCACCTGAGTTATCTAGACGAGTTTCACTACACCGCCGATGGGGCCGCACAGATCGCTACGGCCCTCGCAACTGCTTAAGGTGCGTCGCTATGGGTGATGAGGTTCAGGATTTCCGATGACGAAAAGCCAAGCGCCATAGCGCAGGACGGCCCTGTCACAACGCCAGTATCGTACAGTTCGGTCACGGCACCGTCGATGCGGAACCAATGATCGACCTTATTGGATGTCAGGTTAACCACCTGCACGCCGCACCACGGCTCGCTATCGGTATCGGTCAGGCGCTGGTCCAGCTCCAAGCCTTCAAAGCGTTCGTGACGTGGCTTTGACAGGCCAACGACCGCGTGATTGCCGTGGAATGACAGACCGCGAGCAAAACCAGGCAAGAATTTGATCGGGTTGAACGCATCTTCAGGTGGTGCGTCGGTATCAATCCAGCCCAATTCGCCCGTGCCGGAATTCAACACATAGAGCCGCCCTTGGTGGATGCGCGGGGAATGTGGCATCGACAAGCCGGAGCAGACGACTTTGCCAGTTTCGACGTCAATCACAACACCGCCGTCTTTGCGACGGTCCCGCCAGCCGTCGATTGTATCAGAGCGCGAACACGCGCTGACGTAACGCGCCTTGCCTTGATCCGGCGTGCCGATTTCGCCCATCGCGAGGCCGTTCAAATGACAGCGATCTTCTTGTGCGAGGTCGGAAATAAATGACGGGCGCCAGTATTCATCAAAGGAATGGCGATCCGAAACAGTGGCCAAACAGTTGAACGACGTATTCACAAACACGATGCGTCCGTCAGCCAACAGCCCGACGTCATGCGCATCTAGAACGCCTGTTGTATGTAATACGCGCGGCACGAACAGTCCATCAAAGCTGCCGTTGGCGACTTGACCTTCGTTCAGTACGTTTTCGAAACGGGTGATCTGGAACAACGTCGCGAGCAGGATTGTGCCTTGCTCTGGCGTCGCGAGGCCCATCGCCTTTTTAAAGATCCGCTCGTTGACCATCAGGCCGCCAGTTTCAGGATTGCGGCCCAAAAGGTAGAATTTACCGGATTGATAAGACGTCACTGCGATGCTGACTTTTTGTGCGCCACACCAGCCCGGCAGACCCGATGAAACCGAATAGTTGATCTTTGGCGGTTCGACCTTTGCAGCCTCTGGGCTTGGTTGCGCGTCTTGCATCAGCTGTCCTAACTCTGAGATATTGTTGGACAAAGTTTGCCCCCGTCGCCTGACAAAGTGCAATATCCGTTTTGTATAAGTCTGCGCCGTGCGATGAGAGCGCCACACTGAACGTCGGCCAGATGACAAAACTTTCGCTTGCGAACGCACCTTACAGACCGCTTTGAACGCGCGGCTTATCTGGCATAGACAGGGCAATGAAGACTGAATTGGACGCAGCAAGATGAGCTATAAACTATACCACGCGCCCGCGAGTGCATCCCTCGGGATCAGGGTTATTCTCGAAGAGATTGGTGCCGATTATGAACTCGTTCCAGTGACCATCGACATGGATAAACCCCGGTCACACGCGCACTTGGCGCTCAATCCGAACGGCTGGGTGCCTGTGCTCGTTTGGGACGAGAACGCGATGTATGAATGCGCGGCGATTGCGGTTTTCTTGTGTGACCGCCATCCTGAAGCCGAACTCGCGCCCGCATCGGACGCCCCCGAGCGCGGCTTGTTTTTGCAGACGTTATTTTACTTTTCCAATGCTGTGCAGACCGCGTTTCAACTGGATTACTACCCTGATCGCTTTGCGGATACGCCTGAGACGGAACCAAGCGCCCAGCGCCGTGGGTTACGGCGTTTGCGCGAGACGTGGCAGGTGATTGACGATCAGATTGGCAACAATACTTGGGTGCTTGGCGATCGTTTTAGCGCGGCGGATATCTATCTGTTCATGCTGACCACGTGGCTCAAACCTTCGCGCGGGCAGCCAGCGACACAGGACTTTCCGAACGTTGCACGGATTGCTGACGCTGTGATGCAGCGCCCAAGCGTGCAGCTTGTGTATGAAGGGTGGATATCGGAACAGACAGACGGCTAGATTAATTTGCTTCGATATCAATTGCTGAAGCCGACATGCCAGCCGTGCGGGTCACGTGGGCGTAACCGTGCGTGCGGCGATCCAGTCAAAGGTTTTCCGCGCCCCGCCAAACGGGAAGAAATGCAGTTTCACGGGTGCATTGTCGTTCAAGGTTAATGTCTGTGACAGCTCATCAATCAGCTCTGTCGGCTCATAGCCCTTTAACAACCCAACCATCGCGCCCGACCTTTTGCGCAGCGCCGAAAGCGACGGCCCTACCCCACAAAGCGCCGCGTATTTGATCAGAGACGGGATCGACGTCACGCCCGCGACCCCGATGTTGATCGGCGTATCAATGTCGCGCTCGCGTAACATGTTGATCCAACGAACATAGGTCGCGGCATCAAAGCCGAACTGCGTTGTGATTGAGGCCTGAATGCCGCGCACGGTCAAAATTTCCAGCTTGTCTTCCAAGGCGTCGAGCAACTGATCGCCATTGATCCGTGGGTGCCCTTCAGGGTGCCCGCTGACCGAAACATGCGCGAAACCTAGATCGGAAACCATGGCGCTCGACAGCACCGACATCGCATCGTTGTATGGCCCCTGACTGTCATCACGATCCCCCGCGATAACCAGCAACCGACGTGCGCCGCCATCACGCGCAGCAGTCAAATGTTCACGCAGTTGCGTCTCGTCCGCAAAATGACGCGCACCGACATGCGGTACGGGCTGATACCCTAATGCGACAATCTTCTGGCAGGCGTCTTTCAGCCCTGCCGTGTCCTTTTGCGACAGGTGAGGCAGGTAAACCTCTGATCCCTTCACAAAGATTTCTGGCGGCGGATTGAAAGAGCTGACCTTCGAGACTGGGATTTCCAACGAGTAGTCATTCAATAGCGATTTTCGGGCTAACGAAGGATGGATTGACCAGACGGTTGACTGTGGCACGGTTTTCCCTCACGCTAAAAATCTAACATGCATGTTAGGTTATTCTAATTAGTACATCTGTCAAGAAATTCGAAAACACCGCGCGTTAGGTTGTGTTGACACGTAGACACAATGTTTTGAGGAAACTGACTAGCGTGACGGTGATAACTGAAAATATGGGAGGAATACCAATGACAAAGCGTCGCAAAACAAGGTTAAAGCATCTCGCTGAGAAGGTCGCAAAGGGAGAACGCATCGTAGGCATGGAATGCCACGACACCGCCAGCGCGATGATTGCCGAAGATCTGGGCATGGATTTACTCTGCTGCGGCAGCCCCGGCCCGATGGGTCTGATGGGACATAAATCTATGGCTACGGTAGATTTTGAGGAACAGCTTTATATGCTGCAAGGCGTTTTGCGCGGCGCATCCTCGCCGTTCATCATTTGCAACATGCCGAATACCACAGCCTGTATTTCCATAGAAGAATCCGTGCGCAACGCAGCCCGCGTCGTCAAGCTGGGCGCGGATGGTGTACATATCGAACCCTCCATGGGCACGGTTGAGCATATTCGCGCCATTGTCGCCGCGGGCATTCCGGTTGTCGGGCATTTCGGCGTGCAGGGCGAGCGTGCGGTGATGAATTCCGGCCACGCACCAGCGGGCCGCACTGCCGAGGAAGCCGCGCAGATCGTTGAATTGGTACGCGCATCTATCGACGCTGGCATCTTCGCAGCGCTGTTCGAGCATACGTCAGTTGAGCTGACAAAATGGTGCTACGAGAACCTGCCTGTCGCCGTCGCGAGCCTTGGCTCTGGCCCGCATGCACATGGTATTTTCCACGTTTCGCGTGACATCATCGGCTGTTCCGTTTTCCCAATCCCACCCAAGCGCGAAGTGTTCGGCGACGTGATGGGCGAGATGCGCAAAGCCTACACCGAGTATTACAATCGCGCCTCTGGCGGCCAGTTTCCGAAACCAGAGCTGTCGCACACCATGCACGGCGGTGAGATGGAAAAATTCGCTGAGCTAATGAGCTAGAAATGGAAGCAGAGCCGGTGAAACCAGACCAGTTTTTATCATGGTTATCGGCTCTGCCTTTGCACAAGGAAACGAGCGTCGAATGCGGGGCCGGACATGCCGAGATCGCGCAATTTTTGGCAAGTCGATATACCACATCCTACGCCGTTGATCTCAATCCCATCCCCCTACCCAGCGATAGCGCCGTCAAAGCCATATCTGCCGATGCGGCAGATTTACCGTTTGATGACGCGTCGGTTGATCTGGTGGTATCGATGCAGGCGTTGCATCACTTTGACATCGCGAAACACCTGATTGAGGCGCGGCGCATTCTGCGTCCGGGTGGTATTTTTGCGGCGCTATGCTGGGGGGAAATGTCCCTGCCCGCTGACGTCCGACACGCCTATGATCCGATTTTGGACGCGATCGCACCCTATTGGGAAGATCAACGCCCTTTCGCACTGTCCGGCTATGACGGCCTCGCGTTTTCGGGTGTATCAATCCCCCGCCCACACGCATTCAAACGCGCCAAGTGCAATTTGGACAGGTTGGAAGAGATCATGGCGGCGTGGTCGGCCGTGCAAGGTGCCGTCAAGGACAGCGTCGATTTACCGGAGCCTGACTTGTCGATGTTAACCATGGACGAAGAGGCGGAATTTGACGTCAGTTGGCCGCTGGTTGGCCAGATATTCAGAGTACCCGCCTAGGTCGATTGCCAGATCATCTGCGCCATGTCGGGCCGGTCAGCACTTGTCTGCATCGGACAATCCGGACACGTTTCTGGCGTAGGTTTGTTCTTGCATCCCTGACAGCCTTTCAGCAGTCGAACCGTGCGGCGAAGCTCGTCCTGCATCGCCAAAATCGCTGCAGCTTGATCCCGCAAGTCGTCGGTCAAATGCTCGAGAATATCCATCATTTCAGTGCTGGATTGATCGCCCGTCTCATAAGCCCGCCTGCGTGTCGCAATCGTTTTAATCACATCAACAGAGATATTTAGTTCGCGCATCCGCATCGCAAGCTGCGCGATAGCAAGTTCCGCGTCGCCATAAAGGCGCGTGCCGCCGTCCGACCGACTGGGGGAGATAATGCCCAACTCTTCGTAGCCGCGCAGCGTGCGCACGCTGAGACCCGACGCCTTTGACAACTCGCCGATCTTGTACATTTTGTTGTCGCCGTTATGCGCCATACTGTTCATTCTCACTATCCGCAGAGCAAAATTAACGCGCCCGCAAGGCACTGACCGCACCGTAGGTCGCTACGCAGTACGGCACCGTATAGGTCAAAAGGCACTTCAAAACATTAACGGACCCCGCGTACATTAACTGGTCGCCCTGATTAATCAGGTTGAGCACTGTGCCAACTATGAGCGCCACGATCAGGGACCGTTTCACGATATCCGCACGAAAGGCAATCTTAAGCATGACGTTCAACCAAACAATCTAACATTCCTGTGAGATAGCATAGCAAAGGTTAAGATGCCAGCTTCGCCTATGCGGGAAAGTCTGGTAGTATCAGCGACCGTTACTCGCCCTCGGGCGAGCGTGGTGTACCCGCTGGCGCGTCGCCGTTGGCTTCGATGTCCGCGATGTAACGCTTCATTTCCGCGATCTCGCCGCGCTGCGCTTCGATGATTGCATCTGCCAATTCGATCACGCGCGGATCAGAAAAATTCGCCCGCTCACTGACCAAAATAGCGATAGAATGGTGCGGGATCATGGCTTTCATCCATGCAACATCACCGACTGTCGCTTGCGTCCGGACGAGTGAAACGCCCGCAACAAAAGCAATCGCCGCACCTGTGAAGATAGCGATGTTGGCTTTGCGATTTGAATACATGCCGAGCATAAAAACGAGCATGATGATCGCCATCATCCCGCCCATATATAGCGCCATCCACATCCGCGTTTGCGAAAAGAAAACGTGGTCGATTGCGTAGGTATTTAGATACATCAGCCCATACATCACGACCGTCGATGTGGCGATCATCGCAAAGAAACGCCCGTATCCGCTGTTGCCGTGTTGTTTGGCGTTAGTGTGCTGCGTGGTGTCAGCATTCATTGCGTGGCCTCCCAAGGTATTAACATCGGAGACGTCAGCCCCCAGTGAAAAATCAACGTTCAGTTTTAGATTTGGTTCCAGCGGCACGATGCAAGCTATCCACGCCGCAACGCGAACAGCTTGCATCGCCCTATTTAGTTCATCGTCATGCCCTCGTGCGCCATACCTGCCATCCCATCATCGGCAGGTTGTTGTGCGGCGGGGCCTTTTCCATCCATCAAATAGGCCGCGATCGCTTGCCGATCCGCTTCGTCCAGAAACGAAGTGCCGTCGCGCACGGCCTCGGCCATGCTGCCGCCAAAGACGTCGCCGTCCGGCATCAAACCTGTGCGCAAGGCGTAGGTAATCGCGGCCTCGTTCCATCCGCCTGCAGCAAGGTCCGTGGCGGTAATCGACGGTGCCGTATTGCCCTCTGGCAAAGCGTCGTTGCCTAGAAACTGCGCGCTTGGTTTCAGTCCACCAAGCAGATTGCGGCCCGTATGGCAGGCGGCACAATGCGCAGCACCGTTAACCAGCTCTTGGCCTCGGTTCCATGCGTCCGACTTCCCCATCACGGGCGATAAATCCGTGACGGGCTGCAGGAAGGCGGCGCGCCATAACTTCAGGCTCCAGCGTTGATTGAATGGAAACCCCAGATCGTGCGGTGCTGCGACTTGACCCGCAGGCGGTACGGTCTGCATCGCCGCCCAAAGGTCAGCGATATCCTGATCCGAAAACGCGGCGTAGAACTCGTAAGGAAACGCGGGATAATATGCCGTCCCGTCTGGGCTGACACCTTGTCGCAAGGCCACCGCGAACTGATCCATCGTCCAGCCGCCGATACCACCGATAGGGTCTGCGGTAATGTTGGGCGGGACAAACGTGCCAAACGGCGTATCGAGCGGTGCGCCACCCGCGAGCGCGGGCGCTCCCGCATCGGCATTTGTGTGGCACGCGATGCAGCCGCCCGACCGCGCAAGATAAGCGCCGCGATATGGATCGCCTTGCAGCATCCCAAGCGTTTCCTCGTTTCCGATAGGCCACGAGGCAACGGCGCCGATGAACGCGCCACCCGATATGGCGGCGATAATTCCGAACCGAAATAAACCTCTCATATCAGTTGCCATTCCGAAAGGCTGAATGGCATGACGCACATGTACTGCTAATCATTTCAAACGCTTGCGGGGCGGCCATCTGCGTAAAATCGAACCCACCTGTTTGTGCATTGGCGCTGGATGACGCCTGTGTCGGGGCTGGCGCATTGCGGTTCTTGGGTGGTGCCACCCCCATCAATTCGGCAACCGAGAACGGTAGGACGTCAGTGCCCGAACCGTCCGCCACGTCGTCGCTCACTTGCATGCTTGCATGGTCAACCGGATCGGACGGATCGACCGCTGCGGGAGTTGGCGCAGGACGCGATAACCCGTTCGGCGCAGCCAAACTTAACCCAAGCCCGTAAGCCTTCAGTTGTTCTGATAACGCCGAAAATTCTTCCCAGCTTTCCCAGATTTCGGGTTTGGCATAAGAGGCCGCAGCGATCTGTTCTTGCGGGAACAGTTTGGTCATATTCGTGCCCGCATGCGCTATGATCGTGGCTCCTGCCACTTGAACGGCCCGCACGTCATAGGCCGTTTGCCCCTGCATCATAGGGGCCATCTGCCGCATCACGCCGCGCAGCGCGACCATGCCGTTCATACGTTCCAGCGTCACCCCTGTCGCACCGTTATGCGCCAACACGGCAACCCCAATAGCGGACATCGCAATGCCGCCAACTAAGCTCTTCTTATTCATGATTTTTCCGTCAGTTATTTTGTTTAAGACAAGATGTCAGATCACAAAAACACTGTTCGCGGCGGAGGTGTGTCGAACTCGTCCGTGCGATTGGCACGCACGACGGCTTCGATTGGGAATTTCGACGCATCTTTGATGGCCAGTTGGTTCAAACCCGCGCCTTCAAATTGGCTGAAGATCAGGTTGCAAAAGGTGGCACCATGGCACGACGCGGCATGCGGCGCGGACTTTGTGACAGCTTGGTCAATAACACTGCTCTCATGGCTGTGCGCGGGATCAAAGGTGCCTTCGTTGATCGGTGCCGACAGCAATACAAACACCGTCGCCAGCAATGCGAACAGCCTATTCAAGACGATGATGGGGCGTTCCAAAGTCATGTTTGTTTCCTGTTGGTCGGTTACTGCCGACGAATTATTCCGAACTTTTAGCCCGCATTTGTTAGCATCTCGTTACCACAATCGGACCGCGATCACCAAGGTTTCTGCACATCATTAGCAGTGAAACGCCGATACTGACGGCGCACATAGCCTGACGCGGAACAGGCCCCGAGAGCGCACTCACGCCCTCGGGACCGTTTCCCTGTTGGGTTATACCGCATTGACGGCGAGTTCGGTCATCATGCCCGTCGACAGATGCGGCATGTGATGGCAGTGCAGCATCCAGCGCGCAGCCTCGCCTGCATCGAGTGCAACCGTCACCTGCGCCATTGGCGGCACGTAAACGGTGTCACGCATGGCACCCCGAATGGCCTGTCCATTGATGTTCACCACCTGAAAGACATGCCCGTGAAGGTGCATCGGGTGGCCCATCATCGACATATTATGGAACGTCAACGCAACCCGCTCGCCGCTGACCACCGAAATAGGCGAGTGATCGCCCCACGTTTGGCCATTAATGGTCCAAAGGTACGGGTCCATGCTACCGTTCAACATAATCATATGGCTGCGATCTACCGGACGGTCAGCCAGCGCATTTGTACTTGTCGCGCGCAGCATCAATTCCTGTTCCACGTTGATATCAAAGGCAGGTGACGCGGTATCTGCCATGCCGCTGATCTTTGGGATTGCGGCCTGCGGGGTCGCGAGGATGATGCCTGTGCGTTCGCGTTCCCCTTCGCGTAGTGCAAAGATTGGGAATGCGCCCTCGCCCGTGATATCAAGTTCGATATCAAGACGTTGCGCCATCGCCATTCCGAAACGAGTACCAGTCATTGGTGCGATATCATGCCCGTCAACGGCCACAAGCCGCGCCTCAACGCCGTTTGTATCAATCCAAAATGTCGTCGCAGACGCCGCGTTAATCACACGCAACCGGACACGCCCGCCGCGATCAACGCGGATAACATCGGGATCGTTCAGCGTGCGATCATTGGCCAGATAAGCGTCGAAGTTGAAATCGTTTAGATCCATCTCCATGTCGCCCATCGCGGTATCACCATCCATGTTCATCGTGGAGTGATCCATGCCAGCCATCGCACCACCGGACATATCCATGTTGCCCATCGCGGTGTTCCCGCCCATGGTCATTCCAGAATGGTCCATGCCTGTCATCGCATCAGGCTGGGCCGCAGGCGCGTCCATCTCGCCCATATCGTGGGTCGCCCCGCCGCTTGTGATCTCTTCCAAGACCTCGGCTGGCGATTTGAACGAAAAGTCATGCAAGAACATGACGACGTCCTGACGGTCGGCCACCACATCGGCGTCACTGCGCACGATCAAAGGTGCGGCCAGCAGGTTCATTTCCTGAACTGGCACGTGGCTGTGCATCCAATGCGTGCCTGTTGTGGGCGCGTAATCGTAGCTGCGCGTTTCACCGGATTTCAGCAGCGACATTGGCTCGTTCGGCACACCGTCCTGCCGGTTTGGCGGCAGTTGGCCATGCCAGTGAACGATGGTGTCTTCGGCTAGCGTGTTGGTAAGGTCGACCTGAAACCGCTGACCGGGGTCCAAAATGATGCCCTGCGCCCCTGCCCCATTTGTCAGACCAAACACGGTAGCCGCGCGCCCGTCGATATCAAGCGCCCGCGTGCCAGCGGTCAGCGCCATCGGCGAAGTCTGCCCGAAAGCCATGCGCGGAAGTGTCGTTGTCGCGGTCAATGCAGCGGAGGCCGCAAGAAAACCACGTCGTGAAAACGTATGTGTCATTTTATAAATCCATCTGGCGCCAATGGCGCACTTTATCTGATTGATGCCAAACCTTGGCACCTGCGAAAAAGTGTCAGATGATACGCGGTGGACGCTCTGGCATTTCAGGGCGGAACAACGCTCTGGTATCGACATTCCAGAACTGGATTTGCGAACTGTATCCGCCGCGCACAAGCGTGATCGCGGTGTCAGCTTCGGTCCATGTCGTACAGACCATAAAACAAGCCTGCGACATCTCATGCGAACCCGTGTCACTGTCGGATGTGTGTGCCTCGGGGGGGTGTTCAGCGTGCGGCATGGCTTGCGCCGTCATCTGCGAGGGGCCGTTTTCCATCTGCATGATCGTCTGCACCAAAGACAAGGACAGCACGAGCATCAGTGTCACGGCGAAGGTAAATCGCCGAAACAAAACGCCCAGCAGCGTCGTGCCTTTATGTGATCCATGTCGCGCCATACCGTCGCGCTATCCAACATCTGAAATCATGTCAATTCACGAGATCGTTTAGAGTGGCACGAGCATACGTCGCGCTTTACGACACGAGCAAATTGTAAGGGCAATCGCGAAAGAACCGCAGCGCGGGTCGCGGATTTTCCCAATCTTCGCTTGCACCTGCCCCGTTCATCAGATCAACCAGCGCGTGAACACTGCTGTTTCAGCCAAGAATGCGAGGCGTTGACAAATGACGATACCAATCCCGACGAATGAAGCTGAAAGACTGTCATTTCTGAACGACATGAGGCTCGATGCTTCGCTGCCGTTTGATGAGATTCAAGGGTTATGCGACGTCGCCTCGCGCTTGGTTGGCGCACCGATTGCTCTGGTCACGTTGATTGATGAGGATCAGCAGGAAATTCTAGCCAACATCGGCGCAGAGGGCTTGGGCACAACCAGCAGGGACGCGTCGTTTTGCACGCATGCCATCATGGATAGCGAACAATTCGAGGTCGCAGACACGCAGCTGGACCCCAGATTTTCGGAAAATCCCTTTGTGGTCGGTGATCCAAACATTCGGTCATACCTCGGGACGGTATTAGAGCCAGCGCCTGAAATGCGTCTCGGGACGCTGTGTGTTTTTGATACCAAAACCAGAATCTACACGGCGCAAGAAAAGGCGTTCTTGGCGAAGATCGGAAAGGCCATCAGCGCCCTTTTGATCGCGCATCGTGACAACCTAGAACTCGCAGACTACTCGAACGAAGTGACTGTCAAGAACGCCAAGCTGGCCGAATTGACGGCTTCGCTTCAGCATTCGTTGGAAAAACTGGTCGAGGCAGAGAATGTCAAAAACGAGTTTCTCTCGGTGGTCAGTCACGAGTTGCGCACGCCGTTGACGTCGATCATGGGCGCGCTCGGCTTGATGAATGAACGCTTCCGGACGGACGAGCCGCAACGGACACAGCGCTTAATCAGCATCGCCACGCAAAACAGCGGACGCCTTTTGTCGTTGGTGAATGATATTCTTAACCTGCAGCGGAACGAGTTCAGCAATCGCGAAGTGAAGCTGGTCCCTGTTGATCTAAACGAGCTGATCGAAACATCCGCTGAAGCATACCAGAACTACGGCGCAGATTTAGATGTGACGCTGACCGTTTCGGGTGCGGGACAGCCCTGCTATGTGCGTGGCGACAAACATCTGCTGGATCGCGTTATCGCGAATATCCTGTCAAACGCTTTCAAATTTTCGAAAACTGGTGGAAACGTCGAAATCAGCCTGCGGGATGTTGATAACCAGCCTCAAATATCCGTCAAAGATAACGGGGCCGGCATTCCTGAAGGCTCGAAGGAAAAGGTTTTTGGCCTATTTTCGCAGGTGGATAGCTCTGACAGCCGCGCAGCACAGCGCGGGACTGGTTTGGGAATGTATATCTGTCAGAACATCCTGAAGCAGCACAACGCGACAATCGACTACGAAAGCGAATTAGGTGTGGGAACGACGTTCGTGGTCACATTCAATCGGCCCTTCATTTAAGAGGTGCTGAGCTGAAAGCTTTCGGAGCTTGATGTTGGCGACATGCGTGCCAAGCACCGTGATAATTTGTTCCCAATCCTACGGTCATTTAACCGGAAAAGGCGTTGATTTCGCAGCCAAAGCACAACATGCCGATCCCGCGCCGATGAAAATGTCATCAAAGATTCCCATTGATATCGCTATGGGTAATGCGCCCATCACACAGGGTCAGCGCGATTGTCGCAGCAGCGCTATCGGTGGCGAGGCCATCCAAGTCACCGTCGATCAGAACCAGATCGGCGGCAAACCCGACGTCCAATGCGCCGCGGTGGTTCTCGGTAAAGTCGGCATAGGCACCCCCGCTCGTATAGGCCACAAGGCATTCATCTAGCGTGATACTTTGGTCCGGCGCATCGGTATCCCACGGCGTACGGGTCAACGCACAATGGATCGCGTAAAGCGGGGATAGCGGCGAGACAGGCCAATCCAGGCAACCCCCCAGCCACCAGACGTTATCACGCCCACGATAGCAACGCGGAGAACGGCCGCGCGGAGCGACTGACAAAAACACCTTGCGGCCTGCGAGGTTCAATTCATCCGCGATCTGAGTGCCGGTCGAACCAGCGTCGACAACCATGACAGCGCCATCCGGCAGCTGACTAGGGTTCTTGTAGTGAAACGAGTGGATCTGGTTGACCTTCGCAGTTTCCGGCACAATCGGCGGAATAACGGGATGCTGGAACGCGCGGGTGGCGGCGACGATGCGCGTCGCCTCGATCTCGCCTTGCGTGGTTTCAACCAGAAAGCCGCCCTTGCCCGACAACCGCGTCGCCTCAAGCACTTCGACACCTTCGCGGATCGGCGCTTTTACCAAATCTGCGTAGTCCACAAGATATTGCGCCATCTGGTCTTTCGGCACAAATGAATCGGGATCGGCATTCTTGTTTTCCAAACCAGCAAAGCGATCATGCCACGCGGGCCCGTTTGCCACCAACGCATCCCAAGGCCCCGTGCGCCAAGTTTCGGCAATGAGGTTTTTCTCGAGAATGATATGCGGAATGTCTGCATTGGCTAAATGTTCACTGAGGGCAATGCCCGCCTGACCGGCCCAAACAACAAGCGTATCAGTCTCTTCCTAAGGCATTTCAGCGATCCCCTCTTTCATCGAAATAGGATTCGGCCCAGCAGCCGAGCACTACTGGTTTTCTAGGCGCGCGGTCTGCGACTGGAAATTATGAAATCTTACAGCATTGATTAGGCAAGTCCTAAACCAAGCCTATCGGTGCAGGAGGGCGTTCGCTTGAAGCTATAGGTTGGCTGAATTTGACGCATGTCCAAACTGGGTGTTTGCGGATTGAGAGAGGCTCAGTTCCGTAATCTTATCTGTTGTCCGTCGTCGTTGTAAGCCCTCATCGTAAAGTGGGCGTACGTTGAAGTTTCATGGAGATGCACGACGAGCGCTTCCAGCTCTGTTTTTAGCAGGGCTGCGACCTCGTGTGCCAGTTCCTTGAATGCGCGATCTTGAACTTCGTCCGGCAATTGATTGAACACATCCTGCGCGGCGTGACCGAATGTGGTGATCCCCGCGCTAACCACTGCTGCGTTGGATTTCATCTCGCGGGTCCAGCCCGCTTTTATCCGCAACACCTCATTCTCTCGCTGGATGTCCGGTAATGGGCGCAGCTCCATAAGGTTCCGGTTCAGGTGGCTACGATCCCCATCCACATAGGCAAGCTGCGCCCCGATCCTGAAATCATGCCTGCGTTGAAACTTCGCCTTCGACATCGGCTTGGACTCAATGCGGACGGAGACCGCATTGAGTTTGGAGGCTGCGGCGTCTGGGCGGGTCTTGGGTTTTGTATCTGTCATGGGACAAGCATCCGCGCCCTTTATGAAAGTTCAAAACCAATCCTAAATAAATTATGTTTGTCATATACTTAATGGAAGACGACCTGATCACATAACCTACTCGGGATAACTTTGTTTTCCCATTCCGGTGAAAAGGCATTGCCCCTTTCAAAGCCCCACCAAGGGGACGCGTTGCTCCCTTTGGAAACCCTGAACCAAGGATACCTTGGAACCATTACGCTCGCTTTCATCTTTTAGTTTTCCACAGTTATCGATGTTTGAGACCAAGATTGCCCGAGATCGACGCGGCCTGCATGTGCTATTAACAACGTACGCCGCACCTCCCGTGGCTCATATCGACACACTATTCAAACAATCGCGTTTGCGGGACCGGAGATCTATTGCTTGCTCGACACCTCGCTTCATATCCCTCAGCCGATTGGCCGCCCTTCGGCGACGCCAGCGGCAAGAGCATTGGAAGCGCGTTTGCGGCCAGCTCTGGGTATCGTGGCACAGCTGGGGATTGAGGACCCGACATTCATTCCGGTTTTCAAGAGACTGGAGCATGAACTGGCAGACATCCAGACTCAGAACGACACAATCGAATGCGCCCGCAAATACCTGACAGCCAAGCCTAGAATGCGACATGTTGAAGCATCTCGGCTTTAAACTTAAGCGCTCGACCCTGACCATATCTTTCTCGGTTCAAGCTGTGACCCATCAATTCCCGGCGCACACGATCATCTACACCAGCTCGCAACAGACGATCCTCAAAACTGTGGCGCAGCGAATACATCACATGTTTCTCATTTTCCATCAGGCCATTCGCCCGCAAATATTTGTTCACCGTCGCCGACAGCGTCGCATCGTTTTCCCGATAGGTTGGAAAGCCATGCGGAAATATCCACACGGCCCCAAGGCTGACGCCGACCAGCGGGATCACACGCTTTGAATTCTTGTTCTTGATTGCCCGTCCTTCGCGCGGCTTGATGATCATATGGGGGATGTCGGCCTCCGGACAGAATTGATTGGAACCAGCACAGGTCGTTTCTGACGGGCGATAGCCCGAATTAATCATCCCAATGAAGATCGCCCTAGCCTCGGGGTTCAGCGTCATCAAAGCATCAGGATCCAATAGCTTGGTCTGGATCCAGCCATCGCTAAACGGTGGGCGCTCGGATTTCTCACCTGCTTTGTAGGCTAAGCCTTCAAGTCGTAAAGTCAGCCCCAGCCGTTTCATCTTTTTGACGGTTTTCAAGACTTCGCCGAGATGGATCAAATCCTTGTTGGCGGTATCGGCAGTCAGCCCATCAATCTCAATACGTTCTTGCCAATAGCCACAAAAGTCCAACATGTCGTCAGCGGACGATCTCACTTAGCGGCTTATCACCGACAACACTCACAAAGTTCCTGAGAGCTTTCTTACATGGGTTTTCCCAGCGCCGTTTCTGATCCTCGCCTTTGCCAAAAGTCCGGTATTTCGCCAAGTTCCAGTATGTATCCAGCGCTCGGGTGACTGTCGGTGCATGAGGTTGTTTCGTCCCCATTACGGCAGCGGCCTGCACCGTGTCCGGTTTTTAATCGCGGTTAGCAATCCTTTCAATACGATCCTGTAGACTGTCGATCGGAGGCGGCTCGACCTTGTCCAACGGCATGTATCGGACGCCTTTTAAAGCAGCTAGATCTTGGACTGCCTCGAAATGTTTAATCGCATCCGGATCATTCCCAGACAAACGCGCCTTCCAAGCCGCAACCTGTTCCGCCCACACAGCTGGTGTTTTCTAAACAGCCAATCGCTTAGAATCCGTCTTCAGATTGATCCAGATCTTCAAACGGGATTCTACCTGCGGAAATTCAACAGGAACACGGCGGCGCAGGCTCCATTGATTTCCTCGTTTGATTACAGACATAACGCACCCCGCAAAGGACCTGCGGTGTGGCAATTTCGGGGTCTTCGATTACCAAATACCGTACGCGAAACACCCTTTAATAGGGTAAGAACGCGTAAAATATGAGTTTTCAAGGTCTCATTAAAATTGATGATGGCGGAGGCTCAGGGATTCGAACCCTGGGAGGACTTTCACCCTCGTCGGTTTTCAAGACCGGTGCATTCGACCACTCTGCCAAGCCTCCGCTGGTGGGCTTCTTAGGGCGATTAATTCGCAAGGTAAAGACCCTTCGACACGAAAAACAGCTCTGTGGAAATCCGCGCATCATTTTGTCTCAAGACTTCCAAAATCAGCGCCATGTCGCTATTGTTCGCTTTATATGGTGCTGGTGGTCAGTCGTATGGCCCGTGCGATAACAAAATTAGGTCGCGGAAAAACCGCGATCACTGGGCAAATTTGGGGCGATCCACAATGAAAACTGTATTAATCTCAAAAACTTGGCTGAAAAGCAGTCTTGTCGCGACATTGTTGTTTACAGTGGCCGCTTGCGAGGGCTTTGGCGAAGCTGACACCGCGACTGGCGGCACCGAAGCGGCCCTGCCCCTTCTTGGTGGCACCACCGAAGAACGCGATATCGAAGCGCCAGAGATTTTCCAGAAAACGGAAAGCGGTCTGTGGGACGGTCGTCCGTCGCTTGGTGGCGTTTGGGTCGCACATCCTGATGTGACCGATCCAGAGCGTGTGATCATCCGCAACGAGTCCAACGGCAAGTTTGTGATCGGTGCATTATTCCGCCGTGAACGCGACAATCCGGGTCCAGAGCTTCAGGTGTCATCTGATGCGGCTCAGGAGTTGAGCATGCTCGCCGGGTCGCCTGCGATGTTGAATGTAGTGGCCCTACGCCGCGAAGCTGTCGAAATAGCGCCGCCCGCAACAACCGATTTCGACGCCCCTGTTGATATCGCTGCGACATCGCTGGATGATGATCCGATTGCAGGTGCAGCCGTTGCTGTGACCGCCGCAGAAACCGCAGCTGCAGCCCCTGTTGCGACGCCAATCGCTGTAGCACCCGTGGCTGCTGCTGCCGCGCCACAAGCGACATCAACACTCGACAAACCTTTCGTCCAGATCGGTATCTTTAGCGTTGAATCCAATGCGAATGACACCGCCGCATCTTTGCGTAACGACGGCATGTCCGCCTCCGTATTGGCCCAGAACAGCCAAGGCAAACCATTCTGGCGCGTGATTGTGGGCCCTGCCCCGACATCCGCCGACCGGTCTGCGATCTTGGACAAAGTCAAGGCGCTCGGCTTTACTGACGCCTATTTCGTAAGCAACTAACCCCCTCAATTCGGAGCTGTCACCGATGACTATCCCGTTCATTCGCACCGGTCTTGCCATCATCGTCAGCCTGACGTGGGGCATGTCGGCGAGCGCGCAAACCTTCGATACACGCGCCTCGGCCGCCTATGTGATTGACCAGACCACTGGCACCGTTTTGCTGGACAAAAACGCGGACGAGCCACTGCCGCCCGCGTCCATGTCCAAGCTGATGACCATCTACATGGCATTCGAAGCCGTGGCCGACGGCATTCTGCGCATCGACGAAGAACTGCCTGTGTCTACTCACGCCGCAGCTTACGGTGGCTCGTCGATGTTCCTAGATACGACCGACCGCGTCAGCGTCGAAGATCTGTTGCGCGGCGTGATCGTGCTATCGGGCAATGACGCAAGTGCCGTGCTGGCAGAAGCCCTGTCACTGGACGGCACCGAAGCAGGCTTTGCGCGGCAGATGACCGAACGCGGTCGTCGCATGGGCATGACTAATTCGACCTTCGCCAATTCCAACGGCTGGCCTGCTGCCGGACACCGCATGTCGATGCGCGATCTGGGCCTTTTGGCGAACCGATTGATCACCGACTACCCGACCTACTACCCGCTTTTCTCGGAAACCGAATTCGCATTCGATAACCGTGTCCCGTCCAATTCGCGTAACCGCAACCCGATCCTGAGCCTTGGCATCGGGGCTGACGGCTTGAAAACCGGCCACACCCAAGAGGCAGGCTACGGCCTTGTCGGTTCAGCAAAGCAAGGCGACCGCCGGATCATTTTCGTGATCACGGGTCTTGAGACCACCCAAGCCCGCGCAGAAGAAGCCGAGAAAATCGTCAACTGGGCCTTCCGCCAGTTCGCCCAAAAAGAAGTCGCGCAAGGCGGCACACGCATTGCAGAAGCCGATGTGTGGATGGGGGAAAAAGCGTCCGTGGGCCTGACTGTCGCCGACGACATCTCTTTGCTTGTGCCCGTCCTGAACCAAGACGGTTTGGATGCCGAAGTTATCTACACAGGCCCCTTCGAGGCCCCAATCGTTGCAGGTCAAGAGCTGGGCGAATTGGTGATTTCGCTTGATGGGCTACCTGCGCACCGCGTGCCTTTGGTCGCGGAAAGTGCCGTGTTGCGTGGCGGTTTCAAAACCCGTTTGCGTGTTGCGGCTGACGTGTTGTGGGAAAAGTTCGGCCCCATTGCAGAAGCCCCCGCCGCCGAAATCCCAGCCCAAGCGACCGAGTCCTAATTGATGACCACAGGCCGTTTCATCACCTTCGAGGGCATTGACGGCTCTGGTAAATCGACTCAATCTCGGACCCTTAAAGCGTCAATCGCGGCCACGGGCCAAGACGTGATCCTGACCCGCGAACCCGGCGGATCACCGGGGGCCGAGGAAATTCGCAGCCTTGTCTTAACAGGCGAGCCTGACCGCTGGTCTGCAGAAACCGAAATCTTGCTGTTCACCGCCTCGCGTCGTGACCATCTGGAAAAGACGATTGAACCCGCGCTCAAGGCTGGCACCACCGTCATTTCAGACCGTTTCGCCGATAGCACCCGTGTCTATCAGGGTGCGACCCGTGGCGACCTGCGCAGCAAGGTCGACCAGCTCCACGCTCTGATGATTGGCCGCGAACCGGACCTGACGTTCATTATCGACATGGACCCCGAAATCGCGCTGAAACGCGGCCTTGCCCGTAATTCCGGCGAGGACCGTTTCGAGGATTTTGGCCTGCCGTTTCAAGAAACCTTGCGCCACGGCTTTCTGTCGCTTGCCAAATCATTTCCCGACCGCTGTGTGCTGATCGATGGCAACCGCCATGCCGACGCGATTGCCGCAGATATCGCCACACAATACGCCGCGCGCACATGAGCGACGACATCCCCGAACCCGACCGGATCACTGGTGCGCCGCATCCCCGCGAAACTGAAACGCTGTTTGGCCAATCCGGTGCTGAGGCGTCGTTTCTCGAAGCCTATAACGCGGGGCGTCTGCATTCCGGCTGGTTGATCACTGGCCCACGCGGTGTTGGTAAATCCACGCTTGCTTGGAAAATCGCGACGTTTCTGTTGTCCCAAGACCCACAGGACGACGACGGACTGTTCGGCGCGCCGCCCCCGCCAACCTCTTTGCAGGTCGACCCTGAACATCCCGACGCGCGGCTTGTGCAATCGGGCGCGCATCCGCGTCTGTTCATCGTGCGCCGCCCATACGACGACAAAACCAAAAAGCTGAAATCAGAGATCACCGTGGATGCCGTGCGCGGCGTCAAAGGGTTCTTTCACATGTCCTCCACCGATGGCGGCAGGCGTGTGGTGATCGTGGATGCGGCGGACGAGTTAAACCGCAACGCCGCGAACGCGATCCTGAAAGAGCTGGAAGAACCACCAGCCGACACCACAATCTTGCTGATCGCGCACCAACCCTCGCGCCTGCTGCCGACGATCCGGTCACGCTGCCGCGAATTACGCTGCCCGCCTTTGGGACCAGACGACTTGGGCCACGCGTTAACCCAAGCCGGCCACCCCAACGGCGCATCAGAGGCATTAACCGTGCTGGCTGGCGGATCGGCTGGCGACGCGATTGCGATGCTGAACCACGACGGATTGCCGCGCTACGCCGAAATCGTCAAAACCCTGTCCAAATTACCCAACGCAGACCGCCCGATGGTGCTGTCACTCGCCAATTCCTGCGCAGGGGTTGCCAATGTGATCCGCTACGGACTGACGCTTGATCTGATTGACCACTTTTTAGCCCGCGCCGCCCGTGCCGGACTACTCGGCGCACCAACCACACAAGGTGCCCCCGGCGAGGCTGAACTGCTTGCGCGACTGTCGCCCGATGACCGCGCCGCACGCGCTTGGGCACAATTACAGCAGGACCTTTCCGCGCGGATCAGACATGGACGGGCGGTGAACCTTGACCCTGCCGCCTTGGTCCTAGATATCGTGTTTAAGATAGAAGAGACAGCACGGGCCGTTGCAGCCCGCTAAAGGCAGAACATGACCCTTCCCATCCTCGTCGACAGCCATTGCCACCTCGATTTTCCGGACTTCGACGAAGAACGCCCCGCTGTGATCCAACGCGCACTAGACGCAGGTGTGACGCGGATGGTGTCGATCTGCACACGTCTGCGCAATGAACCACAAGTGCGGGCCATCGCCGAAGCCCACGATCCGGTTTTCTACGCCTGTGGCACCCACCCGATGTCCGCCGCCGAAGAACCGCTGGCGACCGTGGACGAGTTGGTCAAAATCGCGCAGCACCCCAAAATGGTCGGGATCGGCGAAACGGGTCTCGACTATCATTACACCTCGGAAAGCGCTGATATCCAAAAGGAAAGTCTGCGCATCCACATCACAGCTGCCCGCGAAACGGGTCTGCCGCTGATCATCCACGCGCGCGGGGCCGACGACGACATAGCGCGGATCTTGGCCGAAGAACACGCCAAAGGTGCGTATGATTGTGTGATGCATTGCTTTTCCAGCTCGCCGGAACTGGGCCGTGCGGCGCTGGATCTGGGGTTCTACCTGTCGATGTCCGGCATCGCGACCTTCCCCAAAAGCCAAGAGGTGCGCGACATTTTCGCCGCCGCCCCTTTGGACCGGATTCTCGTCGAAACCGACAGCCCGTATCTCGCGCCACCGCCGCACCGTGGCCGCCGCAATGAACCCGCTTATACAGCTCTGACCGCCGCAAAAGGAGCCGAGGTCTTTGGCATCTCGCTGGATGATTTTGCCAAAGCCACCACCGCCAATTTCGACCGCTTGTTCACCAAGGCGCGCGCATGAGCGACACACTCACCTTTCGTATCTTAGGCTGCGGGTCGTCCGGTGGCGTGCCGCGTCTGGCCGATACGGCGGGTGGTGATTGGGGCAATTGCGACCCGACCAATCCCAAGAACAGGCGGCTGCGGTGTTCGCTCTTGGTGACACGCGAGGGGCCAAACGGCACCACCCGCGTCTTGATCGACACCACGCCCGACATGCGCCAGCAACTGCTGGATGCGGGCGTCGGCAGCTTTGACGCCGTCGTCTACACTCACGCGCACGCGGACCATCTGCACGGCATCGACGACCTGCGGATGGTCGTCTACAACATGCGTCAACGCCTGCAAGTCTACACTGACCCCGACACCCGCGACGCGATTATGGAGCGGTTCAGCTACGTCTTTGTGCAGCCCGAAGGGTCGTCTTACCCACCGATCAGTGACTTGAACGTTGTCACGCAACCCTTTGAAATCACAGGCGATGGCGGGCCGATCTCGTTCACTCCAATCCCTGTCCAGCACGGTGCGATGGTCACTTATGGCTTCCGTATCGGCAATGCAGCTTACGTGCCTGATGTCGCCGATTTCCCCGACGACAGTTGGCAGCACCTGCAAAACCTCGACCTGTGGATCATCGACGCGCTGCGCCGCGATCCGCATCCGACCCATTCCCACCTTGACAAAACACTGGGCTGGATCGACACAATCAAACCAACCAAAGCCGTGCTAACCAACATGCACAACGATCTAGACTACGCGAGTTTGGCCGCTGAAACACCCGAGCATATCCAACCGGCCTACGACGGCCTGACACTGACGTTGCCGATCACTTAAGGCACAACCGTCCGCTTCTTTGGCTTTTTCTAAATCCCCGCCGGAGGCTCCGACACATCGAAAGCCACTGCCATGGGCGCACTTATTAACGTCATCCTTCCTGTATTCCTCGTTCTCGCCTTTGGTTACATTGCCGTTTGGCGAAACGTCTTTAGCGACCAGAACGTCGACGGCGTGATGCGTTTTACGCAGAACTTCGCCATTCCCTGCCTGCTGTTCAGCGCCATTTCACGGCTCGATCTCGAACAGAACTTCGACGTTGCACTGCTGGGCAGCTTCTATTTTGGTGCGATCGCGGGCTTTGCCGTGGGGCTGCTTGGCGCACGCTACATTTTCAAACGCAACTGGGAAGACAGCGTCGCAATCGGATTTGTCGGGCTGTTTTCCAACTCTTTGATGCTCGGCCTGCCGATCACAGAAAGAGCCTACGGGGTCGGCGCACTCGAAGCGAATTACACCATCATCGCGTTCCATTCGCCGAGCTGTTACCTGATCGGGATCACAGCAATGGAAATTGCCCGGAACAAAGGTGCATCCCTCGCGTCCCTGCCCGGCAAAGTCCTAAAGGCCATGTTCAGCAATGCGCTCGTCGTCGGGGTTACGCTAGGGTTTGTGGTTAACCTCAGCGGCACGACATTGCCCAATGTCTTGACCGACGCGATTGACATGATCGCGCGAACTGCCGTGCCTGCCGCGCTGTTCGGCTTAGGTGGCGTGCTGTATCACTACCGCCCCGAGGGTGATCTCAAGACGATCATGTTCGTCGTCGCGATCTCGTTGATTTTGCACCCGAGCATCGTTTGGATCATGGGAAAATGGACTGACCTCAGCACCGATGCGTTCCGGTCTGCGATCTTGACGTCCGCCGTGGCGCCGGGGATCAATGCCTACGTCTTTGCGAATATGTACGGCAAAGCAAAGCGGGTCGCGGCGTCTGCGGTGCTGTTCAGTACCGTTTTATGCATCGTGACCATCTGGGTATGGCTTGCCATTCTGCCGTGAGCTTAAACAAAAATTCGTAACCCAAAAGAAAATCGCCAAAGCGTTCTGAACAAACGCTTTGGCGACAAGTCATGCAATCATTTCAGTCCGGCGACATCTTAGCTTGGCGACATACCCCGCAACCGTTCGGACCTGCGGCGCAGCACCTCCAACACAACCAATAGCAGGATTGAAATCCCGATCAGAATGGTCGCGACTGCCAAGATTGTCGGGCTGATTTGCTCACGCAGACCCGTAAACATTTGCCATGGCAAGGTTTTCTGGCCAGCTGAGCCGACAAACAACACCACTACAACTTCGTCAAACGACGTGATGAATGCGAACAGACCACCCGACACAACGCCTGGCAAAATCAGCGGCATTTGTATCCGGAAGAACGTTGTCACCGGCCCTGCCCCCATATTCGCGGCTGCCCGCGTCAAGGAATTGTCAAAGCCGACCAGCGTCGCCGTAACCGTGATGATCACAAACGGAATGCCCAAAGCGGCATGCGCCAAGACCACACCAATATACGTCCCTGTCAGCGTGAAAGGCAGTTCAACTTTGCCGTAGAACGGGATCGGGATGTATGGATTTGAGTAGAAAAAGTACATGCCAGTCGCCGAAATAATCAACGGCACAATCATCGGCGAAATCAAGATCGCCATGATCGCGCGACGGAATGGCACGTGGCTTTGTGACAAACCAATTGCGGCCAATGTGCCCAAGGACACCGAAATAATCGTAGCCACCGGTGCGATCTTTAGCGAATTCCGCAAGGCTAACTGCCAGTCAGAATTCGAAAAGAAATCCTCGTAGTGTTTGGTCGAAAACCCAGCGGGATCAAGCGCCAGCATCTCTGGTGTAAACGTGAAAAAGTTCTCTGCGTTGAACGACAACGGAATGATGACCAAGATCGGTGCGATCAGGAAGAAGAAAATCAGCCCGCAGATCACTCGAAATGAATAGTACCAAACCCGTTGTCCGGGGCTCGCGTATGTTGGCAATCCTGACATGGCTTTAGCCCCCCAATTTCACGTTATCGATGCCGACGATTTTGTCGTAGGCGTAGTAGAACAGCATCACAATCGCGAGCAGGATCGCCCCAAGTGCAGCCGCAAGGCCCCAGTTCAGCGATGTCGAGATGTGATAAGCGATCCGGTTCGAGATAAAGACACCCTTGGTCCCGCCCACGATTTCCGGCGTGATGTAGTAACCAATCGACAGGATGAACGCGAGGATCGAACCCGCACCAATGCCCGGAATAGACTGCGGGAAATACACGCGCCAGAACGCGGTCCAGTTGGTCGCACCCAGCGATTTCGCTGCCCGCAGATAGGTCGGCGGGATGGTTTTCATCACCGAATACAGTGGCAGAATCATAAACGGCAACAGGATATGCGTCATCGCGATGATCGTACCGGTTTGGTTGTTAATCAGTTGTAATCGATTGTCATCCGCCACAAGGCCGATCCAAACAAGGATATCGTTGATCACGCCTTGCTGTTGCAACAGCACTTTCCAAGCCGATGTCCGCACCAGCAAAGATGTCCAGAATGGCAGCAGAACAAGGATCATCAACAAGTTCGCCTTGCGCGCAGGCAAGTTCGCCAGCAACCACGCAATCGGATAGCCCAGCACAATACAGCTGACCGTAATCGTGAACGACATGATCATCGTGCGGATAAACAACGTGACATAGACTTGCTCGTTTTCAGGTCGCGCTTCTGATCCGTCAGCGCCTTTGAGGCGGTCAATCGAGTTCAGGAAATAGCCGTCGGTATAGGCAGGGCTATATGTCTGGATCGTGCGCCAGACATCGGTGCTGCCCCAGTCTTCATCGACGTCAATGAAGATAGCCTTTGGATCGTCCAAAGTCGTGGCAGCCATCGCTGCTTTGACGTCAGAAAATACCGCTTGGCCGAACGCATCCAACCCGTCTGGGGTCTCTGCAGTAACGATTTCTTGGGCAAAAACATGCGACACAATCGGCCATTGTTTTTCAGTCAAAGGGTTGTCGCCCTCGGCCCCGACCATATTAGCAAATGACGTATAAAGACGTGTTGTTTCAGGCAATGCGGCGGCCATCTCTGGTCGCGCTTCAAATGCAGGTGCGGTGCCTTCGCCGTCCCATGCATCGAGATCAGCCGTCCAACGGGCAGTCCCCAGCAATCCGCCAAATGCAGACCGTTCTTCCCAAGCGGGCGAGAGGGCTTCCAATGCGTCTTGTGCGGCTTCACCAACTTCGTCAACGCTACGTCCGGTTTTGCGGAACAGCGACGAAATACCCGTCAATTCATAGTTCAAACGGCTCCCAAGTCGCGTGTGGCTTTTTTCTTCGACTGCAATCGACAGATCACGAGCCAGCGCTTCGAACACGGCGGCATCGGGTTCCGTGCCACTGGTCGCGTCCCAGTCTTTCAACTCAACCACAGTCCGTGGGAGCGTCTCGCCTACGATCTGGTTTTCGACAGATCGGAACAGCATATCTGCAATCGGCATCACAAATGACAGCAGGATAAATAACAACAGCGGTGCGATGAGCATCAGCGCCCGCAACTTCTGCCGGCGCAATGCGCGGTTCAACGATGTTTTCAGAGGGCGGCCATCAGCGGCCAGAACCTGTTCAGCCATTTTATGCGGCCCCTTCTACGACGACGATCATGCTCTCGGCATTTGCGATGCGTATTTTCATAACGTCTTGATATTCTTCTGAGTAATAAGCGGCCTTTGCCGCAGCAAAATCCGGATATTCGAAACACACGTGACGTGTGAACTTTGGGCCTTCCGGGGTCTCGGATTGACCACCACGGATAATCGGTTTGCCGCCAAACTGCGCCATAATCTGCGTGTTGCGTGCGACGTAATCAGCATAGGCATCTGCGTCATGCACTGTGACATGACCGATAATATAACCTTTTGGCATTCAGCCCCCAAAGTCTTGTAAAAAAGGGGTGCGGCCAACGATAGGCCGCACCCCCAAAGATCACTTACTGTGACAACCAAGCCTGGAATTTTGCATCCAGATCATCACGGTAGTCGGCCCACCATTCGTAGTTGTACAGGAACGTGTTTGTCGCGTTTGCAGGATCGGTTGGCATATGTGGCGCCATTTCGATACCCAGTGTCGCGTGCGTGCTGACCAGCGGTGCAGAAGACGCACGTGCTGGACCATAAGCGATGTATTTCGCCTGATCGGCCAAACGCTGTGTGTCTGTGGCGAACTTGATAAAGTCCAACGCACGCGCTTCACGCTCTTCAGACAGACCTGCTGGAATGATCCAACCATCAAGGTCAAACACCTGCGCGTCCCAGAGCATTTCAACAGGCTGCTCCTGCTCAACAATCAAGCTGAACAGACGACCGTTGTAAGTCGAACCCATGATCACTTCACCATCAGCAAGCAGCTGCGGCGTGTCAGCACCAGCAGTCCACCACACAACGCTGTCTTTCACAGTGTCGAGTTTTGCGAACGCTTGGTCTTGGCCTTCGGGTGTTTCCAGAACGTCATAGATGTCTTCTTTTGCAACGCCGTCACACAGCAAAGCCCACTCTAGGTTGCCGATTGGACGCTTTTCAAGCGACCGCATACCCGGGTAAGTTTCGGTGTCGAAGATCGCGCAGATATCTGTTGGCGGTGTGTCGCCAACCAGATCGGTGCGGTAGCCCACTGTTGTGGAATAAACGATCTGCGGGATAAAGCAGTCGGATACCAGCAAGTCGCCGAAATCGTCAGATGCTTTTGAGCCGTCATCGCCATCAGCAAGCTGCTCGTCCGCGTCGATCTCCATCGCCAGACCTTCGTCGCACAGACGGATCGCGTCGGATGCCACAACGTCAACAACGTCCCACGTCACATTGCCCGCTTCGTTCATCGCACGCAGCTTGGCTACGGCTTCGGCAGAGGATTCATCGTTGATGATCGTGACGCCCGTGTTTTCCATATAGGGGTCGTGATATGCAGCTTGTTGAGACGCAGAATACGCGCCGCCCCAGCTAACGATTGTCATCTCATCAGCCATATCTTGGGCACCGGCCGCGAGTGGTGCAAACACCAGAGCAGACGTCGCCATAAGTTTGGTTGTCATTTTCATTATATATTCTCCCGTTAGATTACCCGGATTTAATATCGCAGACCGGTAGTCCGAGCGGCTACCGATCCTTAACTTTATCAGGCGTCGAGGGCGCGGCAGTCTTCTGCCAGCCAGCCGATCTCGATTGTTTGGCCTGGTTTCAGGCGCTCCTGATCTGGTGCGTTCCGTGTTTTAACGACAAAGTCGTCACGGCCAGCCACCCGCAGCCGCGTGCGGAAAATGTCACCCATATAGATGAACTCAAGCACTTCGGCTTTCAGCGTATGCGCATCTTCGTGCAGACGCTCGCGGTTAAATTCTACGCGCTCTGGGCGGATCGACACTTTAGTCCGTTCGCCCACGGAACTCACGTTCACAGGCACCGCATCAATGATGTCACCGTTGTCCAGCTTCACAATGCAAGTGTTGCCTCTGATCTCGGTAATAACGCCTTCCAACGTGTTGTTTTCACCAATAAATTGGGCCACAAAACTGTTTTCCGGTTTTTCGTACAATTCATCTGGCGGGGCCAGTTGTTGAATACGTCCGTCGTCAAACACCGCAACGCGGTCCGACATTGTCAGGGCTTCGGTTTGGTCGTGTGTTACGTAAACCGTCGTAATACCCAAAGAATGTGCAAGATTTGTGATCTCGAACTGAAGCGTTTCCCGCAGCTGTTTATCCAACGCGCCAAGCGGTTCGTCCATCAACACAAGTTCCGGTTCAAACACCAGCGCACGCGCCAAAGCGATCCGCTGTTGTTGGCCACCCGAAAGCTGTGCAGGACGCCGTCCCGCAAAGTCACCCATCTGAACCATGTCCAGCGCGCGCATCACCTTTGCTTCACGGTCGGACTTGCCCATTTTGCGGACTTCCAACGGAAACGACAGGTTTTCAGCAACCGTCATATGCGGAAACAAGGCGTAGTTTTGGAAAACCATGCCGATGCCGCGCTTATGCGGCGGAATATTATTAATAGAAACGCCATCAAGTAAAATATCGCCGTGCGTCGCGGTCTCAAACCCAGCAAGCATCATCAGGCAGGTCGTTTTGCCCGACCCCGATGGCCCAAGCATTGTTAAGAACTCGCCTTTTGGCATTGATAAGTTCAGATCCTTAACAACGAGGTTCTCCCCATCGTAACTTTTCTGAACGCGTTCAAAAGCAACAAACGCACCATCACTAGCTGTAGCAGTCAATCTTTTCTCCCCAGAGCCGGCGGAATCTTCGTCCGTCCAAGCATTACCTTAGATCAGTCTCAACATTCCGCAACCGTTGTTCTGTAACGACGCTACGGAAAGGTAAAAACTCTAAGCTTGCGCTAAATCTCTGGGCATTTCGCCTATAAACCCATCACCTTTAGGCTAAATGGGTATTTTTACATGCGTACCATCACAGCTTCGTGCTTGCGCAAACACCGTCTCGCGGTCTGCCCATAGCGCGAAATATCGGCCCGCAGTTCCGGAAAAATCGTGAAAAGTTCGGCGCGTGCCGCGTCGTCGATGCCAGCGATTCCCTCGTCACCGGGGTGGAAGCTTTCGGTCGCGGCACCATTCGCGTAGATCACCTCGTGGCTGTCAAAAAGCACATGGATATAAACCACTTGCCCCCCATCTTGGCGGATGACATCGCGGCCATCCAACAAATGTTTCGCCGCAATCAGCACCTCGGATTCGCCAAACAACAACTCCGCCCGATAGCCCGTGAACAACATTCGGTGTTGTGGCGACACCAACAGCGGCATGTCCTGCCCTGTCACGACCCCCGGCTGGATCAAAATCGGGGCCAGTTTGCCCCGCGCTGCCACCGCCCGTTGCCCAACCCACCGAATATCCTGCAGCCCATGATCGCGCGTCATGACCTGATCGCCGACCTGTAACGTCTCGATCGCACGCTCCCCCAGTGGGGTCGCGATCATCGCACCGGGGGTAAAACACGGAATACCAGCGGATTGCTGGTCTGCGGCGGACATGCGCACACCCGTATTATCGCCCCCCATTCCACTGTTCGTCGCCATAAACCTAGGCACCATTCATTCCGAAGTTGCCTAGATATACCCTGCGAGAGCTAATAGTTCGTGAAGCCCGCCGCATTGGCATCACAATGCTTGTCCGAAACGAGGCCTCGCATGCCGCTCAAATTACTCGTGGTCAGCGGTCTCTGGTCAAAAATCCACGCACCGACGCCAAGGCGTCTTTGCTGCAGCATCGTTTCCTGTAGACTGAGCCCAACATCGGCAAAGGCCAGTATCGACAGAGGATTGACCCGTGAAATATGTGACCTTTTTCGTGTGGGGCCTGTGCCTTGCGTTGACACCCCTCGCACTACACGCGCAGGACCGTGGCGCGATCACGGCCCAATTTAACACATGGCTCGGCACCACAATCTGGCCGATAGCGCAACAAAACGGGGTCAGCCGCGCGACGTTTGAGACCGCGTTATCCGGCGTCACGCCCAAATGGGACCTGCCCGATTTGGTTTACGCAGGCAAACCTGCCGACACCAACCTACGCCAAGCCGAATTTCGCCCCCCCGCCGCATATTTCGATGCAAGGGCACTATCAAACAACGCCAACACCGGACGCAGCCTGATGGCGCGCCACGCAGACACATTGCGCCGCATCGAGCAACAAACAGGCGTGCCTGCCCAGATCATCGTTGCAATCTGGGGCCGCGAAAGCAGCTTTGGCAATGCCCAAATTCCACATGATGCGTTTCAAATTCTCAGCACCAAAGGCTTTCTGAGCACACGCGCGGACTACTTCACATCGGAACTAATCGCGGCCTTAGTAATGGTCGAACGCGGCTTCGCCACACGCAATGCGATGAAAAGCAGTTGGGCAGGCGCATTAGGCCAGCCGCAATTCATGCCGTCAAATTACCTACAATACGCCGCCGACGGAAATGGCGATGGTCGGGCCGATATCTGGGGATCACCCGAGGACACGCTCGCCTCAATCGGCGTGTACCTACAGAAACACGGCTGGCAAGCAGGCCGCGATTGGGGCTTTGAAGTCACCGTCCCGCAAAACGTATCCTGCGCCTATGAAGGCCCCGACCAAGCGCGGAAAATCCAGGACTGGGCGGCAATGGGCATCACCCGCGTATCAGGCAACCCCTTCCCCAGCCCCGAAATTTCCGAAAACGGGTTCTTGCTGATGCCCGCCGGACGACTTGGGCCTGCGTTCATTGTGACTGCCAATTTCACAGCGCTCAAAGCCTACAACGAAAGCGACGCCTACGCGCTGTTCGTCGGCCATGTCGGCGACCGGATGAAATACGGCAGCGGCGACTTTAGCGGGGCATGGGGCACCTACGACCGCCTCTCCCGCGCAGACATCACACTGATGCAACAACGGCTTGAACGGCTCGGCTACGACGTCGGTGGCACAGACGGACTGGTTGGCAACAAAACACGGCGGTCCATCGGCGCATGGCAAACCCAAAACGGATTAGCCGCCACTTGCGCGCCCAGCAGGTCGCTACTGGCTGCGATCCAATAGAAGTCGCTCACGATGTAAGGGGGGATATGGTGCGGTCGGAGGGACTCGAACCCTCACTCTTGTTACAGAACAGCGACCTCAACGCTGCGCGTCTACCAATTCCGCCACGACCGCAAATCATGTCAGGTAGTGGCGCGGATATAGACGAGGGTTTGCGCGATGCCAAGAGGCAAACGCCACTAAATTGCTCGTCGCCGCTCTGTGATCCAATACAGGCACAATCCGCCCGCGATCAGCACTGTCATAGCGATAAACCCCAGCAGCGGATGGCCACTAAAAAACACGTCATTCATGCGCCGCTCAGGTAAGAAAGTGAACACGCCTGCCACGCCCATCGCCCAGAAATAAAGGCTCTTCATGATCTGTTGATGTGCAGCGGTGCGGCCAGCACGCGCGGCGTTAATGCCACGTAGCAGCCCTGCTAATGTGACCACTGACAATATATGGATGGGGCCAAAGGGGCCGATCATCGGCGCGTCAGAAATCCAAAATGACGAAATCGCTGTGATCGCCATCGCAATCACCCAAATATAACCTGCTGTGCGATGCCATATATCCCGTGACCGTCGCCACAATGTCACCGGACCCAAGACAATCGCAGTAATTGCGCAAACCACGTGGACTTGGATCGCGAACGGCGCGAAAAGAAGTGGACCAAACGTCATATAAAAGACCCCCGAGACATTGGGTGAAAACTATGACATTTAGTCACCAACGGGCTGACGACCCAACAGCAGATGCGCGAACGGACGACATACAACGTGGATCAACAGGTTATCCCATTTGCGCTGCGTGAATTGCGCGACCGATATAGCGAGCGGAACACAATCGTCGCGATTGTGAGCCTCGGGCTGATTCTCGGGATATCCGGTCCGTTCAACACCATCACAATGCTCACACTTGCCCCGCGGACGATATATTGGCTGTTTGTTGTTACGACGACCTACGCGGTTGGTTTCCTGATCAGTTCGGTCTACCGACAACTTTTCGCCAACCAGCCTGCTTGGCTGCGGATCATCTGTAGTACGTTGACCATCGGGACATGTGTGACCATCTTTATGGTGGGTCTCAACAGCGTGGTGTTTGAGGTTAATCCAGACGATCCGCACAGAACTCTACCGGAATGGTGGGTGGTCACGTTGATTTCTGCCGTCGTCGATGTGGGCACGCATCTCGTACAACGCAGGCATGAAACGACACCGCCGCCGCTGATGGACCGAATCGCAGTCGGGAAACGCGGCCCGCTGATTTCGCTCAGCGCCGAAGATCACTATGTCAAAGTATCGACCACGCGCGGCCATGACATGACCCTGATCCGCTTGTCTGATGCGATGAAAGAAGTCGGCGATACCGCAGGGCTTCAAATCCACCGCTCTCACTGGGTCGCCCTTGATCATGTGGTCGACATTCAGCGGGTCAACGACCGCGCCGTCGCCGTCCTATCCAACGAAGAAACCCGCCCGATCAGCCGCAGTTACATGGCCGCCGTGCGCGATGCGGGTCTGCTTCAGCGCAGCAGCAATGGTTGATTGGATCACATCCAAGGGCCTGACCCCCTACCCTGACGCCCTGCGCATCATGGAAAATCGGGCCAACGCGATTGCAGCAGGCACCGAGAACGAAGCGATCTGGCTCGTCGAACACCCCCCGCTTTACACATCCGGCACGTCAGCCAAATCGGCTGATCTGATCGATCCAAACCGGTTTCCGGTCTACGACGCACGACGCGGCGGCGAATACACCTATCACGGCCCCGGACAGCGCGTGGCCTATGTGATGCTCGACGTTGGTAAACGCGGGCATGACGTGCGAAAATTCGTCAAACAACTCGAAGGCTGGGTGATTGCAGCCCTCGCAGAATTCAATGTCCAAGGCGAAATCCGCGACGGGCGTGTAGGCGTTTGGGTGCCCCGCCCTGAAAAGCCGTTGATGCCGGACGGCACTGTGGCCGAAGACAAGATCGCAGCCCTCGGGATACGCCTGCGCAAATGGGTCAGCTTTCACGGGTTATCGATCAACGTGGAACCAGACCTAGAGCATTTCAGCGGGATCGTTCCTTGCGGCATTACCGATCACGGCGTCACGTCACTGGTCGATCTGGGGCTGCCTGTGACGATGGACGACGTGGATGTAGCGCTACAGCGCACCTTCGCGGACCAGTTCGGGCAAACGAGCTAATAGCCCCTGCCCGCGCTGCAGCACGTTTATCTGATCACACGTAAAACGGCGGCAAAAACAATTCCGTATAAAACGTGACCAACCAAGGCGACCCAAGTGATACCGGTAAAGCCCAAAAAGAATGGCAAGCCCGCGATCGCTGTGATCCCGCCAATCGCGAATACCCACAGGCCGAGACCGTAGATGGCGGATGGGATGAACCAATGGGTGTCACCGACAACCCGTTGCCAGATTGGCACGAAGATAAACAACCAGCCAATCGGGTAGCCGATCAACCCGACCAGATAGAAGTGCACAAAATACCCTGCGAAATCACCATTAGGTAGACCAAAGGTCCCAAGCAGACTTTTGGCTAGCCCATGCGGTGACAGGTTCGCGAACCCCAAAGCGGGGCTAATCATCTGGCCCCAAAGGTCAAAAGCGTTCGTCGCGAAGAACCCAGCAATGAACATCAGCCCAAGCGTCTGGATCGTGATCGGTGGCAAAGTCGGATTGGTCTTGGTCATTGGGGCCTTTCCTGCGCCCAGTGGCGCGGCGGTGCGTTTTTCAAATCGAGACGCAGTCAGTTTCGCTCGCTTTTCTCAATACACGTGTCAGTCGCGCCTACCATACAGACTTTGTGCCTATCCCTTCACGTTTCCGAAACACTTATTACAACGCAAAAGGCCCCACCATCACTGGCGGGGCCTCTGCTATCTCTACAACCGCAGCTTAGTGCGAATGTTGCTTGTCCCAGTCAGACTGCTTTGGCAGCTGCTCGAATGTGTGCTCTGGTGGAGGGCACGGCAGTGTCCATTCCAGTGTATCCGCATATTCGTTCCACGGGTTGTTCACAGTGACGCGCTTGCCTTTGAACAATGTGTAGAACAACACGCCGATGAAGAACACGAATGACGCAAAGGACAAGAACGCGCCCCAGCTAGATACGTAGTTCCACAATGCAAAGGCGTCAGGGTAGTCGATGTAACGACGTGGCATACCGTTCCGGCCCAAGAAGTGCTGTGGGAAGAACGTCAGGTTTGCACCGATGAACATCATCCAGAAATGCAAGTGACCCGCCCATTCAGGATACATCCGGCCCGACATTTTCGGCAGGTAGAAGTAGATACCCGCGAAGATCGAGAAAATAGCACCCAGCGACATCACGTAGTGGAAGTGAGCAACCACATAGTAAGTGTCATGGTAGGCACGGTCGACGCCAGCCTGTGACAGCACGATGCCAGTCACACCACCAACAGTGAACAGGAACAAGAAGCCCAGCGCCCACATCATTGGTGTTTTAAACTCGACAGAACCGCCCCACATTGTTGCGATCCAAGAGAAGATTTTCACCCCTGTTGGGACCGCAATGACCATCGTGGCCAACATGAAGTAAGACTGCTGTGTCAACGACATGCCGACTGTGTACATGTGGTGTGCCCACACAACAAAGCCCAGCGCGCCGATGGCAACCATCGCGTAAACCATCGGCAAGTAGCCAAAGATCGGCTTCTTCGAGAAGGTCGCGATGACGTGCGACACGATACCAAAGCCTGGAACAATGATAATGTACACTTCCGGGTGGCCAAAGAACCACAAGATGTGCTGATACAAGATCGGGTCGCCGCCGCCTTCAGGTTGGAAGAACGTGGTGTCAAAATTGCGGTCTGTCAGCAACATTGTGATCGCGCCTGCAAGCACTGGAAGCGCCAGAAGGATCAACCATGCTGTGACGAAGATCGACCATGCAAACAACGGCACTTTGTGCAGTGTCATGCCCGGTGCGCGCATGTTGAGGAAGGTTGTGATCATGTTGATCGCGCCCAAGATCGACGATGCACCCGACAGGTGAACACCAAAGATCGCGAGGTCCATCGACATGCCGGCCTCGTTGGTGGACAGCGGCGGGTACAAAACCCAACCAACACCAGACCCAAGCTGACCGTTACCACCCGGTGCGAGCAACGATGCTACACCCAAAGACGCACCAGCAACAAACATCCAGAAAGACAGGTTGTTCATACGTGGGAACGCCATGTCAGGCGCACCGATTTGCAGTGGCATAAAGTAGTTACCGAAACCACCAAACAGGGCCGGAATAACCACGAAGAACATCATCAGGACGCCGTGATACGTGATCATCACGTTCCACAGGTGACCGTTTGGCGTACATTCAGACGCCGAGTCTGCAATAAATCGTGCCCCTTCGAGGCACATATATTGCACGCCCGGATTCATCAGCTCGAGGCGCATGTAGACGGTGAACAATACGGACACGAAACCCAATGCACCTGCAACAAACAGGTACAAGATACCGATATCTTTGTGGTTTGTAGACATGAACCACCGGGTAAAGAAACTCCGGTTGTCTTCGTGTTCATGGCCGTGGATGGCGGCGTCTGCCATGTGGCTCTCCTCGATTTTCTATCTGTGCCCAATCCCGCGAGTCGCAATACGGCCTTGGATTTGGTGCTGTTCTAATGCGTTGTACGTTAAGGGGCAATAAAGGATGGCCGCAAACAACTGGGTTAAATTGGCGCAGGACCGTTAAAAATGGACTTACATCGCCGCTGCGTCAGATTTCGGGATCAGCGCCCTGCCCGCGTTGCGACATAATGCACATTTTCAACGGACGCCTTTAGGATCATGTTAACGCATATCTGAAATACAGGTCACAAGGCGCAGCACATGAGCATTCCACCACGGTTCCCAATCACACGTGACCAGATTGCCGATGTGGTGGCGACATTCTACAGCCGCGTGCGCAAGGACGCTGATTTGGGGCCCATTTTTGCGGCGCATGTGGACAACTGGCCAGAACACGAGACCAAAATCATGGGGTTCTGGTGCAATGCTCTGCTGCATGAACGGTCTTACAACGGCAATCCGATGCAGGCCCATATGGACGCGGGCAACGTCAAACCTGCGCATTTCGCGATCTGGCTGCCGCTGTTTGATAGTGTATTGACTGAAAAATTACCCCACGACACCGCGCAAAGCTGGTCTGCGCTGGCCCATAGGATCGGCCAAGGTCTAAAGTTCGGGCTGGAAACCTATACCGCCAAACCGGGGGATGTCCCCAATTTGGCGGGCTAGTTCGTGCATAGCACGCAGCCCCTGCCCATCAGGACAAAAGGCTGCGTTCGTCGGTATTAATCAACCTTAACAACAACCTTGCCAAAGCTGCGCCCTAGCAGCACGTCATTCAGCGCCGCAGGTGCGTTTTCGAAACCATCCACAACCTGCTCTTTAAACTGCACTTTTCCGTCTTTGAGCCATTCGGTCATATCGCGACGGAAGTCGTCGTAAACGCTGGCAGGGAAGCTATCGAAGATGATGAACCCTTCGACTTTGACCTTCTGCCGCAGCAGCGTGCCCATGATAACAGGACCCATATCAGGGCCTTCTGGCAGGCTTGGCATGTTGTACCACGACACGACACCACACACGGGCATCCGTGCAAATGGGTTCAATAGTGGCAGCACGCCGTACAGAACTTTGCCACCGACATTTTCGAAATAAACGTCGATCCCGTCAGGACAAGCAGCGGCGAGCTGTTCTGAAAAGTCATCCGCCTTGTGATCGATACAAGCATCAAATCCAAGGTTATCAACGACATGCGCGCATTTCTCAGCGCCACCGGCGATACCGACAATGCGGCAGCCTTTGATCTTGGCAATCTGCCCGACAGTCGCACCAACAGGGCCGGAAGCCGCAGCGACGACAACAGTTTCGCCCGGTTTCGGATCACCAATGCGCAGCAAACCAGCATAGGCGGTGTAGCCCGGCATCCCCAAAATTCCCAGCGCCCAAGACGGGTTCGCAGGGTCTTTACCAAGGTTAATGACCTTTGTGCCGTCAGAGACCGCATAATCCTGCCAGCCAGAGCCAGCCAATACCAGATCGCCTTCGGTGAAACCTTCGAGATTCGATGTCACGACTTCCGCCACAACTTGGCCCGTCATCACGCCGCCGATCTCGACAGGTGTCGCATAGGATTTTGCGTCATTCATACGGCCACGCATGTAAGGATCGAGCGATAAGAACTTGGTACGCAACAGCATTTCACCATCGCCCGCTGTCGGGATATCGCTGGTTTCCAAGCGCAATGTGTTGTCATCCGGCAGGCCTTGCGGACGTTCGGCCAGGACGATGCGACGGTTTTCAGTAGAGGATTGAGACATGATGTGACCCTTTGCGAAAAGATGAATTTTCCTATACTTTCCATGCCCGCAACCAAATGGCTAGAGCCGTTTCAACGGTTCCGCGTTCACAGATGTGTGTCCTGACCACGCAGCCCGGATGCACATGACAAATAGCCACACCCGTCCTGCAAAAATCATATTTGCCCCGCCCCTCGCCTGCGCTAGTTTTCCACCATGCCTTACGAATGGTCATCACCGCCGCCACACAAATCACCTGATTGGAGCCTCAGCCTGTGGCCCTATCGGTCACTACTCCGCAAAGATTTTGTGATCTTTGTCGGTGGCACAATCGTGATGTTCGCCCTGCCCTTGCTCGCGATGATCGGTTCAGCGGTACTCTGGGGATTATTGCCGTTTTTCGGCTTGGCATTGTGGGGCATTTGGTTCGCACTCAACGTCAGCTATAAACGCGGTGAAGTTTTAGAAGTGCTAACGGTCAAAGGTGATATCGCCACCTTGATGCGCCAAAACGCGGATAAATCACACCAAACATGGGAGGCGAACCGCTATTGGATCACAGTCCACCTGCATCCCACAGGCGGTCCGGTCCCAAATTACATCACGATGCGCGGCGGACCACGCGAAGTTGAAATCGGCAGTTTTCTGGATGAACGCGAACGTTTGGCACTGTATGGCGATCTAAAACGCGCACTCAAAGCCACATAAAAAAGGTCAAAGCAGACTCTAGCGCCCGCTTTGACCCGATAGCTTAACCCAACCGGTCTTTGACCAGCGGTCCAACTTTACCGAAATCCATCTGTCCGGTGTATTTGCCTTTGAGAATGCCCATGACCTTGCCCATGTCGCGGATGCTTGTCGCACCCACTTCGGCAATGGCGGCATCCACGGCAGCCGCAGATTCGTCTTCGTTCAGTTGTTTTGGCAAGAAGTCTTCGATGACTTTGATCTCGCCCAATTCTTTCTCAGCCAGCTCAAGCCGCCCGCCCTCTTCGTAGGCGCGTGCGCTCTCTTGGCGTTGTTTGACCATCCGCCCCAAGATACCAAGCACGTCTGTGTCGCCACAGCCTTTTGCTTCGTCCTCGGTGCCGCGCAATGCGATATCCCGGTCTTTGATCGCAGCATTGATCAAACGCAATGTCGACAGACGCTCTGCATCTTTCGCTTTCATCGCTTCTTTCAGGGCTGTTGCGACCCGTGTACGCATGTCCATGATAACTCCCGTTCATGTACCGTTAGACGAACGTGCAGGTTACGCTGCATTTGCAGTCATGACAAGCAGACTGCCGCGACGTGATCGCCTTGTTTGCAAGGCGCGGTTCTGACCTTGACCCCACGGACGCCAGACCGTAAGTCCAGCACAATTTGCCGCCAATCGGGGGATGCCGCCCCCTCAAAAGGATCTGCCCATGTCCGACCAACTGACCCCAAAACCAACCGCCTGTCTTGCTCTTGCTGATGGCACTTTGTTCTACGGACACGGGTTTGGTGCTACCGGCCAGACCACCGCAGAGCTGTGTTTCAACACCGCAATGACCGGCTACCAAGAAATCATGACCGACCCGTCCTACGCGGGCCAAGTTGTGACATTCACCTTCCCGCATATCGGCAACACTGGTGTCACACCCGAAGACGACGAAACATCCGATCCGGTAGCCGAAGGCATGATCGTCAAATGGGACCCGACCGATGCGTCCAACTGGCGCTCGACCGAAGAATTAACTGTTTGGCTAGAACGCCGTGGCCGGATCGGCATGGGTGGCGTTGATACGCGTCGTTTGACCCGCGCGATCCGTCAGCAAGGCGCGCCGCATGTGGCGCTCGCGCACGACCCAGACGGTAACTTTGATATCGAAGCGCTCGTCGCCGCCGCCCGAGGTTTTTCCGGCCTCGAAGGGCTGGATCTGGCCAAAGAAGTTACTTGCGCACAATCCTACCACTGGAATGAAATGCGGTGGGCGTGGCCCGAAGGTTATACCGAACAGAAAAACGCAAAGCACAAGGTCGTCGCAATTGATTACGGTGCAAAACGCAACATCCTGCGCTGCCTTGCATCCGCAGGTTGCGACGTCACAGTTCTACCTGCGTCCGCCACAGCCGAAGACGTATTGGCCCTGAAACCAGACGGCGTGTTCTTGTCCAACGGTCCAGGCGATCCGGCAGCCACTGGCGCATACGCCGTGCCGATGATCAAAGGTGTACTGGCGACAGACATTCCTGTGTTCGGGATTTGCCTTGGGCATCAGATGCTTGCGCTCGCTTTGGGTGCTAAAACCATCAAAATGAACCACGGCCACCACGGCGCGAACCACCCTGTGAAGGACTATGAGACTGGTAAAGTCGAAATCACATCAATGAACCACGGCTTTGCGGTTGATACGCAAACCCTGCCCGAAGGTGTGACCGAGACCCATGTGTCGCTGTTCGACGGGTCCAACTGCGGTCTGCGCGTGCAAGATAAACCCGTATTTTCAGTGCAACACCACCCAGAAGCCAGCCCAGGCCCGCAAGACAGCTACTACCTGTTTGAACGGTTTGCTGCGGCAATGGACGCACGCGCTTAAACTCTCAAAATTCCCTAACGCCCGGTTAACCTTAACCGGGCGTTAATCGTTTCGCGGTATGCCTGTGGTATTCAACCAGAGGCATCTATGATTAACCAACAAGCGCATTTCGACGAAAAGTCACGTGTCCACATGCACGACGCGACCGCGCTGACCATCGCCCAATCCCAAGCAATCAGTTACCGCTGCGCCATCATAAACCCTTGCGTGCGGCCCCCCGAAGCAGGCTTGGTCGATATCTGGGGCGCACATCGCTGTTTGCGCGACCACATTTTACCGTGGCGGCGGATCGGTGGCGCGGTGGTGATCTTAACCCACAAACCTGAATTATTTCAAAAACATAGCGCGGCCTTAGCCCTGCGCTATGGCCCCGTCCGCATGGCGATCACGACCGAACAACATCTATTTCGTGCGATCAGCCTCAGCCACGTCGATGAGTTAACCAAACGTGCCGAAAATCGCGTGCCCGACGCAGTCAGCAGTCGCACATGGAATGCAAAACTGATGCTCATCGGATCGGTTCTGGTCGTACTGGGGGTCATCACCCTGTTCGCCTTATCGCCAGTAACCGGATTTGTGCTGCTCAGCTTTTGGGCGATCATCACATTGGCGGCAAACACACTCTTAAAGGCCGCAGCCGCGATTGTTGGCATCTTCGCACAGCCCCAAGCGCCGGATATCTCACAAATAGACGACGAAACCTTACCAATCTTCACGATTCTGATTCCGCTCTACAAAGAAAAAGAAATCGCAGCCCACTTGCTGGAACGGGTCAAGCTGATCAACTATCCCCGCGACCGTTTGGACCTGTGCCTCGTGATGGAAGCCGACGATGAAACGACCCGCGCATCGCTCGGCACAACAAATTTACCCTCATGGATCAGACCTATCGCGGTGCCAAAAGGCACCTTAAAAACCAAACCACGTGCGTTGAATTACGCACTCGATTTCGCTCGCGGCAGCTTGGTCGGTGTTTACGACGCCGAAGACGCACCCGACCCCGATCAACTGCGAAAGGTGGCACAGTACTTTGCAAAAAGTGCCGAAAAAGTCGCCTGTCTTCAAGGGGTTCTGGACTACTACAACGCCCCTGCAAACTGGTTAACGCGATGCTTCGCCTTGGAATACGCAGGCTGGTTTCGTGTTGTTCTACCGGGACTAGAACGGCTGGGATTGGTCGTGCCCTTGGGCGGCACCACTCTCTTTTTCCGCCGCAATATCTTGGAAAAACTGGGGGCTTGGGACGCACATAACGTCACCGAAGACGCCGACCTTGGCGTCCGGTTAGCGCGACATGGCTACCGGACCGAATTGATCGCCACAACCACACAAGAAGAAGCAAACGGACGTTTTTGGCCGTGGGTCAAGCAGCGGTCGCGCTGGCTCAAAGGCTACGCAATCACCTACGGCGTCCACATGCGAGACCCGCAAAAGTTGTACCGCGAATTGGGCTTGCGCAAATTCCTTGGCTTCCAAATCCTATTCGCAGGCACCCTATCGCAGTTCGTTCTCGCACCCGTGTTATGGTCATTTTGGGTCATGCCTTTTGGGGTGCCTCACCCAATGAACGACCACCTGCAAGGTTGGGTTTTGATCGCCGTTGTCGGCATGTTTGTGTTCTCGGAATTAACCAACATGTTCGTGCTGGCGCTAGGTGTCACAAAGGCGAAAAAAATGTGGCTGATCAAATGGATACCGACAGTGCATCTGTATTTCCCGATGGCAGCAATTGCAGCTTACAAAGGGTTCTACGAGCTAACGTTTAAACCATTCTACTGGGACAAAACCACACATGGGATCTTGTTGCCCACACCCCCTACTGCGTCGCCTGCGCGTCCAACTTCAGACGCGTGACGTAGGCCTTTGAGATGTGATCTCGCAACGCCGCATCAGCAGCATCGCCATCGCCATTTTCGATCGCTGTCACGATCGCATTATGCTCGGCTAACGTGTCCTCTGGACGCCCTTCAACGGCAATAGACGTCGTCGCCAGCAGCGCCATAGAGCGATGCACGAGATCCAATTGCTGCACAAGAAAACGGTTATGCGAGGCAAGGTGAATCTGCTTATGAAACCGCCGGTTTGCCCGACTTAAAGCAGTCGGATCATTCAAAAACGTCTGATCTTTTTCCAGCATATCGCGCAAAACACCAACTTCTTCTGGGGTTGCATGACGGGCCGCAAGCCGCGCTGCCAGCCCTTCAAGTTCGCCGCGCACCACGTAAAGTTCCGCCATTTGCGTGTGATCTAGTGAAGCAACCATTAACGACCGCCCGTCACGGGTTAACAAACCTTGGGTCTCAAGCCGCTGCAACGCCTCTCGGATTGGGGTCCGCGACACGCCAAATCGTTCGGCCAGTTCGCTCTCGACCAGCCTGTCACCCGGCACGTAAGAATGGCTGTCGATGGCCTCTAGGATCATCGCATAGGCGTCTTTTTGGCCAGCCTTGGGGTCAAACATCACAAGCTTTCCTTTTGTTGTTCAACAACATAGCGGCGATTGTTAACTTGCGCAATGCAAGCGATATCCGCGTTTTTTTCAACACGAGACAATTCGCCCTTTGCCCCGCCGTCCGCCTGCGCATATGTCTAGGATATGAAACGCATCACAACAGATATTGTCATCTCGGGCGGCGGCGTCGCAGGGTTAACGGCAGCAGCGGCTTTTGGCGCGGCGGGCTTTAACGTTATCATCGTGGACCCCGCCCTGCCCGTTACAAATGCCGCATTCGAGGGCGCCGATTTGCGCACAACCGCGTTCCTACAACCCGCCCAAGCGTTTCTGGACGCAGCCGGAATGTGGGATCGGCTGGCGCCGTTTGCGACGCCATTGCAGGTGATGCGCATCGCCGACGTCAGTGGCGAGCATGGCAAAGCGCGGGTCAGCGCGGATTTCGACGCAACTGACATCTCGGATAAGCCCTTTGGTTGGAACCTTCCCAACTGGCTTTTGCGCCGCGAAATGCTGGCGCGGCTTAGAGAATTGCCAAACGTGGAATTCATGGCAGGCACAGGATTTGTGTCAATGCTGCCTCGTGAAACCGAGGCTTTGGTAATGCTGACAGGCGGCGTGCAAGTCCGAGCCAAATTGGTCATCGGTGCGGACGGTCGCAATTCTGCCGTGCGCGATGCAGTGAATATAGGCGTAAAAACAAATCGTTACGGACAAAAGGCGATCAGTTTTGCCGTCACGCACCCGTCACCGCACGACAATGTCTCAACGGAAATTCACCGCTCTGGCGGGCCGTTCACCTTTGTCCCGTTACCCGACCACGAAGGCGAACCATGTTCTGCCGTGGTTTGGATGGAAAGCGGCGCTGAGGTCACGCGGTTAATGGCGCTGTCCGACGAAGATTTCGAATCCGAAGCGTTGATGCGCTCGGCGGGACTTTACGGGTCGTTAACCTTGGCGACACGCCGCATGGTTTGGCCGATCATTTCGCAAATCGCCGACGCCATGTCCGGCCCGCGCACCGCCTTGGTCGCCGAAGCCGCGCATGTAGTCCCACCGATTGGCGCGCAAGGCTTGAACATGTCGCTCACCGATTTGGCCGTGTTGTTGGATCTTGCCCGCGAAAATGAATTAGGCAGTCGTGAAATGCTGGACGCCTACCACAAAGCGCGGCACGGCAACGTCAAAATGCGCGTGAACGGCATCGATGCGTTAAACCGCGCGTCAATGTCCGATGCACCGATCCTGCAAGAGCTGCGGATCGCAGGTATCAAAGCGCTGTATGAGGCCAAACCGATACGGCGTGGCCTCATGAAATTAGGGCTAGGTGCTGGTTAAAGAACGCGATCAAGTACGCCCGTCAAACGTGCCATCGTGGCGTCAACATCATAAAGCTTGTCGAGGCCGAACAGCCCCAAACGGAACGTGCGGAAATCGTCGGGTTCATCACATTGCAACGGCACGCCCGCCGCGATTTGCATCCCTTCGGCCACGAATTTGCTACCGTTCTGGATCGCCGGATCATCGGTGTAGCTGACAACGACGCCCGGTGCGCCGAATCCGTCAGCGGCCACAGACTTCACGCCTTTGCCCGCGAGATATGCCCGCACCGCGTCGCCCAAAGCCCATTGCGCGTCTTTCAGCTTTGCGAAACCATAATCGCGGGTCTCGACCATCGTATCGCGGAATGCTCGCAAGCTATCAGTTGGCATTGTCGCGTGATACGCGTGGCCGCCGTTTTCGTAGGCCTGCATGATAGAGTGCCACTTTTTCAGGTCAGCCGCGAAGGAGTTCGACGTCGTATCAGCCATCCGTGCAACAGCGCGTTCCGACATCATGACGAGCCCCGCACTTGGCGTGGCAGACCAGCCTTTTTGCGGCGCAGAGATCAACACATCAACGCCGGTCGCTTTCATATCGACCCACGCACAGCCCGACGCGATGCAGTCCAATACCATCAACGCGCCGACCTCGTGGGCGGCCGCGGACATGGCGGCAATGTAATCGTCTGGCAAAATGATGCCCGCGGAAGTTTCCACGTGAGGCGCAAAAACGACGTCCGGCTTAGCGGCGCGAATGGCCGCTGTGACCTCTTCTATCGGCGCGGGCGCAAAAGGTGCGCGCGTATCGTTGCCAGACTGGCGAGCCTTTAGAACCGTCGTCTTGGCAGTAAAGTCACCCGCGTCAAAAATCTGCGTCCAGCGGTAGGAAAACCAACCGTTGCGCAGAATAAATGCATGGGAATTGGCGCCAAATTGGCGGGCGACAGCTTCCATCCCGAAGGTGCCGCCACCGGGGACAATCGCCACCGCGTCAGCGTTATAGACGTCTTTCAGCATGCCAGAGATGTCATTCATCACGCCCTGAAACGCTTTGGACATGGAATTGAGCGACCGATCGGTGAAAACAACCGAAAATTCCATTAGCCCATCGGGATCTACGTCTGATTTATATATGTCGTTCATTGTCGCCTCCGTTCGCTGTTCTCATCCGGACGTAAGTCTGCATGGCGCGAAAAGCAAAGCCTATCTCGGATGCGATGTCCCCCCTTACCCAACCGCCGAAAAAATCGTCTGGTTCCGCCCGCCGTTTTTTGCACGATATAACGCAACATCCGCTTCTTTGATCGCGGCCTCAATCGTCTCGATCCGTTGCTTTAACGAGCCGCCAATCGACACCGTAACCTCAATGATCTGACCTTCGTAAGTTAATGACATCGCCTCAACCAATTGGCGCAAACTTTCAGCCACCTCCAGCCCTTGATCCTGATGGTGTTGATGTAAAAACAATGCAAATTCTTCACCACCAAAACGACACACAATATCATCTGGCCGGATGTTAGCAGCCAATGTCGTCGCAACCTCGCGGATGACCTTGTCACCGGCGAAATGCCCGAACGTATCATTGATGGATTTAAAGTTATCGATATCAACCATTAATGACACGCCATAAGCGTCCGGATTTGCAGACATACGGCTGAAAAAATAGTCACGCGTCGCAATATCGGTCAGTCGGTCGCGATCAACGAGGCCTTGCAATTCGCCGACCAACTCTTCGTTCTTGCGCATCTCATTCCACAAAATCCAAGTCGTCGGGACAGCACAGCAAAGCGCGATCAGACTGGATTTAAACAGTAGAAACCCCGTATCGGAATCCGAAAACCCCACACGCACGAGTATAACAGTCACGACCACCGAACACATCGAGGCGAGCACTGTATACAGCCAAACGGCTTTCATAGTCTTCGGTCGCGGAAACATAAGACGCCTCAATTGGGAATTTGCAAGCCACTGTGGACGTGCGACACCTATACCAAAAGGCTTAACAAACCGTACCAATCACAGCGGGCCAGCAAGTTTTTCTTCGCTCAGCATGATATTGGCTTCAACGTTACCAACCCCCCGCATCGTCATGATACGACGCCGCAAAACGCGTTCAAAATCGGCCAAATCTCGTGCCACAACCCGCAATCGGTAGTCGTATAAACCCAACACGTGCTCGACGCTTTGCACCTCCGCGATCGCAGATACGGCCCGCTCAAAGTCCTCTAGGCTGACGCGCCCTTTGGTCGCCAATTTGACCCCCAAAAACACCGTGACGCCGAACCCCAGTTTTTCTGCATCCAAGATTAACCGCCGCCCCGCAATCACGCCTGCATCCTGCAATCGCTTGATCCGTCGCCATGTAGCGGGTTGTGAAAGCCCCAACTTGTCACCCAAACGTCCCGTCGGTTGGGCTGCATCAATCTGCAACAAGCGCAACAAGGCGCGGTCTTTTTCATCCAACGTCATAGCGGCAGCGCCACGTCGCCTTTGACACGACTAAGCGTCATCAGGGCTTCGATATCTGCGATATGCGGCAGGGTCAGAATATCGTCGCGGTAGACACGTTGATAATCCGCCAGATCGCGGGCAATCAGCAAAAGCCGCACATCAACCTGTCCCAAAAACGTCTGTATCTCTAGCACTTCGCGCACCTGACGCGCAGCCACTATAAATTCGTCAAACGCCCGCGGCACCGTTTTATCCAGCGTAAATCGTAACGCCACATGCACGGTGTAGCCAAGCGCGGTCCAGTCAATCTCGACGGTCTGCCCTTGAATAATCCCGTCCTCGATCAGCCTATCCAAACGCCGCGTCACACGGGCCGGTGTCATCCGCACAAGATGCGCCAACTCCGGCACCGTTAGCGCAGGATTAGATTGATACTGGCGCAGAATCGCGCGGCTTTCGTCATCAAGCATAAAAATCACGTTATTTGATCATTTGGAGCATAGCAAACTTCATTTCGCCAAAACAACTCAAAAATCAAACCTGCCAATGCACGCAAACGCCCGTTATACGTCCTTTCAGAATACAAATATGGAGTGCTTGATATGCGCGTTTATTACGATCGCGATTGCGATGTGAACCTGATCAAAGACAAAAAAGTAGCCATCCTTGGTTACGGCTCGCAAGGCCACGCCCACGCGCTGAACCTGCGCGATTCCGGTGCGAAAAACCTTGTTGTGGCACTGCGCGAAGGTTCTCCTTCTGCTGCCAAAGCCGAAGGCGAAGGCCTCAAGGTTATGGGCATCGCTGAAGCCGCTGCATGGTGCGACGTGATCATGTTCACAATGCCCGACGAACTGCAGGCAGAAACATACAAAAAATACGTGCACGACAACATCAAGCCGGGTGCAGCGATTGCATTCGCGCACGGTTTGAACGTCCACTTCGGCCTGATCGAGCCAAAAGAAGGCGTTGACGTGATCATGATGGCGCCAAAAGGCCCAGGTCACACAGTGCGCGGCGAATACACCAAAGGCGGCGGCGTGCCCTGCCTGATCGCAGTTGACACAGACGCATCCGGCAAAGCCCAAGAAATCGGCCTGTCCTACTGCTCTGCTATCGGTGGCGGTCGTTCCGGCATTATCGAGACTAACTTCCGTCAAGAATGCGAAACCGACCTGTTCGGTGAACAAGCAGTTCTCTGCGGCGGTATCGTTGAACTGATCCGCATGGGTTTCGAGACACTGGTCGAAGCTGGCTACGAGCCTGAAATGGCTTACTTTGAATGCCTGCACGAAACAAAGCTGATCGTGGACCTGATCTACGAAGGCGGCATCGCGAACATGGATTACTCCATCTCGAACACTGCGGAATACGGTCAGTACGTGTCCGGCCCACGTATTTTGCCTTACGAGCAAACCAAAAAGGCGATGAAAGACGTGTTGTCCGACATCCAATCCGGCAAATTCGTCCGCGACTTCATGCTGGAAAACGCTGTTGGTCAGCCAACAATCAAAGCGTCCCGTCGTGCAAACGACGAGCACCAGATCGAATTGGTTGGCGGCAAATTGCGCGACATGATGCCATGGATCTCTGCTGGCAAAATGGTCGACAAATCCAAGAACTAAGGGTGACTTGATCCCCAAAAAGAAGGGCCGCCCTGTTTGGGGCGGCCTTTTGCGTTTTACATGAAGTGTGGCTTATAACGTCTTGAGATGATTGATCTCTGTGCGTTCATCGCTAAATGTCACGCCCTCTTCCATGCATTTGATCAGCAGTGTGATGAAGGATTTGTCAGACTGCGCCAGTGCTTTCAACGTCGACGCATGTTTCGTCCGCATCAGTTTCGCATAGATCACAGCCACGTCGTCAGCGTCAGAATTGTGATGTTTATCAAGCCACTCAAAGACTTTCTTCAACCGGCGCGGATTGTTTCCCATCTTGGACAGATAGATCGCAAGACCCTTTTCATCCATGCTCGCCGTCATGCGGAACGATCCCCAACGGAACCGGTTCACCACAAATTCCGCGTCCTGGTTCATATAAATCTCGAAGCCATGTGAAATTAAACCGGGGGTAAAGCCGACCTTCACGCTGGAGAACCCGATATTATAATCGAGCCAGCTCACCGGATCGAAGGTAAACGCATTGTTGGTCCGGTCTAAACCTGGCGGCCAATAGCGGCACGGCGAGCCAAAGCTGTTCACTTCCATGTTCTTGATCGCGCCCTTACCAAGCGCAAGCGCAACAGCCGTTAAAGCATTGGACGTAATCAGATTTCCCTGCGAATGGCAGAAAATCTTGAGCTTCGCACGTTCCTGCACAGTCAGGTTGACGATGTAGCGATACAGCGACGCCGTGGCTTCGTTTCCGGCGACCAATGTCTCCATATAGTCAATCTTCGACAGACCCGGCTTGCTCAGCGCAGCATCAGCGTATGCCGCATCAAAAGCAGCGCTCCACACCGTGAAATCGCCGGACTGAACACCAACAAGCACACCTTTGTCGCGCAGACATTGGCCCAAATCGGCCCAAAACCCGCCCGCTTTGTTGAAAACGCCAATAACCGTGCAGCCCTGCAACAGCGACAGACCGAGCGCGCTTTTCTTGTGGTCGTCACCAGAGTTGGCCATTCCGTTGACAAAAACCACTTCACGACGGTGATCAAACCAAGCCTTCGAAGAGGCTTCTGCGTTGACGTAGCGGTTAATTTCTCCGTCACGCGTTGGCGTGATGTTTTTCTTGTTCGATATGAGGGACATACGGACTCTTTCGTTAACACATACTGACGACAGGTTAGGCCGGAAACTCGCGCAAAAACAACCTTCGATTTAGTCTCACGCTGCGATTTTGCGGACGCTTTGCGGCTGGTATTCGGCTGGGCCGTGTGAAATGAAATAGCCACCCCGCAAAAGGCATCGCCGTGACTATCCAACCGACCAAATCCAACTGGCTTTCTATTATCGCCCTCGGACTGATCTGGGGCGGAACCTTTATGGTCGTTTCCATCGCCCTCGAAGGCTACGGCCCGTTGACCGTTGCCACCGCGCGGACGACACTTGGGTCACTGGCGCTCATCGGCATTATGGTCGCGATGCGCAGCCCGATACCGCAATTTTCCGCGACATTGGTCAAGTATCTGCTTGTGATCGGCGTGATGAACACCGCACTTCCCTTTGCAATGCTCAGCTGGGGCCAGCAATATGTACCATCGGCCTTCGCAGGTATCTCAATGGCGGCTATCCCGTTGTTCGTACTGCCTTTATCACATCTTTTCTCTGACGAGGTTATGACAAAACGCAACCTCGCAGGCGTAACCTTGGGCTTTATCGGCGCAGTGGTGTTGATCGGCCCGTCAGTGTTACGCATCGGCAGCGGATGGGAACCGCTGGGGCAACTGGCCTGCGTCGCCGCCGCCCTTTCCTACGCAATCTCTAGTGTCATGACACGCCGTTGCCCGCCCATCGACTCCATTACAATGGCCACAATCCTGATGATTATCGGTATGATCACACTGATCCCCGCGATGCTCATCGTCGAGGGCATTCCCGTCATTGCGGACACCCGCAGCACGCTTGCAATCATCTTTTTAGGCTTTGTCCCGACAGCCCTTGCGGCTTTACTAAGGGTCTTTACAATCCGCAGCGCCGGCGCCGTGTTTATGACGCTTGTGAACTACCAAGTCCCTGTTTGGTCAATGATATTCGGGGCGATCGTCCTCAGCGAGACCTTACCCTTGCGGTTCTTCGCAGCGCTCGCACTGATCCTCGTCGGCCTTGCAATCAGCCAATTCAACAGCCTCAAACGCCTCTGGTCCTAGCTTCTTTGACTTTTTCTAAATCCTGGGGGATTGGGGGCTAGCCCCCAACCAAACTTTGGATCAAGACGCCGCCGCTTCGACTTCGGCCACGATCCCGTCCACAACTTGTGCGAGCAATTCAGGATCTTCGCATTCTGCCATAACCCGCACCAACGGCTCGGTGCCAGATTTGCGGATCAGCAACCGCCCCTTGCCGATCAACTTGGTCTCAGCATCGGCGATTGCGCCCGTTACATTCGCAGCCGTCAACGGGTCTTGCCCCGCCGCATAGCGCACGTTTTTTAGCATTTGTGGAACAGTTTCAAAGCTTTGTGTCAACTCGCTGGCTTTTTTACCGCTGTCGATCATCGCAGCAAGGAACTGAATCCCAGCCAGCAATCCATCACCCGTGGTCGCGTAATCGGTCATTACGATATGGCCGGATTGCTCGCCACCAAGGTTGAACCCTTTCTCGCGCATCGCCTCAACTACGTAGCGGTCGCCAACGGCCGTGCGTTCAAGGTGCAGGCCTTTACCAGTCAAATACCGTTCCAAGCCGAGGTTCGACATGACCGTCGCGACCAATGTGTCGCCGCGCAGACGCCCTTCGGCAGACCAGCGTGACGCCATCAACGCCATCAATTGATCGCCGTCCGCGACCTTGCCTGTTTCGTCCAAGATCATCACGCGGTCCGCGTCACCATCCAGACAAATCCCCACGTCCGCACCATGCGACACGATAGTCTCAGCAGCCAATGTCGGGTGCGTCGATCCGCAGCCGTCGTTAATATTATATCCGTTTGGCGTTACGCCGACAGGGATCACGGTCGCGCCCATTTCCCACAACACCTCGGGAGCAACGCGGTGCGCGGCCCCGTTTGCGCAGTCGATGACAACCTTCAACCCATCAAGACGCATCCCCGACGGGAACGTGCTTTTCACCCGTTCAGCATAGCGGAACCGCCCGTCGTCAATCCGTTTCGCGCGGCCAATGTTCACGGCTTGCGCAGGTTCGATATCGTTTGCGACGAGCCGCTCAATTTCGGATTGCGCCTCGTCTGACAGTTTGAACCCGTCCGGTCCAAAGAATTTGATGCCGTTGTCGTGATGCGGATTGTGGCTGGCGGAAATCATAATCCCGACATCAGCCCGCATCGACGTGGTTAGCATTCCAACCGCAGGCGTCGGCACAGGCCCAAGCAGTAGCACGTTCATGCCCGTCGATGTCAGCCCCGCCGTTAACGCATTTTCAAACATATAGCCGGATAGTCGCGTGTCCTTGCCGATCACGACCCGGTGGCCATTCGAGCCATCATTGCGGAAATAACGCCCCGCAGCCGCCCCGATTTTCAACGCCATTTCGGCGGTCATCGGGTGAATATTTGCCGTGCCGCGCACACCGTCGGTGCCAAAGAGTTTCTCAACCATAATGAACTGCCCCATTTAATGCTAATTGCAGACTTAACGCCTGCTTTGTTTGTTTCACATCATGGACACGTAAAATCTGCGCACCTTGCGCCGCCCCATGCAATGCCACCGCGATTGATCCTCCCAGACGCTGCGCGGCATCATCTTCGCCCGAAATTGTCCCAATAAACCGTTTTCGTGACGCACCCAATAGTATCGGCAAACCAAGGTCATGGTAAATGGCGAGGTCACGCATCAAGCTCAAGTTATGTTGCAAAGTCTTACCAAAGCCGATGCCCGGATCGGTTATGATGTCTTCGCGGCGGATACCTGCCGCTTCGGCCACGGCAATTTGCGCGGCAAGGTGATCAAAGACGTCGAACACCACATCCGCGTAATCGGGGTTGTCCTGCATCGTGTCGGGCAGCCCTTGCGAATGCATCAAGCAAATCGGGCAGCCAGCATCAGCGACAACACCTGCGATCTCGGGGTCAAAGCGCATTGCGGACACGTCGTTAACCATATTCGCCCCCGCCGCTAACGCCGCTTGGGCGACGCGGGCCTTACGTGTGTCGATGGAAATTGGCGTTGTAATACCCGCATCGCGGATCGCACGGATCACGGGCGCCGTGCGACTAATCTCGTCTTCAATCGAAACCTCAGTAGCACCGGGTCGTGTGCTCTCGCCACCAATATCAATGATATCAGCATCTTGCGTCATGATCTTCGCGTGGTCCACCGCCTCTGCCACCGATGCGATCGTGCCGCCATCCGAGAAACTATCCGGCGTCACGTTCAAAATGCCCATGATGCGCGGCACATCCAGCGTCAGCCCGCAAATCGTCGCGCGTTGTCTACTGATCCGCGTTCGCTGATCGGCGGTCAGATCCTCGACCAAGACTTCTTCACCGCTCTCGCCCCGATCACGTACCAGCGCGGTTTCGGCAAACAACCAACTGCTGCCGCCCAACCGCAATGCCTCTTCATAGGCCGTCGCCTGCGGGATCGGTTGAATATACATCAAATTACGCCCCCTATTGCGATGGATCGCGTCGGCATGGTCGCCTCGGGTGCCGCGGCCCCGATCACGCATAACTCTGCGGCTTTGATGTCCGTGGCGAACCAACTGACCAAGGCGAGCGCATCACGCGCCGATGTGGACGGACCATCCACCGCGTCCAAAACCATTTTCGACGGTGCCCAGATGCAGATTTGGCCGTTTTTCATCGCCCAATCCAACTCTGTCCGCGTCTCCACCACTTTGCAGCGATGGTCCTGCGACGCCAGAACCCATGCGTTCTGCTCAATCGCAAGTAGATCAATCCGGCGTTGCGTCATCGCATGACCCGTCGCGGCCACAGGCAAATCGCCCGTGCCAACGCACAAGATCAACGGAGCGTCCTGCCCCGCGAACTGATCGATCCAGCGTTTCAAATGCGCAGAATTGATCGCATCGTTTGATAAATACACAACGCAAGGGTGCGGCGCCTCGACATGTTCCTGCGCGGCGGGCGTGCTACCATCACGGGCGCGTACAATCTCGACCCCCAGTGAAAACGGCCCACGATCCAGCTTTTCGATCCGCACGAAGACCCGTTCGGCTTGTGGTTCCAACAAAATACGTTCAGCCACACGCGCAGCAAGCGTTTCTAACAGGTTGATCCGTTCGGCCTGCAATTCCACACTGATCGCTTCAGTCACGCGGTCGTAGGACAGGATGCGGTCCACATCATCATCAATCGGCCCGGTCAGCGGTAAAACTTCGACAACCACGTTAAACCGGACGCGTTGTAGGGTGCCGCGTTCCAATTGAAACGCGCCGATCTCTACCTCAACAGTATAATCGCGCAGGGAAATCCTGTCATATGGCACGTCCGCGCTGGCAGCCGCCCGTTCAGACGGATGCGCGAACGCGAGATGAATATCGTTGGTCATGTGGAGCCTTTCCGCGCGTGTTACAGGCGGAATACTAGCACAAGGCCGGTCTCACAAGGTCGTCGTTGGCGGCAGTTTCCCGCAGCCATCCGACGCTTTAGTTTGACGCTGTTCGTGTTGGCTGGCGGTAGAACCGATGAACGCCGTAGCTGGCGGTGCGTGGGAAAACGCGCGCCCACGACGGGTTCACAGCCGTTGTGTGGTAATGCGTGGCACCGTCGGTCAAGGTGCGATCGGCGCCGTCGATCAACAAACGTGCGACCTTGCCAACCCTGCGCCATGACGCAGGTTCAGAGATTACTTCGGGGCGGCCATCGCAGGTGTAAGTAAACTGGCATGCATATTTTCGGCCTGTGCCTTGGTTAATCACGCCACACAATGAATTCGGGTAATCGGCGCTATCGACGCGGTTCATGATGACTTCGGCGACGGCAAAAAGACCTTGGGCAGTTTCGCCGCGGGCTTCAAAATAAAGCGCTTCGGACAGGCATTTCCATTGTGGACCACCCGAGGCTGTGGGCAGGCTGGTCAGGTAGGCGTTATTATAGTCGACAGAGCGTGCTGCGGTGCGGACGTTGCGTTGTGCTGCTGGCGGTAGCGTGGTTAACGCGGCCAATCGCACATCAGGGATCACTGCGAGGGCCTGTCTTTCCTGCCCCAAGAGCGCGCCCAAGCGGCTTGCTAAAACATCCTGTGCTGATGCGGCTTGACCCGACAACACCACCAAAGCCAAGCTGACAGCCGGCAAAATACGTCCAAAACCCAGTTTCATCGCGACCCCATCGCGTTGCACGTGGTCCAGCCCCACGCAAGCGCTGCCCCTCTAAGTGATCAAGATTGATGAGTCTACCCCAGCGGCAACCCCGCACTAAGCGGCATTTGGCCAGTTACCATAAATGCAACAATGCAGAGGCAGATCATGTGGAGATCGGGCGGATTACGCCTAAATAGCGGGTTTCATCTTGTCGATTAACGTCAGCTGCGCGGCGGAAAGTCGCGCACCCGGAACGCGGAATGGCGAACAAGACACGTAGTCAAAACCTTGCTTACGACAAAAATCTATCGCAGAACGTGTGCCGCCATGCTCGCCACACAACGATAGCGTGATATTGCTACGCCCCTTCCGTCCGCGTTCAGCACCAATCGACAGCAATTCGCCCACACCTTCGATATCGAGACTGTGGAACGGGTCTTCAGCGTAGACGCCCTGCTGGACGTAAGCCGACATGAACCGACCCGCGTCATCGCGCGACAACCCGTAGGTCATCTGGGTCAAATCATTTGTGCCAAAGGACAGAAATTCGGCGTGTTGTGCGATATCTTCGGCCCGCAACGCGGCGCGTGGCGTCTCGACCATCACACCAAGACGATATTCAAAGTCGTATTTCCGGCAAGTCCGCACCGATGCAGCCACCGCGTCGATACGGGACTTCACCAATTCGACTTCGCGCATCGCACTGACCACGGGTATCATGATCTCAGGCACAACCCCTGCCCCGTTTTTGTTAGCATCCACGGTCGCTTCGAAAATCGCGCGGGCCTGCATTTCGTAAATTTCCGGGATCGCGATCCCCAACCGCACGCCGCGCATCCCCAACATCGGGTTATATTCGGCCAATGCGGCGACGCGTTCAGTGACCTTGGCGACGGGCAGCGCCAATTGCTCTGACAGGTCGCGCAAACCCGCTTTGTCCGACGGTAAAAATTCGTGCAGCGGCGGGTCAAACAGACGGATACACACCGGCAAACCTGCCATAATCTCGAATAAATCTGCAAAATCAGCACGTTGCATCGGCATCAAGCGATCCAGAACAGCGCGACGATCATCTGCGTTATCCGCAAAGATCATTTCGCGCATCACGCCAAGCCGATCACCGGAAAAGAACATATGCTCAGTGCGGCAAAGCCCGATGCCTTCAGCCGCGAAATTGCGGGCAGTTTGCGCATCGTCAGGCGTGTCCGCATTCGCGCGAACGCCAATATCACGCACATCATCGGCCCATTGCAGCAACGTCTGGAACGCATCATCCAACGCGGCCTCAACCATTACGGGGGCGCCAGCCAAAACTTCGCCGGTCGTGCCATCGACGGTGATGATCTCACCTTCGGCGAATTTGCGGCCATCCGCAGCAATAATGCAGCCCTCTTTGCGGTCAATAATCAAAGCGGATGCGCCAACCACACAAGGCAAACCCAAACCCCGTCCAATCACAGCGGCGTGGCTCGTAATCCCACCCCGCATCGTCAGAACAGCATGTGCCGCATGCATGCCGCGAATATCTTCGGGTGTCGTTTCGCGGCGCACCAAAATGCAGCCCTCGCCCCGCGCGGCACTGGCCTGCGCATCGTTTGAGGTGAACACGATCCGACCTGTCGCGGCACCCGGACTAGCCGCGATACCCTTCACAATAATGTCGCGCTGCGCGCGTGGATCAACCTGACGGTGTAGCAATTCGGTCAAGGCGGTTGGCTGTATGCGCATGACAGCCTCTTCGCGCGGAATAATCTCGTCGCAAGCCAGCGCTACAGCGATGCGCACTGCGGCTTGCGACGCACGTGGGACGCGCACGGCATCCAAAATCCATAACGTGCCGGTTTCAATCGTGAATTCTACCGCCATTTCTTCGCGTAATGTGCGGCGACAGATATCACCGATCGCGATCAATTGCTCAAAAACCACTGGCGAGCGGTCCTCTAGCGATGGACCACGCTTGTCCCGCGTTAGATAAATCGCGTTGTCCGCATCGATTAACGCCTGACGACGCAAGCTTTGCGCAACATAGCGTCCTGTCACCTGTGGCATCCCGGTGTTGCTGTTGACGTACTGAATAACGCCAGCGCCACACTCACCATCGCCCAGACCCATCGCCATCGCTTGCACAACTAGCCCGAGCCCCGCATCCGCAGGCGCACCTTTGGCCTCACGCAAAAGCCGCGCCGACGTCCCATCCCAAGCACGCGCCATCGAACGCAATGCCTCGGCCAGTTGAACGGCAGGATCGTCAGGAAACACTTCGTCCGCTTCAAATTCATAGGCTTCCAGCGACCGCTTAAGCGCCTCAGAGTCGGTACAATCAGAAAAATCAAACGCCTCGGGGTCAAGCCTATGCACGTGTACCGCATAAGATTGAACAAATCGTAAATAAAGCCGCGTCGCCGCTGGCTCGCCCATCCGGTCACACAAACGACGGTGTTGCGACGGGTTCATACCGATATTCAAAATCGCGCCTGGACCGCCCCAATCAGGATCTTGGCTAGATGGCCGGATCGACAAAAGCGGGTCATCGCCAAACGGCGCAAGTATGCCCGTCATGTCGGGCATTTGACCTTTGGCGATTTGGCTGACCGCATCGAATGACAGCGCAATCGTTTTCGGCACCGGCAGGTCCAGACGCACGAGACGTTGCAAACACTTAGCGCGGCCGCCATGCGCTTCAGCAGCGATCGCCGCTGTCGGCGTGATCAAGGTAATTGACTGAAACCTAGCAACTTGCTGCACTGCGGCAATCCTTATATTCAAACGCAGCATAGGGGCTCGCGCCCTTAAAGGTAAAGCATTCTTACTGGAAACGCTAAATTACCCCTCGATAAGAGTTAGATCAGCCACGCTAAGACAGATGGTTCTAATCCGGCTTAACAAGTTCAAACGGTTGCGACGCACCAACGACACATCTGCATTTACCTGCACATTCGTAAAGAAATCGTCAATCGGGCCACGCAAATTTGCCATCGCTGTCATAGCGGTGCTGAAATCCTCGGCCGTCATTGCGGGCGCGATCACGGCGTCGGCGGCGTCAAGTGCGGCGAACAATGCCTTTTCGCTATCGTGCTCTGCGAACTTTAAGTCCGCCCCGTAAGAGTACTCCACACCGTCTTTTTCTTCAGCTTGGGTCAGGATATTGTTGGCGCGTTTAAAGCCCTGCAATAAATTTTCACCGTCGTCGGTTTTAAGCGTCTCAGACAGCGCCTTTGCCCGTTTCACAAGCAGCGTCAGATCGTCGTTTCCAGGCATCGCGATGCACGCGTCAATGATGTCGTTGCGGATGCCTTGGTCTTTGAGAAAGACTTTGAGACGGTCGTGGAAGAAGGAGAGGAGATTGCTAATATTATCTTCGGCAGCATCAACTTTAGCTTCAAAAACGTCCTGCACAATCGCAATTTGACTAAGTTTCTTTCTCACAACGGATGTCGCAAGTTTGAATGCCAGCGTGCTTTCCTTGGGGTTCGAACTTTTTAATTCGTCGACAAGTTCACTCACCTTTTTCAACTCGACTTCGGAAACAGTGCCGTTTTGCACAAGCCCGCTCGGGTCGGCACCTAAATGATGCCACAACATTGGCACTTCAACAGACTGCGTTAAGTTCAGAGAAATGTTATTCTCCAAAACCAACCGGATAACACCCAAAGCTGACCGCCGCAGCGCAAACGGGTCTTTAGACCCTGTTGGCTTCTCGTCAATCGCCCAGAACCCTGTCAGCGTATCCAGTTTGTCAGCCAAAGCCACGGCCACAGAAACCGGCGCTGTTGGCACGTCGTCAGATGGGCCAAGCGGTGAGTAGTGTTCTTGGGCGGCCGCAGCCACCGCGTCAGATGCACCCGCAGATTTGGCGTAATAGCGCCCCATAAGCCCTTGTAATTCCGGAAATTCATAGATCATTTCGGACCGCAGATCGGCCTTGGCCAAACGCGCGGCCTCTGCCGCTTCATCCGGATCGGCCCCAACCGCAGGCGCGATTTCACGGGCGAGCGCCGTGATGCGTTCGACGCGATCAAATTGCGAGCCGAGCTTGTTGTGGAACGTCACAGCTTTCAGCCCATCGGTCCATTCCGCCATGCCCGCTTTGGCGACGCGCAGGTCATTTTCCCAGAAGAATTTCGCGTCGGACAGCCGTGCAAACAGCACCTTTTGGTTGCCTTCAAGGATCGTCGCACCGCTGTCCGCTGTCTCGATATTTGCAACGGTTACAAAGCGTTCGATGCGATTGGTCTTTGGATTACGCACGGAAAAGAACTTCTGGTGGTCCTTCATCGACGTCTGCAACACCTCTGGCGGCATCCCAAGGAAATCGTCGGCAATGGTCCCCATCAACACGGCAGGCCATTCGACAAGGTTCGCAACTTCGGACAGCAACCCGCGATCCTCTACGATCTCGAGGCCCTGCGCGAAAGCTTGGTTCGTGGCGTCGTGCCAAATCATGTCGGCGCGTTCTTCGGCACGCAAGACGACCTTGGCGCGCTTTAACTTCGCCTCGTAATCATCGAAATTTGCTACAGAAAACGCATCCGGCGCCATAAATCGGTGACCGCGTGTTTGGTTGCCGGTTTTGATCCCGTCAATGTCCATCGGTACGACGTCAACGCCCGCGTCGTCACCCAGTATGCAGATGATCGAATGCAGCGGACGTACCCATTTCAGCGCACCGTCGCCCCAGCGCATCGACTTAGGCCACGGGAAATTGCGGATCGTTTTTTCCAGCACTTCGGCGATGATATCCGCCGCCATCCGGCCCGGTTTTTCGATTACGGCAAAGTAGACTTGCCCTTTTTTGACGTCGCGCACTTCAAGCTGGCCTTTGGTCAAGCCAGTCGATCGCAAGAACCCGTCAAGCGCTTTGTCCGGCGCGGATGTGCTGGGCCCTTTGCGTTCTTCACGCACGGATTTGCTTTCAGTGGTAAGCCCTTCTAATGACAGCGCTAATCGGCGTGGCGTCGAGAATGCAGCAGCGCCTGCATAGGTCAAACCCGCCTCAACCAAGCCGTCCGTCACCAGTTTTTGAAGGTCAGTTGCGGCCTTGGCCTGCATCCGTGCTGGGATTTCTTCGGAGAAAAGTTCAATCAGAAGATCGGCCATTATTGCAGTCTTTCTGGGGCTGGTGGGCAGTTTTCAGGGGACGGGTTGCCGTCAAAAACGACCTCGCCACATGCGTTGATCTGGTGCCAAGCGTAGGCGCGGCCATCGGGGTAAACTGCGATTATGCGGTCGATCCCGTATTGAATGTTTTCGACGCCTAGGAATGCGACGGCGACGCCGGATGCCAAGTCAGCCCCGATTTCACCCGACTGGAAACAGTCGAACCAACCGGGCGCGTTTAGCGGTTCGGCGGCGTCGTAAATTTCGTAACTTTCGGTCAACAACCCAAAGCTAAGCGGCGTGTCAAAGCAGGCGCGGAACCGCACAGGGCTACTGTCGCTGTCGATCGCCTTGACGTTTTCGAACATTATCGGCTCGGGTTCACCTGTAAACAGCGATGTCATTTGCACATCTTCAACCTGAAGCGTGATTTCATCGTAGTAGGCGTAAACCTGTAGATAATAGAGCGCGATGCCCGCAGCGATGGCTGACACGATGATCCCTCCTATAGCGAGACGGGCGACATTCATGCCGCATGACCTGCCGCGGTTGTTTGCACAAAGGCGTCCGCGCAGGCTTTGGTCAGGGTCCGCACGCGTCCGATATAGGCTTGGCGTTCGGTCACGGAAATCACGCCCCGCGCGTCTAACAGGTTGAAAACATGGCTGGCTTTGATCGCTTGGTCATAAGCCGGATGCGCCATGATGATACGTTTACCCGTTTTCGGGTCGTCGTGCGGTTCGGCCAAAATGCGGGCGCACTCGGCTTCGGCGTCTTTGAAATGCTGGAGTAGCGTGTCGGTGTCGGCCACGTCAAAATTCCACCGCGCGTATTCTTCTTCGGTCTGTTTGAACACGTCGCCGTAGGTCAGTGCGATGGGCGCATCTGGGTCGTTATACGGCATGTCCATGACGTGATCGACGTCGAGGATATACATCGCGAGGCGCTCTAACCCGTAGGTTAATTCGCCCGACACAGGTTTGCAGTCATAGCCCGCAACCTGTTGGAAATACGTGAATTGCGAGACTTCCATGCCGTCGCACCAGACTTCCCAACCAAGCCCCCAAGCGCCCAAAGTCGGGCTTTCCCAGTCGTCCTCGACAAAGCGGATATCGTGCATGTTCGCGTCGATACCAATCGCCTTGAGCGACCCTAGGTAGAGATCCTGCAAATCCGGCGGGCTTGGTTTAATCAACACCTGATATTGGTAATAGTGCTGCAACCGGTTCGGGTTTTCGCCGTAGCGCCCGTCAGTTGGCCTACGCGAGGGTTGCACATAAGCCGCCGCCCAAGGTTTGGACCCTAGCGAGCGCAAGGTTGTGGCCGGATGGAATGTCCCTGCCCCGACTTCCATGTCGTATGGCTGCATCATCGCACACCCTTTGGCAGCCCAGTAGGACTGAAGCCGCAGGATGATCTCTTGGAAACTACGTGGTTTGTCGGCCATTTCGCCCTCTTTTCACTTTGGGTGATCAATAGGGCGCACAGCCGACAGGGTCAATTAGTAGCGCAGGGGTATTTAACGGCGCATTTCTGCCGTATTAGATCAGAATCATGCAGCGCCGGATTGATTTTTCGTCGATCCCGCGTCGCGTTAAGCAGAAAATAAGTATTAGGGTCTATGGATCGCAGATGTTCAAAGTTTTTCTAGCCGTTTTGGTTCTTGCAATTGCTCCGCTTGGGGCCGCCGCGCAACAAAACCCAGTATGGGTGCAAGTCGAGGCGCAACCAACATTGAGCGGTGCACAAAGTCGTGCGCGCGCATTCGACGCCCAACTTGATAATGTCGCCGGATACTACATCGGCTCCGGCTGGTATGGCATTGTTCTTGGGCCATATTCTCGGGCTGATGCAGATACATTGCTGGGCGATCTACGCCGTAGCGGCCAAATCCCCAGCGATAGCTTCATCGCGGACGGACGTAATTTCAGCCAGCAATTCTGGCCAATCGGCGTCGGCGCACCGACAACAGTGCAGCCCTTGCCAGACAACAGTGCCGCACAGCAAAGCGCTATTGATATTGCACAGGCCATTGCTGACACTGAAATCTTGCCAGATGTGTTCCCACGCGAGCCAGCACCTGCTGACGCGGCCCCCGTGAAACCAACACCTGTCGCAGCCCCAGATGAAACTGTCCGACAGGCCCGCGATTCTGAAGCAGCACTGACCCGTGGCGAAAAAGAATTATTGCAGACCGCGCTCAAATGGGCCGGTTTCTATGAATCATCAATTGATGGCGTTTTCGGGCGCGGGACCCGTGCGTCGATGGGCGAATGGCAAGCAGCCAACAATTTTGAGCCGACAGGCGTATTAACCACGCGGCAACGTGGCATCCTGATGAGCGCCTATAACGCGATCCTCGACGGTATGGACATGCAATTGATCCGCGACGACGCCACCGGGATCGAAATGATTATCCCGACTGGTGTTGTTGCATTCGGCAAATACGAGCCGCCATTTGCGCAGTTCGAGGCCAAAGGCGATCTGGCCGCGCGTGTTCTACTGATCTCTCAAGAGGGTAATCAGGATCGGTTGTTCGGCTTGTACGAAATCCTACAAACCTTAGCGATTGTCCCGACCGACGGCCCGCGCACCCGTCGCGATCAGTCGTTCGAGATTGAAGGCATCGGTGACGGCATCCACTCCTACACCACCGCTACGCTGCGCAACGGTCAGATCAAAGGCTTTTCACTGATTTGGCCCGCAGGTGATGATGCACGTCGCGTGCGTGTGCTGGATATGATGAAAGCCAGCTTTACTACGATTGATGGCGTTCTCGATCCTGCGATTGCAGCGCCTGATGACAGCCAAGCCATTGATCTGGTGTCCGGATTGTCCGTGCGCAAACCAAAGCGGTCCAGCTCGGGTTTCTTTGTTGATAGCCAAGGCGACGTGCTAACAACGGCTGCATCTGTCGGAGAATGTAGCCGCATCACGATTGATGAAGTACACGACGCGCAGGTCATTCACACCGACGAGTCACTTGGTCTCGCTGTGATCCGCCCAAATGCGCCGCTGGCCCCTGCAAATGTGGCGCAGTTCCAGACAGGCGTACCGCGTCTTCAATCCGAAATCGCGGTTGCGGGCTACCCATATGGTGGCGTGCTGACGACGCCGTCGCTGACCTTTGGGCGCTTGGCCGATATTCGCGGATTGAACGGCGAAGACGAGTTGAAACGTCTATCCTTGACCGCCCAACCGGGTGACGCAGGTGGTCCTGTGTTCGATAACGGCGGTGCCGTATTGGGCATGTTACTTCCACGCACGAACAAAAACGGTCAGCAATTGCCGCCCGAAGTTAACTTTTCTGTCGATGCATCCCGCATTGTGGCATCGTTACTGCTCGCGGATGTGCGCTTGCAAACGACAGACAGCGTCGCATTCCTACCGCCAGAAGCGTTGAACCAAAAGGCCACAGACGTGACCGTTTTGGTATCCTGCTGGTAAGTTAGCCCGCGATTTCGGATTGCACATAGATCAGCGTGGGGCCCTTTGTTTTCAGGGCCTCGCGCACCACACCCTGCAACTCATCCAATGTTTTGGGTGCTGCGGATGTTGCTCCGAACGCTTCGGCAAATTTCACAAAATCAGGGTTGCGCTGAATAACGGCGTTTGGCGCAATTTGCGCCGCGACCATGCTGTCCTCGATCTCGCCCAGTTTACCGTTGTCCCATAAGATAATTGGCAAGCAGAGCTCCAATTCCACCGCGACCATCAATTCTTGCAGCGTATATTGGAACCCGTAGTCACCCGCGATGGCAATGGTCGGCTTGCTTTTGCGTGCAATTGCACCACCGATGGCGGACGGCAACGCGTAGCCCAATGTGCCGAAACCGCAGGGGTGGTGCCATTGGTTTGGCGCGTTCATCGGCCAGATTTCCAAAGCGGCATAGGCGAATTGCGTCATGTCGGAATAAATAACCGTGTCGTCTGGCAAGGCGGCTCGCAACGCGTCGGCGACTTGCGGAATGCCGGGGCGTTCGCTTGTCACTTCGGCCCGCCATTTTGCACGGGTTTTGGCGACCTCAACCTCGGTCCAGCCTGATTTGTCAGACCAATCACCGCGTTTCGCCCATAGTTCTTTGGCCACCTGCCCCGCATCCGCATGAATGCGGTGGGTCGCGGGGGTGTCGTTCAATTCATCCGCGTCGATGTCGATCCGAATGAATGTCCCCGTGTGGCCCAAGTGATCGCGCCACAGGTCTGTTTCGGACAATTCGGTCCCGACTGCCACGACCAAATCCGCGCTTGCGATCACATCAACAGACCCGGGCCGCGCGAGGCTGTTGCCAAAGTGCAAACCGCCCTCTTCGATGATCCCCATGCCTGCGTAGGTGACAAAGCTCGCCGCGCCCGCCGCCTTGACGACATCGCGCCAAACGGTTGCCCCTTCGCGTGCACCGCCGCCGAACACGAACAACGGGCGCTGCGCCTTTTCCACCGCGTCAAACACAATGTCGGTCACGTCATGCGGGACGTCGCCCGTCGTCGCCAAAGACATCGGCTCGGGTGCGGCGGGTGCCAATGCTTCGAGCACTTCAATCGGGACTTGGATATGTTTTGGCCGTTTGCGGCCCGTCGCGAATTCGGACAAAGCCCTGTCGATCAACTGATAGGCGGACGCGGCGTCCATTGCTGTCAAAGACCAGTCACAGACCGTTCCCGCGGCGATTTCTTGATCTTTCATCTCATGCAAGCGCCCGCGCCCCATGCCCAAATCAGCGCGGTTTAGGCAGCTGGAGATCACCAACATCGGCACCGAATCCGAATAGGCTTGCCCCATCGGCGTCATAATATTGCAAAGTCCCGGCCCCGTGATCACATAAGCCACGCCCGGTTTGCCCGTCGCGCGCGCATAGCCATCAGCCATAAATCCCGCGCCCTGTTCGTGACGCGCCAGCACATGGGTCAGCCCCGCTTCTTCGATGCCGCGATACATTTCTTGATTATGCACGCCGGGGATGCCGAAAATCACTTCGACCCCTCGCGATTTCAACATATGGGAAATTTGTGCACCAAGAGGTCGGTCAGTCATATTAAGATCTCCAGAATTTGGGTGTGAGGATGACCAACACAACCATGATTTCAAGGCGGCCAACAAACATTGCCACCGACAAAATCCATTTGGCTGCGTTGTTAATGCCTGCATAATTGCCCGCAGGTCCGATTTCTGTGCCGAGCCCCGGCCCGATATTGGCAATCGCGGCCGCCGCACCCGATACCGATGTGATGAAATCGAGGCCCGTCATGCCGAGTAAAACCGCGACAAAGCCGAGCAGCAAGAGAAACGCGACGAAAAACGCCATGACCGAGTTCAATACGTCCTCGGACACGGTTTTGCCGTCGTAGCGCGGCGGGAACATCCCATGTGGCGAGTGGATTTGCCGGATTTGGCTTTTGATCGACGCGAGAAGCAGTTGAAAGCGGAACACTTTGATAGAACAGGATGTTGACCCCGCACAACCGCCGATCAAGCCGATGAAAAAGAACATCACGACGGGGAATGTGCCCCAAGACATGTAGTCCGCGCTGGAAAATCCCGTGCCAGAAATAATTGACGTGACGTTAAAAAGCGCTTCGCGAAAGGCTGCCTCTGTCATGTTGCCATCACGGCCCCAGACCCACGAAGTAATCAAAAGCACGGCGATTGTGATGACGCCAAGGAACCCGCGGATTTGTGAATCGTGCCAAATCGGTTGCGCGCTACCCGCCATCAATTGCACATATCGAACAAACGGCAGCGCAGCGAGGATCATGAACGCCGCCGCGATATAGTGGCTCGATGCGCTGTAGGCGCCAAACGACGCGTCCGTATTGGCCATGCCGCCCGTCGAAACCGTGGTCATTGCATGGACGACAGCGTCGAACCGCCCCATGCCAGCCCCCGCATAGGCGAAGGCACACGCGATGGTGAGCCCGATGTAAATTGTTGAAATCGAACTTGCGATCTCACCTGCACGCGGCAGGATTTTGCCCATTGTATCAAAGCCTTCGGATCGAAAGATCTGCATGCCCCCGACTCGTAGTTCAGGCAAGAACACCATCGCGACCACGACAATACCAACACCGCCCAACCATTGCAGGATCGCCCGCCAGAACAATAGGCCACGTGGCAAATCTTCGAGCCCGGTAAAGACTGTGCCGCCCGTCGTGGTCAGTCCCGACATCGCTTCGAAAAACGCATCGGTGAAATTTGCCTGCGTCGCGCCTAGCACAAATGGGATCGCGCCGAAAAATGGCAGCATGATCCAGACCAAGGACGTCAGCAAAAAGGTCTGACGCAGGGTCAGGCGATCTGCCATGCCGTTCGAACAGGCTATCGCGGTCAGGATACCTGCAAGAATGGTGATTGTCGCGGCTTCGAAAAAGATCGGCCATTCACCGTTTTGATCAGCAATATCAAGCGCCAAGGGCCCTAACATGGTCACACCAAGGGACGCCACGAGCAGGCCAATAACATATCCAACGGGGCGAAAGTCGATCATGTTGCAGGGTTGGCCTGATGCGTGGGGGCTGTCAAGAGACCGCGACACCCGCAACCACAGCAAGCGCGGCACAGTTACCGCAGAAGCGCGTTCGCCCCCGCTTTGACATTAACCGACGTGGAACAATGTCGCGAACATTTTGGGGTCAATGCTGTCGGATGCAAATGTGTTACCTTCGGTCAGCACGGACACCGCGTCATGGCTGTGCAGGCTTTCTTGGTGGCTGGCAACGACGCGAAAATCACCGATGCGCGGGTCTTTGAGCAGTTGTTCGCAGAACAGGCGTGCCGCGTCTTCCACGAAAATCGGGTTCGCGGCATTGAGTTCGGCAAAGGCCTGTTCGTCTTCGCGTTTCACCATAACTTGAGTTTCAGTCGGCACCGCCGCGCGGGCCATGTCGATCAGGTCTTCGAACCACAGGATGCTTTGCCCGTCCTCCAACTGCACCGAAATTCGCGCGACAGATCGCTGTGAATGCGGTGTGGCTAACTGGCCCCGAAATTGCCGCGCATGTTCGGAAAGTTCAAGTGAACAGGGGCAAGTGGACGAGTATACATAGTCAAAATGTACGATTTTGCGCCTTACGTTGTCCTGCTCAACCAACTCCAAGGCGATGTCGTAGTACTGATATCCGGTCAAACCAGACCGCAGGCTTTTTACTTTCATCGGGAACGACAGGCGCATTTGGATACGCGCGTCAAAACTTTCAAGGTCAGTTTTATACGCATCAAGCGCCCGTTCGATCACATCGAAACTGAACGTTTCTTCGGCATGTTTGTAGAACGTTCGCATGATACGGGACATGTTGATGCCCTTTTTCTCTGCATCTAGCGACACAGTCCCAGTCACCGACGTCTCGAGTGTTAGATCGCCATTATCGCGGGTGTGAAACCGAATTGGCAGTCGGAAATTCGAAATACCAACGTGCTGAATTTGCTGTTTCGTCCCCCTAATCAGCGAGGACGGGCCGTTCTGCAGATCAGGCATGGTTTCTTTATACGCATCATCCACTTCAAACGCATCGGGGTAAGCCCTTGCCAGTGCGGGATAATTTGACACTTCTTGGCCGGGGATCAGACGCGAAACCAGCGGGTCTAGCGTGGCAACTTCTTCAGCTGTTACATCCCCCGCCCAGCGCCGCAGCAACGCCAAAGCCGCTTCGGCCTCGGCCCGTGTCGGGTCGCGATCAAGGTTAGGTGTTTGTAAATTCATGGCCGCGTCCCCCTGCTGATCACCCGCCGCAGTTGTATCGGACGATTGTGACAGCTTTCCACTGATACCAGTTAAGATACGCGCCATCGCGTCGGTTGGATCAGACATGAAACAGAAACTTTCGAAGGTACAAGTTCGCCCAGCATAGCCATGTGAAACCTGAGCGCACCCTTCTTTTTCGACGGATTTAGGCCGGAACACGCCGAAATGACGTGTTCCGGCAGTGTTTAGATCGCGTCCAGCGCCTTTTGTAGATCGGCCAGCAAGTCGTTTGGGTCTTCGAGACCGCACGATACGCGCACAACTCCGTCGCTGATCCCCAACTCGGCCCGATGTTCAGGCGCAAGGCGTTGATGTGTCGTGGTCGCCGGATGGGTCACGATGGATTTAGTATCGGCAAAGTTGTTCGACATCGTAAAGATTTCGAGCGCATTAAGAAAACGAAACGCCTCTGCCTTGCCGCCTTTGACGTCAATCGCCAGCACTGTACCGCCACGTTTGCTTTGGCTCTGCGCGAGTTCATATTGCGGATGCGACGGGTGACCGGGATAGATCACTTTGTCCAATTTCGGATGGCCCGCCAGACCATTGGCAAGGATTTCAGCCGTGTCGCATTGCGCATCAACACGCAGGTCCAGGGTATCAAGCGATTTCAGCATGACCCAAGCGTTAAACGGCGACATCGCCCCGCCGGTATGTTTGAGGTAGGATTCAACCGGACCGCGCACGATATCGCGTTTTCCCAGAATGATTCCGCCCAGACAACGCCCCTGCCCGTCCACGTGTTTCGTGGTCGAATAAACAACCAGATCAGCGCCCGCTTCGATCGCGTAGGAATAGGTCGGCGTGGCAAAGACATTATCGACGACGACCATTGCGCCGGCAGCGTGCGCCATATCGGCGACGGCTTTCAGGTCGATGACTTCCATCACCGGATTAGAGATGCTTTCGAGGAACACCAACGCCGTGTCAGGACGGATCGCCGCCTGCCAAGCATCAAGATCGCGACCATCGACCAAGGTCACTTCGACGCCGAACCGCGCGAGAATGTCTTCGAGGATGTACAAACACGACCCGAACAAGGCCCGTGACGACACCACATGATCGCCTGCTTTGACAAGCGACATTAACGCGCCGTTTACAGCCGCCATGCCAGACGCACAGGCAAAGCCCGCCTCGGCCCCCTCTAATGCAGCCATCCGGTCTTCGAACATCGCGAGCGTCGGGTTGCCGTAGCGCGCGTAGATAAATTCGTCGCCTTCGATCTTGATAAAGCGCTGCTCGGCGTCTTCTGCGGTCTCGTAGACAAACCCTTGGGTCAGGAAAATCGCCTCGGACACTTCGCCATATTGGCTGCGGCGAACGCCCGCATGAATGGCTTTGGTGCGGCGCGACCAGTTTGATGTGTTGGACATATGTTAGTTCTTTCTCATCAGGGGGCGCTTTTCAAAGCAAAACCCCGACACCGGGCAAGGCATCGAGGTTCAAAACCCGCAGCCTTTTTAGCGGTTTCTTTAACGTGGCCCGCAATCCGGTAACAAATCGCCACGCCGCGTCGATAGTCAGCGCCAACAGCAAGGTCAACCAGTGTTCACAAAAAGGGCCGCCGAATGGCAGCCCCGTTGTCGTCATGTAGTCAGTTTAGTTTTCGCTGGCGCTTAGGATCATCAGGTATTCCGGCTCGAGATCGTCGATGGTCTCGAGGTCCGCCGGAATGCTCGATCCACCTGCAAACGTGCCGCCAACACCGATGGCGACCAGATCGCCTTCCTCCGATATAACGCCGACCGTTACACCGTCGTAATCACGGCTTCCGGCCCCTGCGCCGCTCAGAGTTCCATCGAACACGGCCGCAAAAATATTACCACCCTCTTCGTTACGGATTTCGCCGTCGATGATGCTAATTGTACCCGATTTTGCGTTTTCATCGCTATCAACAAAGTTGCGCATATTGCCCGTCAGCGTACCTGCATCGTCTGCAAACGAGGTCTGCAAGGCGAGTTCGCCCAGCAATGTAGGTGTCGGATAATCACCTGCTGGAGTATCGACATCGGGATCCGTGATATCCAGATAAATAGCCGTTTGCCCCGCGTAGGTAGCACCGCCAGCCGCCTTCAACGACGCAAAGCTAGCAACGTCAATGCCATCGTCTTCACCAAGGGTAAAGAATGCTGAATCTTCAAGATCCTGCTGCAACTCGCTGAACGAAGGACCGCTGCTGCTGCTGCCCCCACAAGCGGCAAGGCTCAAAGCAACGGACGTCAAAAGTATGGAGCGAACAAGCATGATAAGACCTCTGATTTTTTGGAGTTCACAGTTTTGTGCAGCGAATACGTTAACGAGTCGAGTCTTTTCGCCATTTTGACAAGTCGCACAGCCAGTAATCCGACGTCCATAAATTGTGAGATATCTCAGCGGCAATTAACGCGTATTTAAGTGAATTTGTCTAAAAGCATCGCAAGCTGAAAGGGCAATACATGAAATATCCGTCACGACCACACCGCTACCAGACGCACATTCCCGTGCATGTTATCCGCCCCGGCGGCCCACAGGTCGCCTATATTGTTGATATCAACGAAGCTGGTGCCTGCGTTGCAGGCCTGACGGGCGTCCCTGTTGGCGAGGCTGTTGTGCTACGCGGCAGTGATGATGCCAATGTCGCCACAGTCAAATGGGCCGCGAACAGCCGTACAGGCGTGGTGTTCAATCGCCCGATCCAGCCAAAGTATCTGAATATGATGCGTTACCGCGATCCGAAGATGCCGACGTCATATACGTCGGACTGCTATCGGCATTAATCAACTTTCGCTTTCTGGTTCGATCAGGAACCGTTGCAAACCAACGATTTGCGACCAGAGAAAGAGAAACAGAACTGCTGGAAACGCAAATGTTTCTAGCTTGACCCACAGCTCTGTCGACTGTGTACGCCAGATAAATTCGTTAGCAATCGCAAGGGCGATGAACATCACCGTGATCCGCTTGGTCAGGATCATCCAACCTTCGTCTTTCATCGGCAAGAAATCCCCCATCACCCATTCCAGATAGCTGCGACCGCGTAGCAAACCGATACCGAGAATGACCGCAAAACAGCCATAAACGATGGAGGTTTTCATTTTGAAGAACCGCTCATCGTTGAAATATGCCGTCAAAGCGCCAAAGAAAATCACCATAAATGCGGTAAAAACCTGCATCCGGCTGATCGACTTGGTCAGCGCCCACAATGACCCCATCGCGAGCAACAGGATCGGAACGAATACAAGCGTGGCGACAATAAAGCCGGAATATTCGGTGCCAGCGAACGTGAATGTATCGTCTTTGATCCGCAGATAAATCAGGAAAAAGACAAGCGTCGGCCCCAGTTCAAGGACTTGCTTTAGGATCGGGTTGATAGGTTTGGTATTCATACGCTCGTTTTACCCCAAGCATCCCGCGACGCCAGCCCGAAAACGCATCTGTTACCCACCCAGCTCAACGATCACAGCGCCCAGCGCGATCAGCGACATCAAAAACAGCCGGCGCGGCCCGACCTTTTCGCCCAGAATGAACCATCCGATCAGGGCCGCAAACACAGTAGATGTTTCGCGCAGCACCGCCGCCTCGCCAACTTTGCCCAGCCGTGTGGCCAACATCACGCCGCCAAAACTAAGCCATGCAATCAACGCACCCCAAAACCCGCGTTGCAACAGGGGGCCTAAATCCGGCGGGTTAACCATCCGGCGGTAACGCCAGACCGCAATCAGCGGCATGTCAAACGCGGTCACGAAAAAGAACCACGCCAAAAACGTAAACGGATCAGGGGATTGACGAATACCATAGGCGTCGTAGGTCGTATAAATCGCAACTAAAATGCCGCCCAAGATCGCCCAGCTCAATCCTAGTTTTAACGTATACTGGTCCAGTGTTTCCTCGGCCAGATTGCGTAGCGCCAGTAACAAAATCCCACCAGATAAACACGCCACGCCCAACCACTGGACCAGTGAGAAATGTTCGTTGAAAAACATCGTCGCGGCGATCACTGTGACCAATGGTCCAGTGCCCCGTACTACCGGATAAACCACTGTATAGGCTGCTTTTTCGTAGGCCAGCGCCATTGTAACCTTGTAAGCTAAGTGGATAATCACAGCACCGAGCAGCAATATCGCTGTCGTTTGGTTCGGCCACGGCACGAGGAACAATGCCACTGGAGCAGACAAAACCGCGAGCCAAAAATCAATCGCGCCGCGTGTCATCCACGGGTCGTGACGCCCCTTTTGCAACGCACCAAACACCGCATGAGCAACGGCAGAAAACAGCGCGAAAAAAGTGGCAAGTCGGGCACCTTCCGGCGTTCCGGCGATAGATACCAGCCAGTCACCCATGTGGACGCGACCGTTTGCAGTACGGCTTCAAGACGAAAGACCATCGCAAATCAGCGGCACGCTATAAGCCTCTGTTTCGAAAATCACTGTCGTGTCAGGTCGCGTGGTGTAGATCGCGCGCATCCCGTCGCCCTCGCGGTAAATCGCCCAACATTTAGGTTCAGGATCACCATCATAACGAAAACAAATATCACCTTTGCTCTCGTACCAAACGCCATTTGTGCAGGTGCCATTGCCCGGCGACCAAATCACCCGCTGGTCGTCCAAATATTGCTCAACACCAAAGCCCGGATTGCCCTCAGTCCCGAAGCTGACGATGCGACCGGTTACAAACGCATCAAATTCGGCAGCACTCATCGGCTCTTCGGCGAAAGTCGGAGCCGCCATTAAGGTAAAAATGATCGCAAGAATCCGCATGGCTGTCGTCCGTTGATCCGTTTCGACACGCGTATCACAGGGCCGTGGCATCTTTCCAGTCCCGCGCCCGCCGGTCCATCACCCGCCGCCAAGGTCGCGGAAAGAGCGCAAGCGTCGCCATAACCGGCAATGATCGCGGCAACATCGGCCCATCAGACGGCAAATCCAACATCGTGTAAGGCCGCGATGGATGCGCATGATGGTCAGAATGGCGCGGCGCGTTCAACATCATACCGGACGAATACCATTGCGGCGCGTTCCAACTATGGGTGTCACCGACAGGTTCAGGTTTTCCATTATCCGCGATTTTACGTTCTAAACCATAGTGTTGCACATAGTCACAAAGCAACAATTGTTGCTGCGCAAAACTGGCAAGGGCGACATGCCAAATCACCCCGACAAGTCCGCCAATCATATAGGAAACGACAAGCACGCCAAGCGAACCAAGCGCGTAGACCAGATATGGATTTCCCAAAGGTGAGCGTTGCACGCTGCGCAAACGCTTGGCCTCGGCATGAAAACCAACCCGAATTTCGCCGAGCCACGCCCGGTACGCATAACGATAATAACTTTCGCCCAAGCGCGACGTACTCGGATCCTGTCGCGTGCCAACATATTGATGATGCACCAATAAATGCGACGACACATGCTGCCCATGCAGCAGCGAAATATACACCCACTTGCCCAAACGAAACAATCCTCGGGTGCGTCGGTGGATCAGTTCATGCGCATTTGAATTGCTGATTTGACCAAAAAACGTGCCGCTCGCGAAAAACAAAAATATCTTATCGATGCTTGATAACACGTCCCCCGACATGGCCCAGATGACCAGCGGCAACAGCCCAAAATGCACAATGGCAAGTAGCGCAGACAAGATGTCAGCCGTCCGGCTTGACCGTTCGTTCAGCGGAACCGACACTTTTGCGACGAAATGATCGAGCCCCCAGACCATCACCGTTAGCGACAAGACCGCCAGCACCGGCCAAGGTCCAGCGAAAATAGTAGCGGCAACGATCAAGGCCGCAGGCAAACAGGTTGAGAGTACAAACAAAAACATGCGCCATTTCTAACCGCTCAAACCTTAAGTGCCAGTGAATTTCGCGGCAAATGCGTCGTATCTTAACAACTTTGCGCCGATAGGAACCCAATCGATACGCCTCTGGGCGATCAGACGTCGCTTTTCCGTAGTGTTGCGGCTTTGCCAACGACTATAAAGGGTCAACAAAATTAAGGGGATACACCATGGCGCTGGACGAAAAAAAGGGCGTTTGGAAATCAGGCAAAGGCAAAGGGCGGCACACTCCCAAAGGTCGTCAATTGGACGAACAAGCTTGGGATGACGTCCGCGCATTACTGGGTGATCGCCCCCGCCGATCCGATTTGTTGATTGAATTCTTACACTTAATTCAAGACAAATTCCGCTGCCTGTCCGCCGCCCACTTGCGCGCTTTGGCCGAAGAAATGCGCATGTCGCAGGCAGAAGTTTACGAAGTAGCAACCTTTTACGCCCATTTTGATGTGGTCAAAGAAGGAGAAACGCCACCACCAGCATTGACCATCCGCGTCTGCGATTCCCTATCGTGTGAACTGGCCGGTTCAGCAGCCTTGCAAAAGACGTTGAACGACGGCCTCGACCCAAGCGAAGTGCGCGTTTTGCGTGCACCCTGCATGGGCCGTTGCGACGCCGCACCCGTTTTGGAAATCGGCCATCATCATATTGACGACGCCACCCCTGAAAAAGTAGCCGCCGCCATCGGCAAAGATAATACGCATGCCCACCTACCCGACTACGAAACCTATAAAACTTACGCGGCATCAGGCGGTTACACTGAACTAACCGAACTCCGAGAGCGCGGCGACTGGGAAGCCGTTCAAGATAAAATCCACGAAAGCGGGCTTCGCGGATTGGGCGGCGCGGGCTTTCCGTCGGGCAAAAAATGGGGCTTTGTGCGCAATCACGCAGGTCCGCGCTACCTGGCAGTCAATGGCGACGAAGGCGAACCAGGCACCTTCAAAGACCGCTTTTACCTCGAACGCACGCCGCATCTATTCCTCGAAGGCATGTTAATCGCGGCGTGGGCCGTCGAAGCCGACACCTGCTTTATCTACATGCGCGATGAATACCCTGCCGTTCTTGAAATTTTACGGCGTGAAATCAAAGAACTAGAATCGGCAGGCGTCGTCGCTGAAGGCTACATCGACCTGCGACGCGGTGCAGGTGCCTACATTTGCGGCGAAGAATCCGCGATGATTGAAAGCATCGAGGGCAAACGCGGCATTCCACGACACCGCCCGCCATTTGTTGCCGAAGTTGGCATATTCAACCGACCAACATTGGTTCACAACGTCGAAACCTTACTTTGGGTGGCCCGCGTTTTACGCGACGGTCCCGAATGCCTGAATGGAACAGAACTGAACGATCGCAAGGGCTTACGCTCTTACTCTGTCTCTGGGCGTGTGCAAAACCCGGGCGTTTATCTGCTGTCTGCAGGCTCAACGATCACCGACATCATCGCCGCAGCGGGCGGCATGTTAGACGGTCACACCTTCAAGGCCTATCAACCTGGCGGTCCGTCGTCCGGTCTGTTGCCCGCATCAATGAACGATATTCCGCTGGATTTCGATACATTACAACCACATGGCACCTTCATCGGGTCCGCTGCCGTAGTCGTGCTATCGGATCAGGACAAAGCCCGCGACGCCGCGCTGAATATGCTACGGTTTTTCGAAGACGAAAGCTGCGGCCAGTGCACTCCTTGCCGCGTCGGCTGCGAAAAGGCGGTCAAACTGATGCAAGCCGACACATGGGACAAGGCCCTGTTAACCGATCTGTGTACCGCTATGACCGACGCCAGCATCTGCGGGCTGGGGCAAGCCGCCCCGAACCCGATCAAGATGGTGATGAAACACTTTGCCGACGAGGTATAAAGCCCCGCCCGTATTTCATCAAAGCACTGATTTCAAAGGGGTTTGGCGCCATAAATATGCTGCCAAATCCGACCACCTGCGTACCGTGGCATCAAGATGAAATAGGCAATCACCAGAACAAACACCAACAGCGCAGCCGCCCCTTCCAAGGCAAAGCCGTTTTCAGTTAACCCGCCCGTGACCAAGGCGACCAAATATCCAAACACCGCAAAACTGGTGATCAAATCGAAAATAAACGCTAATATGACGCACCATTGCGCCGGTGCTTTGCTACTCATGACGTTACCCGATCCTTATAAAACTTACACATTGCCAAATCGTTAGTCGAAAACGTGGGCTATGCAAGACGGATACATCCTTGGCTTCGCGTCCCATCCTCTTTCATATCGCGATTTGAAAGGTTAAGTCTGTTTTCATAAGACAAAGGACCAACCGACAATGGCGTTTTTCAAAAAGCTCAAAGACCGGATGTTCAAATCATCCGCCAAAATTGACCAAGGGCTTGATGCCATTGTCAGCGACGGTGGCGAAGAAGACGTCGCGGCTCCTGTCGAAGAGAATATTGAACCGCAGCCCAGTGCGACTGAGGTTAATGTCGAGGCCATTATCGACAGCGTACCCGAGCCAGAGCCAGAGCCAGAGCCAGAGCCAGAGCCAGAGCCAGAGCCAGAGCCAGAGCCAGAGCCAGAAGACATCGCGCCTGCCCCCAAACCGCAAGCCGTTGCGCCCTCAGTCACGCTTTCCACCGAAATTTCTCCCGTCGCACCCCTGCTCGCGGAAACCGTAACGGACATTCCAGAGAAAAAGTCCGGCCTCTTGGGGCGCCTGTTCAGCGGTGCTGACAAGAAAACAGTCGTGCGTCGCACGCTTGACGACGACATGCTTGAACAGCTCGAAGAATTACTGATCAGCGCCGATATGGGCGTCGATACTGCCCTGCGCGTCACGGCAAACATGGCCGAAGGACGCATCGGCAAGAAGCTGTCAGTGGACGAAATCAAGTCTCTCATGGCCACTGAGGTTAGCCGGATCATGGAACCCGTCGCCCGCCCGATGCCGCTTTACACGCATAAACCTCAGGTTGTTTTGGTCGTCGGCGTCAATGGATCTGGCAAGACCACAACGATCGGCAAACTCGCGAGCCAGTTTAAGGCTGCAGGTAAATCCGTAGTCATCGCGGCAGGCGACACATTCCGCGCTGCAGCAGTTGAACAATTGCAAGTTTGGGGCGATCGCGCAGGCGTGCCCGTCCTGACCGCCCCCGAACGATCGGACCCCGCCAGCCTCGCCTTTGACGCCATGACCAAAGCCGAAGCAGACGGTGCAGATTTGCTGATGATTGACACCGCAGGACGTCTCCAAAACCGCAGCGATCTGATGGAAGAACTGTCCAAAATCGTCCGCGTCATCCGCAAAAAAGACCCCGATGCACCGCACAACACACTGCTCGTTTTGGACGCGACAACAGGTCAAAACGCAGTACAGCAGGTCAAAGTGTTCCAAGACCTTGCTGATGTCACCGGCCTTGTGATGACCAAACTCGACGGCACAGCAAAGGGCGGTGTTCTTGTGGCACTTGCCGATAAATTCGGCCTGCCAATCCACGCAATCGGCGTCGGCGAACAGATCGACGACCTCGCACCTTTCGACCCCGACGACTTTGCTAAAGCGCTGGTTGGAATCGACACCTGACAGCTTCTTTGACTTTTTCTATATCCCGGGGGAATTGGCCGACAGGCCAAGGGGGCAGCGCCCCCAACCCGCTCGCCGCAGGCGCTTACGCCCGTTAAGCATATTCCTGCAAACGCGCCACATAACGGGCCATTGTATCCACCTCTAGGTTGATCGCATCACCTACGGCCACATCCCCCCAAGTCGTCGCGACCTTGGTATGTGGAATGAAATTCACGCCAAAAACAGAGCCGTCAACTTCGTTTACCGTCAAAGACGCGCCGTTCAGCGTAACCGATCCTTTCGGTGCTATGAACCGCGCCAGTGCTTCCGGTGCGCGGAAACTCACGCGCGTGCTGTCGCCTTCATCATGCATCGAAACCACCTCGGCGACACCGTCCACATGGCCCGACACAATATGACCGCCCAATTCGTCACCGACCTTCAGGGCCCGTTCTAGGTTCACACGACGCCCAACGCCCCACGCATTGCGACCGATATTTGTGGCATCCACGCTTTCCGCCGAAATCTCGACATCAAACCAATTCTGCGGCGCAGACCCAAGTGCAATGACAGTCAAACAAACCCCGTCACAGGCAATCGACGCACCAATATCGATCCCGTCAATATCATATGCCGTACCAATACGCGCACGCAGGTCCCCGCGCTGCTCTACTTCTAATACGTGACCAATATCTGTGATAATGCCGGTAAACATGGGTCGTCCTTTTGCTAAGTTATGTGAGACGTAGCGCCACAACCCGCGACAAACAAGCACCCGCCGCATTGACAGCCCCGCCATATTTTCGCCAGACAGATGGCGGATACCGTTTCGTAACCTTTTTAAGTTAGCAATTTACCAGTGACTGACCCAACAAACCGCCACTTCTTGTTCCTGCAAGGACCGCACGGCCCCTTCTTTCATAGATTGGGGGTGATGTTGCGTGCCGCGGGCGTGCAAGTGTCGCGTGTCGGGTTCAACGCGGGCGACCGTGCGTTCTGGTTCGGCAAACCCGGCTATATCCCGTTTCGCGGCAAACCCGACGATTGGGCGGAAACCCTGACTGGTATCATTGATGACCGTCAGATCACCGACATCGTGCTTTACGGCGACACCCGCGCTGTTCACGCAGAGGCCGTCGCACTTGCGCGGGCGCGAAACATCACGGTGCATGTCTTCGAAGAAGGCTACATGCGTCCCTATTGGGTCACCTATGAACGCGGCGGCACCAACGGCCATTCGCGGCTGATGACCATGGCAGTCCCCGAGATGCAGCAGGCGCTCGCGCTTTCCGACCTCGAAGTCCCGACCCCACCCGCGCATTGGGGCGACATGCGCCAACACGTGTTCTACGGCGCACTCTACCATTGGTTCGTGATGTTCCGGAACCGCGACTACCGCAATTTTACACGACACCGCGAATTGCCCGTCGCAACAGAAGCATATCTCTATACCAAACGCCTATTTCTCATGCCGTTTATCGCCCTTGATCGGCGGATTGCATCGATGCGGATCAGGCACGGGGGTTTTCCGTATCACCTTGTTCTCATGCAGCTAGAGCATGACGCGAGCTTTCAAAAGCATTCGCCGTTCACCCGCATGTCCGAATTTATCGACGTTGTGATGGACGGCTTCGCAAATGGCGCACCCCGCCACCATCACCTTGTTTTTAAAGCACATCCTTTAGAAAATGACCGTTCTCCGATCCGTAAACTCATTCGTGCAGCCGCTAAAAAACACGGGGTTCACACGCGTGTGCATTACGTGCGCGGCGGCAAACTCGCGCGGTTGTTGGATCAGGCGCGCACCGCTGTGACCGTTAACTCGACGGCTGGACAACAGGTGCTTTGGCGCGGCATTCCGATCAAAGTGTTCGGCCAAGCTGTCTATTCCAAACCGCAATTTGTGTCCGAACAACCGCTGCCCGAATTCTTCTCAAGCCCAACGCGGCCCGACAGCAAAGCCTACAAAGATTACAGACGCTTCCTGCTCGAAACCTCGCAAATTCCGGGCGGATTCTATGCCGCCCGTGGTCGCCGTCAATTGATGCGACAGGTCGTCGACATGATGCTCGCCGCCGAAGATCCCTATGACGCGCTCAAAGCTGGCAAAAATCCACCTCGCCAGCCCTTGCGCATTGTCACCTGACAACCACAACAACTTGTGGTCATAGCCTATGTCGCGGCTGAAAAGTCACAGTTTCGCCATGCATCAAAGTCGGATTTCGCCAGCTATCTGGTTTTTGATGCTGCTTTCCCCTAGCCTGACTGCAAATATAAAGGTTCTGCGCCAAAAGTAGGACCACGAGGCAGAATAATAATAGGTCGAGGAGACCAAGCAGTGAAAACCCTGACATTGCGCCTAGCAAAGGGCGTCGCTATCGTCGTGACCCTTGGTTTCGTGGCTTCTTGTGGCCTGCCAAGCGCGGGTCCGAACAAATCCGAAATCTTCTCTGGTTCAGTCCTTGAACAAGGCGACGCCTTTATTTTGACCGTCGATGATCGCGTCAACGCGATTGCGTCAGTCACGCCAGCGCTTGGTTTCGCATCCAGTTTCCGCAACGCAGCAAGCCTCGGGTCAGATATGATCAGCCCCGGTGACGTGCTTGGCCTGACGATCTGGGAAAACGTAGACGACGGTTTGCTTGTGCCGACAGGTCAGAACGCAACCGTACTTGAAGAAGTCCAAGTCGACGGTTCCGGTTTCATTTTCGTGCCCTACGCTGGCCGCATCCGCGCTGCTGGAAATACACCAGAAGCTGTGCGCCGCATCATCAGCGAAAAATTGTCCGATCAAACACCTGATCCGCAAGTCCAAGTTCGCCGCCTCGCGGGTGACGGCGCAACCGTAGCGATAGCCGGTGCGGTTAACGCGCAGGGTGTTTATTCCATCGAACGTCCAACACGAACACTTGCAGCCATGCTCGCATCCGCAGGCGGCGTTAGCATTCGCCCCGAAATCGCGCAGGTCACAGTCATTCGCGGCAGCCACTCTGGTTCGATCTGGTTCGATGACCTGTACGACAATCCGGGCAGCGATATCGCGCTGCGTGCAGGCGACCGCATCTTCGTAGAAGAGGACAACCGCAGCTTCACCGCACTCGGCGCAACTGGGTCACAAAGCCAAGTTCAGTTCGATTCCCAAGCAATCTCTGCAATCGAAGCAATCGCCCAAGTTGGCGGCCTTTCGACCACTCTTGCCGACCCGACTGGCGTGTTTGTCTTCCGCAACGAACCGCAAGAAATCGCGAACCAGCTGACAGGTCGCAACGATCTCGTTGGGACGCAACGCGTCGTCTATGTACTTGATCTTACAAGGCCAAATGGTGTCTTCATGGCCCGCGACTTTGCGATCCGTGACGAAGATACAGTCTACGTGACCGAAGCACCGTTCAGCCAGTTCAACAAAACAATCGCTGCACTGACCGGATCGCTGAACTCTGTATCTGCGCTCGACTCAGCGTCGACGACCCTGATCGGCAACTAAAAATGACGTCCACAGCCGGACATGCCGCCGCAGAGGACACCCCTCTGCGGCGGCTTTACGTTTTTAACGGTGGATTTCTGACGCAAAAGCGGGTCCGCCGGATTATGACGCTTGCGGGCTACGATATCACGCTCGGCAAACCCAGCGACGGCGATCTTGTGGGCGTTTGGGGCAATAGTCCGACCGCGCATCGCGGTGAAACAATTGCCGCGTGGACCGACGCAAATATGGTCCGTGTCGAGGACGCATTTTTGCGGTCAGTGTTAACAGGCCGCGATGGTGCTGACCCGCTTGGGCTTCATATAGACACGCAGGGCGTGCATTTTGATCCTGCCACAAAATCAGACCTCGAAATCCTGCTCACCGAGCATCCGCTCGACGATACCGCCCTCCTGAACCGCGCGAAATCCGCCATTCAGAGGCTACAGGACCTGCATCTTTCGAAATACAATGCCTTCGATCCGGCCACCCCTGCCCCTGATCCGGGCTACGTCGTCGTCATCGACCAGACCAAAGGCGACGCTTCGGTCAAGGCCAGCAACGCCGACCTGAACACCTTTCGCGAGATGTTGTATTACGCGCAAGAGGAGCACCCGAACGCGCAAATTATCGTTAAAACGCATCCCGAAACCACAGCACGCCACCGCGAAGGCTACTTCACAGATGCCGATTGCACCGGACGCATCACGCTTAACGACACAGCAATCTCGCCATACGCGCTGTTTGAAGGCGCAATCGCCGTCTACACAGTGTCGTCGCAAATGGGTTTCGAAGCGATCTTAATGGGCCACAAACCCGTCGTTTTCGGCCAACCATTCTACATCGGCTGGGGCCTCACGGACGATCGGAAACCATTAGATCGACGCCAACGCAGCTTAACCAAAGCGCAGTTATTCGCCGCCGCAATGATCCTCTATCCCACATGGTACGACCCGTTCCGTGACCGTATTTGCCAATTAGAACAAGTCATTGACACGCTCGACGCACAAGCTCGCGCATGGCGTGAAGATCATCAGGGTTGGGTCGCTTCTGGTATGCGCATGTGGAAACGCAAACCATTGCAAGCCGTCTTTGGCCACGTCAAACCCGTCATTTTCGCCGAGGGACCAGACGCAGTTAACAAAGCGCGGACCGAATCACGGCGCTGCATGTCGTGGGCCAGCAAAATATCCGACTGCATGGACGATGTGGTACGGGTCGAAGACGGATTTCTACGCTCGCGGGGCCTAGGCGCGGACCTCATCGCGCCGCTTTCGCTCGTCTGCGATGACTTGGGCATTTACTATGATCCGACTCAACCCAGCCGCCTCGAACAGATCATCAATACGCAACCTAAGTTGAGCACCGCACAACGCGACCGTACCAACAGGTTAATCAAGTCACTGATTTCAAACGGCCTTTCTAAGTACAACACCGGAACGCAAACACTGCCAACCGGTCTTCCCGCAGGGCGGCGCATTCTGGTTCCAGGCCAAGTCGAAGACGATGCCTCGATCAAATGTGGCGCGGGCGACATAAAAACGAACCGTGATTTGTTGATCGCGGCGCGCAATGCAAACCCCGCCGCCGTGATCCTATACAAGCCCCACCCCGATGTCGAAGCGGGTCTGCGCGACGGCGCGATCCATGACGCTGCCGACTACGCCGACGCTATTTTGACAGACACAAATCCTATCGCCGCCCTCAGTTTGGTCGATGATGTCTGGACGATGACCAGTCTTTTAGGCTTTGAAGCGTTGGTTCGCAACAAAACCGTCGTCAGTACGGGCATGCCATTCTACGCAGGTTGGGGGCTAACCGACGACCGTGGTACGCCCTGCCCGCGCCGCGCCGCGACACCTGATTTAACCAGCCTCGTTCATGCGACTTTGATCCGTTATCCGCGTTATTTCGACCCGAAAACCGGACAGGCTTGCCCCGTAGAAATCGTCGTCGAACGCCTTGCAAACAACGATATTCCGGCTCCGTCACGCTGGAATAGAAGCATTGCAAAACTGCAAGGTGCGGTCGCAAGTTACGCGCATTTATGGCGCTAAACGCGGTCCCATGACGACAGAACGTCGTCGCCAATTCGGCGCGTGGCGACCAGTCTGAAGTTTGGCGCGTCCGCCAAATGCGCGACGTCCATGCTGGCAACCGCCGCGATACCGTCTGCGCCAATGACTTTTCCGGCTTGAAACACTTCAAGTCGATCAACCAATCCCGCAGTTAGTAACGACGCCGCTAATCCGCCGCCGCCTTCACAAAAAACCCGCGTTAACCCTTTGTCCGCCAGAGCTGTCAAAGCCGCCGCCACGTCGACGCGGCCGTTAACCATAGGACACGGCACGCTCTCGGCCCCCTGCGCCCTAAATGCCGTCGCATCGCCCGTCCCATGGCACAACCAGACCGGCGCATCATCAGTCGTCGAAAACATCTGCGATTGTATTGGTAAATCAAGATCGCTGGACACAACGACACGAACAGGCTGACGACGAGGCCCCATACCGCGCACCGTTAACTGCGGATTATCAGCGCGAACCGTGCCAGCACCGACCATCACCGCATCATGTTTTGCCCGCATTGCATGGACAGACGACCGTGCATAAGGTCCCGTGATCCACTGACTTTCACCAGTTTTCGTGGCGATGCGACCATCCAAAGTCGTCGCTACCTTTAAAGTAAGATATGGTAAACGCCGGGTCACACGGCTGAAAAAACCCGCGTGATCGCGATCGGCTTCAGTCTGCATCACACCTGTGACAACGTCGATCCCTGCTGCGCGCAACATCGCGATGCCGCCGCCGTTCACACGAGGATCAGGATCGCCCGTAGCGACCACGACTTTCGCAACTTTCGCCGCAATTAGCGCGCCAGCACACGGCGGGGTTTGACCGTGATGTGCGCAGGGCTCTAACGTCACATAGACCGTCGCGCCAGCCGCGTTTTGACCCGCCTCAGCGAGCGCCGCAACTTCTGCGTGTGGTCTGCCGCCGATCATCGTGCGACCGCGACCAACAACGCGACCACCGTTCACAATAACGCAACCAACGGCCGGATTTGGCCAAACCTGCCCCTGACCGCGCCGCCCCAATTGCAGGGCAAGCGCCATAAATCGGGTGTCTAACGCAGTTGGTGTCACGTCTCAGATAGGATGTCTGGGCGCAGTTCACTTACGAATTTATCGAAATCATCAGCCGCTTGGAAGTTCTTGTAAACGCTTGCAAATCTGACGTAAGCGACAGTGTCAATCCGCGCCAGACTTTCCATGACAATCTCGCCAATCGTCGTCGATGGAATGTCAGTTTCACCCAGACTTTCCAAACGACGAACGATACCGCTGATCATTTGATCCATCCGTTCGGGTTCCACTGGACGCTTCTGCAGCGAAATGCGGATAGAGCGTTCCAGCTTGTCGCGATCAAAATCTTCGCGACGCCCGTTCGATTTGATCACGACCAAATCGCGCAACTGCACCCGCTCGTAAGTCGTAAATCGACCACCGCAAGCGGGGCAAAAACGACGACGACGAATGGCGACGTGGTCTTCAGCTGGACGCGAGTCCTTTACCTGCGTGTCGACGTTTCCGCAAAATGGACACCGCATAATAATCCTCGTTCGTTGCACATCGTGAGTATTGAGTTGGACTTATCCACAGTGACTATAGGTCAGCCGCAAGACTTTGGGTAGTCTCCATTTTAAAACGCTTCATATAGATTTGTGGATTTTGAGGCGATCAAGCGAGGCACGTTGGATCTCCGCGCCAGCCAACGGCCAAACGTTCGATCTGTATCGACGCAACGACATCAAATGTTCGAAAATGTAAAAATTTCGAGTGCTATCATGGCAAAACTGCCGAACCAAATCAGAAATTGACAACCCGAAGACCAGACCAGCTGTAACAGACTTAGCTAAATATACGCTCGCCCTGCTCGTCGATCAATTGTCGTGCCTTCGCGGCCGACGCCTCAATCGCAGCATCAAGACCTTCTAAGGTATCAGCACGGATCAATTGATGCGACTTCACTTCGCCAACAATTTCACGTTCGATACGGGCCGCGATCCGGTAACGTTTTCCGTCCTGCATGGGTTCCGCAAAGATGCGAAACCCGTTGTATTCCTCGGCAATGGGCTCCTTAGGAGCACCGCCACCGAAGATTTTTGAAAGCCAAGACATCGTTTATTGATCCAAGAACGACCGCAGCTTGCGCGACCGGCTTGGGTGTTTCAGCTTACGTAATGCTTTCGCTTCAATCTGACGGATACGTTCGCGCGTCACGCTAAACTGCTGACCGACCTCTTCCAGCGTGTGGTCGGTGTTCATGCCGATCCCGAAACGCATTCGAAGAACGCGTTCTTCGCGCGGTGTGAGCGACGCAAGCACGCGTGTCGTGGTTTCTTTCAGGTTTTCCTGAATAGCAGAATCCAACGGCAGGATCGCATTTTTGTCTTCGATGAAGTCGCCAAGCTGGCTGTCTTCCTCGTCGCCAATAGGCGTTTCGAGCGAGATCGGTTCCTTGGCAATTTTCATGACCTTGCGAACTTTTTCCAAAGGCATTTGCAGCTTTTCTGCCAATTCCTCTGGGGTCGGTTCGCGACCAATTTCGTGCAACATTTGACGTCCGGTACGGACCAATTTGTTGATCGTCTCGATCATGTGGACTGGGATACGGATCGTGCGGGCCTGATCCGCGATAGAGCGCGTGATCGCCTGACGAATCCACCATGTCGCATAAGTCGAGAATTTATAGCCGCGACGGTACTCAAATTTATCCACGGCCTTCATCAAGCCGATGTTACCTTCTTGAATAAGATCAAGGAATTGCAGGCCGCGGTTCGTGTACTTTTTCGCGATTGAGATAACCAAGCGCAGGTTTGCTTCGACCATTTCTTTTTTGGCCTGACGCGCTTCTTTTTCGCCCTTCTGAACCTGCTGAACGATGCGGCGGAATTCAGTGATATCAACGCCGACATATTGGCCAACTTGGGCCATGTCGCCGCGCAGACCTTCAATTTTATCGGTCGAGCGTTCGATCAGCATCTGCCAACCGCGTCCAGCCTTCTCGCCCATTTCTTCAAGCCAGTTCGGATCCAGCTCGCGACCACGGTATGCTTCAACAAATTCGCGACGGTTAATACGCGCTTGGTCAGCCAATTTCACCATCGAGCTGTCGATCTGCATGATGCGGCGGTTGATGCCGTACAGCTGGTCAATCAGGGCTTCGATCCGGTTGTTGTGCAGGTGAAGCGAGTTCACCATTTCAACGATTTCAGACCGCAAAGCCTGATATTTACCTTCTTCTTTTGCCGAGAAAGACGAATCTTCGTTCAACGTCGCGGACATCCGCGCGTCTTGCATATCGGACAACATTGCAAAGTCGCGGGCGATGATTTCGAGCGTTTCAAGCACACGTGGCTTTAGCGCAGCTTCCATCGCGGCCAGCGACATGTTGGCTTGATCGTCTTCATCTTCGTCATCATCTTTGGCGATTGGGTTGCCGTCGGCGTCCAGCTCTTGCGCCTTCTCGCCGTCAGCCGGTTTCGCAGATGCGTCGCCAGTTGGCGCCACCACAGCGACGTCTTCGCCATCTTCGCCAAGCGTGTTTCCGAAGGTCGTTTCTAGATCAATAACGTCCCGTAACAGGATGTCTTCGCTCAACAATTCGTCGCGCCAGATCGTGATCGCTTGGAACGTCAGGGGGCTCTCGCAGAGCCCGAGGATCATCGTATTACGGCCGGCCTCGATGCGTTTCGCAATTGCGATTTCGCCTTCGCGGGACAGCAATTCGACGCTACCCATTTCGCGCAGATACATCCGAACAGGATCATCTGTGCGATCAAGTTTCTCGGCTTCTGCGCCACCCAGAACAAGCTCACGTGCACCAGAAACGGTTGCGACTTCGCGCGACCCGTCGGTTTCTTCGCTTTCTTCTTCTTCGGTGACCTGGATACCCATCTCGGACAGCATCGACATCACGTCTTCGATTTGGTCGGACGATACCTGATCCGGCGGCAAAACCGCGTTCAACTGGTCGTATGTGATGTAACCACGCTCGCGGGCGTCCGCGATCATCTTCTTGACCGCAGCTTGGCTCATGTCGAGCGAACCATCATCCTGGTCACGATCTTTGCGGTCGTCGGTGTCCTTCGCGGCCATGGGCTGCTCCTTCAAAGTCGTTCAGGGGGCAATTTTGCCCACAAAGTGATTCGCATGATTCGGTCAAAGTCGAATCAACGAGGAATTCGGGTGATTCGCAACCACATGGGGCGCGATTTCTTAATGTTGTTGCGCCAAATGACGTGGCGAATCAGGAACCTGTCCCTTTTCCGGGACGTGCATTCTGCATGTTTTCCAAAAGCTTACCAAATGCGCTGCGCTCGTCTTTGTTCAGCATCGATCCATTTTCAACCTTCACATAGTCCGCCGTGTCGTCCGTCTCTTGGCGCACAGAGGTATCAATCGACTTTGCCGCCTGCGACAAACGCCATGTCAGGCTTTCATCAACATGCCCTAGCATTTCCTCCATGCCGTCGCGCAATTCGCGGTCGTGACCACGTTTCGCCGCCAACTTACCTAGCTCTTCGCCCAAACACATCGACGCCACTTCAATATCACCCGCGCGGCGGACCGCTGGGCTGATCTTGACGTGGGTTTGCGAAAACAGCTTTTCAAGTGGGTCAGCACCGATCTCGTCAAAGATTGCGGATTTCACGTCTTCGGCTTCGGCGTGGCGCAAAATTGCGTCGCGCAGCAGCGCGTGGTCAGGATCGAAACAATCCATCCGTTCGACTTGCGCCTCGAAGGTGACGATCACCGCTGGCGTTGCAATCAGTGTAGCAAGGATCACCGCCTCGCGCAGATGTTCCGTCTTGGCGGCCCCTGCCCCAAGCGCGGATGATTTGTTTGATGCAACCGGACTCATTTGATTACGCCATGGATCGCCTTTCGTGGCCGCCTGTCGTTTGCCCGGCACATATTGCGCCTTTTTGGGTTTAAACAGCGCCCAGCGCATTTCCTTAATCGCTTCACCATAGTGCGAACGTATTGACGGATCCTGAATCAATTTGATTTTTTCGCGCAGTGCTTTGTCCAAACCCGCCTTGCGCTCGGGGCTATCAAACACCTTGCCTTCGGTCTCGCGCCGCCACAAAAGCTGTACCATCGGGATCGCCTGATCCAGCAGCGCCTGCATCGCACCGGCCCCTTTTTGCTTAATCAAATCATCGGGGTCCATGCCTTCAGGCATCAATGCAAACCGCAGACTTTGGCCTGCTTCCAGCAGCGGCAGCGCAATATCAATCACCCGCATTGCAGCCCGCAAACCAGCCGTATCACCGTCCAGCGCGATGATCGGTTCAGGCGCAATCCGCCACATCATCCGCAATTGGTCCTCGGTAATCGCGGTCCCCAACGGCGCGACACAGGACGTGAAACCCGCCTCTGACAGCGCAATCACATCCATGTAGCCTTCGGCGACGATCAGCGGTTTACCTTTGCCAGCGGCCTCGCGTGCGGGGCCGTGATTATACAACGACCGCCCCTTGTCGAACAAAGGCGTCTCGGGCGAATTGTAATATTTCGCGGGATGGTTTGGGTCCATCGCACGTCCGCCAAAACCGATCGCGCGACCGCGTGCATCTCTGATCGGAAACATGATCCGGTTGCGGAAACGATCATAAGGCGCGCCGCCACGGTCGCTTTCCGCAGCAAGCCCCGCTTCAAGCACAAGCGCCTTATCCACGCCCTTGCCCGTCAACTGCGCCAGAATACCACCTCGGTCGGGGGCAAATCCAATATCCCACCGCGCTTGGGCTTCTTCCGACAAACCGCGCCGTTCCAGATAATCACGCGCGTCCGCTGCCGCACCCGTTTTCAACTGCAACCGGTGCCACTGTACGGCTTGTTCCATCACATCAGCCAACAACGTGCGCCGATCTATTTTTTCCTGCGCACGCGGGTCTTGGGCGGGCATCGGCATGCCGGCCTCGCCTGCGAGGATTTGCACGGCCTCCATGAAGGACACGTTTTCCGTCTCTCGAACAAAGGAAATCGCATCCCCTTTGGCGTGGCAACCAAAGCAGTAGTAGAACCCCTTGCGATCATCGACGTGGAAACTGGCGGATTTTTCTTGGTGGAACGGACACGGCGCCCAGAAATCACCCTTGCCCTGATTGGACTTACGGCTGTCCCACATCACCTTGCGCCCAACAACGTCGCTGATGGACAGTCGGGTGCGTAAGTCGTCGATGAATCCGGGGGGTAAGCTCATCCCCGCAATATCGCGAAATACGCAGGAAGAGTCGAGATCGCATGATCGGAATTCGGCGAAACCGATTCTGTTTTTCACGAACGACGCAGGGACGGTTTACGCACAATCAGGCCCGTCCGGAAAAATCGTTTCCAAAAACACCGTTAATCTAAGAATTAGGGCAAATGATCAGCGAAAAAATATGAGGCAGGTTAACGGCAGAAACGCCCTTATTTTTATAACGATCAAGCATGCGCCTCGCGCTTCGGCAAGGTTTCGCCGTAATTCAGAACGCTTTGCCACATTTCAGACAAATCTAGAGGTCTTAAACGGTCTTTATATTGCTTTCGCACAGGCAAAAGGCGTGGGGACCGAACCGTTTTGTGCAGCTTATCCAAGGAAGACGATCATGCGCCAATTACCAAGCTGCTGTGACCGCAGAAAACTTGCCGAAAAACGGCAGGAAATTGTGACCAAGTTTATTACCCGCGAAGACGGCTCAATGATCGTGCTCGCATTATTCCTCATTCCAATGATGCTGATCCTCGGCGGTATGGCCGTCGATTTCATGCGCTATGAAGGCCGTCGCGCCGTCATCCAAGATACAGCAGACCGCGCGGCCCTTTTAGCCGCCAACCTCGAGTTCACGGATGTGGGCGGTGGTGTGGCCGTGGTCGACGATTACTTCGCCAAGGCCGGTTTGCAGCAATATCTGGACGGTCCAGCCATCGTCACGGAAAACATCAACAACCGTACCGTTGAAGTGAACGTGAAACAGCCTGTGAACACGTTCTTTCTGAACTTGGTTGGCGTCAACTCTATCAACGCAGCGGCGCAATCTGTCGCGACCCAAGGTGTTGGTAACGTTGAAATCTCGCTGGTTCTGGATATTTCCGGATCGATGAGAAACGCAACAAAAGATGCGTCCGGAAGAGACACAAACCAATCAAAAATGGCCGCTATGAAGACGGCGGCGACGACATTTGTGAATACAGCCCTGCAGGAAAGCAACCGAGACCGCGTGTCTTTGTCGTTGATCCCCTACTCTGAGCATGTGAACATTGGTCGCGGCCTGTTCAACCGGATGGCGACTGACCGGAAGCATAACTTTTCACACTGTGTAGATTTTTCTGACGCCGATTTCGGAACAACTGGCATCGACACAGGTCGCACCTATAGCCAAGGTCAACACATCGACAACTGGTCAACCGGCAACACTTTGTACAACACAAACTGTCCGAGCGCATCTTATGAAGAAGTCACAGCGATTTCTCAAAATCGCGACGCGTTGGTTGCTCAAATTGCACAATTCCAGCCAACGACCCAGACATCAATCTTTTTGGGCATGAAATGGGGTCTCGCCCTGCTGGATCCTTCCGTTCGTGCGATGGTCGCGCCTGATCTTGATGACGCGTTTGAGGGTCGTCCTGACAGCTTCATGACCGACACAGAATCCAATGAGACACGTAAGGTTCTTGTGATCATGACCGACGGCGAAAACACGCAATCCACGCGTGTGAAGCCAGAGTTTTACGCTGATCCGACACATTACGCGCATTGGGCTGAGCAGCCAGTTAACACTTGGAGAAATAACAATGTGTTTACTGGGAGCCACAATATGTCGGAGTTCACTGAGAATTTCTATTCGAACTCCCAAGGTAACGCGCTACTCGCTGCATCTTGTGAAGCTGCTCGTAACGCCAAAGTTCAAGTGTTCGCCATCGCCTTTGAGGCAAGCTCAGACGGCGAACGTGTTATGGCTAATTGTGCGACATCTGCGAACCACTACTTCAACACCAACGGTGATGACCTGAACGCTGTGTTCCGCGCCATTGCCGAGCAGGTTACCGACCTGAGGCTGACACAATGATGGACACTTTTCGGAAAATGCCCCCTCTTTCTAAGTTCGCACGGGCTGCGAAGACCTTTTTCCGGAAAGAAGATGGTAACAGCACGCTTGAGTTTATGATGGTTCTACCGGCCGCAATGTTCTTTTTCACTGCGACCTACGAAACTGGTTCGATCGGGATGCGCAACGTGATGCTAGAACGTGGTGTTGACGTGACGGTCCGCCAGGTTCGGATCGGCGCGTTGGACAATCCGACCCACACAGACCTAAAGCAGATGATCTGTGATGTGGCGTCGATTATCCCCAATTGCATGGAAAGCGTTAAGCTGGAAATGATCCGCAGGGACCCGCGCAATTGGACCGCTATAAGCACGGAGAAAGACTGCGTCGATCGGTCCGATACCAGCGATCCAGTGGTCAACTGGACCGTTGGCGGGAACAACGACCTGATGGTCCTACGTGCATGTGCTATCTTCGACCCGGTTTTGCCGACAAGTGCAGTCGGCGCGGCGGCCCAAGACGCAAGCGGCGTTTATGCCCTTGTTGCAACGTCATCCTTTGTTGTGGAGCCTTATCAATGATACATTTTCCTCGTATCCGCACAGTGGTCGCCGGTTTTCGCAAAAGCGAGAACGGCTCTGCATCAATCGAACTGTTGTTCATGGTGCCGCTGCTGTCTCTGATCACCTTTTCAATGATCACATATTTTGCGGCATTCCGTGCACAAACTCACGCGACACGCGCCGCCACGGTTCTCACCGACATGGTCAGCCGCGAAGACACCCCTGTCACACCTGAGTTTCTTGCAGGTGTCGAAGGCCTGATGAAAACGCTTATTCAGTCGGACCCCAACCCAGAATTTCGTCTGACCGCGTTCACATATGATGCCGACGACGAATCCTATCTGGTGGCTTGGTCCAAAGACACGGGCAAGTATGGCTCAATGGACGATACCGACATCAACGATGTGTCGGATCGGTTGCCAATTTTGAAAGACGGACAACGCGCCATCTTGATGGAAACCAGCGTGAACTACGAACCGATGCTCGACGTTGGTATAGGGACGCGGACGTTCGAGAACTTTAACGTCAGTGCTCCGCGTTTTGTCGCACAATTGTGCTATATGGAAAGTGCATCTGCGGACGTAGAAACCGCGCGCTGCTAATTACTTTGCGCCGCGTGTGGCGACCTGCAGCGCGATCTGTTCAGCCATGAATTTTGACTGGCCAGCAGAGACTGCACCGCCCACACCAACATAGCGTCCAAAGCGCCACCATAACCCCGGGGCCCAGCCTCGGGGTTGTTTTGTTTTTAGCTTGAGCGTGAAACCATTGGACGGCTTGAAGGCAAATGCGCCGCGATCAACGCTGATGATGTCGTCGATCTGTGCGATGACCATACCGTCGCTGGTCGAAATTGTGTCCGCAGTCATCATGATTTCCGACAATGTCGACCGTCGCAATGCCTCGGCTAGCACGAGCGATCCGATACCCAGCGCTAAGACGAGCAGCAACAATGGCAACGCGGGTGGTTCGCCCAGTGCCACGTAAATCAACAACATTCCCAAGACGTAAATGACGCCACATGCGACCACTCGGCGTCCGGTTGACGCGCCAACAACAGCTAAAACGCCGTCTTTATCCGGTTGAAACATGATAAGAGCCCCATCTTTGTTAACGCCCTTTACCTGTTCGGGTAACGCAGCGAAAGCGTTTACCGCTCAGCGTTTCGCACGCGAAACATGTTATGTGACATGTGGGTTCACAAAGGGTTAACGGTTGTAAAGTGTTAACGCGGTGCTGCGACCGTGCGCAGGACCAGATCGCAGTAGATGTCTTCGACCTGCTCTTGGGTCAACCGACCATCATCGCGGTACCAGTTCGTGATCCCTGTGAGCTGGGCGATCAACGACAAAACCGTGACTTTGCGGTCTGGTAATGTGAACGATCCGTCGGCTTCACCCCCCTTTAGTATACCTTCCAGGGCATCTTCGTAATTGCGCCTAAGCCCTTCGACAACAAGGAAATTCTCGGGAGAGAGGTTGCGCAATTCCATGTAGGATACAAAGACCTCGTCACGGCGCGGCAGGTGGTAACGGATGTGAAACAGCGTGAATGCCCGCAATTGCTCGGTCGGCGTTCCGGTGATCGAAGTCTCGTCGTAAGCGGCCAGCAGTTTTTCCATATGCCGACGCATCAGATCGAATAAAAGCGTCTGTTTGTCGGAGGTATAGTTGTAAAGTGCGCCCGCCTGCACGCCGACTTCGGCAGCGATCTGGCGCATCGAAACGGCGGCACAGCCATGCCGCGCGATCAGACGCAAAGCAGCGGCCCTGACTTTGGGGCCGGTGATGTCAGAATGTGAACCTTGTTTACGAGCCATATCACACTGTAAATGAACGCTTGTTCACTTGGAAAGACCCAATCGGCAACCAAATGACTGCGCACCTTGCACCTTGCCGCGCAGACCGCGTAAATTGGGCGAAATCACAGGACGTTGCTATGCTTTTTCGCCAAACATTTATTCTAACCGTTTTTGCGGGTTTGGTGGGATGTGCGACGATTCCTGAAATTGGTGGCGAGCAAGCAATTGCGGCACGTGCGGCCCCCTACCCTGATCTTATCTCATTGGAAATGTTGATAAATACGGATCTATCCGAGCAACCCCGCATTACGGCAACATCAATCATTGAGACCGAAAACAGGGTTAATAGGTTGCGGGCGAACGCTGCTGCATTGCGCGGGCCAGTGGTTGATCGGGCAACACGCGCACGGATGCAGGGCGCAATTTCCCGCGCCGCGTTGCGGTGACAGCCCAGATTGGGTAACAGCGTTTTAGATTTTCACGACAACGACGGAACCTTTGATGACACAACCACTTCGCCTTGGAATCGCCGGTCTTGGCACGGTTGGTGTGGGCGTAGTCCGCATCATTCAAAAACACGCCGATTTGCTTGAAGCACGGTGCGGTCGTCGGATCGTGATTTCCGCCGTATCCGCCCAGTCTCGCACAAAAAATCGCGATGTGGACCTGTCGGATTACGCGTGGGAAGATGATCCTGTAAAGCTCGCGGCGCGTGACGATGTTGATGTCTATCTCGAACTAATGGGCGGGTCCGAAGGCCCTGCAAAAGCATCCACTGAAGCAGGAATCGCAGCAGGCAAGGATATCGTTACCGCGAACAAAGCCCTGCTGGCGATCCACGGCCAAGCTTTGGCGGAAGCCGCCGAAGCGCGCGATCGTGTGATCCGGTTTGAAGCGGCGGTCGCGGGCGGCATTCCGGTTGTAAAGTCTTTGACAGAAGGTCTGGCCGGAAACGAAATCACACGCATCATGGGCGTGATGAACGGCAGCTGTAACTATATCTTAACGCGAATGGAGGATGCTGGTCTTTCATATGAAGCGGTTTTTGATGAGGCCAATCAACTCGGATATCTTGAGGCCGATCCGGAACTTGATGTGGGCGGTATTGATGCGGCGCATAAATTGGCGCTGCTGGCATCGATTGCCTACGGCACAAAGGTTAATTTCGACGGTGTTGATCTGGAAGGGATCGGCGCGGTCACAATCGAAGACATCCACCAAGCGGCGGATATGGGCTATAAGATCAAGCTGTTAGGCGTCGCGCAAATGACGGGTCGCGGCTTGGAACAGCGCATGTCGCCATGCCTTGTGCCGGACACATCCCCGCTCGGTCAACTGCAGGGCGGAACCAATATGGTTGTGCTGGAAGGCGACAGCGTCGGGCAAATCGTGCTGCGCGGTGCCGGTGCTGGTGAAGGCCCAACCGCAAGCGCGGTGATGTCCGATGTCATGGATATTGCGCGTGGTTTGCGCCTTTCGACGTTTGGACGACCTGCGATTACATTGCGCGAGGCGCGTTCGGCGCATTCAGCGATCCCTGCCCCGTATTATTTGCGGATGCAGTTGTTGGATAAACCGGGTGCACTGGGCAAAATCGCGAAATTGCTGGGTGAAGCAGGAATTTCTATCGACCGGATGCGCCAGTATGGGCACAATGATACGTCGGCACCGGTTCTGATCGTGACACATAAGACGACGCGGACGGCTTTGAACGAGGCGCTAGAGGCGTTCGAGAGCACCGATGTCGTTGAAGGCACGCCTGTCGCCATTCGTATTGAAGCGGTCTGAGGCAGACTTTCCTTGAGGAAGGGCAGTTTAAGCTAGCTTTCTTTGATCAAAGAAACTTGGGTGCCTGTTAGCGTTCACATGGTTGTTTTGCATCGACGGTAGACTTACGCCGGAGGTGTAATTTTCATGAGGATGCCGTTATGCCTGTTTCAACTGACTTTAACGACCGCGCTTTGTCGCTGGGCCTTGCCCGTGTGTCCGAGGCTGCGGCGATTGCTTGCGCCCCACTGATTGGTCGTGGCAATGAAAAGGCCGCAGATCAAGCCGCCGTTGACGCCATGCGCAGGCAGTTGAACAAATTGGATATCGCAGGCGTCGTGGTTATCGGCGAAGGCGAACGCGACGAGGCCCCGATGTTGTTCATCGGCGAAGAGGTCGGCACCGGAAATGGCCCCGGCGTGGACATCGCGCTGGACCCCTTGGAAGGCACCACGTTAACTGCGAAAGACATGCCAAACGCGCTGGCCGTGATCGCGATGGGGCCGCGCGGATCTATGCTGCACGCGCCGGACGTTTACATGGACAAATTGGCAATTGGACCAGGCTATGCGGCGGGCGTCGTGACCTTGGACATGTCCCCGTCAGAGCGCGTCGCGGCATTGGCCGCTGCCAAGGGCTGTGACGCGACTGGCATTATGGTTTGCGTGTTGGAGCGCCCGCGACATGAGCAGATTATCGAAGAAATTCGCAGTACAGGCGCTGCGATCCGGTTGATCACGGACGGCGATGTTGCGGGCGTCATGCATTGTGCTGAACCCACCAAAACTGGGGTCGACATGTATATGGGATCGGGTGGCGCGCCTGAAGGTGTGTTGGCTGCAGCTGCGTTGAAATGCATGGGTGGTCAAATCTTGGGTCGCCTGACGTTCCGAAACGACGATGAACGTGGTCGCGCAGCGAAGGCTGGTATCACAGATTTTGACCGCGTCTACACGCGCGATGAAATGGTTACGGAGGACGTAATTTTCGCGGCGACGGGTGTGACGGATGGCAACCTTGTTCCCGGTATAAAGCGTGAGGTTGGATTTATTACTGCGGAGACGATTCTGATGCGATCAAAGACTGGATCGGTAAGGCGGATGCAATATCGTAATCCAGTCGGTTGAATTGGGCGTCATGCCGCCTCCGGCGGGAGTTGTTTTGGCGAAATGAAGATGAGGGGCGTGGTCAAAGCGACACCCCTACTTTATGTGTCGTGGGATGAATACTCCACTAGATAAAGCATTTTTGGGCGTCGCAGCCTCTGTCACCAACCGCCGCTGGATCGGCCCGAGCATGGCTGAGGACCGCGCATCAGAAGCGATGGCGCAGGCCACCGGATTACCTGCCCCGCTGTGTCGCACTTTGGTCCGACGCGGTGTCGCACCTGAAGAGGCCGACGCATTTTTGGCACCGACGTTGCGGGATTTACTGCCTGATCCACGGTCGTTGAAGGATATGGAGCCTGCGGCGGCGCGATTTTTGACGGCCTTAAATAAAAAAGAACGTATCGCAGTTTTTGCCGATTACGACGTGGATGGCGGTACGTCAGCGGCGCTGTTGCTATCGTGGCTGCGTGATATGGGCCACCGTGCGACGCTGTATGTGCCGGACCGGATCGACGAAGGTTACGGCCCGAATGACGCGGCGATGAAGATGCTTGCGGCGGACCACGATTTGATCGTTTGTGTTGATTGCGGGATACTGTCGCATGGCCCGATTGCAGCGGCCTCTGCTGCCGAAGTTATTGTTTTGGATCACCATTTGGGCGGCGAGACGTTGCCCCCTGCGCTGGCCGTTGTGAACCCGAACCGGCAGGATGAAAGCGGCGATTTAGCCCATTTGTGCGCTGCTGGCGTAGTCTTTTTGATGTTAGTTGAGGTCAATCGCCAGATGAAAGTCGCAGGTCAGAAGGGCCCTGATTTGATGGCGCTTTTGGATTTGGTCGCGCTTGGCACTGTCGCTGATGTTGCCCCGTTGATTGGTGTAAACCGCGCGCTGGTGCGTCAGGGACTAACCGTGATGGCGCGGCGTGGCCGGATTGGGTTAACTGCGTTGGCGGACGTTGCGGGCATGGATCAGGCACCGACGTCCTATCATTTGGGATTCTTGTTGGGCCCGCGCGTCAACGCAGGCGGCCGGATCGGCAAGGCGGATTTAGGCGCACGATTATTGGCCACGGATAATCCCCAAGAGGCCAGCGACATGGCCGCGAAATTGGACGAATTAAATTCCGAACGCCGCGAGGTCGAAACGCAGGTGCGCGACTTGGCCATGGCGCAGGCAGAGGACCGTGGATTTGACGCGCCGTTGGTCTGGGCCGCGGGCGAAGGCTGGCATCCGGGCGTCGTGGGAATCGTCGCGTCGCGACTGAAGGAAGCTACGAACCGTCCCGCGATTGTGATTGGCATGGACGGTGACGAGGGCAAGGGGTCGGGGCGATCCGTGTCTGGCATCGATTTGGGCGCGGTAATTCAGCGCGTGACCGCTGAGGGATTGTTAGTCAAAGGCGGCGGTCACAAAATGGCAGCAGGGCTAACGGTCTCGCGCGACAAGTTGGACGACGCGATGACGCGAATCTATGAGCTGTTGGCGAAGCAGGGCGCGGGCGACATTGGCCCTGCGGATCTACGATTGGATGGTGTTTTGATGCCGGGGGCCGCAAGCGTCGAATTGATCGAACAAATCGAAAAAGCCGGACCGTTTGGTGCGGGCGCCCCTGCCCCGCGCTTTGCCTTTCCGGATTGTCAGATTTTATTCGCGAAACAGGTTGGTGCAAATCATCTCAAGGTGACGTTCGGCGACGGTCTGGGTGCAAGGATCGACGCGATTAGCTTTGGTGCCATGGACGGGCCGATGGGGCCTATGTTGATGAAACATGGTGGTGCGCGTTTCCATTTGGCGGGTCGGCTTGAGATAAATACGTGGCAAGGACGGCGTTCACCGCAGCTACGATTAGAGGATGCTGCGCCGGCATAAACTTTTTTGAAAAAAGTTTGAAAAAGTTGAAAAATGTACTTGCCCTCAATGGGGGCATTTACTAAAAGCCCCCTACTAGCTGCGGTCCCTTCGTCTATCGGTTAGGACGCCAGGTTTTCAACCTGGAAAGACGAGTTCGATTCTCGTAGGGACTGCCACTAGTCTTCATAACATACTGAATAAAAACACCCTTTCGGGGGCGCATGTTAGTTTGACTGCGTGTCATTCTATCGTTTTGTATTTTGGCGTCGTGCTTTTGCGACCCGCGCTCAGAAATCAATACCGTGCACGATTTGCGAAGTGATGCCGTTGTTGTGGCCCAGAATCACAGACGCTGCTGCGTGGCTTATCCACACAACAGCGCCTGTAAAATCGCGGTAGGTCGTTAACTGTTTTCGCGTTCTGCCCAGCCTGCAAAATAGCGTTCGAGCATCACCACTGCGTAGTACAGAATGATTCCCAGCAACGCCAAGGCGATCAGTACGGCAAACATGAGTGGGTAGTCGCCGTTGGTTTCGCCTGACTTGAATAATGCGCCTAAACCACGGCCATGCGGGCTGACGATTTCGACAAGATTTGTACCGATGAAGGCCAAAGTTGCAGCGACCTTCAGTGCGCCAAAAAATTCGGGCAGTGTTTTGGGCAATGCGATTTTTAAGAAAATCGTCATCCGAGATGCACCGAGTGCCCGCAAGATGTCGCGGTATTCGGGTTCAAGTGTGGACAGGCCGATGCCAACCGAGACGGCAATGGGGAAGAACGAAATCATAAAGGCCATCAGGACGGTATTAAAGTCGTGTTGGCCGATGAAGATTAACGAAATGACAGGCACCAAAGTTGCCTTGGGAATCGCGTTAAAGCCGATCAGCAGCGGGTAAAGCGCGTCGCGGGCGATGCGCGAAAAGCCGATGATCATGCCAAGCAATGTGCCAAAGACGACGGCGAGCAAAAGTCCCGCGACAGTCCGCCAAAGCGTCTGCCAACCCATCGTCAGGAACAATTCTTTATATTTCCAAAACGCGGGCGGCAGGTCGGATGGCGACGCCATTTTGTAGTTGGGCCAATCATTTACCCACACCAAAGCTTCCCATAAGCCAAGGAAAACGACAATCGCGAGAATCGGAACAGCAATTTTACGTACCATCAGTGACCGCCCTCTTCGCGGCCTTGCGCGATCTTAATTTGCTCGCGCAGAATATGCAGCATGTCGGCGACGGGGGGCGTGTAGAGGACATCAAGTGCGCGATCTTCGGGCAGGTCAATGTCCATCACGTATTGCGTCCGCGCGGGGCGGCCGGATAGCACAATGACCTGATCGCCGAGATACACGCTTTCGCGCAGATCGTGGGTGATGAGGACCGCCGTGAAAGGTTCGGCGCGGCGCAAATCGCGCATCGTTTGCCACAGATCTTCGCGGGTGAAGGCGTCGAGTGCGCCGAATGGTTCGTCCATGATCAGCACATCGGGTTTATGCACGATAGAGCGGCACAGTGATGCGCGTTGCCGCATCCCGCCGGACAATTCCGACGGACGTTTGTCCTCGAAACCTGTCAGGCCGACCATTTCCAGCAGTTCCATTGCGCGGTCAACGCAGTCTTTGCGGGGCATGCGTGGGGCTACGATTTCGAGCGGCAGAATGATGTTATCGAGGATCGTGCGCCATTCCAGCAGTACCGGATTTTGGAACGCCATGCCGACGGTTTTACGCGGGCCTTTGACACGTTCGCCGTGCAGCCAGACTTCGCCTTCGTCGGGTTTCAGCAGGCCAGCGACCAGCCGTGTCAGCGTGGATTTACCGCAGCCTGATGGGCCAACAACAGCCGCAAAAGTTCCGGTTGGCACAGACACGTCCAACCCGTCTAGCACCGGAAGCGGTCCGCTCGCAGTCGCATAGGCGTGTTTCACGCCTTTGATTTCAATAAGATTTTCTATGTCGCACCTTTGAAAGCTAGGGCCGCCGTAATGCCGACGGCCCGTCGATAACGTGTCTCTTTATTCAAGCATCAAGCTGCCGTCTGTGGGCAGGTAGCTGCTGTCAAAATAGAGCGATGCGTCTGGTTCGTTCTGGAATTCGTAGACGGTTTTTGTCTGCTCGATCGCGCTTGCCATACGTTCCGCATCGATTGGACCGAGGCCGTTTTCCTTGACGAAATCCGTCAGAACGTTGCCCTCAATCGACATCTGAAGACGTTGCGTTTCGAGGTCGGCATCTGCCGCCGGATTGCGTTCCATCAACGCGGCAATAGCTACGTCAGGCGATTCGATTGCACCTTTCCAGCCCTGCGCAATTGCGGACAAGAAGTTGGTGACGATCTCAGGGTTCGCTTCAGCAAACTCTGTATTCACGATGATTGCATTACCGTAAAGGTCCACGCCGTAATCTGCCATCAGCAATACGGACAGGTCGTCTTCAGGCACTCCCAAACGCAACAAATTCAATGTCGACGAAAATGAGAACCCCGTGATGGATTGCACTTCGCCTTCGGCCAGCATCGGTTCGCGCGTTGGAAAACCGACAGGTTCCACGGTGATGGTTTCCATATCGAGGCCGGTTTCAGCCGCGAAAATCGGGAACTGTGCCCATGCGCCATCTGGCGGCGGTGCGCCCAAGACCGAGCCCGCAAGATCGGCAGGTTCGGTGATGCCCAAGGATTTACGCCCCACCACGGCAAAAGGTGGTTTGTCGTAGATCATCATGACTGCGGTGACGGGTGCGCCCGGATTTTGATCCAAGAACCGCATCAGCGAGTTGATGTCGGCAAAGCCTACGGGGAACGCGCCAGTGGCGACCTTGGGGATCGCATCAAGTGACCCTGCCCCTTCGCTGATTGTCACATTTAGGTCAGCGTCACTGAACAGGCCCGAATCGAGCGCATGGAAATAGGGCGCTGATGGACCTTCAAATTTCCAGTCTAGCGCGAATGGCAGGTCAGTTTCTGCGAGGGCGGTGGTCGCGAGCGACATCACGCCAAATGTCAAAATTGATTTATAAATCATAGAGTGAATTCCTGTTGTGTTGGTAATCGCAAGCTAGGAGACACGGCCAAAATGGACAGCATCAGGCACGACTATCCGCCGAAGTTCCCGTTCTGGCAAACATAAAAGCACAAAAAATAATCAAAAAAGAGGGCACCGCAAACTTAACAGGCGTTTGGGGTGCAAGAAATCTAGGCAAAAATAAATTCGGGTGGTTGGGTTTTGGCTGCGGTAATCTGGTGTTGTCGCGTTCCGCTGGTCGCCGGTAAGGAGGACCATTTTGTGTGATCGGCACCTAGGACGGTGCCGATCTGTTTTGTGGGTATTTTAGACTGGGATAACTATCTTTTGGTCATGCTCTGGTGCGTCATGCGGCAAGTGGTGTTCTTTGAGAACCAGAATATTCTCGGCACCCACGATGTCACTTTTTGTTTTATAACCAATGACATCCTCGACGGGCATATCAAGGTGACGGGCCATCAACATCGTCTCTTCGGAAGAGAAGTTAGTCAGGCCGCGCGCGACTTCTTCGCCGTCTTCGTTATAGACGTGCAGAACGTCACCTTTGGTAAAATCACCTTGGATCGAAATCACATCCATACGGCTGATCCCGCAGCTGCCAGCGATAACAGAGGCGGCCGTTTCGTTGGAAATGACCAATGTGCCAGAGACCTGCAAACGGTTGCTGAGCCAAACTTTGAGCGGCGACGCGGTTTCACCCGGCACGAGACAGCGCGTAAAGCGGCGTTCGTTGTTCAACACGGACGACACGGGACGTTCGATGATGCCTTCGGCGATGATCGTCTCGACGCCCGCATTCTGGGCCATGTTCGCAGCGAGCATTTTGGTCAGCATTCCGCCACTACCCAAGGTGCTGATGCCCGTTGTAGATTCCAAATGGTCGTTCACGCCGTCGATTTCATGGATGAATTTCGCATCCGGATCGGATGGATCGCGGTCGTAGAGGCCGTCGACACTGGTCAGAATAATCAGCGCATCGGCTTCGATCATTTGGGCGACTTTGGCAGACAAGCGGTCGTTGTCGCCCACGCGCAAGTCACGGGTCGCGATGGAATCGTTCTCGTTGATGATCGGCAGAATGTCGTTTTCGAACAGGCGTAGCATGGTGTTTTTGATGTTCAGAAAACGGCGGCGTTCTTCCATGTCCTCGACTGTCACAAGCATCTGCGCGACTTCGAGATCGAATTCCGACGCGACCTGACGGTAGGCGTTCATCAGCAAGGGCTGACCGCAGGCGGCGGCGGCTTGTTTGTCCAAAACGCCTGCTTCGTCAGGGCGTTTGCCCACCATATTCAATCCAAGTGCAACAGAGCCCGACGAGGTCAGAATAATGTTGTGCCCTTCTTTTTGAAGTTGGGCGAGATCGCTCATCAAACCGTTCATAAACGCATAGCGCAGGGTGAGTTTGTCACTATTCGCGAGCAGGCTGGAACCGATCTTTACAACGATTTTCTTTTTCTTCGGCATGATATAATCTCCGACATCTATCTGTTTTAAAAGGACAAGGTACCGCTCGACCGCGTCTATTGACGCAGCCCGAGTGCCCGACCTCATTTATGTGTTCGGCGCTGTATAACACGCACCCCGACCCGGAATGCAAACAGGTCGCCGCGATGCAGCAAATGAGGTGTTACATTTTTTCGACGTCGCGCGTGTGAAGGCAGTCGGGAAATACGCATTGGTCGCCCGTCAAATCGGGATCAGGTGGTTATCCCATTGTACGTTGGTTTGTTGCGCGAGGCTCTGTTCGTGGCCTTGCAATTGACGCAACGCGCCTGTGCCGGAACTGACCGTGAGCGTACCTTGATGTGTCGCCACGCCGCAAACGTCCGGCATTGCGATTGACTGCGTCATGTGCCCCGTCTGCGCGTCGTAGAGTTGTAACAAGCCACCGCGCGGCGATGTGATCGCGACCGTTTCGCCGTCCGCCGTAAAGGCAATGCTGCCGACATACCCGTCCATGTCGCGCACGTCGTCGGCGGGAGCCGATAGTAGACGCGCGGGCGTACCGATCTGGTGAATGCCCGCGAGCGTGTCCACGGGGCCGTCGCCTTGCCATTGCATCCCAAAGGCGACCTGCCCGTCTGGCCCGAGTGCCAGATGCCGGATCGAGTTCTTATGCAAGGTGGCGGGCAGTTCGGCGAAATCGACAATCGTGCCCTTTTCGATATAGGTCAGGTTCGGCGCCATTGTCGGGATGTTCAATTTGGTGCGGCCCGTGTCGGGATGCGTGTCGATCCCCCCGTTCGCGATCACCAGCGTATCTGTGTTGGGCAAGCGTTTGATATCGTGTGGACCAACGCCGCCGCTGGCCCATTCATCGATCCGCTTATAGCCCGCCGCCACGTCCCAAACGCCGATACGTCCCTGCCCCAACTCGTAGTCGTTTTCGGTGGTGAATAGCAGGCTCCCGTCTAACGAGAACGCGCCGTGACCGTAAAAATGCCGCCCTTCGACGGCATTGAGCATGGCTTTTTGCGCCCCTGTCACGCAGTCAATCACGACTGCGAAGGTGCCGGGGCGACGTGCAAAAGCCACTGCTTCGGGGCGTGTGGGATGCGCTGCGGCGGCGTGGCCCCGTGCAGGCAGTGGCAGCTCGAAAAGGATGCTGAGGTCCGCACCGATCCCGCAAAGAACGTAGTTACCGTCGGGTTTTGCCGCCGCCGACAGGAAAGCGGGCGAGCCTGCGTCGGCCCATGTCGGTTTTGGCATCAATCCCGCAGCCAGCATACCACCTAGGAATTGGCGACGTCCTGCGATTGGCGTTGCCATATCAGTCGCCGTCCAGCGCGTTGAACCCTGCCGCCACACCGAGTGTCGGGCCGAGTTCGTCGCGGACAATCGTGCGAATACCGTCGACGGATTGCTGCACGACTTCGACCAAAAAGCGGCTGGCGGGGTCAGCCACGCCTGCAAATGTCGGGTCGTTCAGGTCGGAAAGCTGCGCCTCTGCACGAACAAAGCTGGCGTCGAGCGCATCGGCGAGGTCTGCATTATCGCCAGCCAGTCGCGCCGCGAGGTCTTGTAGGGATTGCAGGCTCAGCATGACATGCGCGGATGAGCGACCAGACCGATAGGCCTCCGCGCGTGTCGGACGGGGTTTGTCGAACGTGCCAAGTGGACGGCCAAGGCGGGTGTCAGAGGTGAACTCGAGACCCGTGGACAGGGATTTGAACATCTCTTGCAGGACTTCTTCGTTGCTGCGGTAAATGCCATCTGATGATGGTGATTGCATCGCGGCGGCGTAATCTGGCGTCCAATCGTCGAGGATATTTTGCGCAGTTGCCGCGATATCGCCGCTGATAGTTTGCACGAGCTGGCAGTGGTACGCGGTGTCGTCAGCGGTCATCAGCGTGTCGTCATACAGCAGGAATTCCATGGCGTAGAAGCCACGCGCAGCGATTGAAACTTGGGCGTAATCGGCAGCGGTTGCGGCGATCGGGTCTTTGTCAGCAAGCAGCGTGCCCAGCGCGCGCGGCGTGGCACCACGGCTGTCGGGCCAGAATGCGAGGGCGAAGGCGCGGTCGCCGACTTCGGTGGGGCCAAACCGCAGGTGGCTGGCCATGACCCATGCGTCGAAAGCGTCGCCGTAAGCGCGGCGCAAGGATTCCGAGGTTGGGTTGCAATCATCGAGGGCCGCGTTAGCGAGGACCTGCGTGCTGTCCGCTAGGGCTTCAAACCTTGGCAGGATGTGCCCGTTTAGCACGTCCCCGATCACCGCGTCAGGCGTATCAACTTGGGCCGCTAAAGGTGTGGCGAGTAGCGTCAGGGCAAGGGCAAAGCGTTTCATAGGCTCTCCAAGAATTTGATAAGGGCGTCGCGGTCGGCGGCGGTCATGTCAACGACAGTGTCACGTTGGACTGCTGCTTCGCCGCCATGCCACAAGACGGCTTCCAATAGCGAGCGCGCACGTCCGTCATGCAGAAAATATGTGTGGCCGCTGACTTGTTCGGTCAGGCCAACGCCCCAAAGTGGCGGTGTGCGCCATTCGCTGCCAGTGGCGCGTGCTTCGGGGCGGTTGTCGGCCAGATCGGGGCCCATATCGTGCAAGAGCATGTCGGTGTAGGGCCAGATCAGTTGAAAGCTTTGCTCGGGCTGATCTGCGAGACGATTGGTCACGAAACTAGGTGTGTGGCAGGATGCGCAGCCGGTCTCGTAGAACACCTGTTTGCCTTGCAAAACCTGTGGATCATCCATATCGCGCCGCGCTGGCACACCTAGATTGCGACTGTAGAATGTCACAAGGTCCAACCCTTCGGCGTCGATTTCGGTGCCGCGCGCGTCGCCGTCGCCGTGGATCGCAGCAAGGCAATCGGCTTGCAGGTCGGTACATTCGCCACTGGCCGCATTGAACAGCGGATTGGAAATGCCGATGTCTCCGACAAAGGCTGCAGCGGATTGTTCGCGGATCGTGGGATTACCCGCCTTAAGACCAAAGCGGCCCAGCATCGGTTGGTCGAACTCGACGGACCAGACCACATTCGGGCGGCCTGAAATGCCGTCGCCGTCCAGATCGTCGGGGTCAGCGCCCGCGAGAATATCGGCGGCGGGGATGGCTTCGATCAGACCAAGCCCGATCATCTGCGGGGCCACGCGCGGGCTGAGCATCGCGTCAGGGTGCAGCGGGCCGTAGCCAAGGTCGGCGGCGGTGTAGGTCGGGTGGCGTAACGACACTTTGGTGCCATCTGCAAGTGTGATGACTTCTTCGTCGTAGGTGATGTCGAGACGGTATTCGGACGGATGGCCTTGCACGGCGAAGTCTTGCATTTGCGTGCCGTAGGTCGGGTCTGGTGATGTGGCGATATAGTCTTGAATTTCAGCGATAGCGGCATCTGTCCCGCCCGGGATCGAGACCCGCAAGAACATCGAAATGGCGTTGCTGTCGTCCACTTCGGGTGGATGACCGCGTCCGTCTTTGATGTGGCAGCGCTGGCACGACCGCGCGTTGAACAGCGGCCCCAATCCGTCAGACGCAAGCGTTGATGACGGGGACGACACCCAGATTTTGCGGAATAGACCGTTGCCGACCTTAAAGTTTAGTTCGTCTTCGAACGTGATGTTGCCCGATGCCTGCGAAAACGCATCGGCATTGCGGAACACACGCACGGTGGCGGCCCCTGCGGGCTTATCTTCGAACCGTTGTGGTTGGGTGAAATCTGATGTTGGCGCTGTGACGCGGGCAATACGGGCCGCCTCGTCTGCTGTGCGCGGGATGACGTTAAGATGTGGATCGCCGAGATCCCAAGTCGGGGCCTCGGCGATGTTTGTAGCCTCGGTATCGGCCAGCGCCATGCTGCCCGTCGCCAGTACAACAAAAAGCAGATTACTCGGCTTCATCCATTTTCGATGCGTTAAGAAGGGCATATTTTTCTTCACCAAGTTTGGCTACGAGATCGAGTTGTGTCTCGAGGAAGTCGATATGACCTTCTTCGTCGGTCAGCAATTCTTCAAAGATGTTTTTGGTGACATAATCGCCTGCTTCTTCACAATATTTGCGGGCTTCTTTGTAGAAGGCTTGCGCCTCTTGTTCCGCTGCCAGATCGCATTCCAGCGTTTCTTTTGGCGTTTGGCCAATCCGCAACGGGTCGAGTTTTTGCAGGTTCGGGTGGCCGCCAAGAAACAGAATGCGCGCGATCAGTTTGTCCGCGTGGTTCATCTCTTCGATGCTTTCCTCGCGGGATTTCTTGGCCATGTGACCCAGACCCCAGTCTTCTTGCAGACGGAAGTGCAGCCAGTATTGGCTCACCGCTGTCAGCTCGGCGCGCAACGCGCCATTGAGGTATTCAATTACTTTTTTGTCGCCTGTCATCTGTGTTCTCCTGTGTGGCTGCGGGTCTGAGATTCCGCAGGTGCATGGGGACTTCTAGGTTAGTATTCGTGCGCATCGCTGACAAGAACAGCGGCATACACCCGCCGCAATCCGCCGCTTTGCCCAATGCACGATACACTTTCCCAGGAGTAATAATGGTCTTGTCATCCGATGCCCGCATCCAGTCGATGGCCGCGTTAATGTCGTGGTCGGTGATATTCTGACAGTGACAAATGATCATGATGACAAGACCTGTGTTGTGGATTTACTGGAAAACCGCGTCTGGATCGTCAAGGCTGTCAGAGCCTTCGAACGCGATTTGATCAAGACCAAGCGTGGTGACAACGCGTTCAATCGACTTTGTTTGATCGATCAGTCCGTTGACGCCGCCCATGACCAAAGCTTCGCCAGCAGCGTTGCCGCGCTCCAGCATTTGGTCGTAGGCAAAGCCTGCTTCAGCCGCTGTTTTGATCCGGCCCAGCGACATCATTGTAGTGCTGAGTTTGCCTTGCATTTCGGCGTCCAGTGCCGCGTCGGTTTCCGCAACCAGATCGGACAGGGATGGACCAGAAACAAGCGAGCCATCAACGCGAATGTACGCGCCTTGGTAGACGTTTTGCACGCCCAGACCGTCATAATAATGGTCGTTGTGGGTGTTGTCGGCAAAGCAGGAATGCTCTTCTTCAGGATCGTTCAGCATCAGGCCAAGGCGCATCCGCTCACCCGCTTGTTCGCCGTAGGACAATGACCCCATGCCTGTCAGGATCGCAGCCAGACCCGCATCGGTGTTGTCGGTCAGCGTCGTGCGTGCTTCGCCGCCTTCGGCCCATTGTGCGGCCATATATTCCAGGTCGGATACCAGCAGATCAGTCGCAGCAACCAAGTAGTCAGCGCGGCGGTCACAATTGTTGTTGGTGCAATCGTCGCCCGCTGCATAATCCGTCCAAGAACGGTTGCCAGCGCCTGTGCCGTGACCGTTCAAATCTTGGCCCCAGAGCAGGAATTCAATCGCGTGGTAGCCAGTGGCAACGTTTGCTTCAACACCGTCTGCTTCGTGCAGCGTGTCGGACAGGAATTCTGGTGTGATCTCTGTCGCGTCGATCTCTTGGCCGGACAATGTGAACGTCGGGTTTGCGATCACGTTCAACGCTGCGAATTCGTTCTCGTCAGATGGACCACCGTAAGAGTTGTCCACATAGTCGATCAGGCCCTCATCCAGCGGCCAAGCGTTCACTTTGCCTTCCCAGTCGTCAACGATTGCGTTGCCGAAACGGTAAACTTCGGTCTGTTGGTATGGCACACGTGCGGCAAGCCATGCGTTTTTCGCAGCCTGTAGCGCCTCGGCAGAAGGATCAGCCACAAATGCGTTTACCGCAGTTTGCAACGCTTGGGCAGTTGTCAGGCTGTCCGCGTAATTGGCGGCCGCGATATTCATGTAGGTGTCCAACACCTCTGACCGCTCCACGGCAAAGGCGGGTGTCGCGAAGGTCAGCAGCAGCGCCGTTGAGGTCAGATATTTATGTTTCATAAGAGGTCCTGTTAGTGAAGTGTTGTGGCATGTGTTTGGGTCTGCGCAGCCCTGCCGCCCCAGTCTTTGAGGGCAGCAAGGTTCATCCGCTTGAGCGCCAGACCAAAGTCGGCGGCGAGCGATGTGATGATCGGGGCGACATCGGGACGGACAAGCAAGGTCGCTATCAACATCGCGTCCTCACGGTCACCGGATGTGGCGGTCGCGATAAAATTGGCAAAACATGACTCGTCCGAGCCGAGGCATTTGCATTGCACCGAATGGCGCATCAGCGGTCTGCGGCCATGCTGGGTGCACAGGCTGCACAGCTTTTCGAACGTCTTAACAACGCGAGAGCCGTGGTCGGACCCAAGGCTGGACGCAAAGTCGTTCCAGACACTGATCTGGCCGTCAGGACCGTCACACCACATGCGCAGATAGATGACGGATGCGGCTTCGATACTGTCGAGTTCTGTGATGAAACCGACGGGCGCACTGCCACGTTTGCCTTGTGCGCTGGTCATTTTGTCAGGATCAGTTTGCCAGCCCGCGTGATGCGTAGCGTGTAGGTTTGATCGCCCAGAACGATCTGCGCGAGTTCGCCGTTTTGCGTCAAATCGCGTGCAGAATAGGTCGGCAAGTTCGGAGCCGGCGTTTGTTTCGGCGGAGTTGAATGATAGCTCATGACGCGGACCACGCAGCTTGGGTACGGTGATCAAACAGCCATTCGGCGCAGGTGACGTCGATCTCAGCCGCGGCGATGAGCAATTCCACATCATCGGTGCGGTCTGTGCGGTTATAGTTGCGTTCATCGGCATCGGTTTGATGTAATTTCTGCTTAAGCATCGAGAAGTCCTCACATGTTTCACGTGTCGGGCTTCCCTAAAAAGACTCAGGGTGGCTTGACTTGACCTATATCTGAGTGAACTAGTCGGATATGTCAATCCGACAAATTCAGTCGGGTTTCATGTCAGGAGAATTTTGTGAGTTCACCCAAACCGCAGCTTGTCGCTAATGCACTATATAAGGGATGCTGACGGTGCGTTGCTGGATGGTCGCAGCCGAAACCTACGCGCCGCCGTCCCCGTCAATTGGGCTGTCAGATTTGTCGCCGTTGTCGTCGCCATCATCATCGTCCTCTGAGGCGTCCATCGTCAGGTAGCCATCGGCGCGTTGCACGATTCCCCTGCCCGCAGGTTCATCGGTTTGGTGGTTTTCCTCATGTGGCATTGGCTTTGGCGCCGTCCGCAACCAGACATCTTGCTGCGGGAACGGGATTTCCACCCCTTCCTGAGCAAAGCGTTCTGCAATCGCATGGTTCACGTCGTTCTTGACGGCCACGCTCCAGTTCACATCGCGCAGGAACATCCGAATTTCAAAATCCAACGATGATGGACCGAAATTCATGAACAAAATCGCGGGCGCGGGATTGGCCAGCACCATCGGCTGCGCCTCTGCGATTTCGCGCAAGATCGCTTCGACTTTACGGGTATCGCTGCCATAGGCCACGCCGATTGGCACGATCACGCGCCCCAGCGTATTGCCGCGCGTATAGTTCGTCACGGTCCCGCTGATCAGGTCCGCATTTGGTACAATGACATCGGTTTTATCAAAGGTTTCGATCCGCGTCGAACGCACGGAAATGTCGCGCACATAGCCCATTTGCCCCCCGCCGACTTCGATCCAGTCGCCTTCGGAGATCGGCCTTTCGACGAGCAAGATGATGCCGGACACAAAATTTGACACGATATTTTGCAAACCAAAACCAATGCCAACCGAAAGCGCACCAGCAACAATCGCGAGCGAGCTGAGATCAATGCCCGCCCCCATGATCGCCACCAGAGCCGCGAGGAAAATCCCGACGTAACCAAGGCCCGAGACGATGGCATTTTGCCCGCCTTTATCGATCTTGGTTTTGGGCAAGACGTTGGTTTTTAACGCGCCTTGCGCCAGCCGAGTGGCCACGTAACCAATGGAAAAGATCACCGCAAAGTAGATGAAATCTGTCGGCGAAACACGCGAATTCCCGACCGAGAAACCACGCCGGAAGGCCGCCCAAACTTCGGTGATATCCGCCACCCGTGCGCCCCATACGAAGGCGAGCAATGGCACGGCCAACATCAGCAAGATCAGGCCAAAGAAGATCGGATAAAGAGACTCGCGGGCTAGTTTGCCTGTGCCTGAAATCGCGCCGTAAACGTCCGCGCTAAAGCGTTGCAAGGTCAGAACCAGGCCCAACGTAACCAATGTTAAAATAGTGGGCAGCAGTATGAACGAGCTCGCGTTATAGAAGCCAAACGCGTGCGACACGGTGGCCGCAATGGCGACGCTGATAGACAACGCACCAAGACTACGCACCATCCGCGCCAATGTGCTGGCACGGGTTATTTCGTCGTCTTCGAGTTCAGCCGTTTCACTGCCACAACAGCGTAAAACCTGTCCAGTCCGGTAGAGACAGTAAGAAGTCAGTATCGTTAACGGAAAGCTGACGATGGCCACGACAGAAACGTCCGCACCATCCATTTCAAGAATGTGAACAACCAGTATACTTGCGATGAAGAATAGCGTAATCCCGCAGATCATCAGACGAGCTTGTGCGCGTTCTTGCTGTCTGAGTAGGATCAACGCGTCTTCGTCGTTTCGGGAAAAAACCTGATCTGCGACCCATCGAAAGCATAGCATGAGCCCGCCGAACAACGGGATAACGACCACTCGTTGTTCGCCTTTTTCACCAAGATATCCGGTTGTGAACATTGCAAAAGATAACAATGCCAGCCCAATGAGCGGAAATACGATCCGCAGCAACGACAAGACAAACCGCCAAACATTGGCACCGCTTCCGTCGCTTTGGCGATTGAAACGCGCCACGATTTTCTTTGACCAGCGCTGCCCCATCAAGATCAGAAGCAATCCGGCTAACCCCGCCACCACGATGACTTGAAGATTGGCCATGAATTCGGCACGACGTTCAGAGGCTCCCTCTGGTCCGGCTTCGTTCCATAGCTGCGCGAGCGCCGCCTTGAAAATGACCAACGCAGGAGGCCAATTTGCCGGAATGAGCGGCGAGCCGACCCGTTTTATCAACGCGTCGGTTTTTCTGGCACGCAAGAGCATGTCGATCTCACTGATTAGCCCGTTTGTGCGTGCAAACGCAGTATCCGCAACCATCACGGGCGCGTTCAACACGGCGAGTTGTTCCTCAAGTTCCCTGCGTTGAAACGCAACCTCATCTGCCTCAGGCAACCCATCAATGGGTGTGCCAAGCATGGAAAGCTGGTCGCGAAGGCTGTTGATCCGCGATGCGTTTGTACTACGCGCGAGCTCGAATTGATCGCGGTAGGCGGCCAGGCCGTTGCGATATGTCTCTAACAGCCCCTCGTCGAGATTACCTTCGTCAACGGACGCCTCGGCGCGATTGGCAAGGTCACTCCACCGTTGCATATCGATGCCGGGCAGGTCCTGCGCCAGCGCTGTACCCGTGCATAATATCAGCGCCGCAATAACCGCGACCAATCGTAACTTGAAACACTTTAACATCAAACTCACACGTTCTTTAAAACACACGGAACTACAAAGGCACTTTTGCACAATCCGGAGCGAGGATGCGTATCCTCAACCCCAGACGCATTTAGCCTTTGCGGACAATATCGGGAATACCGAGACCTGTGAAGCGGTTTAGGATCGCTGTGTCAAATTACAGACGACTTGGAGTTTTACGTCGCGTTTCGTGCGATTCTGAAGGCAGCGTTTGTTCACGGAATGTTCATCTAAAGCCTCAATTCTGGGTGTTCACATCTAGTAACGTGGCAAACTCAGCATATGTATTAGGGGTTAAAATAGTGTTTAGGATAGTAAATGTTGCACAAGTTAATCGTGCCCGTCGTGTTCGGCTTATGGCCCTATAACGCGGCTTTTGCACAGAATGTGACCACTTTCACGCTTGAAAACGGCCTTGAGGCTGTGGTGATCGAAGATCATCGCGCCCCCGCCGTCACACATATGCTCTGGTATCGCACTGGGTCTGCAGACGAGCCTGAGGGTAAATCGGGCATCGCCCATTACCTTGAACATTTGATGTTTAAGGGGACTGAAGCCGTGCCTGCCGGCCAGTTTTCGGCGACGGTCGAAGAACAAGGCGGCGCTGACAATGCTTTTACCAATTACGATTATACAGGATATTTCCAGCGCGTTGCCTCAGATCGGCTAGATCTGATGATGACGATGGAAGCCGACCGAATGCGCGGTCTGATCTTGTCTGAAGATAATGTTGAAACCGAACGCGATGTGATTATCGAAGAACGCGGTCAGCGCGTTGATAGTTCGCCCAGCGAATTGCTGAACGAACAGAGCCGCGCCGCGCAATATCTGAACCATCGTTATGGTGTACCTATTATCGGTTGGAAACACGAAATTGAAACGTTAACGCGCGACGACGCGCTCGAATTTTATCGCACCTTTTATGCGCCGAATAACGCGGTTTTAGTTGTTGCGGGTGATGTTGATCCGGACGCCGTGAAAGCGATGGCAGAGGCACATTATGGCCCGATCGCGCCAACGCCTGATCTTGGCCCCCGCCAGCGCCCATCGGAACCGCCCCAAATGGCCGAACGGCGTTTGGTCATGGCTGACGTACGTGTCGGAGAGCCCCTTTTTACGCGCACTTACCTCGCCACGGAACGCAACAGCGGTGCGCAGGAAACGGCTGCTGCGTTGACCATTCTCACTGAGATTTTAGGCGGTAATGACACCTCTATTTTGGCCCGTGCGTTGCAATTTGGCGATGATGCCAAGGCAGTTCGGACCAAAGTTTATTATGAAGGCCTGGCGCTTGATGCTACCGAATTTAGCGTCTTGGCGACACCCCTGCCGGATGTGAGTTTGGCGGAATTGGAAGCGGCGCTGGACGAGGTGATTGCGACATTTCTCGTCGATGGTATCGACCAAGATGCCGTTGACCGGATCAAACGCCAGCTTCGCGCTGATGAAATTTACGCCTCTGACAGCGCCAGCGGGCTGGCCGACAAATACGGCTCTGCCCTGACCAGCGGATTGACGGTCGCAGACGTGCAAGCATGGCCAGATGTTTTGCAAGCTGTCACGTCGGAGGATGTGCTGACCGCCGCACGCGATGTCCTAAATCGCAATCAAGCGGTGACAGCTTGGTTAATTCAGGACGATGAAATCGAGACGGAGGTACTCCAATGAAGACGATCCGCGCCGGCCTATTGGCCCTTATCACCTTCACCGCATCCGCTCAGGCTGAAATTGCAATTCAACCTGTGATTTCTCCGGGTGGCATTAACGCATGGCTTGTCGAAGAAAGTGCCTTTCCGTTTACTGCCTTGGAAATTCGATTTCGGGGCGGCATGTCGATTGACCCCGTTGAACAACGTGGCGTGATCAACCTGATGACCGCACTGATTGACGATGGTGCTGGCGATCTGGACGCCGAAAGTTTCGCCAATGCGCGTGACGCGCTGGCCGCCAAGTTCAGTTTCGACGCCAGCGACGATAACATCAGCGTTTCTGCCCGGTTTTTGACCGAAGATCGCGACGAAGCGATTGATTTGCTACGCTTGGCGTTAACTGAGCCTCGTTTTGACGCCGACGCGATAGAGCGTGCGCGTGGACAGGTGCTGTCGCGCATTCAATCGGACCAAAAAGATCCCGACACCATTGCTGGCGATCTGTTGGATAGCATGGCCTTTGGGGCGCATCCATATGGCAGTTCCGGTATGGGCACCGCGCAAAGCGTGGCCGCGTTAACCCGCGCTGATCTTCAGGCCGCCCTTAGTAGCGCCATGACCCGCGACAATATCTACGTCGCTGCGACGGGCGACATCAACGCCGAAGATTTGGGGATTTTGCTGGATAACCTGCTGGGCGATCTGCCCGCGACGGGCGCCCCTGCCCCAGAGCGCGCCGACTGGGCCTTGGAGGGCGGCATCACCGTCGTCGATTTCCCCAGCCCGCTGTCTTTGGTATACTTTGAGCAGCAAGGCATGAAGCGCAGTGATCCGGATTTTTTTGCCGCTTATATCATTAACGAAATTATGGGTGGCGGGCGTTTTAGCGCACGTTTGATGACCGAAGTGCGCGAAAAACGTGGACTGACGTATGGGATCGGCTCTTACCTCGTCCCCCAAAATCACGCCGAAATTTTGTTAGGCATGTTTGCGAGCGGCAATGACACCACCGCCGAGGCGATTGATCTTGTCAAAGCGGAATGGGCGAAAATGGCCGACAATGGTATATCGGAAGAGGAGTTGACGATGATTAAGACCTACCTCACCGGATCTTTTCCATTGCAATTTGATGGCAATGCGCAAATCGCGCGTATTTTGGTGGACATACAAATGGACGACTTGCCGCTGGATTATGTGCAAACCCGCAATGCCAGAATTGAGGCAGTCACAACTGACGATATCGCCCGCGTTGCCAATCAGCTGTTACAGCCAGAAAACCTTCACTTCATGGTTGTTGGCCAGCCAGAAGGGCTGACCACGACGCCGTAACGAAGCAAGAGGTGAGCCGCGTTCGACGTTAGGAGTGCGGTTCACTCCAAGATGGCGGAGCCTCGCGAACGTTCGGGGCTATGCAGATCAACTGACCATTCGTGATCTTGCTATTGCCGCACCACTTCCCCCTGCAAGCAAGGCTGTTGCGGCAGAAATAGTGTTACGGGCAAATGCTGCGCATGTTGAAAAATTCCAAGCGCAGCTGCCCGCGCAATAAACATAAGCTTCGGCCAAAATGTTAGTATTTTGGCCGAATCTTCTAATTCCGTCTGCGTTTCGACTGACTTTTAACACGAGTAACTTTACACGCCGACTGAAGCCGGAACTGTACTCTCAGTAAGGCTGCTCATTCACCAAGAAGTAATGACCGTGCCTTGGTAGCTCTCGTCGATAAATGTTTTGATCTCGTCAGAGTGGTATGCGTTGAGCAGTGTCTCGACCCACGCCGCCTCTTCATCACCTTCGCGCACGACGATCACGTTCACGTAAGGATTTTCCGCGCTTTCCATTGCGATGGAATCTTCTTTCGGGTTCAGGCCCGATGCGATTGCGTAGTTTGTGTTGATCAGCGCTGCGGTCAAATCGGCCAAAGAGCGGGGCAATTGCGCCGCGTCGAGTTCTTTGAACGACAGGTCTTTGGGGTTCTCTGTGATGTCGAGCATGGTCGGTGTGAGGCCCGCTGCGGGATCAACTTTGATCATGCCGAGTTCTTGCAACACCAGCAATGCGCGGCCGCCGTTGGTCGGATCGTTGGGGATGCCAAAGGTCGCACCTTCCTCAAGCTCTGCGATGTCGCTGACCTTGTCGGAATAAATGCCCATCGGTGTCGTGATCGTGTTGCCAACAACACTCAGCGCAAAGCCACGGTCCTGCATCTGTGCCTCAAGATACGGCACGTGCTGGAAAGAATTCGCCTGAATGTCGCCATCCGCCAAAGCTTGGTTCGGCACGACGTAGTCGGAAAACTCTACCACATCAATTTCAAGGCCCATAGGTCCGGCCACGCGTGCGACCTCTTCCATGATCTCGGCGTGTTCGCCCGGGGATACCCCGACTTTGATGGCTTCGGCGGCCAGACTGGATGCCAGCAGCGCGATGACAGATGTAAGTGTTGTGAGACGTAGCATTGTATTCTCCGTGAGCTGTAAGAGTTGATATATAGGGCGCGGTTTATTGCCCGCCACTTTTCGGGGCGCGTTTGTCCACGGCGGCGGCGATACGTTCACCGATGGATTGCACAAGCTGGACCAAGACGATCAGGATCACCACGACGATGGCCATAACATCGGGCATGAAGCGCTGGTAGCCATAGCGGATACCCAGATCACCCAGCCCCTCGCCGCCCACGGCCCCGACCATCGCGGAGTACCCAATCAGGCTAACAATAGCGAGCGTGAGACCCAAGATGATGCTGGGCAACGCTTCACGTAGCAGAACCTTTGTGATGATCTGGACGGGCGTGGCCCCCATCGCACGGGCGGCTTCGATCAGGCCAGCGTCGACTTCGCGGATCGCGTTTTCGACCAATCGCGCAATGAATGGCACGGTGGCGATGGTCAGCGGTACAATTGCAGCGGTGGTCCCGATCGACGTGCCTGCCACCATGCGGGTAAAGGGAATGATCGCCACAACCAGAATGATGAACGGCACAGAGCGTGTCGCATTCACCACAAGCCCGAGGACCTTGTTCACCCACGGCATCGACACCAACTCACCGCGTTGCGACGTCGCAAGGAACAGGCCCAGCGGCAGCCCCAAAAGCGTGCCAAACAACGCCGAGATCGCAACCATATATAGCGTCTGCCCCGTTGCTTCGAGCAGTAGATTGATGAGATTAGCCGACATAACCAAGCATCTCCGTCGTTAGTCCGTGGTTTTCCAGAAATGCGCGCGCCTGCGCCGCTTGCGACACCGGCAAGGAGATCAGCAGATTACCGTAGGGTTGGGTCCCGATTTCCTCAATCGCGCCTGCAAGGATATTGACCGGAATGCCCATATCCTTGGTCAAACGGGCCAGCATCGGATCGGTGGCATAGGTGCCTGTGAATGTCACGCGCACCACTTCTTCGCCGCGCTGCGCGGGGGCGTTTTGCACCAACCGGTCGCGTACAAATGCCGGTAGCGTCACGCCCGTGACACCCGACAAGAAAGAACGGGTCGTTGCGTGTTGCGGCGCGGTAAAGATGTCGTAGGTCGCACCGTGCTCGACAATACGCCCCGCCTCGATCACCGCGACATGGCTCGCGATATCGCGCACCACGGCCATCTCATGGGTGATAAGGAGGATCGTTAAGCCCAAGTCACGATTGATGTCCTTCAACAGCGCAAGCACGGTCTGCGTGGTTTCAGGGTCCAGCGCCGATGTCGCCTCGTCTGACAACAGCACCTTGGGTTCCGTGGCCAACGCACGGGCAATGCCGATCCGCTGTTTTTGCCCACCCGAAAGCTCGGCCGGATACCGCCCCGCATGGTCGGACAATCCGACACGGTCAATCAAGTCAGCGACGCGCGTTTTGATCTGCGGCGCTGCCACGCCAGCGATTTCCAGCGGCAGGGCAATGTTGCCTGCCACGGTGCGTGTGGACAAAAGGTTAAAATGTTGGAAAATCATGCCCACATCACGCCGGATCGCGCGCAACTGCGCCCCCTTGGCCGTGCTGACCTCTTGACCGGCTACCAACACGCGACCAGACGTCGGTCGTTCCAATCCATTCACCATGCGCAGCAAGGTCGACTTCCCCGCACCTGACCGCCCGATGATACCAGTGATCGCACCGGGTGCGACGGAAAGCGACACATTATCAAGCGCATTGAACGACACCCCGCCCGCCTTGTTAAAAGACTTCCCCACGGTGTCAAAAGCGATCGAAGCGCCACGGGTCTTGTTTTCAGTCATGTTCGGTCCAGGCTGCGTAAGGGTGCGATCGGGCTGCGTAAACAGAAACACGCCCAGCGTTGCAAGGGGGATTGTGTCATAGCGGCCTTGATCGGCACGCCCGGGCTGAATGCCATGCACAAGTTGCAAGCGGGCTGTGGCATTGGGTAAAGACTACTCTGGTCAATCCTTTTCGCTACAATAGCAGTGGCGGACATTTTCGGGATGCGCGATGAGCAAGGAAAGCCTTATGGCGTCGAAAACCGCCAAGCAACGCGATCTTCTTGAATCGTCTCAACAGGTGAAATACATTTTAGGGTGATTTCCCGGGGCCACCACGTAGCAAAAGCAGCAGCAAGCCAATACAGCCAATCTGCGGAATGAACTTATATCTTTGATAACAAACGCAAATAAAAATGCGTAAAAGTGGTGCCCAGGGGCGGAATCGAACCACCGACACGAGGATTTTCAATCCACTGCTCTACCCCTGAGCTACCCGGGCACCGGGATGACATTGTCATCGGGTAGGCGCGTTTTAGGCGGAACGCGCAGGGGTGTCCAGTGCCTTTTGCAAAGAAATTCACTGTAAGCGGTCAGGATCGTTTTTTATTGCATCATCAAGAGCTTCTGCGAGATTTTCTGCGTCGTCTTCGTCTTGCGACGGGATCGCGTAGCTGCCTGTCAGCCACTTTGCCAGATCAACGTCCGCGCAGCGCTTGGAACAGAAGGGTCGAAATTTTGCGTCGGTTTCAGCATCACAAATCGGGCACGCCATGATTACACGCCCTCCGGTAGTGTCCGTGTGAGCGTCAGGCGTTCGCGTTTGCGCTGCAATTCAAACAAGCCCATTTGCGTCCAGCCGACCATTGAGGTCTCGATTGGGTCGGCTTTTAATGCCGCCCGCAAGGATTGTTCGACTTGCTTGCGATGTGCCTTGGACATCGGTGCGAAATCGACTGTGATTTGCCCGCCTAGCCCGCGCAATCGCAGCGCCCGTGGCAAAGCGCGACAAGCGGCGAGATTGGCTTTGAGTGCTGCGGCGTGCGATGTGTCGCCGCCCGTGTTCACGTCTACCGCGACCAAGGCGCGGGTCGGCTCGACGAACATGCTGCCTTCGCCGACCACAACCATCGGATCGGATAGACCTTCGATCTGGTCGAGCACGCCGAGGTGCTCAAAACTGCCCGCTTCGGTCACGACATCCGCCCTGCCCGTCCATTCGCGCCATGCAACGGTGTGGGGGCCGTCGCCTTCGGTCAGGGCTTCGGGGTGGGTCCCGTTACCTTCGGCCATGATCGCGTCAGCGAGCGTATTCATCGCCTCGATGTCTTCGATAATCTCAGCCACGTCAGCGGCAGCACAACAGGAGCGCACGATCAAGCCGTGTTCGCTGTCGTGGGCAGAATGCGCGAGTTCCAGCAGACGGTCACGCTGTTCATCGTCGATCTGGCGCGACACGTTGATGCCGGGTTTTCCAGGTGTGACAATGACATAGCGGCTTTTGAACAGCACGCGGTCGGTGACGGGCACGGCCTTGCCGCCCTCAGCGTATCCTGTGACCTGCACAAGCATCGGCTGTCCCGGACGCAACCCTTTGGAATAGCGCAAAAACGCCTTTTCGCCGTCGGGCAAGCGTAGCATCATCCCGCCCTGCCCTTTGAGCGGCCTGTCGCAGATCGCCCGAAAGATCGCACCGGGACGCGGTGCATCAAGATCGTCAATCAGCAGGTCATCCAGCTGGCCGTCGATCATGTAAGCCGCAGCTTCACGTTCACCGATATGGTCGAGGACGATTGTACGGCCGTTCATGGCTGTTCTCCGAATAGGGGGAATCCTGCTGCGGTCAGCAGGGCTGTGGTTTCGGGCAATGGCAGGCCCATGACCGCGTGAAATGACCCGTTAATCCATGGGATAAAGGCGGATGCCGGGCCTTGAATGCCGTAGCCGCCTGCCTTGCCTTGCCAATCGCCTGTTGCCAAATACCAGTTCACTTCGGCATTCGAGAGGCGTTTCATCGACACGGTTGTTTGCACATCCTTGCACCAAACACGGGCGCCGCGTTTCACCGCGACGGATGTGATCACCTTGTGACGGCGGCCTGACATGGCATGCAAAAACGTCGCGGCCTGCGCTGCATTTTCGGGCTTGCCCATGATGCGACGGCCAAGGGCCACGGTGGTGTCCGCGCACAGCACGACCTCGTCGTCCGCAATCACAACCGCTTCGGCCTTTTCACGAGCGATGCGGTTGACGTAATCACGCGGCGGCTCTGCACGCTTGGGATCTTCGTCAATGTCGGGGGGGCGCACGTCAGCAGGCGTCAGCCCAAGCTGCGCCAAAAGCTCTAGCCGCCGAGGCGAACCAGAGCCCAAAATCAGCCGGAGGCTATTCTGTGGAGTGTTGGTTGTCATGACTGCGCCCAGACATTTAACTGGATGCGGTCACACGTTGCTTGCAGCAAAATGCTATTCCGCACGGGGTGAATCAAGTTTCACCCTATTTAAAGCGGTAGTTGATCCGACCCTTAGTCAGATCGTACGGGGTCATTTCGACCTGTACTTTGTCGCCTGCCAGAACACGGATGCGGTTTTTGCGCATCTTGCCTGCCGTATGTGCGATGATCTCATGGCCGTTTTCCAGCTCGACCCGAAATGTCGCGTTCGGCAAGAGTTCCTTCACGACGCCGGGAAATTCGAGCAGTTCTTCCTTGGCCATGGTCTCTCCTGAATCAGTAAACGGGGTTATGTCCCGTGATGGGCTACATGCGCCCCCTCTCGCGAAATATCAAGCGTAAAGGCGCAATAACATGTGCAAGCGCGGCATTTTGGTGTCGTCTTGTGTAAAATTCGTGGCTTAGGCGGGCCACAATCCGCTAAACTTCGACAGGTTCGCCCCAACGGGCCACCAATCTGTCGCGAATTTGATCACGGGCTTGGCGGTAATTCACCAATTGAGCCTCGCGATTGTCGCCAAGTCCGGTCGGATCAAGGATGGGCCAGTATTCGACTTCGATATGGTAGAATTGCGTCAGATCAAGCGCACGGCGCTGGCTGGCGGGTGATAGAGCGAGAACTAGGTCAAAGGACGACAGGTCGTCGCCCCAGTTCTCCATCTCGTCAAAGCTGCGCGATTTGTGGCGGGACAGCTCGACGTCGATTTCTTGGCATACTGCGATGGCGAAGCCGTCGATTTCCAGATCATTCTTCACGCCAACGGATTGAATGTAACACTCTGTTCCGTATAGCTTTTTCATGATCCCCTCGGCCATAGGTGACCTGACCGCATTGTGATCACAGCAAAATAGGACCGACTGGGGTAAATCTTGGATATGTTTGCCCCCGTCGTCCATCTTAACCACCAAAATGCAGAACGCAGATCAACGTGAACAGACGGCGGGCGGTGTCGATATCGACCTCGGCCTTACCTTCGAGCCGCTCTTGCAGAACGCGCGCACCTTCGTTGTGGATACCGCGTCGCGCCATGTCGATGGTTTCGATCTGGCTGGGTGGCAGGTTTTTCACGGCCTCAAAATAGCTTTCGCAGATTTGAAAGTAATCTTTCACAACCTGACGAAACGGCCCAAGCGACAGGTGAAATTCGCCCACTTCGGATTTGCCTTCGGTGGCAATCGTAAACACCAAACGGCGTTCGCGGATCGACAGACCGAGGCGATATGGGCCGTCCGGCACAACACGATCTTCGCGCGCTGACGGGATAAAGCTGTTGTCTTCGAGCAGATCAAACAGCGCAACCTTGCGTTCCTGTTCGATTTCCGGCGTTGGCGGCGGCAGCCCACTATCGTCAAGGTCGATGTGCGAAATCCGGTTCATGACGCATCTCCGTTCAAACGGTCCAAGCGGGCACGCACAGATAATCCGTGCGCCTCAAGGCTTTCTGACCGCGCGAGACGTTCCGCAGACGGGCCAATCGCGGCCAATGCGTCGGGTGTCATGCGTGCCAATGTGGTCCGTTTTACGAAATCCATGACCGACAATCCACTTGAAAAGCGTGCAGAGCGTGCCGTTGGTAGAACGTGGTTTGGCCCGCCGATATAATCGCCGATGGCCTCAGGCGTCCAAGCACCGATGAAGATGGCCCCTGCGTGGGTGATTTTCAACGCCAGCGCATCGGCGTCCGCGACACATAACTCTAGGTGTTCAGGCGCGATCCGGTCGGACAATGCAACAGCCGCGTCGATGCTGTCCACCGTGATGACAGCGCCAAAGTCACGCCAGCTTACCCCCGCAATATCGCGGCGCTCCAAGGTTTCCAGCCGTTTCTCAACGGCTTGCGCCACGGCCTGACCAAATGCGGCATCATCGGTGATCAGCAACGACTGCGCACTTTCGTCATGTTCCGCTTGCGATAAAAGATCAAGAGCGATCCAATCGGGATCGTTATCTTTGTCCGCGATCACCAAAATCTCGGACGGCCCCGCGATCATATCGATGCCGACTTTACCAAACACACGGCGCTTTGCCGCTGCCACAAACGCATTGCCCGGCCCTGTGATTTTATCAACGGGCGCGATGGTTTCAGTGCCATAAGCAAGTGCTGCAATCGCCTGCGCCCCGCCGATCCGGTAGATTTCATCAACGCCAGCGATTCGGGCCGCCAGCAGCACAAGCGGGTTCACAACACCGTCCGGTGTCGGCACCGTAATCGCCAAACGTCCAACGCCTGCGACCTTCGCAGGGATCGCATTCATTAGAACCGACGACGGATAGCTCGCCAATCCACCTGGCACGTATAATCCCGCCGCAGAAACAGGTGTCCAGCGCCAGCCCAGCGTCGCACCCGCCGCATCAGTCCACATCTTATCTTCCGGCATCTGCCGCGCGTGATAAGCACGAATGCGCTCTGCCGATAACTCAAGTGCGGCACGATCTTCGTCTGATACCTTGGCACATTCAGCCGCGATTTCTTCATCCGAGAACCGCAATTTGTCAGCAGTCACAGCAAAGCGGTCGAACTTCGCCGTCAACTCAAGCACCGCCGCATCGCCACGCGCCCGCACGTCCGCGATAATATCAGCCACGATATGATCCACATCAGGCGAATCCTCGCGTTTTGCCCCCAAAAGGGCCGTAAACTGCTGTTCAAAATCAGGGTCAGACGTGGACAGAAACTGTGGCATTGGGTTCTCCTTGCGCTCGTCTTAGCGCGACAATCGCGGACCATCAATGCAGCCCTGTGCTTCTTTGGATCTCTTTAAATCCCCGCCGGAGGCATCGCATTTTCTCGAAAATGCGACACGATATCAAACGTCGTGCGTCGGCACATGTTTGGAAGGCGCAATATAGGGACGCGTCACATCACGCAGCACGACTTCTAACGCTTCCACATCAATCGCCACCGCCCCATCACCGGCCAACGTCAATTCGATCCGGCCCGTTCCGTCTGCACCAGCCTCAAACGCGACTGACAGTAACGAATAGACCATGTCCGCATCACGCGGATCAACGCCTTGGGATTTCACCGTGATCACGTCTTCGATCATCAGCACCGATTGCACCCGCTCAAAGTCGCGTTTTCGGCTCGCCGCGCGGTCCACATCTTCCCAACGGAACCGGTTCAGCAAAATAGCAAAGCGGCGACCCTTGCGGTCCCAGCGCATTTCAGACGCCGGAAACACCGCATCTTGGACCAACGCGGCCAAGACATTCAGGTCATCGCCATCCAGCGCCTTCAGGCGTAGCGGAGATTCGCCGCCATCTTCGAACTTTGCGTCTTCGTCGCTCATATGCCCTGCACCCGTTCAATTTGAGCGCCAACGCCGCCCAGTTTTTCCTCGACATGCTCGTACCCGCGATCAAGGTGGTAGACGCGGTTCACAACCGTTTCACCTTCTGCCGCCAACCCTGCAAGGATTAACGACACAGACGCCCGCAGATCAGTCGCCATCACAGGCGCACCTTTCATCTTAGCCACACCAGTCACGGTTGCAGTACCGCCTTGAACTTCGATATTCGCGCCCATCCGCACCAGTTCCGGCGCATGCATAAAGCGGTTTTCAAAGATCTTTTCTTCCAGCACAGACGTGCCTTCCGCGATACACAGCATCGCCATCATCTGCGCCTGCAAATCCGTCGGGAAGCCTGGGAACGGTTCCGTCGTCACGTCAACGGCCTTTGGACGATCACCACGACGGCGGACTTTCAAACCCTTGTCGGTTTCCCAGACATCAACACCAGCGGCGTCCAGTTTTTCGGCAAAGGCCGCGACCAGAGACATCTTGCCACCCAGACATTCGACCTCGCCGCCGGTGAACACAGGGGCGAGCATATATGTGCCCAGCTCGATCCGGTCAGTGACAACTGGATGCGTTGCAGCGCCTAGGCGATCAACGCCTTGGATCGTGATTGTGGACGTGCCGTCCCCGTCGATCTGCGCTCCCATCCGGCGCAAACAATCAGCAAGATCAACAATTTCCGGCTCGCGCGCGGCGTTGTTGATCACGGTCGTTCCCTTGGCCAGCGTGGCGGCCATCATGATATTTTCCGTGGCCCCGACAGAGGCAAACGGAAAATCAATCACGGCCCCCTGCAGGCGTCCACCCATTGCTTTGGCGTGTAAATAACCGTCGCGCAGATCAATCTCTGCACCCATTTTTGCGAGGCCATCGGTGTGAATATCCATCGGACGCGCACCAATCGCGCAGCCACCGGGCAGCGACACAATCGCATGACCTTCGCGGGCCAAAAGCGGTCCAAGCACAAGGTTCGACGCCCGCATTTTGCGCACAATATCATAGTCGGCGGTTGTGTTGATCGCACCGTGCGTCGACATGACCTGCACTTTGCCGTCTTGCATCGCGGTGACTTCGGACCCCAGCGATTGCAGCAGTTGTGTCATCGTCGCGATATCCGACAAGCGCGGCGCATTAGTCAGCGTCAATGGCTCTTCGGACAGCAATGTGGCGGGCATCAATGCGAGCGCCGCGTTCTTTGCCCCTGCGATCTGGATTTGACCATTTAATTCACGTCCGCCTTGTACAACAATAGAATCCATTTAGCCGCCTACTCTTTCTGTTCTTTTTTATCCGCGTCAGCGCGGGCTTTGGCCTGTGCTTTACGTTTGCCCATATTTGCCTTCAACGCCGCCTTTAGCCTGTCTTCACGACTTTGCGGAGCCTTGGATTTTTTGCTTGTCGATTGCGTCATAGGGGACGTGTTATCAAGCTGTGCAAAAAGGGTCCAGTCAGGGCTTGCACCAGAATGCGATTGCGGCTAATCCCCAGCCTCACGGATGCTGTGGTAGCTCAGTGGCAGAGCACACCCTTGGTAAGGGTGAGGTCGGGAGTTCAATCCTCCCTCACAGCACCATCCTAACTCCCTAAGATTAAAGAACATTACCACGCCTTGCGGTTATCGCTCCGTTGCGACGTTACAAATGTTGCACCCACGTCGCCTGTCGGATGCCATCGCGACTCAAACGATCTATTTGCATTTTACTTACAAGATCTCCCTCCGTGCCATCGCAGCTAAAACTCGCGCCCCCTCCCCCACATGACTGGGATTCGTGTCACGACTGGACCCAGATTTTTAAGTAACGCTGACATTAGGCTTATGGCGGTCAACGCGGCTCACACCCTGAGGTTGATATTTTAGCAACGGATTGACAGACCGGAAATGTCGCGCGGGCCGCCAGCAGGGATACTGCGCGGACGAAGATTTTGTTAGAGCGGCGCAGCATTATGGCGTCCCTCCCACATCGAGCGGACCTGCGAGCACTCAATAAAAATAAGGCGAACCGCGGTCGTTCAAAGACGAAGGGCAGTTATAAAGCCGCGACGCCAGAAGTTAAATTTCACGAAAAATCGCTCGAAATCTTGATAGGCCATTGATCCGACCTAAGTCTACGCTCCTACCCAATCTCGCTTGTTTGATACGTTTGTCAGATATCTGATTGTATGCAGCACCAATTCGACGTTAAACCTTACACGTCAAACGTGAAATTTTCTGCACGGAGTATAAGATGGACGGATCGCTAATTTTAAGTGCGTTCAAACAAATTCAAGTTCCACTGATGATTGTTGGCGCCGATGGTGCGATCGTTCATTGTAACGACATGGCGCATAATGTGCTTGGATACGACGTTGATGCATTAATTGGACAGCCTGTTTTTGGCATCCTTCCAGTAACGTCTGTTGCCGAACTCAACGCTTATATTGAACCGCCTGCAGCCGATGCGATCATTAAACGTATGGTTGCACAAAAGAAGAATGGCGGCTCGATTCCGCTGTCGGCCCATATGACATCTTGGATTGATGAAACCGGTGGTTTATTTCATGCGCTCATCCTGCGCGACATCACCGACGAAATGGAAACAGCCCGTCAGACCAGAGCGAAGCTCGCCCGTGCCGACAATGCGATCAAAGGTGCGCGGATCGGAGTTTTTGATTTTAACCCTGTGACGAAAACCGTCATTGTTTCGGACATTTGGCGCGAACTAATGGGGCTTTCCCCGTCCGACGACGTGGATGTGCAGGAAGAATGGCGCAGTCGTGTCCATCCCGACGATCTCGCTATGGCGCTAGAACCCATTCGGTTGTGTTCTGAGAATCTTGGTGAACGTGCGAGCAGCGAACATCGTGTACGGTCGAAAGATGGCACAAGCTGGCGCTGGTCTCGCACCGATGCGGCTGTTGCCAACCGCGATTGTGAAGGCAGGGTCATCAGCGTTATTGGCGCGATGACGGATATCACTGAACGCAAAACCACGGAAAACGAGCTGCGTATTAGCGTCGCACAGTTCAAATCGGCCTTTGATAACGCGACCGTCGGCATGGCCACAGTTGACATGGATGGCGCATTTCGAAGTGTGAATTTGGCGCTCTGCGATCTGCTTGGGTATACAGAGACTGAGCTCATGAAAAACAGCTTTCAGCTATTGGCACATCCCGACGACCACGCTGAAAATATGGCCATGATCGGTGAATTGAAGGCCGGAAATGTCAGTTCCTACAGGATGGAACGACGTTGCATTCGCGCCGATAACGAAGTCATCTGGGTGTTGCTCAGCGTCGGCGTGGTGAAGGATTCCGACGGGAACCCAGAGCATATTATCTCGCAGATCGTAGATGTCACAGAGCAACGACGCTTAAATCAACTTAAAAGCGAATTCATCTCGACCGTGAGTCACGAATTACGGACTCCACTGACCTCTGTTCTGGGGTCGCTGTCACTGTTGAGTACGCTGGACGACGAGCCGTTTTCTGACGATGCACAACGCCTTTTGTTTATTGCCCAAGAGAACGGCAAACGGTTGCATGCCTTGATTAACGACGTTCTGGATTTCGAAAAATTCTCAGCACGTCAAATGCGGTTTAGTGTGGCGAAACACCGGATCATTGGATTGGTCGAAGAGGCCGTCATCGCCAATCTGGCCACCGCCCAAAAGTTCGAAGTTCGGTACGATATCGCATGTCCGGATCGCGGTGTCACAGGGTTTGTCGATCCTGACCGCTTTCAGCAGGTGATGACAAACCTTCTCACGAATGCGGTCAAGTTCGCGGACAAGGACAGTTCAATCCGTCTAGCGGTAAAAGCGCAGAAAAATGAAATTCGCGTCTCGGTCACCAACCACGGCAGTGGTATCCCCGATACGTTTAAAGATCAGATATTTAAGCCGTTCTCGCAGGCTGCAACCGCAGGAACTCGCGCAATGGGGGGCACTGGATTAGGGCTGAACATCACGAAACAGATTGTCGAACAGACGGGTGGCACCATCGGCTTTGACAGCAGCGAAGACGGCAAAACGACGTTTTGGTTCACGGTGCCCACTACCGAGCCAGAGTGATGCTTAGGCGATTTTCTGAATACCTTACCCGATAAGGCTGGGGAACTCGGAGCCGCCTGCCCTACAGGCCGACCAAACGGACGCTTACCGCACGCGGGTCGTTACGTTTTTTCAGGACGCGGTTTTCCGCACGCGCGATGGCACGATCAAATGTCTTGCGGACACGTTGATTTTTGCTCGTATTTGGCCGGATCGGATTCCCGAACGATACCTCAAGGTCTAGCGGGTTGCCGTTGTCGAATTCGGTATTTTTCTCGTCGAGCAGATTTTGAACCTCTGCCTCTAGCGCTGCAGAAGATTCCAGCGTGGCTTTGTTCGACACAACCACAAACGCCCCGTTTCCAGCATAAGCCATTAGGTAACCGCTGGATTGCAGCATTGTGTTAATCGCATCCGCGACTTCTGAGACAGCGTAGAGAAATTCGTCAGACGTTGCTTGCGCGTAAATTGCTTCGATCTGGTCGATTTTTACCGCGAAAACTTGGGATCCTGTCAGCCGAGCCGTCGAAAGCTGTGTCAGGTAATTCGCAAGAGCGCCGTACCCGATGATGTCGCTGATGCCCTCAATTTGGATTTCATCGCTCAATTCAAAGCTAGGTGTCGTGTCGATTTCCTGCTCTTCGGTATTCACCGACGGCAAAACCGCAGCCACTTCTTGCCGCGCGACGACGACCTGTTCAGCCATCCGCAGGCGGGCGTTCAGCTCTACGATATCGAAAGGTTTGCTCGCGTAGTCCGTCGCGCCAGCCTTAAAGGCACGCAGGATGTGGTCCTTGTCGGACATCGCAGTCAGCATGATGATCGGGGTTTTGTCGTAGTCAGGCAAGCTACGTACCAGCTTACAAAGTTCGATCCCGTCGATGCCCGGCATGTTAATGTCCAGTAGCATGCAATCAAAGACGTCCTTGCCTTTGTTGAGAAGATTCAACGCACTTTCGCCCGACGGCATGGTGACGACATCGGTATAACCGACCTTCGCAGCCATCATAGTCAGGATTTCGAGAATGAACGGATCGTCATCTACGGCAAGAATCTTCATCTGCACCTCTGGGTTGCAAGGTAAAAATATCAACAACTCTTACTGGTACAGAAAGTAAACTACTGGAACGCAGAAAGGTTCCATTATTTTTTGGATCGTCGCCATCAACACCCACAACGACTTGTGTAGCAGGGAAATAGCTGCCTATAGCGCCGCATTTTTACCGAGCAAACAGACTATTTCGTCACACGCGACCCTAAGGATTATTGACTCTATAACCATTGAGCAGAGTGGTCGCAATACAACTCTGACTTGATTCTAATTAGAATTTTCTGCTTTTAGGGCAGCTTTCAGACTTAACGACTCCATCTAAAATTGCGAAAAGGCCCGAGGCGCCGAACTAGCTGGTTAATCAGCAGCCCTATTTGTTGGGACGTTTCATCGCTGCTGCAAGCGCGGAACCCAGCGCACCTTGACTGCTTTGCGACGGACCCGCCGACGTTTTCTTAGAGGTATGCTGCGCCTTGGGTTTGCTCTGACCGCCGCGTGGCGCAGGCGCGCTGCCGCCATCTTTGCGCATGCTCAGGCCGATGCGTTTGCGCGGTACGTCCACTTCGGTCACGCGCACGCGGACCACATCACCAGCTTTTACAACTTCGTGCGGGTCTTTCACGAACTTATCGGCGAGCTGGCTGACATGAACCAATCCATCCTGATGCACGCCGATATCGACAAATGCACCAAAGGCCGCAACGTTGGTCACCGTGCCTTCAAGCGACATACCAGCCTTTAGATCGGTGATACTATCGACGCCTTCGGCAAAAGTGGCGGTCTTAAATGTCGGACGCGGGTCGCGGCCCGGCTTTCCCAATTCCGTTAGAATGTCGCGCACGGTTGGTAGCCCAAAGTTGTCATCGACGAATTGCTCGGCACGCAGCCCCTTCAGCGCGGCTTCATCGCCCATAATCGCCCGAATATCACGTCCACATGCCTGCACGATTTTACGCGCAACACCGTATGCTTCGGGGTGGACTGACGAGGCGTCCAGTGGTTCTGTGCCGCCCGTGATCCTCAGAAAACCGGCACATTGCTCGAACGCTTTTGGCCCCAATCCCGGTACTTTGAGCAACGCTTTGCGCGTCGCAAACGGGCCGTTTTCATCGCGATAGGTCACAACGGCCTGCGCCAATGACGCACTAAGCCCCGCGATATGTGACAGCAACGGCGCGGAAGCCATATTCAAATCGACGCCGACTGCGTTCACCGCATCTTCAACCACGACGGCCAAAGATTGCGCAAGTTGGCGCTGGTCCACGTCGTGCTGATATTGGCCAACGCCAATGGCTTGGGGGTCAATCTTGACCAATTCAGCCAAAGGATCTTGCAAACGCCGCGCAATCGACACGGCCCCGCGTATCGACACATCGATGTCAGGGAATTCTTGTGAGGCAAGTTCAGAGGCCGAATAAACTGACGCCCCGGCTTCAGACACAATGACAGATGTGGGGCGCGTGACACTGGCAGGTAAGCGTTTGATCACATCCGCAACAAGCCGTTCGGATTCGCGGCTGGCCGTGCCGTTGCCGACAGCAATCAAAGCGATGCCGTGTTTTTGGATCATCTGGATCAGCGTTTCTTCGGCCCCGCGCAGATCGTTTTTCGGCTGGAACGGATAAATCGTAGCGGTGTCTAGCAGTTTACCAGTTTCATCCACGACCGCGATTTTACAGCCAGTCCGAATGCCTGGATCGAAGCCTAGCGTTGCACGTGGGCCAGCGGGCGCAGCAAGTAAAAGATCACGCAAATTACGGGCGAAAACGTCAATCGCTGCGGCGTGAGCGCGTCTGCGCATATCCGCCATCAGGTCCATGAACATGGTTAAGCTGAGTTTCACGCGCCACGCCCATGTCGCCACGTCTTGCAGCCAAATATCACCCGGTGCTTGACCGCGAATACCGATCTCGGCGGCGACGATCCCCGTCACACGTGCAAGCCCGTTTTCAGGTTCCGGCCCGATATCCAGCGTGACAATTTCCTCTTTTGTCGCACGCAAAATCGCCAAAGCGCGGTGCGACGGGATTGTGGCCCATTTTTCGGTATGGGCGAAATAGTCGGAAAACTTCGCGCCGATTTCTTCTTTGCCCGGGGTCACACGAGCAGAGATCACGGCTTCGTTTTGCATGAACTCGCGTAGCCGACCCAACAAAGCTGCGTTTTCACCGAGTTGTTCAACGAGAATATCACGCGCACCGGTCAGTGCTTCTTTGGTGCCAGGCACAGCGTCGCTTACGTATTTTGCGGCCAAAACAACCGGATCAGCGGCGCGGTCGTCCAGAATGTTTTGCAACAGCGGTTCCAACCCGTTTTCGCGGGCGATCATCGCTTTGGTCCGGCGCTTGGGTTTGTAGGGCAGATAGAGGTCTTCGAGAACGGCTTTCGTGTCCGCTTTGGCGATATCGCGGGCCAACGTGTCGGTCAGTTTGCCTTGCGATTTCACCTGATCCAAAATCGTCGCTCGACGTTTTTCCAAATCACGCAAATAGTCGAGCCGTTCCGACAAACGCCGCAATTGCGTATCGTCCAAACCGCCTGTCGCTTCTTTGCGGTATCGCGCGACAAATGGCACCGTATCGCCAGCATCCAACATCGCCACCGTCGCGTTAACCTGTTCGGGACGCGCCCCGATATCATCAGCAATCGTGCGGGAAATACGGTCTGCAACAGCGGTCATTATCGGCTCCTTGCGATACTTGGAAGCCCGTCATAGCGCCCCTGTGATACGGGGCCAAGTGTTCGTTTTTTCAATTGGCAGGGTTTGGTAATTCCCCTACCCCATACTGCTGCCGCTACTGCGATCCCCACGGATTGAACGCTTGCGGTCGTGATCGAAGCTCCAGATCGCGATGGTGAGCAACGCGAGAATATAAAAAAGGCCAGATATGACGACAAAGATACCCGGAACCGGACCAACATCTGCCCTGGTTAAAACGTCGGCCACGGATTTCGCGGGTTCGGGATGCACGATGAGTTTGCTCAGATACGCCAGGGCTTGGATCAGAAGAATCCATAGGTAGGTGCTACGCACACGTCGTCCAATCGAGACCATCATGCTGACGTGGTACTTTGGCCGCCAATAATCTTCGGCTAGAGTTTGCTGCCAGTTTTCCTCAAGATGCAGGTCGCCGTCGTGCAGCATCGGGGCGTAAAAATGGGTTTCCATCCAGCGACACCGCGCCCGCCAGACATTGAAAAAGCGATAGCGGCGGGCCTCCATCGTCATGAAGAAAAGCAACAAAACCCCGACAAGCACGAGCGGTAAAGCCGATGCAGTGGGCGCGGCAAATGTAATCGACAATGCGATCCCTAACGTCACAACCGCCCAGTTGGTGGTCGTGTCCAACCGCGTGCGCCAGATCGTCGAACGGTACACCTCGGCCCGATATAGGTGGGCCAGCGCGCCTATCTCGGCGGCATTGAGGTCTTTGCGTTTCTTTTGATTTTCTGAACTCATCGTATGCTCCTCCCCAGCTGTAAAAATTATGACGGCAGGGTGGCGTGTAGTCAAAGTTTCCGCAAAAAATTCGAGCCAAAATAATGTCTCGATATCATAAAAAATGCCCGCCAAAGTGACGGGCATTTTCAGTTTTATCGTGTGGCCCACGCGGCTTATCTCGGTTCATTCTTGAGGCCTTTAAAGATGGTGTAACACATCACCAACATCAGCACCGAGAACGGAAGTCCAGTCGCCGTGACCCCTGCTTGCAAGGCCGATAACCCACCGCCAATCAAGAGCACGATGGCGATCAGCCCCTCGACGATGCACCAGAATATCCGCTGTGGCACAGGGGCGTCGATCTTGCCGCCTGCCGTGATCGTATCAACAACCAGTGACCCTGAATCCGACGATGTGACAAAGAACACCAGCGCCAGAAAGATCGCGATGGTCGATGCAATCTTGGTAAACGGCAACTCGTTAAGCATCCCAAACAAGGACAACTCGGGCGAATAGCTGTCGACCACGTTCGCTTTGACAAGCGAGGTTTCCGGACTTGTCACGATTTGATCAATCGCGATCCCGCCAAAGACGCCCATCCAGAGAAAAATGATTAACGATGGTATGATCAGCACGCAGATCAAGAATTCGCGAATTGAGCGGCCTTTGGACACGCGAGCAATGAACATGCCCACGAACGGTGCCCACGACACCCACCATGCCCAATAAAACGCAGTCCAGCTTTCGCGATATGCGTCGTCCTCGCGGCCAAACGGCATGGAAAGCGGAATGAGTTCTTTGGTGTAGGCCACAAGCCCGTCCCAGAACCCACTCAACCCGACCAAAGTCGGCCCGACCAGCAGAACAAATAAGAAGAACAGGACCGCGAGAACCATGTTGACTTCAGAGAGGATTTTCACGCCCCCGTCCAAACCACGGTAAACCGATACAAGTGCGACCGCCGTGACCAGCAGGATGATGATCACTTGCGCATTGGTCGAAATCGGCAGGCCAAAGGCAAAGTTGAAGCCAGCGTTGGCTTGCTGTGCGCCCAATCCAAGCGACGTCGCGAGACCGAACAGCGTGGCAAAAACCGCGAGAATATCAATGCAGTGCCCCCACCAGCCCCAGACGCGATCCCCCAAGATCGGGTAGAAACAAGAGCGGATCGAGAACGGTAGACCCTTGTTGTAAGTGAAGAACGCAAGCGCTAAGGCCATGATCGCGTAGACCGCCCAACCGTGCAAACCCCAGTGGTAGAACGTCGCGGCAAGCCCCATACGACGGGCGGCATCCACGTTTTCGGCGATGATACTGCCGTCCGCGGCAATAGGCGACGCCACGCCCAATGGTCCCGATACGTTCATATGATAGACGGGTTCGAGCACGCCAAAGAACAGCAGGCCAATCCCCATACCAGCCGCGAAAAGCATCGCGAACCACGCAGTGTAGGAATATTCAGGAACGGCATCCGGACCGCCCAAACGCACTTTGGACATCGGGTGACATATTAAGAAAAGACAGAATATCACGAATATATTCACGATAATCATAAAGAACCAATCAAGCTTGGTGATCGAGAAATCACGCACAGCCGCGAACACGGCCCCCGCTTGATCGGGAAAGATAAGTGTCAGGATAACGAAGATGACGGCGGTGAGACCGGATATCACGAAAACCGGATTGTGAATATCGAACCCAAGTGGTCCGAGGTTCCCGTCGATGTTGTCTTGTCCGACTTCAAAGTCAGTTTCTATTTCACCATTTTCGGTGTTTGGGTCTTCCATAAGTTGTCCCCACTTACAAACCATCAGCGCATCGCTGTCCGATAGCAAATTTACACAATGTACGGTTCAGACTTGCATGATGTTTTAAATTCCGCAAGTTTTCGTCGATACTCGTTGTATTTGAGGGGTTAACCTGGCCAAGACCGGAAAACCGGAGCTTTCCAGTTTGCTAAAGGTGCCGCTGGATCGCTGACCGCCAACCAAACCGACGCAACCCTGCGTTGTCTCTGATATCCGATCGCAAAGCAGTCACGCCACGTGTCCATGCCTGCAGGACGTCCCAAAATATACGAGCCCGAGCCAAATCGCCCGCGGATTCCGCGCCAATGGCCTGCCACGTGATCGGCTGATGCCCATGCAAGATTTTCGTTCGCGTCCAAATCCACATCGTCGTCCGTCGGATCATCATTCGGGCCGTCCGGAGCGCCCTCAGGGATGTCTCTGTCAAGATCGTCTTCTTCGAGGTCAGCGCCTGTGATCAATGCGTAGCTTTCGCCCGCGATCTGCGCCAGTTCGTCATCCGCCATCTGTTCGATTAACCATGGCACGGCACCTGCATCACCCAAGATGCCGTAACCGGCAATTTTTGTTGTCGTAGCCTCGACCGGTTGCGCATTTAACCAGTTGCAGCCCGCCTCAAATCCCATCGCAGGCAAGGCCACCCGCAAGGCATCCTGTGCCTTCGCGCTGCCGCCTGTCGCTATCTTTAAAAGCTGGTCCAGCGCCTCGCCGCGATCCCCTAGCAAGACAGCTGTCCACGTCGCCCAATACGCCGTTTCGGCATCTGTATCATGACGAAGCTCTTGAATACGCGGCAATAATCCCGCGCGCCCGATCTCGCCCGCCAAACGGACGGCACGACGTTTAACGCCGGGGGGATCGGCTAGAAAGACCACCAGTTGTTTGCGCGGATCGACACGGTGCAATGCACATCCACCCACGCCCAGCGCGCGCGCGATCAGGTCATCGGACAGCAACAGCGGGCTGACTTTGCCGGATAATTTGGACTGGTGTAACCAACCAATTCCAGACGCCGCAGGGCCTAGAAATGCGTTCGGATCGGCCTTGATCAGTTCAATCACAGACTGGATCAACGATGGATCATCTTGACCGAATGCCAATGTCGAAAGCGTGAACATCTCACCGCCACCGCCGATCTCGTTGAATGCCGCGACAGCCTCTTCCCAGCCAGCAGCACCCGCGATCCGCAAACCATCAAGATGCGCTTCGAGCTGCTCATCGAGCCGTGCCAAATACATCGTATTATAATGCGGGGCATCGACGGCGCGCCTGCGCCGCTCCCATAATACGGCAGCGTCTTCAGCGTGTTGGGTCAAAATGATCGGAATATGCGCCATGGTTAATTCAAGTGGATAGAGCCACCCTTGATCCGGTTTGCCCCCGTTGATCTGCTCGATATATAAGCGCCACGTAGCAAGATTTTCCCCGCCTTGGTTAGCGTGATACTCGCACGACCACAGCGGATAACCACCTGCTCTTTGCCAGCGATATCAACGATCTCGTCCGCGCCATTATCAACGCTTACCGTCATCGGCGCGGGGGCCAAATCGATCTCTGTGGTGCCATCATCAGGGTCATTCACCCCATCACCAGGCCGTAAGAGGCGACCGACGATGATCGGGGACGTCGGGTTACCACCTTCAAAAATGAGCGCAACCTCAGCCCCAATATCGCGCGTGGATAGGGGGACCGTGGCGCGCGCACGGATAGCTTCGTCCTGCGGATTGCCCGGAAAGACGACCTGAATAGCCCCGCCCTTTGTCACATCCATGACCATGCCAATCACAACACCGTCGAGCTTCGCATCACCAATTTCCACGTCGTTTGCGTTCATGGTCTTACTCCTAATCTGATTGCGCTATTGTGTGCCAATCGGTCCCGTCAAACAGTACAATGTCAGACGCCCCGACAGACCACAGGCCGCTTGGGCCGACAAATAGCGACATCGCTGTGCGCATATCGGGGCCAAGTTGCTTGAAGAGTTCTAATTCGCCATCCTTGAGCCGCAAAATACCAAACATGCAGGAAAAATAGACAGCATCCTGAAATGCGCAGACTGACCAAATATCTTGCTCTAGAATCTCATTTTCGATGATGATCCAATCCGCCCCGCGGCCTTCAAGAATGGTGCCGATTTGACCGCCAATGTAAATTTTATCCTGAAAAATGTCCCCATCGGTCAGGATAACATTTGTTGGCATCTCGACCTGCTCCCAGTCGCCGGAATGGTTGCTCCATGTTACCGACCGCCATCCAAAAGCGTACAACTCGCTTGCGTTGAATCCAGTTATTCCGTCGAAACTAGCGGGCTGCGGGCCCTCTTGCATTGCCGCCGGGCCAAGAGGTTCCCAAGAGCCGGCCACTTTGCGACAAAGATGTCTGCCCGTTCCGCCAGCATAGGACACACCGTCGATTGATTTGCAGAACCTCACTGTCCAAGGGGTTTCTTGCCCACTATCAACTTCGGGGAAAATATCAGACTTTCCGTTTTTGTCCCGCATCAATTCAACGTTGCGGCCCCATGAATTGATGACACTCAAACCGTCATTGTCCGGGGTTTTCGAAACGCCGGCCGTTAACCATCGTGTGTGGGCACGCCGCGACCATTCGTTCATAGGGTTGCGTTGTAAGAATATTGTATGCGGGGCATCATCAATATCGAGGTTGGTGTCCTGCGCTGAAAAAAGTAACGTTCCGCACTCTAGTTCCACACCCGACAAAAACGTGTAGTGATCCAAATCCATTATATTATCCTAGGTTCTAGCCAATATCACCATCGTCAGAAGTGAGATCTGCGATAACTTGGTTGTAGTTTTCGTCTTTGATGCGTCCGGTCGCATAAGATTTGATTTTGGTGTCATCTTCGACGCCGAGCTTGTCTTTATGATAAGCATCAAGTTGCGCCTTCTGGCACTCTGGATCGCAATTGGCCTTTGGATTGACCTCTTGTGCCGCCAAAATGCCGTTGTCGCGTGCAGTACCGTACGGAATCGTATGCTGGTTCGAGAATTTCTTTGGCTGCCCTTCTTTCTGGACCATCGGCATAGGTTCTCTTGCCTCTGAACGGTCCATCTTGTTGAGGTGACCCTGAATAGTATGCAACTGGCCATGGCTTCCGCGCCACGGGTTTGGGCCAAATGCACAAATTGAAGGTGCATCATCGGTACGATATTGGTTTTCTTCGTCTTTGTACCCCACGCTCAAGAGTTGTGATTGCTCGCCTTTGGCCTTTCCGCGTTTCTTCGTGAAAAATGATGCGGCCTCAACGAGATGGTGTGGCGTTTGTGATCGACAACATCCAGCAGTCCCGGGTTCTGGTTCATATGGAACGAGTTGGCAGGTGCGTGCAGTTAGACAATTTCCAGCACTTGATGCGTCTGGTGGTGGACTACTTGTGTCGGTTGCCGATCCATCATGTTTGAAATGGTACGTGTCGGATTTTGCAGAAAGTGCTGTGTCGGAAGAAGCATCAGCCATTAAACCTTTTGCTTGATCCTGGGTCATTTTACGACCGTCACCGTTGTATATGACCGCCGCGCATACGTCCTTGTCGCCGTAGGGCTGATAATCCGCACAGGCTTCTTGTTCCTTGATGATGTCTTCTTTGCAGGGGTCACCGTCTTTGAATGCCCCACTCGCCATACTATCAATAAACGGCCATGTCGGTGTATTCCCCGGCACGCTGCCGTGGTTGTGTGTCGTCAAATCTAGATGCCGCACAGCGTTTTCGCCTTCGATCTTCACGTCCATTGACCACGAATTAAAGTAGACCTTCCCCCCCGTTTGGCTGGTCACGACGCCTTTTTTCGGCGCGCATCCTGCTTGATCACCGACGCTTTTCTTGAACATGCTTTTGTTCTTTAACATCACCTCTTTTTTGGTGATTTTCACATCGCGGCTGCCTCTGGACGTATCGCTGGACATGCCCGTATTGGGATATGGAATTGGTACACCGGGCGGTGTTGCTGGGGTTTGTGGCGGTGTGAAGCAGACGTCAGGGAAGGCGCAGATCGACTTGCCGCTGCCCGCTTTGCACGACAATTCTCGTCCGTTCGCAAAGACATCATTGCCCATGACCTACCCTTCCATTCTGAAAATCGCGGTGCCGCGTCGCCCGTCGTCGTCCGACGTTTGCATGATTACCGTTCGGCCCGGCGCGTAGCGTTTTTGCCCTGCGATCAAGCCCAATCCAAGCATCAGCGGCATACTCGCGGCACCAGTGTAGCCAAATTCGCTGGCAGGGTTCCACAGGTCCATTTGATCGATACGCTTGCGCAAAACGCGGGTCATCGCGAGCGCTGCCTCTTTGAAATAATACTGTTCGCCATTCAGATCAGACATCCGGTAATCGACCTCGCTAAAGTCGATCCCTGCCTCACCCAGTGCTTCACGCATCGCAGCGACGAGACCGTCGGCTCGCGTGGGCTCACCTGACGTGATATGCGCGGGTTCACGACCAAATCCGAGGCCGAGCAGCTGGAATGCACCATCGCGACCAAGCAGTACCGCCGCCGCCCCCTCGCCCGCTGGAAAGCCGTTAGAGTTTGTTTCCGTCAGCACCCTGTCGTCGGCGTCATAATGCGCCAAGGTCCCCGCAATCAGGTAGCTGTCGACACCTGCGACGATTACCTTTTTCGCGCCTTTTTTCATTAGATCACGGGCGTCACGCAGGGCCACAATTCCCCCAACACGGCCATAGGTGATCACGGCGCTGTCTGTGTGGATCGGCTGGCCTATGGCATTCAAGGTGTCGTGTAACAGGCTAGTATCGACGCCTACTAACCTTCCGGGCCGGTCCCCTTCAGCGACGCAAAGCAGCACAGGCACGTCTTTTGGATCGACATCACCCAGCGCAGCATAACATTCGCGCAACGGCCCTTCCAAAAGCGATTGCAGCCGCGCACGGCCACGTTTGGGCGGATCAAGCGGGACTTCCGCACCGATCATCCATTTGCCGTCATGCGAAATAAAATGGGTTTCTTCAAAATTTGACAATCGCGCACGTTGTGCCGCCGCAGAAGCTGGCGCATTTAGGCCAATCGCGGTTGTCATGCCGCAGGCTTCTATTGCGAGGCCGCTTGTCATTCGGGCACCACTTTGTCCTGCCCAAGCCCAGCAAGGCCCTGGTTGTAGGTTTTCCCCAGCGCACGTGCGCGCCAATACCCGCGACCTCGTTTGCCGATAATGGCTTCGCGCATCTCCAGAACATCGCGTTTCAATGGCAGGCTTGCGCGGGTGATCACGTCGATATGGCGCTGGTCCGGTTCGATAATCAATGTGTCGGTGACGGGTCGGGCGGGAATATCTTCGCCGCGCCTGCGTGAAAACACGACTGGCAGATCAAGGTTTGGTAACTGCATCTCGAATGGGCCAGCGTGATCGGACATCATATTGTTCAACTTGATCACTTCGCCCCCAGATGGATGACGGATTTGCTGATCGGCGGGCGCCGATTGAGCGTAGCGGTCATCGTAGTCATCAGGCAAATGTGGAAAACGGTCCTCGATCCACGCCTCGTCATAGGTTCCCGCGTATTTCGCGCGTTCTGGCGCACCACGCGCTATCGGGCCAAAGCTGACAGGTGTGACTTTGCTCCACGGGGTACTGATCAAGTTCTGCGGATCTTCGCAGGCGGGCAACGGCGTGCCTTCAACAATGTCGCGATTACAGGATTGATGCCAGCCGACGCCGACAATGTTGAGCGGATACATCGGGGGGGCCTTTTCGGATGGGTCAAGCGCATCGACACCGCCAAATGCGTGATCATACGAAATATCCTGACGCACGAACAGCGCGGGCTCTGACGGCGCGGGACCGGTTATGTAGCGTTCCCAGACCCGCGAGCCAAAAACCACTATCGTCTTCGAAACGGTTCCGCATTGCAGACCAGCGTAGACAATCGGGGCGGGCGCACCATTGGGCGCGTAGGCCGCACCGTGAACCAGCACATCGCAATAAGGTTTGCGCATCGCAAATTCGGATTCGAACGTCACCGCAGACATGCCCGGTTCGCCACTAAATTTATCCGCCGTGCATAGCGCAGGGATCGCATCGGACCATGTGCAAACCCCGCCCGAAACAGCGGGAAATCTCAACCGACGCTTCGTGATAACCACGACATGTTCACGCCCAGTCGGATCTATACCGATGCTAAACCCGCTGTTCCCTGATCCTTTGAGGTCGATATGCATCTGCGCCTCGCGTGAAAATTGCTTAAAACCGAATGAACCGTTCCAGCCATAATGGATTTAGGAAAGGTTTTTGTGACAATCGCGATATTCACGCAGCTTGGGCGTGGAAGTACCCTAGGGTCAAGTCTGGAATACCCGTAGCGTCATCGTAGCATCGAAAATTGCTTGATCGGACGGCGATGTCGATGCAGCGTGACACCAACGGCCAAAGGAATGCGCGGTATGAGATACACGAAGGAACATCACTGGCTTCGCGCAGAGAACGGTTTTGTCGTGGTTGGGATCACGCCCTTCGCCGTGGCGCAGCTGGGTACGTTGCTGTTTATTGATCTGCCGCAGACGGGCGATACCATAGCGCTAGGTGACGAAGTCGCGGTTGTCGAAAGCAGCAAGGCGGTGTCTGATATTTCGGCACCGATCTCGGGCGACGTGGTGGCAATTAACACCGCCTTGGCAGGCAATCCGAGCCTCGCAAATGACGACCCGATGGGCAACGGCTGGTTGTTTAAGATGAGCGTCGCGAACCCGACAGAAATCGATCACATGATGGACGACGCAGGCTACACTGCCTTTACAGGATGACCCTGCACGACGCAGATTAACGATTATTTCGCACCACCAACTGGCTGTTACAAAGCAAAGGTAGCGGTTCCCATACTTGTTTCCGAAAGTGATTCCATGTGAAGCTGACCCTAGGTCACGCATAAATTACGGATGTGGAGCGACCAGTTTAGTACGCAAATATCGTTTTGAGCATGTTAGGACACTGTAATGGCACCGGATTTTCTTCAAGATGGGCGAATGGGCATGCTCACGACGGCCCTAGGTGCGGACGAGTTGGTCCTGTTGCGTTTCAATGGTGATGAACATGTGAACACGTTGTTTAACTTCAACGTCGAGGCTTTATCAGTTAAAGCAGACATTGATTTCAACGCATTGGTCGGCACGCCAGCCAGCGTTTCACTAAAGACCTTCGAGAACCCCGATCAGGTATTTCATGGCTTTGTGACAGCGGCCAAATTCAACGGCGTTGATGAAAACGGCTGGCGGTATGACCTGACATTGCGGCCATGGTTCTGGCTTGCTGGACTACGCCGCAACCAACGGATTTTTGCTGAAAAGTCTGTTGTGGAAATCTTGGACGAACTGTTGTCACCCTACAGCCACCTTGGCGAACCTGCTGTCAAAAAGAAGCTAACCAAAAGCTACGCGCCGCTCGAATACACCGTGCAATACCGCGAAAGCGATCTGGCTTTCGCGACGCGTCTGATGGAACGCTTTGGAATCAGCTACCACTTTGCCCATACCGACGCGGGACACACATTGGTCCTGACAGACGATATGACCGAACACGGCCCGATCGCGGGCGACAGCCGCAGATTTGTGCAAGTGCCCGAGATGCACCGCGCCGACGAAGAACATTTTTGGCACGTTTCGCCCGCCCGCCGCATCACGACAGGTGCGATCCGTCTAACCGATTACAATTTCAAAACCCCGCTTGCGATGATGGAGGCCGATCATACGGGTGACGCGGCCTTTGACGAAGGCATCATCGAAAGTTTTGATTTCCCTGGTAATTATCTTGACCAATCTGAGGGTAAGAAGCTTGCCAAGCTGCGCACAGCACAAGAACGCGGCCAAGATGATCGGCATTTTGTGACGGGCGACGCTACCTCTATGCGTGCGGGACTGATCGTGAAAATCACCGGTGATCCTATCAAGGGCGTTGATGATCCGTGCCTTTGCCTGACCGCACGGCACACCTATTCCAGCAATACCTACGCCAGCGGTAATGGCAGCGGCACGGCGACTTATGAAGGCACATATGTGATGCTGCCCACGGCCGCCCCGCTCGCGCCCGAACGCAAAACGCATATCCCTACAGTGCAGGGCCCGCAGACCGCTACTGTCGTTGGCGAAGGCGAAATTGATTGCGACGAATACGGACGCATTTTGGTGCATTTCCACTGGGACCTTGCGCAAGCCTATTCCATGCGCTGCCGCGTGTCGCAAAACTGGGCTGGCAAAGGCTGGGGCGGTATGGTGATCCCGCGCATAGGAATGGAGGTCGTCGTCGAGTTTCTTGAAGGAAACCCCGATCTGCCGCTTGTGACGGGCTGCGTTTATAACGGAAAAAACGACGTCCCTTACCCGCTACCCGCCAATAAAACGCGGTCCACATTCAAGACGAACACGCATCAAGGCACAGGATTTAACGAGCTGCGGTTCGAGGACGAAAAATCCAAAGAAGAAATCTTTGTGCACGCTCAAAAAGACCGCAACGAAAAAACGCTTAACTGTCATTCTGAACGGATTGATAATAACTGGGTGCAATCTGTCGGCCAGAACAAATCCATTGAAGTGAACAACAACCACGTGGAAGCCATCGGCGGCAATATGAACCTAACCGTTGGGCCATCGGCTATCGGTAAGGTCGTCAGCGCGGCGGCCGCAGGCATGGCAGGCGGCGTTGGTAGCGTCGCGGCGGGTCTCGGCTTGATGGGCGCAGCGATCCCCGGCGAAGGCCACTACGTTGAAACCATTGACCTGACCAAAACCAAGACCATCGGCATTTCGTCCTCGGCGACAATCGGCGTTTCGCAATCGGTGCAGGTCGGGAAATCCATCGCCATCAAATCCGGCGAATCCATCGACACGGAATCGGGCAAATCCATCGCCGTCGCATCTGGCGAGAGCATTGATGTGACCTCTGGTAAATCCATCGCCGTGACATCGGGCGAAACCATCGCGGTCACGTCAGGCAAGACGATGGACATTGATGTCGCCGAAGACATGAGCATTTCGGTGGGTAAAAAGCTGAACATCGACGTCGGCGACGAGCTAACCATCACCGTCGGCAAAAGCACCATGGTTCTGAAAAAAGACGGCACATTCCAGATCAACGGAAAAGACATCGACATTAAGGCCAGCGGAAAAATAAACGTGAAAGCAGCGTCGAAAATTACCGTAAAAGGCTCGAAGGTGCAGATGAACTAACAGGTTGTGCTGGGCGTCACCAGCGACGGGACAGTGCCCACCCTGCCCTAAAGGTTGCGTCCAAGTATGAAATCGCTCGCCCGCTCTGCGATCATAACGGTCGGAGAGTTTGTATTTCCAGACGTGATATTAGGCATGATTGATGCGTCCACAACCCGCAAGTTCGTCACACCGTTAACGCGCAACTGCGGGTCAACCACGGCGTTTTCGTCGATTCCCATGCGTGCTGTGCCGACCGGATGGAAGATCGTCGATGCGATCTGGCTCGCGCCTTCGACCAATTCTTCTTCAGTTTGATAGCGCGGTCCGGGTTTGAATTCTTCCGGCATGTAACGTGCAAGCGCGGATTGGCCCATGATTTCGCGGGTTTTGCGGATGGCGTTGGCCGCGACGATGCGGTCGCCTTCTGTGGCAAGGTAATTGGGTTGAATTTCGGGATGCGATGCAGCGTCGGGCGACGTAATATGCACATGGCCGCGACTTTCCGGACGCAGGTGGCAGACGCTAGCGGTGATCGCAGGGAAGTCATGCGGCGCTTGGCCGAATGCTTCGAGCGTGACGGGCTGCACGTGATACTCCAAATCGGGAGACGCTAGACGCTCGTCGGAATAGGCGAATGCACCCAACTGGCTAGGGGCCATCGACATCGGCCCCGTACGTTTCAGCGCGTATTCGAGGCCAATTTTTGCTTTGCCCCAAAGTGTTGAACTCATCACATTCAAGGTTTTCACACCCGAGACTTTGTAAGCGCAGCGAATTTGCAGGTGGTCTTGCAGATTGCCGCCGACCTCTGGCGCCTCGTGTACCACATCAATGCCGTGTTTCTGTAGCAATCCGCCCGGGCCTATACCTGACAGTTGAAGCAATTGCGGCGTGCCGACGGCACCAGATGACAGGATCACCTCGCGGCGTGCGCTGACTTTGGATAGGGCCCCCTTGCGCAAAAACTGCACGCCTGTCGCTCGCTTTCCCGCGAACAAAACCTTTTGAGCCTGTGCGTGGGTCATCACTTCAAGATTTGGCCGTGACTTTGCAGGTCGCAGAAACCCCTTGGCCGAACTCCAGCGCCAACCGTTTCGCTGATTTACTTTAAAGTAACCAACCCCAAAGTTGTCGCCACGGTTAAAATCGGATGTCTCTGGAATACCTGCCTCAATTGCTGCGGCTTTCCATGCATCCAGAATTTCCCAGTTCAGGCGTTGCTCTTCGACGCGCCATTCACCGCCCTCGCCATGTTCGTCGTCTTCGCCAGCATAATAGTCTTCGGATTTCTTAAAATACGGTAAAACGTCATCCCACGCCCAGCCGGTGTTTCCCAACTGACGCCAGCCATCGTAATCGTTCGACTGCCCCCGCAAATAAAGCATCCCGTTGATCGAAGAACAGCCCCCCAGAACACGGCCGCGCGGATACAATAGGGACCGCCCGCCCAAGCCTGCGCAAGCGGCGGTAGAGTAACCCCAATCTGTGCGCGGATTGCCGATGCAGTAGAGATAACCAACAGGAATATGGATCCAGTGGTAATTGTCGCTTCCTCCGGATTCGAGCAATAAAACCCGTGTGTTAGGATCTTCGCTTAATCTATTGGCAAGAACACATCCTGCTGAACCTGCGCCTACAATCACATAGTCAAAATCGCCGTAGTCCTGCATGGTATGTTCTCCATATTTCATATGTGATGTGCGCCCAGAACGGCGCTACAGCACAGAATGGCCATTGAAACAGCAGGCCTGACTGCGTAGCAATGAACGTATTTGCACAGGTAAGGTCTAAATTGGTTCATAGGCGTTTTCCGCATTGTCGTTTTAAGCTGAGGTTTCCAGCCTGATGCCTGACCGCGTCGCCGCTGGACAAAAAACACTTCTGGGAGGAAGACGTATGTTAAACAAAGTTAAAGGTCTTAGCGCCGCTATGGCCGGCCTATCGCTTGTCGCGGCCGCGGCCCCCGCAACAGCGCAAGAAGTTCAAGACGTTCGCTGGGCTGTTCCAATCAGCTTTTCATCCAACCTGACCGCCTTGGGCGATGCGTTGCCTTGGGTTGCCGAACGCGTAAGTGCCGCTTCTGGTGGCAAAATCACATTTCAGGTGTTTGAACCGAACCAAATGATCCCCGCTCTTGCCGTTTTTGAAAGCGTTGCAACTGGTCAAATCGATGCCGGTTATAGCTGGATGGGTTACGAGCGCGGCCAAGTTCCTGCTTCTGCCTTGTTTGGTGCGACGCCTTTTGGCCTTGAGCCTGCGCAATTTACGGCGTGGATGTATCAAGCTGGCGGCAACGAATTACTTGAAGAACTGTTCGAACCATACAACGTACACCCGATCCTTTGTGGTGTGATCAGCCCTGAAGCGGCTGGTTGGTTCAAGTTCCCGATTGACAGCGTTGATCAGCTTGAAGGTCTCAAGTTCCGCGCAGCGGGTCTTGGTGGCGAGATCATGAAAGAAGTCGGCATGTCCGTGACGGTTCTGCCGGGTGGCGAATTGTACCAAGCCCTAGAAACAGGCGTTCTTGACGCGACTGAGTTCTCGCTTCCAACTGTGGACGAACAGCTTGGCTTCTATCAGGTTGCGAAATACTACCACCTTCCAGGGTGGCACCAGCCGTCCACGTCACAGTATCTCTATGTGAACGGCGACGTTTGGCGTGATCTGAACGCCACGACACAAGCGCTGATCGAGAACTCCTGCATGGCTGGCGTGACATACGCGATGGCACGTGCAGAAGCGTTGCAAGGTGCGGTTTTGCAAAAGTTTGAAACTGAACATGGTGTTGAAGCACGCCAGTTGCCTGACGAAGTCTTGCAGAAATTCCGCGACGCGACCGCAGTGGTCATGGACCGTGAATCAGAAGCAGACGAAATGTTTGATAAAGTGTACTCGTCCATGATGGCCTTCCAAGAAGAGAACGCCGTCTGGAGTTCCGTGGCTTACCTGCCGCGTGACTGGCAATGGGAAAACGCACCGGCTGAGTAAGTCGGGACTGTTATCAAACAAATAAAGGGGGGCAATATGCCAAAGCTGGTCGAGACAACATTACCGAACAACAACGACCCGCAAGGTTTTATTGCCCCTTTTCTCGTGCGCATATCGGAAGGCATTATTAACACTGTCGCCGTGACCGCACATGTGAGTTGGATTTTGCTCACTCTGATCGTCATCACGAACGTGATTTTACGATATGTCTTTTCAAACAGCATTGTCGCGATGGAGGAGATGCAATGGCACCTTTCATCCTACGCGTTCATGGTCGGCGTGGCCTATTGCCTTTTGCATGACCAACACGTCCGCGTGGACGTACTGGCCGAACACTGGCCGGCGCGGCGTCGTGCGTGGATCGATCTGATCGCGATGGTGGCTCTGGTTATTCCGTTCGCTTATGTCGTCGGCACTGCCGCAATTCCATTCGTGGAGTTTTCGCATAAGCTGAGCGAGACATCACGCTCGCCCGGTGGCTTACCCTACCGATGGATACTCAAGTCGGTTATTCCGCTTGCGATGGGCCTGCTGATACTCGCGGCCTTCGCACGTGCGCTGCGCATGGTCGCAGTGATCCGCAAATCCTAATCCACATTCAAATTACGTCAAAAAGGAAGAACCGATGTTAGGTTTTGCGGCAAACGAGTTGATCGTGATCGGAATGCTATTGAGTTTTATGGGCCTCCTGTTTTTGGGTGTGCCTGTGGTCTGGTCGCTTGCTGGGGTGTCTTTGGTTGCGACCATTGTGGCGCTACAGCTTTACAGCCGCTTTGAAGTGGACACCTATTTCCTAGATTCATGGCGTGATTATTCCGTCATCGTGCAGCGCATTTGGTCGCTAATGGAGAACGGGGTGCTCGTCGCACTACCGATGTTCATCTTTATGGGACTAATGCTGGACCAATCCGGTCTCGCCCAAAAGCTGATGTCCGAATTCGCAGCAACGCTCGGTCGGTATCGCGGTGGCTTGGCGATTGCGGTTATTCTGATCGGTATTCTGTTGGCGGCCTCGACAGGGATTGTTGGCGCGTCGGTTGTCTTGCTGACCACGATCGCGATGCCTGTCATGCTTGAGAACGGCTATGATAAACGGCTTGCCGCTGGCGTTATCGCCTCTGCCGGAACGCTTGGTATTTTGATCCCGCCGTCGATCATGCTGATCATTATGGCAGATCAGCTTGCGATGTCCGTAGGCGAGTTGTTCATGGGAGCTATGATCCCGGGCTTGTTGCTCGGTGCGTGCTATCTGATTTATGTCATCGCCGCAGTTACGGTGAAGCCAGAGATGGCCCCGCGCCTGAAAAACCCTGATCCGCTGACGGCAACGCGTCTGTTGCGTACGTTCGCGGCCGTCATTCCGCCAATGGCCCTGATCCTTGCTGTTTTGGGCAGTATCTTCATGGGTATCGCCACCCCCACCGAAGCTGCGGGCATCGGCGCGCTGGGTGCGACGCTGCTCGCATTGGGCAACAAGCGCCTGAGCTTTAAAGTGCTCTACGAGGTTGCCCGCAGAACCACACTGACAACGTCGTTCATCTTCGGTATTTTCATCGGGGCGACAGCCTTTGCCTTGGTTATGCGCTCCTTGGGCGGCGACGAAATGATCGCGGCAGGACTTCACGCCATCCCGTTTGGCAACATGGGCGTCGTCATCACCGTCCTGTTCTTTGCCTTTGTCGCAGGGTTCTTTTTAGACTGGCTCGAAATTACGTTGATCTTCTTGCCGCTCGTCGGACCTGTGGTTGTGAATGACCTCGGCTTTGATGCGGTTTGGTTCGTCGTGCTGTTCTCGGTTGCGCTACAAACATCGTTCATCACGCCGCCTGTTGGGTTCTCGCTATTCTACCTCAAGGGTGCGTCGCCTGCCGAAGTCACCACAATTGATATCTACAAAGGCATCATTCCGTTTGTGATCATCCAATTGGCGGTTGTGACTGCACTGATATTGGTGCCGGAACTCGTGACGTGGCTGCCTGAACTCGTGTACGATTGATCCCGAACAAGGAGACGCCGCATGAGTTTTAACTGGGACGACCTACGTGTCTTTCTCGAAATTCAACGTACAGGCCGTCAAAGTCAGGCGGCCAAACGGCTCAAGTATTCGCACACGACAATCGCGCGGCGACTCAAAGCCCTGCAAGATCAGCTGGGTCTGGCTTTATTCGAACAGACAAAAGATGGCATGGTGCTGAGCGAATTCGGTCAACGCATTTTGCCTTTCGCCGAACAAATGGAAGGCTCAGCTAGTGCGATTTCCGACCTTGCGGGGCGCATAAACGGGGTTGGCAAGCAAAAGGTGCGCGTGGGCGCACCCGACGGTTTCGGCAATGAAGTACTGTCGCACATTTTGCCAAGACTGATTGCGAGCAACCCAACGCTGGAAATCGATCTGGTCCCCATGCCCATCGCACACAAGCTATGGCGTCGTGATGTGGACATCGCCATTTCACTGGACCGACCCGAGCGCGGCGCATTGGTTATGCGCAAACTGATTGATTACGATCTGCGCATTTATGCTGGGCCAAAGTTCTTTGAAGGGCGCGAGCGTCCAAAGCAACGCGCCGATCTACATGCATATCCCTTCATCGGTTACGTCGAAGAATTGCTTTACACAGATACGCTGGACTTCAACACAATCCTGCTGCCCGATCTCCAAGTCGTCTACCGTGGCTCGACCGTGAAAGCGCAATTTGATGCGGTGATGGGCAATATCGGGTTGGGCGTTTTGCCCTACTACATGGCGCGCGACACGGATCTCGAACCTGTGCTGGCGGACAAAATAGAATTTCAGCGCACCTACTGGATGACCTACCTCGAAGAAAACCGCCACCTTGCACGCATCCAACAAACGAGTGAATTCATCGTTGAGGCAACGCGAGAGCTTTCTGATATATTTAAATATCGCCGGAAGTGAATCGGAAGGCCGATTTGCAAAGCCCCAATTCCAGTTTTGCGCCCCCTTTCCCGCTAGTCCTTCCACACGTCCTGTCGTGCGTCCTCGTCGATGTTCACGACTGCCCTGCGTCGGGAAACGCACGGGATGTCACGTCGGCAAGTTTGCCTCGCGGCATTCCGAACTGAAGATGCTTATTGAGAATTGGGTTTGCGGAATACGCACGTTCAGGAATGAAGCCGATGCCGATCATATCCAAGCCCGCCTTTGACAAAGCAATCCGCTTTTTCCTCGCAGGGCGACCGGCAATAGGCAAGCTGGCGTTCGCCTTGCGCCGGTAGCAGTCCTTTGACGATTAATGCAGTCAATGCTTAGCTCCTCGCCATCCGTTTGCGCCGCTCCTTGATCCGCGCGTCAGCCGTTGTCGTGCCGTCGTGGAACGAGCCGAAGAACTTGTCCCACGGAATCTCAAGCGAGCCGTAGTTACATTCGAAATAGCGATGGTGCATCTGGTGGTGGAACGTGCCCAGCGCCAGTCTGTTTTCGTCTTTGACAACCAATCCTTCAAAGCCGGTGTGCGTCGTGGCGGCGGTCAGCGTGTAATATTGCAGGTGGAACAGGATGTGGACGGGATGTGCCGCAACAATCCAATGGATCAGCACCGAGCCTAGAAAAATCACATGCTCCACAGGATGCATCGACAACCCCGACCACGGTCCAACATTGATATTGCGGTGATGCAGCGCGTGGATGTGTTTGTAGAAAAACGGAATGTGCAAAAAACGGTGTATCCAGTAGAAATAAAAGCTCTCCCAGATTGGGATTAGCAGGAACATTGCGACGAACCAAACCGGATGGGCGGCCCACGTGAGCAGTGGCGCGTACCCGTTTGCAAGCGCCCAAAACATCAATACCTCGTAGGCGGTCCAGACCGAGACACCGCTCGCCAGCGTCCAGAACATGTTGTCTTTGATCTGCCCGCCCAAGGTGAACTGCCGGCCATTCTTCATCAGCGGGCGCGGATCATATCGCAGTTCTTTGCCCTGCTTGGTGAAGGTATAGAAATACAGATGCAGCCCGCCTGCCACTGCGATCATGAGGACCAAGTTACGGACATACATCTCTGTAATCCAACCGAAAGCCAGCGTCTTGGATTCCGCGAGCGGTGGCTGAAACCAGTAAAACGAGACAAAGGCGATGCCGACGATAATCAGCTTCTCGGTGATCAAGAACCAAGAGTTCCAGACCCACGCGAGCATTTCAAACGGGCGTAACGGCCAACGAAAGAACGGCGATACTTGAAGCGGGACGGTCGGCACGTGGTTCCAACCTTTGAGAGGCTCCTGATCCATCTGGATATCTTTCTGTCAAAGTATATCGCTGAGTTTGACAGAAAGCTGAATGCATGGAAAACAGATTAAAATGAGGAACTAAATCTGATTAACAGGGGTAGTGATGGCAATTTCGCTCAAGGCGATGGAGTATTTCACGACGGCGTTGCGCCATGGTAATATCTCGAAGGCAGCGGCAGAGCTGAATATCGCCGCCTCAGCGATTGGCGCTGCTATTGATCAGGTCGAAGCCGCCTTTGATCTGACGCTCACCATTAGGCAGCGGTCGCGCGGGATTGAAGCCAATGCCAGCGGGCGACAGGTCGCCCAAAAGTTCGAACGATTGCTTGAGGATTACGCGGCGGTTTTAGCTGAAGGCGCTGATCTGAAACAAGCGCTTAGCGGGACATTGCGTATCGGATATTACGCGCCAATTGCCCCGGCATTCTTGCCGCAGATCCTTGCCAGTTTCATTCCCAAAGACAGTGATATCACGCTACATCTAGACGAATGCGACAACGATAGCGTCCAAGATGGCCTGCTGAACGGAAACTACGATGCTATCCTATTTGTCAGCGAAGGTGCCCGCCCTTCTGTTACTTTTGATGTCTTGATCGAAACACCCGCGTTTTGTCTGGTGCCTGCGGGACACACGTTCGCCAAGCAATCCAGCGTCACTGTCGCACAGATTGCCACGCAGCCGTTGGTCGTCCTCAACCGACCTGTCGCCGCCCCCTATTATCAAAGCCTGTTCGAAGCCCAAGCCGATGAAATATCAATTGCTGCTTACGCTAACTCGACCGAGATGGTCCGAAGCCTTGTCAGCGCAGGACATGGCTGTGCCGTTTTAAACATGCAGCCATTGACCAAAACAAGTTATTGCGGCGAAGCATTGGTTGGCGTGCCGATCTCTGACCCGCTGCCGCCTTTAACCCTCGCAATCGGTTACGATAAATCGCGCCCGCGCCGATTGGTTCAACATTTCGTCGCAGCATGCCGCGCGCATTTCGCACAAACTGGACCACAAAGCTGCATCGTCGAATACCGATCAGAGTAAGTCAGCCATTTTCGACGGTATTTGGGCTGGCCCAGAGCAGCACAGCCGTGATCGCGAGAAAAAACAGCGCAGCGGGTGGCGTCAGGACAGGCAGCAAAACCAAGGAGAAGATACCCAACACTTCCCGGTCTCCGTCAGGCTAACGCGTGGTATGGTCGTCTGTATGCTGCTTCATTCCGCCCCAACGCTGCGTTTGCCGATCTTTGCGTTCAACGACATAGCATCATCGCATTCCCCCTGTCCGGTTTTACCTTGGTATGGTTCCGCCGCCTGCCTGCTTCCTAGCTTGAGGCCACGAACGCGGGTCGTTACAAGCGGTTAAGGGAGTACGCCTATTGTTAAACTCTAAACACAAAAAAGCGTTGATATTGGGTCTGATGGCAACCGTCGGCCTTGCTGGTTGCACGCGTCAACCAGAGCCGACGATCACGACGGTTGCATCTTCTGACGTCAACTGCATGGCGCGGGCGATGTATTTTGAATCGAACCGCTCTAGTCGGGATGGGATGATCGCGGTCGGCAGCGTGTTGATGAACCGTGTGCAATCTGACGACTTCCCCGATACCGTCTGCGCGGTGGTCAGCCAGAAAAACCAATTCGCGCCGGGCGTGATGACCAAGTCGATGAATGATCAAGGCCGTGCATTGGCGTTGGCCTCGGCGTCGGCCGTCCTGACCGGCGAACGACACCCGAAGGTAAGCGGCGCACGCTTTTTTCACGCCGCTTGGTACACCGCCAATTTCAACAATATTCACTATGTCTTAACGGCGGGTGGTAACGCCTTTTATGAAAAGCGACGGCCCGAAGATGTGACATCGCCAAACCCGCTTCCACAGACCGAAGGCATCACGGGCTAGCCGCGTTCTCACTTTCGTAATGCCTGATATGAACTTGTGCTGCGGCCAACGATCACCACCTTTATGAAGGCAACCCCGTGTCCGCCAAAACAAAACTGCACCCCCGTAATCAACACAAAAACGGTTACGATTTTACACGTTTGATGGCGGAACTACCGGAACTAGAGCCATACACGATCAGCAATCCGCTTGGTCAGACGACGATTGATTTTCACGATGGGGCGGCGGTCCGCATGCTGAACCGTGCGCTGCTCAAGACGTACTACGCCGTTGATTTCTGGGATATCCCAGCCAGTTACCTATGCCCGCCGATCCCCGGTCGCGTCGACTACATCCACTATCTGGCAGACCTGCTTGCCGAAAGTAACAATGAACAAATCCCGCGCGGGCGCCACATCAAAGCGTTAGACATCGGGACCGGCGCGAGCTTGGTGTATCCGCTTACTGGGCAAAGCGAATACGACTGGCATTTTACTGGCGTCGATATCGACCCGGCCGCGATCAAATCGGCACAGCAGATCTGCGAATTCAACGAACTGGATGTCTCCCTTAGGCTACAACCGAAACCTGAAGATATCTTTAAAGGCGTGATCAATCCCAGAGATGCATTCCACATCACCATGTGTAATCCGCCGTTTCATGCGTCCATCGAGCACGCGAATAAAGGAACCCAACGCAAGTGGCGCAACCTTGGAAAAGGGCATTCTAACAAACTCAATTTCGGGGGCCAAAACGCTGAACTTTGGTGCCCGGGTGGCGAGATAAAGTTCATCGCGAGCATGATTGAACAGAGCAAAGCGTTCGCCGACCAATGCCTATGGTTTACGTCGCTGGTGTCGAAAAAAGATAACCTGAGGCCACTTCACCGAATTTTAACAAAGGCGAAAGTCGCTGACTTTAGAGTTGTTGAAATGGCGCAAGGGCATAAAACAAGCCGTTTTGTTGCTTGGACTTATATTAGGAGAGGTCAGCGGTCCGAGTACCTGAGTGGAGGGCGGCAATAAGGCGGATGATCGTGTCCAGATTATTGACGCCGCAAATTTCTGGGTTTTTGATCAATTCCTCCGCTAGCGACGCTGCATGTTGGCCCTAGTCGGGAAACGCGAAGTTAGTGATGTATGTCCACACTCTCGGACACGGGATATTCATTTCAATGGCATGTTAAAAAGGGGCCTCACCTCACGAGGCCCCCTTTCCAGATTGATGAAGAACTTATGTTAAAAGCGTTTCAACAGGCGCGTAATATTGCGGACAGATGCCCGGCGATTGGCCCGCTCGTCCGTCAGCACTTCAATTTTAAGGTCAGTCTCACCGTAGCCTTGAGTGATCAGGTTTTGCGGTGGCACACCGAAATATTCAGTCAACGCCAGAGCAACCGTTTCCGCGCGTCGGTCTGACAGTGAAAGATTATAGCTCGCGCTTCCGACCGCGTCGGTGTGACCTTCGACCAAGAAAACCGCCTGTGGATTGGTCTCGATAATATTCACCATTGATAACCCGAGTGCGCGCAGTTCTTCGGCTTGGGCGGGTTGGATCGCCGCAGATCCCGTTGCAAACGTAATTTGGTCCAGCTCAACTTCTGGCGCAAGATTGCGGACACGTTTGAAGTCACGAATTTGCTGCAAAGAGAACTGGCGGTTTACATCTGCAAGCAACGCCGCTTGCAGCGCGTCTCTCAATGCGGCTTGGTCGGACGTATCGATGGATTGCACGTCTTTACGCGCCTCAACCGCAGGTAATTCAGAAAACTCAATTGGTTCAGCGACTTGAGTGTCATCAAAGAGCACGACCTCGGTCCCGTCCTGCGCGCGGATCAACGTGCGCCGCAGCACGGTGCCGTCGTTTGCGCGGACCGTGATGATCTGACTGCCGTCGTCATAGGCGAGAACAGAGCGTGTCGATCCGTCGTTAAAAGTCTGCGTTTGCACCTGCGCTCCGGGTCTGCGCAGCAAGACATCGTCGTTTTTGAGGACGCGCAGTTCGCCATCGCGCTCAATGATCACACGGTCGCCAGAGTTGGACACAACTTGGTCACCATTGTTCAGAACAGAGCCGACTGCCGCCGCACCAAGCCCCAGCAATAATGCCTTTTCGAAATTGGACAGACCACCATCGTCTTTGTCGTCCTCGGCAACTTGCGCATCGCCGACAGCCGCAGTTGCAAAATCTTCGTCACTGCGGCGCACATCAGTTTCCGCGACGACTTCGGTTTCAACTTCGGCTTCTGCGTCAACGGTACTTTCGCCCTCATCACCGGCAGCAGCCGCTGGTGCAGCAGTTACGGCGTCACTCTCACGTTCTTGGTTAAGCGCTTGGCGTTCTTCGTCTGTAAGTTGCTCGCCGCCAGCTTCGCCGGCACCATCTGCGACGTCGGCAATCTCTGCGGCATTAACCTCAGCGGTGGCATCAATTTCTGCTGTATCGTCAGCTTCTGCTGCATCGTCGGTCTCATCTGCCGTTTCTGCAGTGGTGTCCTCGAGCACATCGATCGCCTCATCAGAGACTGCATCTTCAACGGGCGCGGCATCGGTTGCGCTTAGTTCGTCTGCATCACCTGTGTCTGCGCCAGCATCTTGTTCACCTGTTTCGACTTCAGGTGCAGCCTCAGACACGCCCTCTGCAGCCTCGGCGTCTTCCCCAAGCGCATCAGCCAATTCGTCGGTTTCTGCTTCCGCTTGGCCCTCTGCGTCGGCTTCCAATTCAGGCGCCACTTCGACCTCTGCCGTAGGCGCAATTTCTGGTTCATTCTCAGGCGCAGCTTCTACGTCCGGAGCAACATCGACTTCGGATTCAACGTCAGTTGCCGCCTCAACCTCTGCTTCCACCTCGGCCATAGGCTCTGAATCGTCTTCGGCATCAACCTTATCAACAGCCACATTTCCATCAGCAACCGGCAGTTGCGCTTGCAGTTCAGCAGGCGCATTGGCCAAGGCGGCCTCAAGATCTTCGCCACCTACTTCAAGCGCGCTTTGAACAGCAACGGCGTCACAACTTCCAAAGTCATCGCTCTGCGTGCCCTCGACAAGATACGTCATGAGCGCCTCGGAAAGCATCGTGGGATCAGTCACGTCGGCACCGTCGGGCGCCACGCAGGGGAAGCTTTGACCCGCCTCTTGCGCCCAAATTGGCGCGGGTGCTGTAATGGAAAGGCATGCGGCGATAGCCGTCGTCATTTTAAAGGATTTATGTGACATGAGGGGCTCTTTTCATTTCGTTACATTTTTAAGCATCTCGAGAAAAACCCAGAAGGCCTTCGATGGTTCCATGGCGCTTGGCCTAAATCCGCGAGGCGCATGCTTTGTTACCGCTAACGCGATACACCGGACATTTGAAATGTTCAGATCAAATCAACCACTCGACCGGCAAGAACCCAATCACCACAATGGCGATTTGTTGTAACCATGTTGCCCCGGTTCTTCCTGATAAGTTACGACGCTGTCGTCGCTCATTGTATCGCGCCAAATCATCTTTGCTTCTGGCGATATATCAGGCCGATAGCTGACCTCGGCCAGCGGTCCGTCAAATCCGGCGCTAACCCCGCTTGCCAAAAGTGGACTATCGATTAAAAACCCATCTCGCAATTCAGCGAAGCATATCTCTGGGGATTTTGTTGCACAAACCGGGTGAAGGAGGTTCTTCCCCTTACCCCAGACGGATTTAGCCTATGGGCTCAGTGACAGGTGCTCTGCCCCCTAAAAACTGGACCATTTTGAATTAGAGTTTCCGACTGCTACTTTCCTGGCTGGAAAAGGAGTGGA
>CANMFL010000001.1 GCA_947497185.1 uncultured Paracoccaceae bacterium | reverse complement strand
ATAATCAATCACAAAAACGAGTCAGAGCCTCCAATGCTTAAGCCGCTATGATGTCCAACTTTATATGACGACGGACACGCTGACGAACAGCAAGGCGGTGTCAAAAGGGATCATGGTGAGGCCTGTGTCGGTGGCGAGTTGGTTCAGTGCGTTGGATCGCTGTTAACGGATGAGGGGTGAAATTTGAAGCCTTCGCTTTTGACCGAAGTTGCACCCCGTCAGTTTTGGTCAGATGAGGCAGGTCTATCACGCAAGTGTTGATGACGAATTAAGCGCGCAACGATTTCCGGCGCAGCCTTACATTCAGGACGGCGAGCGCCATGATGTTCACGACAACAGGTTCGTGAGATTTCCCGTAACTCGCGCAAAGCAACTACAAATCGCGCAGATATCCGGCTAGTTTTACGGGCTTGAATGGCTTGTGTAATATCTGGTCCGCGCCCAACGCTTTGAGTTCGTGTTCTGCCTCTTGCGAGGTTTTCGCCGTACACATCACGATTTTGGTCGACTGGTGATTGGGCAGGGTCCGCGCAACGCGCAGCACTTCTTGGCCGTCAGGAGGCAGCATCATCACGTCCAGAAGCAGGGCGTCAAAGTCTTGGGTTTTCAGGATTTCTATTGCCTCGGCACCGCTGGTTGCAAAGGTCGGGATGATGTCGTCCTCTACGATGAGGGCGATTTCGATCATCTCGCGGATGTCCGCCTCGTCGTCGACAAATAGAACCTTCATGCCTCAATCTCCACTGGTGTTGTTGGCGCTGTGTGCATTTTGAATGTCACGAAAAAGACCGTTCCTGTTTCCACTGCGCCGTCTTCTTCGGTTCGCGAGTCTAATGTGATTTCGCCGCCTTGGCGCTCAACCAACTGTTTGGTGATCGCAAGGCCCAGACCCGTGCCGTTCATCTGTACGCCGCTGGTGTGGATCGGGGCGGTGAAGCGATCAAACAGGCGGCCGCGTGCGGATTTTGGAATGCCGGGGCCGTCGTCACGCACGTAAAAGGTGATGTCGCCGTTTGTCTCGACCGCGCCGATTTTGACGGTGCCATTTGCTGTCGAGTATTTGACCGCGTTCGAGATCAGGTTCGAAAAAATCTGCTGCAATCTATCCGGGTCAACGAAAATCATCCCCGGTTCAGTCCGTTCGCACAACAGGCTAACACCTGACCCCATGCCGTAACCGGAATTGAATGCGACGGCTTCCTCTAACGCGACGCTGACGTCAACGGGTTTGGCGCGGACGTGGAATTGGCCTTGGTCGATGGCTTGCAAGGTTAAGATGTCGTTTACCAACATCAGGAGACGGTCAGCGTTGCGCGACGCCATCATGACCAGCCGTTTGGCAGGGCCTGCGAGATCATCCGCGAAGCGGTCTTGCAGTAGGTCTAGCGACCCTGAAAGCGACGTCAGAGGGGTGCGAAGTTCGTGGTTAATGGAGGTGACAAAATTGTCTTTCGCTGCGGCCAGTCGTTTTTCGGCGGTCACATCGGTTAGCACGCAATAGGCGATTTCCATGTTGTTCGCCGTCAGCTTCATGACGCGGCATTCGACGGCTTGATCGTTGCAGGTCAGGATTTCTTGCGGCGGCAGATCGTCAGTAAGAATGGACAGGTCCGGCAGCAATCTCTTGAGGTCAGCGACAGCCTGATCACTGTCGTCTTGGCCAAGAATTTTGCGGGCCATCTTGTTGGTCCGCTTGAGTTTTCCGTCCATGGTAAAGATCACAATACCATCGGCGACGTTCTCAAAAATCGCGTTAAACTCGCGCTGTGCAGCAACAATTCGCAGGTTATCCTGCACGGATTGGCTCAAGCCGTCGGCCAGTTGCACGGACTTGCGCTGCAGTCTGATCGCCATGCCGATTGAGGATGCAAACAGGATGCTTGCGATGATGATAAAGCTGGCCGTCCGCACGTAAAACCCTGCCAAAACGGCGCTTTTGCTGCGGCTGACGTTGATGGTTAGATCCAAAGCCGCAATCTTGCGCGAAGCGTGAATGTTGCGTTCGTATGCAATCGGCGACAGGTCTTCGGACTCAAATGCCGCAGCGCCGTTAGAGGCGACGACGTTGACGTGCATATCGGCCGGAATTTCGGACAAGGTTAATATGTCCGAGAAATACTTCTCGCCCAAGGACGACACGATCACGCCGAAAACCTGATTTGACTGGGACACCATCGGCCACGCAATAGGCGTCAAACGCCGTCCTGTGCCGCGTGCGATAATCGGCACACCAACGGCGTATTCATTCATGCCCAACTGCAACGCTTCTTGGAAATAGGCGCGATCACCGAGGTAGGTGCCTGTCAGTTGTTCGACCGACGACCACACTGGATTCCCGTTCGTGGCGATCCAGACAAGGCTGTCGATTTGATCAATCTGTTCCAATGTTTGGCGCATCATATCGCCGTAGCGGGTTTCAATGTCTGCAGAGGTTCCAAACCGCCGCGACGGCAGGCGGTCGATCAAATTCCACATCTGCAGGTTGGCAACCGCAAGATTGGATTCGACAGACTGCTCGAAAAGTTCAGCGAAATTAACCAGTTGGACTTCGGCCTCGCTGATCGAACGTTTGTAGTCAGAACGTACCAGATAGGCGACGCCTGCGATGAACAACACCACAAGTAGCAGAATTACACCGACAAAGGGCCGCCTGCCTTCATTTTGGGGGGCGTTCGCATTGAGACGCGTGTCCATATGAATCATGGGGGAAGGGCCGCTCCGTTAAGGTTGTAGGGTTTTCACGATGCCGTTTTCGGTGTCGCCGGATTTGGTTTCGAGCAATTTGATCGCGTTGGCGAGGCGATGGCCGATGGTGCCGTCACCCGCTGGGGCAATCGCCGCGCTGATCGTCACGGGTGCGTTTTGCCATGCGTCGCTGGCGGTCAGTTGCGCTGTGTTGACCGCGTTCACGAATGTTTCGGCCCGTTGGCGCAAGTCATCTTCGGTCAGGTTGAGACCCGCGAAGCAGAACATGTCATCTTCCCAGTGTGCAAAAGTATCGCCCGCGCAAATGCTGACCTTCGCGAGAATTTTTGCGACTTGATTAGTGATGACAGCACCTTGGGATGCCGAAAAATCGGTCTCTTTTTTCAGGTTATCAACCTTTAACGCGATCAAGCCGACCGTGGATTCCGTGTCCGCTGCCATCGCCATTAAATCAGCCTGCAGACCCAACTGACTACCAAGCATGTCTTGGCGTGCAGCCGATGCACGCGCGCCATCATTGCTTAACCCTTTGCGTTTTGATCCGCGGTTTTCGCTAGCACGACGCCGGCTGAGTTCGGATTTAAGCCGCAAGCTGCTTTTCATGCGCGCTTGCAATTCGATCCGGTTGAACGGCTTGGTCACATAGTCATTCGCGCCCGCAACAAAGGCGCGCGACAGGGATTCCATGTCCTTGCGGCTGGTCAACATGATGATCGGCACGTCGCGCCATGCATCAATACCTCTGATCCGCGCACACAGCTCGATCCCGTCGATCACGGGCATCATAATGTCCATCAAGATCAGGTCCGCTTCGGCTTCGCCTGTCTCGATCGCCTCCAGTGCAGCCGTCGGGTCGAGGAAGCTGACAACGTTGTCGTAACCCAGCTCTGCAAGGTTGCTGCGAATGAATTCCTGCGCAATATCAGAATCATCGACTGCTATAATGCGTTGGCTCATTTCAGTCCCTCTCTTGGTTCATTTCGTTCGAAAACCCGCCATAGATCGTTTGCAAAGACTTCATCATAGAAAGCCATCTGATCGGTCGCGAGTTCGGGGAAGCGTCGTAATATGCGGTCTGTCACGAGGACGTCAGTCGGGGTGTTTTGCACGAGTATGTATTTCGCACGCAACAATCCGCCCTCTAATGCCCAGTCATAGACTGTTTGGCCAGCCACGATAAGCCGTTGAATGTCGTCAATTTGTGGCACAATCTCTGGATTTCGTTCGACATCGACGAGAATGCCGTCTTTTCCGTCCAGAAAACGCGCGACGTCTTGTGTGGCTTTATATTCGTCCAACGGCACGCCCTGTACGGCTGCGACCCAATCGCGGGTTTCGGCCTCTGGGTTGGCACGCAGGGAAAATAGCGACAGCACGAGGCTCAGCGCCAAGAGCACCAGAATGATCGGCTCACGCAAGTTCAGCGGCGGCCAGAACCGGATGGCTGCGACCAAGATCGCGAGCATCGGTGCAATCGCCAAAGACGGATCGGATTCCATATGGAACATGTTGTTAAGCCAGTAGGCCCCGAAAACGGTTCCGAACGCGGCTAGCAACGGCATGAAGTAGTAGGGGGTGTAGACGTTGCGCATCGTGGCGATAAAGGTCAGCGGCGCCAGTCCTGCGAGAATGATCAAGTGGGTCGTGAACGAGATCGACACCGGTTCTTCTGTCAGCAGCGGCATCAGCGAGCTATCGAAGATCATGCTGATGAACCAAAGCGAAAAGATCGCGGCGGCCACAGGGTAGAACATCGCGATCAGATACCCGATTGGCGATGAGACCAGCATGCTGGGACGTGCGGCCACGATCATAAAGGGCAACGCACCGAGGCAGATCAGCAAGCCGTAGCTGTTCGACAAGGACACGACCAACAGGCCCACGGCGACTTTCATCATGTCAGGTGCGTTGCCCGCGAGGCGTAGATTCACGATACCGCGTGCGAAAATCCATGTACCGATAAGGGTCAGGATTGCTTCGGGGCCTTCGGCTAATGCGCGCAGGAAGAACGGGTTTAGCACCAGTAGCGCCACCGCGAGAAGACTGGTGATCGCAGAGACGTCGGCAGTATATCGCAGGTTGCTGTACCACATCATGACCATCAGCGCGCCCAATCCGGCGGACAGCAGAAACGGCGTTGGCACTGACACACTACCGATGACCCATTGCAGCACAATCGACAACACATAGGGCAGGGGCGGGAAAAATGCGTCGGTGGAATTAAAGCCCGTAGGCCCGTCGATCTGCATGATCGCTTTGGCCCAGAGCACTGTCACTCGTGTCGAGACAAAGCCGTTTGCTTGGGCCCATGCCAGCGTCAGCAGCAGCCCCAAAAACAAAAGTATGAAAGCAGCCCAAAGGCCCGCATGGCGCGTCATCCCTTGATCTCCTCGGTGTCGAGACTGGCTTCGGCGACCTCGTTCGCGGTGTGTTTGGACAGCCCGTGCTGGGTCTTTTCCCAGTAGAACGGATTAAACACCAACTGTGACAGCGCCTTATAAGAGGCGACGGTCATCAGCGCCCAATAGCCAAATACCGTGATCCCCCAAGGGGCCAGATCGGTCCAGCGTCGCCGGAACGGGGCCACCATTGTCAGGTAGATCAGCAGGCCGTTGCCCGCGAGCAGATTGAGCAAGGATAGATACAGCACCGGCAGCGGGAAGTAGGGCGAAATGATATCTTCGCCAAAGATCATCCAGACCGCGAAAATCGCCCAGAACACCGGATTAAGCAGACCGGACAGGAACGTCCCGCCGATAAAGAAGATGAAGCCGAAAACGCCAGCAGGCCCGATGGAGCGCCACAAGTGAACAGGGCGGCGGCTATGCACCAGAAACGTCTGCATGTAGCCTTTGATCCAGCGCGAGCGCTGACGGACCCAGTTGGGAATCGAGACGTTTGCTTCTTCGAATGTCGTGGAGTCGATCACGCCGACACGGTAGCCTTTTTGCGTCAGACGAATGCCAAGATCGGCGTCTTCGGTGACGTTAAACGGGTCCCAAGCGTTGAGTTCGCGCAGCACATCCATGCGGAAGTGGTTCGATGTACCACCGAGTGGAATGGGAATTTTCAGACGCTCTAGACCGGGCAGCATCAGGTCGAACCAAAGCGAATAATCCAACGTAAACATGCGAGTAAGCCAGTTTTCGCGGGCGTTATAGTAGTTCAGGCGGCATTGGATGCAGGCGGTATTGTCGGGCGATTGGTTGAACGCGGCGACTACTTTTTTCAGCTGATCAGGCTCTGGTTTGTCTTCGGCGTCGAAAATCACCAAGAAATCGCCTTGGGAATAACGCAACGCAAAGTTGCATGCTTTCGGCTTTGTTTGCGGGTGCGAGGCGGGCACACGAATGATCTCGAACACGCCTTCTAGGTTCAGGCTACGCGCGGCCTCAATCGTTTCGTGATCGCCTTCTTCCAGCACGATTTTGATGTCGAGCTTGGCCAGTGGGTAGTCAAGATTGCGCAGGGCTTGCGTCAAAATCGGCAGCACTTCGGGTTCGCGGAACATTGGGACCAACACCGTGTAGGTGGGCAGGTCCTCGTCGCGCAAAAGACTGGCTTCAGCGGCGATTGCGCGCGACGACGATTCCTGTGCGGCCCCGCCGACCCAAACCAGCACGGCTTTGAACAAGAAGTTGCCAGTGTAGAACACGGTCAGCACGACATTAATGGCGATCAAGGTGGCGACGGGCGCGAAAGCGATCCCGAGCAGGAAGGCAGAGACCAGCAAATACAAGATCAGGATTTGCGGCGGTGTGATGACCTGCTGCGCGGACATTTCGGGGTCGACTTCGGCCAACGCAAAGACCGCATCGTGAGAATGCTGTTCGCGGAAAGCACGTTGCAGCGACCACGAGATGTCAAAGTGAGAGGCGATAACCAGATTAACGTTGGTCCCGAATTTTTCGTTCACATGCAACAAGGTGGCAGGGCCGGGACGCGCTGTGGCAACAGTGGTCACACCGTCCGTTTCGCCAATCGGAATGGTCATCCAATCGTTCATGGTGCGTGGATCAAAAGAGCGGATCAATGCGTCGTCCGGCCTGTCCGTCATCAGATTGACCAGTGGCAAATCGTAGTGAAAGGCCAACTGTTCATACAGTTGATCAGACGTAATCCACCGCCGCGACAAGAGAACTTTGACGAGTGAAACGCCCCAATCTTCGGCAAGATCTTCGGCCGCAAAAAGCTGGTCGGGGGTGAGAATCCCCCGATCCAGCAACAATGTGCCAATGGCTTCGCTTTCGGCATCCAGCGCCATAATGCGTTATTCGTCCGACGGCGTAGCGCGACGACGGCGGTACATTTTCTGGAATGCAGCCAAGACCAACAACGTCAGCGCAAGCCAGAGACCGCCCACGATCCATGGCCGATATTGATCAAGGATCTGCATCAAGCTGGTTTGTTCAGGGTAGACCACATCGATCAAAGAATTGTTGTTGGTCGAGGTCGCAACGACGACACCCTCGGCGCCGATCAACGCGAGATCACCACGGTCCAACACAAACGGTGTGTTCACGGATGCTTCTGGTGCGTCACCTGCGCCGGGGCGCACCCACAGACCAGTCACACCGTTGCGCGTGACCATCTGAACGATCCCAAGCCGGTCTAGTGCATCGCCGTCGAACATGACTTCGCCATTGCGGTCACGAATTTCGATGCGGCCTTTTTCGACGGTAATCAAAGGTTCGCCGTCACCGGGATTGGCATTGGACACCACAACAAACGGCACATCCGCGTCGATATCTGTCAACGCATTGCGCGGGATGATCGGGGCGCGATCAGGAATGATCGTACCTGCGACACTGCCCAACCATGGCATCAACTCGCTGGCGGACAGACCCACATCGGGATCGACGAAAATCTGCGCACCATCTGCAAAGGATTGACGTAGCTGGAAAAAGTGCTCGGTTTCGTCTGCGGTATCCGTCAGTTGCAACTGGCTGCCCGGTAGAACTTGTGCGCTGTAGCCTTGCGGTTTGATCCGGCATTGACCGCCAGCCGCTTGGCGTTGGAACGATACGCGCAGCGCATTGTTCCGGCTGACCAGCCCTGTTGGCACTGTGAACTTCACACGCTCTGGCAGGCCGCGTCCTAGCGATCTGGCCCCAAGCAACGTGTCGTTCAGGTAGACGGTCGCACTTGCGCCCGCACCAGCAGGGTCGAGGCCGGCAGCAAGTACGACGTCAATCTCGGACACAGTTTTACCCGCCGGAATATCCGACGATTGGAATGGAATGATGAACTGCTCGGACGATACAACTTGTTTTTCGCGCAGGTCAGCGCCGAGAGATGACAACAGCAGCACATCGGCGTTAACGCTGCCGGAATCGAGCGTGCTGGTCACGCTGTTGGCGGCATCAGTGACGCCAGCCCACGCGGATGACAACTGCCATAGACCCAGTTGCGGGTCGGTGCCGCGCACATGCAAGGTTGGTTGCGCACCGGATTGGATAACTTCCATTTCGCTATCGGACCCGGACGTGGTCACGTCGAGTTCAATCGCACCCGCTGTCCAAGCGTTGCCCTCAGCGGCGAGGGGGCCAGTGCCAAAGTTGACGCCGCCTTGTTCCGCACCGAACAATGTCGCCGCCCGCACAGCCGCAGCAAGACCGGACATTTCATTGCCTTCGGGCATCTGCACGTAGACTTGGGCAGGGCGGAAACCGTTGAAATCCAACGGTGTCGAGATTTGCGCAGGGTCTAGCGTCAAGGACAACGCAGAGTCAGGTGAAATCTGCACAAAGTCGCCAGAGGCCCGTTCATCGACGCAAATATATTCAGAGAATGCTCCCGAATAAGACAGTCCAATCGTCAGGAACCCGTTTTGAACGTCGCTGGGCCGGATATCGATCGGCAACGACAACTGCCCGCCTTCAACGTCCAATCCGACGGATGTCGCAATGCGGTCGCCGATTTTGACTTGCAAGAACCGCTCGACCGCGTTTGTCGCACCGTGTTCGATATCGAGGGTCAACTGACCGTTCAGGATCGGGCCTGCATCAGGGACAGGAAAGTAGATTTCCGTCTGTCCTGATAACTGGCTGAATGCCACGCCATCGCGAAAACCCAAATCCCGCAGCGTCGTGCTGCGCAAGAGCGCGTCTTGCGACGTCTCGGCGATTGCAGGTGTGGTGGATTGCGTCGTGGTCGCCGTTTGCGCATGTGCGCTCAAAGCCAAAACACTGATTGATGCGGTCAGAATAAATGCGTTTTTCATAGCGTTGAATAGTGCTCTCTCAGTTGTGCGGCTGCGGCATGCGCATCTTGGATAATCGCTTCTAGAGCGGTGATTTGGGGCTGGGTCAGGTCTGCACCTGTGGTGTCCACATGTTCTGCAATGTCCACACCTTTGCGGACGATCTGCTCGATTGAGTCGAGTTCCAGCATCGCGGCGTTCCCGCTCATGTCATGCAAAAGCCGGTGGACCTTGCGCACGTGCGCTTCACCGCCCGACGGTTCGGGGTCGCTTTGGACAATGTTCAAAACATCGTCGAGCCGATCTTTTAGAGTGTGGATGAAACGTTTCCGAACCTGCGCAATGCGGTCGTCATAAGACAAATCTTTTTGGTGTTCGATCATACTAGGTTTCGCGTCATTGGGACATATCAGCTATGGATCGAGTGAAAATCCGAAAGCCGAGCGCGTTACTGTGGGGGATTATGATACAATCGTTAACCGTTTGTTTACATATTTCAGATTACGCTGTTAGCCGCTAACATGCAACAACCATAAGGCGAAGTCCGTTTGGAACCATTGGGATGCATCCGGTGACGTGACACAAATGGTACAGACGTAGCGCGGCGCGCCCTCTGTACCGGTTCGGCAATTTGGACGGTGCTGTGGTTAATCTAGACGCGCACGCCATGCCTCTGCATAAGCCTTGAACGTCCCCAAATCGGCGCGTGCTGCGGATTGAATCGGGGGGACCAGCCCGTCGCTTTGTCCGAATAGCAACGCCGCACCGATGCTGGTTCCTGTGGCTGCGTCGCTTTTCATCACAGGTCGGCCAGTCGCGGCCTCTAGCATCGCGATAAATTCTGGATTTCGCGCAAACGGGCCTTCGACAATCGTGGGGCCTTTGGCTCCGGTCAGCCGCAAACAGGTGTCCGTCATCAGCGCGAGGTAGAACGACACCGCAGCCGATCTGTGCCCCGTTCCCACGTCAGGCTCGTCGCCAGTCCACGACATTTGCCGTCCTTGGTAAGGTCCGGTTTTAGGCTCGACGGCGGGCAGGATCATCAGCGACGACGTCAGCACGTCTTGGATTTCAGCCTCCGTTGGCGGCTGGTTTTGGCCGCTTTGGATCACTTCGTATTCGCGACCACCCATGAACCGCGCACTTGGAACGGCGTTCCCCAGCGCATTGACGTTCATCAGGCTATCACGTGTCGGATCAAGCTGCGGATCACTGCCGCCGACGGCCATTACGATGACCCATGTACCACTAGAAACGACCGAAAATGGCGCGTCTTGCGTCAATATATGCGGGTAAAGCGACGCGTTGGAATCGTGTATGCCGACGCAAACCGGAGTGTCCGTGGACAGGCCAGTCACGGCTGCAATCTCTGGCAAAATAGTTCCCAGAATGTCCGTCGATTGCCGTACAGGCGCTATTTTGCCTTTTATGCCCAATGCTTTGGGGAGTTCGGAAAAAGTGCCGTCGCGTGGCTGCCAAAGGTCGGTGTGACATCCGATTGAGGTCACATCAGCAGCGGCGACGCCTGTCAAACGATGCCCCCAATACTGCGGATAAGTCACGATCTGGGCCGTGCGATCACGCAGGCTTGGGTCGGTTGAAAACTGCCAGTGAAGCTGTGCGCCGATGTTCAACCCACCCGCGAGCGTGGGTGATCCTGTCAGGGCAAAATCCGGTTTGATCTTGGCGTATGCCGCGACAGTGTCTGCGGGGTAGGGGGGTTCATAATCTAGGATCGGGGCAGCCAAATTGCCGTCGTTATCCAGCAACGCAGCGCAAGCGCCATGCGTCGTGATCGAAATCGCATCAATGCCGTGATCGGCGTGAAACTGCGCCAAAGCATCGAGCAAAAACCTCCAATGTCCGTCGACGTCATAGTGCGGGTATGGCGGTCCTGCTTGCACGGTATTCGGGCTCGTCACGACGGCCAGTTCAGTCAGCGACGTTAGGTCAACAAGCGCGAGTTTCGCATTGGTTTTGCCGATATCGATCACGGCGATATTGCGCGGCGTCGTCATGGCATGTGGAACACTGGTGTGAGGGTCGCGGCGACTGGCGCGTTGTCCGGTCCGGTGTCCATAATATCGGCCATGTGCGCCCACCATTTTTGCATGATAGGATGATCGGGTAGGGCGTCCATCGTGTGATCCGCCGTTCGTGTCAGAACGCCAATCAGGTGGCCCGTCGCGTCATCAAGGTGAATCGAATAATCGCTGACACCTGCGGCGTGCAACAGCGCCACCAATTCTGGCCAGATTTCATCGTGACGGCGGCGGTATTCGTGAACCATGCCGTCGTTCAACTTCATGCGGAAAACGTGGCGTTCGGTCATGCGATTTTCCGTGCTTTGCGCTGTGCAGCTACCATCGCCCAGAGGCGCGGCAAGGCGATAACGCCGATCAACAACAGGCCGATAAAGATCGACATAACGATGCCCGGCACGTTGAGCAATCCAAGCCCGAATGTCACCAATCCCATGACAAATGCTGCGATCACGACACCCGGAATTGTGCCCGATCCGCCAAGGATATTGACGCCGCCGAGGGCGACCATCGTGACGACTTCCAGCTCCATGCCCGTGGCGATACTGGGTCGCGTGGACCCGAGCCGCGAGGTGAGGCAGATCGCCGCGACGCCGGACATCAAGCCCGTGAGTAGGAACAAAATGAACTTGACGCGGGCGACGCGGATGCCGCTGAATAACGCCCCTGTGGGGTTGTTGCCGATGGCATAAACGGCGCGGCCAAAGTTGGTTTTGTGCAGCAATACAGCATAAACGATGGCAATAATGACGAAAAACAGCATCTCGACGGTGAACACCCAATAGATGTAGCCTTGGCCGAACCAGCTAAAGCTGGTGGGATAGCCGCGAAACGCATCGTCGCCGAGGATGATGTAGCTGATGCCGCGAAACAAGCTCATGGTGCCGATGGTCACAACGATGGATGGTAGTCCCAATATGGTGACAAAGACCCCGTTAAACGCGCCGCACAGTAGCCCGACAGTCAGGCCAATCGCGACCAATTCTGGCGTGCCCGCACCGTATTGCACGGCAAGTCCCATCGCGGTGCTGGCAAGCGCGATGATGGACGCGACCGACAAGTCGATTTCGCCCGAGATAATCAGCAATGCCATGGCAAAGGCGATCATCGCTTTTTCGGTAAAGTTGAACGTCGCGTCGCTGAGGTTCCATGCGTTCAGAAAGTAAGGTGACGCAAAGCTGTTAACCACGAAAATCGCGATTGCCACGGCGAAAAGCAACGCTTCCCAGCTCTTGAAAAGACGGGCGGCGCGGCTGTGCAGACGGTCAGGAATATGGCGTGTTTGGGTAGTATTTGTCATTGCGTGACCTCGGCGGATTTGAGGATAATGCGGCCTTTGGTGCGACCAGATCGTGCGTTAAAGGCCACCGCGATCAGGATTGCAGAGCCGGAAATCGCAAGCTGCCAAAACGGCGAGATATTCACGACAGGCAGCGCGTTTTTTACCACGCCAAGGAAGATTGCGCCCAGCACGGCACCGCCCACGGACCCGATTCCGCCAGCGATAGAAATACCGCCGATGACGCACGCGGCGACGACTTCCAACTCGAAACCGCCCGCAATATCGACATAGGCGACCGCGTAGCGAGCGACCCAAAGATATCCGGTTAATCCGGCCAATGCACCCGACACGACAAAGGCGCCGAACTGCGTGCGGCCCACGTTAATACCTGTGTAAACCGCCGCATGCGGGTTGCCACCAACTGCGAAAATTGACCGTCCGAATTGGGTACGGGACATCATCACGCCGAAGGCTATAACCGTGATAATTGCGATCCATGACAACACGGGCAGACCGAGAAATGCGGCGCGTGGGAAACCAGTGAAGGCGGGGCTCATTTCATGGGAATTCACCCATTTACCGTCTGAAATCAAAAAGATAATCCCGCGAAAGATTGTCATTGTGCCAAGCGTCACAACAATCGGTGGAATGTTGAGCTTCCAAACAAGCACCCCGTTGATAGCCCCCATCATCGCACCAAGTGTGACGGCAATGGCGAGGATAAAAGGGATCGGCAAACCGGGAAATGCGACGTTAATCATCGCCACGGCCATGCCCGTCAACGCAAGGTTGGCAGCGACGGACAGGTCGATGCAGCGCGTCAAAATAACGACCATTTGCCCCAAGGCCAGAATGATCAGCGGGGCCGTGTCGTTAAACACATTGGCCAAATTTGCAGGCGTAACAAAGCCCGCAAACCGTGATGCGATCAAGACAATCAGCAGCAAAATCGCGCTGGCCAGAATGGCTTCGCGGACGGGAATGTGACGCATCATGGGGCTGTACCTTCTGTCGATGTGGTGATGCCTGCCGCATGGCGCACCAAGGTTTCAGGGGTCAATTCGTCACCCGATAATTCAGAGGCGATCAGCCCGTCGCGCATGACGATCACACGATCCGACATGCCGATAATTTCGGGGATTTCCGAGCTGACCATGATGACCGACAATCCTTGGGCCGCGAGTTCGGCCATGAAGTCATGCACGGCGGCTTTGGAGCCAATGTCGATACCTTTGGTCGGCTCATCGAGGATGATGACTTGGGGTTGGGTGGCGAGCCATTTGGCGATGACAACCTTTTGCTGGTTGCCCCCCGACAGGTTGCCAATGTCTTGATCAAGCGAGGCGGCCCGTAGGTCCAGCCGTGCGGCGTATTCCCGTGCGAGTTTGAATTCTTCGGCAAGTTTCAGGAACCCGCGCGATGATGTCCGGCCAAGCGACGGCAAGGTGATGTTTTGGAAGATAGGCAATCCGATGACAGCGCCTTGTTTGCCGCGATCTTCGGGGACGTAAACGATGCCATTGTTCACGGCGTCAGCGGGCGAGCGGATAATTTTGATGTCGCCATTGATCCGGCACACGCCTTTGGTCGGTTTGGTGATCCCGAACAGCGATTGCATGAATTCAGAGCGACCAGCCCCAACCAAGCCGTAAAATCCAAGGATTTCGCCACGGTTGAGCGTGAAAGTAATGTCGGCAAATTCAGTTGGGTGTGAATACCCCACGACCTTCAGGACTTCGTCGCCGGGTGTGTGGGCGCGATCGGGGAAAATCTGATCGACAGAGCGGCCAACCATCAACGTGACCAGCGCGTCTTCGGTGATATCAGCGATCAAACCGTCGCCGACAAAAGCCCCGTCACGAAACACGGTGAACCGATCCGCGATCCGGAAGATTTCATCGAATTTGTGGCTGATGAACAGGATCGCTTTGCCTTGGGATTTCAATGTCTCGACAAGCGCGTAAAGCTCTTCGATCTCTTTGTGTGACAGCGCGGCCGTCGGTTCGTCCATGATCACAACACGGGCGTCCACCGACAAGGCGCGGGCGATTGCGACGAGGTGTTTGTTGGCAATACCAAGGTCGCGCAACTGGGTGTGGCTGCTAAATGGGGCGCCGATCTCGTCCAGCAGTTTGGCGGCTGCGGCGTGCATGGCGGCGGTATCGATCAGACCAAAGCGGGTGCGGGGCGCGTGGCCGATGTAAATGTTTTCTGCGACGGACAATTCGTCAAACAGCACGGTTTCCTGATGGATTGCGGTGATGCCAGCCGTGGCCGCGTCATTGGGCGATGCAAAGGACACAGGCGCGTCGTCAATACGGATCGTGCCGCCGTCGGTCTGGTAAATGCCCGTCAGGATTTTGACTGTAGTGGATTTACCTGCGCCATTTTCACCAACAAGAGCGGTCACTTGGCCGGGGTAGAGGTCCAGCTTAACGCGGTCCAATGCGGTGACACCCGGAAAGGTTTTCGTGATCATGTCCATTGAAACAACGGGCGACACGTCAGATCGATTGGCGGGCGCGGTATGCGTCGTCATTGGCAACCTCATGCAGTAGGTGAGAGTAGTGGCAACCAGCCCGACACCGATGATGGTATCGGGCTAGAGATGCGTTTTTAGAAGATCGACTTGAAGTCTTCGATGTTGCTGGCGTCGTAGACAAACGGATCAGCCATCGCGCCTTCGTTGCTGTCGTCTAGCGTCAGCGTGCCCATACGGCCCATCGGAATTTCAGCACCTGGGACCGCTTCGATGTCGTTCTGGCTCAACTCGTAAGCCAGCATTGTGGCAGAGTAACCCAGATCGATCGGGTTCCAGATCGCAAAGGATTGCGACGCACCGGACTCGATAGCACCCGCCATTTCGGACGGCAGGCCAAGACCTGTCACGTTGACTTCGCCAACTTTACCAGCATCCACAACAGCCTGTGCTGCAGCCACGATACCAACGGATGTTGGCGCGATGATCGCATCAAGATCAGGGTAGGACTGCATCAGGCCAGTGGCCTCGCGGTAAGATTTGTCAGCCAGATCGTCGCCGTAAACAGTCGCCACAACATTCACGCCAGGATAGTCGCCCATGACCTTGTTCATTTCTTCCATCCAGATGTTCTGGTTGGTCGATGTGGTTGTCGCCGACAGCAATGCAACGTCGCCGCCTTCAGGCAGGTGGTCTGCTGCAAGCTTGATGATCATGTTGCCGATCAATGGGTTAGACGACGGGTTCAGGTGCAATTGACGGCCCTCAGGTGCAACACCGGAATCCCAGCTAATCACTGTGATGCCGCGCTGCATGGCGCGTTGCAACGCAGGCACCAGCGCGTCTGTGTCGTTGGCAGAGATCGCAATCGCATCGACCTGTTGGGCGATCAGCGCGTTAATGACTTCGATCTGACCTTCAGCAGTGGTATCGGTTGGACCAGTGTAGATGATTTCGACGTTGCCCAGTTCGGCGGCAGCCTCTTCTGCGCCTTGTGCTGCGGCTTCAAAGAACCCGATGCCGAGCGCCTTGACCACAACTGCGATCCGCACGTCATCTTCGGCCATTGCTGGCGTGCCGAGCATCGCGCCGGCCAGAGCAACAGATGTTGCCAATTTCTTCAGTACACTCATGGTTTCCTCCCTGGAGTGGTTGCAATCAGGCTGGCGACGAGGCCACCCCGTCTTTCTGCGCAGCGCCCGTTGGCACCACGATCAGTGAAATATCAGCGGATTCCAGCATAGCCGCGGTGCGGTCATCAATGCGGTCGTCGGTGATAATTGTGTCAATTCTTTCAAGCGGGCAAAGCACCAAACTAGAGCGGTTCTCGAACTTGGAGCTGTCCACGAGGACAATCAATTCCTCCGCTTGGCCGATCAGCTTTTGTTCAGCTTGGATCAAAAGCGGGTCTTGTTCCATCAAGCCAAGCGGCCCGATGCCTTGTGCGCCCATGAACATGCGCTTGGCGTAAAAATTGCGGGTCACGTCATTGTCGAAGGGCGACAGGATAATGTTTTGTTCGCGGTAGATAATGCCACCCGATAACATCACGGTGTTGCTCGTATTCTTGAGCAAATGTTCCGCGATTGGGAACGAGTTGGTAAACACCTGCATCCGGCGCGATGCCAGCGGATGCACCATCTGAAATGTCGTGGTGCCGCCGTTAATAATGATCGGCTCGCCGTCGTCACATAACTCGACTGCGGCAGCGGCAATGGCCTGCTTTTCTGCGATATTCATGGTTTCGTTGACTGAAAACGGGCGTCCGGCGAGGCCAACAAACGGCTTGGTTGTGAGCGCTTCAGCACCGCCACGCACGCGACGCAGGCGCTTGTGTTTATCTAGCGTACCAATGTCGCGGCGAATGGTGGCTTCCGAGGCACCAGTCAACGCACACAGGTCAATCACAGTGACCAAAGACCGATCCTGAACGGCAGATAGGATAACGCGGTGGCGGTCTTTTTCATGCATGATTGGCCCTTTCGATTTGGTCAAATTGAGACGAGTCGCGGCAATGTGTCAATCATTTTTTTGCAACTTCAATCATGCTGCAGTGCAGAATGATTGTTTGTGATTGAAAGTGATTGACTTGGGGTGGTCGTCTCGACAGTTTGTCGGCAACACCGTCGATTAACTTGCCGTCCATGGAGACAAAAGATGACCCTTTCTGAAAACAGCCAACGTCTTGAAAACAAATGGGATGATTCTGTCGCGAGCAAAATGAGCGAGCCAGAGAAACTGCTGTATCGTTCGAACTTGCTCGGCTCGGACAAGAGAATCACGAACTACGGCGGCGGCAACACTTCGGCAAAGGTGACACAAAAAGATCCACTGACGGGCGACATGGTCGAGGTGCTGTGGGTCAAAGGGTCCGGCGGTGATGTTGGGTCGATCAAGATGGACGGGTTTTCGACGCTCTATATGGACAAACTGAACGCGCTACGCGGTATCTATCGCGGGGTTGAGTTCGAGGACGAAATGGTCGCTTACCTGCCGCACTGCACGTTCAACCTGAACCCGCGTGCTGCGTCCATCGACACACCGCTTCATGCTTATGTGCCGCAAAAACACGTGGATCACATGCACCCGGACGCGATCATCGCGATTGCAGCGGCAAAAGACAGCAAGGCGCTGACGCAACAGATTTTCGGCGATACTATCGGTTGGTTGCCATGGAAAAAACCGGGTTACGAATTGGGTCTGTGGTTGTCTGATTTCTGCGCCAAGAACCCCGATGCAAAAGGCGTTGTGCTGGAAAGCCACGGTTTGTTCACGTGGGCCGATGACGCAAAAGAGTGCTACGAGCTGACCGTCGAGATCATCCAAACCGCAATGGATTGGTTCGCAAAAGAAACCGCAGGCAAGGATGCGTTTGGCGGGGCGGTTCACAAAAGCCTGCCCGCAGATGAACGCCGCGACGCCGCTGCCCGTTTGATGCCCGCCATTCGCGGCATGGTCTCGGGCCAGCAGCACATGGTTGGTCATTTCACCGACAGCGACGCCGTGCTTGAGTTCGTAAACGCCAAAGATATGGAGCGTCTCGCCGCTCTTGGCACATCCTGCCCCGACCATTTCTTGCGCACGAAAATTTGCCCGTTGGTCGTAAATTTTGATCCGGCAAAACCGGACGTTGATGCGACGCTCGCAGGTTTGGCTGACGCTGTGGCCGCGTACCGCGTGGGCTATAAGGCCTATTATGATCGCTGCAAAAGAGACGACAGCCCCGCAATTCGCGACCCAAATGCGGTGGTTTACCTGATCCCCGGCGTGGGCATGATCACCTTTGCCAAAGACAAAGCGACGGCACGGATTTCCGGCGAATTCTACGTGAACGCGATTAACGTGATGCGCGGCGCGGATGCCGTGTCCGAATACCAAGGCTTGCCTGAGCAAGAAGCATTCGACATCGAATATTGGTTGCTCGAAGAGGCGAAATTGCAGCGAATGCCAGCCCCGAAATCCATGGCGGGCCGTGTGGCCTTGGTGACGGGTGGCGCTGGCGGTATCGGTGCGGCGACGGCAGAGCGTTACTTGCGCGAAGGTGCTTGTGTGATGTTGGCCGATATCGACGACGCGGCCTTGGCCGAAACCCAAGCGGGGTTAAGCGCCCGTTATTCCGCGGATGTCGTGCGTACTGTGAACATGAATGTCACCGATGAGGACGCTGTGGCCGCTGCGTACAGTGACATCGCTGCAGAATTTGGCGGCGTAGACATCTTGGTCAGTAACGCAGGCATCGCGAGTTCCGCGCCGATCGAAGAGACCAGCCTTGACCTGTGGAACAAAAACATGGCGATCCTGTCCACTGGCTATTTCCTCGTCAGCCGCGAAGCGTTCAAATTGTTCAAAGTCCAAGACATGGGCGGCGCTGTCGTCTTCGTCGCATCGAAAAACGGCCTTGCTGCATCGCCTAACGCATCCGCCTATTGCACAGCAAAAGCGTCCGAAATCCACCTCGCGCGTTGCTTGGCTCTTGAAGGCGCGCCAATGGGCGTGCGCGTCAACGTGGTTAATCCAGATGCGGTCCTGAAGGGCAGCAAAATCTGGCAGGGCGAATGGCTTGACCAGCGGGCAGGGACCTACGGCACCGACAAAGAAGGGCTCGAAGCGATGTACCGTGACCGCTCTTTGCTGAAACGGTCCGTATTACCTGAAGATATTGCCGAAGCCGCGTATTTCTTGGCGTCAGACCAATCCGCGAAATCAACTGGCAACATCATCAACGTGGACGCGGGCAACGTCCAAGCGTTCACACGGTAAGGGGCAGATCATGATTAATGCAGACGTAATTGCCAAATCGAACGATGCGGCGACGGAAAAACTAAACGCGGATTACACCGCTTTGGGCGAACACCTAGATCGGCGCGGTATCGACATTGCTGCGATCAAATCCAAGGTCGCAAACTACGGCGTCGCGGTCCCCAGTTGGGGTGTCGGGACTGGCGGCACGCGTTTTGCTCGGTTTCCGGGCACTGGCGAACCACGAGACATTTTTGACAAGCTCAGCGACTGTGGTTTGATCCACCAACTGACCTGCGCGACGCCGTCGGTCTCGCTTCATATCCCGTGGGACGCGCAGCCCGCCGCTGACCTGAATAGCAAGGCCGAAGAAGTCGGCCTGTCGTTCGATGCGATGAATTCCAACACGTTCCAAGATCAGCCCGATCAGGCGCATAGTTACAAGTTCGGGTCGCTGGCGCACACGGACGCAGCGACGCGACAACAAGCTGTGGATCACAACATCGCCTGCATTGAATTGGGTGCGCAACTTGGGTCGAAGGCGTTAACAATTTGGGTTGGTGATGGGTCCAACTTTCCGGGTCAAACCAACTTTACCCGCCAGTTCGAACGCTACTTGGATGCTGCAAAGCAAGTTTATAACGCGTTGCCTGACGACTGGACGCTGCTGACAGAACACAAGATGTACGAGCCCGCGTTTTACTCAACTGTTGTGCAGGATTGGGGCACGAACCTGTTGATCGCGCAGCAAATGGGCGACAAGGCCAAATGTCTTGTCGATCTTGGGCACCATGCGCCTAATGTGAACATCGAGATGATCGTCGCGCGTCTGACGCAGTTCGGAAAACTAGGTGGTTTCCACTTTAACGACAGCAAATACGGTGATGATGACTTGGACACAGGCAGTATCGATCCCTACCGCCTATTCCTTGTTTTCAACGAATTAGTTGATGCGGAAACGAACCCAGACTTCAACCCGATGCACATGCTGGACCAAAGCCACAACGTCACCGATCCTATCGAAAGCTTGATGGTTTCCGCGACCGAAGTGCAACGCGCCTATGCGCAGGCGTTGTTGGTAGACCGCGCCGCGTTGGCCGGATTTCAGGACGAGAACGACGCGCTGATGGCGACCACGACGCTGAAGCATGGTTTCCGAACCGATGTAGAGCCGATCCTGGCGATGGCGCGGTTGGAAAACGGCGGGGCAATCGACCCGGTCGCGGCATACCGCGCATCGGGTTATCGTGCGCGTGTGGGTTCAGAACGCCCAGCGGTCAGCGGCGCAGGCGGCGGCATCGTTTAAAATCAACGGTGGTTTTTGGGTAATGAAAAGCCACCGATCTCGGCGAGCAACGCCGCGACTTCGGGGCCGCCTTGGTTTAGGCGCAGCGACGTGAAAACAAACGGCTTTTCGCCGCGCAACTTGCGGGCGTCACGGTCCATCACGTCCAGCGATGCGCCAACATGTGGCGCAAGGTCGGTTTTGTTGATCACCAGAATATCGGATTTTGTGATAGCGGGGCCGCCTTTACGCGGGATTTCTTCGCCAGCCGCCACGTCGATCACATAGACGGTCACATCGGCCAATTCAGGGCTGAAAGTCGCGGACAGGTTATCACCGCCGCTTTCGATCAGCACGATTTCAAGGTCCGCGTGCCGTTCGCGCATCTGCGCAATTGCGGCCAGATTGATCGACGCATCCTCGCGAATAGCCGTATGCGGACAGCCGCCAGTTTCGACGCCGATCACCCGATCTTGGGGCAGGATTTGCATCCGCATCAGGGCTTCGGCGTCTTCTTGGGTATAGATATCATTGGTGATCACACCGATGGATAACTGCGGGTGCAGCAGCTTGGCAAGCGTCGCTGTCAGCGTGGTTTTACCAGCGCCAACAGGGCCGCCGATACCAATGCGAAGTGGACCGTTCAAGGACATGAGCCTTCCTAACTATGTGCGAAAAACACGCGAATATTGGGTTTCGTGACGCATTGCCGCAATATCGGACATAAATCCGCTACTGTGCAGATCGTCCAGTGTGGCACCGATCTCACCCGATGCAACGGATTGGCAAAGCGGTTTTAATGCCGTCTGCACCCGCTGCCCGTCGGTTTGACCCAGCGGCACAAGACGCATCGCGGCGGCGGCGAGATTGGCGACGATGGCTTGCAAATACATCGCGGTCGTCAGCTCCAGATCAAGCGACATAGTATGGGCCGCACGTCCGACAGCGACGGGGTAGGTGAGGCGTCCAAGCGGGATGTCCCAGACCGCGTTAACCGTGTCGCAAAACGCAGCCCCTTGCAGGTCGGTTTCCATCAGCCGTTCGCTGGATGCAGCAAAAGCGCGGGCGGTCGCGTCGATGATCAGCAGGTCGTCCGCGTCGGCGGTGTAGGCCACGTTCAACAACAGCGCATCCGCGCGCGCGCTGCCATGGGTCAGCAGGGCGGTTAACCAATCTTCCAAGTCGGCAGCGGTACAGATCATTCCGTCCGAAATTGCAGTCTCTAGCCCGTTGGAATAGGCAAACGCGCCCACCGGAAACGACGGCGACAACAATTGCGCCAAGGTCAGGACGTCAGTGGTCATGCGCCGTGTGCCCGTGGTCGTGGCTATGGGTGCGGCCGTGGCCATATGCGCCGCCTTCGGGGGTGAAGGGTTCGGTGATTTCCGTGACCGTCGCGCCCAAATGCTCCAGCATGTGCCCGATGACTTTGTCGCGCTGGATCAGCAGGCGGGTCGGCTCGATCTGGCAGGGTGTGTGGCGATTGCCGACATGCCACGCGAGCTGCACCAGATTGTCGCCGGTGATCGCAAGCAGCGGTTCGTCGGCGGCGATCACTTCGATCAGGCGACCATCGTCGAGCAGCAAAGCGTCGTTGTGATCCAGCGACGTCGTGTGCGCAAGATCGACCAGAACGGTTTCATCATGCACGGTTTTGATGACCTTGCGCCGCAGAAAACGTTCGTCATAGGTCAGTACGCACAGTTCAAAACTGCCGCTCCACGTGCCGGATTTACGGATTTCAGTGCAGGTATAAACAGCCATCAGAACAAGAAATACCGCTGCGCCATAGGCAATTCTTTGGCCGGTTCACAGGTTAACAGATCACCGTCGGCGCGGACTTCGTAGGTTTCCGGGTTAACCTCCATTTTGGGTAGGGCGTTGTTCAGGATCAGGTCCTTTTTGCCGATATTGCGGGTATTGTGCACTGCAACTGTCTGCTTGGCGAGGCCCAGTTTTTCACCGATGTTATCGGCCTGTGCCGCCGCCGACACAAAGGTCACGGCAGAGTGTTCGACAGACCGTCCGTAGGCCCCGAACATAGGCCGTGAATAGACGGGCTGGGGTGTTGGGATCGACGCATTCGGGTCGCCCATTTGCGCGGATACAATCGTGCCAGCCATCAAAACCATTTCCGGTTTCACGCCAAAGAACGCAGGATCCCACATCACCAAATCGGCGCGTTTGCCTTCGGCGATGCTGCCGATTTCTCGGCTCAGGCCGTGGGCAATCGCGGGGTTGATTGTGTATTTCGCGATGTAGCGCCGCACGCGGTAGTTGTCGTTGTCGCCGGTTTCCTCTGGCAGGGCACCGCGTTGTTTCTTCATCTTATCAGCGGTTTGCCATGTGCGGATGATGACTTCACCGACGCGACCCATTGCCTGACTGTCTGATGCGATGATCGAAAACGCGCCCATGTCGTGCAGGATATCTTCGGCGGCGATGGTCTCGCGTCTGATCCGGCTTTCGGCGAATGCCACGTCTTCGGGGATGGATTTATCAAGGTGATGACAGACCATGAGCATGTCCAGATGCTCTTCCAATGTGTTGACCGTGTAGGGCCGTGTCGGGTTGGTCGAGGCGGGCAAAACGTTGGCGTCGCCGCAGATTTTGATGATGTCAGGGGCGTGGCCGCCGCCTGCGCCTTCGGTGTGAAACGCGTGGATTGTGCGGCCCTTTAAAGCCGCCACAGTGTCTTCGACAAAACCGGATTCGTTGAGTGTATCGGTGTGGATCATCACCTGCACATCCATGTCGTCCGCAACCGACAGGCAGCAGTCGATGGCGGCGGGTGTTGTGCCCCAATCTTCATGAAGTTTAAGGGAACAGGCCCCTGCGTTAACCATCTCGACCAGTGCGGCAGGCTGGCTTGCGTTGCCTTTCCCCGCAAAGGCGAGGTTCATCGGAAAGGCATCAGCGGCTTGCATCATCCGGCCAATATGCCAAGGGCCGGGGGTGCAAGTGGTCGCCAGCGTGCCGTGCGCGGGGCCAGTGCCGCCACCGAGCATTGTGGTCAGGCCAGAATGCAGCGCGTCCTCGATCTGTTGCGGGCAGATAAAATGGATGTGGCTGTCAAAACCACCTGCCGTCAGAATACGACCCTCACCTGCAATCGCTTCGGTGCCGGGGCCCACGATAATATCCACACCGGGTTGCGTGTCGGGGTTGCCGGCCTTGCCGATCTTGTGAATGCGCCCGTTTTTCAGGCCCACATCAGCCTTGTAGATGCCGGAATGATCCACGATCAGCGCATTGGTAATGACCGTATCGACGGCCCCATTTGCGCGCGTGACTTGGCTTTGCCCCATGCCGTCGCGAATGACTTTTCCGCCACCAAATTTGACTTCTTCGCCATACAGCGGCCCGTCACCGCCTGCCAATTCTGCGGTCAAATCACGTTCGACTTCGATGATCAGATCAGTGTCAGCAAGGCGCATCCGATCACCCGTTGTCGGCCCGAACATGGCCGCATAATCGGACCGAGAAATGTGGCTAGGCATGGTTTACCCTTTCTTAAGGCCGCGTTTGCCAAGACGCTTGGCATTCGCACGGGTTTTGTTGCGGATCGGCTTGATCGCGGCAGCAGCGATTTCATCGAACGAGCCGCCATTCATCGCGACACGGGTCGCGTCGGACTGGGCTTTGGCGATGGCGTGGACCTTTTCAGAGATCATGCGCCCGTCCTCGGATGGGGTAACGGACCAGATGCCCATCATGCCGAGCGTTCGCATGGCGATTACGGAATTTGCTTCGGCCATCATGAACCCGACCTGAAACGCATTGCCGATGTAGCTCATCGGATCAGGATATTTATAAGTTTTTCCCATGTTACAGATCCCCCATAACGCGCTGGTTAAAGCCGAAGATGCGCCGTGCGCCGGATATAGCGACAAGGTTAACATCGCGCCGCTGGCCCGGTTCGAACCGTACGGCTGTGCCTGCGGCGATGTTCAGGCGCATGCCGCGCGCCGTGTCGCGGTCAAAATCTAGCGCCGCATTTGCTTCGGCAAAATGGTAGTGGCTGCCGACTTGAATAGGGCGGTCGCCAGTGTTGGCGACCATCATTGTTACCTCTTCGGCGCCAGCATTTAGAGGTAGGGTGCCGTCAGCCACGAATAATTCTCCGGGGATCATGTTTTTCTCCTAGCGGATGGGGTTGTGGACGGTGACGAGTTTGGTGCCGTCGGGAAAGGTCGCTTCAACTTGGACGTCGTGGATCATCTCGGCGATGCCGTCCATGCACTGCTCGCGTGTGACCACATGTGCGCCTGCCTGCATCATGTCTGCCACCGATCGTCCATCGCGTGCCCCTTCGACAACTGCGTCGGTGATTAACGCAATCGCTTCGGGATAGTTCAACTTGACGCCACGAGAAAGGCGCTTGCGGGCCACTTCGGCGGCCATCGCCACAAGCAATTTGTCTTTTTCACGAGGTGTGAGTTTCATCGGCTAAAGCCTCCAATTCTTAGGCACGGCGTTATCAGTGAGCAACGTCATGATGGGGAGCAGTATCTTGCGCAACTCATAGCTATCAGGCGCGAGGATGCGGGCAACAAGCGTGGTATCATTCAGCAGGCTAGCGCCGGCCGTGACGGGAAGAAGGTCGCGCAATCCACTTAAAGAGCGCGCTGCATCACGCTGATAGAAAACAACATTTGCCATAGCGCGAGCGCCATCTGCGATTGCTTTGGGTTGCAGTGTCGCGGCCATATCGCCCGACAGATGAACGCCGTCCAGATAGATCGGCAGCTCGTCGCGCGTGATCCGCACACGGTCATAAAACAGCCCGTTGCGAATGGTTTCGCCCGAAGCCTCGCGGCCGAAAATCAGCGGTTCAACCATCAAGAAAGTGGCGGTTTCGGACAGGTCGACATCAAGCCTGCGGTGCAGTTGCGCGCCGTCAAAAAGGATCGTTTCCTGCGGTAACCAATTACACCGTGCGTTAGCTGCGACGTCGATTTTGGTATGCAATCGACCGGGTGTGTGGTCCATCGCTTTGTAAATCCGCTCGGCAGCTTGGGTTGTGATTGATAGATCAGCATTTTCAAACGCTTGCGCTGTGATATTAAAGTGATCGCCGCCCGCAATACCACCAGCCGTATTCAAAATCACAGCCTCGACGCTTTGGTTTGGGGTGCGCGGGAAGATCGCACGCAACGACCCTTCTTCGCGCAGATTAACCAATCTAGTCTGCGCGTTCGCATCGCACCTCACGGACAGATCAAGCTGACCGCGTGCACGCTGTAGCGATGTGGATTGAGGCAGGAGAACACGCTGGTTCATATCGAATGGGATTCTCTTTTGGGTGATATTTTCATCGTTTGGTTCGGACCGACTAGCAAGGAACGACAGGCGGAACCCTGCATTGCTGCGCCGTTGATGGCTGCTTGCATGATTGTTGGGCATGTTTGGTGATAATTTGAGCAGTTGGAGAAGCGTGTGATCGCGAGGAATTGCCGAGGCTCACAGCAATCGAGTGGTCCCTGCGCCGCATAGGTTTTAAGGTGGCAACTGAATGCGCGGACGCTCGATTTGCGTCGCAAATCGTTAATGGAGCAGCCAATATGACACCACCTATCGCGCCGCTTCCGGTTGGCCCGTTCCGCTTTATCGCGCTGGATGTTGAGACCGCAAGCAGGGACAGCGCGAGCATTTGTCAGATCGGGATTGCCTGCGTGCGAGCGTCCGGCCAGATCGACAGTTGGACCAGTTATGTGAACCCTGAACGACGCTTTGACAGCTTTAATATAGAGCTGCACGGCATTGGTCCTGACACGGTAAAAGACGCACCGACATTCGGACAACTTTGGCCGATACTTCACATTAGCTTGTACCCGTATCACCTTGTTCAGCATAGTAATTTTGACAAATCAGCGATTGCTGCAGCATGTCGTGCCTATCAACTCCCAACACCTGGACTAAGCTGGAGCGATAGCGTGAAAATCGCCCGTGCAGCATGGCCTGAATTCAAAGGAAACGGTGGTCACGGATTGGGTCATTTGAAGACCGCACTCGGATTGTCATTCCAGCACCATGACGCCGGTGAAGACGCACGCGCCGCCGCCCAAGTTGTCCTGCTGGCAGAAAAACAATCAGGACAATCCTTTGCGCAGCTCGCCCAGACCGCCCAGAAAGCGCAGATGTCATGGTTAACGCAGCCCGTCGCGCCGCACGCGGATGACGACGTAATCGACCTGTCATAATTTGACAGGTGGCACTGGCCAGTTCCAAACGGCTTTGCTACTAACTGGCATACTAGTGTGATAGCCTATCGGGCGGAGTCGTCCGGAAAGAAGGTCCCTTTGCAAAAAACGAAGGCACTCAAAGAAACCCCAACCTCTGGGGATCTTTTTGCAATGGCTTGGCCGTTGGGCCTGAAGGCGATGATGCTGCATGGCATTGTTGTGATTGATGCATTTTTGGTGTCGCCATTGGGAGAAAACGCACTGGCTGCGATGGGGCTCGCGGGGGCGATTGCGGGCCTGTTGATGGGCGTGATTTTCGCGTTTTCCAATGCAACCCAGATCAGAATTGCCCAAGCATTCGGGGCCGCGGGACCTGTCACGCTCAAGACCAGTTTTTACTGTGGCTTGTTCATTAACGTCGGGATGAGCCTGCTCGGGTTGATCGCGGTCATCATTTGGGGCGACGACCTGATCGCGCGGTTCGCTCATACGGATTGGATCGCAGAGCAGGCGATCTCATACCTGAACATCTTTCTATTTGTTGTGCTGTTCGAGGCGGTGGGCCAATGCCTCGCCAGCCATTTCAACGGTTGCGGCAAAACCAAAGTGCCGTTCCTCAGCTACCTGATCGCCGTGCCCGTTAATATCGCGTTAAGCTATGTGTTGATCCATGGCTTGTACGGCTTTCCCGAATTGGGCGTGGCAGGCGCCGCGTGGGGCAGTGCGGTGTCGTCGCTGGCGCGGGTCGCGTATATGGCGTGGCGGGCGTACCGCGACGATTATGACGTCTTTACCGCGTCTGGCTGGTCGCGCGACAATTTCTGGACCGCGCTGCGCAGGCATTGGGTGTTTGCATTGCCGATCGCGGGCACGTTCATCAGCATGACAATCGGTACGCAGGTCTGCACGTTGATCTACGCGAAAATGTCGGTGAATGAATTTGCTGCCATGACGCTGATATTGCCATGGGTGCAGACGGCGGGGACGTTTGGCATGGCGTGGGCGCAAGCGACGGGGATCACGGCGGCGCAATTGTTGGGACGCCAGTTGGATGCGGCCAGTCTGGACGTGTTTTTGCGGCGGGCATGGCGCGGGACATTTGTCGCGGCGGGCTTGGTGTCGCTGACCTATTTGATCGTGATCCTATGTTCCGGTTGGATTTACAGTGACCTACAGGCCGAGACGACAGCCGCATTGTGGATGTTCCTACCAGTGCTGCTGGTGCTGCCGTTTCCAAAAGGGTCCAACGCGATCTGCGGCCAGACCTTACGGGCGGCGGGCGACACGTTATACGTGATGAATGTTTTTGTGGCCGGACAATGGGCCTGCAAGGTGCCGCTGACGCTATTGTTCGTGGTTTATCTCGACTTGTCCGTGGGCTGGGTTTTTTCGCTCGTCTTAGTCGAAGAGCTGTTCAAATTCCCGTCGTTCCACTTGCGTATATTCAAAGGTGGTTGGAAAACCGCCCAAGTCATCGACAGCTAACCGCTTGATCCTATGGGTCAAAGTAGTCGGCGTTGGCTTCCGAAATGGCCTCGATTGTCGCGTCAAGACGTGACAGGTGCAGCATACCTGCCGCGACAGCGCCTTCGGCATCGTGATTGCAGACGCAGTCTTTGATCGCCTTGTGATCTGCCAAGAGCATCGCCATCCGGTCCTCTTTGGACAAGCTCAACATGCACAGACGGTCGACGTTTGCTTTTTCTTGTTTGATAATCTCGAAGGCAAAATCGACCTTGCCGATTTCACAAAGCGTTTGGTGAAACTGATAGTCCAAATCGCCGAATTTGTCGTATTGGCGGGCCTCGGTGACTGCAGTTTGCAGCAGCAGATTTGCCTCCAACTGGGCGGCACCAATCGCGTCACATTCGGCAGCGGCACGGCGCAGCACTTCGGATTCAACGGCGGCGCGGACAAAGCGGGACTTGGTGATCTCGCGGGACGAAAAACGTTTGACCTCGGTGGCACGTTGCGGACGGATCAAAAGCAGATCCAGATTTTCCAAACGACTGAAAGCGTCGCGTACCGGTTGGCGTGACACCCCAAATCGGGCGGCAATTTCTGCTTCGGAAATTTTATCGCCGGGCAGCAGATTGAGAGACGAAATCTCGTCGTAGAGATGGTCAAAAACGACATCGACGCTTGTGCGGCGGTCTTTACTCTGGGTTATGTTTGTCATTTTTGGTCTCCGAATTTGGGCATTCTTTAAACGGTCTTGGTCGAAATGACCAGTTAGGCGACTGTGCGCTGGATGCTGTTCTGGCGACGCCAAGTGCGTGAATGCGTCGACAACCTATGGATGAAGTTCGGCGTGTAATCATGTGAATTTGATAGTTAATTGTAGTTTTGTTGCGTAAGCGTAGCGTCTTTTGTTTCGTATATTTCCGAAGGGTCGACGCATTGGTGTTCGGCAATATTCAGGGTGGGCTCATAATTTTCGTTGTGAACTTTGGGAAATATTGCAACAGTTGAATTCAACCAAAACAATAAATCAATACTAGTATTCCAGTATCCCAACTGGTATACCAGATTAACCGAAAGCGAATCTACCCGCTTTCGGCACATTTAGTGTTTAGATCGCGCTTTTGCGCAGTAGGGGGGGTCTATGTCTGGGGTTAAGCTAGAGAGTATCGTCAAAGCCTATGGGGCCGTTCAGGTCGTTCATGGCATTGATTTGGAAGTTAAAGAAAAAGAGTTTGTTGTGTTAGTAGGCCCCTCGGGCTGCGGCAAATCGACGACATTGCGGATGGTCGCGGGTCTAGAGGAAATCTCTGACGGCACACTGACGATTGACGGTAAAGTCGTGAACCGGATCGCACCCAAAGATCGCGATGTCGCGATGGTGTTTCAGAACTACGCGCTTTATCCGCACCTTGATGTCGCTGAAAACATCGCTTTTGGTTTGCGTATCCGTAAGGAGAGCAAGGAAAATATCGAAAAAGCGATCAAGGATGTCGCAGGCATTCTGGGCCTTGAGAATTACCTTGAACGTCGCCCCGCTGATCTGTCCGGTGGTCAACGCCAACGGGTGGCGATGGGCCGTGCAATTGTACGTAGACCCAAGGTGTTCTTGTTTGACGAACCACTGTCCAACCTCGACGCCAAGCTGCGCACGCAGATGCGTGCCGAGATTAAACGCCTTCATCAACGCCTTGGCGTGACCAGCATCTATGTGACCCACGATCAGGTCGAAGCGATGACACTGGCTGACCGGATTGTTGTGATGAACGACGGGCGTATCGAGCAAGTCGGCAGCCCGATGGAGCTGTTCTTGAACCCAGTGAACGCGTTTGTCGCGGGCTTCTTGGGCGCACCGCCAATGAATCAAATCCAAGCAGTGATTAGCGGCGGCGACGCGGCTCCGATTGCGGAATTTGCGGGTCAACAATTCACATTGCCGCCGTTGCCGGGTTTGCAGAACGCGGTTGGCCGCAAGGTCATCGTGGGCATCCGCCCTGAATATGCAACGCCGCAGACCAAAGCGGTCGAAGGCAGCGTGTCATGTACGCTGGAACTGGTTGAAACACTGGGCTCTGAGGCGCTGTTGCACACCACGATTGGCGGCGAGCCCTTCGTGATCCGCACGGAAACGCTGGGCAACATGGACCAATTGAACGCGGTCAACGGCTTTACCGCTGATCCTGCATTGGTCAAAGTGTTTGACGCTGAAACGGGTGTGGCCTTGTCTGGCCAATTGCGTGTCGCATGAGCGACGCCGTCACCCCAAAACCCGCCGTCACCCCTTACGTAAACAAGCGCCCTGTCAGCCAGCGCATTGTCGATCACCTCAAGCGTGAATGGCAAATCTATCTGATGCTGGCACCGACAGTCATCTGGCTGTTGTTGTTTCTCTACAAGCCGATGTACGGGCTTCAGATTGCGTTCAAAGACTACAGTATTTTCAGAGGTGTCGCCGCCAGTCCGTGGATCGGTTTCGAGCACTTTGAAACGCTATTCGCCAGCGAACAGTTCTTGCGGGCGCTGAAAAACACGATCTATATCTCTATGATGAGCCTGATTATCGGCTTTCCCGTGCCGATCCTTTTGGCACTGATGTTCAACGAAATCTTAAACCAGACCTTCAAGAAAACTGCGCAAACCATCGTGTATCTACCGCACTTTATCTCGTCGGTGATTATCGCGGGGATTGTGATCACGGCGTTTTCACCTTCGGCGGGTATCGTGAATACGATCCTAAGCTGGTTGGACGTTGATCCGATTTACTTCCTGACCAAACCCGAATGGTTCCGACCGATCTTTATCGGGACGACGATTTGGCAGGAGGCGGGCTTCCAATCCATCGTCTTTATCGCCGCGATCTCTGGCGTGTCGCCAACATTGTACGAGAGTGCCGTGGTGGACGGGGCCAGCCGGTGGCAGATGATGTGGAAAATCACCGTACCGTCGATCATGCCGACGATCATCATCATGTTGATTATCCGGATCGGGAACATGCTTGAGGTCAGTTTTGAGATGATCATCCTGCTGTATCAACCTGCGACCTACGAGACGGCTGATGTGGTGAACACCTTCATCTACCGGCAGGGCTTGCAAAGCGGGCAATACGATTTTGCCGCCGCTGCGGGTCTGTTCAACGCTGTTATTGCATTCGTTCTCGTGATGACCGCCAACTCGATCTCCAAGCGCTATTCGCGCACATCATTGTGGTAGGGGGACACGCACATGGCTAATATGAAACTCTATTCGCGCAACGACCGGATCTTTGTGATCGTTAACATGGTACTGATTGGGATCTTTACGATTTCGACGCTGTATCCATTCATCTATATCGCGTCGCTGTCGTTTAGTTCGGGCTTTGAAGCCCGCGCCGGCAACGTGATCCTGACACCAATCGAGACCACGCTTGAGGCCTATAAGTACATCCTGTCTGAACGGATGTTCTGGGTCAGCTACGGCAACACGTTCATCTACACCATCGGTGGCACAATCATGAGCCTGCTGTTCCTGATCCCCGGTGCCTATGCACTGTCACGGCCACAAATCTATGGTCGCAGGTTCTGGAACTTGCTGGTGGCGTTTACCATGTGGTTCAACGCGGGTCTGATCCCGTTCTTCTTGAACATGCGTGATCTGGGCCTGTTGGACAGCTATTTCGGGATCATCATCGGTTTTGCGGTGAACGGCTTTAACCTGATCTTGCTACGTAACTTCTTTGAAGGCGTGCCTAGCTCGTTTGAAGAAGCCGCCCGCATGGATGGGGCCAATGATTTCCAGGTCTTGGTTAAGGTCTACATGCCGCTCGCAAAGCCTGCGATTGCGACGGTGGCGCTGTTCTGCATTGTGTCGCGCTGGAACGGCTTCTTCTGGGCGATGGTTTTGCTGCAAGACGAAGACAAAATCCCGCTACAGGTTTTCCTGCGTCACACCATCGTCACGTTGTCCGATGACCAGCAGTTCACCGCAACATTGGTTAACGCAAGCTATTCGGTCGAGACCGTATCAGCCGCGATTATCGTCTGCTCGATTGTCCCTGTCCTGATCATCTACCCGTTCATCCAGAAGTACTTTGAAAAAGGGATCCTGCTGGGAGGGGTCAAAGAATAAGCGCGAGCGATCAGCGCATCAGATTACATGAACGACTGCATAAGGGAGGAAACTATGCAACGACTAACACTATCAGCGGCGTTACTGGCCGGAACATCGCTAGGCGGCACGGCGTTTGCCGATGGCCACCTGATGATCGTCGACGAACCGTTAGAGCTGTCCATTCAAATGAACCATGCGCGTTACCCGCGCTATGACGAAACATGGCCAGTTGAGAAAATTGCAAGCGAACTGACAGGCATCAGCCTGCGCGACACAACCGTGGGTGCAAACACACGGACGTCTGAAAACGACGGCAAGACCGAAGCGTTGAACCTGATGCTCGCAACAGGCGAAATCCCTGACATTGTAGGCTCTAGCCGTCTCAAGGATTTCGTGAACCAATACGGCCCAGAAGGCGCATTCCTGCCTTTGGACGATTTGATCGCAGAACACGCACCAAACTTGGCCGCGTTCTATGCTGACCGTCCAGAGATCGCGAACGCGATTTCCGCGGCTGATGGCAACATGTACTACGTGCCATATCTGCCAGACGGCAAATACGGTCGCGGCTACTTTATCCGCTACGACTGGCTGGAAAATCTGGGTCTCGAAGTGCCCGAGACGCTGGAAGAAGTCGAAGCCGTGCTGCGCGCTTTCAAAAACGACGATCCCAACGGGAATGGCGTCGCGGACGAAGTGCCGTACTTTGCCCGCCAATGGCCAGAGCTGATCCGCCTTGTCACATTGTGGGATGGCCGCTCTACGGGGTCCGACACCTACCACGATTTCTACATCAACGCCGAAGGCAATGTTGACCACCCCTACGCGGGCGAAGGCTATCGTGACGGGATTGCAGGACTTGCACGCTGGTACGACGAGGGCCTGATCGACGCGGAAATCTTTACACGCGGGTCATCGTCACGTGAATATCTGTTGTCTGAAGACATCGGCGGCATGACCCACGATTGGTTCGCATCAACTGCGGGCTATAACGAGTCGCTTGCAGACACCGTTGAAGGCTTCCGTTTCGAAGCGATGTTGCCACCAGCGTCACCATCTGGCGTGCGTATGGAAGAACACCGTCGCATCCCGATCAAACCTGACGGTTGGGCGATTGGTGTCACGAACGAGCATCCTGTCGAAACGATCAAGTATTTCGACTTCTGGTTCACCGAAGAGGGCCGTCGCTTGGCTAACTTTGGCGTCGAGGGTGAGCAATACACGATGGTTGACGGCAAACCGCAGTTCACCGAGGAATTCCTGACCAATGGCGAGCCGGTGAACAACCAGCTGTATCAAGTCGGCTCGCAACTTCAGGCCCGTGGTTACTTTCAGGACTACGAGTATGAAAAGCAGTGGTCTAACCAATACGCGTTGGAAGGCATCGAGCTGTATGAAACAGGCGATTACCTGATCCCTGATTTCCTAGGCGTGTCTTTCACAGCCGATGAGCAGCGCGTTTATGACCGCAGCTGGCCGTCGATTCGTGACTATATGCTTGAGCGCCAGCAAGGCTGGATCTTGGGCAATGGTGACGTGATGGCTGACTGGGAAGGTTACCAACAAACGTTGCAGGACATGGGGTTACAGGACGTTCTTGAGGTGATGAACACCGCCTACGAGCGTCAGTATAACTAAGTCCAAACTGCGAAATTGGTGCGGGCCGCATATGGCCCGCACCGTATTGTAGATCTAAACACGAGAGTAATAGAATGTCTGCGTCTGCTGCACATCTTGATGAACCAAAAACAGGTCGTCTGACCATACAATACGGCCCGCAAGATGGTGCTGCCGTCTCTGAGAACCCGCCGCGTTTCACGTGGTTGCCGGAACTTGAGGACGAAGCGACCTATGTGCTGCGCGTATCAACAGATGCGAAATATCCGGCCAAGGCCACGCATAAGTTTGCGCATATCACCCTCAACTTTTTCACACCGGACGTAACATTGCCTGCGGGCGATTATGTCTGGTCCTACGCCGTATGTGATCCCAACACGGGGGAGGCCGCGTCGACATGGAGTTCGAACCGCGCTTTCACCGTCGCCGAGGGGTTGCCAGAGACGCCGCTTTCCTCCCGCGTTACGCGATTTAAGGACGCTCCGCGTTCCCACCCGCGTATGTGGCTCACTGGTGACCGCTTGGCACAATTCCGCAAGGATGTGGCCGAGAACGCCGACCATTGCACGTGGTCGCATTTCTTTAAGGAATCTGTGCTGCCGTGGATGGACCGCGACATCATGCCTGAACCTGCGGGTTATCCGAACCACCAGCGCGTCGCGTCGGTGTGGCGTCAGACGTATATCGACTGTCAGGAATTGCTTTATGCGATCCGCCACTTAGCGGTTGGCGGCCAAGTCACCCAAGACGCCGCGATGCTGGCCCGTGCCAAAGAATGGTTGCTGTCTGCCGCAGCTTGGAATCCGACAGGCACCACGTCGCGCAGCTACACCGATGAATGGGCGTTCCGCGTGAATGTCGCACTCGCGTGGGGCTATGACTGGCTGTATAATGAGATGGACGAGGACGAGCGGGCAACCGTGCGCGCAGCCTTGCTCGCGCGGACCCGTGAAACGGCGGATCACTTGATCAAACACGCAAATATCCAATTATTCCCGTTTGATAGCCACGCTGTACGTGCGGTGTCAGCGGTGCTGATACCTGCGTCAATCGCACTGCTTGATGACGCGGAAGAGGCCGAAGACTGGTTGAACTACTCTGTCGAATTCCTGTTCACCGTCTATTCCCCTTGGGGAGACAAAGACGGCGGCTGGGCCGAGGGTCCGCACTATTGGATGACCGGCATGGCCTATCTGATTGATGCGGCGAATTTGTTGAAAGGCTACACAGGGATTGATCTGTACCAGCGGCCATTCTTCCAGAAAACCGGTGACTTCCCGCTTTATACAAAATCGCCAGACACGCGCCGCGCCACTTTTGGCGATGACAGCACCATGGGCGATCTGCCTGCGGTCAAGATCGGCTTTAACCTGCGCCAGTATGCAGGTGTGACGGGCAACGGCGCGTATCAGTGGTATTACGACGAGATCAAACGCACCAATCCGGGCACGGAAAAGCTGTTCTATAACTGGGGTTGGTGGGACTTTAATTTCGACGAAATGGCGTACCAAACCGATTTCCCGATTATCGAGGCCGTGCCACCTGCCGCTGACGATCAATTACGCTGGTTCAAAGGCATCGGCTGGGTCGCGATCCAGCACAAGATGCAAGACCCTGACGAGCACATCCAATTCGTCATGAAGTCATCGCCATATGGATCAATCAGCCACAGTCACGGCGACCAGAATGCGTTCTGCTTAGCGGGCTTTGGCGAAGACCTCGCTATTCAATCTGGCCACTACGTCGCGTTTAACTCGACGATGCACCAGAATTGGCGGCGTCAGACACATTCCAAGAACGCGATCCTGATCAATGGCAAAGGCCAATACGCAGGCAAGGACAAAGTGCAGGCGATGCGCTCCAAGGGCCAGATCACCGAATGCGAACAACGCGAAGATCACGTGTATATCCAAGGGGATGCAACCGAGGCGTATCAATCGCTGTCGCCTGAGGTCACATCTGTGAAACGCGACGTTTATTTCGTGAATGACAGCTACTTTGTGATGGTCGATAGCATTGATGCGTCCGAACCCGTTGAAATCGACTGGTTGCTGCACGCCAATGCGCCGATGCATTTGGGCGATGCGACGTTCCGTTACACAGGCGAAAAGGCCGGCTTCTATGGGCAGTTTCTATGGTCCGAAGCGGGGGCACCTGCATTAACGCAAGAAACCGGATTTCCAGATGTGGACCCCTCCGAGATCGAAGGGCTACCCGTCAGCACGTGCCTGCATGCCAAATTCCCAAAGGCCATTCGGCACCGGATCGCGACATTGCTCGTGCCTTATTCGTTGAAAGACCCTAAGCGGATTTTCAGCTTTTTAGACGATCAAGGCTACGACTGCGATCTCTACTTCACAGATTCCGACGACCGCAGCTTTCGGGTCGTCGTGCCAAAGACATTCGACGTGGGCCGGTAGTCTGCGCGATACGTAAATACACAAAGAAGGAAACGATTTATGAAACTTGAAGGTAAAACAGTGATCGTCACTGGTGGCGGACGCGATATTGGTTTGGCTTGCGTGAAAATGCTGGCAGCTCAAGGCGCAAACGTCGCGATCAACTACTTCTCGTCCAGCAAGGGCGCTGACGAAGCTGTTGCAGAGATCACTGCCGCTGGCGGTAAAGCGTTCGCGTTGCAAGGCGATCTGTCATCCGAGGCTGGCGTCAACGCGCTGGTTGAAAAGACTGTTGCGGAATTTGGCGGCGTAGACGTGTTGGTGAACAACACAGGCGGGCTAATCGCACGCAAGACATTTGCCGAAATGGAAGTGTCCCACTGGGATGCGGTCATGGACCTGAACCTGAAAAGCATCTTCTTGATGATCAAAGCCTGCTTGCCGCACATGAGCGAGAACAGCACGATCGTGAACCTTGCCAGCCAAGCGGGTCGTGACGGCGGTGGGCCAGGTTCCGTGGCTTATGCGTCTTCTAAAGGTGCGGTGATGACAATGACACGTGGTTTGGCCAAAGAATTGGGTCCAAAAACACGCGTGAATGCGATCTGCCCGGGCATGATCGACACGGATTTCCACAACGTACACACACCAGACGCCGCACGTCGCGGTCTGGAAGCATCCGCACCAGTGCGCCGTCAGGGTCTGCCTGACGACATCGCGAACTTGGTTCTGTTCCTTGCATGTGATGACAGCGCGTTCATGACGGGCACGAACATCGACATCAACGGCGGCATGCTGTTCAGCTAAGTCGCAGCATCTTGTGACATCGTGATCCGCCCCAAGGTCCAATCGGATTTTGGGGCGGTTTCGTTTGTGGCTGCTGGATCAGAGGAAATCGTCGCGGCGCGGGGTGAAGCAATCCACCAAGCGGCCGGGCTCTAGGCAAACACAGCCATGCACCGCGTTGGACGGGACGATCAATGTGTCGCCCGGCCCGACTTCGGACTCGACGCCATCAATAGTGAAGCGGAACCGACCGCTTTCGACGAATGTAGATTGGACGTGCGGGTGGTTATGCAACGCACCTTCTGCGCCCGTTTTGCCAAAACCAAATGCCACAAGCATCAAATCGGGATGGTCCGCGAGCACTTGGCGTGTGACGTTTTCGCCTGTTTCAATCACTGGAAAATCGGTCATGGTGCGAACTCCTGTTATGTCTGCGCTATGTGCTGGCAATGATGTTAGGATAGCGCCCGCGTGAAGGAAAGACTGCTTTGCAGGCGCCCCGCAGAAATCAGCGACAGCGCTTTTCAGCAGAGCAGTCCGCGTGTTTTCCCGCACTCGCCGTCACGCATCCAAAAGCGCCGCCATAATGCCGCGCAATTCCGCAAGCCCGCGCATACGCCCAATCAGCGGGTAGCCCGGCATGCTGTCGCGTGTGAGGTCGTCCAGAATGTTTTGACCATGATCGGGGCGCATCGGGATGCTGTGATCTGTGCGACCTGATGCACGACGCTTTGCTTCTTCCTCCAGTAGGGCGCGCATCACCGCGACCATATTGGTGTCACCGCCAAGATGCGGGGCTTCGTGAAAACTGGTACGTTTGCCGTCCTCCGGCGTCTCGCGCTTTGTGTTGCGCAAATGGGCAAAGTGGATGCGGTGCCCAAGGTCGCGGATAAACTGCGGGCCGTCGAAATCAGGATCAACGCCCAGCGATCCGGTGCAGAACGTGATGCCGTTCGCGTCCAGATCAACGTCAGCGATCAAGCGTGTGTAGTCGGCTTGGGTGGACATGATCCGTGGTAGGCCAAGCAGCGGAAAGGGCGGATCGTCAGGGTGGCAACACATACGGATACCTACCTCTTGGGCGACGGGGGCGACCTGCGCCAGAAAGTCGATCATGTTGCTGAACAGCTTTGCCGCGTCGATATTGGCGTAAGTGGCTAGGTTGTCGCGGACCTCGTGCAAGCTCCACGCGTCATTGGCACCGGGCAGCCCTGCGATGATGTTGTTCTGTAATTGCTTGCGCGCAGCCGTATCCAAGCCCGCGAACCGTTCGGCCGCTTGGGCAAGCGTGTCAGCGCTGTAGTCATCAGACGCAGAGCCGCGCTCTAAAATATGAACATCAAAAGCAACAAAATCGATCAGATTAAAGGACATAGCCGTGCCGCCATGATCCATCGCTCGGTGCAGATCGGTGCGTGTCCAATCCAAAATCGGCATAAAATTGTAGCAAAGCACTTCGATCCCGCAGGCCGCCAGATTGCGCAGGCTTTCAATGTAGTTGGCGATATGGATGGTGTAGTCAGGCCCTTTGGTCTTGATCGTCTCTGAGACTGGCAAGCTTTCGACCACATCCCACGCAAGCCCTGATGGTGTCCCGTTGGGCAGGGTGCTGATCTGCGCTTGCCGTTTCTTGACCTCGTTTTGCGACCACACGGCACCCGGTTGGATATGGTGCAGCGCGGACACGACGCCTTCGACGCCACATTGGCGCATATCGGCCGTTGAGATCGTGTCATGCGGTCCGAACCAGCGCCAAGTTTGCTTCATATCTGGGGGGTGTCCTGTCTGCGTCTAGCTGAATGTTGTATACTAGCATACTTGGGGTTGTGAGCGATAATCAAGCTATGGTTGCGCGAAGACTATGTTCGTCGATGCAGACCTGCTTTTCGTTTACAGCTATGGGTGCGATGCGTCACAATCTACCTAACCTGAAAGGAGATTGCGATGAGTTGGAACCCCACACTGGCCCCCGGCTGCCCCGACGAAATCGGCGTCGATGCAATCGAAACAGTCATCATCCCGCGTGCACGTGACATCGGCGGATTTGAAGTCAAACGCGCCTTGCCTGCACCGAAACGGCAAATGGTCGGACCGTTTATTTTCTTTGATCAGGCTGGACCTGCCGAGTTTCTGACAGGGCAGGGTATCGACGTGCGCCCGCATCCACATATCGGGCTTGGGACGGTGACCTATCTGTATCAGGGCGATTTTCATCATCGCGATAGCATCGGCACCGATCAGATCATTCGCCCCGGTGCGCTGAACTGGATGGTGGCGGGCAAAGGTGTGACCCATTCGGAACGCACATCGGAACAGGGGCGCAGCGGGCCACATTCCTTGTTCGGTATCCAGACGTGGTTGGCGTTGCCCGAAGACCGCGAAGACATGGACCCGATTTTTGAACACCACGGCAAAGAGGCACTGCCCGAGATCGAAGCGGAAGGTATCAAGGCGAAACTGATCCTTGGCACGGCCTATGGTGAAACGGCCCCAGCGACCATGTTTTCAGAGACGTTCTATCTGGATGTGGTGTTGGACGCAGGTGCGCGGATGCCCTTGCCGGACGATCACGAGGATCGCGGGCTTTATATCACACAGGGCTCAGTGGCGATCGCGGGCCAAGACTTCACGGCAGGTCAGATGATGGTGTTCCGCCCCGGTGACAAGATCACCGTCGTCGCAGGTCCGCAAGGTGCGCGGATGATGGCGCTGGGCGGTGCGACGCTGAACGGGCCGCGCCATGTGTGGTGGAACTTTGTCGCGTCAAGCAAGGACAAGATCGCAGCCGCCAAGGAAGACTGGCGCGCGGGACGGTGGGGCGAGGGACGCTTTGAGCTGCCCGTGGATGATCGCGACGAGTTTATTCCATTGCCGTGATGATGCTGTGGGGGCGTAAGACTACGCCTCCCACAATGCGCCTGATGTCGCGCGTTCAAACCCGTGTTCATAGAGCGCGGCCATATAGGTCGATGAGAAACGGTCGCTGGGGTCGTAGACCACACCACTGTCTGGGCTCACGCTAGTAACTGCAAAGTTAAGACCATGGTCATGGGCCAGCAGACGTGCGGTGTTGATAGAGGACGCGGCACTGGATCGGACCATGGCCGTCATCGCTTGTTGGGATATGCCCAGTACGGTGTCGGAACTGACTTGCGGGGCGGGGTCAAGCGTATTGTTCACGATCACATAGGCGCTGCCACCGCGTGCTGCATCGGACTGAACCGCAAAGGCGGCGGGTGGTGTGGCGAGAACCTGCATCTGAACGCCACCATCCACGTGTGTCTCGGCAAAGTCTAATCCATCCGCAGAAAAGTTAATTTTCACAGGCGAGAACATACCGGGCAATGCGCCTGATGCGCGGATCACGGTGCGGAACAGATCGTATTGCTTGGCCTTGGCGATTGCGCCCATGTTCCACACGACTGCGTCCGATGTGCTGAGGTTCGCTGTGACCACGAACATCCTGCCGCCCGCGTCATGCTTTGCGGCGACGGCCTCAAGGAAGCTGTCAGGGGTATAGAGCGCGATCAACTCGGCCAGTGGGGTGGTGTCGTATATCCCGTCACTGGTCGCAGCTGATAGCCAGCGGAACCGCATAATATCGTCAGCACCGTTATCGAGGAACATATGCAGCAACGCATTGTCACCCTCTACGCCGACAAAAGCCATCGGCGCGATCAACGCGCCTGTCGAGACACCCGTCACAATGTCAAAGTCCGGCCTGCTGCCTGTTTGGGACCAACCCGCCAGCGCACCTGCGCCAAACGCGCCATCTTCACCGCCACCCGATAGGGCCAATATCTGGGGTTTGTTCGTAAGGCGCGACACATCAAGGTGCCGCGCCCATATGGTCGCGTCTGCATTTGCGGAAAACCGTAGAATGCCAAGGGGATCGGTTTTCTCGCGGGTCGATTGCAGCGTGATCAATTCGTCAGAGGTTTCGGCGCAGGCGGACAGGATCGTGCTCGCGGTCAAACCAAGCAACACGTGCCGTCTGCTCAGTTTGAAAGGAGTGTTTGGTGTAGGGGACATCGTCTGCGCCTTCGGCTCTGGTGTAAGGCGCGGGGCAGAACCCCGCGCTAGGGTTTAGCGCGAAGGCCGTTCTGGTGCGAAAGACTTCAGCGTGTCAGCGACAGTCTGCTCGGTCAGGCTAGGGTTTTCCGCTTGTAGGCATGTGGCAATCGCTGCGGCGTCCGGACGCGCTGGGCGTGTGCCTTCGGCTGGGCGTTCACCATTGGCAGGGCGTTCGCCTCTTTCTGGGCGGGGCATGCAGGTCGCCAATGTGGTCTCGCTCACGCCAAGTGCGGTCGCGATTTCTGCGGTCGGTGGCGCGGGACGTTGGCGGTCCTGTGCGGATGCTGCCAGTGGGACAAGAACAGCGGCCAGTGTGATGCCAAGTGTCAGGTTTTTGGAGAATGAAGTGATCATTGTTGCCTCATGTTTCTATGTGACCCCATTTGTCTCGGGATCAGGGGTTATACTTGGGGCGGTTCTGTTTCCGTCGCAGATTTTGGAAAAAATGTGAGCAGGGGAAATGGCGGGGGGCGTGTGGACCACAAGATCGCCACTTTTGCGGACTTAAAGGGCGGCAACGATGTCGGCGTGTCTGCAAAGCCGTTGGGTAAGGCTTGAACTTTGGCTGAGGCGGGCGCAAGTCAGGTCCATCGTATATCTGGATTCGAATTAAGGAGACGCCGGTGACAAAGCTGATCAGGATTGCCACGCTCATGTCTATGGCCGTGATGCCGCTCGCTGCACAGGCACAGACCCCGATTGTTAAGATCGAAGCGGTCACGTCGGGTAGTGGCGAAGAACGCCGCGTTTTCTTTGGCCGTGTGGTAGCGCGTGAAACCCTGGACCTCGCGTTCCAAGTGGGCGGGCAGATTGTCGAGCTTCCGGTAGAAGAGGGCGCTTTTATGTCTGCGGGGGACATGGTCGCTATGATGGACCAGCAACCGTTCGAATTGGCGCTCGAAGAAGCCACCGCGCAGCAAACCCAAGCCGCACGGACAGCCAGCCGTTTTCAACAGCTTCTTGGTAGCTCTGTCGCCGAAAGCAACTTGCTGGATGCGCAGACACAACTTGAGCTGAGTGAGATTGCTGTCAGAAATGCGGAACGCGAGCTGACCAATGCCACGCTGCATGCGCCATTTGACGCGATTGTCGCCGCGCGTCTTGAACCGAACTTTTCCACCGTTGCTGCGGGCACGCCTGTTGTGCGCCTGCTCGATATGTCTGACCTGCGGATCGAGATCGACGTGCCTGAACAGCTGTTCCAACGTGCAGGGCAATACATCGACCCGACGTTCATGGCGGAATTCCCGTTTGACGAAAAACTGTACCCGCTAGAGATCAGAGAATACAACGCCGAGACAGAGCAAGTTGGCCAAACCTATACCATCACACTGGGGATGGACCCACAGGAGGGCTTGGACGTTCTTCCAGGCTCATCCGCCAAGGTCACGGCGCTGGTAGACATAGGTGTCGCCCATATCGAGGTGCCAGCCTCTGCCGTAGTGATCGAAAACGATAACACCACCAGCGTCATGGTTTACACAGCCACGGACGAGTATGAAGGCACGGTTCAAAAAACCGCCGTAGAGGTACAGCCCTCTAACAGCGGTGAGGTCGAGATCACAGCAGGGCTAGTGACCGGTCAACAGATCGTCGTGATTGGCGCAAGTAGACTGACCGATGGCGAAACAGTGCGCCGCTTTACCGGCTTCGGGGACTGAGACTGACCATGGATATCGCTCGCGTTTCAATCGACCGCCCGATCTATACTTGGATCGTCATGCTGATTTGCCTCTTGGGGGGCTTATGGGGCTTCAACGCGCTGGGCCGCTTGGAAGATCCCGCCTTCACCATCAAGACCGCAATCATCGTGACACAATATCCGGGTGCCTCTGCGGAAGAGGTCGCTCTTGAAGTCTCCGAGCCGATTGAATCCGAGATTCAAAAGATGGGCGAGGTCAAAGACATCCAGACCATGAACCAGCCCGGATTGTCATGGATCACCGTCAACATGCGCGACCAATACGACGGGACCGAATTGCCAGAGATTTGGACGAGCCTGCGCGACCGTGTGGGCGACGCACAAATGCCCAGCGGGACGTCCGAGCCTTTTGTGAACGATAACTTCGGTGACGTATATGGCATGTACTATGCCGTCACAGCGCCCGGATATTCTGACGCCGAGATCAATGAACTCTCGACGTACCTGCGCCGCGAACTGCTGCGTGTGGACGGTGTGTCTGATGTGGCCTTGTCGGGTGTGCCGAACGAAGTGATCTACATCGAACCCGATCTTGCGTTAATCAACAACATGGGTATCCCGCCCGCAGCCATCCAAGGCGCTATTTCCGGTGCCAATGAGATGGTCGACGGCGGTGAAATCCAGTCGACCGTAGGGCGTACAATCGTCCAGCGTCCTTATGGGTCCGATAGCGTGTCCGAAATCGCTGCCTTGTCCATTGGTGTGGGTGGCGAAGTCGTGAATCTGTCCAACTTCGCAGACGTCTACCGTGGCCGCGAAGCAAATCCGAGCCTGATCGTGCGCCACAACGGCACCGAAGCTTTCACACTTGGCGTCGCGGGCATCGCCACCGAAAACATCGTTGAAGTCGGCAAACGCGTCGATGCGCACCTCAATACGCTGCGTATGGATATCCCGTTGGGTATCTCAATCGAACCGATCTATCAGCAACACACCGTTGTCGAAGAAGCCTCTAACGCATTTCTGGTGAACCTCGCGATGTCTGTAGTCATCGTTGTTGTTGTGCTTGCGGTCTTCATGGGCTGGCGTGCGTCAATCGTCGTGGGCTCGACGCTGTTTCTGACGGTTCTGGGCACGCTGTTTTTCATGGCGCTGGGCTCTATCGAGATGGAGCGGATTTCGCTGGGTGCCTTGATCATCGCGATGGGGATGCTCGTCGATAATGCGATTGTTGTGGCCGAAGGCATGCAGATTTCCATGCAAGGTGGACGCAATTCGCGCGATGCCGCCACTGAAGCTGCCAGCAAAACGCAAATCCCGCTACTCGGTGCGACGGTTATCGGGATCATGGCCTTTGCCGGTATCGGCCTCAGCCCTGATGCGACGGGCGAATTTCTGTTCTCGTTGTTTGCCGTGATCGCGATTTCACTGCTTCTGTCGTGGGTGTTGGCGATCACTGCCACACCGCTCTTGGGACATTTCCTGTTCAAACAAGGCGACGGATCACACAGCGGCGGATATGACGGTGGATTGTTCCGCGCCTATGCTGCCGTTCTGCGGGCGTGCATCAAACTGCGCTGGGTGGTTGTGGCCGCCTTGATCGCGACGACTGCCGTTTGCTTTATGATGTTTGGCCAGATCAAGCAGCAGTTCTTTCCGGACAGCAACACGCCGCTGTACTTTGTCCATTACAAACTGCCGCAGGGCGCATCCGTCCACCAGACCTCTGATGATATGCAGGTGCTGGAAAGCTGGCTGTCCAAGCGTGAAGAAGTCACAACGACAACTGCCTTCGTCGGCCAGGGCGCATCCCGTTTCATGTTGACCTACAACAGCGAAGACCCAAATCCGGGCTATGGTCATTTGATCGTGCGCGTCAGCTCGCTTGACGTGATTGAAGACGAAATGAACGCGCTCGAAGCTTATGCACTGAACGCCGTGCCGCAAGGTGAATTCCGCGTCAAACGTCTGGCCTTTGGCCCCGGCGGCGGCGCACCGATCGAAGTCCGCTTTTCCGGCAACGACCACGAGGTTCTGCGCGATCTCGCGGACGAAGCGATAGCAAGGCTCAGTGCGGCGTCCGACAACATCCTGACCCCGCGCCAAGACTGGCGTGAACGCGAACTTGTATTGCGTCCGATCTACTCCGAAGACCGCGCACAGGATGCCGGTATCTCGCGGTCCGACATCACCCACACATTGCAATTCGCAATCGAAGGGCTGGCGTCAGGCACCTTCCGCGAGGGGGACCGTCAAATCCCGATCACCGTCCGCGCGCCCCGCGACGCTGATTTGGCGCTGACCGATCACGTGATTTATTCAGACAGCGGTGGCGGTTTTGTCTCGCTGGAACAAATCACCGACGGTTTCGTCTTTGAACCGCAGGACACGCTGCTGCTACGGCGGGATCGTGCGGATGTAATTACTGTCGGGGCGGATATCCCACGCGACATGACCGCATCCGAAGTGCTGCTTGAAGTGCGCCAAACCATCGAAGATATGGATATCCCGAACGGATATTCCATGGAATGGGGCGGCGAACTTGAAAGCTCGACTGACGCCCAAGCCTCGCTTGCTGGCCAGCTGCCGTTCAGTATTATCGTGATGGTGCTGATTTCTGTGCTGCTGTTCAACGCGCTACGTCAGCCGATTATCATCTGGCTCTTGGTGCCTATGGCGGTCAATGGGGTCAGCCTCGGGTTGCTCGGCTCTGGCTTGCCATTCACCTTTACGGCGCTGCTTGGTCTGTTGTCGTTATCGGGGATGTTGATCAAAAACGGGATCGTGTTGATCGAGGAAATCGACCTCACGCGGGCCGCACAGCCAGAACTGCCGCTCGCCGATGCGATTGTGAATGCGTCAACGTCACGTCTGCGGCCCGTCTTTTTGGCCGCGGCGACAACGATCCTTGGCATGTTGCCCCTGATCAGCGATGCGTTCTTCCAGTCAATGGCCGTCACGATCATGGGCGGTCTGGCGTTTGCGTCTGTTCTGACCTTGATCGCGGCACCGGTGCTGTATTTCATCTTCTTCAAGAGGTCCGCACAGCGGGCCTCTGCTTGAGAAGGGCTTGCAGATTGCTCTCACCGCTGACTAATGGGCGGCACAGATCAACATGCGAGGGCGCAACGTGTCGGCAATGTCAAAACAAGGCGTCCTGCGTCACTTGCGCGCGCTGAGTATCTGGTTTGTGGTGATCACCGTGGTCGTAGCGCTCTATGCGGACAACGTTGATCCAATGCCTGTCAGCATAGTTAACAGGTTGCTCATCGCGGCTGGCATTGTGGTCTTTTGCAATCTGCCATTTGTGAAGAAAATCGGGCGCATCTACCTGAACACCACGCCCGATGAGGGTGATCTGGACGACTAAGCGTGGCGTGAAGCAGCCAAAAACAAAGCCGCAGTTTCCTGTACATGCTTTGACGGTATGCCAACTCAAAGCGAGTTTACGCGCACCAGTCAGGAGCAAATCATGCCGCGAGGCAAACCATGGCCACCGCCTCGCGGACGGCGCGGTCGACACGTTAAACCAAGAATCAAACCTCACCCAAGAATCGCCAAGCGTCATCTACTGGCGCGACGATCTTTCCCAAGCGCACGCAGCAGGGGATTAACGCGACAATTTTGGGCAATTGATGGGCAAGCAACGCCTACGTCCGTAGCGTTTCAGGGCCAGATATAAAACTTATTGCAAATATCTAAATTTTTTAGATAGACTGATCCTGTGTCATACAGGAGCTAGCCGCGTGTCCCCTGAAGCCAATTTCAAGTTAGATGCAGATCGCCCGGCAGTGGGTGCGCTTTTGCGGGCGGCGCGGCGCTCTCGCAATTATACGCTGCAAGATCTCAGCACTCGCGCAAATCTGTCTGTGGGATATCTGAGCCAGATCGAACGCGACATTGCAACGCCATCGTTGGGATCGCTGAACCGATTGGCGGCGGCATTATCGCTAGACTTGGGGCATTTCATTCCGATCCCGAACGCCCGTGGCCTGACCACCCGCGCCAAAGATCGCGACACAATCTGGGTCCGCGAAGGCGGCATGACCTACGAGCGCCTGCACGGCGAATTTGTCGGCGCATCGTTTTCGGCGTTTCTGATCACCTTGCCTGCGGGCTTTACCACCGAAACCGATCAGCACTTTGGCGAAGAATTCGTCGAAGTCAGGGCAGGGCGCGTGCAGTTCACAATCGACGGACAGGTCTATGATCTAGGCGTCGGTGACACGCTGCACTTCCGATCCGATCTACGGCATCAGGCCGTGAACCCACACGGTGAAGATGCTGTTTTGTTCTGGCTCGGCAACGGTCCCACATTTCAAAGCCGACCGAATATCGCAGCAGAGCAACCGTCATGAGCAGCGCAAGCCGCCTTCCGATTGGCTGGTTGGTGCAGCGGGTCGCAATGATGCTCGTGACGCTATTGGCGGTAATTACGCTGACGTTTGCACTGATGCACGCCGTACCGGGCGGACCATTTGTGTCCGAAAAAATGCTCGCACCCGAAATCGAAGCCGCCCTAAACGCGAAGTTCGGTCTCGACCAGCCGATCTGGCGGCAATACCTGAATTATCTTGGTGGTGTGCTGACGCTCGATCTGGGGCCGTCGTTCAAATATCCGGGCGTGAGCGTCAACAGCATGATCGCCGACGGGCTGGCGGTGACGGCGCAAACGGGGCTGCTGGCGATCATTTGCGTGGTGGCGTTTGGCGTGCCTGCGGGGATCGTCGCAGCACTTAATCGCGGGCGTTGGCCTGATACGGCGGCAATGTTCATCGCAAGTCTCGGCATCGCGGTCCCGTCCTATGTGATCGCCACGGTGGCGCTGTATATCTTTGCTCTACGGCTCGGCTGGACGCCTGCGTTTGGGTTAGATGACTGGCGCGGATATATTCTGCCGGTGTTCGCACTGTCGGGGTTCTGGATGTCATTCGTGGCGCGTCTGACGCGCTCCAGCCTGCTGGAAACCATGGGCCAAGACTACATCATGACCGCCCGCGCCAAGGGACTTCCGGCCCATACCGTCATGCTGCGCCACGGTTTGCGCAATTCGTTGATCCCTGTTGTGACCGTGCTGGGGCCTGTCGTGGCGAACCTTTTGACGGGCAGTTTTGTGATCGAACAGATTTTCGCGCTTCCGGGGATCGGGCGGCATTTTGTGCAGTCGATCACCAACCGCGACTACACCGCTATCATGGGCATCACGATCTTTTATGCGGCTTTTCTGATGCTGATGATTTTGATCGTTGATCTGCTGTACCTCTGGCTCGATCCGCGCATTTCTTACGGAGACCGCAAATGACCCGTCCTCCGATTGCCCCCGAAATGTGGTTACCGCTTGATCCCCAAACGGGGCAGCTTGGCGATCCGATTGTATCAACTGCCACCCGTGGTTTTTGGGCTGGTGTGCGCGGGCGTTTGTTCCGGCATCGGCCCGCCATGGCAGGTCTGGTGTTCATCGTGCTGCTGATATTTGCCGCGATTTTCGGCCCGATGATGTCGCCCTACAGCTATTTCGAGCAGAACCTAGAACTGTCAAATCTGCCGCCAACCTATCGACCTTACACGGTCACAGACGACACGCTGGTGCATGTGAACACCAGCAACCTGAACCTGTACGAAGTGAGCGACAAAGGCGGACTGACCGCACTTTTGCGTCCAGATGACCGCGATATGATAAACCGCCAAAGCACTTGGGTCATCGATGACCGCGAGGTCGTCTTGGACTACAGTCAGCGCCCTGCAGAGCTAACAATCGACGGCGATGTGGCCCAAGCAGGCGGGTTAGCCTTGAACAAACGCAACCCCTTTGGCACCGACCAATTGGGCCGCGACGTTCTGGTGCGCCAAATGTACGGCGCGCGGATTTCACTGCTTGTTGCCGCCGCTGCCGTGCTTGCGAACTTCGTGATAGGCGTGATCTATGGCGGTGTTGCGGGCCTGATCGGCGGCCGCGTTGACGCCGTGATGATGCGTTTTGTCGAGATCGTGGCAACCATTCCGCTTACGCTTTACGTGATCTTGATGATGGTGGTTTTGCAGTCCGGACTGCTTTCCGTCGTGCTGGCAATCGGCACGGTCTACTGGGTTGATATGGCGCGTGTTGTGCGCGGCCAAATCCTGACGTTGAAAAGTCAGGATTACGTGGCCGCGGCGCGGACCATGGGGGCCTCGACCTCGCGTATTCTGTTTCAACACCTGTTGCCGAATGCCTTTGGCCCGATCCTTGTGACGCTGACTATGCTGATCCCGTCGGCCATTTTCATCGAGAGTTTCATGAGCTTTATCGGCCTTGGCGTGACACCCCCACAAGCCAGCTGGGGGACACTAACCTCCGAAGCCGTGGAAACCCTGCGCGCCTATCCGCACCAGCTATTCTTCCCCGCCGTGGCGATCAGCCTGACCATGCTGGCGTTTAACTTCTTGGGCGACGGGCTGCGCGATGCATTGGACCCGAGGTTGTCATCATGACCGCACCTGTGTTGTCCCTGCGCGATCTGCGCACCGAATACCGCACCGACCGTGGCACCGTACAAGCCGTGCGCGGCATTGATCTGACCTTGCAGCGCGGCGAAATCCTAGGGCTTGTCGGCGAAAGCGGGTCGGGCAAATCTGTCACCTGCATGAGCATCCTCAAACTGCTAAAGCGCGGCGGTCATATCACCTCTGGCGTGGCGGAATTCGAGGGGCGTGATCTGTTGCAACTGTCCGAACGGCAGTTAACGGCGGTGCGCGGCGAAAAGATCGGTGTTGTTTTCCAAGATCCGATGTCGGCGCTGAACCCGACGATGACCGTTGGCCGCCAGATCGTCGAGGTGTTGATGCAGCACCGCAAGATTAGCAAAAAAGCAGCCCGCGACCGCGCGGTTGAATTGTTCGAACTGGTGCGTATCCCGTCCGCGCGGACCCGCATCGACAGCTACCCGCACGAGTTTTCCGGCGGGATGCGGCAGCGGGTGATGATCGCAATCGCGCTCGCATGTGATCCCGATATCCTGATCGCAGACGAACCGACAACAGCGCTCGACGTCACAATCCAGCGTCAGATTTTGGCACTGCTAAAAGAATTGCGCGACAGGCTCGGCATGGCGATTATCCTTGTCACCCATGACCTTGGCGTGATCGCGGAAACCGCTGACCGCGTGATGGTGCTGTATGGTGGGCAGGTGATGGAAGAGGCGCTGGTCGCTGATCTGTTCGCCGCACCGTGCCATCCCTACACGCGCGGATTGCTCGCCGCGATCCCCGACCCACGACAGGCGGGACGGCCATTATCACCCGTGCGCGGCAGCCCGCCGGATATGCGCACACCGCCACCCGGTTGCCCGTTTGCGCCGCGCTGTCCGCAAGCCATGCGCATCTGCGAAACACCGCCACCGATGTTCGATGCCACGGGTAATCCAGCCCTACAGGCAGGCCAACGCGCCCGCTGCTGGCACGCCGACGCCACAGCCCCCGCCCAGATATTCGAGACCCCGTCATGACCCAGCCATTGCTCGCCCTCGAAAATCTGGAAATGCATTTCCAAACGCGGCAAGGCCCGTTGAAAGCCGTCGATGGTGTCAGTTTGACGATCCAGCACGGTGAAACGCTTGGGCTCGTGGGCGAAAGCGGTTGTGGCAAATCCACGCTCGCGCGTGCTTTGATGCGGCTTTATCGCCCGACTGGCGGGCAAATTCTGCTCGACGGCGTCGATATCACTACGCTGAACGAAAAGGCACTGAAACCGCACCGCAAAAAGGTGCAGATGATCTTTCAAGACCCCGTGGCGGCGCTGAATGGACGGATGACCGTGGGCGAACTTGTGGCCGAACCGCTTGAGATTATGGGGATCGGCACCGCTGAGACGCGACGGACGCGTGTCGCTGAATTGCTCGACAATGTAGGCTTAGGTGCGGATGCTGCCGATCGGTTCCCGCATTCGTTTTCCGGCGGCCAACGCCAGCGCGTCGGTATCGCCCGCGCCATCGCGTTGGAACCCGAACTTGTGGTTTGCGACGAACCGATCAGCGCCTTGGATGTGTCGATCCAAGCCCAGATTGTGAACATGCTGTCAGAGCTGAAACGCGACACGAGTTTGGCCTATCTGTTTATTACGCACGATCTGTCGATGCTGCGCCATATCGCGGACCGGATCGGCGTGATGTATCTCGGAAAACTGGTCGAAATCGCACCATCCGAAGCCCTGCACACTGCGCCGCGCCACCCATACACCGAACTGCTGTGGTCCGCGATCCCCGTGCCGGACCCTGCCGCGCGCCGCGATGATCCGTTTGAAACTGGCGAAGTCCCCAGCCCGCTGGATCTGCCCTCTGGCTGCCGTTTCCGCACCCGCTGCCCTTATGCGACTGACTTGTGTGCGCAAGCCGAACCCGATCTCATTACTCAGGATGACGGACACGCCGTCGCCTGCCACCACCCGCTGCATGGCAGCACGTCCAACACCCAACAGGAGCAAGAAAATGCGTAACCTTTTCATGTCCACGGCCCTTGCAGCGCTGATTGCAGCACCTGCCTTTGCGGCTGGTGATCTGACCTATGTGGTCAACAATGAATCCGCCACCTATGACCCCGGCCTGACGTCGGAAACCTTTGCAGCGCCGATCATCGGCAACACCTTTGAAGGTCTCGTGCGCTTTACCGAAGGCGGCGAAATCGAAGGGGCAATGGCCGAAAGCTGGGAGGTCTCAGAAGACGGGCTGACCTACACATTCACCCTGCGCGACGCCAACTGGTCCGACGGCCAACCTGTCACAGCCCAAGATTTCGTCTACGCATGGATGCGCGTCCTTGATCCGGCGGCTGGCGCGAAAAACCCTGCGATGTTCTACCTGATCGACGGGGCCGAGGCGCATTATGCAGCAGACGGCGAGGGCGACGTGGCGATCTCTGCGCCCGACGACAAGACGCTGACCTTTACGCTGACGAACCGTATTCCCTACATGATGCAACTGCTGACCTACACCAACTGGTTCCCCGTGCGTCAGGATGTGGTCGAAGCCGACCCCGAAGGCTGGACCCGCAATCCCGACACCTTCATCGGCAACGGCCCGTTCAAAGTTACCGAATTCAACTTTGGTGAATCCGTTGTGTTCGCCAAGAACGACGCATATTTCCAAGCCGACGACGTGACGCTGGACACATTGACGTTCCGCCTGATCCCCGACCAAGCCACCGCGTTAACTGCGATGGAATCCGGTCAGGTTGACGGGATCGAAGCTGTTCCAGCGCCCGAAATTCCGCGTCTCATGGCCGAAAGCGATGCCTTCATGATCGTGCCGGCGCTTGGGACGACCTACGCATTCTTCAACCCGGCCCAAGCACCGCTGGACGACGTGCGCGTGCGCCAAGCCTTGTCGATGGCGATTGACCGCCAAGACATCGTCGACTTCGTTCTGCAATCTGCGGACCAGCCTGCGATCGGCCTTGTGCCTTACGGTCTGACACTGAACGGCGAAGATTTCCGCGACGGCATTGATACTTACGGTCTCGATGCGGACGCACAGCCCGAAGCGGCGGCGGCCTTGCTTGCAGAAGCAGGCTACCCGAACGGCGAAGGCTTCCCCGAAACCGTGTTCGTCACCTACACATCACCGCCAATCGAAAAACTGCTCGAAGCAATCCAGCAGATGTGGAAGGAAAACCTGAACATCGACGTGCAAATCCGCGCGACCGAATGGCAGGTGTATTACCCCGAAGTGCAGCAGGTCGAATATCAGATCGCACAGATGGGCTGGGGCGCGGATTACCCGCATCCGATGACCTTCCTTGATGTGTTTTTGCCCGATAGCCCAAACAATCTGGCCGCATGGAAAAGCGATGATTTCGCAAGCGCGGTGTCCGCTGCAAAATCCACCGCTGACGAGGCTGAAGGTCTGGCCGCGATGCGCGAGGCCGAAGGCGTTCTGATGAACGATCACGTCATCTTGCCGATGTATCACCGCTACAACTACATGATGATGTCGCCCGACGTGGACGGCTTCTGGCGGTCGTCGCTGAACGTGCCATACTTCCGCGATGTGACACTGACTGAGTAAACAATGCGCTGCGGGCACCAACATGCCCGCAGCACCTTTCCCACGAACACATATGAACCCCGCACAGACCTATCAGGCGGGGGTGCAGAGCAGGTTTAGACCTGCTAGTTAGTCGCAAATAGAATCTCGAAATGTCGAAAAATCCGCGGAAGTACCGGATATCAGCAACAATTTTGCACGTCGTTTTGGATGAAGAGTGGGGCGTAGGTCATTGAAATATAATCTTGAAACAGCTGCGCGCCTTTCCGTCGCCCCGATGATGGATTGGACGGACCGTCACTGCCGTTACATGCACCGGCTGATGTCGTCCGAGACTTTGCTTTACACCGAAATGGTGACAGCCCCTGCAATCATTCATGGCGACCGTGATCGTTTGCTCGGGTTTCACGACGCGGAACATCCGGTTGCCTTGCAGCTCGGTGGCTCTGATCCGGCGCAACTGGCGCAGGCAACTGAAGTTGCAGCAGAATATGGCTACGATGAAGTGAATTTGAACTGCGGTTGCCCGTCTGATCGTGTGCAATCGGGGTCGTTTGGCGCAATCCTTATGGAACAACCCGCCACCGTCGCCGCTTGCGTCAAGGCGATGCAATCGGCCAGCGATCTGCCCGTCACAGTCAAGTGTCGGATCGGCGTGGACGACCAAGATCCAAAAGTGATTTTACCCGACTTCCTGGCCCAAGTCAGTGCGGCGGGCGTGGACCGCTTTACCATCCATGCGCGCAAGGCGTGGCTGCAAGGGTTGTCGCCTAAAGAGAACCGCGATGTGCCGCCCTTGGATTATGAATTAGTGCATGAAATGAAGGGCCTGTTCCCTCATCTTCATCTGTCGGTGAACGGCGGTATCACGTCCTTGGATCAAGCCAAAGCATTCCTTGATGCGGGCCTCGACGGGGTGATGATCGGACGGTCTGCTTACCATTCGCCAGCGGATGTTCTGCTAAGCGCAGACGCCCAGATTTACGGAAAAGATGGCGCGAAAACCGCTGAAGATATTGTGCACTTGATGGTGCCTTACATCGTCGATCACATGGCACGCGGCGGCCGCCTGCACCAAGTCACCCGCCACATGCACGGCCTGTTCCAAGGCCGCCCTGGTGCGCGTATGTGGCGCAGGCACTTGTCCGAAAATACACACCGCGACGGCGCCGACGAAGCCGTTTTGCTGCAAGCCCTGTCATACATCACACAAGAGGCCGCCTGATGCCCGAAGCCACACTTTTGCTGCCAATGATCGGCATGATCTTGGTCATTGGCGCCTTTGCGGGCGTGCTTGCGGGACTTCTGGGCGTGGGCGGCGGGATCGTCCTTGTGCCATCGTTTTTCTATGCGTTCTCGGTGCTTGGCTACGAAAGCCCGCAGTTGATGCAGATGTGCCTCGGCACGTCGCTGGCCACGATTATCGTGACTTCGGTGCGCTCTGGCTTGTCGCATCACAAAAAGGGCGCGGTTGACGTCGCGATTCTCAAAACATGGGCGCCCGGTATTGTGATCGGCGCGATCATCGGCGTCAGCATCGCGACGTCACTGCGATCCGGTGCATTGCAGTTGATATTCGGCATTTTGGCAGTGATCGTCGGTGCTTACATGACCTTTGGCCGCGCATCTTGGCGCTTGGGCCCACAGATGCCAACCGGACCTGTGCGGGCTGCATTGTCACCGCTGATCGGGTTCCTATCGGTGCTGATGGGCATCGGCGGCGGGTCTTTTGGGGTGCCTGTGATGTCGCTCTACGGTGTGCCGATCCACAGGGCGGTGGCCACGGCTGCTGGCTTTGGCGTGATTATCGCAGTGCCGTCGGTCATTGGATTTTTGCTGACGGATATGTCCGCCTATCCCACGCCCCCATTTTCATTTGGTGCGGTGAACTTTGTGGCTTTTGGATTAGTCATCGCGATGACTTTAATCACTGCCCCTTGGGGGGCCGCGTTGGCGCATAAAATGGACCCGAAGCCGTTGAAGCGGGTGTTCGGTGTGTTCCTGATCTTTGTGGCGCTGAATATGTTGCGCAAAACTTTGGGCTGGTAACGGACCGATTTTTCTCGAAAAATCATACAAATTTTCGAGAAAATTTGGCGTCTAAAACGCTAACGTTTTGCCAAATATGCGGCCAAGGATTTTTGCGGCTCGTCGATGAACAGGCTGGGCAGCACGCGCAAGCCCGTGATTTGATCCACACGCAGATCGGCGAACGCCTTTGTCGTTTCGCACCAGACCACGCAGGTCCACAACCGGCCCCAGTAATCCAACTGCAACGGACGCACCGTGCGGTCCTGTCCGGCAATGGTCAGCGATAACTTCTGGCGGGTGCGGATCGCTTGGCGGATTTGCGGCAGGTGCTGGAACCCCTTGGCCGCGTCCGCAAAAGGATAGACCGCGAAACTAAACGGGGCAGGGCTACGCGACCGGCCTTCGGGCATCACCGCGTCGATCTTTTGGGTTAACGCGCGTGCGGCTGTTACCAATTCCGCGTCCGATCCGCCCGCCACAGCCATGAGCCCTAAGTGTAACGCCTCGACCTCGGTGATTGTCAGGTTCAACGGCGGCAGGGTGATCGCTGCCGTGACGTGATAGCCCACGCCGCGCTCGCCTTGGATCGGGACGCCAGATGCGGCCAGCGTTTCCATGTCGCGGTAGATCGTACGCAGGCTGACATCGACGGCGGCGGCCAGATCGGACGCGCGGTGCAACGCCCCATCCCGTAAAATCTGAACAAGTGACATTAATCGGTCGGCGCGGCGCATGAGTGATTCCCTCTGGTTCCGCAGTAGTTTTGCCAAAAACCTGACAACTGACAAGTTTTTGTCGTAACCTTATCGCGAGCCTTGCAAAAAAGGGGTTTAACGTGGTCATTTCCTACTTCCATCGCGCCGCAATGCCCCCTATCTGTCAGGGAATAACAGATTTACGCGCGGCCAATGGTCCGCATCATGGAGAACATCATGCTTAATAACATCGGTATCCCCGGCATCCTGTTGATCGCCGTCGTCGTCTTGGTCTTGTTTGGCCGTGGCAAAGTATCCAGCCTGATGGGCGAAGTCGGCAAAGGCATCACAGCTTTCAAACGCGGCGTCAGCGACGGTGACAAAGAAATCACGGACGACATGGCATCTGCCAAAGACGTGACCCCAGCTGACGAAAAAGACAAAGTCTAATTCGCCCGTCCCAAGATCCCCAATAAGGTAATCGCACATGTTTGGCCTCGGCTGGAGTGAAATGATGGTGGTGGGCATTGTTGCCCTCATCGTGATCGGTCCCAAGGACCTGCCGCAACTTTTCCGCACCGTCGGAGAGTTCACAGGCAAGGCCAAAGGCATGGCACGCGAGTTTTCCAAGGCGATGAACGACGCGGCGAACGATGCGGGCGTCAACGATATCTCCAGCAGCCTTAAGGCCGCGACCAGCCCCAAGGCGTTCGGCATCGACAAGCTGAAAGAGGCGTCAGGGATCACAGCCGCGAGTGCGGCACTGTCGCCCGAACGGGCGGCGGCCAAGGAAAAGATGGACGCAGGCATGGCCAAAGCGGCTGAGGCACGCAAAGAACGCGAAGCCGCCAAGGCAGCGCAAATCCCGGCTGACAATCACATCGAGACGCCTGCAACCACAGCAGCGCCCATCGGTGAAACTAAAATCGGGGAAACCAAAGCCCCCGACGCCCCAAAAGAGACCGACCAATGAGCACCCAAGACGACGAAATGGACGGCAGCGCAGCACCCTTGATCGAACATTTGACAGAACTCCGGTCGCGTTTGATCTACTCTGTCGGCGCGTTCTTGGTGGCGATGATCATCTGCTTCTCGTTTGGCAGCACATTGTTGGACTTCCTACTGGGGCCGATCGAGAAAACCATGCGCTCGCTCGGCAATCCGAACCCTGTGATGCAATACACCGCACCGCAGGAATACTTTTTCACGCTGATCCGGATTTCCGTGGTCGGCGGCCTGACGCTGTCGTTTCCGGTTATCGCCTACCAACTCTGGCGGTTCGTAGCCCCCGGTCTTTACAAGAACGAAAAGAGCGCTTTCCTGCCGTTCATCATCTCTAGCCCGCTGCTGTTCTTGATTGGCGCGGCCTTCGCGCATTACGTCGTGGTGCCTCTGGCGATGGCGTTTTTCCTTGGCTTTGCGGACCTGCCATCCTTTGTTTCAGCGATCATGGCGGACGCAGTTGTCGTGCCTTCTGACGGCGTCGAGGTCATCGTGTCAGCCCCGACAACCAACACTGGCGTCGACATCGTGTTCAACGGCAAGGTCAACGAAACCCTTGATATCACGCTCAAAATGATCGTGGCTTTCGGGATTTGCTTCCAGCTGCCGGTGCTCTTGACACTGATGGGCACCGCTGGACTGGCCTCGTCCCGTGGCCTGCGTAGCGTGCGTAAATACGCGGTTGTCGGCATCTTGGTCGTCGCGGCTTTGGTCACGCCTCCGGACGTCACCACACAGTTGATCCTGTTTGTGGTGGTCTTTGGGCTCTACGAAATCTCGATCCATCTGGTCGCCGCCGTCGAGCGTCGCAAAGACACAGCGGCCCGCGCCGAAGGGATCATCGGCGAAGACGAGAGCCTGTTTGATAGCGACGACGATGACGAAGAAGCCGCCGATCTGGCTGACGCAGAAGACACGACCAATGCACAAGACGGGCAAAAACCATGAATGAAGAGACATTGTTGCGGATTGCCGACGCTTTAGATCGCTTGGCACCCGCGCCAATTCCGGCCCCAGATTTGAGCGTGGCAAGCGCTTATGTCTGGCAAACCAACCCCGACCAACTGGTGCCAGTGGACAAGGTTAGCCGCGTTGATCTGGACCTGCTGATCGGCGTGGATCGGTCACGCGACACGTTGCTCGCGAACACCATCCAGTTCGCAAAAGGCATGCCCGCGAACAATGCGCTGCTTTGGGGCGCACGCGGTATGGGCAAATCCAGCCTCGTCAAAGCGATCCATGGCGCAGTTATCAAAGACCACCCCGACCTGCGCATCGTCGAAGTCCAGCGCGAGGATATGGAATCCATCGGGCGCTGCCTTGATATGCTGCGTGGTCAGCCGCAACGGTTCTTGATGTTCTGCGATGATCTGTCGTTCAGCCACGACGACGCGCATTACAAATCGCTGAAGGCGGTTCTGGACGGTGGTATCGCCGGACGGCCCGAAAATGTCGTGCTCTATGCCACATCCAACCGCCGCCACCTGATGCCGCGCGACATGATCGAAAACGAACGCTCTACGGCGATCACGCCGGGTGAAGCGGTCGAGGAAAAAGTGTCGCTGTCTGACCGCTTTGGCCTCTGGCTCGGCTTTCATCCGTGTGACCAAGACCAATATCTGTCGATGATCCGCGGCTACTGCGATGCACATAACATCACCATCGACGACGACACATTACGCGCCGAAGCCATCGAATGGCAGGCTACACGCGGTTCGCGCTCTGGCCGCGTTGCATGGCAATATTTTGTCGATCTCGCAGGTAGAAAAGGCGTGACGCTCACCTAAGTGCGCCACGCCTTCGCTTCTTTGGCTCTCTTTAAATCCCCGCCGGAGGCTCCCGAAATCTCGACATAGACCTCGGGTAGCTCTCGCATGCGACCTTAGAAAAAGTCAGCCGGATCAACAGATTGCAAACCGCGCCGCACCTCAAAGTGCAAGAAGCTCGGATCGCCCGGCCCAACTTTCGCGATCGCCTGACCGCGTGAAACGGTGTCGCCTTTTGCGACGCTCAGATCTGCAAGGTTGGTGTAGACTGTCAGCAGGTTGCCCGCGTGTTTAATCACAACAATCGCGACGCCTGACGTGTCGGTGGTCACAGCCGCAACCGATCCCGCGTCCGCTGCTTTGACGGTGGTGCCAGACGCCACTCCGATGTCGATACCCTCGTTCCGGCCAGCCGCGTAGGCGCGGATGATCGTGCCTGCAACGGGGCGCACAAGTTGTGCGTTACTGCTGGCAGCGGGGGCAGGTGCAGGGGCTGCGGGTGTTGCGGTCGTCGCACCAAGGTTCGGTGTTTCAGGCGCTGGTGCAGGCTCTGGTGCTTCTTCCGGCAAGGGCGTTGACGCACTCGGTGGCACGGGTGTTTGGCTACCTGCGCCCGGTGTCGTGACGGGTGCTGTTGCGACGGACGCTGGACGGCTCGGTGTTGTGCTTTGTGGGATCAACAAGAACTGGCCTTCGCGGATCGCAAGGTCAGCGCCAAGCGAGTTCCACTCTGCAATGCTCGCGACAGGTACGTTGAACTGGCGCGAGATCGTGTAGGCCGTGTCACCGCGACCAACCTGATAGCGGACAGGTTCTGCGCCGCTCTGACGGGCTGGGGCGGCAGGTGCAACAGCAGCAGGCGCTTGCGCATCAACGCGGTCTAGCGCCGTGGTGGCAACGGCGGACACATCCAACGGCTGGATCGGGCCTGTTGTCGCGGCACCAGTTGCAGGGGATGGTTCAGAGACACGGGCCGGCAATGCGATCACTTCGTCGCGGCGCAGCGTCAGATCAGCGTCAATGCCGTTGAACGATGCCAAGCTTGCCGCATCCATACCCAAACGCCCCGCAATCGCGCGGATTGTGTCGTCCTTTTGGGCCAGCACAACTTGGTAGTTCGGATATGAAATCACACCACGATCATCTGGGGCAGGGCGCGGCGCAATGTTGGCCACAGCATCCGACGTATCAAACCCGTCGCCCAAATCGCGCAGGTCAAAGTCGAACCCGTTCAGTGAATTTTCCGCACAGCCCGCCAGAATGGCAAGCGCTGCGGTTGTCATCAGGATGCGGCGCACCCCAGTTGGCTGAATGACGGTCATATCTCTGCTCCTCATGCGGGCGCCCCGTTTGCTGAGGTTCTGCCCTATCTCGCCTTTTGGTTAGTCTTGGCCCAGCCCTTCGAGCAAGGGAACAAAACGAACGGTCCGTAATTCTTCGTAGTCTAAACCTGATTGCGTCTTTGTCACGCGGATCAAACTTTGCACCGTATCGGATTGGCCGACAGGCAATACCATAATACCCCCAATTCGCAATTGGGCCAAGAGGGTGCTCGGCGGGTCTTCGGCGGCTGCCGTCAACAAAATGCGGTCAAAAGGGGCTTGTTCGGGTAGGCCATGACTGCCATCGGCGGTCAGTGCGGTAATATTGCTGATGTTTTGCGCATCAAACAGGTTTTTGGCCTCTGTCACCAACCGCTTGAAACGATCAACAGTGTAGACGCGACGCGCCAGTTTCGCGAGAATGGCCGCTTGGTATCCAGAGCCAGTGCCGATTTCGAGAACCTTGTGGCGCGGTTGCACGTCTAACGCTTGGGTCATCAAGCCGACAATCGACGGCTGGCTGATCGTCTGCCCGCAGGCAATCGGCAGCGGCATGTCGTCGTAGGCGCGGTCCTTGAACAACCCCGTTAGAAACGATGCGCGGTCAACCTGTTCCATCACGGTCAGCACACGTGCGTCCGTCACACCCTTTGAGCGGAGCGCGAATAAGAATTGCATTTTGATGTCAGCGCCGACGTTCACCCCAGTTGATCCTTGAGTTGGTCCATCACATCATGGGCCGTCAGATCGGCACGCATTGGTGTGATCGAAATCATGCCTTCAAGATTGGCACGCACGTCGGTGCCTTCGGCGGTCATTTCTTGCTGGCTGCCGCCTTTGATCCACGAATACTGGCGACCTGACGGGGATACCTGCGGTGCGACGGTAAACCGTGCAGTAGGGCGATAACCTTGGGTCGCGACCTGATGGCCTTTGACGTCAGCTGCGGGCACAGGCGGGAAATTGATGTTATAAAACAAGCGGTAATCGGCGGTGTTCCACACGCCTTGTGCGATCAGCTTCTTGATCAACGCAGGGCCATGCACCGCTGCGGCCTCAAACGGATCATCCAACTCAGTGTTTGCAGGGCCATTGTATTGTGACAGGGCGATGGCGTTATAGCCTTGCAGCGCGGCCTCGATACATGCGCCCACGGTGCCGGAATACAGCGTGTTTTCGCCCGCGTTATTTCCACGGTTCACGCCCGACAGGATCAAATCCGGCTTGGCGTCTTTCATAAACTTATGAAGCGCCACAAGCACGCAGTCGGCAGGGGCACCGTCAATCGCAATCCGGCGCGGTTCGATTTCCGTAATCATCGTCGGGCGGCTGTAGTTGATGCAATGACCAACGCCCGATTGTTCGAACGCGGGCGAGACGACCCAGACTTCACCGTCAGGTCCAGCGACGTCTTGCGCGATAGCCTCTAAAACCTTCAGGCCGGGCGCATTGATGCCGTCGTCGTTTGTGATGAGAATGCGCATAAAAGCCCCTTTGTTACGATGTTCGTAAGGGAGGTTGGCGCATTGAACAAGCTGGCACCTGCGTCATTTTTGCAATGTTGCGGCAGAGACTCAGAACGAACCGGATTTGAGCCGCTTTTGACGACGAATCGGGGGGCTGTAGCGCTTACCCGAGGATTTCGGGCAAAAGCCGTGCGGCCTCGGCACTTGGTTGCGCCAGAACAGAGCGATCTTCACCAGGATGGAACCGGCCACGTGTGGCGGTCGGCATCGCTGCGGGTGACAAGATTTTCACGCTCGGTCCAGTTTTGGCGCTCTCGACTTGCCAACTGCGGGCAAGCGCGATTTGCGCGCCTTTGGTCGCCCCGTAAGCGCCGAAAAACGCCTGACCAGCTGTTGGATCATCAAAGAATACAGCCCGTCCATCAGTCCCCAAAAGCGGACTGATGTAGCCGATCAATCGCGCGGTGGCGGTCATGTTTGTCAGAACGGATTTATCAAAATCCTTGGGTCCGATGTGTCCTGCAGGGGCCAAGGGGGCCGCGTGGACCGCGGTGTGCACCCAGAGGTCCAGCTTGCCCCAGCGATCATAGATCGAGCGGCACAATTGCTGCATCGCGGCCTCAACCGTGATGTCCATTGGTGCCAGCGTCGACTGGCCGCCTTTGGCTTGGATACGGTCATCCAATTCTTCCAACGCGCCAGTGGTTTTGCCCACGGCCACGATGTGATGCGTCGCAGCCAATTCCTCGGCTAAAGCCGCGCCAAGCCCACGAGAGGCACCAGTGATCAATGCAATCTTTGTCATAAGCACCATGTGACGTCTCTGCCGCACACGGTCAAGAGGGCGGCAGAGCTAAACGATGGCGAAGCCGCTGATGGCCCCGTTTCCAGTCTTATTTAACAGTGCTTTTGGCTTTGAAACCTTGCTTAATCATATCTGACGGCGGGATTGGGTATTCCCCCGAGAAACACGCATCGCAATAGGCAGGTGACGCGCTGTCTCGGCCATTTTCTTCGCCAACCGCACGATATAGCCCGTCCAGCGAGATGAATTTCAGACTGTCCACACCCAGATGCACACGCATTTCTTCTGCGGTCATGGTCGCGGCCAGCAGTTTCTCGCGTTCCGGCGTATCAACACCGTAGAAACAAGGCCACGCAGTCGGCGGCGACGCAATGCGGAAATGCACTTCTGCGGCTCCGGCATCCAGCACCATTTCCTTGATCTTGCGGCTGGTGGTGCCGCGCACAACGCTGTCATCGACCAAGATCACGCGCTTGCCTTTGATCAACGCCTTATTGACGTTGAGTTTCAGCAGCACACCCATGTTACGGATTTGCTCTGTCGGCTCGATGAACGTGCGGCCCATGTAGTTGTTGCGCACGATCCCCATCGCAAACGGAATGCCCGATTGCAGCGAATAACCGATCGCAGCAGGGGTGCCGGAATCAGGGACGGGACAGACCAGATCAGCCTCGACAGGGGCTTCTTTTGCCAGTTCGCGACCAATGTTTTCGCGGGTCTCGTAAACCGAACGACCACCAAGCTGGCTGTCAGGGCGGCTGAAGTACACATGTTCAAAGATACAGAAACGGGATTTCGCAGGACGGAACGGGAAATGGCTTTCGACGCCGTCTTTGGTGATCACAACCATTTCGCCCGCTTCGATTTCGCGGATGAATTCAGCGCCGATAATATCCAACGCACAGGTTTCAGAGGACAGCACCCAGCCATCGCCAACCTTGCCCAGCACCAGCGGACGCACGCCCAATGGGTCACGGCAGCCGATCAGTTTGGTGCGGGTCATGGCGACCACAGAGAACGCGCCTTCGACCTTGCGCAGGGCTTCTTCCATGCGGTCGGGGATGTGCTGCCCCATGGAACGGGCCATCAGGTGAATGATACATTCGGAATCAGATGACGACTGGAAAATCGAGCCACGTTCTACCAATTCGCGCCGCAAAGACAGCGCGTTAGTGATGTTCCCGTTATGCGCAATCGCCGCACCGCCCATCGAGAATTCACCAAAGAACGGCTGCACATCGCGGATTTCGGTGCGCTGGTCTTTGTTGCCTGCAGTGGAATAGCGGACGTGGCCAATGCCAATCGGGCCGGGCAGACGTTCGATCATTTCGGCAGAGGTAAAGTTGTCACGAACCAATCCCATGCGGCGGGCTTGGTGAAAGCCGGTCTCGGGGTGGTGGGTGACAATGCCGCCGGCTTCTTGGCCGCGGTGCTGTAGGGCATGAAGGCCAAGCGCTACAAAGTTCGCGGCGTTGCTGACACCGACGACGCCAAAGACGCCGCATTCCTCCTTGAGCTTGTCATCGTCAAAAGGGTGGGCAGGGGGCATCTGATGGGACAAGGTGAGCTTTCCATATCCAGTGGCTGCGTTCGGGGGCGTCATAGTCCTTTGGCGTGGCAGAGTCACGCCCTTCATGTGGGATCGCCCAAATGAAAAGGTGCGCCGCAGCGCACCTTTGTCGTCTTATTCGGTTGTCAGTGTCTCAACAGGCTCTGTGGCACCACATTCACCAACAAGCTGCTCGTACTGTGTGGTGATCCACCCCAGTGCAGCTTCGGGGTCACGTTCGCCGATCTGGCCCGTGAACTGCGAGAAGATCACAGCAGAACGGCTGTTCTCGATCATCTCGATTTTCTGTGTGGACAGAACCGTTTGGTAAACAAAGAACGCAACGGCGACCAACAAGATGCCACGCGCGACACCAAACACAAAGCCCAGCCCTTGGTCCAAGCCACCCAGCGCAGAGCGTTGGATCAGGCTAGAGAACAGCGGCGTAAAGATCGACACAACCACAAGAGCCACCGCAAACACGGCAGCAAAAGACGCGATGATCGACAATTCGCAGCTATCGCCGATGAAATCACCAACAACTGGGATTTGACGGATCAGGGGCTGTACTTGATCGGCAAAGATAAAGGCAAGGATCGTCGCCCCGATCCAACCCGCAATGGCCATCGCTTCGCGGACAAATCCACGGCTGTAGGCCAGAAGCGCGGAAAGCACGATGATGATCGCGACGGCACCGTCGATGATTGTAAAGTCCATGTCGTTCCTCTTGGTCGGGAGCTATTTTCGCTCGCCGAAAACTTCTTCTACAAAACTGGCCAAATCCCGCGGTTGACGCATGGACAGGCCGGACGCCGCGACCTGTTTGGTCTGTTGCGGTGTTATTGCGGAGGTAAAACCAAGTTTTGCCGCTTCTTTCAATCTATTTTCGGTCTGGACGACAGGACGCAATGCACCCGACAAGCTGATTTCGCCGAAAATCACGGATTCTTTGGGCAATGCTGCGTCCTCTCGGGCGGACACAAGGGCTGCGGCCACGGCCAAGTCCGCTGCGGGCTCTGTGATGCGCAAACCCCCTGCTACATTAAGATAAACGTCCAATCCGGTGAACGGGACACCGCAGCGCGATTCGAGCACAGCAAGGATCATCGCAAGCCGTCCCGCGTCCCATCCGACCACCGATCTGCGCGGTTGGCTGTGTGGCGAAGGGGCCACAAGCGCTTGGATCTCGCACAGCATCGGACGGGTGCCTTCAAGACCGCCAAACACTACAGAACCGGGGGCAGGAGAGCGTTCAGACAGGAAAAGAGCCGAAGGATTCTTAACCTCGGCCAGCCCTTTGCCGGTCATTTCAAACACGCCAATCTCGTCAGCAGGGCCAAAGCGGTTCTTGACCGAACGCAAAATGCGGAATTGATGACCGCGCTCGCCTTCAAAATACAGAACCGTATCAACCATGTGTTCCACGACACGCGGACCCGCGATCGCACCTTCTTTGGTAACATGACCAACCATGACGATGGCGACGTCATGGGTCTTGGCGAACGTGGTTAATTCATGCGCACAGGTGCGGACCTGACTGACGGAGCCCGGGGCGCTATCAACATGATCGGCCCACATGGTCTGGATCGAATCGATGATTGCGAAATCCGGCTTTTCGGCCTCAAGCGTGGTGAGAATATCGCGTAGGTTCGTTTCAGAGGCCAAAGACACAGGGCTTTCGTGCAACCCCAAACGGCGGGCACGCATCTGAACCTGCGCGGTCGATTCCTCGCCCGAGATGTAAATCACCTTTAACCCATTGCGGGCAAAGCGTGCGGCGGCTTGCAAAAGCAACGTCGATTTCCCGATACCCGGATCGCCGCCCACCAAAAGGGCCGACGCTTTAACCAAGCCGCCGCCCAAAACGCGGTCCAATTCGCCAACGCCCGACATCGTGCGGGGCGGGGCCTCGCCGATGGTTGCCAGATCGGTCAGCGGGATCGCCTTGCCACGTCGCGCACCCAATGATTTCTTGCCGGGGCCAGCCGCCAGCGGCTTTTCCTCGACAATCGAATTCCATGCCTGACAGGCATCACATTGGCCCGACCATTTCGTGCTGGACGCGCCACATTCGTTGCAGGTGTAAGTTAATGATTTAGCCATGTTTCCGTTTTGTCCCATTTTCGATCCGGCCGCAACGGGAATCAACGGGCGCGAATTTTCTCGAAAATTCGTATGATTTTTCGCGAAAAATCGGGGTCAAACGACAGGTGATTGTTTCGGCGTAAGCGCGGAAATCAGGATCGACGTCAAAATACAGGCGGTAAACATATACAAACCCCAAGCCGTCTCGACCTTGCCGATACCAACACCCTTTGCGACGACAATATACAGCGCAATCAAGAAGATATCAGCCATAGCTAATTTACCCATATACCCTAAAACGGGCAAGGTTTTCGCCTTGAGCAGATCAAAATGCACCAAAGCCAGCCCAATAGTTTTCAGGTAAGGCGCGAAAAGCGCAAACACCGTGACCAGCAGGGCGAGAAACACATCCGTCTTCCAAAGGCTCTGCAGTCCCGAGATCACGGATATCTCTGACAATCCAAACAACGGCAACAATCCTGCCCGCATCAAAGGGGCAAACCACGCAATCGGGAACAAGATTAATAGACTAAGGTTAACAATTTTAAGGACAGAAAGCATGGAACACCTGAATGACAAACACTGCGCCCTAGATGGGGATGGTGCGCCCAGCCACAAGTCCCCGTCATTCCGCCGCTGGTTTTTGTGCCAAAATCAACACGTTGCTGTCGATATCCTTGGCAACGTCCGGCACTTCCAAATCGACCGAATATTCGTCGCCGTCTTCGTGTTCCAACGAATAGCCCAAGACGGGCAGGGCCTTCTGTAGCTTTTCATCCAACTGCGCTAATTGAGAGGCCACGATGCTTTCTTCCAACTCAACCTGTTGCGCCCATTTGCGAATTTCGGTGCAGGCATGCAGCGCCTCGATAATCCGCTCTTGCTGCATTTCGACCTCTTGCTGGCGTTGGGCCAAAAACGCCTTGGCGCGCGCGACTTTTTCGTCTGAATACACATCCGCTAAATGACGGGCTTGCTGGCTCATCTGCGCTGCGACCTCCATGACCGCAGGTTCCAGCTGTTCCAAGTCAGGGTGATCGCGCAAGTAGGCTAGCCGTTCACGCACCGCGTCAAATTCGGACGATAGCGTAAACAGTCCAGCACGGTCAGCGGTGTGGACTTCGTGGTAGGCGCGGGCGACATCCGACATCGAGATGTGGAATTTGCGGTGGCTGTTCTCCAACGCCATGATCCGCGCGTTTGTTGGCAGGTAAAACGCCATCGACCCAACTAGAACGGTGAGGACGATCTGCACATACATCCCCGCGTTCGGAAACGTCGTTTCCCCAAACGTCAGCGGCATCGTGAACCAAGGCGATAGTCCCAAGGCGCACATGATGGTGTAAAAGACCAAAGCGACGGCGAAGGCCGCGATCAGAAAAAGAGAAAGGGCGTGGCAAATACGGGTGGCATTGCGCATGAACATCAACAAAGTGCATTCCCCCAAATGCTAAAGATAGCTTCAGGATAGGCGAACAACTGCTTGCTGCCAAAGGGGAATTCCAATCCGTTGTTGACGCAGCCGCTTTTGCCGCGTGATTCTTAGCGGTATCTCGGGTTATTGTTTCCTTTTCATGGGCAATAAACGGGGTCTTTCAGTTTGCAATCGGGATCTGCAATGAACAATCCTGCCAGATGACCCCTTAATTAAAGGTTAATCTGTGAACATTTCTGATTTGGCACACGTTTCCTGAACTGAAACAAAAATCGCCAAAAGCGGTTGTTGCGAAAAGGGTCACAATTGCCATCTTTTTGACAAATTATACCGCAATCCCAAGTAACGCGCAGCGAATCGGGCTTACCAACGCGCCTTAATCGGCCGATCCGTCGTGCCTGAAATGAACTGCGTCAGATACGGATCGTCGGCAGTCCCCATCGCAGATTTCGTGCCAGTCCACCGGATTTTCCCGTCATGTAACATCGCAACCTTGTCCGCGATCGTGTCTACCGACGTCATATCGTGGGTGATTGTAATCGCTGTGACGCCCAATTCGGTCACCACATTGCGGATCAAATCGTTGATCACGCCAGCCATGATCGGGTCCAAGCCGGTTGTCGGCTCGTCAAAGAAAATCACCTCTGGATCAGCGGCAATCGCGCGGGCAAGGCCCACGCGTTTCTGCATGCCGCCCGACAATTCAGACGGATAGCGATCAGCAATATCCGCCGTTAGCCCAACTTGCGCCAGCTTTGCGACTGCGATCTCACGCGCCTGCGCTTTTTGCGGTCCGCGCAGCAATCTGAACGCGACATTTTGCCAAACTGGCAGGCTGTCGAACAGCGCCCCGCCTTGGAACAGCATTCCGAAGCGGTCCAAAAATCCCGCTTGGGTTTTCGGCGTCATCGCCGCCCCGTCAATCGTGATCTGACCTGCATCCGGCGTCAAAAGCCCCAGAATACACTTGATCAACACCGATTTACCGGACCCGGATCCGCCGATAATCACCATGCTCTCGCCACGTCCCACCGTCAGATCGACGCCGCGCAACACAGGGTTCCCCTCGAATGTTTTATGAATACCAGACAGCGTAATCATGTGCTGAAAAACGCTTCTGTCAGGAAGAAATTCGCGGCTAAGATCAGCACAGAGGCCGCTACAACCGCCCCCTTGGTCGCCCGTCCAACGCCCATCGCGCCGCGATCCGACGTCATCCCGTAGTAGCAGCCGACGATGGCGGCGCTAAATCCAAACACCGCGCCCTTTGCCAAAGATGACGTGATATCAAGCACTTCGAGGAAATCGACCGTGTTCTGCATATAGCTGGCGGCGTTAAATCCCAGTCGTTGCGTGCTGACCAGATAGCCGCCGAAAATCCCGATAGTATCGCCGACAGCGACCAGCAGCGGCATCATTAACGTCGCGGCCAAAACGCGGGGCAGGGTCAGGTATTTCATGGGGTGCGTGGATAGCGTGACCAATGCGTCGATCTGCTCGGTCACTTTCATCGTGGCGATTTCGGCGGCAATCGAGGACGTGACCCGCGCTGCAATCATCAAGCCCACCAAAACCGGACCCAATTCGCGGACCATGCCGATTGCGACGATCTGCGGCACCACGGCCTCTGCCGAAAAACGCGCCCCGCCGGAATAGATTTGCAACGCCAATGCGCCGCCCGTGAAAAATGCGGTTAGGCCGACAACAGGCAATGAAAAATAGCCGATCTGGATCAAGGCCTGCCCAAACGCGCCGCCATAAAACGGCGGGCGCACAAGGTGGCTGATCGTCTGTCCGGTGAAAATCGCAAAGCGCCCAAGGGCCGCCAATGCCCCCAGCACCGCCGCACCTATCGCGGCTAAAAATCTCACCCGCTGACGGACTGACGCGAATAGCGGCGACCCAGCGACGTGAGGATTTCGTAGCCGATTGTGCCAGCGCGGTCTGCCAACTGATCGATCGATTGCTTTGGGCCAAGGATGGTTAATGCTTCGGGATCAAAGCCGAGGTCCGTCACGTCCACGGTCAGCAAATCCATCGACACACGTCCCACCAACGGGCAGGGGTGATCGTCATACCAAAGCGTGGCTTTGTCCGACATCGCCCGTAATAATCCGTCAGCGTAGCCTGCCGAGACGGTCGCGATGCGGGACGGACGCGCGGCCTGCCATGAATTGCCGTAACCTGCGACTTCACCAGCGTCCAAGGCACGGACCTGAATGACGGGCAGATCGAGCCGCACAACCGGACGCGAATCCTTGAACGGTGCGCCGCCATAAAGACCAATCCCCGGACGGCAAATGTCGAAATGATAATCCGCGCCCAGCAACATGCCACCTGTCGCAGATAACGATCGCGGCGTGGTGATCCCGTCAGTCATTTTGTGAAAAATGTCCAACTGGTACGGGTTCATCGGGTGATCTGGATCATCGGCACAGGCGAGATGGCTCATCACCATAGACGGGCGTTCGGACAAAACGATTTCAGCGACAGCCGCCCAATCGTCCCATTCCAGCCCGAGACGGTTCATGCCCGTATCAAGCTGCACACCAAAACGGTGTTTCGGCAGCGCCTTCATATGCCGTGCAATCTGATCAACCGAATTTAAAATCGGGGTCAGCGCGTGGTCGTGAATAAGCTGTGTGTCGCCTTCCATATGGCCCGCGAACACACTGATTTCAAACTCGTCACCCAAGGCTTTGCGCAGCGCGGCACCTTCTTCGGCGACGGCGACAAAAAACTTGCGTGCGCCGACCTTGGCCAAGGCCGTTGCGACCCGCACAGCCCCCAAGCCATAGCCGTCAGCCTTGACGACAGCACCTGTCTCGGTGGTCGTTTTTGCATCAAGGGCACGCCAATTGGCGGCCACAGCGGAAAGGTCGATTGATATGTGTCCAGTGCTCATGACGTCCCTTTTGTCACTCCGGCGCGGGAGGTCAAGAAAAAGGTGTCAGTTCGCACTGGCTTCGGCGCTTTCTGGTAGAAAATCATAGGTTCGCAATTCGTCCTGCGTCAAAATATAGATCTCGTCGGGCGGTGTGACCAGCGCGTGCTGCATCACCAGTGGATTGATTCCCATCGTATCAAGGTAGCGCATGACGTCGCCTTGACCGCGTTGAATGTCCTCAACAGCCAAAAAAGCGGGCAGGGCGATGTTTTCACCAAAGTAATGTTGATGCACCCCGACCCAAGCCCCGTCGGGAATATCGCGCGACGTACCAGCGGCCAGAATATAGGGGCAGGCAGACAAGCAAATATCAGCGTCAGACATGGCGGTTTCCGCCTCCATATCGCGGATCGCTTGACCAATGACCAAGGCATCCGTGACCGACCCACCGGGGCTATTCAGGTAGACCACCTCGGGCGTGTCGTTGCGGTCCAGAAATTCGGTAAACCGCGCCGCATCACCCGCTTGGATTTGGCCGGTCATCGTGACCGCATCACGGCCTTCCCATTGGATAGCTTCGAACATTAACCGCGACGGCATATCGCCCGTATTGGGTAGGGGGCGCGAATTGGGCGACGCCTCGCGCTCGGGCAATTGCGCGGGATTAAACCGCCGCGTCTGATCGCCAGGCCGCAAAGGTTCTGTCATCTGCGGCGCGGTAGAGGGCGTCACGATCTGCGGCAAAACCCGCACCAGATCAGAGCCGAACAGCACCACCGCAAAGCCTAGCTGCACCCACAGCACCCAGCGTAACAGGCTGTGAGGCCTGCGTTTTTTCACGGCGACGTCGGTCATTCAGCAGGCTTTGTCATCTGCACGGGCTGCGGGCCAATCACGGGATGCGGTTCTGCAATCGGTTCGGGGGCTTGAACGTGCAAATGCCCTTCAACCTCTTTCAAGGCGATCATCGCGGCCCGCAAATCGGCCAACGTCATCATGTCTTCGGTGGTCGATCCGTCGCGGCCCGCGCGAATGGCGGCTTGCGTCACGGTCATGATTAACACCAACACGGCGGGCAGCAGGTCAATCGCGATGGCACCGGCCCAGCTTGGGATGAAATTACCCGCATATTTGATCACCGCGTCCGCCGTGGAAATCGGCGTGTAAACGGTGTCAGACGGCGGGGTCATGCTGCTGACGGCCTCTGCGGCGATGCGCAACGTTTCCGCGCGTTGGCCCAATACAGTCAAGACAGAATCAATCGTCGCGGCCTGATCCTGCCGCGTTTCATTCGACGTGGATCGCAACTGCGGCGTGACAACTGACGCCGACAAATCCTGCGCGGCGCGCACGACTAAGGGGGCCACGGACAATTGCCGCAACTGCGTAATAATATTCGCCAAACGCACGGCCTCTTCCGAGAACAAAACCGAGCGCGGCTCAACCGGTCCCGCTTCAACCGTTAAGGCCCGCATCCGCGACAGAATTGCGTTCCCCTCAGCAAAAGCCGCATCGACAAACGGCTGCTGCGACGCGATCTGGGTCTCTAATCCGGCCAATTCGCCCGACTTTTGTTGCAACAACCGAAACACAGCACCTTGGCCTGCGATCCCCGACAGATTTCCCGTCGCTTCTTGCTCGCTCAAATCGTCAAAGCCTTGCCGCACACGCGCCACATCGCGCTGCAATCCTTGGGCCGACACGGCAATCGTATTCGCGCGCTCAAGAGCGGCTTGATAGTCCTGCACAGTCGTCGCCAAATGCTGCTCAACCGCGGCAGCCCCCGCCAAAGCAGCGGCGTTTAACCATGACGACATCGCGATAATTGCCAATGATCCCAAACACATCGACAAGAACAATCCGATCCGCGACCCGACCGTGCGCACGGCGGGCAGCAACCGCAAAAGATACGACCAGAACACAAAGATCGCGACTGAAACGGCCACCGAATAGGCCATCGCAGCGATGAAACTTAGCGCCCCGTTGTCATCTAATAACGATGAAACCCCTAAATAAGTGTAAATGCCAGACGCCACGGCCAACACGCCCAAGGCGGTGCCCGTGATCCCGTCCAACCATGTCAAATGGCCTTCTAACTCGTTGGCATGGCGTAATGCGTGGGCCTGCGTGCGGCTTAGTTGCGCGGGATCGGAGTCTTTGGCCATGAAAATTGCCCCTTATGACGTTCGCATAAAGATAGGGTCCGCGCGGCCAAAAAACAAATCACACCACCGCTGTCGTTTACATTTTTTTAAGAGGCGGCATAGTAAAGCTATGACAATGACACGCCCTCACGGCGCGCCACAGGTGCGCACGCTCACACTTGCCGATCTGACCGCTAGCCTGAAACACGGGGTGCAGGATTTTAAGGCGGCTCCTGGACTCGCCGTTTTCTTTGCCAGCTTCTTTGTGCTCGCAGGGATGATCATGGCCGGGATCACGGTGCTCACGGGCACGACATATTGGTTAATCTTGGCGGTCATGGGCTATCCGCTAATCGGCAGCCTCGCAGCACTCGGTTTTTACGAGACCAGCCGCGAATTACACACGACCGGACAAGCCCGTTTCAAAGACGTGGTTGCAACCGTCTGGGCACAACGTGGCGGGCAATTGCCGTGGCTCGCTGCGATCATCGTGGTGATTTTCCTGTTCTGGTTCTTCCTCGGTCACATGATATTTGCGCTGTTCCTCGGCCTGTCACCGATGACCAACGTCCTATCCACATTCGACGTGTTCCTCAGTCCCAACGGCCTTATGATGCTCGGCTTCGGCACGGCTGTCGGCAGCGTTTTCGCGTTAATCGTCTTCGGGATGAGCGTGCTAGGCATGCCAATGCTCCTGGACCGCGACGTCGATTTTGTCACCGCCATCATCACCTCAATCGGAGCGGTGGCAGCGTGTCCATTAACCTATTTACTCTGGGGAATTTGCATCGGAATTATCACGTTGATCGCGATGATCCCTTTTTTCCTCGGCCTCTTTATCGCGATGCCAATTTTGGGCCACGCAAGCTGGCATCTTTACCAACGTGTCACATCACCAGCACCGGATTTGATTGCCGAAATGTCATAACGTTGCGCCCCACGGTAAGCAGGGGCGCAACTAAATAATTTAATATTCTTCGCTTTGGTTCGGGTTCTGCCAAGGCTGCACAAGGTTGCCAAAGCGCGTGAATTGTCCCTCGAACGACAGCTCAACCGTCCCAATCGGTCCGTGACGCTGTTTGCCGATCACAACTTCGGCTTTGCCGTGCAGGTTTTCCATACGTTCCTGCCAGGCGGCCATTTTTTCCATCTCGTGATCGCCCGGTTTTTCGCGTTCCACGTAATATTCTTCGCGGTACACAAACATCACGACGTCCGCATCTTGCTCAATCGACCCCGATTCACGCAAATCCGACAGCTGCGGGCGCTTATCTTCGCGGTTTTCCACCTGACGCGACAACTGGGACAAAGCAATCACAGGAATTTGCAACTCCTTGGCAATCGCTTTCATCCCCATCGTGATCTCGGAAATCTCGTTCACGCGGTTTTCCGACCGACCCGTGCCGCGCACAAGCTGCAAATAGTCGATAATCAAAACGTCCAGACCATGCGTCCGTTTCAAGCGTCGCGCACGGGCGGCCAGCTGCGAAATCGGCAGGGCAGGCGTGTCGTCAATGAACAACGGACAGCTTTCAAGCTGCTTGGCAGCTTCAACAAAACGCCGGAATTCCGCTTCGGTCATGTCACCACGACGAATTTGTTCGGATGGCACCTCTGACGCTTCGGACAGAATACGCGCGGCCAACTGATCGGCAGACATTTCGAGTGAGTAGAACCCAACAACGCCGCCGTTCACAGCGCCCTCGGTTCCGTCGTGCAGAATACCCTTTTTATAGGCCTTGGCGACGTTATACGCGATGTTGGTGGCCAGCGATGTTTTCCCCATCGATGGACGACCAGCAAGGATCAACAGGTCGGACTTATGCAAGCCGCCTAGCTTTTTATCCATATCAATCAAGCCAGTAGAGACACCGGACAAATCACCGTCCCGCTGGTAGGCGGTGTTGGCAAGGTTCACGGCTTGGGTCACGGCCTTTAGGAAACTCTGGAAACCGCTTTCCGATGTACCTTGCTCGGCAAGGCGGTAAAGCTCTTGTTCCGCCTCGACAATCTGCTCGCGCGGCTCGCTTTTCACGTCGACCTTGGCGGCCTTTTCGGCAATCGCCTGACCCACGGTGATCAACTCGCGTCGCACCGACAAATCATAGATCATCTGGGCGTAATCAGCCGCCGCAAATGCAGAAATCGCAGCCCCCGCAAGACGCGCCAAATAGGCTGGCCCACCGAGTTCTTTGAGACCTTCGTCGTCCTCAAGAAACGTCTTGAGCGTGACAGGCGACGCCAGCGCGTTTTTGGCAATGCGCGAGGACGCAACTTCAAATATTCGCGCATGCACGGGGTCGTAAAAATGGTCCGGCCCAACGATAGAAGCCACGCGGTCAAACACGTCGTTGTTGGTCAGAATCGCACCCAGAAGCTGTTGTTCAGCCTCGATGGAATGTGGCATCTGATTGGTCGTTTCGACGTCGGTTCCGGTTGCGTTAAATGTCGCAATCTCGTTCATCACTCACCCCTTTTGGTTCCCGCATTCCTCCTACCGTGGGCGCGTGATTTGCGCCATCTGCAAATGTCGGTGGATAACACGGGGACAACATTGTGTATAAGTCGCGCTGTCACGGCTTTGTACCACAGCTTGTGTGGGCCTGTCAGCTACCCACTAAAACGTGGGCGCATCCAAGCCTGTTAACCGATTCCGAACGGAATTGACCCACAGGCTTGGGGATAAGTTTTAAGTGGCGCGGGCAGCGGACCATGCGTCAGGGTCGTGTAAATACGCGTTCACTTCGGTCAATGTCGCCGCGTCAAAGGCGTTGCTGCGCTTGGCTTCGGCCAAAACGTCCCACCATGTGCACAGGTGCAGCAGTTGCACGCCATGATCGCCCAGCGTTTTTTCCACGCCGTCAAAGATGCCGTAGTAGAAAATCACAGCCGTGGCCGAACAGGACGCACCCGTGTCGCGTATCGCATCCACAAACGACAGTTTCGATCCGCCGTCGGTGGTCAAATCTTCGACCAGTAGCACGCGCTGGCCCTCAGACATGACACCTTCGATGCGGGCGTTGCGACCGTATCCTTTGGGCTTTTTGCGCACGTAAGTCATTGGCAACGCCATACGTTCCGCCACCAGCGCCGCGAAAGGAATCCCCGCCGTTTCGCCGCCTGCGATGTTGTCGAACTGCTCGAATCCGGCTTCGCGCATGATCGTCACCGACAAGAAGTCCATCAAAGTGGCGCGGATCCGTGGAAACGAAATCAGCTTGCGGCAATCCACATAAGTTGGTGCCTGTTTGCCAGACGCATGGGTGAACGGTTCTTTTGCGTTGAAATCAATCGCGCCGATCTCAATCAACATGCTCGCAGTCAGGCGGGCGATTTCTTCTTTGGGCGGATATGAAGTTGGGATCATGTTTGTCTCATCTTGTTGCTTCATGCACCGCAGCCGCGTGGGCCGCGATTTTTCTAGAAAAATCGGTGCTAGACCGAGACGTTCCAATGCAAAGGAAAGCCGGGGTCAAAAACCGTGACTGGCCCGTCGTCTGTCGCGATATGCGACGGATAAGCGACAGGATCGCCCTTGGTCAGTGTGATGGTTTCGGTGTTTTCTGGCAGCCCGTAAAAGCGGGGACCGTTCAGCGATGTGAACGCCTCTAGCTTGGTTAATGCACCTGCGGCCTCGAATACTTCGGCAAGGCAGGACATCGTGTTAGGGGCGGTAAAAATCCCCGCACAGCCGCATTCTTGCAGTTTCAGCGGATCAATATGTGGCGCGCTGTCGGTGCCAAGGAAAAACCGTTTGTCGCCGGACACAGCGGCCTGAACCAGCGCCACACGATGGGTTTCGCGCTTCGCCACGGGCAGGCAGTAGAAGTGCGGTTTAATCCCGCCAGCCAGAATGTGGTTCCGGTTAATGATCAAGTGATGGGTGGTGATCGTCGCGGCAAGGTTCTTGGTATTGTCACGCACATAATCTACCGCGTCTTGGGTCGTGACGTGCTCCATCACGATCTTCAGATCTTGGTTTTTCTTGCGGATCGGTTTGAGCACCTTGTCGATAAACACGGCCTCACGGTCAAAAATGTCGATGCTGTGGTCGGTGACTTCGCCGTGCACACACAGCGGCATCCCGATTTCAGCCATCTTCGCCAACACTGGACGCACCTTGTCGAAATCGGCAACGCCAGACGCCGAATTTGTCGTCGCACCCGCCGGATACAACTTGACCGCACGCGCCGTGCCATCGGCAAAAGCCGCAGCCACATCGTCGGGGTCGGTATCTTCGGTCAGATATAATGTCATCAGCGGATCAAAGGTCATGCCAGCGGGCAGGGCGGCCATGATCCGGTTGCGATACCCACGCGCTTGTTCAGCGGTGACAACAGGCGGCACAAGGTTCGGCATGACAATCGCACGGGCAAAATGCCGCGCGGTTTCTGGCAAAACAGCTTGCAGCATCGCCCCGTCACGCAGGTGTAAATGCCAGTCATCCGGGCGCCGGATGGTGAGTTCGGTGATCGCTTTATCTTTCATAACTTTCGATTACACCGATCATGCAAAGATCACAATGTTGGTTGATCGCGGCCGTAGGCTCGGCGTATTGAAGTGTACATCACGTAAGGGATATCAAATGTTCGGATTCATTATTGCAGCCATCGCCGGATTTCTGGTGCCACAGCTGGAAACAGCAATCGGCAAACCCGTCACAGCACGCCTGCGCAAAGTCATCCCAATCGACGGGTCGGAACACCGCGCCATCACACTGCTGATCGCGATGCTGATTGCGGCTTTTGTGGCGTCGATCTTCGACAGCGGCAACGCCATCGGGCTGAGCGTCGGCCTGTTGCTGGGCTATTTCGCAACGCGAATCCTAGCGGTTGTGCAAAGCAAACAATCCTAAGCTGAGCAGCACCCTGTCTCTGCAAGTCGCCCAATTGTGCCCATAATAAGGCAACTGTTGCGAGATCAGCGATTGCGGGTGTCGCTGTGTGTCTGCAAGCAAGGGTTGAGGTATTCAAAGTAGGGGACCAGTGGTTCCCCTTTTCGTCAGTGCCGTCCGTTTCGCATAAGTCCTTATTTATATGCTGAAATGCGGCCTGAACCCCTCACCAACTCCACAACCTAAACCCATTTACCACATCGAAACCATTCCCAGCGATTGTTGCCAAATCCGACAAGGACTGTTCTCGGGCCAGCTACCTATTGGCAGGATATGGCAATTGTGTGACGGTGATCTTGGCTCAAATTTAGGGGGCATAGATGTTCAATACGATCACTTGCGCGGTGGGGGCCGCGTTGGCGATGGCTGTCGGTGTAAACGGTGCTGCTGCTGCATGTCTCAATGAAGAAGACATGCGGCGCGGAATCATTGTCACCTTCGAAAACCAGTCGTCGGTAGCGATGCGCAGGACGCAAACAGGTCTGGTCGAGGTGACAGAATCCTACGCCGCAGAAGATCTGACGATCAAATTTACGGGGCAGCACGGGCTCTACTTCACGGAAGAAGTCACGCTGCGTGCCGCACAACCCGAAGATGCGTCGCGTCTTGAGATCGTATTTGACGAAGCATCATCCGCGTTGCCCGCACCAGCGGTGGGGACTTTCTGGTCGGGCAACACGACGAATATTTTCCCTGATGGGGTCAAACGGTCAGAACTCTACGACGTGTTCTTTTTGGACGCGCCACTCACCCGCATTTCGGGGTGCGATTACGAGACGATCCATGCGGTTGTTGAATATCGCTGGCCGAACGATGACTACGGCGCGTCGTTGCTCTACGCATATTTGCCAGCGCTCGACACGGCTTACATCCTTTCCAGCAGCTCTTCGATTGCTGAAACGGGGATGAACATACCAGTGGCGATTGAACCCGCCACATTTTAAGATGCACTATTTCAGCACCTACAAGAAGGCGGTCGTTATTCGGCCGCCTTTATTTTGACGGGGCGGTACGGGTGGTAGCCCTGCGCGGTCAACGCATCAAACTGCTCTGCGAAATAGCGGGTGTGCCCGACGCGCATCGCATGGGCGCAGACATTCACAGCCAAATCCATCCGGTCACGTTTCATCGTCTGGTTGAACAGATTGCGCAGGTAGGGGGCATAGGTCCGGCGGGCGCGTAGCAGCTTGCCAAAGCTCGGGGCCGTCAGCGATCCGTTCATCGCGTCATGCACCATCACATCCAAAATTTCGAGACCTTCCAACGCGCGTGACAGCCGTGGCCCAAGCCCATGACACCGCAGCGCCGTCATGTTAGGCTTGGTATAAAGGGCTGCATGAACCGCATCCATCAACTGATGCGGATCAAACGCGATATATGCACGTTCAGTTGCGTCAATCATATCAGGGCCGTAGCCATAACGGCTGGAAAAATCCTTGATCCGTTGGTCGCGATACCGATGGTCAAATCCGGCAATCCGCGGGTCAAGCGTCGCCTGCGGACGCAATGCCAACACCCGACATCCGGGGGCTGCAACACTATAGGCTGTCGCCGCATAAGCCCCTGAATCAGCGCCATAAAAGAGCACGTCATCAAAGTCTTCAAAGAACCCGTCGTCAATCAAGCGGTCGAAATACCGGTACACCCGTTCTTCGCGATACCAGCTTGGTGATTGGGAATAGATGCCCAAATGCGACCAGCCCTCTTGGCGCACAAAGTGAAATCCAAAAGGCTCTGCGTCAGGGTCTTGCGTCTGAATCGTGTCCGCATTTTCGAACGTGACCAGCAGCTTGGTGCCCGCATCAATAAACGCGGCGGCATGTTTCTCTAAGCGCTCAAAGTATCCTAAATCTTCGGACACCTCTTCGAGTTGCGCAAACCACGCATCGCCAGCAAGGCCAGCAAGGTCAGAATCGATGTCAATTCGCGTATCTTTGGTCACTCATGCCTCCAGCAGCGGGTCTTACCTTACTCATACGCCAATGCGGCGAAATTGGGCAGGTCCTGCGCCTCTTTTGCGGTCATTCCCAATCAAAAGAATGCCTGCAGTCCGGTTTGCGCCCGTCCCAAGATCAAAGCATGCACATCATGCGTGCCTTCATATGTATTCACCGTTTCAAGATTAACCATATGGCGCATGATTTGGAACTCGTCAGAGATGCCATTGCCGCCGTGCATATCTCGCGACATCCGCGCAATATCCAACGCCTTGCCACAGTTGTTGCGCTTCATCAGGCTGATCATCTCAGGGGCGGCTTTGCCCATGTCCATCAGGCGACCAAGTTGCAAAGCGCCTTGTAATCCCAGCGAAATTTCCGTCTGCATGTCGGCGAGTTTTTTCTGGAATAGCTGCGTCTGCGCCAGCGGTTTGTTAAATTGCTTACGGTCCAGCCCATATTGGCGCGACGCATGCCAACAGAATTCAGCCGCGCCCATGACGCCCCACGCAATCCCGTAACGCGCACGGTTCAAACAGCCAAACGGGCCTTTCAGCCCCTGCACGCCCGGCAGCAACGCATCTTCGGACACCGCCACATCTTTCATCACAATTTCGCCCGTGATCGAGGCGCGCAGCGACAGTTTTCCGCCGATCTTGGGAGCCGTCAGTCCTTCCATGCCCTTTTCCAGCACGAATCCTCGGATTTTGCCGCCGTGGTCTTCGGATTTCGCCCAGACAACAAAGACGTCCGCAATCGGCGCGTTGGAGATCCACATCTTGGACCCGTTCAGCACATAGCCGTCTGCGGTTTTCTTGGCCGTGGTCTTCATTCCCGCAGGATCAGACCCCGCATCCGGCTCTGTTAATCCAAAGCAGCCAATCAATGTACCAGCCGCCAAACCGGGCAGATATTTCTGGCGTTGCTCCTCAGACCCATAAGCCTGAATAGGATACATCACGAGCGACGATTGCACCGACATCATCGACCGATAGCCGCTGTCCACGCGCTCAATCTCGCGGGCGATTAATCCGTATGTCACATAATTCGCGCCCAAGCCGCCGTATTCCTCGGGGATCGTCGCCCCCAACAGGCCGGCATCGCCCATTTGCTTGAAAATCGCAGGGTCCGTGGCCTCGTCGCGGTAGGCCTCAATCACCTTGGGCTGCAACACATCTTGGGCAAAAGTACGGGCCGCATCGCGCAACATCCGTTCGTCTTCAGACAACATATCCTCAAGGCGCAGCGCGTCTTCCCAATCAAAGGCATTCAGGTCTGGGCCGTAGCCGTGGGGAAGGGGTGTTGCGTCGGTCATGGCAGGCTCCTCGTGCGGTTTGGGCAAAACCTACGCGGGCCACGTGGCGGTTACAATCCTTGTGATCAACTACGACCAAGGGGTGACTTGACGCCACGGGGTAGGGGTGCAGGTTGAGACGGCAGCAGGAGAACAAAATGACCTTTGACACCATAGACGCCGTGCAATCCGAATTAGGCGATACCGGCTACATTTGCGACCGCGCATTGGCGACAGTGGTGTTCCTGTCGCAACGGCTCGGGCGGCCTTTGTTCCTAGAGGGCGAGGCGGGCACCGGTAAAACCGAAATCGCCAAAGCGATTGCTGCGGCGTTGGGTAAGCGCTTGATCCGGCTGCAATGTTACGAAGGGCTGGATGCGTCCTCTGCGGTCTATGAATGGAACTTTGCAGCGCAAATGATTGCAATCCGCACAGGCGAGGCCAAAGAAAACCTGTTCTCCGACGACTACCTGATCGCACGCCCACTGCTCGAGGCGATGCAACCCCAAGAGGGTGGCGCACCCGTCCTGTTGATCGACGAAATCGACCGCACCGACGCGCCCTTCGAGGCATTCTTGCTAGAGGCACTGTCAGACTTCCAAGTCACCATCCCCGAACGCGGCACCATCAAAGCCCCAGAGCCGCCCATCGTGATCCTGACCTCCAACCGCACGCGCGAAGTCCACGACGCGCTAAAGCGCCGCTGCCTCTACCACTGGGTCGGCTACCCCAATTTTGAGCGCGAAATGGAGATCCTGCGATCCCGCGCACCTGAAGCCACGCGACAACTCTCCGAGGAAGTCGTGGCCTTCGTCCAACGCTTGCGCACCGAAGACCTGTTCAAAAAACCGGGTGTCGCGGAAACCATCGACTGGGCCAAATGCCTGTTGGCGCTCGACGTCCTCACACTCTCGCCCGAAGTCATCGCCGACACGCTCGGCGCGGTCCTCAAATACCAAGACGACATCCAACGCCTACAAGGATCAGAGGCCAAGAAAATCCTCGACGACGCCCGCAAAAGCATCCCTGCAGAATAATGTACTCGCTTAGCGCCACTTACGCCGCCAAGTCGTCTTTGACGTCTTCGAAATCCCACGGAGGGGCCGATTTTGGTGTGCCATTGGTCCGAGCGACAAAGGCGGCGGGCGTGAAGCCCCCAGCGTATCAGCCATGAAACTTCCCCCTTTATCACTCCCCGACGATCCCAAACTGGCCGAGAACATCACGCATTTCGGCCGCGCCCTACGTCGTGCAGGCCTCAACATCGGACCCGGCCGGACCACCGACGCAATCCTCGCTGTGTCCGCCGCAGGCTTCACCAGCAAGGTTGATTTCTACTGGACCCTGCACGCCTGTTTCGTCAGCAAACCCGAGGATCGCGCCGTTTTTGCGCAGATTTTCCGGCTTTACTGGCGCGACCCGCAATTCATGGAACACATGATGGCGTTTCTCACACCCGCCGTGCGCGGTGTGCAAGAAGAACGCAACGCTGTGGCCGCAGAACGCCGTGCCGCCCAAGCATTACTGGACCAACAAGACCCCGATTTGCCCGACGGCAAAACCAACGAAGACGAGGTCGAAGTCGACATTGATGCCAGCCAAACCACATCCGGCGAAGAGCACCTGAAAACGCTTGATTTCGAGCAAATGAGCATCGCCGAAATGGCCCGCGCCAAACGCATCCTTGCGACCATGCGACTACCAGTGCCACCGATCCTCAGCCGCCGCACCCAAGCTTTGCATGGTCGGATTCCAGACTGGCGAAACACCATGCGGGCGGCCATGCGGACGGGCGGCGAGATCAATCAGTTCAAAACCAAACGCCCGCGCATCCGCTATCCAAACCTCGTGGTGCTCTGCGATATTTCGGGGTCCATGTCGCAATATTCCCGCGCCGTGCTGCACTTTGTCCACGCGGTTGCAAACCGTCAGGGGCAAGGCTGGGCGCATGTCCACGCCTTCACTTTCGGGACGCAGTTAACCAATATCACCCGCCACATGCGGACCCGCGACGTGGACGCGGCCCTCGCAGCCGCAGGCGCCCAAGCGCAAGATTGGGAAGGTGGCACACGGATCGCTGCCTGTCTTGACCGCTTTAACCGCGATTGGTCACGGCGTGTGATGGGGCAGGGCGCTGTCGTGCTCTTGATCACTGACGGGCTGGACCGTGACGGCGACGCGGACCTGTCCAAAACCATGGAACGCCTGTCGCTGACCGCGAAACAAGTCATATGGCTCAATCCCTTATTGCGCTACGACGGCTTTGCGCCCAAAGCCCGCGGCATCGCGCAAATGCTGCCTCACGTTGACACATTCCGCGCAGGCCATAACATCGCTTCACTCGAAGGCGTCGCCGCAGCCCTATCAAAACCGCACGACGGCGGCGACAAACACCGCTTTATGGCGCTGATCGACAGCGGCCCACGCCCCGACACATCGCGGCTCGGCTGGTCGCTGGCCCACACCCGCAATGCCGACATTGGAACATCGCAATGACCGAAACGAACTACCTGAAATTGGCCCTTGATTGGCACCGTGCAGGCCGCAAAACCGCGCTCGCCACTGTGGTCGAAACATGGGGGTCAGCGCCGCGCCCGACGGGCAGCCTGCTGGTGATCGACGGGGGCGGCGCGATGGAAGGGTCAGTCTCAGGTGGCTGCGTCGAAGGTGCGGTGATCGTCGAGGCGCTAGAGGCCCTCGAGGACGGCAAACCACGCCTGCTCGACTACGGTGTTAGCGACGACGAGGCTTTCGCGGTGGGCCTCGCCTGCGGTGGCCGCATCCGCGTTTTGGTCGAACCCGTCGGTAGCGCTATGCCTTTGGAAATACTCGAACAACTCGTCGCGGCAACCGACGCAAAAGCCCCCATCGCCTATATCATCGACCTCGAAAGCACCGCGCGGCGAACCGCAGACATAGATGAATTCACGACCCGATTCCGTTCCGATAAATCAGGGGTCGAAGACGACGGCCGCACCTTCGTCGGCATCCACAATCCCCCCCTGCGCATGATCATCGTCGGTGCCGTCCACATCGCACAACACCTCGTCCCAATGGCGCACGCCTGCGGATACACGCCCTACATTCTTGATCCGCGTGGGGCATTTGGGTCCGAAACCCGCTTTCCCAACGAGCTGATTCTCGACGATTGGCCCGACGACGCACTCGCCGCACTCAAACCCGACGCCCGCACCGCTGTCGTAACCCTGACGCACGACCCGAAACTCGACGATCCCGCGATCATCGCGACGCTCGGCTCTGACGCATTCTACCTCGGCTGTCTCGGCTCGACCCGCACACACGCGAAACGGGTGTTGCGGTTGCAAGACGCCGGCTTTTCCGCCGCAGAAATCGCCCGCATTCACGCGCCCGTCGGCCTGAGCATCGGCGGCAAATCCCCCGCCGAAATAGCCGTCAGCATCATGGCGCAAATCACTGACGTATTGCGCCGCAAATGAAATTTGGCCCCGTCCCAACCCGCGATGCGCTTGGCGCAATTCTAGCGCACTCTGCAGATCTGGCCAGCGGACGCTTGCGCAAAGGCAAAGTGTTAACGGCAGACGATATCACAAACCTCACCGCGCAAGGCGTGCAAACCGTCACAGTCGCGGAACTTGAACCGGACGACTTACACGAAGACGCAGCGGCGCAAAAACTGGCCGATGCCTTCATGCCGCACGGCTCTGGTTTGCGCGTCACAAAGGCCGCGACAGGCCGCGTGAATATCATCGCCACCGCACCGGGCATTTTCAAATGTGACGTGGATTCAGTTGAAAAAGTCAATGCAATCAACCCGATGATTACCATCGCTACGCAGCCGCAATATCAGCGCGTAGTGGCAGGCGACATGGTCGCAACGATTAAAATCATCAGTTACGGCGTCGCTGCATCAGACATCAGACGCGCAGCACAGGCCGCAAAACCGCTGTCTCTTCTGACCGCACAGCACACAGAGGTCACGCTGATCGAGACCCAGATCGGCCCCGATACGCCCAACCCGAAAGGCCGCGCAGCCATGTCAACGCGGCTCGACCGCTTGGGCTGTCAGCTGACAAGGCGGGTCGTCGTTAACCACGATGAAGGTGCCCTCGCGCAAGCGATCAGCGCTGCATCCGGTTCAATGGTGCTCATCCTCACCGGCTCTGCGACCTCGGACGCCTACGATGTAGCGCCCCAAGCGGTACGGGCGGCAGGCGGGCAAATCACGCGGTTCGGCATGCCAGTTGATCCGGGAAACCTGCTGTTTGTGGGGGCGATTGGCGACAAACCTGTCATCGGGTTACCGGGTTGCGCACGGTCACTGGCACTCAACGGGGCAGACTGGGTTGTCGAACGGACGCTCTGCGGGCTGAGCGTCAGCGACACAGATATCGCCGGCATGGGGGTCGGCGGACTACTCAAAGAAAGCCCAGCAAGGCATCACCCAAGGCGACACCCAAAAGAATAGCCCCGCGCTTTGAAACGCAGGGCTTATCGATTTTTCCAGAAAAATCGTACGAATTTTCGCGAAAATTCGCCTACTTCGGAAGCGTCCCGATCAGCATAACCATTTGGCGACCTTCCCCGACGTTTGCTTGCAAACGGGCGTCCAAGCGGCAGGTGTTTGGCACAAACACCGAGAGCGTCCGTGCCAAGCAGTGCTTACTTCGGAAGCGGTCCAATCAGCATTACCATTTGGCGACCTTCCATCTTCGGAAAGTTCTCCACGCGGCCAGCTTCTTTGGTGTCTTCAGCGACACGCTCAAGCAGTTGACGACCCAAATCTTGGTGCGCCATTTCCCGACCACGATACCGCAAAGTGATCTTCACTTTATCGCCGTTTTCCAAGAACTTAAACACGTTCCGCATCTTCACATCATAGTCGTTGCTGTCCGTATTCGGACGGAACTTAACTTCTTTGATCTCGATGATTTTTTGCTTCTTACGGGCCTCAGCTTCTTTCTTCTGAGTCTCGTATTTGAATTTACCAAAATCCATGATCTTGCAGACTGGCGGGTTCGCGTTTGGAGAGATTTCTACCAAATCAAGGCCGGCTTCATTTGCCATGCCCATTGCGCGTTCTGGCGTGACAACGCCAACGTTCTCGCCGTCCGCCCCAATCAGGCGGATCTCGTTGGCCCTAATACGATCATTGATCCGGGGGCCTGTGTCGCGCTGTGGTGGCGCGTTATGGGGTCTGCGTCCTATGGTCTTTATCCTTTGGTCGTTAAAACTGTTACGTAGCACAACTTAGTGTGCCTGAGGTGTAGCTTCAACCCGCAAAAACTGACCTGTTGCGATGAAATTCCCCGCTATCGTGGACTTTTACTTATTCGTGCTTCGTGACATATGAGCCATGGGTCTCAATTGTGAGACAAGTTATTTGTTGTGGAAGGAATACCAAATGAGAGCGACAATCATTGTCATTGTGGCGGCCGTACTTAGCTTTTTTGGATATCAGTATGGCGTGAACGGAAACACACCATCTCAAGCATTGGGCATGAGCCCGTCAGCAGCTGAAATCTCGGCGCAAGCAGAAATCGACGCAGCCGCCGCTGCGGCCGAAGCTGAAGCAAATGCAGCCGCTGAAGCTGCTGCAGAAGAAGCCGCCGCCGCCGAAGCCGAAGCAGCACGTCTTGCTGAAGAAGCCGAAGCTGCTGCTGCCGAAGCTGCTGTCGCTGCCGAAGCCGCTGTCGCACAAGCCGCTGCAGAAGCAGAAGCCGCAGCCGTAGAAGCTGCCGCCGCCGCTGAAAACGCTGTAGACGACGCAGTTGTCGCAGCTGAAGAAGCCGTTGATGCAGCCACCGACGACGCAGCTGCCGCTGTTGACGCGATCCAAGACGCCCTCACTGGCGACGCAGACGCGGCAACAGAAGTAGAAGCGCCAGCAGCAGAAGTAGAAGCGCCAGCAGCAGAAGTGGAAGCGCCAGCAACAGAAGAAGCTCCTGCAGCAGAAGAAGCAACAGCAGCAGACGCAGAAATTACAACTGCTGACGAAGCGCCAGCTGCTGACGTGACTGTAGAATCCGAAGCATCCATTGCAGATCTTCTGACAGTAGAGGGTTTCAACCTCGCAAAAGTTCAGGAATTGCTCGACAACTCCGATCTTGGTGCGGTTCAGAAATCGACCCTGTCAACAGGCCTGACAGCTGTGCAAAACAACCCAGAATTGCTGGGCAGCACACTTGAAAAAATCCGCGAAGCACTCGGCATGTAAGCCCGCCTCGCACCAAATAGAAAGGGCCGCGTCAGCAATGACGCGGCCCTTTTTTTATCATTAATCTAGCGGTGGACCTAACCAACAAACGCTTTCTCAATCACAAACTCGCCCGGCTCGGAATTGGCACCTTCATTCAGGCCCGCGTTTTCCATCAACGCCTTGATATCAAGGTTGAACGCCAGCGACCCACACACCATCGCGCGGTCCACTGCGGGATCTAGGGCAGGGACGCCAAGATCAGCAAACAGCTCGCCATTCTTGATCAGCGTGGTGATACGGCCCATCTTCGGGCTCTGCTCGCGTGTCGTCGTCGGGTAGTACCGAATTTTCGCAAGGTTCTCTTCGCCCAGCAATTCGATCATCATCTCGTCGGACTTCAGGTTCTCGATCAACTCACGACCATATGTCAGCTCGTCCACATCGCGGCAGGTATGCGTCATGACGATCTCGTCAAAATTCTCATAGGTCTCAGGTTCGCGCAGCAATGACGCAAACGGGGCAAAGCCCGTGCCAGTGGAAAATAGATACAACCGCTTGCCCGGCAACAACGCATCGTGGACCAATGTGCCTACGGGTTTCGGCTTCAGGATAATCTGGTCGCCAACCTTGATGTGTTGCAACTTCGACGTCAGCGGCCCGTCAGGCACCTTGATCGAATAGAACTCCAACTCGTCATCCCATGACGGCGACGCAATCGAATAGGCCCGCAACAACGGACGCTGCTTGCCGGTTTCAGGATGCGGATCACCCATCAAACCAATCATCACAAATTCACCCGACCGGAACCGCAACGACGCGGGACGGGTGACACGGAACGCAAAAAGACGGTCAGTATAATGTTTCACGGAGGTCACTGTCTGCGCATCAGGCAGAACAGGAACGGCTTTAGCAGTTGTTTCGGTCACAGGTGTTTGCTCTGTCATAACTCATTTAGCGGCCCTTTTCAGACCGCCCTCCGTATTCATCATTGATCGCTATCAGTAAAGGGGGGCTTATCCGCGCATCCGCGCCTGATAATCATGGGCACGCCAGTCGGCACGCGCCAGCCACTGGTCTTCTGGCTGCCGTTGAGCCAGATCAGCCGGAATCTCGACTTCGTCAAAGCCTGACCGCCGCGCCATTGCGTATTGATCAGCCAATACATGACCTTTCGCGCGTAACCGACCCTTAAAGCCCAAACGCCGCAGCGATGCCGCCAACGTAAACCCGCGTCCATCACCTGGGCCCGGAAAATCCACACGGATCATCGCAACATTGGCCAATCCTGCCAGCGTCTCTGGTGGCGTGTTCGACGGCAAATCAATCCCTTGTGGGCAATCATTGGCGGGAGTGCTGTCCAACTCGCGGAACCCGCAGTCCCAATCATCGGCAACAAAGCCGCTGTCCGTCACAATCACAGTTTCATCCGACATCATATTTTCCTCTAGGCGTCACGCCTTCATTCATTTCGCCATAACAACTCATCTTCTGGCGCGAACCTTAAAAATGAATGCCGCATTCTGTTTTTTCGGTATTCATCCAACGGCCCGCACGTGGATCGTCTTCGACGCCCACCGCATGGGTACATGGTTTACAGCCAATCGACGGAAACCCTTTTGCTACCAGCGGATGGCGGGGCAGGTCGTGCGCGTCCAAATAGTCGGCAATCTCATTGCGCCCCCAGCTTGCCAGCGGGTTCACTTTGATACGCTTGCTGTCTTGCTCTTTTTCAAACAATGGCAACGCGGCACGTGTCCCGCTTTGATACCGCTTGCGACCCGTGATCCATGATCCATAAGGTTTCAACGCGCGTTCCAGCGGTTCCTTTTTGCGCAGGGTGCAGCAGGCATCAACATTCGACTGATGCAGCAACCCGTCGTTATCGCGCTCTAGCAGGGCCGCACGGGACGGCGTGATCACCTGCACATTTGTCAGGCCCAACAGGTCGGCGACCTCTTTCTGGTAGGCCAGCGTTTCAGCAAACAGCATCTCGGTTTCAATGAAAATCACCGGCGTATCGCGGTCAATTTCAGCAACCATATGCAGCAACACAACGCTTTCCGCCCCAAAAGAGCTGACAAGTGCTGTGTCACCAATGCGTACGTCTTCCAACACATGTTTCAAAATCGCCTGCGGCGTGCTTTTTGCGTGCAACAGGTTTTGACGTTCTGCGATTTCCTTAAGCGGCATTTCTGGCAGCCTTTTCTGGATAAAGAGCATCTTTAAACGGCTGCGCACCAAGACGGCGGAAGGCCTGAATAAAGGTCTCGTCTGCGTCGCGGCGAATATCGAGGTAGCCTAGAACCAACCGTTCAATCGCCGGAATGATCTCATCGGCGGAAAACCCTGGACCCGCCCGTTCGCCAATGGCTGCGTCCTCAGTATGGTCGCCGCCCAGCGTGATTTGGTAGTTTTCCACGCCAGCGCGATCAAGCCCGAGGATACCGATGTGACCGACATGGTGGTGGCCACAGGCGTTGATGCAGCCCGAGATTTTGATCTTGAGCGGACCAACTTCGTGTTCCAGCTTCAACTCGTCAAACCGTGTCGCGATCTCTTGCGCAATCGGGATCGAACGGGCGGTGGCCAGCGCACAATAGTCCATACCAGGGCAGGCGATGATGTCCGAGATCAGACCGATGTTCGCCGTCGCGAGTTCCACACCGCGCAACGCGTTGTAGATTTCCGGCAAGTCGGACTTATGCACGTAGGGCAGGATCACGTTCTGCTCGTGCGAAATCCGCAACTCATCGTGGCCGTATTTCTCAGCCAATTCAGCCATCATCCGCATCTGGTCGGCGGACGCGTCACCCGGCGTGGCACCGTGCGCCTTAAGCGAGATCGACACAATCGCGTAGTCAGGGTTCTTGTGCGCGGCAAGGTTTGTGTCCGCCCAAGACCGGAACGCAGGGTTTGCGGCCTTGTAGGCATCAAACCCGTCAGTGCTGCCGGTTTTGTAAGTTGGGTCGGCAAAATGCGCCTCGATTTCGCGCAGGATCACCTGATCCACGCCACTGAACGTCGGACGAATTTCAGCAAAGCGATCTTCGACAAGCCGCGAGATTTCTTCAATCCCGTGCTCGTGTACGGTGATCTTGATCCGCGCTTTGTATTTGTTGTCGCGACGGCCCAACAGGTTCCAAACCGACACAACGGCTTCGACATATGGCAGCAAATCCGCTTCGGGCAGGAAGTCGCGCAGCACTTTACCGATCATCGGTGTGCGGCCCAGACCACCACCGACAAAAATGCGGTAACCGCGTTGGCCGTCTTGTTCGACCACTTGTACGGCCACATCGTGAGCACGCAAAACAGCACGGTCATTTGTCGCCCCAGACACCGCAATCTTAAATTTGCGCGGTAGGGCTTGGAATTCAGGGTGATCGGTTGACCACTGACGCAGCAGTTCCGCAATCGGGCGCGGGTCCGCGATCTCGTCAGCGGCAGCACCGGCAAAGTGGTCGGCGGTCACGTTCCGAATGGTGTTGCCCGACGTCTGAATCGCGTGCATTTCGACGTCGGCCAGCTTTTCCAAGATCACAGGCACGTCGGCCAACTTAGGCCAGTTATACTGAATGTTCTGGCGCGTCGTGAAGTGGCCGTAACCCTTGTCAAAAGTCTCGGCGACATACGCCAACTGACGCATCTGCCCACCGTTCAACGTTCCGTAGGGAATAGCCACGCGCAGCATATAGGCGTGCAATTGCAGGTACAGACCATTCATCAAACGGAACGGTTTGAACTCGTCCTCGGTCAGCGATCCGTCAATCCGGCGGTCAACCTGACCTTTGAATTGGGACACACGTTCACGGACAAAAGCTTCGTCGAAATCATTGTACTTATACATGGGTTTACACCTCTGCCTGTTTGCCGTGGTTGTAATTTGATGGACCGCGCGTGCGGAACGCTTCGCGAAAATGCACTGGCTCTGGGCCGTTTTCACCGTCCTTGGCGTCCGCCAGATACGCGCCTGTGACCTGATCGCGTTGGGCGTTTGCCTCAAGCAGACGCAGGTCAGCGTGGGCTTCATCCTCGAGCAATTCTGCCTCTGAGATATCGCCGGTCCATGTGCTATCAACAGTGAACCAAACCGCGTCGCCAGACAGCAAGTGGTTGGTTGTGATGACTTTTGGTGTGAATTCGCGGGCCATTATGCAAGCTCCTCAAGGGGTAAAGTGTCCGCGACGTCCAGCGCCGCACGTGGGGCAAGCCCGTAGAAAGTAATCGCCGGACCGCGCAGATTTGCGCGTGTCAGGGTAGGTTCCAGTTCCGCCAGCGTGGTCGCGATGATCTGTTGATCGGTGCGGCTAACGTTCTCGATAATCGTGACGGGCGTGGCAGGGTTGGCACCATGCATCAGCAAACGCCCTTGGATAAAGCGGGCGGATTTTTTGCCCATATAAATCGCGGCAACCTCGCCGTTCTGGGCCAGCGCACGCCAGTCGTGATCGGCGTAACCTTTGGTGTCGTGGCCCGTGATAAACCGCACAGACGAATTGCGATCCCGCTTTGTCAGGCTTTGTCCGATGTTGGCGACAGCTGCAGAGGCGGCGGTAATGCCCGGCACAACACGCCAACTAATCCCAGCCGCATCACAAGCGTCGATTTCTTCGTCCAAACGGCCAAAGACAGTTGGATCACCCGCTTTCAGACGCACAACATGATGACCTTTCAACGCATGTTCCACGATCAGCGCATCAATATCGCCCTGCGCCATGGCTGGGCCAAATCCTGTTTTACCCGCGTCAATAATCGTGGCCTCGCGGCGGGCGAGTTCCAAAATTTCTTGCGTGACTAGACGGTCGTGGATCACCACGTCGGCTTTATCCAAGGCATTACGCGCCTTCAGCGTCAGCAGTTCAGGATCACCCGGACCCGCGCCAACCAGATCAACGTGACCTGCCTTTTCAGTGGTCATAATGTGCTTATCCAGCAGGGTTTCCAGCGTCGGAATCACAGCAGATTTGCCTTCGGCATCAACAGCCTTTGGACCTGCGTTAAAGTAGAAATCAGACCAGAATGCACGGCGCTTGCCACCCATCGGCAGCACGTCAACCGCGTGGCGGAATGTCTTGCCGATCTTGGCCAGCAGACCCAGCGACACGGGCAGCTGTGCCTCGATGTCGGCCTTAATCTTACGGGCGAGAACGGGGGCGGCACCTTCGGTCCCGATCGCCACAACAACCGGATCGCGGTCCACAATCGCAGGGGTGATAAAGTCGCTGTCGTGCAGGTTATCCACGATATTGACCTGCGCACCTTCAGCGTGGGCAATCGCCGCGACGCGGGCGTCCTCAACATCGTCCTCGTTGGCCGCATAGAACAACACAGTGTCCACCGCGTCGCCCGATTGCATCGCGCGGGCAACATAGGTCAGTTTGCCAGCCGCAGCCCAATCGTAGATTTCAGGTGCGGCGTGATCCGCGTAAACCATCACGTTCGCTGTGGTTTTCAAAATCAAGCGCAGTTTAGCCATGGCAGCATCGCCACCGCCCGACAGGACAATGCGGCGACCGGATACGGCCATGAAGACTGGAAAATGATCCATTCGAAAACCTCGTGTGTTTGTTACCCTCTATATAGAACATTATTCTGGTTATTGCCCACATGCTCAGCTAACAAAGGACACATGTTCCCTCACGAGGCCTAAGTAGGCAGTATTTCCCACGAGACGAAGGATTTTGGAATGAATGTGCGACTAGACGATGTGGATCGGAAAATCCTCAAGGCAATGCAACGCGATGCCTCACAAAGTCTTGATGATATTGCCCGCGAAGTAGGCTCTTCCAAGACGCCTGTGTGGAACCGGATCAAGAAAATGCGCGAAGGGGGAATCATTGGCCAGCAGACTGTTTTGCTGGACGCAGAGGCGCTGGGTTTTGAGGCGTGTTTCTTTGTCCTGATCCGAACGTCCGAGCATGAAGCGGACTGGCAGCAGAAATTCCTCGCCGCCCTGCAAGCCCGCCCCGAGGTCCAAGAGGCGCACCGTTTGGCGGGTGATATCGACTACATTCTGAAGGTGCGGGTGCAGAACGCGCGAGCCTATGACGTGTTTTACCAAGCCCTGATTTCAGAGGTCCGCGTGTTCAACGTCACCGCGCTTTTGTCGATGGAAGAAATCAAATCGACGGTCGCATTGCCGCTGTAGGTGTGCGGTTAGACCGACACCATCAACGCTTCAAGCCCATGGAAATGATAAACAATTCCATACTTGGGCGGGGCGGCAATCGCGAGTTTCGGGCAGCGGTCAAATAAAATCCCAAGCCCGATTTTCAACTCTAGCCGTGCCAATGGTGCGCCCACACAAAAATGGATGCCGCCGCCAAAACTGGTGTTCTGTTTCACCGCGCGGGTCGGATCAAAGCGGTCAGGATCGGGGTAGGCTGCTGGATCACGGTTCGCCGCAGCGAGCATACAAGCGATCTGGTCGCCGCGTTTGAACTGATGGCCGCCCAATTCCACGTCCTCGTAGACGTGTCGCGTGAACATATGCAGCGGCGGATCGTAACGCAGAATTTCCTCGACACAGCCGTCGGTGATATCGCGGTGGCCCGTTTCAAGCAGCGTCTTTGTGCCATTGCCAATCGTATGCACCGTGGCCTCGTGACCCGCGTTCAGGATCAAAATGCAGGTGGTGATCAACTCGTCTTCGCTGAGTTTTTCGCCGCTATCGGTGGCCGCAATCAACGTCGAAATCAGATCATCGGCAGCGGATTTGCGTTTCTCTGCAATCACATCGCGCAGATAGGCGGTAAAGGCGAGGGCGGCGGCACTGGCCTGATCCTCGATCTCGCGGGTGCGTCCGGCCTGATACATCGCGACCATCGCGTTGGACCAATGCAGCAGTTGATCCGCGTCCGCTTCAGGCACGCCCAGCAGACGCGCGATGATGATCACAGGTAGCGGTTTGGCGAAAGCGTCCAGTAAATCAAAGGGTTCGCTTGGAAATTGGTCGATGAGCTGATGCGACAATTCGGCAATCTGTGGCTCAAATTCTGCAATCTTGCGCGAGGTAAACGCGCGCAAAACCTGCCCGCGTAGGCGGGTATGCACAGGCGGTTCCAACTCCAACATCGAATGCGCTTCAATCGCGTAGAATGGCTTCATATGGTCCGCAATTGGCTGCACCAACTCCGCAGGCTGTTCGCGGCCCATCCGTTTGTCGCGCAATGCGGCACGCACCGTATCATACGACATGGTGCAAGCAGCGTTATACGTGTCCCACCACACGAACTCATCCTGCGCGCGCACGGCGGCATAAGTCGGGTAGGGGTTCTGGACAAATTCGGGGTCGGTCGGGGACTGATCAAAGCGTTTCATCACATATATTTGCGCCGTTTTCGGGCAAGGTGCAATCGGTTCTGCGCGGTGATGTGGTACTTTATTTTTTGGTGGGCGTTGAGTGGTCAGGGCGGCACGTGCCATATGCGCTGCCCTGTTTTGTAAGGGCGGGAGCCTCCGGCGGGGATTTGCAAGAAGTCAAAGAAGCCGGAGGTCGCGTAATATATTAGGCGTTTTCGAGCGCCGTGATGATGGGTGAGAAATCCGCAGCGGTTAGGCTTGCGCCACCGACTAATGCGCCGTCCACGTCCGGCACGGCGAAAATATCTGCCGCATTGCTGCCTTTGACAGAGCCGCCGTAGAGGATGCGAAAGCCGTCGCCATCAGTGAAACGCGCGGTCAAGCGGGCGCGGATGTGGGCATGCACTTCGGCGATTTGATCCAGCGTCGGCACCTTGCCCGTGCCAATCGCCCAGACGGGTTCATAGGCGACAACAGTGTTCGCGGCGGTAGCTGTGTCGGGGATCGATCCGGCGAGTTGGGCGTCAAGCACGTCAAGCGTTGTGCCGCCTTCGCGTTCGCCCAGTGTCTCGCCGATGCAGATGACTGCGGTCAGGTTCGCGCCATAAGCTGCGGTGGATTTGTGAGCAATCACAGCGTCGGTTTCACCATGATCCGTGCGCCGTTCCGAATGGCCCGTCAGCACATACGTCGCACCAGCTGCAGCCAACATGTCCGCGCTGATATCGCCGGTATGCGCACCGCTTTGGGCGGTGTGGCAATCCTGACCTCCTATCGCGAGTGGAAAAGCCGCAAAGATATCAGCGGCTTGAGCGACTAGCGTGCTTGGCGGGCAAATCAGCACGTCAACATTTGGCGTCGGATGTGCCGTGATGAGCGCGTTCAACTGCGCCAATTCTGCAGGCGTTCCGTTCATTTTCCAGTTTCCAGCGGCAAGTTTGCGACGCATTGGCGATCTCCTATTAGGGTTGTGGGCCTGTGGTATCGTTGTTGCGACAGGATGCAAAGTACCTCATGACATAGGCCAGGTCGCAGGAGGCTATGATGATCCCAAGAATTGATGCCAAAGCACTGATTGATCCGAACGATCCGGGCCACGCAGGTGCTCGTGCAGCGGCGGTTACAGGCGCTGCGGATATCGGGTTCCTGACGGTCTATAACACGCCGATTTCGGCCACGACTGTGCGTGGTGTGATCAAGATGTACCGCGCGTTTTTCCACCTGCCAGCGGGCCAAAAGGCGGCTTATGATATGGCGCAAACCGGATCAAATCGGGGGTGGGGGGCGCAGGGGTCTGAACAGGTCGATCCGAATGTAAATCCTGATTATAAACAAGTGTTTGACTGTGGTCTGCCCATTGACGGTCATGCCTCTCTGGCGGGCTTGAACCTGCCGGCATATGCCCCGAATATATGGCCGGATCAGCCTGCGGGTTTTGCTGAGGCTTTGCGGGAATACTACCGCGACACGACCGCTTTTGCGTTGGATTTGCTCTGTGCGATTGCTGATGCGGTGGGCGAAGATGGTGCCTATTTTCGCGACAAATTCAGTCACCCGATGGCGCTGTTGCGGGGTAATTTTTACCCTGAGCGGCCCACATGGGCGACGGACAAGGATTTCGGCATTGCGACCCATACCGACTATGGTTGTTTGACGTTGCTGGCAACGGATGGCTCCGCTGGATTAGAGGTCCGTAAGCGGGGCGGCGGTTGGATTCCGGTGTCCGCGCCGCCGGGTGAATTCGTGATTAACTTTGGTGAAATGTTAGAGATGTGGACCGCGAAACGTATCGTCGCGACACCACATCGGGTGATCGGTACGGATGCGGAGCGGATATCTGTGCCACTGTTTTTCAACCCGAACCACGATGCGGATGTGGCCCCAAAAGGCGGCGATCCGATCATGGCCGTGGACCATCTGCAAAAGCGGTTTAACGAGACCTATGTGCACCTAAAAGGTGCAGTGAATCCAAGGGATTAGAGGGCGATTAAAGCACGTCGTGCAAGGGCGCAGGCCGTGTCGGGATCGTCCAGAATATCCACTGGGATCGCATAATAGGGCATGTTGTGGAACTGGACGGTTTGGGCGTCGAACAGGGCAACCGGATTTTTGGTTTTCAGGTACAGACGCCCATCACTGGACTGCAATGCAAACACCGTGCCGTCGTGATAGAGGCACATGCCGCCGAACATTTTGCGGGTCGTGAGCGCACCAAGGTCGTTGAACAGATCAACGGCGAACGCGATGTCACCGTCGCTTAACGATATTGGTTGCTTAGGGTCATGCGGCGGAGATGTCTTCGTTGAATTTGATACTTTCGCCACAACCACATGCGTCGACGACGTTGGGATTGCGGAATTTGAATCCAGCTTCAAGCAGCGACACCTCGTAGTCGATTTCGGTGCCGAACAGGAACATTTGTGCCATCGGTGCGATCATGACGCGCGCGCCGTCTTGTTCGACGACTTCGTCCATTGGATCGACCTCGGACACGTAGTCCATGGTGTATTCCATGCCCGCGCAGCCGCCTTTTTTAACGCCAATGCGCAAGCCTTGCGACCCGTCTTTGGTCATCAGCTTTGCGATCTGCGCAGCGGCTTTATCGGTGATTGAAACGGCTTGCTTGCCGGGAATGCCAAACATGGGGGTGCCTCCTGGGGATAAGGTTAACGTAGGCGGTCGGTTGGATCAGTTCAAGGTGCGGCCCGAGTTTGATGTTCACGTCTGTGACAACGACCCTAACACCCAATCGTTAAGAAGCCGTCACCAGTCAGATCACATGAACCCAAGTTCAAGACGCGCTTCGTCGGACATCATGTCCATGCCCCATTGCGGCTCAAACGTCATTTCGACATCGACGTGTTTCACACCGGGCAGAGGTTCGATCGCATCGGCAACCCAACCTGGCATCTCGCCTGCCACAGGACAGCCGGGGGCGGTCAGGGTCATCGTCACGTTCACAGCGTTATCTTCTGCGATATCAATGGTATAGATCAGACCAAGGTCGTAAATGTTCACTGGAATCTCTGGATCGAACACAGATTTACAGGCCATCACGATGTCGTCGTAAAGCGGGTGGTCGGTGCTGGACGGGGCGATCAGTGGCGCGCCTTCCATCGGTGTGCTTGCGTCGGTCATTGGCGTATTTCCTGCTATTCCTGACCATTCATATAGGGTTTGGAGCAGGGGGCGTAAAGGGGGCGGGGGGCTGCAATCTTAACGATTTGGTCATGTCACAAGGCGTGCACAACCCGTGCACAAGGCGTGCACCGCCTTTGCAGGTGGATTACGGAGCCGGATATGTCATGTTGCGGGGCGTGTGGCTATAATTGTTAACGGAAGAATACCTTGGATTTGTCAGAACAGATATATCGCGGCGGTTTTCATAGCGTGATGAAGCACCGCGATAATAAGCGGATACCTTACGCCGATCCGCAGGCGTATTTACCCGCCGTTGATTGTGATTTTGACGCGTTAGAGGTTGCGGTGGTGACTGCGCCGCAGGGTGACACGTCTGGGTTAAATGATCTGGCATTGCGGGACGTGGAATATCGCGCTGAATTTCAGAGGCAGAGCCAGTTGTTCTATATACATGCGATGCTGATTGCGAACTTGCGCCGTGACAACGCAGCACCCGAGACCGCCGCATTGTTCCATCGGTTGTGGGCCGAAAAGGGGCGTCTGCTGGCCGAGGCATTGCCGATGCGCTGGCGGATATCAGCAGCGACGACCTTTGCGGATTGGGGTGTCACAATGGAGCAGCGCAGCCTCGGGATGGGGCTTTCTGTTCTGTTTGACATGATTAAATTCGTCGAATCTGAACGCCGCTTTGTGGGGCAGGCGGGCGACACGCCTTTGGTGCGCTCTGACGCGGCGGATCAGATCAGCATTGCCTTTGACATGCAGCCCTACAGTTTTCATCGCGGTGATTTGGACCGCAACATGTTGGCCCGCTTGTGGGATTTGGCCGAAGGCGAACGGGTCATGTTTCCGCTCGCCAAGGCGATGTTGTTTGCGTTGATGATGGATAAGCGGACGATCTTTGCCCGCGCACAAGCGTTCAAGGACGAGCAGGGCCGCCGCTAAACGCGATTGTCCGTGGGGTCAAAAGGCAACGCGAGGCTTTTCAAATCGCGGCCGCTCGGCCATATGCGGTGACAAATAAGGACGCTTTTGGCATGACTGACCGCTTTTCATTTGATCTGAAACACACCGATGGCCGCGCACGGACTGGCGTGATTTCCACCACACGTGGTGAAATCCGCACGCCTGCGTTTATGCCTGTGGGCACCGCTGCGACCGTCAAGGCGATGATGCCGGAAAGTGTCGCGGCCACCGGCGCGGACATTCTGCTGGGCAATACGTATCACCTGATGCTGCGGCCAACGGCGGAACGGATTGCCAATCTGGGCGGTCTGCACAAATTCATGAACTGGGATAAGCCGATCCTGACGGATAGCGGCGGATTTCAGGTGATGAGCCTGTCCGACCTGCGCAAGATGTCCGAGAAAGGTGTCGAATTCCGGTCCCATATTGATGGCTCAAAGCATTTCTTGTCGCCAGAACGGTCGATGGAAATTCAGAAATTGCTCGGCTCTGATATCGTCATGTGTTTCGACGAATGCCCCGCGTTGCCTGCGGATCGCACGCGCCTGAACGAGTCGATGCAAATGTCGATGCGGTGGGCGGCACGGTCCAAGGATGCCTTTGGTGATCGCCCCGGCCATGCGTTGTTTGGTATCCAGCAAGGCGGGCTAGAGCAGGATCTGCGCGAAGAAAGCGCCAATGCGTTAACCGAGATCGGCTTTGACGGGTATGCGGTTGGCGGACTTGCCGTGGGTGAGGGGCAGGAGGCAATGTTTGGTTGTCTCGACTTTGCACCAGAACAGTTACCAACTGATAAACCACGCTATTTGATGGGCGTGGGCAAGCCAGACGATATCGTGGGGGCCGTCAAGCGCGGTATCGACATGATGGATTGCGTGCTGCCGTCACGCTCTGGTCGTACTGGCCAAGTGTTTACCCGCAATGGTGTCGTGAACATCAAGAACGCCCGCCATGCAGATGACCCGCGTCCGTTGGATGAACACTGCACCTGTCCAGCCTGTTCGAAATACTCGCGGGCCTATCTGCATCATGTGTTCCGGTCTCAAGAAATGATCTCGGGGATGCTGCTGACATGGCACAATCTGCACTACTTCCAAGAGATCATGCAGGGGATGCGCGACGCGATTGCGGCGGGCACATTTGCCGCATGGGAAGCGGATTTCCACGCGGGTCGCGCAAATGGTGATATCGAACAGCTTTGACCGCCCGATTTCCTGAAGGGGGCAATTTCAGGAAACATTCGTTAATATTTGGGCCTTACGGTGGCGGCTTATCGCCAATGTGGACAGGATCGCGGCAATGCAGTGGAAAAGCTAATTCAATTGGGAATTCTTTGCGCTATGGCTTGCCCCTTCTGGCACGAACAGTCAAAATACACGCCAATGAGACAGCAGCACTGGTTGAAGGCGGGGCTTTAAGACCCCAAATGTAAAAACCAGACAGGAAACAGGGCGAGTTGCCGCGACGCGGGGCCGATCTGTTTGCCGCAAAGAAGGAAAAAGAGATGCAAGAACCATTGAGTTCATCTTACCCCGTATTGCCGTTGCGCGACATTGTGGTGTTCCCACATATGATCGTGCCGCTGTTCGTGGGGCGTGAAAAGTCTGTCCGCGCCTTGGAAGAGGTGATGCAGGACGACAAACAAATTCTGCTGTCCAGCCAGATTGATCCCGGTGAGGACGATCCAGCGCAAGACGGCATCTACAAGGCCGGTGTTCTGGCCAATGTTTTGCAACTGCTGAAATTGCCCGATGGTACTGTGAAGGTGCTTGTCGAAGGGCGCAGCCGTGTGCGGATCACTGGGTTCCTTGATAACCCCGAATTCTTTGAGGCGTCGGCAGAATACCTGACCGAAATGCCGGGCAATGAAGACGAGACAGACGCATTGCTGCGCTCTGTTGCGGCTGAATTCGAACGCTACGCTAAGGTTAAGAAAAACATCCCCGAAGAGGCGATGGGCGCTGTTGGTGAAACAACAGAACCTGCGAAGCTTGCCGATTTGGTGGCTGGACATTTGGGTATTGAAGTTGCGCAAAAGCAGGAATTGCTGGAAACGCTGTCCGTGTCCGAACGGCTGGAAAAAGTTTACGGTTTGATGCAGGGCGAAATGTCCGTGCTTTCGGTCGAGAAAAAGATCAAGACACGCGTCAAATCCCAGATGGAACGCACCCAGCGCGAATACTATTTGAATGAGCAAATGAAGGCCATTCAGAAAGAACTTGGTGACGGCGAAGAGGGCCAGAACGAAGTTGACGAGCTGGAAGCGAAGATCGCGGAAACCAAGCTGTCCAAAGAAGCCCGTGAAAAGGTCGACGCAGAGCTGAAAAAGCTCAAGAATATGTCGCCGATGTCCGCCGAAGCTACAGTTGTGCGTAACTATCTGGATTGGATTCTGGGCGTGCCTTGGGGTGTGAAATCCCGCACGAAAAAGGATCTGGCTGGCGCGCAGAAGGTGCTGGATGCCGACCACTTTGGCCTTGAAAAGGTTAAGGAACGGATCGTCGAATATCTGGCCGTGCAGCAACGCTCTAAAAAGCTGAAAGGCCCGATCATGTGCCTTGTTGGCCCTCCGGGTGTTGGTAAAACGTCGCTTGGTAAATCTGTGGCAAAGGCAACTGGTCGTGAGTTCATCCGCATTTCCCTTGGTGGTGTGCGCGACGAATCTGAAATTCGCGGCCACCGTCGGACCTACATTGGCTCTATGCCGGGTAAAATCATCCAAGCCTTGAAAAAAGCGAAGACGACGAACCCGCTGATTTTGCTCGATGAAATCGACAAGATGGGTCAAGATTTCCGTGGCGATCCTGCGTCAGCAATGCTCGAGGTGCTTGATCCGGAACAAAACGGCACATTCGTCGATCACTACCTTGAGGTGGAATATGATCTGTCGAACGTGATGTTCCTGACCACAGCGAACTCTTACAACATGCCGGGTCCGCTTTTGGACCGGATGGAGATCATTTCACTGTCGGGCTACACCGAAGATGAAAAGCGTGAAATCGCACGTCAACACCTGCTGCCGAAGGTCCTGAAAAATCACGGACTGAAGTCAAAAGAGTTTTCGATTGACGACGGCGCGCTGACGGAAATGATCCGCCGCTACACCCGTGAAGCGGGCGTGCGGAACCTAGAGCGTGAGCTGGCGAAAATCTGCCGTAAAGCCGTGACCAAGATCGTGAAGAATGAGGTCGTCACCGTTGAGGTGAACGCCGAAAATCTGGACGATTACCTTGGTGTTGCAAAACACCGTTACGGTCTGGCGGAAACCGAAGATCAGGTTGGCGTTGTGACTGGGCTTGCTTGGACTTCTGTTGGCGGTGAATTGTTGTCGATTGAGGCGCTGAACCTTCCGGGTAAAGGGCGCATGAAAACAACGGGTAAGCTGGGCGATGTGATGAAGGAATCCATCGATGCGGCGTCATCCTATGTGCGCTCGATCAGCCCCGAAATCGGTGTGAAACCACCGAAGTTCGACAAGATCGACATCCACGTGCACGTCCCCGACGGTGCGACACCAAAAGACGGCCCATCTGCCGGTTTGGCGATGGTCACGTCGATTGTGTCGGTTCTGACAGGCATTCCAGTGCGTCGCGATATCGCGATGACGGGCGAAGTGTCGTTGCGCGGTAATGCGATGCCAATCGGTGGCTTGAAAGAGAAGCTGTTGGCGGCGCTGCGTGGCGGGATCAAAACTGTGTTGATCCCAGAAGAAAACGCCAAGGACTTGCCGGAAATTCCGGCCAACGTGAAGGAAGGTCTTGTGATCATCCCGGTGAAACACGTGTCCGAGGTGTTGAAACATGCGTTGGTCCGTCAACCGGAACCCATCGAGTGGGACGCTGAAGCCGAAGAAGCCGCCGCCGCTGCAAAAGCGCTCGGTACGGGTGGCAATTCCGCTAGCGCCGTCGCACACTAACGCGCGATAAGACGTAATATACAAAAGGGCGCGGCCATGGTTGTGCCCTTTTGTTTTTCCCCGTTGCTGTGTCGTTTGGACCCAGTAGGGTAGGTTAAACCGTAGAAGAGGGCCCCATGGCTGATAATGATTCCCCCGACGACAAAACTGTAAAACTCGAAGCTGGCACACCGACGCCCAAGGCGAAACTGGCACCGGTTAACACCGGCCCGAAACCGGTGACCGTGTCCGTGCCGACCGCGACACCCGTGTCCGCTGGCGTGAAAACCGCGATGGCCGCCACGATTGCCGAAGATGGCCCGATCAAAAAGGGCGAGCTTTTGGATCAAGTCGTTGAAAAATGCGGCGTGAAACGGTCTGACGCCAAGATGGTTGTCGAGGCATTGTTCGAGGTCATGGCGACAAACCTGATTAACGAAGATGACCTGCACGTGCCGCCGTTGGGCAAGCTGAAATTCATCAAATCCAAGGAAGTGGGTCGGGGCGCCAGAGCGATCACGCTGAAATTGCGCACACCAAATACACAAACCGAATGATGATGTGACTTTCGGGGGTTGCAGTCCTGCGGCACTCGGATTAAATCCACATTTATCGGGTGATTAGCTCAGTTGGTAGAGCGCTTCCTTTACACGGAAGATGTCGGGAGTTCGAGCCTCTCATCACCCACCAGATTTTCAAAGGCGTACCAACTATGGTGCGCCTTTTCTGCATAATGGGGTCGCCGCATGACATTTCCAGAACTGTATATCCTGCGCCACGGCGAAACCGAATGGAACGCCGAAAACCGGATGCAAGGCGCGTTGAATTCGCCGCTGACGGACAAGGGTCTGCGGGATGCGGCGCGGCAGGGGGCGATTCTACACGGGCTTGATCTGACGGGGTTTCAGTTTTTGTGCAGTCCGCAGGGGCGCGCGTTTCAGACTGCTGGTCTGGCGCTGGGGCGGATCGCGGCGGATATTCACACCGACGACCGTTTACGTGAAATTGGGGTTGGTGATTGGTCTGGCGTGCTGCGCGACGGGCTTCCGGTGCCAGAGGGCAAAGACCCGTTCATGGCGCAATACGAGATTGCCCCGAATGGTGAAGGATTCGCACGGTTAGAGGTGCGTTGTCGCGCGTTCCTCGCTGATCTGACTGGCCCAAGCGTGTTGGTCACACATGGAATCACCAGCCGCATGTTACGGTCGATTGTAGCGGGCGAGGGGGCTGTTTCGGTCCCCACAATCCATGGCGGGCAGGGCTGCGTTTACCATTTGAAAGATGGCGTGCAAAAACTACTTGAGTAACGCGCGAGGATAGCCTAAATGACGCAAATCGGGTGATTAGCTCAGTTGGTAGAGCGCTTCCTTTACACGGAAGATGTCGGGAGTTCGAGCCTCTCATCACCCACCACTCCTCCTTCGGTTTCGCTAGTTTCTAGGTTTTGCTGTTCGTTGGCCCGACCATTGCGCGTTTGCTGCGCAAGCCACGCTGGGTCGGGAGTTCGAGCCTCTGATCACCCACCATTCCTCCTGCGGTTTCGCTAGTCTTTAGGTATTGCCGTATGTTGGCTGGACCTATGCGCGTTTGCTGCAACTCGGCCAATTCGCGTCGATTTCCCCTCTAAACCTGCCACCCAAAAAGAAAATCACATTTTCTTTGTTTTCTGTGTCCTGCGTTCTTGACGCCCCCCAACACCCGGCATAGAAGCCTCCCAACGTCGCAAGATGTTGAGAGATGCGCGGTTGTAGCTCAGCTGGTTAGAGTACCGGCCTGTCACGCCGGGGGTCGCGGGTTCGAGCCCCGTCAACCGCGCCATCCTCTCTCCTCCTCACAGTATATGACGACTTATGACACTTCCGTTAGGTGTCTGTCGCGGACTGCTTTCCTGCAGTATTGATGCCGCAAGTTAACCTTGCAGGAGCATCCCATGACCTTTTCTCGCCGCCATTTCTTAACGCTATCCGCAGCCGCGACGTTTGCCGCCGCCACACCCAGTTTTGCCTTCGCGCAGCAAGCAATTCCAATCTACGCCGAAGACGGCATTGCGATTGATGGCACCGATGCGGTTGCCTATTTCACCGAAGGTGCACCTGTCGCTGGGTCTGCGGAATTTAGCTTTGACTGGCAGGGCGCCACGTGGCGTTTTTCTACCGCCGAGAATCGCGATACATTTGCGGCTGATCCGACGGCCTATGCGCCGCAGTACGGCGGCTATTGCGCCTATGCGATCGCTGACAGTGGTGCGTTGGTTTCTACCACACCAGAGGCATGGTCTATTGTGGATGGTAAATTGTACCTGAATTATTCGAACCGCATTCAGCGCCGCTGGGAACGTGACATTGCAGGCTACATCGCAGCAGGCGACGCGAAATGGCCAGAGATCATCGCGGAATAACACGCGATTTCGGGCAAGCAGGGTGATCCGCTTGCCCGACTTTCGCGATTTGCAGAAAACTTCGTTGATCGGGGCGATTTAGCGTTGACGGGTGGGGTGCTTCCTTCTATTCCACCCGAACGCGCGGTTGTAGCTCAGCTGGTTAGAGTACCGGCCTGTCACGCCGGGGGTCGCGGGTTCGAGCCCCGTCAACCGCGCCACTTTCCACATTATATAAATTCGCTTTGCGACGCAGCTTCCAATCTTTTGGAGAGCGGCGTTTTGCGTTCGTCGCGTAAGGAATGCTTAACGTGTTTGCAGTAGGCTGATCGCAGCGTCCAAGATTGTATCTTGGCCGGATTGCGCAGCAGTGACATCGACGGGGATCGTCACGTCAGGAGGAATACCAATATGTTCAAAGGAATCACCGGATATGCTGAGGTAGCGTTGGTGCGATAGACCCAGTTCCCAGCTGTTTGGCAGCGTGATTGTCATCACGTCTGACAGGCTGCCTGAAGTGGTTTCGCCCATGGTTGTGACCTGCGGCAGTTCGCGCATCGCGAGCGTAAAGATTTCAGCCGCAGAGCCTGTGTAGGGGCTGGTCAGCACGACTGTGGGGATGTCTGTCGTCGCTGGCTGCGGCGTAAGCATTGCCGTGAACGGCGCGGTGTAGCCGCTGTTGGTGCGTGTGGTTTTGGTAAAGGCGGGCAGGGCGGTGTCTGTGAAATACCCAGCGTAGGCCATCGCCACGTCGTCAGAGCCGCCGGGATTATAGCGCACGTCGAGGATGAGCCCGTCAGCGCCAGCGAGATAGGCTAGAACTTGGCTAAGCGCCTGGGAAGCTGCAACATTTGCGCGTTGGCCGATGCCTGTGTTGGGGGCCATATGCGCCATGTAGACGTAGCCGATGTTGGGTGCGGCCCAACCGACTTGCAACCCTGTTGCGCTAGGGGCGGACAAGTCAGGCACAGCGGCGAGGGTAGTGTCGCGCACGAGGTGGCGGGCGTCGTGCCATGCTGTCGGCAAGGCAGGCGACCAGACGTCGGTGCCTGTCGCGATATAGACGTGGTTATCGTCGAGGCCCGCGAGCAGGTCTTTGAGCAGCGGCAAGATGCCTGCGTCGTCTCTGGATGAGCCTGCTGTCGGGCGCAGCGATTGTCGTGCCGCCCAGTCGATGCCGTGCGTGTCGAAATGCGCGTAGTGGGTGTTCATGGCCCCCCAGACGGCGTCGAATACGTTGGCTTCCGTATTGGATGGCGGTGTGTCGCACGGTGCGGGCACCTCTGCGATCCGGTCCGCGTAGATCGGGTTGAGAACATCAGATGAGGTAAGTTTGAGACGGTCGTCGGTGATGTCGAATGTGACACCTTCGACCAAGTTCACGAGGCCCATGTGTGCGGGCGCTTTTTGGTCGTGAATGCAGTAGGTGTCGCCGGATTGGTAAACGTTGATGGTCAGGCCGGTGATATCGATCACCAGCCCGTATCCATCGGTTTTCCATGTGCCGCGTATCTCTTGGGGCGGGGCGTAGTAGACCCAAGATATGCCAAGTGCCAAGACGCCTGCCACCAGCATGGCAACGGTCCACCCCAAAATACGCTTCATGCCTTAGTCCTTCGAGAGCGCGTGCAAAATACGCGCCCAGCTGCGGATACCTTTGTGAAAGCTGGACAGGTCGTATTTTTCGTTCGGGCTGTGGATCGCGTCGTCGTCTTTGCCGAAACCGATCAACATTGCGTCCATATCGAGCACCCGTTTGAAGTGGCCCGCAATCGGGATCGAGCCGCCGCAGCCGACATAGGCCGCCGCGTTTGGCCATTCGTCGGACAGCGCATTCGCGGCTTTGGCGAAAGCTGGATTTTCGGTGGACATTTGACCCGCAGCGGAGGCGCCGTGCGCGTGGAATTCAACCTGACAATCGGCGGGAATCATGTCCGTGACCATTTTGCGGAACGCTTCGCGGATTTTGTGCGGGTCTTGCGTGCCAACCAAGCGGAAGCTGATTTTTGCGGACGCTTTGGACGGCAGCACGGTCTTGAAACCGTCGCCAGTGTAGCCAGATGTCATGCCGTTGACTTCGCAGGTCGGGCGCGACCATATCATTTCGAGCGGGCGACGACCCTTTTCACCAGCGGGAATCGATAGGCCGACTTCGCCAAGGAATTCTTTTTCGTCGAATTTTAGATCGTCCCAGCTAGCTGCCAATTCGTTGGAAAGCTCTGGCACGCCGTCATAAAAATCGGGCACCGTGACCGCGCCGTTTTCGTCGTGCAAGGATGCGATGACTTTGGCCAGCACCCGCGCAGGGTTCATGGCAAGCCCGCCGTACATGCCGGAATGCAGGTCCAGTTTCGGGCCAGTGATAGTGATTTCTTCGCCCAGAAGCCCGCGCAATTGCGTGATGATTGCGGGCGTGCTGTCGCCGTAAAGGCCCGTGTCGCAGATCAAGGCGACGTCTGCGGTCAGTTCATCGGCGTTGTCTTTCATGAAGGGCACAAGAGACGGCGAGCCTGATTCTTCTTCGCCTTCAAAGAAGATCGAAATTTTGCCGGGCAGGGTGCCGTGCACGGCTTTCCATGCGCGACAGGCTTCGACAAATGTCATCAACTGGCCTTTGTCATCGGACGAGCCGCGGCCGCGGATGACTTTGCCTTTGGCGGTGTCTTCGACTTGTGGATCAAACGGATCGTTGTCCCAAAGATCAAGCGGATCAACGGGTTGCACGTCATAATGACCGTAGAAAAGCACGTGCGCTCCATCGTCGCCTGTGTGCCCCACGACCATCGGGTGTCCGGGTGTTGGCCGTTTGGAGGCGTCAAAGCCGATTGTCGCCAGATCATCCACCAACCAGTTCGCCGCCGCGTCGCATTGGTCCTTGTAGGCCGGATCGGTCGAGATCGACTGAATGCGCAACAAGTCGAGCAGACGCGCCGTTGCAGCGTCAAGGTCGGCATCGATTTTGGCGAGAACGGGATCTAGGGCTAAGGTCATGGTGGACTTCTTTCTTTCGGAACCTGAGTTTTGCACATAGGACGCCAATTCCGGCGGTCATGCAAACAGATCGCCGGACCAATTTGGCGTTCGCACACGCTTTACCTTGGGTAAGTGCATGTTTTTGATGTAGATCATATCGGAGGTGCCTCGGGTATGTGATTTTGATCAGATCGAGGGGGCGGCAATTTGTAGCGCGTCAAAGCGTATTGATGCGCGGGGACCCGCCCTATATGAGACCTAGAAAGGTTCTAGATTGGTGTGCCGCCAATGACTTGGACCGCTGCTAAGACGAAGGAATACCCGGTGGATTATAACGGACAATTAGATGCAGCAATTAAGCGTCTGCATGATGAAGGTCGCTACCGGACGTTTATCAACATCGAGCGCACGCGCGGTCAATTCCCCCATGCGACGTGGAACAAAGAAGACGGCACCACGGCGCCTGTGACTGTTTGGTGCGGGAACGACTATCTTGGTATGGGCCAGCATCCGGTTGTGATGAACGCAATGCACGAGGCGATTGAAGCCACGGGCGCGGGTTCTGGCGGGACGCGCAACATTTCCGGCACCACCGTTTACCATAAGCTGCTTGAGGCCGAATTGGCCGATCTGCATGGCAAAGAAGAGGCGCTGGTGTTCACATCCGCCTACATCGCCAATGACGCGACCTTGTCCACGTTGCCAAAACTGTTCCCCGGGCTGATTATCTATTCGGATGAACGCAACCACGCGTCTATGATCGAAGGTGTGCGTCGTAATGGCGGGGCGAAACGGATTTTCCGGCACAATGATCTCGCGCATTTGCGTGAATTGCTTGAGGCTGATGACAGCAACGCATCAAAACTGATCGCGTTTGAGTCGATTTACTCGATGGACGGCGACTTTGGTCCGATCAAGGAAATCTGTGATCTGGCCGATGAATTCGGCGCATTAACCTACATCGACGAAGTCCACGCCGTTGGCATGTACGGCCCACGCGGGGCAGGTGTGGCGGAACGTGACGGGCTGATGGGGCGTATCGACATTATCAACGGCACATTGGCCAAAGCCTATGGCGTCATGGGCGGCTACATCGCGGCCAGCGCGAAAATGTGCGATGCGGTGCGGTCCTACGCGCCCGGCTTTATCTTTACCACGTCACTGCCGCCCGCGATTGCGGCGGGGGCTGCGGCCTCTGTGAAGCACCTCAAGACCGATCAGGACCTGCGCGACCAGCAGCAGACACAAGCTGCGATTCTCAAATACCGTCTCAAGGGCATGGGCCTGCCGATCCTCGACGAGGGCAGCCATATCGTGCCGTTGATTGTTGGTGATCCGGTTCATACCAAGGTGCTTTCTGATCGTTTATTGTCAGATCATGGCATTTACGTACAACCGATCAATTTCCCGACTGTACCACGCGGCACAGAGCGTTTGCGCTTTACCCCGTCGCCTGTGCACGGTCCTGCCGAGATGGATGCGCTTGTTTCCGGATTGGATCTATTGTGGAGCCACTGTGCGCTGAATCGCGCCGAATTGGCTGGGTGACCTCACATTTTTGTGCTTTCTGCATGTGCAAGCAACTTCATGTTGTGTTAGGAAATACCTGTTACTGCTAGGATTCGGGACAGATTGCGGCGGTATAGGGGACACTAGCGGGCTACGGGACAAGTATGATCGTCAAGGGATTCAGACGTAATCGCGTTCAGCAAGAGGCTGAATCGAACGGTTTTGACGCATTTGATTTGCGGCTTGGCGACATGATGCGTGGTGAACGGGCGACCATGGGCAAAAGCCTGTTGGACGTTCAACGCGAGCTGAAGATCAAAGCGGCGTATATCGCGGCGATTGAAAACGCGGACCCGACTGCATTTGACACACCCGGATTTATTGCAGGCTACGTGCGGTCTTACGCGCGTTACCTGAATATGGACCCCGATTGGGCGTTTGACACGTTCTGCGGCGAAAGCGGTTTTGTAACAGCGCACGGCATGTCTGCCGAAGCCTCAGCTGCGAAACCATCCACGCTGAAAAAGTCCCCTGCAAAGGGCAACGATATTTTCTCATCTTCCGCGACGCCGTTTATCCCGTCGGGTGACGCGATGTTCAGCCGGATTGAGCCGGGCGCAATTGGATCGGTCCTCGTGCTGGTCGCGTTGATCGGCGGCATCGGCTATGGCGGCTATACCGTTCTGCAAGAAGTGCAGCGCGTGCAATTCGCCCCTGTCGAGCAAACGCCGACAGTTGTATCCGACATTGACCCGTTGGCAGGTGGCGCAAATATCGCCCCCGAAACCGAAGATGTGGCGTCTTTCACAGCACCATCCGTTGAGGCGTTGGATCGGTTGTACCGTCCAGCCGCACTTGATGTGCCTGTATTGGTGTCGCGTGACGGCCCGATTGCGTCGTTGAACCCCGGTACATTTGGCGTGGCCACCAACGAAGCGACACCGACAACAGATATGACCGCCGTTGAACGCGCCTTGGCCGAAGCGGTTGGCGCACAGCCGCCAGTGAGCGGCGTTCAAGTGCTTGAAACACCTGCGCCTGCAGTGCAAATGGTCGCCGTGCGCCCTGCTTGGGTCCGCGTACAAGCTGCCGACGGCACAACAATTTTTGAGGCCACAATGCAGGCCGGCGACACGTTCAACGTGCCACAAACCGAAAGCCCCGCAACATTGCGCGTGGGCGAAAGCGGCGCGATCTACTTTGCGATCAACGGCACGCATTACGGTCCAGCTGGCCCGCGCGGGCAGGTCACGTCGAACCTCGCGATGTCTGTCGATGGCCTGACCGCCAGCTACACCGTGGCCGATATCACGTCCGACAGGGATCTCGCCGAAGTTGTGCGTGTCGCAGAAGTGATCCCTGGGGCACAATAACCTGCGCTGACCCGTTGCTGCGCGGCACGGTCGCGCATAGGTTAAGGCCAACATTGCAGATCAAAGGCCCCTGAAAATGTCGCTCAACCATATCCGTCCTTGGCGTAATATCTACCGCCGCGAAAGCCGTCAGATCATGGTGGGCAACGTGCCTGTTGGGGGCGACGCGCCGATTACGGTGCAGACGATGACCAACACGCTGACCACAGACGTGAAAGCCACGATTAACCAGATTAACGCGGCCGCAGACGCCGGCGCGGATATCGTGCGGGTCTCTGTGCCGGACGAGGAATCGAGCCGTGCGCTGAAACTGATCGTGCCAGAGGTGTCTGTGCCTATCGTCGCCGACATCCATTTCCACTACAAACGTGGCATCGAGGCGGCAGAGGCGGGCGCTGCTTGCCTGCGGATCAATCCGGGCAATATCGGCGACGAAAAACGGGTCAAAGAGGTGATCAAAGCCGCCCGCGACCACAATTGCTCAATGCGTATTGGCGTGAATGCGGGGTCGCTGGAAAAGCATCTGTTGGACAAATACGGCGAGCCGACACCGGATGCGATGGTCGAATCCGGTCTGGATCACATCAAGCTGCTGCAGGACAACGACTTTCACGAGTTCAAAATTAGCTGCAAGGCCTCTGACGTGTTCATGGCCGCCGCCGCCTACCAAAAACTAGCCGACGCCACCGACGCGCCGATCCATTTGGGCATCACCGAAGCGGGTGGTCTGATCAGCGGCACCGTGAAATCGGCTATCGGCATGGGCAATCTGCTCTGGATGGGCATCGGCGACACGATCCGCGTTTCGCTATCCGCTGATCCGGTTGAAGAAGTCAAAATGGGCTTTGAAATCCTGAAATCACTGGGGCTGCGCCATCGCGGCGTGAACATCATTTCCTGCCCGTCCTGCGCGCGTCAGGGCTTTGACGTCATCAAAACCGTCGAGGCGCTAGAACAACGTCTGGAACACATCAAAACGCCCATGTCGCTGTCGATTATCGGCTGTGTTGTGAACGGTCCAGGCGAGGCACTGATGACTGACGTGGGCTTTACCGGCGGCGGGGCAGGTCACGGGATGGTCTACCTTGCGGGCAAGCAAAGCCACAAGCAAGACAACGCAAGCATGGTTGATCACATCGTCGAGCAGGTCGAAAAGAAAGCCGCAGAAATCGACGCCCAAGCCGCAAAAGAGGCAGCTGAATAACCCTCAGCCGCCCCGCTTCTTTGACTTCTTCTAAATTCCCGCCGGAGGCTCCCGCACATCGTGCAAGAGCCTTCGTCCGTGTTCAGGCGTACCAGCCGCCCATTTTCGCGGCGATCCCGTCCGCGAGCAGTGCTGCGAATTCTTCAGGGTCTTGGGTGCCGTCATCGCGGCCTTGGTAGTGGTAAGGATAGACTGTTTTCGGCTTGAATTCATTCACCGCGTCGGCAGCTGTGGTTACATCCATTGTGAACGGCAAGTTCATGCAAACAAACGCAATATCGATGTTCTCAAGGGCGCGCATTTCGGGGATATCCTCGGTGTCGCCAGAAATATAAACGCGACTGCCGTCGACGGTCAGCACGTAGCCGTTGTCACGCCCGACAGGGTGAAAATTCATCCGGTCTTCGGTTGTGTTATGCGCCGGAATCGCATCAATTTTGATATCGCCGAAAGTCGCGTTATCGCCATTTGCGAGGGGCGTCGCACGGCCCTGCATGTCGGTGTCCAGCATGTCGTAGACCGCCGGATTGGTGATTAGCACGGTGCTGTCGCTGACAAGACCCTTCAGCGTATCAAGGTTAAAGTGGTCGCCGTGCTCGTGCGTGATCAGCACCAGATCAGGGGCGGGAAAGCCTTCGTAATCCGCAGCGGCGCCGACCGGATCGACGTAGATCACGCCCGCAGCCACGGTCATCACAAAGGACGCATGCGCGATCGGCGAAATCTCGATTGTGCCGTTATCCGTCGGGAAAACGTCGGGGCCATGGCTGTCGGCGCGGGCCGCAAACGGCAGCACAGTGACCGTGCCAGCGGCGGCGGTCGTGATCAGAAATTGACGACGGTTTTGGGAATGGCTTTGCATAATATCCTCCAGATTGCGCAATGTATGATGCAACAAACGTAGGTTATTTCGCAGCAAGAACCAGTTTTAGTTGTTAACCATCACGTGAACGCAATTGTGCCACGATCTGTTCCATCTGTGCCAGCGGCACGTAACCGCGTAACATCTGGTCTTCAAACACAAAAGACGGCGTGCCGGTAATCGCCAAGGCGTCGGCGAGTGCGCGGTTTTCCGCGATCACATCGGTGACTTCGGCGGTGTTCATCTTGTCCGCGACGGCCGCGTGGTCGAGCCCGAAAGCGTCCGACATGCGTGCGAGGTTGGCGTCGGTGATGTTGCCTTGGAATTCCATCAACGTGTTGTGTACGTCATTATAGGCGTCGTCGCCAGCCAGCATTTGCACGGAAATTGCGTAGCGTGATGCGAGCAGGGATTCCTCGCCCAAGATTGGCAACTCTTTGATAATGTAGCGGATATTCGTATCGGTGCCGATCAGTTCGTTGACTTCGGGATGTGCGCGTTTGCAGTAGCCGCAGCGGTAATCGAGGAATTCCACGACGGTGAAGTCGCCATCAGGATTGCCACCGACAAAAGATGTTTCACTGTTGAACAAGGCGTCTGAATGCTGCGCGACCAAGGCCAAATCGTTGGCTTGGGAATTGGCGGCTTGGCGGTCTTCAAGCACACCGATGGCTTCCATCAGCACCTCTGGATTGTCGAGCAGATAGGCGCGGACTTCGGCGCGGAACGCGGTGCGCTCGTCGGCTGTCATATCTTGGGCGGCCAATGGGGTCGCGAGGGTCGCCAGAACGGCAAGGGGGGCAAAACGAAGCATCATGTCAACTTTCCTCAAGAGGGTCGCGGCCTCAAAATCATATTGGGCGAGGGGTGCCAAGTGGCATTGACGCCGCAGGGCGCTTACGTGCAAAACTCCGCTAAAATATGAGGGTAGCAGATGCGTCATTCAACTCGTGGCATGGTCGATCCATTCATCGTAATGGACGTGATGGAAACCGCGCGAAAATTAGAGGCCGCAGGTCGTCACATTATCCACATGGAAGTGGGACAACCGGGAACCGGTGCGCCCGCCGAGGCGCGTGCGCGGCTGGCGGCTGATCTCGATGATCCGCTGGGCTATACTGTTGGGCTTGGCCTGCCAGAACTGCGTGCGCGGATATCGCAGCATTACCGCGACTGGTACGATGTGGACATCGACCCGAACCGTGTGGTGATCACGTCGGGCGCGTCTGGTGCCTTTCTTTTGGCGTTTAGTGCCTTGTTTGATAACGCAGAAAAGGTGGGGCTGGGCACGCCGTGCTACCCGTCTTACCGTCAAATTCTCAAGGCTGTTGGTTTGACGCCTGTCGATATTCAAACGACATTAGCGGACCGCTTTCAGCCGCAGCCAAGTGCGGTTGCGGACCATGATCTCGCGGGATTGATCGTGGCGTCGCCTGCAAACCCGACGGGCACGATGCTGGACCGCGATGAACTCGCGGCGTTGGCGCAGGCCTGCGAAGCGGGTGGTGCGGCGCTAATTTCGGACGAGATTTACCACGGTTTGGGATATGATCGGCGGGCAGTTTCGGCGTTAGAGGTCACGGATAACGTTTACGTGATTAACTCGTTTTCGAAGTATTTTTCGATGACAGGCTGGCGCGTTGGTTGGATGATCGTCCCCGAAGATCACGTGCGTATCGTGGAACGGTTGGCGCAGAATATGTTCATCTGTGCCCCCCATGCGGCGCAACGTTTGGCATTGTATTCAATGGATTGCGATGCAGAGCTACAGCAGAATATCGCGGTCTATACGGCCAACAGGCAGTTGATGATTGACGGCTTGCAGGCGGCTGGATTTACCAAGTTCGCCCCGCCGGATGGTGCGTTTTATGTATATGCGGACGTGTCCGACTATACCGACGATGCGCTCGCATTTGCGGGCGAGATTTTGGAGCAAGCGGGTGTTGCCGTGACGCCGGGTCTGGATTTTGACCCCATTCGCGGCCACCATTGGTTGCGGTTTTCCTATGCACGTAGCACGGCGGATATGACCGAAGGCTTAACGCGGCTCGCGGCATTCATGCAGGGACGCCAAGCGTGATTCGCTATGTGATCGCATTTTTGACTTTTGCCACGCCAGCTTTACCACAGGATTTCAGCGGCTTGGCGCGTGTTGTTCATGCGGATAGTGCGATCACAGATACCCGCGGTGGGATGCAGCTTAATCTTGGGTTAACCCAAGTCGTGCCGTACCGCGTTTTTACCTTGGACGAACCGCGCAGATTGGTTGTGGATTTTCGTGAAATCGACTGGACTGGCACCGATAAGGCGCAGTTGGATCAATCGCAAATCGCGGGCGACGTGCGCTTTGGCGCGTTCCAGCAAGGCTGGTCGCGGTTGGTTGTTGATTTGACGGAACCGGTTGTGCTGGAAACGGCAGAAATCGTTTCAAATCAGATAGATGGCACCGCGAATTTGACGTTGAATTTCGACCGTGTGAGTGCTGAAACATTCGCAGAGAAATCCGGTGCGCCAGCCAGTACAGCGTGGGATGTGGCAAAGGCACTGCCAAGTTTGCCCGCGCCTACGACCGAGGATGGGCCGTTAACCGTGGTGGTTGATCCCGGTCATGGTGGTGTTGATCCGGGCGCTATTCAAGGTGGTGTGCAAGAGGCGGATTTGATGCTGCAGTTGGCCGTCGAGGTCGCTGAAGGGTTGAACAGGACGGGCCGTGTGCGGGCGATTTTGACCCGTGAGGCCGACGTTTTTGTCCCGTTAGAAGGGCGGATGTCGATTGCGCGGGCGGTGAAGGCTGATTTGTTAATCTCGCTTCATGCCGATGCGTTAGAAGTGGACGAGGCGCGAGGGGCGTCGATTTACACGTTGAGCGACGAAGGCTCTGATCGGGCTGCGACGCGCATGGCCGAGCGGCACGAACGGGGTGATCTGCTCGCAGGTGTTGATTTGTCGGATCAAGATGACCGCGTCGCGACGGTTTTAATGGATCTCGCACGGGCCGAGACCGAACCGCAAAGCCAGCGTTTTGCCGAACACGTTGTGACTGGATTGCGTGACGCAGGGGCGCGTTTGAATTCAAGACCACGGCGCGAGGGGCGCTTGGCCGTGCTCAATGCCCCTGATTTTGCGTCGGTTTTGATCGAGGTCGGGTTCTTGTCCAACGCCAGCGACCGCGAAATTCTGTCGACCCGCGCGGGCCGCGCCCGCATCGTTGAAGGCATCGTCGCAAGCGTTCTCGTATGGGAGCAGGACGAGGCCGCGCGTGCGCCTTTGGTGCGTCAATAAAACGTCACGGGACGCGGCTGGAATTAGGCCAAAAGCGGCAGGTTTCCCCCCAATCGGCTTTTGACCATCCCGACCCGAGCAGGTATAGTTGAGGCCAACAAATCCAAAAGGATTACGGGCTTGCTGCGGTTTATACTTTCTTTCTTCGGGGGCATCTTCACGATGCTCACATTCGGGCTTGTCATTGCGGCGCTCGGTTTGGGCGGCGTTTTTTACGTCTATGGGCGCGATCTGCCGTCCTATGATGTGCTGTCGCAATATGCGCCGAAAACCATCAGCCGGATTTATTCGGGCGAAGGTAAAATCATCGACGAATTCGCGACGGAACGGCGGTTGTTTACACCTGCGGAAGAGATTCCCGATCTGGTGAAGCAGGCGTTTATTTCCGCCGAAGATAAGAATTTCTACACACATCCGGGCTATGATCCACGCGGTATGGCGTCAGCGTTGCTTGAGGCTATTCAGTCGCGCGGTCAGGAATTGCGCGGGGCCTCGACGATCACGCAACAGGTCGCGAAGAACTTTTTGCTGGACGGATCGCGGCGCGGTCTGGACGGGATTTCGCGGAAGATCAAAGAGCTTATTCTGGCTCCACGATTAGAAGAGACGCTAGGAAAAGAAGGCGTTCTGGAACTGTACCTGAACGAGATCGACCTTGGTGTGCGGTCCTTTGGTGTGACGGCTGCGGCGCAGAGTTATTTCAACAAATCACTCAGCGAGTTGAGCCCTGCCGAGGCGGCGTTCCTCGCCGTTCACCCGAAAGCACCCTATAGTTATCATCCGGTGCGCAACCGCGAAGATGCGCTGGAGCGCCGCGCGTTTATCCTGCGCGAGATGCATGAAAACGGCTATATCACTGACGAAGAATGGGAAGTCGCAAAGGCTGATCCGCTGCGCACAGTGCAGGGTGGCGATTTCCCGTCCCACTTTGACGAACGTCCGCCGCGAGACTATTTCACCGACGAAATTCGCCGTCAGTTGAGCGTGAACTTTGGCGAGGAAGAATTCTTTAACGGTGGTCTGTCGATCCGCGCCACGATTGATGAAGAGCTGCAAAAGGTCGCGGCAGAATCGCTGCAAATCTCGCTTGAGCAGTTCGACCGTGGCTTGGGCGTTTGGCGCGGCACTGGAAAATCGGTTCCTGTTGAGACGCTGACCGACGAGGCTGCATGGCGCAGTGCTTTGTCCGATGTGCGTGTTGCCCGTGACATCCAACTTGAGAACGAATGGCATCCTGCGGTTGTTCTGGAAATTTCCGACAATCAGTTACGGATTGGTGTTGAAGGGATCGTCTCTACGGAGGCCGAACCGCAGGTTGTGCCACGCGAAGATATCCAATGGATGCGCGGCAACTTCTTTGACAATTTTGAACCCGGTGACGTGGTTCACGTCCGCCGCATGACCCAAGACAGCGACGGCGCGTTTATCCGTTGGACATTGCGTCAGGTGCCCGAAGTGCAGGGCGGTTTCATGGCGATGGACGTCAACACGGGTCGTGTTTTGGCGATGCAGGGCGGGTTCTCTTATCAGAACTCGGTCTTTAACCGCGCCACCCAAGCGATGCGTCAGCCCGGTTCGTCGTTCAAACCGTTTGTTTATGCCGCTGCCCTCGATTCCGGCTATACGCCTGCGACCATTGTGGTGGATAGCCCGATTGAGATTAACACCCCGCAGGGTGTGTGGCGTCCGCAAAACGCATCTAACCAGTTCTACGGTCCGACCCCGTTGCGGACAGGGATTGAACAGTCCCGGAACTTGATGACCATTCGTTTGGCCCAAGAAATCGGCATGGGGACAGTTGCTGAATATGCGGAACGCTTTGGCGTTTATGACAAGATGAACCGCGTTTTGGCGGCGTCGCTCGGGTCGGATGAGACCACCGTGTTCAAGATGGTTGCCGCCTATGCGATGTTTGCGAATGGCGGTGAACGGGTTGAGCCGACGCTGGTGGACCGCGTGCAGGATCGCTACGGCGAGACTGTTTACCAACATGACCAGCGTAATTGCGTGAACTGTAGCGGGTATGAGCTGGCCTCTGGTGAAGCCCCGCGTATCGTGTCGAACCGTGAACGTGTGATGAACGAAATCACCGCGTACCAGCTGACATCCATGATGCAGGGCGTTGTGGATCGCGGCACCGCGCGTCGCAGCATTAACCAATCTGTACCTATCGCGGGTAAGACAGGGACCACCAACGACACCAAAGACGTGTGGTTCGTGGGCTTCTCGTCGAACATCGTAGCGGGTTGCTACATCGGCTATGATACACCGCGCACGATGCGTGGCGCGTCGGGTGGCGGCACCTGTGGTCCGGTGTTTAACCGCTTTATGACGAAGGCCGTTGATAAATTCGGTGGCGGTGCGTTCCGTACGCCGAGTGACTGTCAGTTTATTCGCATCGACCGTTTCTCTGGCGCAAAATTGCCGGATGGTGCCACAGGCGACAACGTGATCGCGGAATGTTTCCGTCCAGGCGAAGAACCAGTGTTCGGCATTACCTTTGACGGTGGCTTTGGCGTGTCCGCCAACTTGCCGTTGTTCGAAGAAATCCCGCAGGCGTCCCGTCAGGTCACAACATCGACTGGCGGCACGGCGACGGTTGGCCCACGGGCGACCTTTGGCACGCTGTCCTCTGGCGGTCTGTACTAACGAGATTGTCCGGCGGGTTGCGCCGGACACATCGCCCGAGCTATCACACCCCTAGCTTTCATCCTTTGTAATCACACCAAATTTGCGGAAATCATCCATGCGCGCTGAGACACAGAACACGATTGTAGCGATTGAAAAGTCGTTGGCGTTGCTGGCGCAGCGGTTGGATTACGAAACCGCGCCGCACCGCTTGGAAGAATTCAATGCCCGCGTTGAAGATCCGAACCTGTGGGACGACGCGACAGCGGCGCAAAAGCTGATGCGCGATCGTCAGGCACTGGTGGACGGGATCGACAGCTACGAGACGCTGAAACAGGAACTGACCGACACGGTTGACCTGATCGAGTTGGGCGAAATGGAAGACGACGCCGAAGTTGTCGCCGAGGCCGAAGATGCGATCACCGCGCTTGCCGAAGTCGCCGCCAAGAAAGAGCTCGAAGCGCTGCTGGACGGTGAAGCTGACGCAAACGACACGTTCCTTGAAATCAACTCAGGCGCGGGTGGCACCGAGTCGTGCGATTGGGCGTCGATGCTGGCGCGGATGTATGTTCGCTGGGCCGAGCGCAAAGGCTACAAGGTCGAACTGCAATCCACGACCCCGGGTGAAGAGGCGGGCATCAAATCCGCGTCTTACAAAATCAGCGGGTTGAATGCCTATGGCTGGCTGAAATCCGAAAGCGGGGTGCACCGTTTGGTCCGCATTTCGCCATTTGATAGTGCCGCAAAACGGCACACGTCTTTTACCTCTGTGAAGGTGTATCCGGTGGTCGATGATAATATCGAAATTGACGTGAACCCGTCGGATATTCGTCTGGATACCTACCGGTCGTCCGGTGCGGGTGGTCAGCACGTCAACACCACCGATTCTGCGGTCCGGATCACCCACCACCCGACTGGGATCGTGGTCACATCATCCGAGAAGTCACAGCACCAGAACCGTGAAATTGCCATGAAAGCGCTCAAATCCAGGTTGTATCAGATTGAACTTGATAAACGGTCTGCATTGGTTAACGAAGTGCATGAGAACGCTGGTGATGCCGGTTGGGGTAATCAGATCAGGTCTTATGTCTTGCAACCATATCAGATGGTTAAGGACTTGCGGACCCGCTATGAGACATCCGATACGCAAGGTGTTCTTGATGGCGATCTGGACGGTCTGATGGCTGCTACTCTCGCCATGGATGTATCTGGAATGAGCCGGGCTGATGCGACGGCTGACGACTAATTAGGAGTGAACTACATGAAAACAATGACTTTGACTGCGCTTGCGACCGTAACACTGTTAGGCGCATGTGGCGGAAGCGGTAGCAATCCATTTCATATTCCAGAGTCTGCGGGTGATCGTGGTGATGTTACCGTAAATGACGACGGCAGCTACACTCTCGTCGATAACGGCGAAACAATTGAGCTTGATGCAAGTATGATCGCCAATAGTGGGGTACTTACTTCAGGTGACGAAGCGGCAAATTTGAGCATTATTAGTTTCGCAAACGACGATGTAACGCTCATTAGCGGATTTTCAGAGGACGCTCCATTCTCGAGCATAATTGGTACAGCGGACGATGCACCTGAGGGGGAAGCGACTTTCTCTGGTTCATATATTTACAGCACAACAAGCGGGTCGAACATTGGCAACGTGATCTTGGAATACGACTTTGTCGAAAACGACCTTGAGACAGCTGACGGCAGCGAATTCGAGGTCGACGGTGAAATTGCAGCCGATGGGACTATTTACGGAACTGTCGAATATAACGAAGTTGAGACAGGCTTTACTGGCGGGTTTTACGGCGACGCCACTGTTGGCGGTGTTTTCGACGACGGAAATGCATCCGGCATGTTCTACGGCACGAAGCAATAAGTCGACCCGCCGCTTGGCGGGTAAGGCGATAAATTGCGGTCTTGTGGTCCCTTATTCGGAACACGAGGCCGCAACACGAGATATTCAATAGGAATTGTATTTTGAAGGCGTGACGGCTACACCGTCCGTCTTCGTTGTGTTTTAAAGCGAATTGGTGCGATTGCACCGTGTGAACGTTAACAAGGAAAAGATGTTATGAAGACAATGACAATGACCGCGCTTGCGGCCGTGACTTTGCTAAGTGCGTGCGGCGGAAGCAGCAGCACAACCACGATCATCAGCAGCAACCCAACGATCCCGGGAAATACAGTCAGCACAAATAACCGTGGCGCCATCACAGCAAATGCGGATGGTAGCTTTAGCATTGTGGACGATGGCAACGTGATCGAGCTGCCAGCGTCAAACGTAATCCTTAACCAACAAGTCGCATGGATAAATGGGACACACCGCGCCAACAGCTTTGTGAATGATGATGTCACGCTTTTGGGTGGTATCTCTGATGGCGTCGCATTCTCGGGGATCGACGGTACAATCGGCACAGCACCCAAAGGCAACGCGACGTTTGAAGGCCGCTATAGCCACAACACAGCAACGACGTCGGTGAGCGGCCCTTTGACCCTCGTGTATGATTTCGCGGATCGCGATATCGAGACCCCTGACGGCAGCGCGTTCGAAGTCGACGGCGATGTGGCAACAGACGGAAGCATCATTGGGGAGATCGAATACAAAAACGTCGAAACTGCCTTCACCGGCGGGTTCTATGGCGACAGCACTGTTGGTGGTGCGTTTGATTCCGAGGGCGCTGCTGGCATCTTCTACGGCACGAGATAACGCTTTCCCTATGTGGCGCTATCGGGTTGCTGCATAGGGGACCGACACCCTAACCAATGAAAAAGCCTCCTGCGTTTGACGCAGGAGGCTTTGTTCTTTGAGGCCGCAGGGTAGGGTGCGGCGCTTACTTAGGTTCTGGCATCTTCGCTTTTGGTGCTGCACCAGCAGTGGACAGTGGATCGTCCTGACGCTGAACAGAGCCTTCAAAATGCGCACCGGATTCGATGGCGATTGTTTTGTGGATGATGTCACCCTCAACACGCGCAGTCGCTGTCAGGCGTACTTTCAGACCGCGTACACGGCCAACAACGCGGCCATTGACCACAACATCGTCAGCAACAACTTCACCTTTAACAGTGGCGCCTTCGCCAACAGTCAGCAGGTGCGCGCGGATATCGCCATCAACTTGACCTTCAACGATGATGTCGCCGGTTGTTTTGATGTTGCCTGTGATTACCAGATCAGCGGACAGCGTAGACGCTGGCGGCTTGGATTTTGGCGCAGATGATTTGAAATCTGACCCAGATGTCGCAGGCGGTGTTGCCGCTGCAGTTTCTGTTGCAGGTTTCTTGTCGCCGGCCTTTGGCGCAGGTTCGTTGATTTTGCTTTTAGAAAACATCTTGTCCAGCTCTTATGTAAATCATTGGGTTGACGGGTTGCCCGCCAACGCGGACTTCGTAATGCAAGTGCGATCCGGTAGACCGTCCAGAATTTCCCATATCACCAATTCGTTCGCCGCGCGAGACCCTTTGTCCAACGCTAACACGGAGTCTGCTCTGGTGGGCGTACCGTGTCTCGATTCCGAACTCGTGTTGGATCTTTACAAGACGACCATAGCCCGAAGACCAACCAGCGAAAGTTACAACACCGTCAGCAGTGGCATAGATCGGTGTGCCAACTGGACCGGCAAAGTCTGTGCCAGCATGCAAGCGGCCCCAGCGTTGGCCAAAACCTGATGTGAAACGGAAGTTGTCTTTGATCGGAATATCAAACGGCGCGCGTTCTGCTGCGATCCGGTAGAGGTTGATTCGGTCAAGCGATCCAAGGATTTCGTTCGCGCGAGATGCGTCTGGATCAGGTGCGCCGCCACGTGTCGAGAACGACAGCGGTGTCAGTGGGCCACCTTGGCCGGAATAGCCGCGACGGACTTGTGCGAGCAACGTGTCAGGGTTCATGCCAGCGGCGCGGAACATATCGTCCAGCGGCTCGACTGAGACCATCATGGCTTCTTCCAGCTGGCGGAAGATTTCGTCGTTTTTGTCGTGCAACAGGCGCAGTTCGAGTTCGATCTCTGAGGCGCGTTCAATCGCGAACTGCGCATCTTCAGCGATCAAGTCGCGCTCTTCGGAGGTCTGTGCGAGGGCGGAGGCGAGCAATTCAACGGTGCCATTTGCCTCTTCGCTGATCGCGCTCATGGCGGCTGGGTCGGCCCCGTCTGCGGCCAGTTCAGCCAATTGGTCGCGGGCATCTTCACGCTCGCGCATGGTGTTGCGCAGCGTCGTTTGCACAACCTCAAGACCCGTTTCCAATTCGCGGCGTTTATCTTCGGTGTTCAAGAGTTCGCTTTGCATGATCGAGATTTGATCCAATGCAGAGCTGAACCGCTCTTGCGCGGCCATCGCTTCGTCAGCGCGGGCGTCGCGTTCAGCGGACAGGGCGTTCAGGCGGTGTTCGTAGACCATTTGGTCACGTTGGGCCTGTGCGCGGAAATTGCCGGAGCCGATGCTATCCATTAACAAAATGGCGGTTGCGATGATCGTCCAAGCGACGACAACAATGCTACCAGCCCAAGCGACCAATTGTGTTTCAGGCATTAACCGAATGAACCGCGTTTCCGAGTCCGAGCGCAAAAAGAGGCGCTTTTCTGGAAAATATTGCTCAAGCCAATGATGAATACGGTTCGTTATCCGTGTCCGCACGTGTCGACCTCTTGTCCCAATTCCCTCGCGGTGGGCTCCCACACCCAGTGTCCCGCTCGGGTTCTGTACGGCAAAGGTAGGCGTTGCCGCAACAGGCTTGGGGAATAAGTCAGCAGAATTGCCGTATTTTCAACAAATTTGCGCGGGTTTCTGCCGACATGACGTCAACTTGGGCGACCATCCTTGGTTAACGGCCAGTAGAAGTCTGGCGGGAGTCCGGCCTCGGCGCGTTTTTCTTCGTTAAAGGGGGGACGCAGATCGCTGTGAAAATATTTGCGCACGAGGGCGTGGAAGAATGGGGTCGGATCCTGGTCTAAGCGCCCGCAGAGGTAGTTGAACCATTTGCTGCCGTAGGCGACGTGGTGGACCTCTTCGGCGTAGATCGTCTCTAGGGCTGCGACCGCGTCGTGGGATTTGGCTTGCTTGAAAATCTTGATCATGCTGGGGGTCACATCAAGCCCGCGTGCCTCAAGCACCATCGGCACAACGGCGAGCCTGCCGTACAGATCGTCCTTGGTGTCCTCGGCCGCTTTCCACATGCCAGCATGCGCGGGCAGCGCGCCATAATGCGATCCAACCGCTTCAAGACAGTCGCACATCAGGTTGAAATGCTTGGATTCTTCATCGGCGGCCTGCACCCAGTCGTCATAAAATCCAATCGGCATTTTGACGTCGGTGAAGCGGGCGATGATGTCCCAATGCAGATCAACGGCGTTCAACTCGATATGGGCGACAGCATGCAGCAAAGCGATGCGGCCCTCGGGCGAGCCTGTTTTGCGAAGCGGGACATCGCGGGGGGCGAGCAGGGCGGGTTGGTCGGGGCGCGCGGGCATGTCGGGCGGTGCGGCGTGGCCGATGTCAGGGACAACACCCGCCGCACGGGCATCGCGCCACACGCTGGCAAACTCTCGCGAGATCGCCGTCTTGTCGCGCCCGTTCGCCGTGGTTAATACGGTTACGGCCATTTCTGCCAGTGGCAACATGGTGCTGTCCTTCTTCTGCGGGGCTTCACGTCGGACGCCCCGAATTTTCGCGAAAATTCGTCCGATTTTTCTGGAAAAATCGCCCCCCCTTCAGAGGCTTTGCACGGCCTCAAGGACGGCATCCACGTGACCGGGCACTTTAACCTTGCGCCAGATTTGCGCGATTTTGCCATGGCCATCAATCAAATAGGTGGCCCGTTCGATCCCCATATATTTCTTGCCAAAGTTGTTTTTCTCGACCCAGACGCCGTAGTCCTCGCAGACCGTGCCGTCCTCATCAGACAGCAGCGGGATGCCCAGTTCGTACTTCGCCCGAAATTTGTCGTGCTTGGCCACGGTGTCTTTGGACACGCCCCACACCACAGCACCAGCTCGTGCAAAGGCCATTGCCTGTTCGGTAAACCCGATTGCTTCTTTGGTGCAGCCCGGCGTGTCGTCTTTGGGGTAGAAGTAGACAACCACGGCTTGACCCGTCATTGCGGCCAGATCGACCATTTCACCGCCGTCGCGTGGCAAGTTGATTGCGGGGGCTTGGTCGCCAATCGTCAGGTTTGTCATCGGGTATCCTTTGTCACGCTACATTTCTTGGTTTTGTTTTAGGGCAAGTCGCGCAAAGATAAAGACCAGGATCGCAATTTCCACCAAGACCCCCAGAATGGGCTGCAATGACCACACCAGAACAGGCACCAGACCAAGACACGACGGCCAAGCCCGCGCGCCGCGCGTGGCGTCATTGGGGCCATCATGGTTTGAAAATGGTAGCGATTTTGTCGCTTACGCCGTTGGTGCTGGTGATGATCGGGCTCGTTGCAATTTTGGATCGCGATATCTCCGCACCGACGTGGATCAAGACGCGGGTGGAGGCGACTGCCGCTGATTTCCTCAGCGGTGGTGCGCTCAGCTTTGGCGAAGTGACGGTGAACATTGGTCGTGATTTGCACCCGCGTGTCACCTTGCATGACACCGTTTTGACCGATGCTGCTGGCACCGCGGTTGTCCGTATTCCGGTTGTGCAGGGGCTGATGTCGCCGCGCGGTTTGGTGTACCAAGGCGATGCGTTGATGCAGGACGTACAGTTGAGCGGTGTGCAGATTAACCTGCGCCGTAATGCCGACGGGACCGTGGCGCTTGCGTTTCAATCGGGTGCGGCGGACGTCGGGCGGGCTGGTAGCTTTGTTGAATTGCTCGACCAGTTTGACCAAGCGTTCGAGCAGCCGTCGCTGGCTGCACTTGAGACGATCAGCGCCGACGGTTTGATCATCAACTACCAAGACGCCCGCGCAGGCAAAGCGTGGACCGTGGATGGTGGCGAGATTGACCTTGATCTGACGGACAACACCACCGATTTGCGCGGTGCGTTTTCGGTGCTGTCAGGCGGCGCGGGCGTCACGGAATTAACCATGACCTACGCAAGCGAACGCGGCAGCAGGGCCGCTGACTTTGGCGTCACGATCACGGATGCATTTGCGTCCGATATTGCGGCGCAATCGGCGGCGCTGAGTTGGATGGCAGAGATTAAAGCCCCGATTTCGTTGACGTTGCGCACGGTTCTGGACGAGGCGGGTGCGCTAGGTCCGTTGAACGCGGCGCTGGAATTAGGGCAGGGCGCGTTGCAGCCGAACCCCGCGACAGAGCCAATCCAGTTTGATGCGGCCAAGGCCTATCTTAGCTTTGATCCTGCCGCAGATACGATCACTTTTGACCAGTTGGAAATCAGCAGCGACTGGGGCGAGCTGCGTGCAAACGGACAGGCGTTTCTGAAGGATATTCAAGACGGTTTACCACAATCCTTGGTCGGGCAATTCAGCTTTACGGACACGGTTTTGACCCCTCCTAGGATCTATGATGACGGGTTAACGCTGCCTCTTATGCAGGTCGATATGCGGTTGCACATGCGGCCCTTTGCGATTGATCTGGGCCAAGTCTTTGTCCAAGCGGACGGCGTAAATCTGCTGACCAAGGGGCGGTTTGCAGCGACCGATGCGGGTTGGGACGTGGCCGTCGATAGTCATATTTCGGAAATGAACCACGCTGCTTTGTTGCGCCTTTGGCCCGCGTCTATCGGGGGGGCATCGCGCGGCTGGTTAGAACGCCAAATTCCCGATGCGACCTACACTGACGTCCATTTCGCATTGCGCAAGGCACCGGGGCTGCCGCCACAGGTCGGCGGGAATTTCGCGTTTTCGCAAGCCGATGTTCGGTTCCTGAACACCATGCCGCCGGTCATCGACGGATCGGGCGTGGGGGCGTTCACGGACCAGACGTTTACGGTGACGGTGGACGATGGATTGGTCACGGCAGAGCAAGGCGGGGTCGTCGATTTGGGCGGCACGACGCTGCATGTCGCGGATATCAGCATGGACCCGCGACAGGCTGAATATGACCTGCACGTCGCAGGCCCCGCGACCGCCGTCATGTCGTTGCTCGACGTGCCGCCGCTGGGGTTAATCAGCCGCGCAAAACTGCCGATAGATGTGGCGAACGGGCATGTGGATGCGCAAGTTGCGCTGAGCCACCCGATGCGACGCGGCAATAAGGCCGCTGATTTTGTGGTCTCTGCGAACGCCGTGTTGCACCATCTGTCGAGTGACCGTTTAATCCCGAACCGTAGCCTGTCCGCTGATCGTTTGTCCTTGTACGTCGACAAAACGCGGCTCGAAATCGAAGGGCCCGCGACCGTGGACGGGATCACGATTGACGGCAAATGGGTACAGCAATTTGATGGGTCGGGCAGCAGATTACAAGCCGGACTGACGCTGTCACAGGCTGCGATGGATGCGTTTCACATCGCTTTGCCGCCTGGATCTGTCGCGGGAAGCAGCGCGGGTCAGATTGAACTGCGGCTGCAAACAGGGCAGGCCCCTCTCTATACTATCACGTCAGATTTGCGCGGAATGCGCGTGGCCATTCCGGCTGTTGGCTGGTCAAAGTCGCGTGAAACGGCAGGGAATTTGCGGGTGAGCGGCAGGCTTGGGGTTGATCCGCAAGTTGACGATCTGCAAATCCAAGGCGGCGGGCTGGACGTGCAAGGCGATGTGACGTTTCAAGCCGACGGATCGCTGGGGCGGGCGCGATTTAACCGTGTGCAAGTTGGCGATTGGCTGAATGCGCCGATCACACTGCGCGGGCGCGGTGCGGGTCGTCCCGTGGGTGTCGAGATTAAGGGCGGTAGCGTTGATTTGCGCCGCGCGAATTTCGGGGCCAGTAGCGGGTCGGCATCGGGGCCGATTTCTATTGCGCTGGACCGGCTGCAAGTCACCGAAGGTATCGCGCTGAACCGTTTGGTCGGCGATTTCACCAGCACTGGCGGTTTTGCTGGACAGTTCAATGCGCGGCTCAACGATGCCGCTAATATCAAAGGCACGGTCGCACCGCGCAACGGGCGCTCTGCGGTGCGGTTGGTCAGCGATGATGCGGGCGGTGTGGCGCGTGCGGCGGGGCTGTTGCGCAATGCGGCGGGCGGCGCCCTAGACCTGACCTTGCTGCCGACGGGGGGCGATGGCACCTTTGACGGCACGCTTGCAATCCGGTCGCTGCGTATTCGCGATGCACCTGTGATGGCAGCACTTTTGGATGCGATCAGCGTGGTGGGTCTGCTGCAGCAACTCGACGGGCAGGGCATCGCGTTTGACGAGGTGGACGCGCAATTCCGCCTGACACCACAACACGTGATCCTGACGCAATCAAGTGCTGTGGGGCCGGGGCTTGGCATTTCGCTGGATGGGATTTACACGCTCGCGAGCAAGCAAATGGACTTTCAAGGCGTGGTTTCGCCGCTCTATATCATCAACGCGATAGGCTCGATTTTCACCCGACGCGGTGAAGGGCTGATCGGGTTCAACTTTAACATCGGCGGCACGCCGGATGCACCGCGCATCAGCGTTAACCCTCTGTCCGCCTTTACGCCCGGTATGTTCCGCGAAATTTTCCGCAGACCGCCGCCACAGGTTCCGCAATGAAGCTCTCTGATTTCGATTTTCCCTTGTCTGACGACCGGATTGCGGTGCGCCCTGCGAAACCGCGCACCTCGGCCAAGTTGTTGCTCGCAAAGGGTGACACGATCACAGATCGACATGTTTTTGATCTACCTGATATATTGCGGGCGGGCGATCGTCTGATCCTGAATGATACCAAGGTGATCCCTGCGCGGCTGTCCGGTTTGCGCTGGCGCGACACGGCCCAAGGGCACATGTCCGCCAAAATCGAAGTAACCCTGCTAGACCCGCAACCGGACGGTATTTGGGCGGCGCTGATCAAACCGCTGAAAAAGGTGAAAGACGGCGAAGAGATCGTGTTTTCCGATGCGTTGACCGCGACGATGATTAGTCGTGCTGACGGGCAGGGGCTGCTGCAATTCAATGTGACGGGCGATGATTTTGATACGGCTTTGAATGCGGTGGGGGCGATGCCGTTGCCGCCCTACATCGCCGCAAAACGCCCAGCAGATGATGCGGACAAGACGGATTACCAGACGGCTTGGGCAGAGAATGCGGGCGCGGTTGCGGCCCCGACGGCGTCGTTGCACTTTGATGATAGCTTGTTGAACACGCTGGCGGATATGGGCGTTGAGTTTACCAAAGTCACACTGCATGTGGGCGCGGGAACGTTCCTGCCCGTCAAGGTGGACAACATCGCGGACCACAAAATGCACGCGGAACGTGGCGAGGTTTCGGCCACTGCCGCCGCCGAAGTGAACGCAACCAAAGCGGCTGGCGGGCGGATCATTCCCGTGGGCACAACGGCGTTGCGTCTGATCGAAAGCGCAGCCAAAGACGGGCAGTTGCACGCATGGTCAGGGGCCACGGATATCTTCATCACACCGGGGTTTAAATTCCAGTTAACTGACGGGCTGATGACGAATTTTCACCTGCCAAAATCGACTCTGATGATGCTTGTGTCTGCGTTAATGGGCGTCGATCAGATCAAAGCGATCTACGCCCATGCGCTGACCCACGACTACAGGTTCTTTTCATACGGTGATGCCTCTGTTTTGCTGCCGAACGACTGACTTGGGATGATGTTACTGGACATGCGTTACCATTGGGTTAACGTGTGTGCTTGCGACGTAACTGCGTCGACCTTGGGTGCTGTTGTTTCGCGCCGTGTTTCCCAAACTTAACATATCCTTAGCGAAATGTCGCTAATAGTGTCGCTTTCAGACTAGACCCGATACGAGTGCCCGCGTAGGCGGCAGAAAACACGCCCATACGGAGGCCTTTATGGTACAGGTATTTATCGCGTCATGGGCATTGTTCCTTGGCATGTTCATGTTGATGATCGGCAACGGTCTACAAGGGACATTGTTAGGTCTGCGCGGCGAGGTTGAAGGCTTTTCAACCACCGAAATTTCGATTGTGATGTCGGCCTATTTTGCAGGCTTTTTGGGCGGATCGCGGTTCACACCAAAGATGATCGGCAAGGTCGGCCACGTGCGGGTCTTTGCGGCGCTTGCATCCACAATTTCTGCCGTTTTGATCCTGTATCCGACGTTAACCGAACCTTGGGCATGGATTTTAGGCCGTACTATCATCGGGTTCTGTTTTTGCGGCGTGTATATCACCGCAGAAAGCTGGCTAAACGATTCCGCTGATAACGAACACCGCGGCCAGGCCTTGTCGATCTATATGATCGTGCAAATGGCGGGTATCGTGACCGCGCAATACATCATCACGTTGGGCGATATCAGCGGCTACATCCTGTTCATCGTATCGTCGATGCTGGTGTCTCTGGCCTTTGCGCCGATTTTGCTGAGCGCTGGGAAAAGCCCGGAATTCGGCACGGCAAAACCGATGAGCATCAAACTGCTGGTGCAAACGTCACCCTTGGGCAGCGTCGGCATGTTCTTGTTGGGCGGCGTGTTCGCGGCACAATTCGGTATGTCTGCGGTTTACGGCCAGCGGGTCGGGCTGTCAGTCGGTCAAATCTCGTTGTTTATCTCGGCGATTTATATCTCGGCTTTGGTGTTCCAATATCCGATCGGCTGGCTGTCAGACCGGATTGACCGCCGCATTTTGATCATCGGACTCGGTATTTTTGGGGCCGTTGGGTGCTTGATCGCATTTGCGGCGGGCAGCTATTTTGAAGATCCGTTTGTGCCGATTGTGATTGGCGGCATCATGATGGGCGGCACGTCGAACCCGCTGTATGCGCTGCTGATCGCCTATACCAACGATTACTTGCAAAAAGAGGACATGGCCGGTGCGTCTGGCGGTCTGTTGTTTGTGAACGGGGTCGGGGCCGTATCGGGGCCGCTGATCTTGGGTTATATGATGGATCGGGTCGGGCCTGCGGGCTACTGGATCTTCTTGCTTGTATTGATGGCCGCGATATCGGCCTACGCGATGTACCGGATGACGCAGCGCGAACACGACACGGTTTACGACAACGTTCCGTACGCGCCAATTTCGGCGGCCAGTACAGCTGTGATCGCGGAAGTTGCCCAAGAGGTCTATATTGAGGCCGAAGAAGAAGTTATCGCAGAAGCAGAAGCAGAAGCAGAAGCAGAAGCAGAAGCAGAAGCAGAAGCAGAAGCCGCCGAAGAGGATTCATCCAATGCCAAAAATAGCTAACCCGAGCGAAGTCACCAATTATTGGCTGAATACCCTCGCGCCGCGCGATTGGTATGTGGTGAACCCTGACCTTGATGCTGAAATCCGCCGCAGGTTTCAGCCCACGTGGGACGAGGCCCGCGACGGGCGCTGTCAGGATTGGCTCGACACGCCGAATGGCTTGCTTGCCTATTTGATCCTGTGTGACCAGTTTCCGCGCAACATGTTTCGCGGCACTGGTGCCTCTTTTGCGACCGACGCGATGAGCAGGGCTGCCACGCGACACGCCTTGGACAAAGAATGGGACATGCTGATCCCTGAACCTGAACGCCAATTCGTTTATATGCCGTTAATGCATTCCGAAGTTTTGGCGGATCACGACCTTTCGATCAAACTTTTTGCAACGCGGATGCCAGAAACGGGCGAAAACAACCGTGAGCATGGCTTCGCGCACCGCAACATCATCGCGGAATTTGGACGGTTTCCCTATCGGAATACCGCGCTTGGCCGCGACACAACCCCAGCAGAACAAAGGTTTTTAGATGCTGGTGGTTACGGTTACGAGTTGCGCAAGGTCCAAGGGACGGCGTCTTAATCGTCGCCTAGGGGTGGTGGGATTTGCGCGCTTCAAATCCACCCGTATGTAGGTAGTCGCAATTCTGGAAGGTCACTAGAGGTCTGTAAAAAATTAGTTTAGCATCAAACTAATTTCACTCTGGAGGAGATTCCAATGGCTGCACAGACCTTTGACTTGATCGTAATAGGCGCAGGACCGGGTGGCTATGTTGCCGCGATTCGCGGTGCGCAGCTTGGTATGAAGGTTGCGATTGTTGAGCGCGAACATTTGGGCGGTATCTGCCTGAATTGGGGCTGTATCCCGACGAAAGCGTTGCTGCGGTCGTCCGAAGTGTTCCACTTGATGCATCGCGCAAAAGAATTCGGCCTGAAAGCCACCGGTATCGACTACGATCTGGACGCTGTGGTCAAACGTTCCCGCGATGTGGCGGGGCAATTGTCAGGCGGCATCGGCCACTTGATGAAAAAGAACAAAGTCACTGTCTTTATGGGGGCCGCGACGCTGCCCGCCAAAGGCAAAGTGTCCGTCAAAACCGACAAAGGCACCGACGAGTTAACCGCGAAAAACATCGTGCTGGCGACGGGCGCACGTGCGCGCGAACTGCCGGGCCTAGAGGCTGACGGCGATTTGGTTTGGACATACAAGCACGCGCTGAACCCACCACGGATGCCCAAGAAACTGTTGGTTATCGGCTCTGGCGCAATCGGCATTGAATTCGCCAGCTTCTACAATACGCTCGGCTGTGACACGACTGTGGTCGAAGTCATGGACCGGGTTCTGCCTGTCGAAGATGCAGAAATTTCCGCATTCGCCAAGAAGCAGTTCGTCAAACAAGGCATGAAAATCATGGAGAAATCCATGGTGAAACAGCTTGATCGCGGCAAAGGCAAGGTCACGGCCCATATCGAGGCAAACGGTAAAGTCGAGAAGATGGAATTTGACACCGTCATTTCCGCCGTGGGCATCGTAGGCAACGTTGAAGACCTCGGGCTGGAAGCATTGGGTGTTAAAATCGACCGCACTCATGTTGTGACCGATGAATTTTGCCGCACGGGCGTAGATGGATTGTATGCGATTGGCGACATCGCGGGCGCACCGTGGCTTGCACACAAAGCATCGCACGAGGGCGTCATGGTCGCGGACCTGATTGCGGGCAAACACGCACATCCGGTCAAGCCTGAGTCAATTGCAGGGTGCACCTATTGCCATCCGCAGGTCGCGTCAGTCGGTTACACCGAAGCCAAAGCAAAAGAGCTGGGTTTCGAGATCAAAGTGGGCCGTTTCCCGTTCATCGGCAACGGCAAAGCGATTGCATTGGGCGAGCCCGAAGGCATGGTCAAAACGATCTTTGACGCGAAAACCGGCGAACTTTTGGGCGCACACATGGTTGGCGCAGAAGTCACAGAGCTGATCCAAGGCTATGTCGTTGGCCGCCAGTTGGAGACCACGGAAGAAGACTTGATGAACACCGTCTTCCCGCACCCGACGCTGTCAGAAATGATGCACGAAAGCGTTCTGGACGCCTATGATCGCGTCATCCACATGTAATCAATGGGGATTTTATACAGAAAAAGGGCAGCGAAAATGCTGCCCTTTTTAGTATCGAATACTGCCGATATTAGTCCTGTTCTAACATGGCGAGACCGTCAATATCTTCGAATTCTTGCTCTGCATAATCATAGATGCTACCGCTGACTTCGGCCAACGCGACCTCGCCGTCTGTACCGCCGAAACCACCATCGATATTGGCGTCGAAACGGTATGCGGCGCCCGCTAATGTCACATCACCGACAGCCGTTCCGTCGAATGTGACCTTGTCGCCGTTGTTGCTGATGGTCGTTGCAACTGGGACGCTGCCGATGACGGTCAGTGCCTCGCCTTCGTCTGACTGGCCAGTGATATTGCCGTAGGTGCCGTTGAACGTCAGGTCGTCAAAATTCGCGGTCATTGCAAGATCACCAGAGAGATAGGCATCATCGTCAACCCCGAAGCCTAGCACGCCGCTGTAATCCGCACTGCCGCCCGGCACGGTTGCCGTCGCCACATTCATCTCGTTGAGGTCTTTAAACTCGTTCACAAGGCCTTTGAGAACACTTGGCAGCTCGGCATAATTGTCGCCCGATGGCAGTTCCACGTCTTCTAAAACGCCAGACGAAACAACAAATTCGTCGGAGCCAGGGTTTGATCCGCCGCAAGCAGCCACAGCGAAAAGGCCAGCGCCAGTAATGAGAGTTTTAATAAAGTTCATAGAATTGGGTCCTTGTTAGTCAGTTCGGCTAATAGCGTCGATTGTAACGCGGTTACGCTGATACCTCGGCTAAGAGAATTTCGTGAATAAATGCTTAAGATATCCAAAGTCTGCTGCGATTTGCCGTTTGGTCGCGATATTTTCTTCCTAATGTTCCATTAATGTTCTAGATGCGGACTGGAGAATTCTGCGAACATGACTATGTCATGTCGTAACGGACCTTGGGGGTGCCAGATGGCAGAGTTGAAGAACATCGAAGTACGCGGCGCACGCGAACACAATCTCAAGAATATCGACGTGGATATCCCACGCGACCAATTGGTCGTGATCACGGGGTTGTCGGGGTCTGGCAAGTCGTCGCTCGCCTTTGACACGATTTACGCCGAAGGACAGCGCCGCTATGTTGAATCGCTGTCTGCCTATGCGCGCCAGTTCCTCGATATGATGGAAAAACCAGACGTCGATCACATCTCTGGGTTGTCTCCGGCGATCTCGATTGAGCAGAAAACAACGTCTAAGAACCCACGGTCCACCGTCGGTACAATCACCGAAATTTACGACTACTTGCGACTGCTTTATGCACGGGCAGGGACACCTTATTCGCCTGCGACTGGCTTGCCGATTGAAGCCCAGCAGGTGCAGGACATGGTAGACCGCGTGATGGCGCTGCCTGAAGGCACGCGCGGCTATCTGCTGGCCCCAATTGTGCGCGACCGCAAAGGCGAATACCGCAAAGAATTCTTAGAGTTACGCAAATCTGGGTTCCAACGCGTTAAAGTCGATGGCGCGTTTTATGAACTTGATGAGCCGCCAACTTTGGACAAAAAATACCGCCATGATATCGACGTTGTGGTAGACCGGATTGTCGTCCGCGAAGGTTTGGAAACGCGGCTTGCGGACAGCTTTCGCACGGCCCTTGATCTGGCTGACGGCATCACGGTTTTGGAAACAGCACCGGCCGAAGGTGAAGCGGAACGCTTTACCTTCTCGGAAAATTTCGCGTGCCCAGTGTCCGGCTTCACTATCCCAGAGATTGAACCGCGCCTGTTCTCGTTTAACGCGCCATTTGGGGCCTGCCCATCCTGCGATGGGCTAGGCGTGGAGTTGTTTTTCGACGAAGGGCTGGTCGTTCCAGACGTCACTTTAAAAATCGCAGACGGCGCTTTGGCTCCGTGGCGTAAAGGCAAATCGCCGTATTTCCTACAAACGATTGAAGCTCTGGCAAAGCACTACGGCTTCAACAAAAACGCGCGCTGGAAAGAACTTGATCCGAAGGTTCAGGAGGTGTTTCTGCGCGGTTCAGGCAAAGAAGAAATTCAATTCCGGTACGACGAAGGTGGTCGCGTCTATAGCGTTAAACGTGTGTTCGAGGGCGTCATTCCGAACATGCAGCGCCGATATCGCGAGACCGATAGCAACTGGATTCGCGAAGAATTCGAGCAATATCAAAATAATAGACCCTGCGGTTCATGTGGCGGCTACCGTCTGCGCGAAGAAGCGTTGGCGGTGCGTATTGGTGACCTGCATGTCGGTAAGGTTGTGCAGCTCTCGATTAAAGAAGCCTATGAATGGTGCCAGTCGGTGCCGGATAGCCTGTCGGCGCAGAAGAATGAAATTGCCAAGGCGATCCTGAAAGAAATCCGCGAACGGCTTGGATTCTTGAATAACGTGGGCCTTGATTACCTGTCGCTGTCGCGTAATTCCGGCACGCTTTCGGGTGGTGAGAGCCAACGTATTCGACTTGCTTCGCAGATCGGGTCGGGCCTGACAGGCGTGCTTTACGTCCTCGACGAGCCGTCCATCGGCTTGCACCAACGCGACAACGACCGACTGTTAACCACGTTGAAAAACTTGCGCGACCAAGGCAACACTGTGATCGTCGTCGAGCACGATGAAGAGGCGATTCGCGAGGCAGATTATGTCTTTGATATCGGTCCAGGGGCAGGGGTTCACGGCGGTCAAGTCGTGTCCGAGGGCGTGCCTGCTGATATCATGGCAGACCCAAATTCGATTACAGGTCAGTATCTTACAGGTGCGCGTGAAATCGAAGTGCCTAAGAAACGGCGCAAGGGTAACGGCAAAAAACTGACCGTGGTTAAGGCGACCGGCAATAACTTGCAGAACGTCACTGCGGATTTCCCTTTGGGGCAATTTGTCTGCGTGACAGGCGTATCCGGCGGCGGCAAGTCGACGTTAACCATCGAGACATTGTTCAAAAACGCAGCGCAAAAGCTGAACGGCGCACGCAAAGCACCTGCGCCTTGCGAAACGATCAAAGGGTTTGAGCATCTCGACAAGGTGATTGATATCGACCAACGCCCAATTGGCCGGACACCACGTTCCAACCCTGCAACCTACACGGGTGCCTTCACACCCATTCGTGACTGGTTTGCAGGTCTGCCTGAATCAAAAGCACGCGGCTACAAGCCAGGTCGCTTTTCCTTCAACGTAAAAGGCGGCCGCTGCGAGGCGTGTCAAGGCGACGGCGTGATCAAGATCGAGATGCACTTCTTGCCGGACGTCTATGTCGAGTGCGAGACGTGCAAAGGTGCGCGCTACAATCGCGAAACCCTAGAGATCAAGTTCAAGGGTAAAAGCATCGCGGATGTCCTTGATATGACTGTAGAAGATGCGCAAACGTTCTTTACCGCTGTACCATCAATTCGCGAGAAAATGGATGCTTTGATGCGCGTTGGACTTGGCTATATTAAAGTCGGGCAACAGGCGACCACGCTGTCCGGTGGCGAGGCGCAGCGCGTCAAGCTGTCCAAAGAACTGGCACGCAGATCGACTGGTCGCACGTTGTATATCCTTGATGAACCGACCACTGGTTTGCACTTTGAAGACGTGCGCAAGCTGCTTGAGGTACTGCACGAACTTGTCGACCAAGGTAACTCTGTGGTTGTAATCGAACACAATCTCGACGTCATCAAAACAGCGGATCACATCATCGACATTGGCCCAGAAGGCGGTGACGGCGGCGGGCGCATTGTGGCAAAAGGAACGCCAGAAAAGGTCGCCAAGGTCGAGGAAAGCCACACAGGTCGCTATCTCAAACAGATGTTGTTGCCCAAGGGCACGAAATTGGCCGCTGAGTAGGATAATTGCATGATCAAGATTAGCGCCTTTGCCGCTATATTACTCGCTGCGCCGGTAAATGCGCAGGAAAAGCTTTTCGATTTCAAAGGCATATCGAATATCGAAGTGCGGAACGGGATCACTGTTGAGCTGGTGCAGGGCGATGAGTTTTCCATCATTGGTACAGCGCAATCGGGCGATGTTTCGCAGTTCCGGCTGCAGAAATATGGCGATTGGCTGGCCGTTAACCGTAATACGCGCTGGTTCATTTTTCCATACGCGCGGCAGGACGAACTAACGTTGACAGTGACCCTTCCCAATACCCGTGCGCTCAAGGCCTACGGGACCGCAACGATTACTGCCACGGGGTTCTCTGGCAATCGTATTCGCGCCGAGGCGCTCGAAGGTGGGACCGTCACGCTAAACGACTTCGATATGGTCGAAACCAGCCTTTACGCCACCGAAAATGGGAGCCTTACGATAAGCGGTACTTGTGGCGCTCTGGACGCCGAAGCGATTGATTCAGCAACAATAAACGCGGGTGCGTTCAATTGCGAAATCGCCGAAGTCGAAACCAAAACAGCAGGGGTGATTTCGATTTCAGAAACAACCAAAATCGTTGAAGACCTCGGCGAAACGGCGCAGTGATCACACCACGCTGCCCCTTCATTTCGCCATAACAACTCACTCTTGGGCTTCAGCTCGCGTCACGTCCGCGATTGGAAAACCGTGGCAGCATCGCTGAAAAGTCACGCCCAAGCCCATCTTCATGCTCCACAAAACGCTCGTAAAGCGCAGTTGCGACTTCGCCCATCGGCGTGTCTGCGTCGGCGGCGATTGCGGCCATCTGCGATAATCTTAAGTCTTTCAGCATCAAATCTGCGGCAAAACCCGGCGTGTAATCGTTGTCGGCGGGGCTTTGTGGGCCGATGCCTGGGGCGGGGCAGTAGGCGTTCATGCTCCATGAATACCCAGATGACGTGCTGACGACGTCGAACATCGCTTGTCGATCCAATCCCAATTTATCAGCAAGAACAAAGGCTTCGCAGGTCGCGATCATTGTGACACCCAAGATCATGTTGTTGCAGATTTTGGCTGCTTGACCATTCCCAGATGGGCCGCAGTGAACCGCTTTTTGACCCATGATGTCGAACAGGGGCGATACGGCGGTAAAGGCAGCTTCTGATCCGCCAGCCATAAAGGTTAACGTGCCGTTGGTAGCCCCACCAATGCCGCCCGAGACGGGAGCGTCGACCGCGCGCAGACCTGCGGCCTCGGCCAATTCGGCAACGGCGCGCGCGCTTTCCACGTCGACGGTCGAGCAGTCTAAATGCACCGCGTCCGCTTTCATCGCGGGGTGAATATCGGTGGCAACCGCGCGTAAAATGTCACCGTTTGGTAGCATCGTGATAACCACATCGGCCTCAGCAACAGCGCCTGCCGCGGAGTCTGCCTTGGTTAATCCGTCGGGTTTTGCGACTGTGTCAAAACCTACGAGAGTATGCCCCGCTGCTGCGAGGTTCGCGGCCATTGGACCGCCCATATTCCCTAATCCGATAAAGCCGATTTTCATAATCTATGTCTCCCAAGTCAGGGCGTCGCTGCCCAAAGGTGCGGTCATTTGTGCGATGTCTGCTTCGCTCACATCCGCGATTGTTGCGTGTTTCCAAACGGGTGTCCGGTCGCGGTCAATGATCGCGGCGCGGATGCCTTCGATGAAGTCACCGAATTGCGCCGACCGAAATGTGTAGCGGAATTCGTGGTCCAGGGCGGTTTCGATACTCGGATCGGCCCGCACTGCACGGATGAGCCCGAGGGTGACTTGCATGGCGAGCGGTGCGTTGCGTGACATCTTTTTCGCAGCGTTCTGGATGACCTCTGTTGTGCCGTTTTGGCAGGCCGCGAACACGTCGTCAGCGCCAAACACCGCGTCGATATCCGTTTGGTAGTCGCGCAGCGTACCACCTTGGAATTCTTGCGCGGCGTCATCAATCAAGCCGAGATTTCCCGTGCTGCTCAATTGATCTTTTAGAACATTCCATTGATCTTCTGGGACGAAAACATCGGCAAAAGTTGCATAAATCGCATCTGCTGCGTTAATCCGGCTGCCTGTTAACCCAAGGTATTCGCCAACGTGACCGGGGGCCGTCGCGAGGATCAATGAGCCGCCAACGTCCGGTACAAGCCCGATGCTGGTTTCGGGCATGGCGATCTGTGTTGTCTCGCCAACGATCCGGTGTGACCCGTGGCAGCCGACGCCAACGCCGCCACCCATTGTGTAGCCTTGCATGAAGCTGACGATAGGTTTGTCGTAGTGGTAAATTTTGCGGTTAAGGCGGTATTCGTCGCGCCAAAACCGTTGGCCGTATGTGTAGTTTCCGGCTTTGCCTGTCGCGTAGATTTCCGCGATGTCGCCGCCAGAGCAGAACGCTTTTTCGCCTGCCGCGTCGATGATGACCAGCTGTACGGCGTCATCGTCTGCCCAAGCGTCTAACGCGGCTTTGATGTCCAGCGCCATGTCCCATGTCAATGCGTTCAACGCCTTGGGGCGGTTCAATGTGATCCGTCCCGCAACCCCTTCAATTCGTGCAATAATGTCGCTCATTTCGACATCACATGGCGGGCTGTCAAAACGCGCATGATCTCGTTTGTACCTTCAAGGATTTGGTGGACGCGCAGGTCGCGCACGATTTTCTCGATACCGTAATCCGCTAGATATCCATAACCGCCATGCAGTTGCAGGCATTGATCGGCGACGCGGCTACCGACTTCGGTGACGTGTTTTTTGGACATGGCGCAAAAGGCCGAGGCGTCGGGCGTTTTGTTGTCGAGCTTCCATGCGGCTTGGCGCAGGAAAATCCGCGCTGCTTGCATCTCGATTTCCATGTCCGCGAGCCGGAATTGCAGCCCTTGGAATTGGTCGATGGATTTACCGAAAGCTTTGCGTTCACCCATGTAGGTGACGGTTTGATCCAACGCGGATTGCGCCGCACCCAATGAGCAGGCGGCGATGTTCAAACGCCCACCATCAAGGCCCATCATCGCATAAGTGAAACCTTTTCCGGTCTCACCCAGCAAATGGGCGCTTGGAATGTTGCAATTGTCCAATTGCACCTGACGGGTTGGCTGCGACCGCCAGCCCATTTTGTCCTCTAATCCGCCAAACGAAAGCCCCTCTGTGCCGTCGGCCACGTAAAATGTGCTGATGCCTTTGGGTCCGTCGTCACCGGTGCGGGCCATGATGATGTAGCCGTCGGAATAGCCGCCGCCAGAGATGAATGCCTTGGTGCCAGTCAGGGCATAGCCGTCGTCTGTCGGCACCGCTTTGGTCTTGAGCGCGGCTGCATCGGACCCTGATCCGGGTTCGGTGAGGCAGTAGGACAGGAGTAAATCCATGGTTAATGCGCGAGGCAAAAGATCGGCTTTCATCGCGTCAGAACCAAAGGCGTCGATCATCCGTGCGCACATGTTGTGGATCGAAAGAAACGCCGCAACCGACGGGCAGGACTGCGATAATGCCTCGAACACCAGCGTCGCATCTAGTCGGGTCAGGCCTGAACCGCCGCTTTCCTCGGACACGTATAGACCGCCAAAGCCAAGCTCGCCGATGTCTTTCCAAAGCTGTTTTGGTATGGTTCCGTCTGCTTCCCATTGGCGGGCGAAGGGCGCGATATTCTCTGCGCCGAACGCCTGCGCCATGTCGAAAATAGCGGTTTGTTCTTCGGTTAAAGCAAAGTCCATGAGCATCCTCCTCGAATTGAACGACCGTTCAATATCAAGGTGACGCGAAGCCCGCACGTTGTCAAAATGAAAACGCGCGGGACCGAAAAATTCGTTAGGAAATCGTGATAGAGCCGCGCATGTTGCCGTGTGGACGGCAGCGGTAGTTGAACGCGCCCGCCCGCGCGAACGTCAATGATGCGGATTGGCCCGTCGACAAAAGCCCGATGTCAAATGCGTTATTGGTGGATTCCCATGCGCTGTGTTGCGCGCTATCTTGGTTAACCCACGTGACGGTATCGCCCGCTTTGATCTGCAGATTGGCAGGGGTGAAGGCGAAGTCTTTGATCACAACAGTGTGGTTCGTTGCATGGCCATCCGCACGAGCCATCGTGGCGGCTAGCGGCAGGGCGAATGTTGTGGCAGCAAGGCGTAGGGTGGCGCGGCGTGTCAAAAGTGTCATCGGTATTTCCCTTATAAAATGTATAAGGGGAGCCACGGATGGCCCCCCGAATAAGTTTCAACATAGCGTGAGAATTAACTATTCCATAACGGGGATAGAGAATTCGCCACCTTCTTTAATGCCTGACGGCCAGCGTGATGTGACGGTTTTGGTGCGCGTGTAGAATTTGAACGCGTCAGGACCGTGCTGGTTCAAATCGCCAAAGACCGACTTTTTCCAGCCGCCGAACGTGTGATAAGCCAGCGGCACGGGAATTGGCACGTTGATACCGACCATGCCGATGTTGATCCGGTTGGCAAAATCACGGGCGGTGTCGCCATCGCGTGTATAAATCGCGGTGCCGTTGCCGTATTCGTGGTCCATCGCCATGGTGATCGCTTCTTCGTAGGATTGTGCGCGAACGCAGCTCAGAACCGGCCCAAAGATCTCTTTTTTGTAGATATCCATGTCGGTTGTGACGCGATCAAACAGGTGCGCGCCGACAAAGAAACCGTCTTCGTAGCCCTGCAGGCTAAAGTCGCGGCCGTCGACAACCAGTTCCGCACCCTGATCAACGCCAGATTGCACGAGACCCAGAATGTTTTCTTTCGCCGCAGCCGTCACAACGGGACCGTAATCAACGTCGTTGCCTGATGTGTATGGGCCGACTTTCAGTTTTTCGATACGCGGGATTAGTTTTGCGACCAGCTTGTCAGCGGTTTCTTCACCAACAGGCACGGCCACCGAAATCGCCATACAACGTTCACCCGCAGCGCCATAACCCGCACCAATCAACGCATCAGCGGCTTGGTCCAGATCAGCGTCCGGCATGATAATCATGTGGTTTTTCGCGCCGCCAAAACACTGCACGCGCTTACCTTGAGAGCAGCCGCGACCGTAGATATATTCAGCAATCGGGGTCGAGCCTACGAAACCAATCGACTGAATCACGTCGTGGTCGATGATCGCGTCAACGGCTTCTTTGTCGCCGTTTACAACCTGCATAATACCTTTTGGCAGACCTGCTTCTTCCAGCAATTCAGCCAGCATCAGTGGCACAGAGGGGTCACGCTCGGATGGTTTCAGGATGAATGCGTTACCGCAAACGATCGCAGGCGCACACATCCACAGTGGGATCATCGCCGGAAAGTTGAACGGCGTGATGCCCGCGCAAACGCCAAGTGCTTGTTTCATCGAATACATATCAATGCCGGGGCCCGCGCTGTCGGTGTAGTCACCTTTCAGCATTTCAGGCGCGCCGATGCAGTATTCAACAACCTCGAGGCCGCGCTGCACGTCGCCTGCGGCGTCTGGCAATGTTTTGCCGTGCTCGCGGGACAAAGCTTCGGCAAGTTTGTCCATGTTATCGTTCAACAGGCCAACAAAACGCATCATCACACGTGCGCGGCGCTGTGGGTTTGTGGCCGCCCAAGCTGGCTGTGCTTTTTGAGCGATTTCAACGGCATGCGCCAGCTCGGCAGGGCTTGCGAGCGGAACTTTCGCCTGCACTTCGCCGGTGGCCGGGTTGAAGACGTCAGCGAAACGGCCTGATGTGCCTTTGACGTGTTCGCCGTTGATGTAGTGAGTCAACTCTTGCATGGGATACTCCTCTTTGATTTGGCCTCACTCTACCCTTGCGAAAACGCATGGAAAAGCGCCAATATATCAAAATCATTTTGCAAAAAAGTCAGGACGCCAATTGCAGAACTGGGACGACATGCGGATATTTTTGGCCGTCGCACGAGCAAACGGGCTGTCCGGTGCCGCGCCTGCGCTGAAAATGGACCCCGCGACATTGGGCAGGCGGGTGGCCCGATTAGAGGCCGCTGTGGGGGCGCCGCTGTTTGTGAAATCACCGCAAGGCTATGCGTTAACCGATCTCGGACAACGGATGCGCGACAAAGCGATCGAGGCTGAAGCGGCGCTGGCATTGGCGATGGACGAAGGGCAGGGCGGTACGCGCGGATTGACGGGACAGATTCGGATCGGCTCGCCCGACGGGGTCGCGAACTACGTGTTGCCGCAGGTCGTGGCCGCGATCCAAGCGGATAACCCGGGGTTAGAAGTGCAGGTGTTGGCGTTGCCGCGCATGGTTAACCTATCGCAACGCGAGGCGGATATGGCCGTCACAGTCAGCCCGCCCGCAGCACAGCGGCTGAACGTCGATGCGATCACGGATTATAATCTGCACCTTGCGCAGCGGGCAGATGCGCTGCCGATTAACCATCTTGATGACCTCAATGGACGTCGTATTGTGGGCTATATCCCCGATATGATTTTCGACAAAGAGTTGGATTATCTGGGCGAGATCGGCGCGCGAGCGGTCGCTTTGGCGTCAAATTCGGTGGCTGTGCAGGTCCAGATGTTGCGGCACGGTGGGGTCGGTTTTGTGCATGATTTTGCGCTTCATGCTGCGCCAGAGCTGCGACCGGTGTTGATCGATCAAGTTTCGTTAACCCGCACCTTGTATCTTGTTCGGCATAAATCAGACCGCCAATCCGAACGATTGTCACGGTTCGCAGAAGCATTGAGCGCGGGGATCAAGGCGGAAGTCGCGCGGTTGGAACAGACTGTAGGCTTGACAGATTAGCCAAAGTTAAGCGACGCTAAGAATTACGTAACGCAAGGGGTGAAGATATGCTGGTTAGTAAGATATTGGAAACAAAGCCCGAAGGCGGCGTGATCTCGGTCAAGCCCAACAGCACCGTCGGCGACGCCGCCAAGGTGCTGTCGGAAAAACGGATCGGGACGCTTGTTGTGTCAACGGACGGCGACACCCTTGAAGGCATCTTGTCCGAACGTGACATCGTGCGGGCGTTGGGCGTCAGCGGCCCGTCGTGTTTAGAGCAAAAAGTGCACGAATTGATGACCGCGAAAATCATCACCTGCGAACCCACTGAGCAGGCCGATTCTGTGCTGGCCAAAATGACCGAAGGGCGGTTCCGGCACATGCCCGTGATGGTTGACGGCAAAATGGTCGGCTTGATTTCAATCGGTGACGCCGTTAAAGCCCGCTTGGCCGAATTGTCGATGGAAAAAGACGCGCTGCAAGGGATGATCATGGGTCACTGACGGCGCGTTACTTTGCTGTTGCAATCTGTCGCGCAATAATATTGCGTGCGGCGTAACAGAATAGGAGTTTTCGCCATGCGTACAGGTTTTTATCCGGGCACGTTTGACCCTGTCACCCATGGACACACCGATATCGTGCGCCGCGCCTGTTCGCTTGTCGACCGACTGGTCATCGGGGTGGCGATTAACCGTGATAAGGGGCCGTTGTTTACGCTTGATGAACGTGTGGCGATGATCGAAGCGGAATGTGTGCCGCTTGGGATTGCCACAGGTTGCGAAATCGTCGTGCATCCGTTCGAAAATCTGCTGATCGACTGCGCCCGCGAGGTTGGTGCCAACGTGATCGTGCGGGGGCTACGCGCTGTCGCCGATTTTGAATATGAATATCAGATGGTTGGGATGAACCGTGCGATGGATAGCTCTATCGAGACCGTGTTCCTGATGGCCGACGCCAAAAACCAAGCGATTGCATCAAAATTGGTTAAGGAAATCGCGCGGTTAGGGGGCGACGTGTCGAAATTCGTCCCTTCTGCCGTCAAAGACCAACTGGTCGAACGTCTGCGTTAACTGATCGCTAAAAACACGAAAGCCACCCCCCGGAAGGCGCGGCTGGTGTGCTGATACCGCCTCTCGGCGCATCATTGCTTATCCATAGATAGCTTTGGTCGCGTTCTTGGCCGCATCTTCGCGGAAAAGCCCAAGATCTTGTGCCGTCTCAAGCGGCATCATTTCCAGCTCGTGCTTCGTTTTTGCATAAGCCGCACGTTTGTGAAGCGTGTCGCGGACGAGGTTTAATACAGTCATAGCGTGCTCCTTCAATATCATCGCTGTGTGTCAGGCTGTGTTGCCTGTCTCTTATATTGTGCATGCTGCACTGCAGCACAACGGACAGTTAGCGATAACGGAAATGCAGAAGCTGCATGGCTATGGTCACAAATAAGTAAGGCCGCCCTGATAACAGGACGGCCTTTTGATCGGTGATGAACGCGTGTGCGTTACAGGAATTTGCCCATCGCGACGGCGGTATCGCTCATCCGGTTCGAGAAACCCCATTCGTTGTCGTACCACGTCAGGATGCGGACCATGTTGCCGTCCAGAACCTTTGTTTGGTCAAGGTGGAAGATGGAAGAACGCGGATCGTGATTAAAATCGGTGCTGACGTTTGGCAGATCGGTGTAGCCGAGGATGCCTTTCAGCGGGCCATTGTCAGCCGCCGCGATGATCGCGTTGTTGATCTCTTCGACAGTTGTGGCTTTTTTCGCTTCAAACGTCAGGTCGACGACGGATACGTTTGGCGTTGGAACGCGGATCGCGACGCCATCAAGGATGCCGTTCAGTTCTGGCAACACGAGACCGACTGCTTTGGCTGCACCTGTTGATGTAGGGATCATCGACAAGGCCGCTGCACGTGCGCGGTAAAGGTCGCTGTGCATGGTGTCCAGTGTCGGCTGGTCGCCAGTGTAGCTGTGGATCGTGGTCATAAAGCCTTTGGAAATGCCAACCGCGTCGTTCAAAACCTTGGCGACAGGGGACAGGCAGTTCGTGGTGCATGATGCGTTGGACACAACAATGTCGTCCGCAGTCAGCGTGCCGTCGTTTACGCCAAACACGATGGTTTTGTCGGCGTCTTTGCCCGGCGCGGAAATCAGAACGCGCTTTGAGCCGTTGTCGAGGTGCGCTTGGCAGGCTTCTTTGCTGGTAAAGATGCCGGTACATTCCAACACAACATCTACATTTGACCACGGCAGATCGGCAGGATTGCGGATCGCTGTGACCTGCATCGGGCCACGGCCCACGTCGATTGAATTTTCAGTCGTGGTGACTGTCGCAGGGAAGCGGCCGTGAACAGAGTCAAAGCGCAGCAAATGCGCGTTTGTTTCCACTGGGCCCAGGTCGTTGATTGCGACGACTTCGATGTCTGTGCGTCCGGACTCGATGATTGCCCGCAAGACGTTCCGGCCAATACGTCCAAAACCGTTGATCGCTACTTTGACTGCCATGATGAGGTTCTCCAAAGATGTGAACGCAGGGAATCCCTACTGTTGGCGCTAACATTGCGATTTATCGCCAAAGGTCAACCTTCGATTGGGTTTCGGGAACATGGTTTACGGGGCTATTTGCGACATTGCGCTGATGATGACATTGGCGTTTTCAGCCTTTTCACCGTCAAGATTAACCGTGAACCGTTCACCAAAACCGATAGGCGTGCGGATAATGAGACCCTCTGCATTGTCGCCCAGCAACGTACCGCTGAGATTGGCGCTGACATGCAACCTGCTGGTCTCGTAGGCCAAAGTCCCGCGCACATCGAGGTCGAGATCGTTAATACCGACTTCACCAATCGCACCACGGATATAGAGAAAATCGCCGGTATAAGCCGTCAGGACGTCGGGATCTTGTTGCAATCGAAAGAACTGGCCATTCGATGCCTCGATGGTGTTGTCGTCAAAGTCGAGATTTAGCGCCATTTCCGCCGAAAATCTGTCGAGCGGGTCGATATTAATGGTAATGAACCCCGCAAAATCGGCTGACCCACTGGGTTTTATATTCAAGTCGGGCGTGACCGCGAGCGTTTCCAGACCGATCAAATCAGCACGCCTGTTGAAATCTATAATGGCATCCGCATAGAGTTCGAAGGGCGTGGGCCCCGGATCAATCTCTGGCGCGGGATCGCTGTCGTCATCGTCCTCACCGGACATATTGACCTTGATCGGATCTTTAATGAGATCGAGCAGGTCTTGGTCGATGGTAAGCAAAGGTGGGTTAACAGTAGTCGGCGCATTGCTGGTCGCAGAAGAACCACCACCGCAGGCCGTAACAGACAGAAAAATAGGCAGATAGAACAATCTAAACATCAAAAGCCCCTCGGCCTTTGACTAACGCCAGAAGGCCATATGGTTAATCGTGCTGACGATCAGGCGCAGCACAACTGTCAGCGCATCAAGATGAAACACAAAATGGTCCATCACGAAAAAACCGACGATAAATAGGGCAAGGCCAATGGCGATTTGATTGGTCATGCCCATAGCGTATCCCAGGCAATCGCCATGCGCGAGACAAGAAGAGACATGCCGCATGGTTTTTACTTGGAATCTCAGCATCGACGATAATGATGATTATTTCGTTACTGTTGGGCCAGTTTAGGAAAGTTTGTGCATGATTTGTTCTTTTGTGGTTCTCGAGGTTTCCACGTGCAGACAGCAGCGACCTCGATTAACCAGATAAAACCTAATGCCATATGCGTTTGGCAGCGCCCACGCGATACCTGTCGCAGTTAGTCGGGCAGCGCGAAAAGCTGGACCTGCGTCGAACGTGCAAGGTCACCGTTGACCATTGTGATACCGTTGCCTTCGTCGGCATAGATACCCTTCAGTTCGGGGCTACCTTTGAACGTGCCAAATAGATTACCGTCAATCGATATGGTTGCTTGGTCCGACACGACTTCACCCGCGATAGCAAATTCTACCGAGTTGGCCTGTTGAGCACCGATGATGCCGTTGGTCAGGTCGATGCTACCGGTTGCCGTTTGTATCGTGTCACGGTCAGCATTCCGAAGCGTCACGAAACCATCATTTACGACGTCCAACGTTTTGTCCGAAAAATTCGCAGTGACATCAACAAAGCCAAACGCCGTGTAATCCGCGAATGATTGGTCTACGACAATTACCGCGAGCCCACCTTCAAAGCGGGCTGTGCCGCTCTGTGGAATGGCGTCAAAGCGGCTATTGCTTTTGTAGATCAGATCGGACTGGGCTATTTCTGCAATCAGGTCCATTGTCCGGATGACATCGCTCGACGCGTCCTGCGTGTTGTTAGCATTGGCCTCGTCAACCAAATCGTTCAATTCTTCCTCGCTGAGCGTCTGACTATCGACTTCAAATGTCGGTAAGTTGGCCAGCTCGCTGACGTGATGCGATGTCGTCGTGGAAGAGCAAGCTGCGAGGGCGAGCAGCGACAATGGCAAAAAAGCAGTACGCATAGCAGGATCCGATTCGGTTTGAACTGAAGTGCAAATTAGTTCATTTTGTGTCGGACTTCAGCACTTTCCCTCACGTTCATCGACTTGCGAAACAATCCGTCTGACAACTATCGAATTGTTTCCGCAGTGAGCTTAGAGGCTGTCAGACAGGCACGACTAGCACCGCCCGCAGTTAAGCAGGCCGTGCTGTCAAAATAACAAATGCCGAAACTGGCGTGACCAGCAGCTGTGCCACTTATCAGGCGTGGTTAATGAATCCGCCCCATCGCAGCTGCCACATCGGCCATCCGCGCAGAGAAGCCCCATTCGTTGTCGTACCATGCAAGCACGCGCACGGTTTTGCCGCCGACGACTTTAGTTTGGTCGGGCGCAAAGATGCAACTTTGGGTGGTGTGGTTAAAGTCGATGCTGACTTTGGCTTCATCGTCGTAGGACATGACCATGCCCATGTAACCGCCTGCGGCCTCGGCCATGATCGCGTTGATCTCTTCAACCGTCACCGATTTACCAGCCTCGAATGTCAGGTCCACGGCGGACACATTCGGGGTAGGGACGCGCATGGCTGTGCCGTCGAGCTTGCCTTCCAACTCCGGTAGGACTTCGCTAATCGCCTTCGCCGCGCCTGTGGACGTCGGGATCATCGCCATGGCGGCGGCCCGTGCGCGGTAGAGATCGTCGTGGCGGCGGTCCAGCGTGGGTTGGTCGCCTGTGTAGCTGTGGATCGTGGTCATGATGCCGCGCTCGATGCCCACCGCGTCGTTCAACACTTTGGCAAGCGGCGCGAGGCAGTTTGTCGTGCAAGACCCGTTGGACACCATGCGGTCATCGGCCAACAATTGGCGGTGGTTCACGCCGTAAACAACGGTGCGGGCGACGTTCTTGGCTGGGGCCGAGATCAGCACTTTTTTCGCGCCGCGTGTCAGGTGAACATTCGCTTTGTTGCCGTCGTTGAATTTGCCTGTGCATTCTAGAACCACGTCACAGCCGGACCAATCCAGCGTTTCGGGATCATAGGACGACATCACATCAATCGGGCCGCGTCCAAGATCAATCGTTTGGCCTTTGACCGTCACAGGGCTGCCAAAGCGGCCATGGATGCTGTCGTATTTCAACAGGTGGGCGTTTGTCTCGATGGGACCAGTGGCGTTGATGCGGACCACTTGAACGTCGTTGCGCGCGGCTTCGGTGATATGTGCCAATGTGCAGCGCCCGATGCGCCCAAATCCGTTGATCCCAATCGTGACAGTCATAACCTAAACCCCTTGCGTCATTTAGGTCCGTATATCCGGTATACTGTCGTGAACAAAGCGTAAAGCCGTGGTAAATCAGTATGTTAACGGTAACTGTTGGCGCTATCATGCACGTGATGCGACAGTTAGGGCTAACAAATACGCCGGATTTTTGTGGTATCGCTAACGGATGTGCAGGTGCAGAATCGGCCAGCGTAGGCGTTAGCTGCCGTTGCGCTGGTTCAATGTGCCGACGGTATACCGTTGCTGCACGCCACCTTCATCACGCGGGATAAAACCCGGATCGCGCGTGACACAGCCAAGGCCGCACACTTGTATAGCGTCGCGTGTGCGGTGGTTCACGCGCCAAACACGTCCGCCTGGGGTCGAGATATAGCCGTTCAGTCCCAATTCGAAATCCGACAGCAGATCGGTCGCGGATGGAACTTCGTTATCGTATTGCGGACCGTAGGCCCCGTGGGTGTGGTAGGACGCGATGATGTTGTCGCGGCGGTTTGGCACAGGCATGTTGCAACTTGCGAATGTGCCGCGTCGCGGCGTCGTGCCCTGCATTTGGCCCGCAGCATCGCGGTAGAAAAAGCCGCAAAATTCGCGCCGTTCCGCAATCGATTCCGCTTGGATACCGTCAAGAAAAGCCTTCGCAAAGGCATCAGCCGATCTGGTGGCAGGGGCAGGGAGCACTGGTTGCACAACACCCGCTTTGGGCAGCACCGCAGGGCGTTTGCTGATCGTGTCAATCGGGTCAGCGCAAGCGGTGAGCATCACAGTTGCGATGAACGCGAAGGACAAACGAAGCATCTATGTGACCAGTTCTATCGAGGAAATATCAGGTGGGCAGTATGCCACCCACCTGACAACATTTGGTTAAAGCAGGTCTTTTACTGCTTTGGCCACGTCTGCGGCTGTGATGCCGAACTTTTCGAACAAGGTTTCAGCTGGTGCAGAGGCCCCAAAGCTGTCCATGCCGACAAACGCTGCTTTTTTGTAGCTGCCGCGCTCGCCCATCAACCATTTGTCCCAGCTTTGCTGTACGCCAGCTTCAACTGCGACACGGACCGGACCAGCTGGCAAAACGCGCTTGCGGTAGGCCTCGTCCTGTTGTTCGAACAGTTCCATGCAGGGCATCGACACCACGCGCGCGCCGATGCCTTCGGCCTCAAGCAAGGCTTTGGCTTCCATTGCAACTTCGACTTCAGAGCCGGAGGCCATGATGATCGCTTTACGCTTGTTTTCCGCCTCTGCCAGAACGTAGCCGCCTTGCGCGGACAGGTTCTTGGTTTTGTGCGTTGTGCGCACGGTTGGCAGGTTTTGACGCGACAAGCACAGCACGTGTGGGGTGCTGGTCGATGTCAGCGCCATTTCCCATGCTTCAGCCGTTTCCACAGTATCCGCAGGGCGGAAGACGTTAGTGTTCGGTGTAGCACGCATCATCGCGAGGTGCTCAACTGGTTGGTGTGTCGGGCCGTCTTCGCCAAGACCGATGGAATCGTGGGTCATGACGTAAGTCACAGGCACGCCCATCAGCGCAGACAGACGCATCGCGCCACGTGCGTAATCAGTGAAGCACATGAATGTGCCGCCGTATGGTTTCGCGCCGCCGTGCAGCGCCATGCCGTTCATCGCAGCGGCCATACCATGCTCGCGCACACCGTAGTAAACGTAACGGCCTTTGCGGTCAGTCGGGTGGAACACGCCCATGTCAGCGGTTTTGGTGTTGTTCGACCCAGTCAGGTCAGCCGAGCCACCGATGGTTTCCGGCATGATCGCGTTGACGACTTCCAGTGTTTTCTCGGATGACTTGCGCGTTGCCATTTTTGGCGCGGAATCTGTTGCCTGCTTTTTGAACGCACGGATCACAGCGGACAGTTTCGCGGGGGCTTCGCCTGCGTACTGGCGTTTGAATTCCGCCTGTTTGGTGCCGGACAGTTTGTCGAAACGAGCTTGCCAGTCGGCGTGTGCCGCTTGGCCGCGTTTCGCCATGTCTTCCCAGTCTTTTTTAATGTCAGCGGGGACTTCAAACGGGCCAGTTGTCCAACCGTAGACTTCTTTGGCAGCGGCCATTTGATCGGCATCTGTCAAAGCGCCGTGGCCTTTGGACGTGTCTTGGGCCGCGTGACCCAAAGCGATGTGGGTTTTGCAGGCGATCATCGACGGGCGCGGATCTTTTTTCGCCTCAGAAATCGCGGCGTCGATCGCTTTTGGATCGTGGCCGTCGATTTCCAGCACATGCCAACCGGATGCAGCAAAGCGCTGCGGCTGGTTGGTTTTGTCGGCGATATCAACGGTGCCGTCGATTGTGATGTTGTTGTTGTCCCAGAACACAATCAGGTGCGACAATTCTTGCATACCAGCAAGGGCCAGCGCCTCTTGAGATACGCCTTCCATCAAGCAACCGTCGCCAGCCATTACATATGTGTAGTGGTTAACGATGTTTTTACCCCAAGTGGCACGCTGGATTTCTTCGGCAATCGCGAAGCCAACAGAATTGGCGATCCCTTGGCCAAGCGGACCTGTTGTGGTCTCGATACCGCGGGCGTGGCCATATTCTGGGTGGCCCGCTGTTTTTGCGCCCCACTGACGGAAGTTTTTGATCTCGTCGAGCGTGATGTCTTCGTAGCCTGTGAGGTACATCAGAGAATACAGCAGCATTGATCCGTGACCTGCGGACAGGATAAACCGGTCGCGGTCGGCCCAATCAGGGGCTTTAGGATCAAAGTTGAGGTGGTTCTCGTACAGAACTGTTGCAACATCGGCCATGCCCATCGGCATACCAGAGTGGCCAGAGTTGGCGGCGGCGACGGCATCCAATGTCAGCGCACGAATGGCGGCTGCTTTCATCCAATGGTCGGGGTTTGCTTCACGCATGGCTGCAATATCCAAGGCAACGGTCCTATCGGGCTAAGTTTTGGCGTTAGGGGGTGTCATATCACCGACGCGGTTAAGATCAAGCACGCATCATAAGTGGTTGGCATAGTTACACTACCGCTCAACTGCGGCATTTGCGGGGGGGCTGCGGTTGGCATAGAGTTTGGTACAGGTTCCGCGATTCGCGGTTTTGATGCTACGAGAGGACGACGCATGACAGACGTCACGCAGTTAGAGCAGCGGATTTCGGTCGCTATGGACCGGATTGAACGTGGTCTCGGGACGATGGCCGAACAGGCGGCGGATTTGGAGACTGGCGTTGATGCGGCGGGGCTCGCCACGCAGTTGGACGAAGAACGGTTCGCCAATGCGCAGCTTGAGGAACGTGTCAAAGCGCTCAAAGAGCGGCAAGATACCAAAATTACTGAACTCGAAGCGCGGGTTATCGCGCAACGCGACCAGATGGCAGCACTTGATACAGAATTACAGCGGTTGCGGGCGTCCAGCGCGGACCTGCGCGAGGTGAACGCGCAATTGCGGACCGCGGCGTCCGAAGGTGTGGCCGAGCCTGAACTGATCAACCGCGCGATGATGGCCGAAGTTGAGGCGCTGTCAGCGCAGCGGGCGTCTGAGTCAGCGGAAGTTGACGCGATCCTGAAAGAACTCAAACCCCTGATCAAGGAGGCCTGATATGCCCCATGTCGAGATTGCCATCGGTGGCCGGACGTTTGAAGTGGCTTGTCAGGAAGGCGAAGAGCATTTCCTACATTCTGCGGCTGCAATGCTGAACGAAGAGGCATCACATATGTCCGCGCAAATCGGACGGATGCCAGAAGCGCGGATGCTGCTGATGTCGGGCTTGATGTTGGCTGATAAAACGGCTGGCCTTGAGGAAAAGGTCAAAGAGGCGGAAACCCGCATGGCGCAACTGCAAGCGCGGATTGATACGTTGGAAAGCAACCCTGCGCAGGTCGAAGTGCCTGTCATCCCTGTGGGTGTAAGCGACGCAATGGCGCAGATCGCGGCACGGGCAGAAGCACTGGCGGCAGAGGTAGAACGCCGCGTGGGGTAGGTAGGGTCGTACCCACGTTCTGCGGGTACGACATTTGTTCGGCGCGTCGATTTTTCGAGAAAAATCGCGGCAGCGCTTAGCCGTTCGCTTCGCGGATTTTGTCGGCTGCGTCTTTGTCGAAGGTCACTGCGTTCTCTGAAAACAGCGTGTCCAATTCGCCAGACAACGTCATCTCAGTGATGATGTCACAGCCGCCGACAAATTCGCCTTTGACGTAGAGCTGCGGCACGGTTGGCCAGTCGGAATAATCCTTGATGCCTTGGCGCATATCTTCGTCTGCGAGCACGTTCACGTCAGCGAAATCAACGCCCATGAAGTTCAAAACGCCAGCCACGCGCGAAGAGAATCCGCATTGCGGCATGGATTTTGTGCCCTTCATAAACAGTACAACGTCGTTGGCTGAAACGGTTTCTTTGATTTGGTCTGCGATAGTCATAGTGGTGTCCTTCGTTGTGGCCTCGAATTTTCGCGAAAATTCGGACAAATTTTCTGGAAAATTTGGGATCAATCGGGGGCTTTGGTGGTCAGGGCAAGGGCATGAAGTTCGCCATTGCTGCCGTCCATTTTGCCCTTCAGCGCCGCATAGACCGCCCGTTGTTGCTGCACGCGGTTTTTGCCGCGAAAGCTTTCGTCGATAACCTCGGCCGCGAAATGCGCGCCGTCGTCACCTTGCACGGTGACTTTCGCCTGCGGAAAGGCATCGCGGATCAGGGTTTCAATGTCGTGAGCGGTGATCATGGCGCGTCCTTTTTGCGTGTTGCATTTAAACTAGGTAGTGTGCCGCCGGTCGGCAAGGGGGGAGCCTCCCGGCGGGGGATTTAGAAGAAGTCAAAGAAGCGGGTGTTACGCCACAGCATTGGCGAAGGCGCTGCGGAAGATCTGTTGCAGCGCGTCCAGCGGCGCCGTTGAGGTCCCGAATGTGACTGATGTGCCGGATGCCGTGCCGATTTGCGTCAGTGCAATGTCGGCGGACTTGGCCGCTGCTGCGAGCGACTTTGCTTGCGCGGGTGTGCAGGCAATCAGGTAACGGGCTTGGTCTTCGCCGAACAATGTTGCGGTGTCGCCCAAGGTCACGTTGATACCCACGCCTGCGGCTTCGGCCAGTTCAAACGCGGCAAGCGCCAGCCCACCGTCTGCGATATCGGTGCAGCAGGGGATGTTGGCGTGGTTGGTGCGGATGAAGTCGCCGTGGGCTTTTTCATCAGCAAGATCGACAGTTGGTGCGTCGCCCTCAACGCGCCCGAATGCTTCGGCGAGCAGGGCGGATTGACCGAGGTGGCCGGATGTTGATCCGACCAACAGCAGCACGTCGCCGTCCTGCATCGTACCCGTGATTGCGCGGTCTGGCGTGGCGATCAGGCCGACGGCCCCGATAGTCGGCGTCGGCAGAATGCCTGCGCCGTCGGTTTCGTTATAAAGCGACACGTTGCCAGAGACGATGGGCATATCCAGTGCGATGCACGCTTCGCCGATGCCTTTGATCGCACCCACAAACTGGCCCATGATTTCAGGCTTCTCTGGGTTGCCAAAGTTCATGTTGTCGGTTGTTGCCAATGGGGTAGCACCCACGGCTGTGAGGTTGCGGTAAGCTTCGGCCACGGCTTGTTTGCCGCCTTCGACAGGGTTCGCTTTGACGTAGCGCGGGGTCACGTCTGAGGTGAAAGCGATGGATTTTGGTGTGCCGTGCACGCGCACGATGCCGGACCCGGCGCCCGGTGTGCGGGATGTGTCGCCCATGACCTGCTGGTCATATTGCTCGTACACCCACTGTTTACCCGCGTAGTTCGGGCTAGAGATCAGCGCCTTCAGGCCGTCGATTGGGTCGATTGTCAGCGCCTCTGTGAAGGGGGCTGCCGCTGGTGTTTCCACCCACGGGCGGTCGTATTCAGGCGCAGAGCCGGACAAGGTCGCGAGCGGCAAGTCGGCTTTGACTTCACCGTTGTGCAAAATCAGGAACCGGTCTTCGGCGATGGTTTCGCCAACAATGGCAAAATCGAGGTCCCATTTGATGAACACGGCGCGGGCTTCTGCCTCGAGTTCCGGTTTCAGGACCATCAGCATGCGTTCTTGGGATTCGGACAGCATCATCTCGTAAGCTGTCATATTGTCTTCGCGTTGTGGCACGTCTTCGAGGTTCAACTTGACGCCCAAGCCGCCTTTGTCGCCCATTTCCACGGCCGAACAGGTCAGCCCAGCGGCGCCCATGTCTTGGATCGAGATCACGGCACCAGTTGCCATGAGCTCCAACGTGGCTTCCATCAGGCGTTTTTCCGTGAACGGATCGCCGACTTGCACGGTGGGGCGTTTATCCTCGATCGTGTCGTCGAATTCGGCGGAGGCCATCGTCGCGCCGCCAACACCGTCGCGGCCTGTTTTTGCGCCAAGGTAGACGACGGGCATGCCGATGCCGGAGGCTGCAGAATAGAAAATCTTGTCGGTGTCAGCGAGGCCTGCCGCGAATGCGTTCACAAGGCAGTTGCCGTTATAGCTTGGGTCAAAGCGGACTTCGCCGCCGACCATCGGCACGCCAAAGCAGTTCCCGTAGCCGCCGACACCCGCCACCACGCCGTTCACCAATTGCTTGGTTTTTGGGTGATCCGGCATCCCGAAGGACAGCGAATTCATCGCGGCGATGGGCCGTGCGCCCATGGTAAAGACGTCGCGCAGAATGCCGCCAACGCCTGTCGCGGCCCCTTGGTAGGGCTCAATGTAGGACGGGTGGTTGTGGCTTTCCATCTTGAAGACCACACATTGACCGTCGCCGATATCCACGATGCCCGCGTTTTCGCCAGGACCGCAGACGACCTGTGGACCCTCAGTAGGGAGGGTGCGCAACCATTTCTTGGACGACTTGTACGAGCAATGCTCATTCCACATCGCGGAAAAAATGCCCAACTCTGTGAAGCTCGGCTCGCGGCCGATGATGTCGAGAATACGCTTGTATTCGTCAGGCGACAGCCCGTGTGCGGCGATCAATTCGGACGTGATGGCTGGTTCGGTCATGTGGCAATCCCCTGAGCATTCGCGGGCCTTTTAGACTGCGTTTGCAAGCGGGGGAAGTGCGTGTGCGGGAAAGGTCTGCGTTTTTGGTTAAAAACCCTGACAGACCGCGGCTTTTATGATGAAAAATCAGCGATCCCCGTGGTCCAAAAAAAACTGCCGGGCACTAAGGCCCGGCAAGTCCAACAGGGAGGTGAAGGAGACAAGCGTTAAAGCATCATCGCCTTCGAGGCTTGAGATAGGAGTGGGGTCCCCACCGATCAAGAAAATAATGCACAGTATTTCGCATGACCGCTATGCGTGTGTTGCATATCTATCGTTATCCAACTGCCTAAATACTGGTGTAAGAACCTGCAATTCAATCGTTTTTGCGGATTTTAGGCGGTTATAAAAGCCGGATATTACAGTACTGCCGCTTCTCTGATCTTGCGCCGATGGGCGATAATTTCGTCCTGAACAAAGTCGCGAAACGCGCTGATCCGCTTGGATTGGCGCAATTCTTCGGGGTAGGCGAGGAAAACCGGGACCTCACCCGACTCGATTTCGGGCAAAACACGAACCAGATCGGGGAAGTCTTCGGTCACGTAATCAGGCAACACGCCGATACCGAGGTTGTTCAACACACCTTGCAGCACGCCAAAGTAGTTATTCACGGTAAACAGGCTGGGTACATCATAGGTCATCAGGTGCTGAACAAGCGTTGAGCTTGCGCTGACTTGGACCGACGACGGTGACTGACAAATCAGGCGATGGTTGCTGATCTCTTCGATATCGCGGATGCCACCATTTTTCTCAAGATAGGTTTGCGACGCATATAGCCGCATCCGCACGGACATCAGCCGTTTGCGGATAAGATCGGCTTGGGATGGTTCTTTCATACGGATCGCCACGTCAGCTTCACGCATCGGCAGGTCGAGCAGCCGTTCTTCTAACATCAGATCGATTTTTAAGTCGGGGTATTGTTCGTAGAGTTTTGGCAGGCGGGGTGCCAACCATAATGTGCCGAAACCCGTCGTCGTCGTGACGCGCAGGTCGCCGAACACTTCTTCCTCAGAATCGCGAATCCGTGCAGATGCGGCCTCTAGTCGTTTGTTCATCGATTTAGTCGCGTCGAAAAGCAATTCGCCCTGCTCGGTTAGAATCAGTCCACGCGCATGGCGGTGAAATAGCGTGGTGTTCAGGCTTTCTTCGAGCGCGCGAACCTGCCGCGACACCGCTGATTGGGACAGATGTAGCGTTTCACCCGCATGGGTCAGCGACCCCGCGTCGGCCACAGCATGAAATATTCTTAGCTTGTCCCAGTCCATAACGTGTCCCTGCGGCTGTTTGTTTGTTCTTAATTGAACTTTGTTTACGCTAACACCTCATTAAGGCGCAATTGTACTTAAAGGGGAAGTTTTCGCTTTGTAGGTCAGAAAGTATGACCTATTGTGGGGGTGTTATCCAATCGGGGAGGTGGGAGATGACGCAGGACCGTATTACGCTCAATGACAGATATGACTTAACAAAACGTCAAGTTCTGTTGAATGGGACCCAAGCCCTTGTCCGCTTGATGCTTATGCAAAAAGCGCGCGACACGCAGGCTGGGTTGAACACCGCCGGATATGTGACGGGCTATCGCGGATCGCCGCTTGGTGCGGTCGATATGCAGATGACCCGTGCGCGCAATGTCTTGGCCCCTGCAGATGTGACATTTCAGCTTGGCCTGAACGAAGATTTGGCCGCGACCGCGCTGTGGGGATCGCAACAGGCCGAACTGCGTGGCGAAGGTAAATTCGACGGGGTGTTCGGGCTTTGGTACGGTAAAGGCCCCGGTGTGGACCGTTCCGGCGACGTGATGCGGCACGCGAACATGGCCGGATCCTCGCCTCATGGTGGTGTCATCATGGCGATGGGTGACGACCACACGGGCGAAAGTTCGACAACATTGCACCAGAGCGATTGGGCGATGCTCGACGCCTATATGCCCATCGTGAGCCCTGCTGGTGTGCAAGAAATTCTCGACTACGGCGTGTATGCGTGGGGGCTCAGCCGCTTTGCCGGTGTTTGGGTTGGCCTGAAAACGATGAAAGACACGATCGAGGTCACGTCGGTTGTGGACGGCGACCCCGACCGCGTCAAACTGGTTGAGCCTGACTTTGACATGCCCGAGGGTGGTTTGAATATCCGTCTGGTGGACACGCCACAGTTGCAAGAAGCGCGGATGATCGACCATAAACGCTACGCTGCCGAAGCATATAGTCGCGCAAACCGGATGGATCAACGAAAACTGGGCAAGGCGGGGGCCAAGATTGGCTTTGTCGCGGCTGGCAAAAATTACCTTGATTTGGTCCACGCGCTGAACCTGCTTGGCGTGGACGAAGCCGAAGCCGAACGCCTCGGCATTACAGTATATAAGGTCGGTCAGGTTTGGCCGTTGGATATGGCCAGCTTTCATGATTTCGCCGAAGGGCTAGATCTGATTGTTGTCGTCGAAGAAAAGCGCAAACTGATTGAAGTGCAGGTCAAAGAAGCGATTTTTGACGACCGCCAAGGTCGGCGCGTTTACGGCTGGCACAAAGGAGATGAACATTCCGAAGGTCGCCGCGAAGAGATTTTCCCAACAAAAGCAGACTTAAACCCGATCTGGATCGCCGAAAAAGTCGGTGGCATCTTGATCGAAGAAGGCTGCGGATCCGCCGCCGTGACTTCAGGCCTCGCGCAAATTTCTGAGGCCCGCAAAGCTGACAATCAATCCGAAATCGCGGCGCGTCTGCCGTATTTCTGTTCCGGTTGCCCGCACAATTCGTCCACCAAAGTCCCCGAAGGATCACGCGCCTACGCAGGTATCGGCTGCCATTATATGGTGCAGTGGATGGACCGCGATACTGTTGGCTTCACGCAAATGGGCGGCGAGGGCGCGAACTGGGTAGGCGAAGCCCCGTTTTCGACACGCGATCACGTGTTTCAGAACTTGGGTGACGGCACTTACAACCATTCTGGCGTGCAAGCGATCCGCTTTGCGCTGCTGGCAGGGACGAATATCACCTATAAAATCCTGTATAACGACGCGGTTGCCATGACTGGCGGGCAGGGGAACGACGGTGGTTTGACCGCCGATCAGATTTGCCGCGAATTGGTAGCGATGGGTGTGCAGAACCTCGAAATCGTTTACGACGAAAAAGAGGATGTCGATTTTGCTCTTTATCCCAAAGGCCTTACCATTTCCGAACGCGCAGAATTACCCGCCGTCCAAGATCGGTTGAGCAAGGTCAAAGGCGTGTCTGCGATTGTCTATATCCAGACCTGCGCGGCGGAAAAACGGCGGCGGCGCAAACGCGGGCAATTCCCTGATCCAGACAAACGCGTGTTCATTAATACGGATGTTTGCGAAGGCTGCGGCGATTGCGGTGTGCAGTCTAACTGCGTGTCTATCGTCCCTGCGGAAACCGAACTGGGCCGCAAACGCGCAATTGATCAATCGTCCTGCAACAAAGATTTTTCCTGCGTCAACGGCTTTTGCCCGTCGTTCGTCACCGTCGAAGGTGCGAAAGTCCGTAAATCCGCGACGACCAGTATCGATTTGCCTGACATGCCCGATCCGGTTTTGCCGACCATCAACGGTACACATAACGTGGTGATTACAGGCGTCGGCGGCACCGGCGTTGTGACCATCGGTGCTGTGATGGCGATGGCCGCTCATCTGGATGGTAAGGCGGTTGGCATGATGGAAATGGCCGGGCTCGCGCAAAAGGGCGGTGCCGTGCATATCCACTGCCGTTTGGCCGAAAAGCCGTCTGATATCAACGCTATCCGTGTCGCTGTTGGCGAGGCGGACACACTGATCGGCGGCGATTTGGTGGTATCTGCGGGTGCGAAAACACTGGGCCTGATGAAGCAAGGCCGCGCGATGGGCGTTGTGAACTCTCACGAGATCATCACCGGCGGTTTCACGCGCGACACGGGCTTTAAGTTGCCAACGGACCAGCTGAAACTGTCGCTTGAGGCGCGTTTGCAGGACCGTTTGGCGTTGTTTGATGCGTCTGATCTGGCCAAGGCGTTGATGGGCGACAGCATTTTCTCCAACATGATGATCTTTGGGGCGGTCTGGCAAATGGGCGGCATTCCACTGTCCGGTGCTGCAATCCGCGAGGCGGTGACGCTGAACGGGGCTGCGATCGAGCAGAATTTGCGCGCTTTTGATCTGGGTCGCTGGGCGTACCTTCACCCTGACCAAGCGGCGCGTGTTTTGGCGCCAAATGTGACGGCAAAGCCTAAAACTTTGGACGAGAAAATTGCATATCGTGCTGATCATCTGACCTCTTATCAGGGCAAAGCGTTGAAAAAACGTTACCTGAAAATGCTCGACGGTATCACTGATCCAGACCTTAAAGGCGCCGTGGCCGAAGGCTACCATAAGCTGTTGTCTTATAAGGACGAATACGAGGTCGCGCGGCTCTTGCAGGACACCAAAGAAAAGGCAGCGGCCGAATTCGATGGCGACCTGAAACTGACTTATCACCTTGCGCCACCGTTCTTGTCGAAAACAGGTGCCAACGGACGTCCCGAAAAACGTGAATTCGGCGCGAGCATGGGCAAAATGTTCCCGCTTCTGGCGCGGTTCAAGGCCCTGCGCGGGACATGGTTAGACCCGTTTGGGCGCACTGCAGAACGCCGGATGGAACGCGCTTTGATCGCGGAATACGAGGCGGACATGGCGCAGATCATCCCCGCGATCCGGCCCGAAACACGCGACGCGGCGATTGCTTTGGCGCGGTTGCCGCTCGACATTCGCGGCTTTGGTCCCGTCAAAGAAGCTAACGCCCGCAAAGCCGCCAAACGTCGCGAGACGCTGCTGGCTGACATGAAGGCAACGCCAGTGCCTATCGCCGCCGAATAACCAGTTTCGCGGTGCCGCGTACATCAGAGTTGTCTCTGAAAAACGCACGGCACCGCGACGCTTCGGCACGAAATTGACGCCTCTCAAAAAGATGCAAAGCGCATGATGGATTTCTTGCGTCAGGCCACGTATGCTTTGTTTTAGGACCCAATCGACACAAACAGATTGGGCCGCGCATGCGAGGCAAAACATAAGGGGCGGACCAATGGCGGTCGGGATATTTGATAGCGGTGTCGGTGGTTTAACGGTACTGGACGCGGTGCAGAAGCGCTTGCCGGACGTGCCGTTTGTGTACTTTGGCGACCACGCCCATGCGCCTTACGGGGTCCGCACGGACGACGACATTTATAATTTGACAACCAAGGCCGTCGAACGGCTCTGGGATGCGGGCTGTGATCTGGTGATCTTGGCGTGCAACACGGCCTCTGCGGCGGCGCTACGTCGAATGCAGGAAAGCTGGATTCCGACCGACAAGCGTGTCTTGGGGGTGTTCGTGCCGTTGATCGAGGCGTTGACCGAACGACAGTGGGGCGATAATTCGCCACCCCGCGAAGTTGGCGTGAAACATGTAGCCCTCTTCGCGACGCCCGCCACGGTGCGCAGCCGCGCATTCCAACGTGAACTGGCGTTCCGCGCGATTGGCGTTGATGTCGAAGCCCAAGCCTGCGGCGGTGTCGTCGATGCAATCGAAGACGGTGATCTGATCTTGGCCGAGGCGCTCGTGCGCAGCCACGTCGATGCGCTGACCCGCAAAATGCCAAGCCCTGATGCAGCGATTTTGGGCTGCACGCACTACCCGTTGATGGCCGAGGCGTTCCAAGAGGCGTTGGGCGCGGATGTAAAGGTCTTTAGCCAAGCGAACCTCGTCGCGGACAGCCTCGCCGACTATTTAACACGCCGTCCCGAGATGATCGGGGCAGGGACCGAGCCGCTGTTCCTGACCACGGGCGACCCGAAACGGGTGTCGCGCAACGCCACACAATTCTTGCGTAAAGAGATCACGTTTACGGCAGCCTTTCCATAAAGCAGCCCACCAAACGCCGTAATCGCGCCCAAATAAAGTCCAGTTAGAGCGTTAACAAAATGTTAATGCTCTAAATTGGATTTGAATGATGCGTATTTTGATGATCTCAGCGGCCTTTATTTTAGGGCTGACATCGACCGTGCAAGCCGCAACTTTGAACGTGAACAATGTCGCGGGGGGCCTCAGCAGCGACTACGCGACGCCGACAGAAATTGCGTTTGGGTTCGATGATGTCGCCGGGACGCTTTCGTCTGGCACATACAATATTTTTAACTTTGCGAATTTGGCATCTGGTGCCCAGACGGTTAGCCTGACGTTTCAACTGCCGGCCGCGTTGACGTCATACCAGAATGCGGGCGGTTATGTGCGCATGAAAGAAACGCCTTTCCAATATTCTGCCGAAGAGGGGACGCGGACCGATTTTGATCTGGTCTTCAATCCTGGCAACTTGGCCACTGCGGTGGTGTCACAGACGTTGTCGTTTAACCTGGACAACTCCTATACCGGATCGCCACTGTTTTTCGCGGTTAACGTGACGCATGGCTCATCGGGCGCGGTGTCCTTTGGTGTGAACGCACCCGGCAACGCAATTGCGCCTTCGCCTGTCCCAATTCCGGCTGCTGGTCTGATGCTTTTGGCGGCTTTAGCAGGATTTGCCGCGTTACGTGGTCGCAAGGGCGGCTTAGTCGCGGCCTGATACGTCCGCACGCCTTGCATCCGCCCCTGTCTCGCGCCACATAAAGGGTGACGCAGAAATAGGGCAGGCCGGTGACACAAAAAATCGCAATTCTTGGGGCTTCTGGTTACACTGGGGCTGAACTTGTCCGCATTATCGCGACACATCCGTCGTTCGAAATCGTGGCACTGTCCGCTGAACGCAAAGCCGGCCAGCAAATGGCCGAGGTGTTTCCGCACCTGCGCCACCTTGATCTGCCGCCGCTGGTCAAGCTCGATGAAATCGACTTTGCTAACGTCGATCTGGTTTTCGCCGCCTTGCCGCACGGGCTATCCCAAGCGTTGGTCCGCGATCTGCCTGAACACGTCAAAGTTGTGGATCTCGGTGCGGATTTCCGGCTGCGCGATCCTGCGGCCTATGAAAAGTGGTACGGCGCACCCCATGTCGCGGTCGAGCTGCAAAAAACAGCGGTCTATGGCCTCACCGAATTTTACCGCGAAGATATCAAAAACGCGCGGCTGGTGGCGGGCACTGGCTGTAATGCCGCAACCGTGCAATTTGCGCTGCGCCCGTTGATTGCAGCCGATGTGATCGATCTGGACGATATCATTTGCGACCTCAAGAACGGGATTTCTGGTGCGGGGCGTGCGCTCAAGGAAAACATGCTGTTCACCGAGCGTGCAACAGACGTCCAAGGCTATGCTCACGGCGGCAAGCACCGCCATTTAGGTGAATTCGATCAAGAGTTTACCGAGATTGCAGGCCGCAAAGTTGAAATTCAATTCACACCGCATTTGGTTCCGATGAGCCGCGGTATTCTGGCGACCTGCTACCTCAAAGGCGACGCCGAAACGGTATATCAGACACTCTTCGAAGCTTACAAAGACGAGCCCTTCATCATCGTGCTGCCCTACGGCCAACAGCCGGGCACGGGCCACGTCGCAGGGTCGAATTACTGCCATATCGGCGTCAGCACAGACCGGATTTCGGGCCGTGCGTTGGTGACATGCGTACTCGACAACCTATGCAAAGGCTCATCTGGTCAAGCGGTGCAAAACGCGAACCTGATGCTGGGACTCGATGAATCCGCAGGATTAACCATGGCGCCTGTGTTCCCATGAGTGGTTTGAAAAGCCTCAAGAAAACCCGCCGCATCCAAGTCATTGGCTTGGCTGGGGCTTGCGTTGTGGCGATCTTGTTTATCCTCGCGATGTTGCCCGAAGAATCGTTCCAGTTCTTCCGCTCGCCGTCCGAGATCGCCGAAGCACCGCCGCCGCCGAACGAGTTATTTCGCATCGGTGGTTTGATCGTTGCAGGGTCAATCGAATCGAATTCGGGCGAAACCGTGCGCTTTGATGTGACCGACGGCGGGGCGACAATTCCGGTCGTCTACACAGGCATTTTGCCGGATCTGTTTGGCGATGGTCAAGGCATGGTCGGGCAGGGCCGCTACATTAATGGCACCTTCGAAGCCGTTGAAATCCTTGCCAGACATGACGAAACCTATATGCCAAAAGAAGTCATCGACGCGCTGAAAGAACAGGGCAACTACGTGGCACCGGACGGTGCTAACGCAACGAATTAACCATTTCCTCTGACCTTCGCCATATCATGGCAGAGGACAGAGTTTATGCAATCGATCCAAGACATTGCCCGCGAAATTGTCGCCCGCGAGGGTGGCTATGTGAATGACCCGGATGATCCCGGTGGGGCGACAAATTTCGGGGTCACAATCCACACAATGCGCCGTTTGGGGCTGGATTTGGACGGCGACGGGGCGGTGGACACCGACGATGTGCGCCGCTTGACCCGCGACCACGCCGAAGCAATTTTCATCGAACATTATTTCGAGCAACCCAAAATCAACGCGCTACCGCAGGTCTTGCACGCCAGCGTCTTTGACATGTACGTCAACGCAGGCTCTCATGCGGTCAAGATTTTACAGCGCATTTTCAATGAGATGCGGATCGTTGTTACAGTGGATGGTGTGATTGGACCTCAAACAATCGCCGCCGCCCAACAAGCAGTCGCAGCCGCCCCGAACCACATCGCGGACGCCTACGGCATTGCACGACGCAACTACTATTACGCCCTCGCAGATGCCCGTGTGGCCAGTCGAAAATACGCCAAACGCCTCGATGGTGGCAAAGGCGGATGGATCTCTCGCGCCGAAGAATTCATCTCGCCACGCTTTCATTTAACCGCCGCGCAACACGCTGAAAGGACCGCGTCATGGGGTTAATTACAAACATCATGAGCTTGCTTTTCGGCAGTAATCGCAACGTCTTAATCGAAACGGCGCAGGTGTTTCGCGAGAATGCCGAGAACGCCAGCGCACGTGCGACCGACATACAAACCGAAGCCCTCCGCCAATTTGCCACCGAATTTAGCCACCCGCGCCGAAGCTGGTTTGACGTGATGATCGACGGCATGAATCGCTTGCCGCGCCCGATGATGGCGCTTGGCACGCTCGCTTTGATCGGGGCCTCGATGGCGGACCCGATCTGGTTCGCCTCTAGGATGCAGGGGCTTGCGCTTGTGCCAGAGCCGCTTTGGTGGCTTATGGGCGCGATTGTCAGCTTTTATTTCGGGGCGCGGCATCAAGCAAAGGGGCAGGAATTTCAACAATCCGTCACCGATACGCTGGCCCGCACGGGTCAAGTGACGCGCAATATCCAAGCGATCAAAGGGCTCGCCCCCGACGCGCCAACGCTGACCAAATCCGCCACCTTACCCACTGAAAACGCGGCCCTTTTGGACTGGCAGGGCAAGCATGGATAGCGCGTGGGTGGCACGGGTTGAACAGCGGTTGAATGCCATTGAAACACGTAGCGCGGTGGATGAGGTCCACCGCGCCAACGTGGCTGACAGGCTGGGCCATATCGAAGACGCGCTTAAATGGTTGGTCCGCTTGGTCATCGGCGGGTTACTGATGTCTGCGGTTGCATTCGTGCTGCAAGGCGGGCTCGCGTTGTAGCTAACATTCCACCCTCTGAAATGTGACAATCCGTCCCTGACTTCAGTCTGTTCGGGGGCGCGGCGCAGTGCTATGTCTGCGGCATGATAAATGAACTTGCCCATTTCGCCCTGATCCTCGCTTTCGTCGTGGCGATCGCACAGACCGTCATGCCGTTGATCGGCGCGCACAAAGGGTGGCGCGGGTGGATGGCCATGGCGCAGCCCGCCGCGACCTCGCAATTTATCCTCGTGGGCTTTGCCTTTGTGGCGCTGACGTGGGGCTTTGTGACCTCTGATTTCTCGCTGCGCGTCGTCACCGAAAACTCGCATAGCTTAAAGCCGATGCTCTATAAAATCAGCGGCGTTTGGGGCAATCACGAAGGGTCGATGCTGCTTTGGTTGCTGATTTTAACGCTGTTCGGCGGTTGTGCGGCATGGTTCGATGGTGGTTTACCCGAGACACTGCGCGCCCGTGTACTAGCCGTACAATCCTCAGTTTCTGTTGCGTTTTATGCGTTCATCCTGTTCACATCGAACCCGTTTGACCGCCTTGCCGTGCCACCATTCGACGGCCAAGACCTGAACCCGCTGCTCCAGGATCCGGGCCTCGCGTTCCACCCCCCATTCCTCTACCTCGGCTACGTCGGCCTGAGCATGGCGTTCTCATTCGCCGTCGCAGCCCTGATCGAAGGCCGCGTCGACGCCGCATGGGGCCGCTGGGTCCGTCCGTGGACATTGGCCGCGTGGATGTTCCTGACCATCGGCATCGCACTCGGCTCTTGGTGGGCCTATTACGAACTCGGATGGGGCGGTTTCTGGTTCTGGGACCCGGTCGAAAACGCATCCTTTATGCCGTGGCTGATCGCTGCCGCATTGCTCCATTCCGCCATCGTCGTGGAAAAACGCGAAGCGCTGAAAAGCTGGACAATCCTGCTCGCGATCCTTGCTTTCGGCTTCTCGCTGCTCGGCACATTTATCGTCCGGTCAGGTCTGCTGACCTCCGTGCATGCCTTTGCCAACGACCCGCAACGCGGCATGTTCATTCTCGCCATTCTCGCGTTCTTCGTCGGCGGATCATTAACACTTTACGCAGCCCGCGCACGGGTATTGGCAGCAAACGGGGTGTTCGGAACCGTCAGCCGCGAAAGCGCATTGGTTCTCAACAACATCCTACTCGCGGTCAGCTGTTTTGTCGTTTTCATCGGCACGATCTGGCCCTTGGTCGCGGAGATGGTTTGGGGCCGCACGCTATCGGTTGGCCCGCCGTTTTTCAACGCGGCGTTCACGCCATTCATGGTGCTACTCGCTCTTGTTTTGCCCATCGGGTCGTTGTTGGCGTGGAAACGCGGCACACTGACACGGGCGAAAAAACCGTTGTGGGGCTGGGCGTTACTCGCGATTTCCATGGGCGCATTGGCTTATGCACTGCAGAGCGGACGCTCTGCTCTAGGCCCCGTTGGTGTCACGCTTGGCATCTGGGTCGTAGGCGGTGCGCTGCTTGATCTTTGGCTGCGTGGCGGGCGTGAAAACCTTGCCGGACGCTTAAGCCGGATCAGACGTTTGCCGCGTGCCGATTGGGGCAAATCCATCGCCCATATCGGCGTCGGCGTCACAACATTTGGAGTCGCGGCGATCCTCGCGTGGCAGATTGAAGACATCCGCGTGGTTAACATTGGCGACAGTTACGACGTGGGCCGCTACACCTTTGCAATCGAAGAAGTCGTTCGCGCCGAAGGGCCAAACTACGTCACCACAATGGCGACCATCGACGTGACAAAGGGCGGGCGCGATATTGGGACACTTTACCCTGAAAAACGGTTCTACCCCGTGGCACAAATGCCGACGACAGAAGCCGCGATCCGCAACGGAATCCTGCGCGATATCTATGTCGTCATTGGCGAACCACAAGCCAACGGCGGCTACGCGATGCGGGTCTATCTCCAGCCATTCGCTAACTGGATTTGGGGCGGCTGCATGTTGATGGCGCTGGGTGCGCTGGTGTCGCTGACCGACCGCAGATTGCGGGTTGGGGCAGGGGCGTCCAAGCCGAAACGCGTCAAAGCGGTGCCAGCAGAATGAAGCGTCTTGCCCTCATCCTTGCCCTGATCGCCGCGCCTTTGTGGGCCGTTGAACCCAGCGAAATGCTGGCCGATCCGGTGCTGGAAAAACGTGCGCGTGACCTGTCCGCTGGTCTGCGCTGCCCGATTTGCCAGAACGAAAGCATCGACGAATCCAACGCCTCTCTGTCAAAAGAGCTGCGGATCATTGTGCGAGAACGGCTTGTCGCGGGCGACAGCGATCAAGATATTATTAATTATCTTGTGGCACGCTATGGCGAATATATCCTGCTGACGCCCACCGTTACGGGGGCCAACTGGATACTGTGGTTGGCGGCCCCTGGTCTTTTGATCGTGGCCCTTGGTGTTGGCTGGACGACAATCCGGCGCAAGCCAGAGGCGACTGATCCGACGCTGACCGACGACGAAAAGGCGGCGCTGGATAAGATTTTGCGCTCGTAACGCACCGTTCCTCTTTTCTAAAATAACACGGTCTTTAGGGTGCAGCCAAAGCTGCCGATTTGGTCGGGGCATGGAGGACGTGATCATGGACTATCGGGCAATCAAACTTGAAATCGACAACGGCGTGGCAGTGATCACGATGTCCCGTCCAGACGTGATGAACGCGTTAAACACACAAATGCGGGCGGAAATCACCCACGCGGTCAAAGCGGCAGAGGCCGAGGCGCGGGTGGTTGTCTTGACGGGCGAGGGCAAAGCGTTCTGTTCCGGCCAAGATTTGGGCGACGGCGGCAACGCGGCAGCGCTTGATCTGGAACGCACCTTGCGCGACGAATATGTGCCGATGTTGCGGGCCATTGTGGACTGTAAAATCCCGACAATCGCGGCTGTAAACGGCCCTGCGGCTGGGGCTGGCGCGAACCTTGCGCTGGCGTTTGACGTGGTGATCGCGAGCGACGCGGCCTATTTTGTGCAGGCATTCACCCGCATTGGCCTGATCCCTGACGCAGGCGGCACGCATTTTCTGCCGCGTCAAATTGGGTCGGCACGGGCTATGGGCGCTGCACTTTTCGCGGACAAGATCAGCGCAACGCAGGCCGCAGATTGGGGCATGATTTACGAATCTATTCCTGCCGCTGACTTTGGCGCGCATTGGATGGCGCGGGCGACCAAACTCGCCAGCGGCCCGACAGTTGCTTACCAGCACGTGAAAACCGCATTGCGTGAATCCAGCGACAACACCTTCGAGCAACAATTGGCATTAGAGGCAAAGCTGCAGGGGAAATGTGGCCAAACACGCGATTTCCAAGAAGGCGTTGTGTCGTTCCTGCAAAAACGTGCGCCAGTCTATGAAGGCCGGTAAAGTTTCAGATAGACGCTATCGGACCACACGCCATTGATACAAAACGTATTTTCGGCAGTGTGGCTGATGGTAAACCCAAGGTTCTTAAGCAGTCCAATCGACGCTACATGCTGTGGATCGACGTCCGAAAAGACCTCGTTCACATCGCTCACAGCCCAGATATGCGGCATGATTGTCTGCATCGCTTCGGTCACAATGCCCTGCCGCCAATAGTCGGGATGCAGCAGAAACCCAACTTCGTTTTGGTAGTGCATTCCCGCAGTGCCAATCGCACGACCATCCATTTCAATGATGAAAAACACCAACGGCTCAACCGCGGCGAGCATCCGGTCGAGTTTCTCTTGGGTGGTATCAGGGCTGTCATGCGGCGGGGTAGACCAAAACTGCATCGCGCGCGGATCGCTATAGATCGCAAACAAATCCATTAGATCATCTTGGCGCGCGCCGCGCAGGATAAGGCGTTTGGTGGTCAGCATGTGAAAAGGGCCGCCCGAAGGCGACCCTAAAATCTTAGCGCTTGTCAGGTGCGACGTAGTCGCGGGCTGTTTCACCCATATACAACTGACGTGGACGACCGATTTTCAACTGCGGATCGTCAAGCTGCTCTTTCCACTGGGAAATCCAACCAACTGTCCGCGCCATCGCAAAGATCGGCGTGAACATCGACGTTGGGAAACCCATCGCTTCGAGGATGATGCCGGAATAGAAATCGACGTTCGGGAACAGCTTTTTCTCTGCGAAATACGGATCGGCCAGCGCTTGTTTTTCAAGCTCCATTGCGACCTGCAACAGCGGGTTGTCTTCGACGCCCAGCAGTTCCAGAACTTCGTCTGCGCTTTCCTTCATCACGGTCGCCCGTGGGTCGAAGTTTTTGTAAACGCGGTGGCCAAAGCCCATCAGGCGGTAGCTGTCGTTCTTGTCTTTCGCACGTGCGATGAATTCAGGAATCCGGTCTACAGATCCGATTTCCTTGAGCATTTCCAGACATGCTTGGTTCGCACCACCGTGGGCAGGGCCCCAGAGACAGGCGATGCCAGCCGCGATGCAGGCAAACGGGTTCGCACCGGATGATGACGCCAAACGAACAGTCGATGTTGATGCGTTCTGCTCGTGATCGGCGTGCAGCGTAAAGATGCGGTCCATTGCTTTGGCAAGGATCGGGTCAACTTTGTAGTCCTCAGCAGGAACCGAGAAACACATGTTCAGGAAGTTGGACGCGTAATCCAGATCATTGCGCGGATACACAAACGGCTGACCGATCGAGTATTTATAGGCCATCGCAGCAATCGTTGGCATTTTCGCGATCAGACGGATCGACGCAACCTCACGTTGATGCGCGTCGTCGATGTCGGTGCTGTCGTGGTAGAACGCAGACATCGCGCCTACAACACCAACCATTGTCGCCATTGGATGCGCATCGCGGCGGAAACCACGGAAGAAGTTGTGCATCTGCTCGTGGATCATCGTGTGGTTCGTGATCAGTTTCTCGAACTTATCCAGTGTGTCAGCGTCCGGCAGATCGCCGTACAGTAGCGCGTAGCACACTTCTAGGTAGTGCGATTCAGCGGCCAGCTGATCGATTGGATAGCCACGGTGCAGCAGTTCGCCTTTGTCACCGTCGATGAACGTAATCGTGCTGTCACAGGCCGCAGTCGACGTAAAACCTGGGTCATACGTGAACACACCAGCTTGGGCGTAGAGCTTGCGGATGTCGATCACGTCAGGACCAGCAGTCGGGGAATGGATCGGCAACTCGTAGCTTTGCCCATCAATCGTGAGCGTCGCGGTCTTCTTGGATTCAGTCATTGTAGTCCCCTTCTGAAGCGCATGCCGTTCTGGCCTGCGCGGCGTGGTGGCGTTGTTTTAGTACCCGTAACGATAAAACGTAACGAAAAGGTTTCAACCTGTGGCGTCTTGTAGGCGTGCCACCGTTTCGTCCTTGCCTAAAACAAGCATCATATCAAACACACTCGGAGAAACGGCCCGTCCAGCAAGAACCGCACGTAGCGGTCCCGCGAGCTTGCCAAGTTTCGTCTCATTGGCAGCGGCCACGGATGAAACAACACCCTCCAAGTCATCTCGGGTCCAAGTAGCATTTTGCAACTGCGGCGTCAATTCACGCAGTATACCTTTGTGTACATCATCCAGCGATTTCGCCGCTTTCTCGTCCGGCACAATCGGGCGGGATGTCAGAACAAAGTGAGCCTTTTCAAGAAGTTCGGGGAAAGTTTTCGCCCGTTCTTTCAGGCTTGGCATCGCGGCAAGTAGCCCATCACTTTGCTGTTGATTCAGCGGCGTGGCGTCAGTCGCCGCAAGGAAGGCCTGAATTTCGTGCAGCAGCGCAGCATCGTCGGTGACGGCGTTGTGCTGACCACAGATATTTTCCAGCTTTTTAAAGTCGAAACGGGACGGCGATTTGCCGATTCCGCTCAGACCAAACCACTCTTGCGCCTGTGCGTCGCTAAAGAATTCATCGTCGCCGTGGCTCCAACCCAGTCGCGCCAGATAGTTACGCATACCGGCGGCAGGATAGCCCATCGCCTGATATTCAGCGGCGCCAGTCGCACCGTGGCGTTTCGACAATTTCTTGCCGTCAGGGCCGAAAATCAGCGGAATATGCGCGAGAACAGGTTTATCCCAGCCCATCGCGTCGTAAATCATGTTCTGGCGGAACGCATTGGCAAGGTGATCGTCGCCGCGAATAACATGGGTCACGCCCATATCGTGATCGTCCACAACCACGGCCAACATATAAACAGGCGTGCCGTCAGAGCGCAGAATAATCATGTCGTCCAGTTGGTCATTCGACCACGTCACATCGCCTTGCACCTCGTCGTGCAGCGTGGTCGACCCATCACGCGGGGCCTTTACACGCACCGCAAACGGCAGGTCAGGGTGGTCGGCCTCAGCCACATCGCGCCAAGGCGAGCGATACAGTGTCGAGGTTTTGTTCGCGCGAGCATCTTCGCGGAAGGCTTCGATTTCTTCTTGCGTGGCAAAGCATTTGAACGCGGTGCCATCGGCCAGCATTTGCTGTGCAACGTCCACATGACGATCCGCACGCGAGGCTTGCGACACAGGTTCGCCGTCCCAATCCAGACCCAACCACGTCAAACCATCCAAGATCGCTTGGGTGTTCTCATCGGTTGATCGCGCTTTGTCGGTGTCTTCGATCCGAAGCACAAATTTGCCGCCGCGACCACGGGCATAGAGCCAGTTAAACAACGCAGTGCGGGCACCGCCAATATGCAAAGCACCGGTAGGAGACGGGGCGAAACGGGTGACAACTGGTTTATCGGACATCGGATTTTAACCTTTCGTTCACCATGATTGGCGATGGTGGGAATTGACCTGCGGAATACGCAGCAAACCGACGGAGGACAAGTGCGCCTGCACGTCAGATTGATAGATGCGCTCCTCGCGCAGCGGGGCCATTTGATTGGCTGGGTGCCGCTGTTTTTGGCATGCGGCATCGGCTGGTATTTCGCGATCCGTTTTGAACCATCGTGGCCATTCATGATGACAGTGCTGGCGGTGTCACTGCTGTGCACGGGTTGTGCACGCATTGTGCACGTGTCGTGCAGCCCGATTTTGCTGGCTTTGGCGCTGATCGGGGCAGGGGCGGGTCTTGCTAAATGGCGCACAGAATCGGTCGCGGCACCTGTGTTATCGTTCCGCTATTATGGCCCAATCGAAGGCCGCGTTGTGGGCATCGACAGATCAGCCAGCGACGCGCTGCGGATCACGATGGACGAGGTATTTCTAAACCGTTCATCTCCCAACCGCACACCGAAACGGGTGCGAATCTCTATTCACGGCGACATGCCCGCAGTCCCCGTCAGACCGGGGCAACGTCTCGCGACAACGGGGCATTTATCGCCGCCCTCAGGCCCAGCAGAGCCGGGCGGATTCGATTTCCAACGTCACGCTTGGTTCTCGCAACTGGGGGCCGTCGGCTACACCCGTAACCCCTTGTTACGATTGGCACCTGCAGAACGCGGCGGCTTTGGATTGCTCGTCTTCGAGGCACGCATGGCCGTCTCGCGATCCGTGCAAGCCACCTTACCGGGCGAAGCAGGGGCGTTTGCGGCCGCCATCATGAGCGGCGACAGATCGGGCATGTCGCAGGTCACTTTGTCGAATCTCAGGGCGTCCAATCTGGCGCATTTATTCGCAATCTCTGGCCTCCACATGGGGCTTTTGACGGGCTTTGTCTTTGCAGTCCTGCGCACGATACTCGTGCTGATTCCGGGCGCTGGCCTACGCCTTCCAATCAAGAAAATCGCAGCCGTCGGGGCATTAATCGCAGCGGGCGGTTATCTGGCGTTATCAGGCGGCAATGTCGCTACTGAGCGGGCGTTCACCATGGTCGCCGTGATGCTGGTCGCGATCCTACTCGGACGGCCCGCATTGACCTTGCGTGCTGTTGCCATGGCAGCGATTATCATTCTGATATTACAGCCAGAATCCTTGACTGGTCCGGGTTTCCAAATGTCATTTTCCGCCACCACAGCGTTGGTTTTTGTATTCAAATACCTACGCCACGCGAACTGGCAACACTGGCCAAAATGGACCCGCAATGTGCTATCCGTGGTCATCTCTTCTTTCATCGCAGGCATCGCGACGGCCCCCTTCGCTGCCGCCCATTTTAACCAAATCGCGCACTACGGATTGATCGCAAACCTGCTCAGCGTACCTCTCATGGGGGCGCTCATTATGCCCGCCGCGGTCCTCGCAGCCTGTCTCGCGCCATTCGGATTAGCGTGGATCGGCCTGTATATCATGGGGTTCGGTCTGAAATGGATATTATGGGTCGCAAATTTGGTCGCAACCCAAGATGGCGCAGTGGGGCACGTGAGCGCACCGCAATGGTTTGTGCTGCCTATACTCGCAGCAGGATTGCTCTGGATGGTATTATGGCAAGGACGCGCCAAAATCGCAGGCGTAATCACCGCAGGGCTAGCATTTTTCGTCTGGTCGCAAGCCATACGCCCCGACATTCTGATCGCAGACAGCGGCGGCATGATCGGGCGCATGACGGAGCAGGGTCGGGCGCTGAGCAAACCACGCGGTGACGGGTTCGTGACAGGCGTTTGGTTGGAAAATGACGGGGCACCAGTGAACCAAGAGATTGCAGGGACACGCGATGGAATCACGCGCGGATTGCGGCGGTATCAGGTCGATTTTGGAGCGTGGACCGTGCTACAAGTCTCCGGAAAAACAGCACTGGCAGAGATTACCGGATGTGACGGTGCAGATGTTCTCATCAGCAACCAAAGCGATGAAATCATCCGCCCATGCGAGGTATTCGACGTTGAACGACTACGCCTAACAGGCGCGTTAGGATTATCCCTTACCGACACAGGTGGTCTGCGCGTTAAGGCCGCGAACGCAGTGACAGGGCCGCGCCCATGGACGCCACAAAGCGACGATAATACCGTCGCTTTGTCATTTGTTTTGGACCCAAATGGGCCACAACTGGCACAAATAGATTAATAAGTACGGATCAGACCGACCAGCCGCCCTTGAACCTTCACCTGATCATCGCGGAACACGCGAGTCTCGTAGGCAGGGTTGGCTGCCTCAAGCGCAATGGCGCCATTTGAGCGGCGGAATTTTTTGAGCGTCGCTTCCTGATCTTCGACCAAGGCCACAACGATATCGCCATTTTCAGCGGTCGTCGTTTCGCGAATAATCACCACGTCGCCGTTATTGATCCCGGCGTCGATCATCGAATCGCCTTTCACTTCAAGGGCGTAGTGTTCACCCTTGCCTAGCATCGTGTTGGGAACAGCGACATTGCGTGACGCATGTGCGATCGCTTCAATCGGGACACCAGCAGCAATTTGACCCATCATCGGCAGGTTCACGATACCCTCGGATTCAACAGGCATGGCAGCCGGAGGCGTTTGATCGGGTCGCCCGCCATCAACAATACGTGGCGTGAAACCTTTCGCTTTTTTCTCAAGTTTTTGCGACAATGCATCAGGCATCTTCAGGATTTCTAAAGCACGCGCACGGTGCGCTAAACGCCGGATAAACCCGCGTTCTTCAAGCGCTGTGATCAAGCGGTGGATGCCGGATTTAGAACGTAAATCCAGTGCTTCTTTCATCTCGTCGAAGGACGGCGGGACACCATCGCGCTGCACGCGCACATGGATGAATTCAAGTAAGTCGAGTTGTTTTTTCGTTAGCATCATCGATTTCCCTGTGTCTCAAGCCATGTTTCCAGCCTGTTTGGGTATTGTTCTATCGATGTTCTTGTTTTGTGTCAAGTTAGTCCGTTAAAGTTGTATCGATTGCACTAATGTTCCTGTTTTCAGCGCGGTATCGGCAATCGGTCGAACGATCAGTGCATTTGCGTCCGATAAGACGGTTAACAAAGCACTATCTTGACGGTCGAAGGCTTTGATTTCACGTCCGCTTTCCGTCTCGGTGATCCGCGCGCGAATGTAGTGAGCGCGCGCGCCATTCGCCGAAAGGTCGTGCGTTAACTTCGCTGAAACGATTGTCGGTAATACTTCAGCCAAACCAGACATTTTACGCAGCATAGGGAGCAAAAACAGATGACCACAGACCATTGCCGAGACAGGGTTACCAGGCAGTCCAAGGAACGGTTTCCCGTGCATCGTCCCTGACATCAATGGCTTACCAGGGCGCATCGCGATCTTGTAGAAGGCACGATCAAGGCCAAATTCTTGCGCGACTTGGCCTACCAAATCATGATCCCCGACCGACGCGCCGCCGATCGTTACGATCAAATCAGCCTTGATTGCGGTCGTAAATGTCGCGTGCAGGGCATCTTTGGTGTCGGCTGTGATTGGTAAAATATCGGCGTCGCCGCCGTGTTTTTCGATTAAGGCTTTGAGGCCGAAAATGTTGGATGCGATGATCTGATCGGGTCGCGGATCGCCGCCCGGCATGACCAATTCGTCGCCAGTGGCGATCAGCGCGACACGTGGTTTGCGGGAGACGGTAACGGTTGCGGTATTCATCGCGGCCAAGAGGGCGATGTCAGACGGGGTTAACAAACGCGGGCTTGGTAAAGTGAAATCTGCAGGAAAGTCAGCACCGATGGGACGGATATACCGACTTTGGTCGAGGTTTGTGTTCAATGTAATGGTGTCGCCGTCGCGGGTGACGTCCTCTTGGATCACAACGCGGTCGGTGCCTTGGGGCATTGGTGCGCCTGTGAAAATCCTTAACGCTTCGCCTGTCCGCACAGTACCATCCCAAGCGTGACCCGCAGCCGCTTCACCCACGACCTTGAAGCAGGCGGCGGGCGTAACGGCGTCATTGGCGACGGCATATCCGTCCATGCTGGACGCGGCAAACGGCGGTTGTGGACGTGTCGCGTGGGCAGGCGTGATCAGCGTGCGACCAGCGGCTTGCGTGATTGGGACGGTCTCGGTTTCAAGGATGCCAAGGCCAGCGAGGCAAAGGGATTGAGCCTGATCGACGGTGATCATGGGTTTTCAAACAATCCTGATTTTCCACCGTCTTTTAATGTGACGCGTAACCCACCGATTTCCATGTCTTTTTGGACGGCTTTCACCATGTCATAGACGGTCAGCGCGGCAGTAGACGCAGCTGTTAAAGCTTCCATTTCGACGCCAGTTTGACCGGATGTCTTGACCGTCGCGGTGATCTGCACACCGGGCAATGCGTTGTCGGGCGTCAAATCGACGGTGACTTTGGTGATTGGCAGCGGGTGGCAGAGCGGGATCAGGTCAGATGTTTTTTTGGCGGCCATGATGCCGGCAAGCCGTGCAATGCCTAGAACGTCGCCTTTTTTTGCAGTGCCTTGTTTAATAAGATCAAGGGTTTGCGGTGTCATCTTAATCCAACTTTGCGCGGTCGCAATTCGGTCGGTGATGGCTTTGCCGGACACGTCGACCATATGGGCTTGACCGTCGGCATCAAAGTGGCTGAGGTTTGTCATTTAACGACCTGACATCAAAGGGTTAGCAAGCAACGTGCGGGTGGCTGTGGCGACATCGTCTTGACGCATCAGGCTTTCGCCGATCAAGAAAGTTCGCGCACCGTAGCGGGCGAGGTCGGCCAGATCTTCTGGACCGGAAAGCCCGCTTTCGGCTACGATTTGGCGGTCTGCAGGAACCAACTTTGACAGCGTGCGTGTGGTGTCGAGCGTTGTTTCAAAGGTCTTGAGGTTGCGGTTGTTGATGCCCATCAGCGGGGATTTCAACAGAGTTGCACGTTCGAGTTCTGCTTGATCGTGGACTTCAATCAATACGTCCATGCCCCAAGAAAAGGCAGCGTCTTCAAGCTCTTGCGCTTGGGTGTCGCTGACGCTTGCCATGATGATCAGGATGCAATCGGCGGTCAGGGCGCGGGCTTCGGCGACTTGATAGGTGTCGTACATGAAATCTTTACGAAGTGCTGGTAGCTCTACTGCAGCGCGCGCTTCGACGAGAAAATCATCAGCCCCTTGAAAGGACGGTTCATCGGTTAAAACAGATAAACAGGTGGCACCGCCGTCTTCGTAAGCGCGGGCAAGGTCGGATGGGTTAAAGTTTGCCCTGATCAACCCTTTGGACGGGCTGGCTTTTTTGATCTCAGCGATCAAACCGTACCCTTCGCGGGTTGCTTGCGCCAAGCTGTCGGCAAAGCCACGCACGGGGCTGGCGTCGCGGGCGCGGGCTTCGATGTCGGCCAGTGGCACGGTTTTTTTACAGGCGGCAACGTGGTCGAGTTTATAGGCCTTGATCTTGTCGAGGATCGTGTCTGTCATAGCGGGTCCGCCCAGTTGATCGGTGTGTTGCCACTACCAATAAGCCACTGGTTCACAGTTGAAAATGGCCGCGAGCCGAAAAATCCGCGATGGCAGGATAATGGCGATGGATGTGCGGAGGTGTGGATCAGATGTGGCCCTGTGATTTGGGGCGCGTAGGCCTTGGCCGGGCCGCCCCAAAGGATGAATGCGCGCGGTTTGGTGCTGAGGTGCTGCAGGACCTGAGTGACGAGTTTTGACCAGCCAATTTTAGCATGTGCTTTGGCTTGTCCGGGTGGCACGGTAAGGGCTGTGTTCAACAGCAAAACGCCCTGATCGGCCCAATCATCGAGTGAAGTTTTGCTGCGTTCTAGGTCAAGGTCGCTGTGCAACTCTTTGAATATATTGCCTAAGCTGTCCAGCCTGCCGCCAAAGTTGTCGGGAATTGAGAATGCCAAACCATCGGCTTTGCCAGCCGTGTGATATGGGTCTTGGCCGAGGATCACGACTTTGACCGCGTCGGGTTGCGTTCGCTCTAATGCTTTGAACGTCAGCGCGGTCGGCGGCAGGAATGCGGTTCCGTCCAGCTTGTCTGCAATGACGGGTAAATCGTCCGTAAAGAACGGCAGATCAGCCCATGCGCCAAGACGGGACGTGTCGAACATTATGCCGCAGATGTGATGCGGGCGAGCGTCCCAACCGCTACTTTGGCTTTACCGCTGTCGATGCTTTCGCGTGCCATTTCAACGCCTTGCTTCAAATCCACAGCCGTTTCCGCCACGACGCAAGCCGCCGCTGCGTTCAGCAAAACTGCGTCACGGTAGGCGCTTTCTGCACCGTCGAGCAGCGCGCGAAATGCATCCGCGTTGTCAGCGGGTGTGCCGCCAAGAATGTCTTTGAACGGGTGAACAGGTAGGCCCGCATCTTCAGGGTGAATTTCAAGAGAGGTGATTTTTCCCGTTGTGGCGAGCACCGCAACAGCCGTTGTTCCGCAGATTGTGATCTCGTCAGTGCCGTCGGACCCGTGGACTAACCATGCAGCTTCGGACCCTAGTTCACGCAGGGTTTCGGCCATGGGAAAGATCAGATCGGGGGCGAAGGCACCAGTCAGTTGGCGCGTCACGCCAGCCGGATTTGTTAATGGTCCCAAGATGTTAAAGATCGTTTTGCACCCAAGTTCCTGCCGCGTTGGCATCACATGTTTGACGGCAGGGTGATGCATCGGGGCCATCATGAAGCCGATGTTGGCCTCTTTTAACGCTTTTTCAACGACCTCTGCGCCGACCATGATTTTGATACCCATTTCGGTCAGGATATCGCCCGCACCGGACAGCGATGACAGGTTTTTGTTGCCGTGTTTCGCGACAGGTACGCCAGTGCCAGCCACGACAAACGCAGTTGCGGTGGAAATATTGAGCGTTTTCATGCCGTCGCCGCCGGTGCCGACGATGTCGATGGCATTCGCGGGGGCCACAACTGGATTGCAGCGCTCGCGCATGGCTGCCGCCGCCGCCGCATATTCCGAGACAGATTCGCCGCGCGCCCGCATCGCCATCAAAAGACCGCCGATCTGCGATGGTGTGGCTTTGCCGTCGAACAACAGCGCAAAGGCCATTTCGGCTTGGGTCCGCGACAACGGACCTTCGCTGGCGGCAAAAATCAGGGGCTTCATTTGATCGCTCATGCCGGAACTTTCATATTTTTCAGGAAGTTATCGAGCATTTTATGGCCATGCTCGGAGGCTATTGATTCAGGGTGGAATTGCACGCCATGGATCGGGAGCGCCTTGTGCTGCATCCCCATGATGGTGCCGTTTTCCAGCTCGGCTGTGATTTCAAGACAATCGGGCAGGGTTTCACGTTCTACGATTAACGAATGGTAGCGCGTCGCCGCGAATGGCGTCGGCAGGTCCGCAAACAGACCTTTGCCGGTGTGGTGCATCGTGCCCATTTTACCGTGGACGATCTCGTCGCAACGAATGACTTTGCCGCCGAAGGCCTCGCCGATCGTTTGATGCCCCAAACACACACCTAAAAGCGGGGTCCGCGTTTCCGCTGCCGCCGCCGTCAGCGCCAAGCAAATACCCGCTTGGGCAGGGTCGCAAGGGCCGGGTGACAGCAAAATTGCCTCTGGTTTCAAGGCCATCGCGGCTTGCACATCTAGCGCGTCATTGCGTTTGACCACAACATCCGCACCCAATTCGCCAAGGTAATGCACGAGATTATAGGTGAAACTGTCGTAATTATCGATCAATAGCAGCATTGTAAGCAGCTTTCCGGGAATTTGGGGCTACCGCCCAAGGGCTTGGTCACGGTATAGTCACGTATAAATGGGCTGATACGTGGGGTGCCGTCAAGGCGAGCGTGTCAGAAGACTAGAGCAGTTGGGAGAACGCGTCGTGCGCGGATTTGTAAGTGGTGGAATTTGGGGCTTGGTTTTGGGCGGTGTGACCGTGGCCGGAGCGTCGCTTGTCGGTGAACAACCCGCGCGGAACGATCCGCCAGCTGCGCCACAAGTGGCCGCACCTGATGTCCAAAGCGACACAAGCCAGTCGGAAAGTCCCGAGACGCAAAGCGCAGAGGTAGACGCGGACGCGGTTTTGCCGTCGGACACGCCTTTGGCTGTGACGCCGGATGATGCAGCGGAGGTTGCTGTGGTCGACACTGCGCCAGCCTTGCCGCCTGAAACCAGCGATGTTCTAGCCGAAGTCGAAGTGCCTGCTGAGGGTGTGTTGACTGGTGTTGATATCACCGCCGAAGTACCCGTGCTGCCGAACCCGCAATCCGTTGTGCCGATTGCACCGGACGTCGAAGCGCCCGTTGCGGTAGACACAATGACGGCTGAGCCTTTGCCGGGTGAAGCCCCCGAAATTGCTGATGATGCGCCTGTTGTGGCCGATGCGGCCCCGCAAGATGCGGACAGTCCTGACGTGGATACGGTTGCTGAAACCTTGCCGACTGCCCCGACATCGCCCGTTGTTTTGGATGCACCAGAGGCGGGGGATACGGCAGAAATCGCGGGCACGGATGCGCCTGCGGCTATTGTTATTGACGATGATGGGGCCGCCGCCGACGAGCCTGTTGTCGTCGCAATTATTGATGATCCTGCGACGTCTGCCTTGCCCGGTGGCACGGGTGCTGTGCGTGTGAACCGTTTGGCTGGCGACAATGCAGCGGACGAGGCTGAAGTCGCGGTCGAGGATGACGTTGAAGATACTAACGGAATGTCAGCGCTGGAACGCTATGCGGCGGAGGCTGCGAACCCTGAGAACCGCCCTGAAGTGTCAGTTGTGTTGATGGATGATGGCAGCTTTGACGGGGCCGTGTCCGCAGTTGCGGGCGTGGCATTCCCGATCACAGTGATGCTGAACCCGTCGGTGCCGAACGCTACGGAACGGATGAAAGCCTACCGCGCGGCGGGCATCGAAGTGGGCGTGTTGGCGGCGTTACCTGCCTCTGCGACCGCCACGGACGTCGAGATTTTCTTTGAAGCGGCGTTTAATACGCTGCCAGAAACCGTGGCCGTTTTGGACGCGGGCGAGGCGGGGCTACAGTCTGATCCAGAAGTTATTTCCCAAACCATCGCCGCATTGTCCGAAGACGGGCGCGGACTGGTCACGGTGCCGCGCGGGTTGAATTCCGCGTTGCGTGTAGCGGATGAACAGGGTGTGCCGACAAGCCTGATCTACCGCAATCTTGATTCTGAAAACCAAGATGCACGTGTGATCCGACGTTTTATGGATCAAGCGGCATTCCGTGCGCGTCAAGAAAGCGGCGTCGTTCTACTGGGACAAATTCGCGGCGAGACGATTTCCGCGCTGATCCAGTGGGGCGCAGCGAACCGCGCGAGCCAAGTGACAATGGTGCCGATTTCAACGGTTCTTATGGCTGACTAAAGGCCTGCGGCGGTCGCGAATTTTCTGGAAAATTCGTACGATTTTTCGCGAAAAATCGGGGGCGCTAGCTGTTGCTACCGCCTCTGAACATGGCTGCGTCTGCTGCGGCTTTGCGGATCGCGTTGGATTTGTGCACGGTTTCCATATATTCCGCGTGTGGGTCGCTGTCGTAGACCACGCCGCCGCCTGCTTGGATGTACAGTTTTTCGTCCTGAACCACGGCAGTGCGCAAAGCGATGCACATGTCCATGTCGCCATTTGCACTGAAATATCCGCAGCCACCGCCGTAAACGCCGCGCTTTTCAGGCTCTAACTCGTCGATGATTTCCATAGCGCGGACCTTGGGGGCACCTGACACTGTACCCGCTGGCATGCCCGCAAAGAACGCAGACAACGCGTCTTGATCGTCAGCCAATTCGCCCACAACGTTCGACACGATGTGCATAACGTGGCTGTAATATTCGACGGTGAATTGCTCGGTGGGACGCACGGTGCCGATTTTCGAGACCTTGCCCGTGTCGTTGCGGCCCAGATCAAGCAGCATCAGGTGCTCGGCGAGCTCTTTCTGATCGCCCATCAAATCGGCTTCGTTTGCTTTGTCTTCGGCTGCAGTAGCACCACGTGGACGTGTGCCTGCGATCGGGCGGATTGTGACTTGTTTGCCAAGCACTTGCACAAGGATTTCGGGCGATGCCCCAACCACCTGATAGCCGCCGAAGTTGAAATAGAACATGTAGGGCGACGGGTTTGTGCGGCGCAGCGAACGGTAAAGCGCAAAAGGCGGCTCGCGGAAATCTTGGGTCCAGCGTTGTGATGGGACGACTTGGAAAATGTCACCCGCACGAATGTATTCTTTGGCTTTCTCGACCACATTTTCGTATTCAGCTTGGCTGAAATTCGACTGCTCTGGCGCGATTGGATCAGGGTTCGCCAACTGCCTGCTTTCCGCAGGGACGGGGCGTTCCAAGGCGCGGGTCGCGTCCATCACACGCTCGGCCGCTTGGGCATAGGCTGCTTTCGCGGACAAGCCGCTGTCGGTCCACGCAGGGGCCACAAGGATCACGTCGCCTTTGACACCGTCCAGAACGGCCATGACCGACGGGCGGATCATCACCGCATCAGGCAAGCCTAACGGGTCGGGGTTCACATCCGGTAAATGCTCGATCAGGCGGATCATGTCGTAGCCCAAGAAGCCGAACAAGCCAGCCGCCGCACCGGGCAGATCAGTGGGCAAATCAATGCGGCTTTCCGCGATGATGCCGCGCAATGCTGTCAGGGGATCGTCCGCGCAATCCGTAAAGGCGTCGTCGTCGAAACGGGCCGACCGATTGATCCGCGAGCCTGTGCCGCGACATTCCCAGATCAGGTCCGGGTTCATGCCGATCATTGAATACCGACCGCGCACTTCGCCGCCTGTCACGCTTTCCAGCATGAAGGCGTTTTTGCCCGCACCGTTCAATTTCAGCATCAAGGAGACGGGCGTGTCGAGATCGGCTGCAAGGCGCGTGTAGACGACTTGGTTCTTGCCCGCGTCATAGCCTGCGGCGAAATCGGTGTAGTCGGGGTGCAGGGCCATGGTCGTCCTATCGCGTCTTGTGCGGGGCGTTGCTGCCCTTATTGGAAAGAGGTGTGAACCGCCGTGACAGCGGCTGGATTGATTTTCACATCGGTATTGCGTTGGATTTCGGCGTTAAAGATCTCAAAGATGTCCTGCGCGATGCCAACGGAAGCGTTGTTGCCGAATACTTCCATATCCGCGTCCAAGGATTCGTCGCCCACGGCTGGCACGGACTGGTGATCCAAGCGCACAATCGCCACGAAATCACCCGCGTCGATTGTTGTGACTTCGCCCAGTTCCAGCGCGAACACCTCTTGGATAAAGCCCGGCGGTGTGCCGTCAACAAAGCTGCGGCGCGTCAGGTTTTCTTCGGTGCTCGCGATAAGGGCTACGGTTTCAAATCCTGTTGTCGGGGACAATTCAGCGGCAACAGCCTGTGCTTCTTCAAGAACGGCTTGCTGCGTGCGAGCGGTTTGCCATGCGTCAGCGGCGGCGTCAGTGACGTCAATCAGCGGGCGCAGGGCAGGGGCTACGATGTCGTCCAAACGCAGGGTGAAAATGCCACCGTCTTCGAGTTCGAACAGGTCCGGGAACGCGCCTTGCTCAACAACGGCGGCTTCGGCGCGGAACGAATCATAGGCTGCGATGTCGTCTTGCACGTCTTCGGACCATTCGATTGTGCCAAGACGCAGATCGGTTTGTTCCGCCAGATCTTCGAGACGTGCGCCACCAGCGAGTAGATCGTTGATGCCTTCGCGTGAATCCTCGATGACGCGGCGGGCGCGGGCGGCGGCAAGCTCGATGCGCAATTCTGCTTCGGCGTCTTCAAATGGCGTCTCGTCTGCCGCAAGGATCGCGTTCATGCGGAACAAGGCCGGGCCGAATTCTGTGGCGAACGGGCCAACGACATCGCCGGGCATGGCGTCAAACACGGCCTCGCCAGCAGCGCCAAGCGCCTCTTGGTCCACGTCGCCCATGTCCACGTCTGTCAGAGACAAACCGCGCTCTTCGACAAGAGCGTCGAATGTTGTCTCGTCGGCGTCAAAAGCTGCTTTGGCGGCATCTGCTTCGTCCTGATCGAAATAGACCAAACGTTCCACCAAGCGGCGCTCTGGCCGCACGAAGTCGGTGATCCGGTCTTCGTAAAGCTGACGGATCGCTGTTTCATCAACGGTCACGTCCTCTTGGATCATGTCAGGTGTTAACCATGCGTAGGTAATCTTGCGGGTCTCGGGCGCGGTGAACATGTCAGGGTTTTCATCGTAAAATGTCTGAATGTCGGCTTCCGTCGGGCCAGGAACCGGTGTCGTCAGGTCGTCAGCGGTTAACGTCGCCCATGTGATCGCGCGTTGCTCGCCGATGTAGCGGGCTACGGTTTCGGCGTAGGTGCTGGGCGCACGCACACCGTCCACGACGGCACCTTGCAGTAAAATACGGGATTCTTCTTCGCGGATGCTGGTTTCGAATTCGGTGTCGCTCATGCCTTGGTTTTGCAGGACGCGGCGGTAAGCATCGCGGTCAAAACTGCCGTCGAGGCCGCGAAAGCTAGGCACTTGCAGCACACGGGCACGCACACGTTCATCGCCCACGGACAGGCCAAGGCGCGTGGCCTCGTTATCAAGGGTGCGTTCGGCGATGACACCGTTCAGGGCTTGTTGATCAATGCCAATGGACTGGGCCTGCACAAAGCTGATCGGCGAGCCGACCTGCGCCTCAAGGGCTGCGATTTGCGCGCTCACGGCTTGCTGGTATTGCACAACGGGGATCGTTTTATCGCCCACGGTGCCAATGCTGCGGATCGTGCCGGACAGACCGCCCGCACCAAAGCCCAAAAGGCCCAAGAGCAATAGGACGACGATGACCCATGCAGCGGATTGTTTTGCTTTACTTTTGGCCATTGGTCACGTCCCTCAAACTTGGTTGATGATGCATATGATGCAGCTTTGCGGTCCGCAAGGTCACAGGGCGAGGTTTTCGAGCCGATCAAACAAAACGCTGATGCCTGCGCGGTCGATATTGGCAAAAGCGATGCGTATTTGGCGGGCACCCTGCGGGTTGTCGGCGGGCATGAACATGGTGCCGGGCAAGGTCAGAATGCTGGCCTCTTGCACCAGTTTTTGCGCCAGAACGTCAGAAGGCATGTCAAACGGATGCGCGAAATAGGCGAAATACGCGCCACAGCCGAGCAATTTCCAGCCTTTGGCTACGATACGCGGGGCGTTTTCTTCGATCGCGGCGCGACGGTCAAGGATTTCTAGCCGTTCACCCGCGAGCCAATCGTCCAGATTCTGCATGCCCCATAGGGCGGCACGCTGGCCCAATTGGTTCGGGCAAATCGTGACTGTATCAAGGAACTTTTCCGCCTCAGCCAACAGATCGGTGCTGCTCACCATCGCGCCAACACGGTGGCCTGTTAGACGGTAGGCCTTGGAAAACGAATAAAGCTGGATCAGCGTATCGTCCCACTGCGGGTCAGTAAATAAATCATGCGGGGCACCGGTGCGGCTGTCAAAATCGCGGTAGGTTTCATCGACAATCAGCTTGATGCCACGGGCGCGGGCAAGTGCGAAAAACGCGGCGAGCGTCTCGGACGGATATTCAACACCCGCTGGATTATTGGGGCTCACAAGAGCAATCGCGCGGGTTTTGTCAGTGATCAAGGCGGCAGCAGCGTCGACATCGGGGATCATACCGTCGCCCACCATCAGAGGTACGGTTTTCACGCCCGCCATGTCCAACCACATGCGATGATTGAAATAATACGGGACGGGAATGATGACCTCGTCAGCCTCAGTGCAGATCGCAGAAATCGCAGCGGCGAAGGCCTGATTGCAACCAGACGTGATCGCTACCTGATCAGGGCGCACGACGCCACCATAAGCGGTCGTCCAACGCGTAGCGATTTCCGCGCGCAATTCGGGCATCCCCAACACAGGCCCATACAAATGCGCCTCGGGATCATCGCGAATAATCGCGGCCATCGCGTCGCGCATCGGGGCAGGGGGCGGATCAACTGGGGCGGCTTGACTGACGTTCAAAAGCGGACGGTCAGCGGGGTGCGTGACACCATCCAACCAGCGCCGTGCTTCCATCACCGGAGGAGAAAAAGTAGCCGTCGTCCGCGAAATACCCATAGTGTGTTCCAATTGTGCGGCTGCGCCGCATTCCTTTTCGTGATGCCCTTCGGGCAGAGAGTTGTTGCGGCGAAATGAAGGCGATCCGGCCCGTCTTCATTTCGCCAGAACAACTCCCGCCGGAGGCTCCGGCATCTGCCGCGGGCGTGCCGTTAGTCTTTGCCGCGATATGGCTCAACATATTGCAGTGCCATATCCCATGGGAAGAAGATCCATGTGTCTTGGCTGACGCCCGTGATAAAGGTCTGCACCATCGGTTCGCCTTTGGGTTTGGCGTAAACTGTCGCGCAATGGGCGTTGGGGTATAGCTTGCGTACGACTTCCAGTGTTTTTCCGCTGTCCACCAGATCGTCGATGATCAGGATGCCGGTGCCGTCGCCCATCATGTCGGCGTCAGGGTATTTCAGGACCGTGGCGTCAGACTGGGTCTGGTTGTCGTAGGATTTGATGCTGATCGTATCCACCGTGCGAATATCCAATTCGCGCGCGACGATCATTGCAGGGGCCATACCGCCGCGCGTGATTGCCACAACGGCGCGCCAGCTCCCGTCGTCGGGACCTTTGCCGTCAAGCCGCCATGCGAGTGCGCGGCTGTCGCGGTGGATTTGGTCCCAGCTGATGTGAAACCCTTTTTCGTGGGGCAGGCGGTCGGTCATGGCAGATCCTTTGGATGCGTCTTGCTGTGGTGGCGACAGTAATATGTCGCCACCGGTAAAGTTAGTCTTTTGTGATATCGGGCGCATCAACCGCCTTCATACCAACGACGTGGTAGCCCGCGTCGACGTGCAGCACTTCGCCTGTGGTGCCTGATCCGAGGTCTGACAACAGGTAGAGCGCGGATTTGCCCACGTCTTCGATTGTCACGGTGCGGCGCAGCGGCGAGTTATATTCGTTCCATTTGAGGATGTAGCGGAAATCGCCGATACCGGAGGCCGCGAGCGTTTTGATCGGACCCGCAGAGATCGCGTTGACGCGAATGCCGTCTTTGCCAAGGTCTTCGGCCAGATAGCGCACGGAGGCCTCAAGTGCGGCCTTGCACAGGCCCATGACATTATAATGCGGCATGACACGTTCCGCACCGTAGTAGGACAGCGTCAGGCAAGAGCCGCCTTCGTTCATCATCTTTTCCGCACGCTGCACAATGGCCGTGAAGGAATAGACCGAGATATCCATCGACGTCAGGAAGTTCTGACGGCTGGTGTCGACATAGCGACCGCGCAATTCGTTTTTGTCAGAGAAGCCAATCGCGTGGACCACAAAATCAAGTTTGCCCCAGCGCTTTTCCAGCTCGTCAAAGAGCGCGTCAATCGACGCTTCGTCGCTCACGTCACAGGGCAGCACGATGTCGGACCCGGTTTGTGCGGCCAGTGGGCCAACCCGTTTCAGCAGGGCATCCCCTTGGTACGAATACGCCAGTTCAGCACCAGCATCGGCGCAGGCCTTTGCGATGCCCCAAGCGATGGATTTGTCGTTCGCTAGGCCCATAATCAGACCGCGTTTGCCCTTCATCAGTTCAGAACTCATGTGGCTGCCCCTATATATTAGTCTCACATCTGCAGTGGTTTATGCGAACAAAGGGTGCGCAGCAAGGTAAAGCACGTTGTCACATGGGCATGAACGCCCTACGTCTACGGTTTGCAGAGCAACGAGGATAAGAGAAATGAGCGATCGCGATGGTATTTTTGCGGGTGATGATCCGTTTGAAATCGCACAACGTTGGCTCGCCGATGTTGTTGAGACCGAAACGTCTTATCCGGACGCGATTGCGCTGAGCACGGTTGATTCGGATGGGATGCCGAACGTCCGGATGGTTCTGCTGAAAGAAATCACAGAATCGGCATTTATTTTTTACACCAATTACGACGGCCAAAAAGGCCAAGAGATCGAGGCATCGGGCAAAGCAGCGTTCGTCTTGTATTCAAAGACGCGCGGACGGCAGTTGCGGGTGCGCGGCATGGTTGAACGTGAAGATGCGGCCGCGTCGGATGCTTACTACGCGTCAAGGCCGCTTCAAAGTCGTTTGGGCGCATGGGCTTCGGACCAATCGCAGCCACTTGCCTCGCGGGGTCGATTAATGGCAAAGGTTGCAAAACTGACGGCTACTCTCGGAGTTTCCCCGCCACGCCCCCCGCATTGGGGTGGATATCGTATCACACCTATAGAGATAGAGTTCTGGGCTGATGGTGCCTTTAGGTTGCATGATCGTTTCCGGTGGACCCGCAAGACCGCGTCAGAACCGTGGGAAATACAGCGCTTGAACCCGTGAATTCCACGAAGCGCGAGTGGTAAGCGCTTGTCATGGTGTTGGTTTTCTGTTGGATATAACGTATACCTAAATTATCAAGCGGCGTGTCGCCGCAACGCGTGAAGAGTACTAAAGATGTCATCGACCCCAACGACCCACACGATTCATGGCCATGTTAAATGGTTCGACCCAACCAAGGGGTTCGGTTTTATCGTGCCCGAAGACGGCGGCAAAGATGTATTGCTGCACGCCAACGTTTTACGCAATTTCGGCCAAGGCTCCGTTGCGGACGGCGCTGCAATCGAGATTGAAGTGCAAGAAACGGACCGCGGCCTGCAGGCCGTGAGTGTCGTTAATATCGTAGTCGTGGCTGATACGATTCCACCATTGCGCGATATGGAAGAACTATCTCCAGAAGATATCGCCAAGGTTACTGTAGAACCGGCGCGGGTGAAGTGGTTCGACAAAGCCAAAGGATTTGGGTTTGCAAATGTGTTCCGCGACCCCGAAGATGTGTTTGTCCATATAGACGTGCTGCGGCGCTCTGGTCTTGCGAATCTTCAAGCCGGCGAAGCGATTGGTGTGCGTCTGTTCAATGGTGAACGCGGGCGCATGGCAATTGATGTGGTAACTTGGGACAGTATAACTTGATCAAACCGATTGCGGCAGCATTGCTGCTGATGATGAGCGGGACAGGGGCAATCGCGGCCACCTGTACCGATGATGTGGCGCGAGTCGTTGGCGACTTTGGCCAAGCGAATTTCAAGGTGGACGTCGCTGATGACGACGCCGAACGCGCCCAAGGTCTGATGTTTGTGGAAAGCATGCCAACGCTTGGGGGCATGCTTTTTGTTTACGAGGGGCCGCGCAGGGCGACGTTCTGGATGCGCAACACACTGATTCCTTTAGATATGCTATTCGCCGCGCCTGATGGCACGGTGGTGCGAATCCACGAAAATGCGATTCCCGGTGATGAGACCACAATCGACGGCGGTGACGGCGTGCTTGCGGTGTTGGAAATCAACGGCGGGTTGTCTGCACGGCTTGGAATCACCGCAGGGGCTGTGATTCAGCACCCATCTTTTGGTGCAGATGCCGTGCTTCCTTGCACAAATTAAAAAATGTTTGATTTAGTGGAATTTAGGGGTTTTCAATCCCGACCACAGGCACTAAATCAAGCCTCAGTCGGGGCATAGCGCAGTCTGGTAGCGCATCTGTTTTGGGAACAGAGGGTCGGGAGTTCGAATCTCTCTGCCCCGACCACTTCACTAACATCGTGACAACAAACCGGTCGCCGCAAGGCGGGCCGGTGTTTGTTGTTTTAGCAGTTGATGCGTTGCGAATTTGTCAGCGCGCTAGATGTTGTGCCGATCGGGCAGCCAAGTGATTCTACCGATTCCTCGAAAATCCAAAGTTAGCGTAAAAGATGAGCCTTCCGGCGTAAGTCTACGTGGCGGTTATTCTTTTTGTGATTAGGTTTTCCACAGGCGGCGTTAACGTTCTGTGGAGAACTCTGAGGATGAATCGGAGGACAACGAGCCGCCCGTTTTCCCACAAAGCCGTCAACCGCTTTAATCTACATATAGTGGTAAAAAATTCGTTGACCGCCACGGGGAGGATACGCCAGATTGTGCGAGTTGCTAACGATCACACAATATGTGGTGTTAGTGCTGGGACAGGGCAGACGTTATACACATCGTAGACGCGCGGGCTGAAAACACGTGTTTTCAGCGCAAATCCATTTGTCCCATCGCCAGAGCAACTTATTATGTGAGCCCTTCGTGGGGCTATTTTTGGGACAAGCCGCAAAGACGGCAAATGAATTGGGGCAGACGCGATGAGAATCGAACGGAATTTCACAACAGCAGGCACAGGCGCATATGGTGCGCTGGCTTTTAACACGACGACATCGGAAATCCGGAACCCCGATGGCACGATCGTGTTCAAGCTCGACAATTGTGAAATTCCAGAAGGCTGGTCGCAGGTCGCGTCTGACGTCATCGCCCAGAAATATTTCCGCAAGGCGGGCGTGCCTTCCGAGATGAAGAAGGTCAAAGAAAAGGGCGTGCCAGAGTTCCTGTGGCGCTCTGTTCCGGCGGACAACGCGACATTCGGTGGCGAGACCTCTGCAAAGCAGGTTTTCGACCGCTTGGCAGGTGCATGGGCCTATTGGGGCTGGAAGGGCGGCTATTTCTCAACTGAAGAGGACGCACGCGCCTATTTCGACGAAATGCGCTACATGCTGGCGACCCAACGCGCGGCACCAAACAGCCCGCAGTGGTTTAACACAGGCCTTCACTGGGCATATGGTATCGACGGTCCGGCCCAAGGCCACCATTATGTTGATTACAAAACTAAGAAACTGACAAAATCGACCTCTTCCTATGAGCATCCGCAGCCGCACGCTTGTTTCATACAATCAGTTGCTGACGATTTAGTTAACGAAGGCGGGATTATGGACCTTTGGGTCCGTGAAGCGCGTCTGTTCAAGTATGGTTCTGGCACTGGCACCAACTTTTCCAGCCTGCGCGGCGAGGGCGAAGCCCTGTCTGGCGGCGGTAAATCGTCCGGTCTGATGGGTTTCTTGAAAATCGGCGACCGCGCTGCCGGTGCGATCAAATCGGGCGGCACCACGCGCCGCGCCGCAAAGATGGTGATCGTTGATGCAGACCACCCCGATATCGAAGACTTTATCAACTGGAAGGTGATTGAAGAGCAGAAAGTGGCGTCCATCGTTGCTGGCTCTAAAATGCACGAAAAGTTCCTGAATGCGATCTTTGCTGCGATCAAAGCATGGGACGGCAAAGAGCAAGACGCCTACGATCCTAAGGTGAACACCGGCTTGCAACAGGCTGTTCGTGAAGCAAAATCTGTCGCGATCCCTGAAACATATATCAAGCGCGTGTTGGATTATGCAAAGCAGGGTCACACGTCGATTGAATTCCCGACATATGACACAGACTGGGATTCCGAGGCCTACTCTAGCGTGTCTGGCCAGAATTCGAACAACTCGATCCGCGTCACTGATGCGTTCCTCAAAGCCGTCGAAAACGACGACGATTGGGACTTGATTAACCGCCGCGACGGCGAAGTGCAAAAGACCATTCGCGCCCGTGATTTGTGGGAACAAGTCGGCCACGCCGCATGGGCCTGCGCCGATCCGGGCATCCAGTATCACGACACGGTTAACGCATGGCACACTTGCCCAGAAGACGGCGCAATCCGTGGGTCAAACCCTTGTTCTGAATACATGTTCTTGGATGACACGGCCTGTAACCTTGCGTCGATGAACCTACTGACATTCTATAAAGCGGGCGAATTCCAAGTCGAAGACTACATGCACGCCTCGCGTTTGTGGACTGTGACGCTGGAAATCTCGGTGATGATGGCGCAATTCCCGTCCAAGGAAATCGCGCAGCGGTCTTATGATTTCCGCACGTTGGGACTGGGCTATGCGAACATCGGCGGTTTGTTGATGAATATGGGCTTGGGCTATGACAGCGATGAAGGCCGCGCGATGGGCGCTGCGTTAACCGCGATTATGACTGGTGTGTCCTATGCGACGTCCGCTGAAATCGCGTCCGAGCAGGGTGCGTTTCCAGGATACGAGAAAAACGCAGAGCACATGCTCAAGGTCATTCGGAACCACCGTAACGCGGCCTATGGCAACACCGACGGCTACGAGAAACTGGACGTGAAACCAGTGCCGCTGGACCAAGCAAACTGCCCAGATCAGCGCTTGATCGCGATTGCCGAAGGCACGTGGGACGAGGCGTTAGCCCTTGGAGAAAAGCACGGATATCGCAATGCGCAGGTTTCTGTGATTGCGCCGACAGGCACCATCGGGCTGGTGATGGACTGCGATACAACAGGGATCGAGCCTGACTTTGCGCTGGTGAAATTCAAGAAACTCGCGGGCGGTGGTTACTTCAAAATCATCAACCAATCGGTGCCAGCGGCCCTTGATACGCTTGGTTACGGCTCTGCCCAGATCGAAGAAATCATCGCCTATGCGGTGGGGCATGGTTCAATCGGGCAGGCGCCTGCCATTAACCATACTTCGCTGATCGGTCACGGCTTTGGACAGGCGGAATTGGACAAAGTCGAAGGCGCGCTAAAAGCCGCATTCGACATCCGTTTTGTGTTCAACCAATGGACGCTTGGGGCGGATTTCTGCACTAAAACGCTTGGCATTCCAGAAGAAAAACTGAACGATCCGACCTTCGATCTGCTGCGTCATCTTGGGTATTCCAAGGCGGATATCGACGCGGCAAATGACCATGTATGTGGGACTATGACGCTGGAGGGCGCTCCGTTCTTGAAGGAAGAGCACCTGAATGTGTTCGATTGCGCAAACCCATGCGGCAAAAAAGGTAAGCGTTATCTGAGCGTTGACAGCCACATTTACATGATGGCCGCTGCACAATCGTTTATCTCTGGCGCGATTTCCAAGACCATCAACATGCCAAACGATGCGACAATCGTGGACTGCCAAAAGGCCTACGAATTGTCATGGTCGCTGGGTGTGAAGGCCAACGCGCTGTACCGCGACGGATCGAAATTGTCACAACCTCTGGCTGCGGCCTTGGTCGAGGACGACGACGAGGCGATGGACGTGCTCGCCAGCGGGTCTATGCAAGAAAAAGCCACTGTTCTAGCCGAAAAGATCGTCGAGAAGGTGATCATCAAGGAAATCTACAAGGAACAAGAACGCACGAAGATGCCGCAGCGCCGTAAAGGGTACACGCAAAAGGCGATCATTGGCGGACACAAGGTTTACTTGCGGACGGGTGAATACGAAGATGGCAATCTTGGTGAAATCTTTATTGATATGCACAAAGAGGGTGCCGGTTTCCGCGCCATGATGAACAACTTTGCGATCGCCGTGTCTGTTGGTCTGCAATACGGTGTGCCGCTGGAAGAGTTCGTGGACGCGTTTACCTTCACGAAATTCGAGCCTGCGGGCATGGTTCAGGGCAACGACAGCATCAAGAATGCGACGTCGATCCTTGACTATATCTTCCGCGAATTGGCGGTGTCTTACCTTGACCGGACGGACCTTGCGCATGTGAAACCGGAAGGCGCGTCGTTCGACGATATTGGTCGCGGCGAGATGGAAGGCGTGTCCAATGTGCGGGCCGCATCTGACGAGGCTGCTTCCAAGTCGTTGGAAGTATTAAAACAAATCTCGTCCACGGGTTATTTGCGCAAGCGTATGCCGCAAGAATTGTTCGTGCTGAACGGCGGCGCAGGATTGGTGGCGTCGGCGGGCAATGCGGCTGTCGCGGTCGAAACTGTGGTGTCCGAGACGTCCAATGTCGCAGTCGCCACGAGCATGAATGCCCGCGATAAGGCGAAAATGCAGGGCTATGAAGGCGAAGCCTGTGGCGAATGCGGCAACTACACATTGGTCCGCAACGGAACCTGCATGAAGTGCAACACCTGCGGCGGCACGTCTGGCTGTAGCTGATACATCGGCGTCGCATTTCGAATTTTCTAGAAAATTCGGCGCCAAAACGAGACCCGGGGTGGGTGCGCTCACCCCCGGCGCAGATCGGGCCACAGGCAAAAAACATTGAGCGGTATAATCACGAGCCCGATCAGCGAAACTCACGGGGTCCCTTTGGGGGCCCCTTTTTTATGTCGATTTCACGCAGGGCCACTATCATTCTGCCGTCCATCGCGTAAACGAGGGTGAGAAACCGGAGAATTTACCATGTCAGCCCCTCAAACCGTCCCAGAGTTGATCGAAACCGCGCGCATCACCGCAAAAGCCGCTGAGGATCAGATCACAGCGGGCGCGTCTGATGCGGAGGTCTTGGCGGGCACACTTGCGCTTGAGGCTATCGCAATCGACACATTTGCAGCCTTTGAAGCGCGGTCCCAGCACCATTTCCGGCGCGGTCCATTTGCGCGCAAACTTAAGGCGCAGCTGCTAGAGGCAGGCGAGGCTGATCTCGCGGATCGGATTTACAGCTACTATTTGGCTGTGAACGTGCTGAAACACGGCATGGGCAACAGTCACCGCGATTTGTGGCTGTCCAAGAATAATATGTTCACCGTGATCCAAGCCCCAGATGGATTCGTGGCACAAAACGGTCAAGCGGGCCTTGTGGATGTCACGGCGGCTGGATTTTTCGACGGTTTGGCTGCGGCGATCTTAGAGGCGCACGCATTCCTTGAGGGGGCATAACCCGTCTCTGTTGGATTAATTTCGATATACCGTGGTATACAATGGACGTCGCCGGTTGCATCCGGTAAGGACAGGCAAATTGAAAAGCTAGGGGTTAATCATGACAGATATCATCTACACCAAAGTTGACGAAGCACCGGAACTGGCCTCGGCATCGTTCTTGCCGATTATCCAGAAATTCGCAGCCGCCGCTGGCGTGTCTGTTGGCACCAAAGACATCAGCCTCGCGGGCCGCATTCTGGCGACTTTCCCAGAGCATTTGAACGCGGATCAGCAGCAATCTGACGATCTGGCCGAGCTGGGTCGTTTGGTTAAGACAGCTGATGCCAACGTCATTAAATTGCCGAACATCTCTGCGTCCGTGCCGCAGTTGGTTGCCGCAGTCAAAGAATTGCAATCCCAAGGGTTCGCGCTGCCTGACTATCCAGAATCCCCATCTTCGGACGCTGAAAAAGCGATCCGCGCGAAATACGACGGGATCAAAGGCTCTGCTGTGAACCCTGTGCTGCGTGAAGGTAACTCTGACCGCCGCGCGGCTAAGGCTGTGAAGACATTCGCACAAAACAACCCGCACCGGATGGGTGACTGGTCTGCGGACAGCAAGACCAAGGTCTCTGCGATGTCCAGCGGCGATTTCTTTTCGAACGAGGTCTCCGCGACTTTGTCCAAAGACGTCACAGCCAAAATCGTGTTGGAAACGGCCGATGGCGAAACTGTTTTGAAGGACGGCATCAGCTATCCTGCGGGCACCGTGGTTGATGCGACATTCATGTCTGCGGCGGCGTTGCAGTCGTTCTTGGCTGACGAAATCGCGAAAACCAAAGAAGACGGCACGCTGTTTTCGTTGCACATGAAAGCCACGATGATGAAGGTCTCTGACCCGATCATCTTCGGACACGCGGTCAAAGCATTCCTTGCACCCGTGTTTGAAAAGCACGGCGATACAATGGCCGACCTGGGCGTGAACCCGAATTCCGGCCTTGGTGATTTGCTTGCCCGCGTTAAGGATAATGCCGCAATTGTTGCCGATATCGAGGCTTGCATGGCGGATCGTCCGCCGATGTACATGGTCGATAGCGACAAAGGCATCACCAACCTGCACGTGTCATCCGACGTCATTATCGACGCGTCGATGCCAGCGCTGATCCGCGCAGGCGGCAAGGGTTGGGGACCAGACGGCAAAGAATCCGACGCCAACTGCGTGATCCCTGACAATTCATACGCGCCGGTTTATGACGAAAGCATTAAGTTTTTCAAAGAAAACGGCAAGTTGAACCCAGCGACAGCAGGCACAGTCCAGAACATCGGTCTGATGGCGCAAAAGGCTGAAGAATACGGCTCGCACCCGACCACATTCGAGATCTCAGAGGCGGGCACCGTCAAAATGATCCTCGACGATGGCACGGTTTTGCACCAGCACGCGGTTGAAGCGGGCGACATCTGGCGCTCAGCTTCCGCCCGTCAGGCGCCGATTGAAGACTGGGTGAACCTCGCGATTGATCGCCAAAAAGCTGAAGGCACACGCGCGATTTTCTGGCTTGATGCAGATCGCGCGCATGACGCGGAACTGATCGCTTATGTGAAACCGATTTTGGAAGCCAAAGGCGTGGCCGACAAATTCGAAATCATGGCCCCACGCGAAGCCACCCGCGCATCGCTGGAAACCATCACCAAAGGCGAGGATTCCATTGCGATCACCGGCAACGTGCTGCGCGACTATCTGACTGACCTGTTTCCGATCTTGGAGTTGGCCACTTCCGCGAAAATGTTGTCCATCGTGAAACTGATGAACGGCGGCGGCTTGTTTGAAACCGGCGCTGGTGGGTCTGCGCCAAAGCACGTGCAGCAGTTGGTCGAAGAAAACCACCTGCGGTGGGATTCATTGGGTGAATTCTGTGCCTTAGGCGAAAGCTTGCAGTTCCTCGCGGATGCAAAAAACAACGAAAAAGCCCGCGTTTTGGGCAAGGCAGTGGACGCCGCGACCCAAGGGATCTTGGACAACGGCCATTCGCCATCGCGCAAAGTTGGCGAGCCTGACAACCGCGACAGCCACTACTGGTTCGCACGCTACTGGGCCGAAGCATTGGCCGCGCAATCGGACGATGCAGACTTGGCTACACACTTTGCCCCAATCGCAGAGGCGCTTGCATCAGGCGAGGCGGCAATCTTGTCAGAACTCGCAGCGGCACAAGGGCCAGCTGTTGATCTGGGAGGCTACTACCATGGTGATGCGGCAAAAACCGCAGCAGTGATGCGCCCATCCGCGACGTTGAACGCGATCATCGGATAAGATTTATACACTAAAAAAGCCCCGCGCATCATTTGATGCGCGGGGCTTTTTTCGTTTCAGCGTATGGCGTTACACGGCGATCTTAACGTAACGCATTAAGCACGTCACGCGACGCGATGCCTGTGACAGCCATGCCTTGCTGCTCTTGGAATGCGGTGATCGCGGCAATCGTTTGGCCGCCAATCACGCCGTCCGCCGCACCAACGTCAAAACCGCGCCGCGCGAGGCCGCGTTGCACCGCTTGGCGGTCCGCTTTGGTCAATCCGTTTTCATCGGGTGGGAAGCTGCCGCGCAGGGGTCCCGCGCCGCCAAGGCGGTCGGCCAGATGCCCGATACCAATCGCGTAGAAGTCGGAATTGTTGTAGCTTTTTAACGCGTCGAAATTGCGGGTGACGATGAATTTAATTCCGCCTGATTGTGGTTGCAGGGTGCGCCCCGACGGGCCGCCTGTGCCTTCTTCTGATCCCCATTTTAGGCCGGATTGCCAGCCGTTGCGCGACAGGTATGCGGCTGTGGATGCAAGCGAATCCGTGGGGTCGTCGCTCCAGATATCGCGGCGACCGTCGCCTGTGAAATCGACGGCAAAGGATTGATAAGACGTGGGAATAAACTGGGTGTGACCCATCGCACCAGCCCAGCTGCCGATCATTTGATCGGGCGTCGTGTCGCCGCGTTCAAGGATTTTCAGCGCCGCAATTAGCTGGCTTTCGTAGAACGCACCGCGCCGCCCGTCAAAGGCCAGTGTTGCGGTGGCAGAAACCACAGGAATGTCGCCGCGTCGTTCACCAAACAGGCTTTCCATGCCCCAGATTGCCGCGACGATGTTGCGATCCACGCCGTAGCGCTGTTCTACCGCCGCCAGCGTGTTGGCGTGCTGTCTGATCGCGGTGCGGCCTTTGGTCATCCGCTCGTCCGAAACAGCAATCGACAGGTAATCTTCGAGCGTTCGGCGGGTTTGGATCTGGTTGCGATCCCGACCCACGACGCGCGGTATATAACCTGCATTGGCAAAGGCGGCATCGAAAGTGCTGCTGGAAATGCCCGCACTCGTGGCGCGGGGTTTGAACCGTGCGACCCACTCCATAAAGGCGGGGGTTTGCACGGGGCGCAGATCAACAGGCACGGCACCGCGGGCGGTGGGCCGTGTGGATTGCGCGGCACCCGAACACGCGCTCAAACCGAACGCGCCAAGGCCTGCAATGAAAGTTCGTTTATTCAAGTTCATGTCGCCCACAATCCAATCTCGGCCAAGCCGCACCCAATTTTCACACGGGCTAACGGTGCCTTATTCTGCCTGCACCATCAAGTTGGTTTAAGCTATTGTCGTGAGCCGGAATTTGCCTAGCATAGGGTAAGATTCGGGGAATATTCATATCGACTATTTTCGAAACAGCGTGGTCAACGGCCACTTTAGGACCGAGGCGCAAGGCATCAGCCCAAGCCTTTGGTTTTTGTGCGGCTGGCGTGCGTGCGAATTTTCTTTAGTTTACAGTATGTTGCGGCGCGGTCTTTGTGCGGTTTTCTCGCCAGGTGTGCTGAAAAATGTCTTCACAGAATTGACAGGCTTCGCGCGCATCAATACTAGTATACCAATTGATGGGTGACGGTAGTTGTTAGGGACAATGTCAGTCGCGCATTAAGAATTTGGCCAATTCATCGCCAGAGGAGTGGCGGTGCGGCGGTATTTAAAAAACGATCGGGAGGGATCGCATTATGCTACACTTTAATATCCGGACAGCTATGACATCCGCAGCACTTGGCGGCGCAATTGCTGTTGCGGGCACTGCGGCGACAGCCGTTGAATTGCGCGGCTGGAACATTCACGTCGAAGATTACCCAGTTTCTATCGCGATGGAATCGTTTGCAGCAGAAGTTGCAGAACGCACAAATGGCGAAATCACTGCAAAGACATTTCACAACGGCGTTCTCGGCAGCCAGCCTGACGCGATTGAGCAAATCCGCCTTGGTGTGATTGATTTCGGCGAATTCAGCCTTGGGCCGATGGGTCAGTCTATTCCTGAAACCAACGTTGTGTCCTTGCCGTTCATTTTCCCGTCGATTCCCGACATGTACGAAATGATGGACGGTGAAGTTGGCGAAGCCATCGGCGAAGGCATGATTGCCAAAGGTATCGTGCCGCTGGGGTGGTATGACGCTGGTGCGCGGTCATTCTACAACTCTGTGCGTCCGATCAACACACCTGCGGACGTCGAGGGCTTGAAGGTTCGCGTCATGTCCAACGATCTGTTTGTTGGCATGGTCGAAGCGATGGACGGCAACGCTACACCAATGGCGTTTGGCGAAGTCTACCAGTCGATCAAAACCGGCGTTGTGGACGGTGCGGAAAACAACCCGCCATCTTACGAATCCACAAACCACTACGAAGTCGCCCAGTTCTATTCACTGACAGAGCACCTGATCATTCCAGAATGCCTGTGCATGAGCCTGAAATCTTACGAAAAGCTGACACCTGAGCAGCAAGAGATCGTGAAAGAAGCGGGTCATACATCTGCTTTGCTTCAGCGCGAGCTGTGGCAGGAACGTGAAGCCGCGTCGATGGAAACCATCGCTGCTGGCGGCACAACCGTGAACACAATCGAAGACAAAGCACCGTTCCAAGAGGCGATGGGCCCAGTCTACGACAAGTTCCTCGCGGACAATCCTGACCTGACCGACTTGGTTAACTTGATCCGCAACGCGGACTAAGCGCAAATCGTGACAAGGCTCGCCCAAACGGGCGGGCCTTTTTTTACGGGTCGTTTGAAAGATAGCGACACCAAAGCGAGGGGCAATTGGATGGTCGCGACATCATCAAAATACGTCAAACTAGAAGCCGGATTAGACGTGATCCGCGCGGCTTGTATCTTGGGCGCATCGGTGGCCCTTGTGGTGCTGGTCGCCACGTTCGGGTGGCTGGTTTTTGGCCGCTATGTGCTGAACGTCACACCCACATGGGTTGAGCAACTGGCGCTCTTGTTGATCTGCTACATTGCGTTTTTAGGCGCTGCGGCAGGGATCAAAGAGAACTTTCACCTTGGCGTGAACCTGTTCCGCGATCTGATGCCAACCGTTGTCCAAAAGGTGCTGATCGTGGCGATTGATCTGACATTGACGGCTTTTGGCGCTGTAATGTTGATCGCTGGTATCATGCTGATGCAGTTCGGCTGGGACACGCTGCTGCCGATGCTGGATATCCCCGAGAGTTTCCGCACCCTTGCGATTACGTCCTGCGGCGGGCTGATCTTTCTGTTTGCAGGCACGCGCGGCGTTCTGCGTATTCTGACATTTTCCGACTGGTCGCCAGTCTCTGACATACTGGAATCCTGATCTATGGGCTTACTCATTCTGATGCTCGTCTTCGGCCTGTTGGTGGTCGTGGGGATGCCTGTGGCTTTTGCCATGGGGATCGCTGCGGCCTCTGCGTTCTGGTTCGAAGGCTTCCCGATGTTGATTACCTTTCAACGGGCCACGGCAGGCGTGTCGGTGTTTTCACTGCTCGCCATTCCGTTCTTTGTCTTTGCGGGCGAGATCATGTTGCACGGCGGGATCGCGAAACGTCTCGTGAAACTTGCCGCTGCCTTGGTCGGCCACCTCAAGGGTGGTTTGGCGATGGTGAACATTTTCTCATCCATGCTGTTCGGCGGGATTTCCGGATCTGCGGTCGCTGATATTTCCGCACTTGGGTCGCTGTTGATCCCAGTGATGAAGGAACGCGGCTACCGACCTGATTTCGCGGTGAACGTGACTGTGACATCATCCATCGCGGGGATCGTCATTCCGCCAAGCCACAACATGATCATTTTTGCGGTGGCGGCTGGCGGCGGGATTTCGATTTCGAAACTGTTTCTCGCAGGCGTCGTGCCCGGCATTTTGATGTGCGTGAGCCTCGCGATTGCGGCCTATATTCTGTCGATCAAGCACAACTACCCCGCAGAGCCGTTCCCCGGTTGGGCCGAAGTTGGCCGCACAGCCATGGATGCGATTCCTGGTTTTATTACGGCGGTGATCATCGTTGGCGGTACATTGTCCGGCGTGTTCACGGTGACGGAATCCGGTGCGTTTGGGGCGCTTTATGCGCTGCTGCTGACCAAATTCTACTACCGCTCGCTGACGTGGGATGCCTTTGTTCTGGCCGTCACGGGGGCTGTGCGCACCACGGCGATGGTGATGATCCTGATCGCATTTGCGTCGTCATTCGCCTATCTTTTGGCGCTGTACCAAGTCCCAACGAAACTCAGCGATTTGCTGGTGTCGATCTCTGACAACCCGATTGTGATCTTGATGATGATCAACGTGATCCTGCTCTTGTTGGGCATGATCATGGATATGGCCGCGTTGATCCTGATCTGCACACCAATCTTTTTGCCAATCGCAAAAGGCCTCGGCATGGACCCGACACAGTTCGGCATCATGATGTTGGTGAACCTCGGGCTGGGCCTATGTACGCCACCCGTCGGGACCTGTTTGTTCGTCGGCTGCGCTGTCGGGCGGATCAAAATCGAACAGGCGCTGAAATCAATCTGGCCATTTTATCTGGCGATTTTGGTGGCTCTGATTTTGGTCACTTATGTGCCAGCGGTGTCGCTGTGGTTGCCATCGCTTCTGGGCTAATCAAGCACTATCCTGATCCGGCGAAAACCGGGTCAGGAAATCTTAAACGGCACGCTGCCACGTTTGTTGTGATCCACAACGATCTGCTTGCCAATCGGCGGCACAGAGCGGTGAAAACAATCAATCCGTTCGCAAATCCGGCAGCTCGTGCCGATAGGGTCAAAGTTCTTGACCTCGGTGACGTCCAAATCATCAGCGTAGACCACATGGCCCGCATGTTTGATTTCACAGCCCAACCCAATCGCATATTTCCGCACGGGTGATTTGAACCCCGACACCCGTTTTGTCTGCACGAAGGCAAGCGAAAGATATTGGATGCCATCGGGCGTCACGGCCAATTGCCGTAGGATTTCACCGGGCGATTGAAACGCATGGTGCACGTTCCACAGCGGGCAGCCGCCGCCAAAGCGGGTGAATTGCAGCGTTGTGGCTGAATGGCGTTTCGTGATGTTGCCTGCCTGATCAATGCGGACAAAATAGAACGGAATGCCTTTTTCGCCGGGACGTTGCAGGTTGCTCAGGCGGTGGCAGACTTGTTCGAGGCTAGCATCAAACTGGAACGCAAGGTTTTCCAGATCGTGCCGTTGTTCTTTTGCGGCTTGCGCAAATTCGGAGTAGGGCAGCACCACGGCACCAGCAAAATAGTTGGCAAAGGTCATGCGGCACACATCGCGGGCAACATCGGTGTGGAAGGCCGCGTCGTCCAGCAGTTGCTCAATGAGGTCGCTCTGTTCAATCAGGCCAACTTGATAGGCGAGTTGAAACAAATTCGTGGCCATAGACGAGGCGGCATTCAGGTGGATGGTTTTGGTCGTCGGATCATAAGCGCGTAGGGTGCTTGAGCCGGGTTTGTCCTTGCGCATCACGACTTTCACGCCGTGCGTTTTCAGCAAATAGTCCACCATATCCGCGTGACGGCCTGCATCGGAGCGGGGCAGCGACAGCGCGAAGGCTTCTGCTGCGCGATCCAACGCGTCGATGTAGTTGTCGTTATAGTGAAAGTAGTCGCGGACCTCTTCGTAGGGCAGGGGTGCGAGCGACGTTTCGTGGTCTTTCAGCGCATTATCGACCTCGCCCAATTGCTCGCGGGACTTCTGAAACATGCGGTACAGGTCCAAAAACGCCTTTGAAATATTCGGGGCATTGGTCGCTGCGATTTTTATTTCTTGGGTCAGGACCTTGTTTTCGGTGAAAATCGGATCAGTGAGGATTTCTTGAAGGTCAACAGACACCTTTCCGGCGCCATCCAAAGCCAATTCTGACAGGTCAAAGTTGAACGTATCAACCAAAGCGAGAATGACGGAGCCGGACAACGCCCTCTGGTTATTTTCTATTTGATTCAAGTAGCTTGTGGAGATCGAGAGCTGCTGTGCAAAAAGAGCTTGCGTCAAGTTGTGACTCTGTCGCAAAAGGCGAATTCGGGCTCCGGCAAAGATTTTTCTTGTGTTGGTCATTGAATTACACTTTTTCGCAATTTGCACGTTTCGTCTATCATTTTGTTGCATCTTAACACGTTAAGGTCTTTGGTGCCGTCGATTTTCAGTACACAATGACGTGACGGAACGTTGATTCTTTGAACGACGCGTGCCGGAAGAATACCTTTTGAATGCGCAAGCTTCCATGGGAGAGGGAGCCGCCGTTCGGTGTTCTTTCTTTTGTGACAGGGGTGGTTTTCACTCAACCCCAAGTCAACACGCGCATCGTGCGAAAATCGACGCTCCAATTCGGGGGGAGATTTTCATTGACGACTTACGCAAAGACTTTTGCAGACTGGCAAAACAACCCAGAGGCGTTCTGGGCTGAAGCTGCGACCGCCATTGATTGGGTGAAGACACCTAGCGTTGTGATGGACAACAGCAATGCACCCATGACGACGTGGTTTCCGGATGGGGTTTGCAACACCTGCTACAACGCCGTTGACCGTCATGTTGAGGCAGGGCGCGGCGATCAGGTTGCGATCATCCACGACAGTCCGGTGACGGATAGCGTGACCAAGATCACCTTTGCGGACCTGCAAGACCGTGTCTCCCGTTTGGCGGGCGTTCTCACCAGCCGCGGCGTCATCAAAGGCGACCGCGTCGTGATTTACATGCCAATGGTTCCCGAAGCATTGGTCGCGATGCTGGCTTGTGCGCGGATCGGTGCCATCCATTCGGTGGTGTTCGGCGGCTTTGCGGCACATGAACTGGCGGTGCGGATCGATGATGCAACACCCAAGGCGATCTTGGCCGCGTCCTGCGGGATCGAAGGTCAAAAGATCATCGCCTACAAGCCGTTGCTTGATGATGCGATTGAACGGGCAACACATAAGCCCGACTTTACTGTGATTCTGCAACGGCCTCAAACGCAGGCCGATATGGCTGCCGGATACGATCTGGATTGGGCTGAAGAAGTCGCAAATGCGACGCCTGTGGGCTGCACGCCTGTGGGCGGTGCTGATCCGCTTTATATCCTCTATACCTCTGGTACGACGGGTCAGCCAAAGGGCGTTGTGCGTCACAATGGCGGCCATATGGTTGCGCTGAACTGGACGATGAAGAACATCTACAACGTGTCGCAAGGCGATGTGTTCTGGGCTGCGTCTGATGTCGGTTGGGTCGTGGGGCATAGCTATATTTGCTACGGTCCGCTGCTGGCTGGCTGCACGACGGTCGTGTTTGAAGGCAAACCGATTGGCACCCCAGATGCGGGCACATACTGGCGCGTGATCCAAGATCACAACGTCAAATCCCTGTTCACAGCGCCAACTGCTTTGCGTGCGATCAAGCGGGAAGACCCCAAGGCTGAATACGTTAAGAAATACGACTTGAGTGGGTTTAACGCCCTGTTTCTTGCGGGCGAACGCGCTGATCCTGACACGATCAAATGGGCGCAACAGCACCTGCAAAAACCAGTGATCGACCATTGGTGGCAGACCGAAACAGGCTGGGCGATTGCCGCGAACCCGCTTGGGATCGAAGAACTGCCCGTCAAGCTAGGTTCGCCTGCTGTGCCGATGCCGGGCTACGATATCGAAATTCTAGACGAGGGCGGTCATCCGGTGCCTGCGGGCGAATTGGGCGCGATTGCGATCAAGCTGCCGTTGCCGCCCGGCGCGTTGCCAACTCTGTGGAAAGCCGAAGAGCGGTTTAAATCTGCGTATTTGAACGCCTTTCCTGGCTACTACGAAACCGGCGACGCCGGTATCAAGGACGCCGACGGCTATCTGTATATCATGGCTCGCACCGACGATGTGATCAACGTCGCGGGCCACCGTCTATCCACCGGTGCGATGGAAGAAGTCCTGTCGAACCACCCCGATGTCGCCGAATGTGCGGTCATTGGGATTGGGGATGCGCTGAAAGGCCAAGCCCCGCTTGGGTTGGTTTGCCTCAACAATGGCACCGACCGATCCGAAGAAGAAATCGCCAAGGAATGTGTGGCTTTGGTCCGCAAAGAAATCGGACCAGTCGCCGCATTCAAACGCTGTATCGTCATCGACGCATTGCCCAAGACCCGTTCTGGCAAGGTGTTGCGCGCGACGATGGCATCAATTGCCGACAGCAAACCTTGGAAATTACCAGCCACGATTGACGATCCTGCAACACTGGATGCTATCGCCGCCCGTATCGCGGGCATCGGCGAGACGCTGTCTTAGCCACTACGTCCAAATCTACCGCGACCACGTTCGGTTTACGTCAACGCCGTCAAAGTCCCACGATAAAAGGAATACACCATGTCCGCCGATACCAAAGCAAAGACCTACGCCCCGAGCGCCGCGACCATCGCGCACGCACATATCACCGAGGCGAAATACGACGAAATGTACGCGGCCTCTTTGGCTGATCCTGATGCGTTTTGGGGCGAGCAGGGGAAGCGGATTGACTGGATCAAACCTTATTCCAGCGTGCGCGACGTCGATTTCACTTTGGGTAACGTGCATATCAACTGGTTCGCCGATGCGACGCTGAACGTCTCTGCGAACTGCGTTGACCGTCATTTGGCAACACGCGGCGACCAAACTGCGATCATCTTTGAGCCCGATAATCCGGATGAAGATGCCCAGCACATCACCTACAAGGCGCTGCACGAATCCGTCTGCCGCATGGCGAACGTGCTGAAAGACCAAGGCGTGGGCAAAGGCGACCGCGTTGTGATCTATCTGCCGATGATCCCAGAGGCCGCTTATGCCATGCTGGCTTGTGCGCGTCTTGGTGCGATCCACTCTATTGTTTTTGCGGGCTTTTCGCCAGACGCATTGGCCGCACGGGTCAACGGGTCTGACGCCAAGGTACTGATCACAGCGGATTATGCCCCGCGTGGTGGTCGTCAGACACCGCTGAAATCCAATGCAGACGCAGCATTGCTGCACTGCAAGGATACTGTGAAATGTCTGGTGGTGAAACGGACCGGCGGGCAGACGACGTGGGTAGAGGGACGCGATCTGGATTACGGCGCGCTAGCCGCAGATGCCGCACCGACATGCGAAGCTGTTGAAGTCGGCGCCGAAGATCCGCTGTTCATTCTCTACACATCCGGATCAACCGGACAGCCAAAAGGTGTTGTGCATACGTCCGGTGGCTATCTCGTTTACGCCGCGATGACCCAAGAGTTGGTGTTCGATTACCACGAAGGCGACGTCTACTGGTGTACCGCTGACGTGGGCTGGGTCACGGGCCACAGCTATATTGTCTACGGCCCGCTCGCCAATGGTGCGACAACGGTCATGTTCGAAGGCGTGCCGACCTATCCAGACGCAAGCCGTTTCTGGCAGGTCTGCGAAAAGCATAAGGTGAACCAATTCTACACCGCGCCAACAGCGATCCGTGCTTTGATGGCCAAAGGCCCTGAGTTCGTCGAAAAATGCGATCTAAGCAGCCTTAAGGTGCTGGGCACAGTCGGCGAGCCGATCAACCCTGAAGCATGGAACTGGTACAACGACGTGGTTGGCGGCGGCAAATTACCCATCGTCGATACATGGTGGCAGACAGAAACCGGCGGTCACTTGTTGACGCCACTGCCGGGCGCACATGCGTTGAAACCGGGCTCTGCGATGAAGCCGTTCTTTGGTGTGGAACCCGTGGTACTTGAGCCGACATCAGGCGACGAAATCCACGACACGGCTTGCGAAGGTGTTCTGTGCCTCAAAGGCAGCTGGCCGGGTCAAATGCGTACCATTTGGGGCGACCATGACCGTTTCGAGAAGACTTATTTCTCGGATTACAAAGGCTACTACTTCACAGGTGACGGGTGCCGCCGCGACGAAGACGGCGACTACTGGATCACAGGCCGCGTTGATGACGTGATCAACGTATCTGGCCACCGGATGGGGACGGCTGAAGTCGAGTCCGCTTTGGTTGCACACCCGAAAGTCGCCGAAGCCGCTGTGGTTGGTTATCCGCATGAAATCAAAGGCCAAGGCATCTATTGCTACGTCACCTTGATGAACGACCAAGAACCATCCGAAGAGTTGCGCCAGGAACTGCGCACATGGGTGCGCACCGAAATTGGCCCGATTGCCGCACCGGATGTGATCCAATGGTCGCCGGGTTTGCCGAAAACACGGTCAGGCAAAATCATGCGCCGGATCTTGCGGAAAATCGCAGAGGACGACTTTGGCGCGTTGGGCGACACGTCCACGTTGGCTGATCCGTCAGTCGTCGATGATCTGATCGAAAATAGAAAGGGTAAGGCGTGAGTTTGTACGCAAAACGTACCGCGCTGCTGCCACTCAAAAACGAGGGAAATCATGTCTGACACAAGCAAAATGCCGCAAAGCACTATGCCGGTCCTGATCCTTCTTGGGCCGCCGGGTGCGGGCAAGGGGACGCAGGCCAAGCGGCTTGAGGAAAAGTTCGGTCTTGTTCAACTGTCCACTGGCGATCTGCTGCGCGAAGCGGTCGCCGCTGGCACCGATGCGGGCAAAGCCGCGAAAACTGTGATGGAAGCGGGGGGGCTGGTCAGCGACGATATCGTGCTGAACATCCTGAGCGACCGTTTGGGTGATCCGGATTGTGCAGCGGGCGTCATTCTTGACGGTTTCCCGCGCACGATCCCGCAGGCCGAAGCGCTGACCGGGCTGCTTGCAGCAAAGGGCGCAAAGGTGAACGCGGCGATCAGTCTAGAGGTCGCTGACGAGGCGATGGTTGTCCGGATTTCCGGACGCCACACCTGCGAAGGCTGCGGCGAGGGCTATCACGAGACGTTCAAGCGTCCCGCCGTTGATGGCACCTGCGACAAATGTGGGTCCACGAAGTTCCGCCGTCGTGCGGATGATAACGCGGACACCGTGCGTCACCGCCTGAAGGCGTATCACAAAGAGACCGCACCGCTGATCTCGTTCTACGACGCCGAAGGATCGCTGCATACGCTGGACGCGATGGGCGACATCGACGCGATTACCGACGCTTTACGCCAGATCATCCGTCCCATCGTGATGGATGTGCGCGGGGTGCAAAGCACTGACAAGCAGGCAAAAACAACACAACTGGAGGAAACACAATGAGTGAGAAACCGGAACCAGGCGCATATTGGGCAGCCAATTTGCGCATTATTAAGGTGAGTTTGGTCATCTGGGCCATCGTGCCTTTCGGCTTTGGCATTTTGCTGCGCCCCTTGCTGCAAGGTGTGCAAATCGGTGGCGTCGACATCGGATTTTGGGTGGCCCAGCAAGGGTCGATCCTCGTGTTTCTCGCGATCATCTTTTTCTATGCGTGGCGCATGAACAAGCTGGACCGTGAATTCGGCGTAGAGGAATAACACAATGAGTCAGTTTGTAATTAACTTGCTGTTTGTAGGCGCGTCCTTTGCGATCTACATCGGCATCGCGATTTGGGCCCGTGCCGGGTCCACGTCAGAATTTTATGCGGCGGGTCGGGGTGTTCACCCTGTCACCAACGGGATGGCAACTGCGGCGGACTGGATGTCTGCGGCGTCGTTTATTTCGATGGCGGGACTGATCGCGTTCACAGGCTATGACAACTCGTCCTACTTGATGGGCTGGACAGGCGGCTACGTTTTGCTGGCGCTTTTGCTGGCACCTTACCTGCGCAAGTTCGGCAAGTTCACCGTGTCCGAATTCATCGGGGATCGTTTCTATAGCCCGACTGCGCGCTTGGTGGCTGTGATCTGTTTGATCGTGGCATCCACCACATATGTGATCGGACAGATGACGGGCGTGGGCGTGGCTTTTGGTCGTTTCCTTGAGATTTCCAACACAGCGGGTTTGCTGATCGGCGCTTGCGTCGTGTTTGCTTACGCGGTGTTTGGCGGCATGAAAGGTGTGACATACACCCAAGTGGCCCAATACGTTGTGTTGATCCTCGCCTTCACAATCCCTGCGGTCTTTATCTCGTTGCAACTGGCTGGCACACCGATCCCTGCATTGGGTCTGTTTAGCCACATCACACCAGAAGCATCGGGCGGCGAAGGTAGCGTTTATCTGCTGCAAAAGCTGGACCAGATCGTCACCGAATTGGGTTTCGCAAGCTACACCGACCAGCACAAAGACAACCTGAACATGGTTTTGTTCACGCTGTCCCTGATGATTGGTACAGCGGGTCTGCCGCACGTGATCATGCGCTTCTTTACGGTGCCAAAGGTATCTGACGCGCGTTGGTCTGCGGGTTGGGCGCTTGTTTTCATTGCACTTCTCTACCTCACAGCCCCTGCTGTTGGTGCGATGGCACGTCTGAATATCACAAACCTGATGTGGCCAAATGGCACGCAAGGCGACGCGGTATCTGTGCAGATGATCGAAGAAGACGCACGCTATGACTGGATGAAAACATGGCAGACAACCGGTCTTCTTGGATGGGAAGACAAAAACGGCGACGGCATGATCCAGTACTACAACGATCAGAACGCTGAAATGGCTGAACGTGCTGCGGCTAACGGGTGGGTAGGCAACGAGCTGACCAACTTTAACCAAGACATCCTTGTTTTGGCGAACCCTGAAATCGCGAACCTGCCTAGCTGGGTGATCGGTCTCATGGCGGCGGGTGGTCTTGCGGCGGCTTTGTCAACGGCGGCAGGTTTGCTGCTGGCGATCTCATCTGCTGTGTCGCACGATCTGCTGAAGGGTCAATTGACACCAAACATGTCTGAAAAGGCAGAGCTGATGTCAGCACGTGTTGCGATGGCAGTGGCGATTGTGGTGGCGACGATCCTTGGTCTGAACCCACCGGGCTTTGCGGCACAAACCGTTGCGCTGGCCTTTGGTCTGGCGGCGGCGTCGATCTTCCCTGCTCTGATGATGGGGATCTTCTCGACACGTGTGAACAACGTCGGTGCTGTATGTGGTATGTTGGCTGGTCTTGGCTTTACGCTGGTCTACATCTTTATGCACAAAGGCTGGTTGTTCATCGACGGCACCAACTCGTTCCCTGATACGGTTGATGGGTCGATGTTGGGTATCCAATCCACTGCGATTGGTGCTGTTGGTGCGGCGATCAACTTTGCGGTGGCGTACATCGTGTCGTTGTCCACCAAAGACACACCACAAGAGATCAAAGACCTTGTCGAAAGCGTCCGCATTCCAGCGGGTGCAGGCGACGCGGTTGATCACTAAAACTACCGGAACCGGCGGCGCATCTGTCGCCGGTTCCACTACACAAAAGGGCCTGCACCAGTGACGATAGATAACCCATCCATCCTGTGCTACTTGCACCCCTACGACGTGTTGACCGATGTCACACGCGCCCAGATTTTAGACCAATGTGAGCAGATTGATGTGGCCAAGGGCCACGATATCTATGTGATCGGTGATCAGCTTAGAGGGCTGTATATCATCGAAAGCGGGCAGGTCGCTGTGACGGATGAAAATGCCGCGCCGATCTCGCTGCTACGCCGTGAAAATTCGTTTGGTGAACGGGGCTTGTTGCGCGACGGTCGTGCCGCCACGAATGCCAAAGCCCAAGAAGACTGCCGTCTGTTGGTGATCCCAAGCACATTGTTTCAAAGGCTGCTGGTCGATTGCGAACCTTTCGGACGGTTTTATCGCCGCTCTGGCAATGCCAAGCTGCAAGTCACCTCGAAACCCGGCGATCTGACCCGTGTGCGGGTCGACGCCTTGATGTCCACAGACCCCGCGGTTTGCGCCGAAGACACCCCGATCCAAGACGCCGCCCGCATGATGCGGGACAAGAAGATTTCGAGCCTTTGTGTCGTAGATGGTGACGCATTGCGCGGCATCGTCACACTGCGTGACTTTGTGAACAAAGCCGTGGTTGACGACTTGCCGATGACCACACCGATTGCCGAGATCATGACCAACAATCCACGGGTTTTGACGCCCGCCGCGATTGGGTCGGATGTGCTGCATCTGATGATGGAAAACCGCCTAGGGCATTTGCCAGTGATCTCGGCGGGGCGTTTGGTTGGGATTGTGACGCAAACGGATTTGACGCGGTATCAGGCGTCTCATGCGTCGACATTTGTGGCGGAAGCTGCCCAAGCGACCACCGTGCAAGAACTCGCCGCGATCACGGCCCGCATTCCGAAATTGCTGGTGAGCCTTGTGGCCTCGGGCAATCGGCATGACGTTGTGACGCGGTTAATTACAGATATCGCGGACGTGGTGACGCGGCGGTTGCTGCGCATGGCCGAGGATAAACTCGGGACACCACCCGCAAAATATTTGTGGCTGGCCTGCGGATCGCAGGGGCGGCAAGAGCAAACGGGCGTGTCCGATCAGGACAATTGTTTGATTTTAGAGGACGGTATCAGCGACGCTGATGCCGCCTATTTCGCCCCATTCGCGCGGTTTGTCAGCGATGGTTTGGATGCTTGCGGCTACATTTATTGTCCGGGCGATATGATGGCGACGAACCCGCGTTGGTGTCAGCCGTTGTCAGTTTGGACCGCGTATTTCAAAGGCTGGATCGCGAACCCGAGCAAAGAAGCGCAGATGTTGGCGTCGGTGATGTTCGACCTGCGACCCATCGGCGGGGACGAGACGTTGTTTGCCGATCTTCAGGCGGAAACGCTGCGGCTGGCGTCCAGTAATTCGATTTTCACCGCACATATGGCGACAAATGCGCTGACCCATGCCACGCCCTTGGGGCTGTTGCGCGGCTTGTCTACGATCCGCGCGGGCGAACACCGCGACACGATAGATATGAAGCTGAACGGCGTCATTCCTGTCGTTGATCTGGGCCGCATGTATGCGCTGGCGGGACAACTTTCCGCGCTGAATACCCGTGCGCGCTTGAAAGCGGCGCTCGACGGTGGGATCATCAGCAACAGCGGCGGGCTTGATCTGGTGGCGGCGTATGATTTGGTCGCGCAAACGCGCCTGCAACACCAAGCAAACCTGATCAAACAAGACCTCGCGCCCGATAATTTTCTACCCCCCGCGACACTGTCGGGGTTTGAGCGAAGCCACCTGCGGGATGCGTTTGTGGTGATCAAAACGATGCAATCTGCATTGATGCAGGGGCGCGGTGTGCTTGCGTAAGTTAACAGGAGAAGCCCGATGTTTTACGAACTGATCGGCACGATTTTCGCAGGCGTTGCGGCCGCCCTTTTCATGTGGGCGGTGAACCGTGTTCTCAAGGGGCGGTTGCCGTCGTGGTTGGTGCCGGTTGCGGGTGGCGGGGCGATACTGCTTGCCACGATCAGCAGTGAATATGGCTGGTTCAGCCGGACGACGGCCACGATGCCGGATCAATTTGTGGTCGCAGAAGCGATTGAGAACAAACAGGTTTACCGCCCTTGGACCTATCTGAAAGCCTATGTGAGCCGCTTTGTCGCGGTGGATCAGGGCAGTCTGCGTATCCATCCTGACAGGCCGGATCAACGGCTTGTTGACCTTGTTTTTTATGGTCGCTGGCAACAGATCGCAAAGGTGCCAGCGCTGTTCGATTGCGCGGAAAATGCGCGTGCTGATTTGGTCGACGGTGCTGAGTTTGGCGCTGATGGTGAAATCCTGAATGCCGATTGGCGGCAGATGGATGCAGATGCGCCGATCCTGACAACTGCGTGCAACGTGATGTGATATGACCCACCTCAGTTTGCGCATACGGGTTTTTCTGGTGTTCTGTCTGTTCGGGCTTGGCAGCCTTGCCGTGATCTTGATCGCACTTTGGTTTGGGTCGCGGCAGTTAACCCATGCGGAAGATTGGGCTGCGTTGATGACTGTCGGGATTGTTGCTGGCTTTGGTATGCTGGGGGTGACGACGGCGATTTGGTTGCTGTTTGACGATCACGTCAGCAAACCTGTGGAAGCGATTGCGGCCAATTTGCGGGTGCGGGCGCATACCGATTGCGGTGCGCCGCTGGATGCAAAAGCTGCGAAATACTTGGGCGATCTGGCGCCAGCCGTGACGGCGTTGCAGGCGGCGATGGATAAACGCGGTTGCGTCGAAGATAACCCCAAAATTAAGCAGTTGGCGCAACAAAGCGAACGGTTAATCGCTATTCTGACGGATATTCCTGTCGCCACGATCCTTGTCAGCGCGGAGCATCAGATCGTGCTGTATGACGGGCAAGCAGCGGCAATGATGGAACGTGTGGGAACGGCAAAGCTGAAGACGTCGGTGTTCAATTATCTGAAAGAGGCACCGATTTTAAAGGCGCTCGCGCAGATGGAAGAGGCGCAGGAAAACCGGCTCGAAATCAAGGTAAAGGCGCATTGTGGTGATGTGTATTCTGGGCGCATTCGGACCTTTGGTGCGGGGCAGGGCTATACGCTGATGCTAGAGCCGCGCGCATTGCTTAGCGAGGCGCGCCCGCTGACCTATGATTTTGATTTGTTAACGCCAACTGCGTCGTCGGAGTTAAGTGCGACGCGGCTGCGCGATTTGGTTTTTGTGGTGTTCGACACCGAAACCACGGGGCTGGACCCTGCGCGGGACGCGGTTGTGCAATTGGGAGCGGTGCGGATCGTGAACGGCAAGGTAATCGCGGGCGAAAAGTTCGAAAGCTTGGTTAATCCGGGCGTTTTGATACCCGCGCGATCAACGGATGTGCACCGGATCGACGACAGTATGGTGAAAGACGCGCCCAGTTTTCAGCCCGTCTGTACGCAGTTCCACAGCTTTGCCAAAGACGCGGTTTTGGTCGCGCATAACGCGCCGTTCGACATGGCGTTTTTGACGAAAGAAGCCGAGGCTGCGGGCTTGGTTTTTGACAATCCGGTCGTGGACACGGTGCTGCTATCTGCCGCCGTATTTGGCGGATCGGCGGTGCATACGTTGGACGCAATCTGTGACCGTTTGAACATCACCATCCCCGACGCCGCGCGGCATACGGCACTGGGCGACGCGAAGGCCACGGCAGCGGCACTGATCGCGATGATCCAAGCGCTTGAGGGGCGGGGGATCGCGACCTATGGTGCGCTGCTGGACGAGACCAACAAACATTTGCGGATATTGAAGGGCGGCAGTTAAGAGAAAACTGCGTTTTCTGCCGGGGCGCTGCCCCAGACCCCGGGATTTAGAGAAAGTCAAAGAAGCACAGAGTTGGCATGCGTGATTAGCGTGGGATATCAAACTCTTGAGGGGCGAGGTGGAAGCCGTCAAAGGTGAAGCCCGGTGAGACGGTGCAACTGACTAGCGTCCAGTGGCCAGTGGTGCGGGCAGCTTGCCAGTGGCCTTCGGGCACGATGCCTTGAGGTGCGTCGCCTGCGATGACATCGGGGCCGAGGCGCGTGTCGCGTGCGGGGCCCGCGTCGGTTGCAGAGACAGATAAGATCAACGGTGCGCCTGCGTGATAGAACCAAATTTCGGTTGCATCAACGGTGTGCCAATGGCTGCTGCCGCCGTCTTTCAATAGGAAATAAATGGCGGTGCCAAGTGGGCGACCTTCGTTTTGGGCAACCCATGTCTGTCGGTAAAAGCCGCCTTCGGGATGGGGGGCGAGGTCGAGTTTTGCGATGATGTCGTCGGCGGTCATTTAGTTGTTTCCTATCAGGGTGGCGGCCTGTTCAATTTGGTCTTGTGTGGGATTTAGGTACACCCCTTTTGTGCAACGATCATGAACGGATGTGAGGCCGTCGGGACCGTTTCGGACGAATAGCAACGCCGTTTGCCTTACCTCTGGCCCATCGTATTGCGGACCTGTCGCATAGGCTGGTTTGCGGATCTTGATCAGCACTGTTTGAGAAAACGGCGCGTTAAAACCCGAAGGGTCAAGTGACTGTCCGACAAATTCGGTGTCGTATTTCATAACGAACGCTTGGATATGATGGATGCGAGGCGATGTTGCCGACCATCGGCCGATGATTGACCGCGTCACATTCGGAATCGCTGCAAATTGACCTAAGACAATGGTGACTGGCATATCATTGCGGATAAAATAGTCATAGGTGTCACCGACAGTGAAGTTTGCGCAGTTTGGCACCGCGCGAACATCTGTCGTGAAAAGGCTCACCGCGATGACCGCGATGAGCTTGGGTAGGGTGCGTTTCACCCTTTCAGGATCGAACGCCCAGCGTAGACAGCCGTTTCACCCAACATTTCTTCGATGCGGATCAACTGGTTGTATTTCGCCAGACGGTCAGAGCGTGACAGCGAGCCGGTTTTGATTTGGCCGCAGTTGGTCGCCACGGCCAGATCGGCGATTGTGGTGTCTTCGGTTTCGCCAGAGCGGTGCGACATCACATTGGTGAAGCCCGCGCGGTGCGCCATATCAACGGCTTGCAATGTTTCGGTCAGCGTCCCGATTTGGTTCACTTTGACGAGCATGGAATTCGCAGAGCCTTTGGCAATACCGTCGGCCAGACGTGCGGGGTTGGTCACAAACAGATCGTCGCCAACAAGCTGCACTTTGTCGCCGATTTTGTCGGTGAGGGCCTTCCAGCCGTCCCAATCGTCTTCGTCCATGCCATCTTCGATTGAGATAATCGGGTAGTCGTTGACCAGCTCTGCAAGGTAGTCGGCGTTTTCCTCGGAGGTCAGGGATTTACCTTCGCCAGCCAATTCGTATTTGCCGTCTTTGTAGTATTCGGTCGCGGCACAATCAAGCGCCAGATAGACGTCCTGGCCTGGCTTGTAGCCTGCTTTTTCAACAGACTTCATAATGAAATCAAGCGCTTCACGGGTGGAGCCGATGTTTGGTGCAAAGCCGCCTTCGTCACCGATGCTGGTGTTATGGCCCGCGGCTGACAGCTCTTTTTTCAGCGTGTGGAAGATTTCAGAGCCCATGCGCACGGCTTCTTTGATGTTGGTCGCAGACACCGGCATGATCATGAATTCTTGGATGTCGATCGGGTTATCCGCATGTTCGCCGCCGTTGATGATGTTCATCATTGGGACGGGCAGGGTGCGCGCAGATGTGCCGCCGATGTAGCGGAAAAGTGGCTGTTCTGTGTAGTCAGCAGCGGCTTTTGCGACGGCCATGGACACGCCGAGGATCGCGTTTGCGCCAAGGCGGCTTTTGTTTGGCGTGCCGTCAAGTTCGCACATTGCCATGTCGATGCCGACTTGCTCTGTCGCGTCAAAGCCGAGGATGGCTTCGGCGATTTCACCGTTTACGGCGGCGACAGCGTCGAGAACGCCTTTACCCAAGTAGCGGGATTTGTCGCCGTCACGTTTTTCAACGGCTTCATGTGCGCCTGTGGAGGCACCCGATGGCACGGCGGCGCGGCCCATTGTACCGTCTTCTAATGTCACGTCGACTTCGACAGTTGGGTTGCCCCGACTGTCCAGAATTTCGCGGGCGTGAATGTCGATAATCGTGCTCATAGGAGGCTCCTTAAAACGGCTATGTTAGCGTTAACTAAACTATAGCGTGGTTCAATGTGAAGGGGAAGCGCGGCGCAGTTTTGCTTCGCGCCAAAGTGTGTAAATGCCGGATGCGACGATGATGACACCGCCCAACAGCGTCAGCGCGTCGGGGCGTTCGCCAAAAGCGAGCACGCCAATGACCAGCGCAAAGACCAGCCGCGAATAGCGGAAGGGTGCGACGATGGACATCTCGCCGATCCGGGTGGCCGCGACGATCGCGTAATAGGCGGACACACCGACCACGACAGCAGCAATCAGGCGCAGCGCATCGGTGGTGTCAGGCACGAGCCACGTCGTGCCTGTGACGCCAAAGGCGAGCAGCAAAAAGCCGGTGATGATCGACACGACAAAGGCGTAAAACGCGATGACACGCGACGAAATCGTGCGCGGGATACTGCGGGTGGCAAGGTCACGCGCGGCAAGTCCTACGACGCCCATCACGGCCAGCAGGGATTTGGGATCAAACGCATCCATGCCGGGGCGGATGATCAATAAAACGCCGAACAGGCCAATCGCAATCGCGAGCCAACGCCGCCAACCCACTGTTTCTCCAAGGAAAAGAGCGGCGCCTAGCGTCACAACCAGCGGGGTTGCTTGCAAGATCGCAGAGGCCGTTGAGATCGGCGTCAGGGCAATGGCTGCGACAAAACCCAAGGTGCCAAAGACTTCGCAAGCGTTGCGCAACAACAGTTTCGGGTGCAAGGAATCGCGGGACCAAAGGCGGTCGCCATAGGATCGCGCGATAAAGCCAAAGATGATCGCGCCGCCGATGCCCAGCACTGTGATGACCTGACCGACGGGCAATCCCGCGGCCATTTGTTTGATCAACATGTCCTCGACCGCAAAGCCAAACATCGCCAAAACCATCAGCGCCGCACCGCGTGCATTATCCATTTTCGAGATCCTTTAAAATGCAGGCCCTACGGCTGTCGGTTTGGCGTACCCTGCCTTGACGCAAGTGGAAAGGGTCAGGTTTTCCCGCATTGTGGTAACTATTTATTCATTCAATTCTTGCAGCATGAATTTGAGCATCATCTGGGAATTTGAAAATGCGTTTTTGTATGTTTGTGATGGGGTGGGCGGCCATGACGGCGCTTGCCAGTCGGGTCGCGGCAGAGCCTGTCCTGTTTAGTCTTCTTTAACCGGAACGCCGTATAGCTCCAGACGGTGACCCATCAGGCGGTAGCCGAGTTTGGCCGCGATTTTTTCTTGCAGGGCTTCGATATCCGGATCGACAAATTCGATGACCTCGCCAGAGTTCATGTCGATCAAATGGTCGTGGTGTTTGCGATCCGCCGTTTCATAGCGGGCGCGGCCATCGCCAAATTCGTGCTTTTCTAAAATGCCGGATTCTTCGAGCAGTTTGACAGTGCGGTAGACGGTCGCCAACGAGATTTTCGGGTCAGCGGCCACGGCGCGGTTATACAACTCTTCGACGTCGGGATGGTCGTCCGCCGTTTCCAACACGTTGGCAATCGTGCGGCGCTGTTCTGTCATGCGCAGGCCTTTTGCTTCGCATAGTTGCAATATTACGCTGCTCATGAGTGCCTCTTTCGTTCGTGCCGCTGCTTTAGACCGTGTGGGCGGTGCTGGCTAGTCTTAGAACCACTTGATCCAGCGCAGCAGAATATAAAGCAGGATGCCGATTGCGACCATAGCCCCGCACAGGATGAGAAACGCGTCCGGATTTGTGGTGCCCGGGACGCCGCCGACATTCACGCCGAAGAGACCAGTCAAAAAGCCTAAAGGCAGGAAAATCGCGGCAATGACGGACAGGACGTAGCTGTTTTGCGCCAGTCGCCCGTCCTGTTGCAATTCCACATGGTCCGCGAGTGCGGTCAGACGGTCGCCGACTTCGTGGACCTCATCAACCGATCGTTTTGCGCGGTTGGCTGTGTGGCGCAGGCGATTGCGAAATGTCTTCGAAATCAGATGGGTGTCGATCTTGGACAATTCGCTGAGCGCCTCGGACAGAGGCCCGATATGGCGGCGTAATGTGATGACCGACCGCCGCAGGGGGGCAAGATCAGCAGGGGCAGGGCCGTTGTCGTCGTAGACCGAGTTTTCCATTTCCTCAGCGCGATCTTCCAATTCAAGTGATACGGTTTCAATCCGGTCCACCAGACGTTCGGTGATCCGCGCAATCAGGCGGGCAGGCGTGTCGGGCGCGTCGCCTGTGATGATCTGTTCTTTGACTTCGTCGAGCGCGAAAATTCTTTGTTTTCTGACAGTAACGACCAGAGTTTGCGTGGCCCAGAGGCGCAGCGACACCATGTCTTCGACCTCTTGGCCGTCGTTCAGATTGATCCCGCGCAGGGTCAGCAAAATCCCGTCATCGTGACTGTCGACGCGGGGCCGTGTGCGCAGCGCGAGCAGCGTGCGAAATGCCAAGGGGGGCAGATGCGCTGTGCACCAATCCTCTAAGCCGGGCGTATTCAGGTCAAAGTGCAGCCACCGAAATGCGGCACCATCGCAGGGCGCGATGTCTGTATCACTGGCTTCTTGGGCGGTGCCGTCGGTGAAAATGTCGATGACGGACACGGGGATGGGGTTAACCGACAAAATGACCCTCCATTGTCAGAATGGCGTCGCCGGTGATCTTGATCGGGTGTGGATCACCCGCCAATGCGGCGGCTTTGATCCGCGACGGGCGCCCCATATCGTCGCCTTGATGGATGGTAAACGCCAGCGGTTTTCCTGCGATTTGGCTCAGCAGGGCGGTGATCGTCGCACAGGCGCTGCCCGTTGCGGGGTCCTCTGGCATGTTGTCGAGCGGGGCGAACATACGCGCATCCAGATGGTCGCCGTTCCGCACGTAAGCAAAAACTGCAAAATCGATGCCAGCGGGATAACGGGCAGCACCGATTTTGCTCGCCTCTGCAACGGGGTGGCAGGCCCGCAGATCATTGCGGGTTTTGAGTTCGACAAACACGAACGCCAGCCCCAGTGACGCTTGGGTCGGGACATGGGTTGCGTTCGAAATTGCTTCTGGTTTCAATCCAATCGCCGCCGCGACTAGGTCTGGTTCGGGTGTCGCGATGATGTCGAGCGGGGCGCTGGTGGTAAAACTGGCGGTTTGGCCCGACACGTCGCAAGGGATCGGCCCGACATCAAGTTCTAGTACCATCGGTCCTGTATGGCCGAGGTCAGACAGGCACACAGCGGTGCCAATTGTCGGATGCCCCGCAAATTGCAATTCGCGGGTGGGGGTGAATATGCGGACTTTGGCCGAATGGGCAGGGTCCGCCGCAGGATAGACAAAGGTCGTTTCCGAAAAGTTAAATTCGCGGGCGATTTTTTGCAGTTTGGCTTCGAGGATATCTGTCGCGTCTGGAAACACAGCCAATGGATTGCCACCAAAGGCCGCGTCGGTGAAAACGTCGTAAACTCGGTAAATTGTCATTGGTCTGTCGTCCTGTGCAATGATGTTCAAAAGCATGATCAGCCACGACAGATTTTGCAAGTCACCTCAGGTGAATGGCTGTTTGCGAAAACATGCCAATCGCAGCCACGTCCCGCCCAGCGTTTTTGCTTGTGCGCCAGACCCCAGCTTGAACCGCGCGACCCCAGGTGAGGCGGCTGTGTCCAATGTGCCCATGTCCAAGACCTGCGTGCCGAAGCTTTCCAGCGCGTCCATTGCTTTGACCAGACAGAGGTTATGGGCGTTGCATGCACGGCCTTCGGGTGAGGTCCAGCCGATGTGATACGTCGCAGATGCGCCGTGCCGTAAGAAGATCATCGCGGCAATCGGAACGGCGACCCGTGATGCGGTGACGATGATCGCTTGGCCCTTGTTCATCACGGAATAGGCTTGTGTCACGGCACTGGGCAGGGCGCGGTAGCCGCGCGCGGATTGCTGTTTTTCGTCCTCGTCCAGCAGCCATTTGTCTGTGGTGTGCTGATAACTGCGCATGGAAATGCGCAGATCGGCGGTTTCGGCTTTGCGCAGCGCATTGCGCCATTTGATCGACATCAGCGCACGTCGCACATCCGGCCCGTGCCGCAGGTCCATCACGGCAATGCTGGCGGGGGTCATGATTTGGCGATAGCCTGCCGCGATCAACACGTCGTCAGGGGTGTCTTCCGCGTTTATCAGGCGCACGTTCTGGTCGCGCAGGATGCTTAGCGCGTCAAATTGTTGTTTCTCTGTCGGGGGTTCCGGCCAGTAGGGGCCGCGCGACATCATCTTGAGCGATCTGCGAAATGGCCAAACGCGCCGTGTAAACACTTGGGCCGTGCCGCCACCGGGGACGGCATAGGTCGTCATTGGCCGGCCCATTCCGGCAAGGGCCTGCGCAAAATGCGGGTGTTGTTGCAGCGGTTGAAAAGGCGGCGCTACAAATGTCGTTTGATCCAATTTCATGCTGCTGAGTTAAACAGTTTGAAACCTAAATACTCGTAAACATCCGCTATGAAATTTACATCAAGATCAAAAATAAATCAGCATCGGGTCGCCGGTGTCGTCGCACCGGGTCCACGCCCGACGAAAATGGCCGCCGCATTGGTTGCGACGGCCATTTCCATTCCGTTTGTCATTATAGTGTGCGTGGTTGATCTATTGACCTAACCCAGCTGCACCAAAGCATGACGTTTTTTGCCCGCGCTCAGCTTGATCGGCGTGGCCAGTGCCGCCGCGTCGATCATCAGGCCCGCGTTGGTCAGTGGCTCGTCATTCAGCTTTGCCCCGTTTTCAGAGATCAAGCGTTTTGCCGCTTTGCCGGAATCGGCAAGGCCCGCTTTGACGATGACTTGCACGATGGACATACCGTCGCCGAGGTCAGCCGCCGATAGGGTCAGCGTGGGCAGGTCGTCACCGACGCCGCCTTTTTCAAACACTTCACGCGCTGTGGCCTCTGCTGCTGCGGCTGCATCTGCGCCGTGCAACAGGGTTGTGACCTCGTTGGCGAGGATGATTTTCGCCGCGTTGATCTCGGACCCTTCCAACGCGCCAAGGCGGTCACATTCATCCACAGGCAGTTCCGTGAAAATTTTCAGGAATTTGCCCGTGTCCGCGTCCGTTGTGTTGCGCCAGAATTGCCAGAATTCATAGGACGACAGCATTTCGTCGTTCAACCAGATCGCACCGCCTTGGGATTTGCCCATCTTGCGGCCATCAGATGTGGTCAACAACGGCGTGGTCAGCCCGTAGATTTCATGGTCCAGCACGCGCCGTGTCAGGTCGATCCCGTTGACGATGTTGCCCCATTGATCCGACCCGCCCATTTGCAGCAAACAGCCGTAGCGGCGGTTCAGCTCTAGGAAGTCATAGGCTTGCAAGATCATGTAATTGAATTCGAGAAAGGACAGCGATTGCTCGCGGTCGAGCCGTGATTTCACGCTTTCAAACGACAACATGCGGTTGATCGAGAAATGCCGCCCGATGTCGCGCAGGAAAGACAGGTAGTTCAATCCGTCCAGCCATTCTGCGTTGTTCAGCATCATCGCGTCGTTTTCCGCGTCGCCGTAGCTGAGGTATTTTGCGAATACCTTTTCCAGACCGTCGATGTTGGACTGGATCGCCGCGTCGTCCAGCAATGGCCGCTCGTCGGACCGGAACGATGGATCGCCAACTTTTGTCGTGCCGCCGCCCATCAGGGTGATCGGCTTGTGGCCGCATTTCTGCAACCAACGTAGCATCATGATATTCATCAAATGCCCGACGTGCAGCGATTTTGCCGTCGCGTCATAGCCGATATAAGCAGGCACAACCCCACGCGAAAAAGCATCATCAAGACCCTGATAGTCTGTACAATCGGCCAAAAAGCCGCGTTCCATCATGATTGCGATAAATTCGGACTTGGGGTGGTATGTCATATCTTGTTCCCAGCTAGTGTGCAGTGCATCCTATAAGGCGCGTGGCTGGTTAGGGAAAGCACATGTTGAAGACAGGACGGATTCGGGCCGTGGGCGCGATGTCAGGGACATCGTTGGACGGTGTCGATGCCGCTGAAATTGTGACCGACGGTGTGTCGGTTTTTGAATTCGGACCAACGGCTTATCGGGCTTACTCTGATCAGGAGCGCGCCGTGTTGCGCGGCGGTTTGGGCAAATGGCAAGAAGACGATTTGGGCGAACTGCCCGAGTTGATCGAGACCACACATGCGCAGATATTGCATGATTTTAAGGATGCAGAGGTCGTGGGGTTCCACGGCCAGACGCTATCGCATGATCCGCATGGCCGCGGGACGCATCAATGCGGCGACGGTGCCGTGCTGGCCGAAGTTTTGGGCAAACCTGTTGTGTGGGATTTTCGCAGTGCTGACGTGCGCTTGGGTGGTGAAGGTGCGCCGCTGGCCCCTTTTTTCCACTTTGCCTTGGCGAAATATATCAAGGCAGATGCGCCGATTGCGTTTTTGAACCTTGGTGGTGTCGCTAATTTGACGTGGATTGACCCTAGCGCAGAGAAACCCAATGACGATGGGGCGTTGCTGGCGTTTGATACCGGACCCGCAAATGCGCCTTTGAATGATCTGATGCAGCTACGGCTGGGTCTGTCATGTGATGAAGGCGGGGCCTTGGCGGCGCAGGGGGATGTCGCGAATGATGTGGTTGAGCGGTTCTTGAACCACAGCTATTTCCACAAAATTCCGCCAAAGTCGTTGGACCGTGATGCGTTCATCGGCTTGGCAGCAGAGGTCGCGGATTTATCCGATGCGGACGCCGCTGCGACCTTGACTGCCGTCTGTGCGATGAGCGTCGCACAAAGCATGACGCATTGCCCCAGCACGCCGAGCAAAGTTTTGGCCACGGGCGGCGGGCGTCACAATCCGACATTAATGGCGATGTTATCCGCAGGGCTGGAGTGCCCCGTGATCCCCGTCGAGGACGTCGGATTGGACGGCGACATGTTAGAGGCCCAAGCCTTTGCCTATCTCGCCGTCCGTGTCGCACGCGGGCTACCCACGTCTTGCCGTACCACCACGGGCGTCAAAGCTGCGGTGTCTGGCGGCACCTTGTCGCGGCCCGTGTCGTCGACGTAAACCTACGCCATTGGCCCCAGATGGATGTTGAACCGTGCGCGGATCGCGGCATCTGTCTCGGGCGGGAATGGCACGGCAGTGGGTATGCCAAGGATGGATTCCTTGCGGGCAATCGCACTTTGGATCAGGTCGGGTTTGTCACGCTCGACCCATTCTTTCGGCGAGGTCCGGTCGGCCACAACAGGGTAGACGTATTCGGTTTCCATCAGCCCCAGTGTCTGGTCGGTCCCTAGATAATGCCCCGGCCCGCCAATGCAGACGTCGCGCATCGTCTCAAAACCCAGCGTCTCGTCCGTGATCTCGATGCCGCGCACGCAGCGCATTGCTTGGCCCAACAGATCGTCGCCGAGGATCAGCGACTCAAAACAAAAACCTAATAGTGACGCATGCATACCAGCGGACTCGTAAACCATGTTCAGCCCTGACAGGCCTGCCATGACGTTGGAGCACATCTGTTCCCATCCGGCCTGCATGTCCGGCAGTTTCGCATCCGCAATGCCCGCCGCAGCACCGCCCGGTATGCCGAGGAAATGATGCATCTGGGCGCATCCAGCGGTCAGGAGGGCTTGTTCGCCCGAGCCGCCTGACATTGCTCCCGTGCGCAAGTCGGACACAAACGGCCATGTGCCAAAGATCGCGGTGTGGCCCGGTTTGATCGCGTTGACGTAGACAACCCCCGCCAGACATTCCGCGACCGCTTGCACAATGGCCCCCGCGATTGGAGCGGGGGCCGTCGCACCCGCTTGACCCGCTGACAGCAACAACACTGGCATGCCGCCCGCGATGCAGTTTTCCATTACCAGACAGGATTCCGTGGCGAATTTCATTGGCGGCACAACAAAACAGTTCGAGTTCGACACAAAAGGCCGCGCCCGCCATCGGTCTTCACCACCTGCCATCAGGTGCAACATCTCAAGCGCATCAGCGGTGAAATCCGGTTCGGTGAACGAAACGCCCACGTGTTTGGCCGTGCCCGCACAACATGCATAGATCGTATTCAGGTCCATTTCGCGGTTATCGGTCACATCGCGGGCCACCATGGGGCGCTGGAGAAAATGTATATTGTCGAGTTGTTGCACGATCCGTGCCGCATCATGCAGATCCTGCAACGTGCTTTCGCGGTAATGACGTCCCAGCACATCAACCATATGCACGGCCGCGCCCGCTGTGCCGTAATGCACCTTTGTCCCGCTCAGATGTAGGTCGTGGTGGGGATCGCGGGCATGTAGCGTGATTGCCTTGTTTGCCAGACCCAACATCTGCGCGACCAAGCCACGCGGAAACCGCAGCCGATTGTCGTCACCTAATATCGCACCCGCGCGGGTCATTACGGCGACACCGCTTGGCGGCGCATCAGCAAGGCCGATCTGCTCAAGAGCTATCAGCGCGGTCTCGTAAATCCTTTCCATGTCGTGTTGGCTCAAGGGTTGGTAGGTGCCGCCGGACATGCCTGCGCGGATCGGGCGCTTGGCTTCAGTCAACGGGGCGGCGCGCATTGCGTGACGAGCTGCGCGGCCACCAGAGCGGGCAGGGCGTCCGCAGGCGGGTGAAGTGGATTCATCATTCATGGTGTGATCTTTCGCAGAATTCAGGAAAAGGGGGTGATTCAGCCCCACTGTGGCCTGCCACGGGCAGCCCTGCCTCTGCGCGCACCGATGGTGCGGGTGATTCTCGCGAGTTTGGAAGCGTGATGCGTCATGGCGTCGTCTCCGATTGCACCAGTCTTGCGCAAAGCCGAAATCGATCTGTCCTAAATGCGACCTGATGTCGTGTTTGAACCATGGAAAAGTAGATTTTCGCACATTGATATGCGGTTCTCCGCACAGCCAGTGGCGTATTTCAGCCATTTTAATCACGGACGCGAGAGGTGCCGATCACAGGCGCGTGAGGCCCTCTATCATTTTGGGAACGAATGACAAAGTTACGGGTTGTAGCACCACAACGGAACTACCACAGAATTGGAAATTGATATGAAACGTACACTTACATCCGCCCTGATCGCAGCCCCACTGGTTGTAGCTGGCACATTCGCAACCGCTGGTGGTCTCGCTGAAGCCGTTGTCGCACCTGCGCCGGCACCTGTTGCAGTTGCACCTGTGGTCGTCGCGTCCGGCAAAGACTGGACTGGCGCATACGCTGGTTTGTCCCTTGGTTACGGCGATGTTGACGCAGACGGCGTTGACGGCGATTTCGAAGGCACAACATTCGGCGGTCACGTCGGTTATAACTACGACCTCGGCAACGTGGTTCTGGGTGCTGAATTCGAAGCAATCGGCACAGACGATTTCACAAATGACGAAACTGGCCTTGAGCTTGACCAAGTTCTGCGCGCTAAAGTACGTGCAGGTTACGACGCTGGCAACTTCCTGCCATACGTAGCTGCTGGTGTTGCACAAGCGACTGTCGATGGTGACGAAGACGAAGGTTACTTCTACGGCGTTGGTGTTGATTACGCAGTATCCGACAGCTTTACAGTTGGTGCTGAGTACTTGCGTCACGAATTCGAAGAATTCAACGGCGGTGAAGGCGATATCTCAGCTGATACAGCTGCACTGCGCGTGTCTTACAACTTCTAAGACCACATATCTTCTTAGGAAGATTGACGGCGTCACTGTTTTTCAGTGGCGCCGTTGCGTTTTTCGGGGGCTTATGTGTCGGACATCAGAGCGTCGATTTTAGCGCCGTCGATGCCATGGCCGAGTGACGTGAACCCACCATTGCCGAACATCTCCTGCGCCGCATCATAAATTGCGCGATGCGTGATCCGCGCAAGGCTCGACCCGAGTGACAGCCGCGCGACGTTCAGTTTGGCGAATGCTGCTATGTCCATCTGTGTATAATCGCCCGCGATCAATGCGTTGACGGGGGCCGAAACAGCAGCGGTAATTTTTGCAAGATCAACGGCGGTTTTTGGCATTGGCGCATAAAGGCAATCAGCGCCAGCGGCCTCAAAAGCTTGTAGACGGCGGATCGCCTCGGTGATGTCATAAGCGCCCGTCATGATCCCGTCAGCACGCGCTGTCAGTACGAAATCGTGGGGCAGGGCGCGGGCGGCACTTGCGGCGGCTTTGATCCGGTCCACGGCAAGGTCGAAATCATAGGCGGCGATCGTCGACGGAATGATATCTTCGATGCAAATCCCCGCCAGTCCGATTTCAGCGGCAAGCCTGACGGTTTCCGCGCAGGTGTCGGGATCATCGCCAAAGCCGTTCTCGAAATCACCTTGGACGGGCAGCGGCGTCGTCGCAACAATATCCTGCGCATGGGCCAAGGCGGTGTCGCGCGTCAACGTGCCGCCGTCCGGTTTGCCAAGCGTGAAGGCATGGGCGGCGGACGACGTCGCAAGCGCTTGTGCGCCCAACCCCGCGAGCATTTTCGCCGACCCGATGTCCCACGCATTGGCGAGGATGAACGGTTTGCCGGGGACGTGAAGGGCGCGGAATGTGGCTCCGATATCGGTCATGGTCTGTCCTTGTCTGCATATGATTTTTCAATGGCAATCAGCCGATCTTTGCGCCACAACCCGCCGCCATATCCAGTCAATGATCCGTCAGCGCCGATGACGCGGTGGCACGGGATCAGGATCGCGATTTGGTTCGCTCCATTGGCACGGGCAACGGCGCGTGTGGCGGTTGGGCGGTCGATGGTTTGTGCGATGTTTGTGTAGCTTTGCGTGCGGCCAGCGGGGATTTTGCGCAGCGCGTCCCAGACGGTTTGGGTAAAAGGCGTGCCGTGATAGGTCAGCGGGATTGTGAAGGCGGCTGAATGCCCTGCAAAGAAATCATCGATTTCCGACTTCAGGTGATCGAAAATATCAAAAGAGCCGATACTGACTAGGTGCCGCGCATGCAGCTTTTTCAACTCGGTTGGCAGAGCTTTGCGGTCGGTGAATTCTAGCAGATGCAAGCTATGCTGATCCGCCACCGCCACCATATCGCCCAGCGGTGTGGTGATCCATGTGGCCCGCAGCAGCGAGGTCACAGGCAGATCACCGGGGCGGATACCCAGCCAACGGGTAAAGGCGCGGCGAAAGGCTGATGCGCTCTCGAAGCCTGCCGCGACCTGTGCATCAACCACGCGCCCAGCGGATAATTCGGTAAATCCCAAAGCCAATCGCCGTTGCCGTGCGAGGTCCAGAAACGTCATGCCAAAGGCGCGTTTGAACGCTCGGCGCACGGTGGACGGATCATAGCCACGCGCGATCACGTCGCCTTCAGACCAACGGTGTTCAGGGTCCGCTTCGAGCGCCGTCAACAGGTTCGCAACGCTGGAATCAGCCATATCATGCAACGGCTTACACCGCTTACAAGGCCGGAACCCCGCCGCGATGCAATCACCCGCAGCATCAAACCACTTGCAGTTCTCGGGCTTCGGTTTGCGGGCAGGGCAGGACGGACGACAGAAAATACCGGTCGTGGTCACACCCACCCAAGCCCGCCCGTCATAGCCCGCATCACGGGCAATCAAGGCGGCATAAAGGACGTCATCAGAGGGAAGATCAAAAAGCATGAGACAACCCTAAACGATTCCCAAACGACGTGGCGTCTATATTCGGGCGTTGCTTTTGATTTGGATGTGGGGGGGCGTGGTGTCGCCAAGTTGCAGAGTTAACATGGGGCGGACAGGTTGTTGATCTGTCGCAGACATTGGAGTGGTCTGCGGCTAATGTTCGGTTTGAGCCCAGAGTGACCGATGCTGCGCGGTTCACGGATGTCCGCTATCACGAGAGAGCCACAAACCTTCAACACTGATTAGGTTTGAACGGGGTTTTGACAGCACAAATTGGAGTGTTTTAGGGCCGTGCCAAAAAGGAGGGTTCTGGGGAGGATATCAAAGGTCCGCTTAGCGGTGTAATTCCGCTCTATTTTTTCCCCACGTTTCGAGGCTCCTTGATGGCATCATGATCGACTACACTCCAAGGTAACCCAGCATTCCTATATATGCGCATCTTCTTGTGTGGGTAATCGCCCACATCATGCGACAGACGTTCACCAACCACGATGCACCGCAAATTGCGATCTCCGGTATTACGAATTGTATGGGCCATTCCGCCCTTTCGGTATCCTATGAAGTCGCCCGAACTGATAGGGTGTTCTTCGTCGCCGATAAGTGCGGTTGCATCGCCATCAAGCACATAAACGCATTCGTCTTCGTGGTGATGAAGATGATACTCGGTGGTTTCGCAACCGGGTTCGACCTCTATGATATGAAAGCCAAAGCCAGTGAGTCCTGTTAAATCACCCAACGATTTGTTCAGTCGTTTCGCATTTGAATTCAGAAAATGGGCCTTGGAGAGTCCCTCCGCAGTTTCAATTTCGGCTGCGCGCACAAGGTAAACGTCATCGCCTTTGTCACGATCATTGCCGTCACTTTCCATATCGACCCTCTTCGTTGAACATTGTTGGTCTTTCTATACCACCATATATGAAAGCTCACGATGGATCGGACAATCGGACATTCGCGGTAAGAGTCTAATCGCACCAAAAACCACCGTTTGTTGAACAGTTTGCCAAACCGGACATTGAGGCGTCTTCATCGAACGGTAACAAGGTCCGCACTGCCGACCTTGCCAAAAACGGCACCCAAGGTCCGGCTCTGTGTCTAGTTCGCGCCAACCAGTCAAAGCGGCGCAAGGTCTCTCACCCTAACCAATGCGGGATTTTGCGAAATTCACCAGTCGGTTAATCGCGTCGACGTAAGCCGCATCGTCAATTGTCATCGCCACCCTAATATGACCCGACGCGGCCGCGCCAAAGCTTTCGCCGGGCATCACCGCGATGTGTTCTTCGTCGAGTAGCGCGTTGGCGAAGTCCCAACTGCTCAGGCCCGTCGCCCGAATGTCCAACATCACGTACATCGCGCCCTGTGCAGGCACGACGCGCACTGCGTTTTGACCTGCGAGCGCTGTTAACGTCAGATCGCGGCGGCGGCGGAAGGGGGCGGCGACTTTGGCTTCCAACGCGTCGCCTGCGTTCAGTGCGAACAGCGCCGCGTCTTGGATGAACCCCGGCACGCCGTAGTTGGTGTTGGTCGCGAGGTTGATCATATGCGCGGTCATGTCTTCGGGCGCACAGATCCAGCCGACGCGGCTGCCTGTCATTGCGTGGCTTTTCGACATCGAACCGACGACCATCGTCCGTGCGGCCATATCGGGCAGGGCACGGGGCGACAGGTGCTCGCCTTCCCAAACTTGGGTGTCGTACACTTCGTCAGAGATCAGCCTGAGGTCGTGATCTTGGCAGACCTTTGCAATGCCGTTCAAGGTGTCGCGGCTATAGACCACGCCTGTTGGATTGTTGGGGGTGTTGATCAGCAGGGATTTGGCGCGGGGATCGGAGGCTGCCGCTGCCAGTTCCGCGATTTGCGGTTGGAAATCATTCTCGGGCGTGGCGGCAATTGCCACAGGCACGCCGCCCACGCCGCGCACGGTGCCGGGGTAGGTTGCGTAATGCGGGTCAATGAAAAGCGCGGTATCGCCGTGATCCAAGGCCGCAAGATGCGTCGCATAAAGCGCGGACTGACCACCGGGTGTGATCATGATATTGGCGCGGGTCGTGGGCACACCTGTCCGGCTTTGGATACGCGCCGCCACTGCATCGCGCAGCGCATTGGTGCCAGGGATCGACGCGTAGCCGGTATGACCACCCTTTGCTGATGCGTGCATGGCGTCCAAGATACTGGGATCGGTGCGAATATCGTGTTCGCCGATGGTCAGCTCTGTGATTTTCACACCGTCCGCGATCATCTGGCGGGAGCGATTGAAAAGCCCCCAGCCGTCGTCGCCAGTGCCGTTAATTGTGTTGAGTCTGTTTGATACTTGCATCCGCGCAATGGGCCTTGCGCGGGGCCCATTGTCAAGCGGCTGTTGTGGGGGGATTACGGCCCTTTGAACAACCAGCGATGCACAAGTGCGAGTTTCTGGCGCGACTTGTCTGTCAGCACAAACGGGTAGAGGTCCGCGAGGCCCATTGATCTGTTCACATGGTTGATCTTGATCGTCAGCTCCGCCGCGATTGTCGTCAATTTGTCCGCATTTGGTTCCGCATAAGGGTTCCAGCCGCGTTTGGGCGCATGGGGCGCGGAGAGGTTCGTCGCCAGAAAGCTGTCGGTGATGTCGATCAAATGTAGCAAATGAGCCGTGGTTTCCGCCCAATCTTCGTGCGGATGGGCGGATGCGTAGGGCGTCAAAAAGCTGTCTTGCCAATCAGCAGGCGGCCCGTCGGCGTAGTGTTTGTCCAACGCCTCGCCATAGTCCACCTGTTCGTCGCCAAACAACGCACGAAACTCGGTCAAGAATTCCTCGGAAATGCTCAGCCGCCACCACAACATATGTGCAATCTCGTGGCGCATATGGCCGATCATCGTGCGGTAGTTCTCGCCCAAGTCCTCGCGGCGTTCAGCCCGCACAACCGGATCGGATTCATCAATATTGATAGTCACGACGCCGGTATGATGGCCCATTATAACGGGTTTCACCCCTTCGGCGAGCATATGGAAAACCGGACTGGCACCGGTATCTGTCTCCGTGAACCAGCCCCATTGGCGCAGGTTATCCAGTACCCAGCGTTTGGATTCTTCGGTTTTGCCCCAGTTTTCAATCGCATCGGGCATTGTGGCATCCGGCGACATCGCAGTCATTGCACAGGACACGCACAGGTCCGCAGCCCCGTCCGCAACCCAGTTGCAGCCGATGATATCACGGTTTGCGCAGAACAACGCATCCGTCACAAATGCGCCGATGTTCGGGTCATAGGCGACAGGTACATTCTCTGGCGCGAGAAGGTTGTCAAAGTAGATGGTGCCGTCACCAGCCGGATTCTGAAATACATGCATGTTGCGACGCTAGCGCTGTGCCGTGTGCAAGTCGAGATAAACGATACGGCAACTACGGGGAGTTTTGCACAAATATAGGACATTGACCGCCGATTGATCGGTGACAGGGCGGGTGTGATCCGTCTCGCAGGCTCTATCATCGGTAAGGGACGGCAGCACGTCACGATTTTTGGCGATTCAAGTGCAGTCTCAACCTTGGGAGTTGCAGCTGGGTTCCTGTCATCCTCAGTGTGAATTATGCGCCAAGCATTGACAGAAAAGCGGGCTACAGCGCGTCACGCACACGCTTAGTCAGGCCCTTGCGGACAATATCATACGAGGTAGCGACACGGTGCGCGGCCTCGTCGCGGTCCACGTCCATGCTGACCAGCACCCATGATTTGTGGAAATAGGGGGCCTTGGTCGCGGCACCTGCGTCGATTAACATCTGCGCGGTCTCGATGCTGTCGGTCTTTGTGCAGAATCCGTCGATGCGGTTGCCAAAGCAGACGAACATCTTGCCGCCGACTTTCCAGCTATCCAGTTCTGTCGTCGGATCAGCGGCGGTGGCCCCTGCGTGAGCTTTGCATAGTGCGTCAATGTCTTGGCGGTTCATAGGCTTGGCCTCCTCGGATGGCGTATCGAAACACTAGACGGGCGCGGGCCGTCCTGCTAGTCATTGCGGTATGAAGAGCCACCGCATCATTATTTGCTGTATTATTATTTCCTGCTGACATCGTCGCGGGCTGCTCTTTCACGTTTCATCTGATCCTTGAAGTCGTTATGCCCGCAGGCGAAAACCGTTTGCCCCTGCGCGGGCCAAGATAGGTGAAGACATGACGATCAAACTGCACAACACTGCGACCCGCCGCAAAGAGGACTTTGTCCCGATTAATCCTGACGATGTGCGGATGTATGTCTGTGGGCCAACGGTCTACGATCGGGCGCATCTGGGTAATGCGCGGCCTGTGTTGGTATTTGATATTTTGTACCGTCTGCTGCGGCATGAGTATGGTCCAGAGCATGTGACCTATGTGCGCAATTTTACTGACGTCGATGATAAAATCAACGCACGGGCGGCGCAAAGCGGGCGGTCGATCGGTGAAATCACCGAAGAGACGACGCAGTGGTATCTGGACGATATGGCGGCGATTGGTGCGCTAGAGCCGTCTCTGAAAGGCACGGATCATCAAAAGGCGATGCCACGCGCGACGCAATGGATCGCACCGATGATCGCGATGATTGAGGATTTGATCGCCAAGGGGCATGCCTACGCGGCCGAAGGTCACGCGCTGTTCGCTGTGGAAAGCTATACAGAATACGGTGCGCTGTCCGGCCGTAGCGTCGACGACATGATCGCGGGTGCGCGGGTCGAAGTGGCACCCTACAAGCGCAATCCGATGGATTTTGTGCTGTGGAAGCCGTCAACGGACGACCAACCCGGTTGGGATAGCCCGTGGGGGCGTGGGCGTCCGGGTTGGCACATCGAATGTTCCGCGATGGCCTATGAATTGCTGGGGGATCGCTTTGATATCCACGGCGGCGGCAACGACCTGCAATTCCCGCACCACGAGAACGAGATTGCGCAGTCGAAATGTGCGGGCCACGGGTTTGCGAACTACTGGCTGCACAACGAGATGCTACAGGTCGAGGGCAAGAAGATGTCCAAGTCGCTGGGCAATTTCTTTACGGTCCGCGATCTGCTTGACCAAGGCGTGCCGGGCGAAGTGATCCGGTTCGTGATGCTTTCGACGCACTATCGTAAGCCGATGGATTGGACAGAGGCGAAGCGGATTGAGGCGGAGCAAAGGCTTAAAATCTACTTCAAAGCGACGGATGGCGTAAAAGTTGCTGACGAAGTTCCGCAACAATTTGTAGACGACCTTTCAAGCGACCTAAATACGCATATGGCTCTAACTGAATTGGCACAATTGCATTCTGAAGGAGCATATGAAGAACTAAAAGCAGGACTGAGGTTTCTTGGTTTCCCTGATGCAGAAGAAGTGGATTGGTATCGAGAAGACAGCAAGTCAGCATTTTTGTCCAATTTGTCTGAGCATAAAAGTACTTTGCTTGAATTGTTGTCTCGCTGGCAGGGTATGAGAAATCACAAAGATTATAAAGCTGCTGATAAGCTTAAAAATGACTTGGAAGCAACGGGCCTAAAGCTTTCTATTGGGATTGCGGGGCCGGAAGCAGAGCCCACTGCCGCATTTGATCCTGCAAAACTTGAGGGTTTGCTATGACGATTTTTCGCGAAAAATCGGGCGAATTTTCTAGAAAATTCGGGGTGGGAGGCCAATGTCTATGACTAAAGAACGCCTGTATCTTTACGACACCACCCTGCGCGATGGCCAGCAAACGCAGGGTGTCCAGTTCTCGACCGCTGAGAAACAGCGCATTGCCGAGATGCTTGACGCGCTTGGTGTCGATTATATTGAGGGCGGCTGGCCGGGAGCGAACCCGACGGACAGCGACTTTTTTGATGCCGCCCCCAAAACCCGTGCGACGATGACCGCGTTTGGGATGACCAAACGGGCCGGACGCTCTGCTGAAAATGACGATGTACTGGCTGCTGTGATGAACGCAAACACGCCTGCAATCTGTCTGGTGGGCAAGTCGAGCGCGTTTCACGTGACCGACGCGCTTGGCATTACATTGGCCGAGAACACCGAGAACCTGACGGGCAGTTTTCAGCATATTGTGGGGCAGGGTCGCGAGGCTTTGTTCGATGCGGAACACTTCTTTGACGGGTATAAGGCGAACCGCGATTACGCGCTTGAGGCTATCCACGCCGCCTATGATGCAGGCTGTCGCTGGATTGTGTTATGCGACACCAATGGCGGCACCCAACCTGCTGAAATCAAAGAGATTGTCAGGGACGTGATCGCCAGCGGCATTCCCGGTGATCATCTGGGCATTCATACACACAACGACACCGAACAAGCGGTCGCGGGATCGCTGGCTGCTGTTCTGGCGGGTGTCAGACAGGTGCAGGGCACGTTGAACGGGCTTGGCGAACGCTGCGGCAATGCGAACCTGACAGCGATCATTCCGACGCTGCTGTTAAAGGAGCCATTTGCGAGCATGTTCGAGACGGGTGTGACCCGCGATGCGCTTAAGGGCCTGCGCAAAGTGTCGCGCAGCTTGGACGACATCTTGAACCGTGTGCCCGCGAAACAGGCCGCATTTGTAGGGGCTTCGGCCTTTGCGCACAAAGCGGGGCTGCATGCGAGTGCGATCCTGAAAAACCCAACGACATACGAACACATCGACCCAGCGCTGGTTGGCAACACCCGTATCGTGCCGATGTCGAACCAAGCGGGGCAGTCGAACCTGCGCAAGCGTTTGACCGACGCAGGGCTAGTCGTAGAAAAAGGCGATCCGGCGCTGACACGCATTCTGGACCGCATCAAAGAGCAAGAGGCGCGGGGCTATTCTTACGACACGGCACAGGCAAGTTTCGAGCTGTTGGCGCGCGAAGAGTTGGACCAATTGCCATCTTTCTTTGAGGTCAAACGCTACCGCGTCACGGTCGAACGCCGCCGCAACAAACGCGGTCAGATGGTGTCGCTGTCCGAAGCTGTGGTCGTGGTTAAAATCGACGGGGTCAAGGTACTGAACGTGTCTGATAGCTTGGGCGATGACGGATCTGATCGCGGCCCGGTCAATGCGCTGAACCGTGCGTTGTGCAAGGATTTGGGCAAATATCAGCATATCATTGACGACATGCGCTTGGTCGATTTTAAAGTGCGGATCACCAATGGCGGCACCGAGGCTGTGACGCGGGTGATCATCGACAGTGAAGACGGGCAGGGTAAACGCTGGTCCACTGTTGGGGTGTCTGCCAACCTTGTGGATGCGTCCTTTGATGCGCTGCTAGATGCAATCAACTGGAAGTTGGTGCGTGATGCGGATGTCTGAGATTTGAGTTGTTTTGGCGAAATGAAGGGGTGGACATGTCTTTAGATGCCCAATCCGTAAACGCCTGTGCGGCGCTGGTTGAAGCGGGTGATCCTGAACGGTTTTTGGCGGCAATGGCGGCTCCTGTCGATGTGCGGGCGCGGTTGTTTGTGCTTTATGCGTTGAACCTTGAGGTCGCGAAGGCTCCGTTTGTGACCAAAGAGCCGATGATCGCTGAGATGCGGTTGCAGTTCTGGCGTGATGTTGTGGCAGATGCTGTCGCTGGCAAGCCGGTGCGCGCGCATGAGGTTGCGGCACCGTTGGCGGGTTTGATTGCTGACATGGGTCTGGACGCCGAGGTGTTGGATCAGATGATTGCGGCCCGCAGGTTTGATATTTATCCCAACGACGCGGATCCGGTTGGGTTTGATCTGGACGTTTATTTGCGGCGCACGGCGGGGCATTTGATGGGTCTGTCGGCGGCGGCTTGTGAAGTTGACAGCGCGGCTGCGACGGATGTGGGCGAGGCGATGGGGATAGCACTTTGGCTGCGGGCTGTGCCGGATTTGGTTGGTCACAAACGGGTGGCGGCGGATGATCTGGACAGTGATGCATTGATTGCGCGGGCCACGCGCGGCTTGGATTTGCTGGCTGCGCATAAGGCTGTGCCGTTTGGTGCAGCCGTGCCCGCGCTACGCGCCGCGTGGATGACGGCCCCGATTTTGCGTCAAGTTGTGGTTGATCCGCGCCGTGTTGTGGACGGCAGTTTGGGCCTGTCGGAGTTCCGCAAAAAGGGTAGTTTGCTACGTCGCAGTTTGATGGGCTCGTGGTAGCTTAGGCGGATCGTTTGCTACGTATGGCCAGCCACGCCAGCGCCCCGCCTGCCAAAATCAAGAACGGTACCATTGCGTAGTTTACAGCCGTCCAGCCCTCGACAGGAGTGCCGCCGGAGCAGTTCATCAGGCCACCGGATGCGATGGATGCGATGGTCACAAAGCCGAATACCAGCATGTCGTTCATGCCTTGCACGAGGCCGCGTTCCTCTGGGCGGTGGGTTTCGGCCAACATGGTTGTCGCCCCGATGAAGCCAAAGTTCCAACCGAGACCCAGCAGGATGAGCCCGAGATAGAAGCTCCAGAGGGCGGGATCGCCGCCGCCAATTTCAATGCCAAAGAGCGAGGCAGATCCGGCTCCGGCGAGGATCACGAGGCCCGTGCCGATGATCTTTTCGACCCCGAATTTTGCGATCAGGTGGCCTGTAAAGAAGGACGGTGCAAACATCGCCAGCACATGCGCAGAAACGATGTCATTTGCGTCCGATGCTGTGAAGCCGCAGCCGACAACAGCCAGCGGTGTTGAGGTCATCACGAGGTTCATCAGCGAATAGCTGACCATGCCGCAGATGATCGCCACGACGATGCGCGGATCACGCAAAAGGTCGCGGCGCGAGCGGCCTTTGACGATGGCCACAGAGGGCGTGCTGTTGGTGCCCTTGGGCAGATCAAGACCGAAGAACAGAAGCAAGCCGAAGAGGTTCAAAAAGATGATCGCGATGTAAGTGCCGAGGAACGGCACAACGTAGAGATCACTGACCAGTTTGTTCAACTGCGGCCCGAAAATCGCCGACATGAGGCCGCCTGCCATGACGTAGGAAATCGCTTTGGGGCGGAACGTATCCGACGCGCTATCTGCGGCTGCGAAACGGTAAAAACCCTGTGCGGACATGTAGATACCGGTGAGGTATGACCCGATCAGCAGGATCATGAACGACTGTGTATATAGGCCGTAAGCCGCGACGGCCGCACCCGATGCGCCGCCCAGCGCCCCGATGATAAACCCGAACCGCCGTCCGCGTCGCTGCATCAAGGGGCTTATCCAAGGTGCGGTTGTCATTGATCCAAACACGATGAACGAAATTGGCAGCGTCGCCAGACAGGGGTTCGACGTCAGCATACTGCCCGCAAGCCCGCCGATCACAAAGATCATCGGCATCTGCGCGCCCAAAATCGCTTGGGCAATTACCAGAACGGCTACATTACGCTTGGCGCGGCTATCGGAAATATCTGTCATGCAATATTCGTTAGACCTGAGATTGGGTGGTGTCCAGAGGCCGCGTTAGGCGCGGTCAATGATATGGGCGAATGACCCGCTGACACGGCCGGATATCAGGCCCATATCGGACAGCGTGTCGCCGATCGCGTCTTGAGCTTGGAACAGCGATTGGCCTGTGGCGGACGTGGTTGTCGCGTAGTGGAATTCGTGCGCGGTCCATGATCCGGCGAAGGGTCCGCTGGATGCGGTGATGCTGCGATAGCCGAGGTGGAGCTTGCGTTTTGCAAACGACGTGTTCAGCGCGAGTAGTCCCGCCATTTTGTGCATGTGGCCATCGGCGTCGGTTAACGTCTCGCCCAGCGCCATGTAGCCACCGCACTCGCCGTAGATGTCGGTGGTTTTAGCGGCAGTCTGGAGGCTGGTCAGAAAACGTGTGTTGCTGGCCAATCGCGCTGCGTGCAATTCGGGGTAGCCGCCTGGCAGGTAGATCAGATCGGCGGCGGGGGCAGGGTCATTGGCGAGCGGCGAGAACGTCTGGATAGTTGCCCCTGCAGACTGCCAATCGTCCAAGATATGCGGATAGGCAAAAGCGAAGGCCGCGTCGCGTGCGATGGCGATGGACTGCGCAGGGGGCGTGATACGTGGGGCGGCGGCTCCGGTCGGCGCTGTCAATTCAGGCAATAACGACAAGTCGAGATGCTCGCGTACGATAGCGGCGGCTTGCGACAGGTAACGGTCAAGATCGGGACGCTCTTGCGCTTGGACTAGGCCGAGGTGTCGCGATGGTTGCACGAGCGCCGTGTTGCGCGGGATCGCTCCGATGACGGGGATGCCCGTGTCGCGCAGCGCGTGGCGTAGCATGGTCTCGTGGCGCGATGTTCCGACTTTATTCAGGATGATGCCCGCGATGGTAACGCTCCGGTCGTGCATCGCGAACCCTTTGACGATGGGTGCGATGGATTGCGCCATGCGCGATGCGTCAACGACCAAGACCACAGGCAGGTGCAACAGGCGGGCCAGATCGGCGCAGGCACCTTTGCCGTCAGGCGGCGCACCGTCGAACAGGCCCATGGCACCCTCAACGATCAAGGGCGATCCGCTGGCGAGCGCTTGAATGCGGGCAGGTGACATCGCCCACGCGTCAAGGTTCAGACAAGGCTGACCGCAAGCAGCCTCGTGAAACCGTGGGTCGATGTAGTCAGGGCCGGATTTTGCGCCGCGCAGAATAATGCCGTCTTGGGACAAGGCACGCAGAAGGCCGAGCGTGATGGTGGTTTTGCCGGAACCGGACGCAGGGGCTGCGATCAAAAAGCTCATTGGGCGACGGGGGCCGATTTTTCTAGAAAAATCGTACAAATTTTCGCGAAAATTTGGCCCAGCCTCATGCGGGGGACTCGGCTGGTCTACCGCGCCCCAATGGATCGAGGTTGCGCGGCGGGATGCCTGCCGCCATGCCTTGCCAGTCCAATACCTGCCGCATCAAGACGGATGCGCCAACGCAGATGATCGCGGGCGGCTCCATTCGGGACGTCGCGATGTCGTCTACGATGGTTCCAAGTGTGGTTTCCAAAACCTGCTGCTCTATGGTCGTGGCACTTGTGACCACGGCGACAGGTTCGGATTCTGGGCGTCCCGCTGCAATCAGTTTCGCGGTGATCTGCGCGATATGTTTCATGCCCATATATATCACCAGCACTTGTGAGCCGTCGCTGATCGCTTGCCAGTTCAGTGATCCCGTGGCGTTGCCAGATTGGTCGTGGCCTGTGATAAACGTCACCGATTGGTTCACATCGCGGTGCGTGACGGGAATGCCTGCATAGGCTAGCCCACCAATTCCCGCCGAAATGCCAGGAATAATGCGGACGGGGACGTCGTGTTGCACAAGCGTCTGCGCCTCTTCGCCACCACGCCCGAATACAAACGGATCACCGCCTTTGAGGCGCAGTACACGTTTGCCTGCGCGGGCCAGCTCTACCAATTGCAGGGAAATATCACGTTGCACTGCGGATGGTTTGCCGCCGCGTTTGCCTGCATAAATATGCTCTGCTTGTGGCGCCCAATCGAGGATCGCCTCTTGCACTAACGCGTCATAAATTACCACATCCGCTTGGCGCAGCGCATTGACCGCGTGCAACGTCAGCAGCCCCGGATCCCCCGGGCCCGCACCACAAAGCCACACCCATCCGGGTTCAAGTTGCGGCCATGTGTGGGCGGGAAGGGATACGTTTTGTGTCATACGCCACTTATGCCGCGACTGCGTGGCATTGGAAAGAGATCAAGCGACCTCTATTTGCGCATTGGCGTCATGGGCTTGCCGGATTATAGTCACCCCATGACACGCAAACCCACGGGAGAGTTGCGCCGTGGTTGGACCACAGGGGCTTGTGCGACGGCTGCCACCAAGGCCGCGTTGATCGGGCTATGGGGCGAGCAGGTGCCTGCACGTGTGTCGATAGTATTGCCCAAGGGCGAAGTGTTTGAGACGCCGATCACGACGTCGGATCGCGGCGACGGTTGGGTCTCGGTGGGGATCACCAAAGACGCAGGCGACGACCCCGACGTGACCCATGGGGCGTTGATTATCGCCAAGGTGTCCGCCTCTGACACTGGCGTGCGGTTTCGCGCAGGCGACGGCGTCGGCATCGTGACCAAAGCGGGACTGCCGATTGCCGTGGGCGAGGCCGCGATCAATCCTGTGCCCCGTGCGATGATGGATGATGTGGTGGGCGAGGTTGCTGCAGAGTATGCCGCTACCCCTGATGTTTGTATCGAGATTTCCGTACCCAATGGCGCTGTCATTGCTGAAAAAACATGGAACCCCCGTCTGGGCATCAAGGGCGGTCTGTCGATCCTTGGCACCACTGGCATCGTTCGTCCGTTTTCTTGTGCCGCTTGGATCGCGTCGATCCATCGCGGCATTGATGTGGCCCGTGCTGGCGGCGTGACCCATGTGGCAGGTTGCACAGGTGCGACATCCGAGACCACAGTGCAAAAGCTTTACGATCTGCCCGATCACGCCATGCTGGATATGGGGGATTTTGCGGGGGGCATGTTGAAATACCTCAACAAAAACCCAATCGAACGGGTCACAATCGGCGGCGGCATCGGCAAGCTGACCAAACTTGCGCAAGGGGCCGTTGATCTGCATTCGTCGCGGTCTCAGGTGGATTTTGCGGCACTGGCTGACATGGCTGGCATATCTGCATTACGTCATGCCAATACAGTTCTTGAGGCGTTCGAGATCGCGGGTCTGCCCTTGGCGCAGGCCATCGCGGAACAGGCTTTGACCCGTGTGCAGACCGCGTATCCTGCCATGCAATTTGATGTGGTTGTGATCAACCGCGGCGGTAAAATTATCGGGCGGGCCGGTTTATGACGCTGCTATTGCTGGCAGGCACGGGCGAGGCCAAAGACATCGCACGCGGCCTCGCGGACGCGGGTGTCACGGCGATTGCATCGCTGGCAGGTGCCACGCGCGCGCCGAAACCATTGGCCTTGGAAACCCGCATCGGTGGCTTTGGCGGCGAGGTTGGCTTTCGCAACTATCTGGCAGAGGTGGGGATCACGGCAGTTCTCGACGCGACCCATCCGTTTGCAGACCAAATCACCAACCGCACGGCGCGGATTTGCGCGGAGTTGGGCCTGCCTTTTATTCAATTTCTCCGGCCCGAATGGACGCCGGACACAGGCGACGTCTGGACGCAGATCGACCGTGAAGAAGACGCGGCCAGCTTTGTGAAACATGGCCAGACTGTCTTTCTTGGCACCGGACGGCAAACGCTGGATCGTTTCGCGAACCTGCCTGACAGTCGTGTGATTTGCCGCCAGATTGATCCGCCAACGGGGCCGTTTCCGTTTGAAGGTGGGGAATTTCTGGTGGGGCGTCCTCCGTTTCCTGTCGCGGACGAAGTGGCGTTGTTTCAGCGACTTGGCGTGGATTGGCTGGTGGTCAAGAACGCAGGTGGCGAGCGTAGCCGCACGAAGCTTGTCGCGGCACGTCAGTTGAGCATCCCCGTACTGATGATCCGCAGACCGCAGATGCCTGACGGTCCGAAGCTCACAACTGTTGCGGCGGCACTGGATTGGGCCAAGGCGCAATGATCACCTGTGACGCGGACGTAGCGGCGGGGCTGGCGGCCCTTGTCGAGATAGAACCACGCTTCGCCAAAATAGCCACCAAACTTAGCCCATTACCCCTGCGCCTGCGACCCGAAGGGTTTGGCGAAGTCATGTCCGCGATCCTTGGCCAGCAAGTCAGCGTGGCCTCGGCGAATGCGACATGGGCGCGGATGGTAGACACGGGGATGGATCAACCCGAAAACGTGATGACCGCGACGCCCGACGACCTACGCGCCTTGGGGTTGAGCCGACAAAAGGCGCTTTACGCCCATGAACTCGCCAAAGCGCAGATCGACTACGTGGGTCTGCGCGATTTACCGGATGCTGAGGTCATAAAAACGCTCACGGCAGTCAAAGGCATCGGGCTGTGGACCGCTGAAATCTACGCGAAATTCTCCCTCGGGCGCCCTGATATTCTTGCGGCAGGGGACTTGGCCCTGCAAATCGCCGCACAAGATCTGTTTGCCCTGCCAGAGCGCCCAAAGGAAAAAGACCTGCGCAAAATGGCCGCCGCGTGGTCGCCTTGGCGATCGGTTGCGGCACGGCTGCTATGGGCGTATTACGCAGACATCAAACAAAGGGACGGGATCAGATGACACGGGCACTTACAGCAGGACGGCGCGAGCCGGTTTCAGGCGAAATCAGATCAGCGGTTGTTTTCCTGCACGGCTACGGGGCCAACGGGGCCGACCTTTTGGGGCTGGCCGATCCACTGGCCGAACACCTTCCGGACACCTTGTTCCTATCGCCCGACGCGCCAGAAGATTGCGCTGGATCGCCAATGGGGTTCCAGTGGTTCCCGATCCCATGGATCGACGGATCATCCGAAGAGGAATCCAAAGCAGGTCTCGAACGTGCGGCGTCTGATTTGAACGCATTCCTCGACGGTGTGATGGTCGATGAAGACCTGCTGCCAGAACAAGTCATGGTGCTGGGCTTTAGCCAAGGCACGATGATGGCGCTGCATGTTTTGCCGCGCCGCGAAGATGCCGTGGCAGGGATCACCGCCTTTTCCGGTCGCCTGTTAGAGCCAGAATTGCTGATCGACGAAGCACAATGCAAACCGCCTGTGCTGTTGATCCACGGCGACCAAGACGACGTCGTGCCACCGCAATCACTGCCCGAAGCCGCCGAAGCCCTGCAAGCAGCCGGCTGGAAAGAAGTCTACGCCCACGTCATGAAAGGCACAGCCCACGGCATCGCACCAGACGGCTTGCAAGTGGCCTTGGCGTTTATGCAAGAACGGCTCGGCGTGAGTTAACGGAAACGAAATCTATGTGCGCTATACCTGCGTTGATCTTTTAAGGTGTGCACATGCAACGGTTCGTCAAGATTATTGCGCCTCGGAACAAGCTTGATTTCCTGTTCAAGCTTGTTTTCTTTGTGGTGTTATGTGGGGCTATGAACCACACACGGGCGGTGCTGTCATTCGGCGTCGCGGATGCAAATACCTTTGCTTACAACCTCAAAACGGCGACGTTCACGGCTTTGCCCATGAGCATCCTAGCACTGTTTTTGATTCAATATCTGAATACGCTGCAACAATGTCTGTATTTGCAGGCCACAACCGATCAGCTGACGCAATTACCCAACAGGCGTTGGTTTATGGATCACCTGCCGGCCCATCTGAAGCGGGGGCATACGCTTGTCCTGCTAGACTTGGACGAGTTTAAGGGGGTCAATGATACCTACGGGCATGACGTTGGCGATGATTGTCTGGTCGCAATGGCGCAGCACATGCGCGCTGTTCTGCCCGATGGGGGACGTTGTGCGCGTCTTGGCGGCGAAGAATTCGGCATTTTGTTCGTGAATACCGACTTGGCTGCGGTTCAGGCGATGGTCACGACGATCTGTAACGGCATTGATGTGCCAATTGACGGCCATGACAGTATCAGGATCACGGCCTCTGCGGGTATAACGCAGGTGGGGTACGATTTAGAAACGCGGCGGGCGTTTCACACGGCTGACATCGCGCTTTATCAAGCCAAAGCGGGCGGGCGGAAACAATATGCGATGGGACTTTCCCGTGATCTAGCGTCCCCTGATCCGCAAAAATCTGGGATCCGGCGTGCCGTCGGATAGGCCTGTGTCATAACACTGTCACCAACTGCGATCATGCGTCTGATATCTGGATGATCAATTGGGCGTTGCCCTTTGGAAAACACTAGATATAGTTTTGATATGCGGCCGGAGCGGGGCTCCCGCTCTGCACCTCCGGGCGACAGAGCAGGGATGATTTTGACCATGAACGGCGACTTTCGAACCAACTTTGTGCGTGATGCGGCGGACCTCAAGCAATTTCCGGCGCTTGTGCTGAACGCCGATTACAGGCCGTTATCCTATTACCCATTGTCGCTATGGCCTTGGCAAGACGCGGTAAAAGCGGCGTGGCTTGACCGCGTTGATATCATCGCGGAATACGAAGAAGTGGTGCACAGCCCTTCAACCGAAATCAAAATTCCGTCGGTCGTCGTGCTGCGCGACTATGTGAAACCACAACGGACGGTGGCCTTCACCCGCTTTAACCTATTCCTGCGCGATGAATTCCGGTGCCAATATTGCGGCAGCAAAGGCGATTTAACCTTCGATCACGTAATTCCACGGGCCAGCGGCGGCATTACATCGTGGCAAAACGTCGTGGCCGCATGCAGCCCGTGCAATCTGCGCAAAGGGTCAAAAAGCCTGAAACAAATGGGCATGAAACTACGCAAACCGCCGCGCCAACCGGAAACAGGTCAGCTACAGAACAACGGACGCAAATTCCCACCAAACCACTTACACAAAAGCTGGTTGGATTTCCTGTACTGGGATGCGGAACTCGAAGCATAAAGTCTGCGAATCCACGCCAGTACAGAAAAATTCAAGCCCGTACTTAGGCCTGCAAGTCGTTCAACGCTTTGGCCGCGATATCAAACGACTGAATCCGCGCCGCCGGATCGTGGATCATCCCAGTCACCATCAGTTCATCGGGCTGATATTTGGCGATCAAGCTTTTCAACTGCGCGTGAACCATATCGGCGGTGCCAGATGCAGAACAGGACAAAGCATGTTTGACCTGCGCAAGGACCTGCGGCGGTATTTGCGTTTCGATATTCTCAACGGGCAACGGCAATTTTCCTGCCTTACCAGTGCGCAAATTCGCAAACGCGAGGTATTGCGATGACCGCAGGTAATTTGCCTCGGCCTCGGTTTCTGCGGCGCAAACGCCAGCCGCAACCATCACATAAGGCTTGGCCAATGTCGCTGACGGTTTGAACGTCGAGCGATAAATTGAAATCGCCTGCTCCAACATATCCGGCGCAAAATGCGACGCGAACGCGTAGGGCAACCCAAGATACGCGGCGAGTTGCGCACCATAAAGGCTGGACCCAAGGATCCAAACAGGGACGTTCGTCCCTTCGCCCGGAACCGCACGAACAGCCGCGGCGCCGGTTGGATCTTGGAAATAACCAATCAATTCTTGCACATCGTCGGGGAAGGTATCGTCCGGCGCCATGTGCCGCCGCAATGCCCGCGCGGTCGCCATGTCTGTGCCGGGGGCGCGGCCCAATCCCAAATCAATCCGGTCAGGGAATAGCGTCGCCAGCGTCCCAAATTGCTCTGCGATCATCAGCGGGGCGTGGTTCGGCAACATAATACCGCCCGCTCCAACGCGGATCGTTTTGGTTGCAGCCGCGACATGACCGATCACAACAGACGTGGCGGCGCTGGCAATTCCGGGCATGTTGTGATGCTCGGCCAACCAAAAACGGTGATAGCCAGCGTTTTCTGCGGCCACAGCCAAGTCAGCGGTATTCGCGAGCGCGTCGGCTGCGGTTTTGCCTTCGGGGATGGGCGACAGATCGAGAAGTGAGAATTTTTGCATAACGAGTTCCTTTCCGCTCACCTATGTACCGCGCGGTGCAAAGCCAAGATATCAGCGGAAATTAAACAAATTCAGGCGGCGCAGGCGGGTTGGCGTTTGCCACATCGGGAAAATTGATGCTAACCTGACCAAAATGCGATGACCCCTCAAAAGGCTGTCGTTTTAATGAAATCAAAGGCTTAGGGTCGATGATACGGAAAACGGCGATGCTCTTAACAGTGATTGCTAGACTTCACATCAAGTGGCGGCTAAACGGTACACGTTAGCGCTAACGGAAATTGAAAAGGGCATACTATGGTCGCGCGCGTGATTCCGGTCGAGGATTTTGATCTTGTCATCTTTGGTGGGACAGGGGACCTAGCCCGTCGAAAAATTCTACCCGGCTTGTTCCGGCGATACCTATCAGGGCAGATGCCAGTTGAATCTCGGATCATCGGGGCTGCACGCTCTGACATTGATTCCAACGGCTACCGCACCATGATCAAAGAAGCGATTTTGGAATTTGGTGGTGAAGAATCGCAAGATAGCAACGGCTTAGACGCATTTTTAGCGCAGATCGAATATGTGCCGATTGACGCAAAAGGCGAGGGTGGTTGGGTCGAACTGGCTGAATTGGTCCGCAGCGATGTCGTCCAAGCTTTCTATTTCTCGGTCGCGCCGTCGTTGTTCGGCGATCTGGCAGAACGCCTGCACCGCCATAAAATCGCGTCAGCAACCAGCAGGATTGTGGTCGAAAAGCCGTTTGGCCGCGATCTGGAAAGTGCGCGCAAACTGAACGACGTGCTGGCGCTACATTTCGACGAAGGCCAGATTTACCGCATCGACCATTATCTTGGTAAAGAAACAGTTCAGAACCTAATGGCTGTCCGCTTTGGCAACGTGCTGTTCGAGCCGCTTTGGAACAACCATTACGTTGATCACATCCAGATTACGGTCGCGGAAACCGTCGGTGTTGGCGGGCGTGGTTCGTATTACGACAAATCCGGTGCGATGCGCGATATGGTGCAAAACCACCTCATGCAGTTGCTCTGCTTGATTGCAATGGAACCACCTTCGCAATTTGGCGCGGACGAGGTCCGTGACGAAAAACTCAAAGTTATCCGTGCGTTAGAGCCGATTATGCCGCACCATATCGTGCGCGGGCAATACGAAAATAGCGCGAATGGACCCAGCTATCGCGAGGACGCGGAAAACCCGCGCAGCCACACCGAAAGCTTTGTCGCGATGAAGTGCCACATTTCGAACTGGCGCTGGTCTGGCGTGCCGTTTTACCTGCGGACCGGTAAACGGCTCAAGGCGCGGAGCTCTGAAATCGCTGTTGTATTCAAACCGCTTGGTCACTCAATTTTTGAAGGCCAAGAAGAGCAGCAGAATATTCTCGCAATCCACCTGCAACCCAACGAAGGCATCGACCTTCAGGTGACGATCAAGGAACCGGGCCCGGGCGGAATGCGCTTGGTTAACGTGCCGCTTGATATGACCTTTGCAGAGGCGCTAGGCGACTCGGATGTCGAGGTTACGGACGCTTACGAGCGCCTGATCATGGACGTTATTCGCGGCAACCAGACGTTGTTTATGCGCGGCGACGAAGTCGAAGCAGCATGGGGTTGGACCGACCCGATCATCGAAGGCTGGGAAGCGCGAAACGACGTTCCCAAAACCTATTCCGCCGGATCAAGCGGGCCTGACGACGCCTTAATGCTGCTGCACCGTGACGGCAGAAAATGGCGTGAAATCAAAGGATAGACCGATGGAATTCACCGAATACCCTGACGCAGAAATGATGATGATCGACCTTGCCAATGTCTTGGCGGGCGAGTTGAAAAACGCATTGCTGACCCATGACCGCGCGTCATTTGCCGTGCCGGGCGGCACCACGCCGGGCCCGATTTTCGACGCGCTTTGTGGCGTCGATTTGGACTGGGGACGGGTGAGCGTGCTGTTGACGGACGAACGCTGGGTGCCGGAAACATCCGACCGGTCGAACACGCGCTTGTTGCGTGAACGGCTGTTGGTTGAAAAGGCTGCGGCGGCGGAATATCTGCCGCTTTACGCGCCCTTCGAGACCCCAGAAGAAGGCATTCCGGGCCTCACCGACGCCATCGCGCCGCACTTGCCGATTTCGGTCATGTTGCTCGGGATGGGCGCGGACATGCACACCGCGAGTATTTTCCCGGGCGCCGATAAGTTGAACGAAGCGTTAACGACAGACGCGACCTTAGTGCCAATGCGCGCGCCCGGTGCGCCTGAGCCGCGTGTCACATTGTCGGCAAACGTGCTGAACGGTGCTTTGAAACGGCACATCGTGATCATCGGCGACGAAAAACGCGCAGCCTTGGAAAAAGCGTCCGGCATGATGCCAGAGGACGCGCCAGTTGCGGCAATCTTGCAAGGGACGACGGTCCACTGGGCGAAGGCATAAATTATGTGGAACGCACTTAAAACGCATCACGCAGCGGTTTCAGATCGCAAGTTTATTGGACTGGTAGACGCGGACCGAGCCACTGATTTCAGCGTCATTGCCAGCGATATGCGTCTGGATTACGCCAAGACCAATATCGACAAAACCGGACGCGACCTGCTGATTGATCTGCTCGAAAACGCAGGCGTCGCCGCCAAACGCGACGCGATGTTTGCAGGCGAGGCGATCAACGAAACCGAAGGCCGCGCCGTGCTGCACACTGCTTTGCGTAACCTTGATGGTGACGCGGTGATGGTGAACGGCAAAGACGTGATGCCCGATGTGTTGCAAACGCTCGCCAGCATGTCGGCCTTTGCGGAGGACGTGCGTAGTGGCGCATTCACAGGGCAGGGCGGCAAGATCACGGACGTGGTCAATATCGGCATCGGCGGCTCTGACCTTGGGCCTGCCATGGCGGTGAATGCGCTCGCACCTTATCACAACGGGCCGCGCTGCCATTTTGTGTCGAACGTCGATCCTGCTGATATCGCTGGCGTTTTGCGCACATGTGACCCCGCAACGACGTTGGTGATCGTGGCATCGAAAACATTCACTACAATTGAAACCATGACCAACGCCCGCACGGCGCAAGCGTGGATGGCCGAGGTCGTGACCGACACAGGCGCACAATTCGCGGCACTTTCCACCGCCGAAGACAAAACCGCCGCCTTTGGCATCGCGCCCGAGCGGGTGTTCGGGTTCGAAGATTGGGTCGGTGGTCGCTATTCGCTGTGGGGGCCGATAGGCCTGTCCCTGATGATCGCGATTGGCGCGGACGCGTTCAAGTCATTCTTGCGCGGCGCACAAGCGATGGACGTGCATTTCAAGTCCGCAGATTGGTCCGAAAACCTGCCTGCATTGCTCGCCGTGGTGGGCATCTGGCACAACCAGATTTGCGGCTATGCGACGCGGGCTGTTCTGCCTTATGACAACAATCTCAACCGCTTACCGGCCTATCTTCAACAACTCGAGATGGAAAGTAACGGCAAGGGCGTCAGCATGGACGGGGCTGATCTGACGGTCAATTCCGGTCCTGTGGTCTGGGGCGAACCGGGCACCAACGGGCAGCACGCATTCTATCAATTGATCCACCAAGGCACACGGGTTGTACCTTGCGAATTCTTGGTCGCGGCGCGTGGTCACGAGGACGATTTGCACCACCAACATCAGCTTTTGGTCGCCAATTGTCTCGCGCAATCCGAAGCTTTGATGACAGGTCGCACGCTGGACGAGGCCCGCGCAAAGGTCGCGGATAAATTCGACGGTGACGAGCTGGAACGCCAAGCCAAACACCGCGTCTTCCCCGGAAATCGGCCGTCTGTCACAATCGCTTACCCGCAGATGACGCCGTTTGTGTTGGGCCAACTGATCGCGCTGTACGAGCACCGTGTGTTCGTCGAAGGTGTGGTCTTGGGCATCAATTCCTACGACCAATGGGGCGTGGAATTGGGCAAGGAACTGGCGACCGCATTGCAGCCCGTTGTCGAGGGCACGGCGGGAACAGATAACAAGGACGGCTCAACGGCCGCCCTTGTCGATTTTCTGCAAAAACACGGCGTCTAAAGCTGCACAGTACCATCGCGCAGCGTCAAGGTGCTGCGCAGGCTGTCGGCGAGGGGACGTTTCGTGTTGTCTTGGTTCAAATTGACGATCACAGCAGTGCCTGTGGTTGTCAAAACGCCACGCACATATACGCCGTAGTGCATGGTAAAACTGCTCGATCGCATCTCGACCGTGCGGCCTGTCAGCACATAAGTGTCGTTCAGTTTCACTTCAGCTTTGAAGTCCAAGCTGATGTTTCGCAATACAATTTTTGGCGGGACATGGTCGTAGGTCGCAACCCCGTAGACCTCGAAATAGTGAATCCGCAGATTTTCGAACCAGCGCAGATAAGCGGCGTTATTGACGTGACCAAGCACATCAATTTCACCAAAACGCACGCGGTCAGCCATGCCGAAAGACCAAGGCGCAGGCACGTCCTGCGCCCGCAACTGGTCCTCGGTCAATGGTGTTAAAAACGGGAGTGTCACCTTAGACAGCCGCTGTGACGATGATCTCGACAGAATAACCAGGCGTGGCCAGTTTCGCCTCACCAGTCCAACGCGCAGGGGCGTGACCAGGGGCGACCCAAGCGTCCCACACTGCGTTCATATCGGCGAAATCGGTGGCGATATTGGCGACCCAAACTTGGGCTGTCAGTACTTTGGTTTTGTCTGTGCCAGCTTTTTCCAGCAGGGCGTCGATCTTGTCGAGAACAGCCTTTGTTTGCTCTGTCACAGAGGCGCCTTCGATGCCAACTTGGCCGGCGAGATAAACAACGCCGCCGTGAACAACAGCGTGGCTCATACGTGGGCCGGAATCGATACGAGTAATGTCTGACATGGTGTCTTCCTTCGGTCAAAAATGATGCGGGAAGTGATTGGAGCGGGTAACGAGAATCGAACTCGTAACTGAAGCTTGGGAAGCGTCCGCTGTAATCATCTAACCCTTTGTTTTTGTTTGTCTATATTGGTTGTTCTGGGGGATTTTCTGGGTTTTGGTTGCTTGTTTGGTTACTGCAAACCCCATAAAATTGTCCATCGCCAGCCCCATATCATCAAATAAAAAGAGTGCCTACTTCAATATTATTTTGTTTGCGGTGACGGACTATCGTCCATGGCTAGTGTGTGGAAGCACCTAAGGGCTGAAATATTCAGATGCTAGCTGTGAGGTCTCCGTGTAGTGCAAAACGGAAAACCTGGTTGGTGTAGCGTCAGATCTGCAGCTGATCTTGCTGGCACATCTTCGGCAGTTGAACAAACTGCTCAGTTGGTGGAGAAGGCAGGGGCGATTCACCTGTGTATCTAAACCACAAAAAAAATGATCAACAGATGACAATGGTTGATTACTGGGTTGCTTATAGTCCGGTAAAGTTGTCATCTTGGACGTGAAGAGAGTACCACAATATGACCATTTTTGTAATTGTACAGCAGAACAGCGATGTTCCCAATAGCCTGCAAGCGGCTATAAAGGCGGCGTACCCCAATGATACTTATGACCTTGGGGGGAATTCGTGGTTAATTTCGGATAGCATCACGGCTGTGGAAGTTTCTAACAAGATTGGCATTACAAACGGCGAAGCTGGCTCGGCGTTGGTTGTCGAGGCAGCATCTTACTATGGAAGAGCGAACCCGGCAATTTGGTCTTGGATCAAGACTAAGTGGGAGGGTGGCCCAAATGGTTAAAGAGATAGATTCGTTAAACACGAACCCTGAAGAGTTTGCGCAAACACCTCCACGCGATCTCCATCCGACATCGGATATCCGTTTTGTGATGGTAAACATCGGAGACCTATCTTCCAAGGTTGATGCCCTCATAAAGAGTGTTGACGGACATGGGGATAAAATTGACGATCTCCGCCATAAGGTCAGCTTCGTTAAGGGTGCTATTTGGGTTATGGGCGCTGTACTTGGCCTTATGGTCGTTATAGCCACTTGGTATTTCACTGGGAAGTTGTCGATTGTAGTTTCCTGATGGGAAGCGATGTTGCGATGATCGGCCTTATGTATCAAACGCATCAGGCTACGGCGGGGTGTGATGTGAGGCATGAATAGAGTGTAAGCGGTTATCGTCGCAAATCTATGTTGCATCCCAGAATTCGGCTATGGCTTCATAGTGAAACCCGTTGAGACGACCAGCAGCATCGAAGACGGGGAACACACTATAGCCAGCAGTGGTTTCAAAAACTTGCTTATCGCCTCCAATGCCAAAGCTATATTTAATTCGACAATAGATCACGGCAGTTTTGAAACGATAGCTTACAATTGTCCGCTGGACGTCGTTCTCAAAAGGGACACTCTGGGCGACAGGCGCTTCGAAAATCTCAAATTTGTCCTGCATTAAAGAAACTTTCTCAAGAAAGTATGGCTGACCGCTAAACACGAGGGGGACCATCTTGCCGCGACTCTGTGCTGGGTCAATCGCCCATAGGCTATAGGCTTCATCAGGACTAATGTTATTGCCTTCACGATAAATTCGGAAAACGTCCTGACCAATGACTTGAGCGGGTGTTCTGCCTTTGTTTTGAAATTTAATTCTAGCGAGATGCCTGATACTTCCCGTCGCGGCTCCGCCAAAATCATCGAACACGACGTCGTCTATTGTAATAATTGGCCTGTACTCAAGTTCTATAGCGCGGCTCTCAGTCGTCAGCATCTTTTGAGTTTGGCTAGCCATGACTTGTGTGGCGACAAGAGTTCGCCAGACGAGCAAGGTCACGGCTATAGTAAAAAAGGCCATAATCCACTGTGCGAGCGTGTCATCAGACGTGACCAAGCTTCCGGTCCAGTCCCACCACCAGCTGGTTGGAAAATCGTGGCCTTCGTATTTTGCGGCGTAACGCTCGCAATCTCCATCATGATGGCACTTGGCAAGGTCGTAGATTGCCTGCCCAAAGAGGAAGATGACGATAGCGGTTAAACAACCAATCGTTAATCCAAACGTAAATCCGTTGCGCCAATAACTTTTAAACATTGCAACATAAACGCCGCTGAAAACTTCCCACAGGATAGCCTAAAACAATATAATTTCTCATTAATTTCTCCTGAGTGTCGGGTGGCGGATTGTCGATGCATTGATGTGTCGCAGCAATCTGGTGTCGATGGTTACTGGGCGGGCGAGCATAATTTTATTATGTCGCCTTTCTTGGGCTTGCGGCGGGTACCAGTTTTCCAATCCGATCGGATGATTCCGTCACCTGTCATCTCGACTAATACATCGCCGATTTCAGCTTGCTTCAAAAATAGGTTTTGTTGGGCGGTCGCTGTTAAAATTGTGAATTCCAAGCCCTCGGGTTGATCTTTCAAAAGGCTCCTAATAGTAGAGCTGGCTTTTTCGCGGTGGTTTTTTCTAATAGTGAGATAAGGGCCCATGATCTCCATCTCACCAAACAAGTCTCCGAACAGATCACCTCCTTTTTTATCGATAGATTTTTTGTAACGTGTTCTGTCGTGCTGCTCTAAGGCTTTGTATTCAGCGTCCCGCATTACTTCCATGCCTGCAGGGTGGTGTGTGCCATACGCTAGATTAAAGTGAATTTCATTTTTGTCTGGATTGTGGATGGGGGAGTTTCCTGCGTACTTATAACCAAGTGTCCCACGCAGCATACTGAGGTATTCACTCTCCAAAGTCTCGATCGTTAGTCCTGTTTCGATCAAGTAGGTTGCGCGTTTTTTGCCGATCAAACCGATCAGCGCAGCTTCTCTATCCTTATGCTGTCCGGCGGCAAATCGTTGAAGGAATGACCGCATCACATTGACGATGACTTCGCTGGATCGATCTTTGAAGAGCGCGAGAATGTCGGGGGAAAATCCTGTGTATCCGGTAGGATCAACAAAAAGCAGTCGAAATTGATGGTTTGCTTTTGATCGAATGAGCGCCGCATTGTTTTCGAATTTACCTTCGAAGGTGTCTATCTTGAGTAGGGGGTGCCGGTCCCTTGATCTGTTTATAAAATTTTCAAGCAGAGCGTATGATTTTGGATTGGCTTCGTTGAATATGCATCGAATTTTTGGCGAAGCAGCTGAGTGACCTCGCTGTGCAGCAACCGCTGATAGTGTTTCCAATGCTACGCCGATAGACGTGTCTGACAGGTTTTCTTTATCGCGGTTTTGCCAAGGACCTGAAAATCCATCGATGAAGTCTAGTGTGTCCCAAGTGTGTAATATCTTGTTTGCAAATGGCGTCAGGTAGCGGCCTAAAATTGCATGCTTGGCCTGACTCTGCTCTCGTCCCGAATACATTTGTTCCAAATTGATTCCTCGTTAATTAACGAGATCAATTATCCAGAACGGCGCGCTTTCGGCAACCCATCATGAAAAGATCCTGCAAGTGACCTGCCGGCCAGCTTTTTCCCGACGCGAAACATCTGCGTCCCGTCTTGTGCGATTTCCATTCTGCGTTTGGCTAGGTTTTCGCCTTGACCTGGTGCCCAGTCGCCCCACTGCTTAAAGTGAAATGCTACATTGCTTTCCATGCACTGATTGTGAAGATCGGTAAACCAATTAGGTGATGCGGGCCGAGCTTTTGGGCCGCTTTCACCGCCGGTGATGACCCAGTCGATAGTAGAGCCGAGCCATTTCTCAATCTTTAACGGACCCAGCAAGGGTTCGGCGGAGATGAACCGTACCTTCGCTGGAATTTTTGCCAGAAACGGTAGCAGTTCATCCGCACGTTTCTGCAGCTCGACCGTTGTGCCTAACCAGATATTAACTGGCCAGTCCGTCGACCAACGGCTCATTTTCAATACATTCTGTGGACGCTTCGTGAGTAGAAGCCAATCAAGATTTGGGGTGGCTTCGATCAGATCAAAAAGGCGTTCCCTTTCAGGTATTAGCTCATCCCGATCTTCGTAGACGTCGGCCATTGATGCGCAGAACACGCGAGGGCGCACGCCTGCTCCTTCCGCTTCGCGGTTCCATTTTAAGGGTTGTTTCCAGTGATTGTCGCTCATGAGGCGGCGGTCTGGCTTTGGCCCCCAGACGTCCTGTCCAACTCTCTTGGCCCATGTTTCAGCGTAACAGTTTTTGCAGGCTTCGGAAATCTTGGTGCATCCCCACCAAGGATTAAAGGTATGCGTTGTCCACTCGATTTTTGAATTCGCGCCCATAATTCTATCTCCTCAATGTAAATGTTCTTGCATGGTTCTTATAAATTGAAAAGCTTTGTGGTGCTAACGCGCTTTTGCTTTTGACGGTTTCGCATCCTTCGGGCCCACGCCAAACACAGAAAAATCATCCATCGCCAGCCGCAAGTCATCAATGAGGACGTGTGCATACTTCATGGTGGTTTCGATGTTCTGATGTCCCAGCAGCTTGGACACCAGTTTGAGGTTCTGCGTGCGGCGCAGCATGCGGGTGGCGAACGTGTGGCGCAGGTCGTGAAACCGGAAAGCTGTGATCCCGGCATTGCGCAACGCCTTGCGCCAGATTGTGCCAAATACGCCGCCGTTGGGCTGGATCATCACCCGGTCACCTGTCTGCTGATCAACGCGGGTAAACACGAGATCTCGGTTCGCCAGCACGTTGGATCGGGGCAGGGTGGACAGCAGCGCGGACAATTCAGCATTGATCGGGAATATCATCATGTCGTCGCCTTTGAGGCGGAACGTGATCTCGCGGTTTGGCAGATCGATGTCAGTCCAAAGCAATGTCGAAATTGTGTGGATGCGGGCGCCGGTCATCAGAGCAAAGCTGACGAAGGCGTGAAATTCTTGGGGCAGGTGTTCAAACAATCGGGCCTGCTCGGTCGTGGACAGTTCGCGCACGATCTCCTTTGGCTCTTTGGTCTCAGCGGCTTTCAATTCAAGCGTCGGTGCGTCGGCCTTGTAGAACCGCGCCATGTGGCGCAGCGCGCGGCCCAGCATCTGCAGGCGGCGATTTACGGTCGCGTTTTTGCAGCTGGCGCGATCGCGGGACACGTAACGCATGACGTCAGCATCAGTGATGCGTGAAATCGGCTTCTGGCCGTCCATGTGTTTGAGGATAGCGCGGCACATGCTGGCGTTGGTGCGCTCTGATGATGTGCCGATCATCTTGTCGCGGTGGTAGGTGCCAAGCGCCTCTGACAGCGTGCAGCTGCCGCTATTGCCGCTGCGTGTCTTTGCTTCGGCGCGGACCTGGGCCTCTACCGCCTTGGCTTCCTCGAAGTCTTCGGTCCCGCAACTGCCTCGAAATCGACTACCTTTGACGACGATGTCATATTGATAGACCTTAGTTTTGCTGGTTCTGAATGGCATTCTGTTCGGGCCTCTATGTAGGCTTGCACATCGTCGGGACGGTACTTGATGGCGTTTTTGGTGACACGGACGCACCTTAACCCCAACGCGCGACAGTCCTGCAAGGTTTTTGTGCAGACGCCAAGGATGCTTGCGGTCTCTTGTGGCGATAGCAATGGGGTCATAACGGCACCGGATCGCTGTCGAGTGTGGTTTCAGACAAGGTGCCATGTGTGATGCGGCTGAACGGCCAAGGCTCTTCTTTCGCCCTGGCGCGGCTTTCCAAAGTGTCGGCCTGTGCGTGCGTGCCCAGCCAAGAGTAGTGCACGTCTGATGTCGTGCCAGATCCGGACATGTGCAGAAGCTCGCCAGTTGCGGTGATCCGCAGCCGGATTTTGCGACGGGTCTGCATTGTCGCAAATGCTTGTTTTTTGATATCTGCAAACATCAGAGACATGGAATTGCCTCTGTGGTTGTCTTCGGTGGGCAGACGATGTCTTTCGAAGGTGAAGTAGTACGGCTACTGAGATTAGCTTGCCGCTTCCGATTTGTGGAAGTGCACTTTTTGCCGTTTAATGCTGCCGCTTTCGTACATGGCAGCGTTGGCACACTACCTCTGGCATCGAGCGACTTTCCCTCCAGACGTGGACTCCAAGCTTGCACAGAAGCTTCGTAATTAATCTCATTTTGTCTCGCTTTATAATCTTCGGTCTGGTCAGGCCTGTGCGTTGAATACTGCGCATCAGGATCGGACCTTGGATTGTCGTGAATAGATCGTGCAAAATGCAAATTGGTAAATAATTCGATGTGAAAATCGGGCTGAAAATTAGCCGATACACCGATGTATACGTTATTATGACGTGGTTTGTGACGAAGACAAGAGGGGGAGACCACTGCCTTTAGTGCAATGTCACCGATAGGTATCACTTTGATCGATACAGGATTGTGCATTGGATTGCCTCGTAGGTGGGGGCGGTTTTTTGCAAGCTGGAACTCGACTTTGGGTGCGTCACCACATGCCGAAAGGTGAGTGACCCCGTTGCCGGAGCCACAGACGCTTATGCTTCGGGTTTTCCGATGAACAACGGTAGTTCGGTTGCCTCTTTTGCGGCCTCCAAAGCTTCGTCAAATGCCGCATCAAAAGCTTTCTCGGGGTTGTAAATCGAGAGGATGAATTTGATCGAACCACCTGATTTGCGGTAGCGGAACCGAACGGGCATCCGGTAGGCCGCGCCGCCTGTGAATACAGGAATGGCGATGATGATTAGGTTCGGGATTTTAAGAGGCGCACCATCTTTGTCTCGGTGTTCGTTTAAAAACTGAATCGACTGTTCGCCAGTGTCGCGATTGCTGCTGACTTCAAGGTTGCTGGTCTCATAGACTTGGAACTGGCGGGACATTGCGAGCAAGCTGTGAAGCTGACCGAACTTGCCTTCGATCTGGCGCGCGGTTTCAATCAACCGGTTTTCAAAGTCCTGATTTTCATCACTCTTCTCCATGGCGATAATCGCAGGTGTCGGGTCCAATACGTCTTTGGCATTAGCCTCAATGAATTCGCCCATCTCGTCCTTGTCGAGAGATTGGCCGGACACTGCGTTCCATGCCTTCCATTCGTCCGACAGCGGGAACGGATAGACGGCACGGTGATGACAATGGCGCGCGGCTGGATCGCCTTTTTCGTTTGTCGGTTCTGCAGGGCCTTCACCGTGATAGTCGGCAATGCAAGTCAGGGAAGGTGCTGCGCGGTCGTTGTTGGCGTAAAGCGCCGATGTATCGCCTTTGAACCGGTTGGACCAATGAATGACGCTTTGCAGATCGCCCATCTGGGCCGTGCCCTTGCGTTGGGCGGGTTTGAGATACTCTGCGGCCTTGCGCAGTTCTGCTGTGATGTCCTGCACCCGACGTTTTTCGGGGACCGTAATGAGGGCTGCATCTTTGAGTGGATTTCCTGTGTTCTCGAGTGCGGTCGGCAATCCAATTTGATCGTAAATTTCACGGGTCGTTTCCGCCACGTTTTTGCGAATTGGGTCTGTCATGGTCATTCCTTAGATCAGGTTGTGAGGTGAATCAGATGTCGCGGATTTCGCCAGTTTCAGGATCGTAGTGCGTGGCATCGCGAACGCCGCCGTGCATGCGGGTCATCATCGGGCTGTAGAGCGTCAGCTCGCCATTATCGTTGATGAATGCAGCGGCGCTGCTCGCGGGTTTCTGCGGCGACTTGAACGTGGCGGTTGCCCCCATGCCGACATCGCCACTTCTGCCCAGGTTGTAGGTCACTTGGATCGTCATGGTGCCTTTGGCTTTGCTGCCGTGTTCGGCGTGGTGCTCAAGTAAATCCGTTTGGAGTTTCCGGTGATCTGACATCAGGTTTTCTATAAATTCACCGCCATCGAATAGGGACAGGATTTGTTCCAGCGTCCGCATTTTGTAGGGATCGGCTGGTTCGGGCGGGTTGATCTGAGCGGGTGGCTTTTTATTAGGCATCACGGGGTTGTTCCTTTTTTGCGTTGGGAAGATGTCTCTCGGTCAATGATGGCAGCGCCGAAGATGGCAGCGGTGGCACACTTGTCCTGGCATCGATCGGCTTTCGTGCCATTTGTGGATGCCGAGCTTACAGAACAGATGTTTCAGTGCGCGCATGGTTGCCTCCTATCGTTGGGATGGAATTGCGCCGCGCCATGCGTCGTATTCGGTGCGGAGCGTCTGAAATTTGCGGGCGGCTTCGCTGCCGCTGATCAGAGCGCGTCGGCTTTTGATGCCGCATTGCGACCGGATGAATTCAGCAGCTGCGGTCACGGTGGCTTGTGTGCCTGTGTTCAGCGTTTGCAGATCCACGTAGACGCGGAACGCGGCTTCGTTGCAGAGCATGCCAGCCTGTGTCGCGTCGGGTAGGTCTGCGAATGCGGTGCGCGGCTTATCCATCGGACATCACCCCGACCAGGCGGATCACGTCGCCAACCGTCTGCATGGCCTCGGCGTCGTTATCGGCGACATCGATGTTGAACCGCTTTTCAAGGTCCATGACCATTTCGACGTGGTCGAGGCTCTCCATTCCTAGATCGCGGCGCAGGTGCAGTTCATCCGTCACTAGTTCGGGATGGCGCATCTGGCGGGTGATCATGTCGCGGATGTCGTGGGCTTGGGTGGTCATTGCACCAACCCCAAATGCCGCATGGTCTGGTTCACTCGTTGCCGCAACGGATTGTCGGGGTTCCCGTCGCGGATGATTGCAGCGGCCTTCCAAAGATCGGCGTAGGTCTGGGCTTCTGGGTTGGCCATGATCCGCAATGCCCACCGCTGGTGGTTCTTGCGTTGTAGGTCCAGCAAGGCGCGTCCGATGCTGGGCGCGCGCGGCGTTGGTCCGGTGTCTGTGCGAAATGGCAGGACACCGGACCCGGACAAGCCACCCCGAGGGACTTGCGGTTTGTCGTGAGCGGTGGGGTGGAAGGGCAAAATCATACAGAACCTCCAACTGACAGGGCCACGTGGGCGAACATGAAGCAGACAAAGCCAAGGGCTGTGAATAGCGCGGGCGTGGACAGGTCCAACGTGCGGCGTCGGACGTCTGCGAATAGCCACAACAGGCGGTTGGTGACGTGGGTGAGTGCAGTTGCACCACACGCGAGCGTGGCCAGTGCGAAAATCAGGGCGATACCGTCGAAGATCATGCTGCCATTCCTTCGACCATCGCTTGCATGTTTTCGCCAAGCGTCTGTGTGGTTGCGATCTTGAACCAGTTGGCCACGGCGGCGCGGGCGGTCAGGCCGGATGCGGCAATGCCGAACACGGTGATTTCATGCTGGTGGGTCGCGGGATACTGGTTGGTGGCCGGATCGCAATCTGGCGACATCCAAGTGCCAAAGCCCGTGCGGACTGCGGCCTCAAGTGCGCTCATGCGCTGATCAAAGTCGGCGCGGGCGTGGTTGTGGATGAATGTGGCAAGTAGCGTTGTTGGTGCGGTCATTGGTCCATTCCTTGTAGGTTGGATCAATGGCTAATTCATAAAAAATGAATTATCAACAGTTAAGATACATAAAAAATGAATTCATAAAATCTTGCTAGAGCCAAGATGTCCGATTTGGATGGCTTGACGTAAAGTTATATTCACTGTTTGTTCTAATTTTTTGGGATCGATTTTATATGCTTAGAGTGGCTATTTCTAGGATTGCTTACAAGTTGGGGTTTAATCTCAACTGGTTGTGGGCACCAGCTCTTAGCTTTCAGCGGCGAGAATCGGAAAGAGTTTATCTAAGACATCAGCGGGAACTCGACCGTAAGAACCGGCTAGGATAAAATTGAAGTCGATGTCATAATACTCATATAAAAAAGCCATTATCTCCCGCGATGGGAACTGGTCGCCTTTTGTTTGGTTGGTGATCGACGATGCTCTGCGTCCTATTCGTTGAGCGATTTCCGACTTGGAAAGCCCTGTAACGGCAAGTGCAGCAGATAAGCGAAAAGCACACGCTTCTTTGCTCATATCGTCAGTTCGGGCCAGTTGGTGCATCGTTATCTTGTCCATGCGCTCAATATGACGTGTTCATAAAAAATGAAAATTTCTGAGTTGTGAATGTTGCATATTCATAAAAAATGAATAATGTGCGGCCTATGGATACTGTTTTTGACATTTGTACTAAGCTTGGCCGTGAAGAGATGCGGCTTCGGTTGGGGGTTTCTCGCTCTCAGATTTCGAATGCATGTTCTGATAATGCATTTCCTGCCAATTGGTGGGCCGTGATCGAGGATATGTGCAAATCAGCTGATTTGGACTTTCCACGCTATTTGTTTCCCAAAATGAGAGGGGCCGCAGCATGACTGTAACGGCCCCCATTTTTCACAAATCTTCCAACGTTTCTGCCTCACACCAGAAACCTATGGAGAGAGTTGTGAAAAATCCTGCACAAACTGCAAATGAGACAAAAAAGACAGCGCGCTGCGTGTTCGCCCGTATGCTGTGGACTGCATTTCCGGCCAGTTCAGAACGTGACTTGGCGCGACGGGCGTCTGCTGTACTGGACGTGTCAGAACGGCAGGTGATCAACTGGTTGCGCTGCGATCATGATGCATCTGTCAGCGTGGTCTTTGCTGTTATGGCGATTGCCGGTGCTGAAATCGTGTTCGCGAGGGCTGCTGCATGATCGGACGCGCTTTTACGTTCATTTGGGCGCGGTACTGCGAGCTTCGCGCGCAATCTGCTTTGGAAGCGTATCTAAACGCACCGATTGAATTTTCTGACAGTTTTCCGCGCCCATCGGCGGTCAAACGATTTGAGCGCCGCCGTGCTGATGCTTGGCAGCGTCACGAGACGTGGGACGCTCGTGCTCGGAAGTATTTTTCCAAATTGGGCGTCGATCGATGATCCGCCTGTTGAAATCCCGCATGCGGTTGTCCGTCGCCATGTGGGTGCCTCGGGGGTGCGCTGCCTGTTGCGCCTCCACTCGTCTGCCTGTGCAGACGCCCGATGTGTCCGTCTTCCTCCCGGATGCAATGCACATCGGGTTTTCTTATTCCGATCTGATGCGTGGGGCTGAACTAGTATGAGCGCCCGCAAGCTGATCAATTATCGTTGGACTGATTGGGTTGAGCACGATGGCAGGGGCTGTCCGTTCCCTGATGGAGTCTACGTCGAGTGCGATTTTGAATCCGATCACGGTGACTTTGAGCTCGGCTGGGGGATGACTGGTGCCGATGGCGGCGCGTCGTGGGATCATGCCAATTGGCAGACACCGGATGCATACGGCCACATGACCCGCCGCATCCGTGCGTATCGCGTCCGTTATGTCGATTGCCCTGCGTTGCTTGATCGTGATGTTGCGTATCCGGCTGCTTTTGGCGGGTTGGTTCCTGTCGTGATCCTTCTGCCAAAAAAGGCCGGCCCTGATCGCGTACTTTCAGGTGATCGCCAAGCACCTGACCCGATGATGCGGATCTTTCCGTGTTGGGTGGATCGGTTCGGCGGTGTCACTGTGATTTTCGGCAGCGGCAAACAGATGTTTTTGCAGACTGACCGTTACGAGGTTCTGGCGGCGTTTGACCCAAGCACGGGGCTGGTCGTTCGGTTTCCGAAGGTTGAAGGGTGTCTGCACGTATGACCTCGACGCCCTCATTACAACGGTCCGACATTTTGGACGCTGCAACTCAAGCCGTGACGGTTGATCGCAACGCGACCCACGGTGCCCCAGCGGACACGTTTGGCGCGATAGCGCGTGTTTGGTCTGCCCGTTTGGGTATTGAGATCACGCCGTCGCAAGTTTGCATTTTAATGGCCGATTTGAAGACCTGTCGCGCGTGGGGAAACCCTGCGCATGTCGACAACTGGGTCGATCTGGCCGGATATGCCGCATGTGGCGGCGAATTGGCGGGTGCAGGTGGCGCGGTGCCGTCCAAGCCTTTACCCAAAGGAGGTTTGTTATGTCCAAAATAGCATTGACCGACACACCAGAATTTCGCCAGATGTGGGCTGACCGCGTTTCTTCCATCGAGATAGCGACGCGGTACGGTACGACGTACCCCACGGTGAACCGGTTCGCTAAATCCATTGGTCTCGCAGCCCGTCCGCGCACTGGCTCTAAGCAGGTGGTAAAACGCGACGTATCCCGCGCAAATGATGAACTTTTGTTGGGGTGGATCGCGGATCGTATCAACGGCAAAAAGGCATCCCAGATCGCAGCTGACGGCGACGGATCATTTAACCTTCAGAACGTCCATAATCGCACGTCTGACGTGTTGAAGGATGATGTGAAATTCAGTGGTGAGCCCGAAGCCCGCGTGCGCGGGGCATACTGGTGATGGCGCGCTGCATGACCCAAGATACCGTCAAAATCGGCCCGATCACGTTGATCCACGGCGATGCGCAAGAGGTCTTGGCTGACTATCGCGGCCATGCCGATTTGCTCTGTACGGATCACCCGTATCGCTTAACGTCGGGTGGCCGTGGCCAGTCTGGCGACGGGTCTATGTCCGGTATCTTCGACGCTGATGACTACGACAATTCCGGCGATCTGATGGCTATGGCGGAATGGAACCGCACTGGCGGCCCATTGTATCGCGCTCTCAAAACTGATGCTGATGCCTACGTCATGGTGAATGACAAGAACATCGCGCTGGCAATTGGCGCTTTCGTCGGTGCAGGGTTCAAGTTTCACAATATGCTGGTCTGGGACAAGCACGCGCCAACGGCAAATCGCTGGTACATGAAGCACCTCGAATACACGCTGTATTTGTGGAAGGGCAGGGGCCGCGAAATCAACGACATGGGGTCCAAGCAATTGTTCCGCATGGATCGACCCAAGCTGGGGCTGCACCCGACTGAAAAACCCGTCGCGCTGATGCGGCACTACATCGAAAATTCAACTGACCCCGGCGCCATCGTGCTGGACCCCTACATGGGGTCTGCATCCACGATGGTCGCGGCGCTCGAAAGTGGCCGTGCAGGCTTGGGCATTGAGATTGAACGCGAGCATTTCGACACCGCCGTGGCGCGTGTCTCGGCTGCGTATGAAGCAAAAGGAGTGGCGGCATGAAAGCAATGGCAACGATGATATGTGACGTCAGCAATATAGACGATTATCCATTGATGCGGAGCGATCGGCTTCCGTCTCACTACTTCACCACATTCTGGCATACACGCTGGTTGAACTCGACCCTGCATCTGACTGCAGACATGGCGGTGCAAGGAGCCGCGATGAACTTGTTCTTCATTGCTCAGTCCCAATCACCAGTAGGAACGCTGCCCGATGATGATGTGATCTTGTCGCGGTTGTTGCGCTTAGATTTGCTGACTTGGCAAGCGCTGCGTGGTCAGCGCATCGGCGCGCTTCACAATTGGGAGCGGGTGAATTGCGAAGGTGAGATACGTCTCGCCCATCCCGTCGTCACCGAAGTTGTTTTGGACGCTATGCATCGTCGCGAAGCCAAAGTGGCATCGAATGAATCGAAAGCAGTTTATCAACGCCAGCAACGACTGATCGGGGCTTGGTCCGATCTTGGCGTCGGGCGGGATGCCTTGGCTGACACTGTGCTGATTGAACGCGCTGAGGCGTGGTTGACCGAGACGCGACCCGGACGCCGCACTGTCCAGTCATATGAAGCGGTTTTGGTTCATGCCCAGCAAAGCGGCTGGATTGGTCGGCCTTCAAGGCATTGAAAACGCAGCGATAAGTTTTGTGGAGAAATGTTCCAGAACAGTTCCGCACTGTGGAGAACAGTTCTGCACACATAACAATACAGTAAAGTAAATTAAAAGACAGACACAGAACTCACACAGAACGCGAGCCGAGTGGATGTTGAAATCGAGTAGGCTGAGAAGGGTTGATGATATGAGCAGTGACAACCAAGACGACACCAAGGCAATGGTTCGTGAACGGCTTTGGGAAAGATTGGACAGTGCAGGGGTAAAGCCTTGCACCAAGATGACCCAAGATGGATTTGCAGAGATGCAAAAGCGCATGACGCCGCGGCTCGCTTATCTGGGCGGTGATCTGCTGGATGTGTTGGCGCAAAGCCTGATCGATGTCGCAGCACGGACCAGGGGCGAGCGTTGCCCATCCGAAGTGGTAATCCGCAACTTGGCTTATGGTCTGCGCAAGCCGCCGTTGCGCGAACATGAGATCGTCACCTCATGGCTCGCCAGTGTCGAAGGCCCACCCGCGTTGGCTGGTGGTTATGCTGTCACGCTGCTGCGCTGGTTGATTGCCCACGCGCCACCCGGTCCAATGGAATTCGACATGCGCAAGATCAAGGAACGTGCGCGCGATGATCTGCGTCGGAATGAAGTGCTTGAACGCCGTGAGGCTGATGGCCGCCTGACTGACCATGACCGCGAAGAGTTGGCCCAGTGGCGACGCGATGTATCACGCGTTCAAGGCATCATTGCCGACGGTGTCGTGCGGCGCACTGCAAAGAATGATCACCAGCACGAAGGGACCGCCGCATGATGGCTATGACACAAGACGCATTTGCGACCCGCCGCGCCGTCCAGCAAGACATCGCAATCTGGGACTTGATTGTCTGGGCGTTCAAGTCGGAGTGCGCCCAGTTGGATCATCCAAAGATGGTCGTTGATTACGGTCATCAAATGGTCAGCTCGTCCTACCTGATCTGTCGCCATGAAATGCTTGGCTGCCATATCGACGGTGGTGGACGGTCCGAACCGCATCCCGACGCTGACGTTGTCGCCTCTGCTGTGGCGGTACTGTCCGACGGTGTGGGCGGTTGGCGCATGGCGACATGGATTGCCGAGCTGGCGCGGGTAGGGGTGTTGCCGGATTGGTCTGTGCCGTGTTCGGTCACTGCTGCGGATTGGCAGGGCAATGCACATGGCCGAACGGGAAAGGTTGCAGCGTCCGTTGATGTTGATCCTGACAACGGCTTCGAAATCCCAAGGACAGCAAGGGGCAATGATCACCGTGTCTTTGGAAGGTGTTGTCCGGTGATCATTCGTGGCGATGCATCTCAGCAAGCGCGGGCGCGGCGGTCTTATTCTCAATTTATTTTAGCATTGCATGAGTTAAAGCTAAGTCTCGGATTTGGTTGTGATTTAACTGCATTTCGCGTGACGAAGGACATGCCTGCGATACGTCCTTGGCAGAAATAGTTGTTGACGATTGTTACCCCCCCTTGCCATAACACCACTGAACCGAACTGCGCCCGCGATAGAAAACCTATCGCGGGCGCTTTGCGTTGGAGGTGTGCGGTGATTGATGGCTTTGGTGTCAACGCTGGCGACCTGGCGCGTGTCGCGTCTCGATTGGATGCGCTGAACTCAAGGGTTTTCCCTGAAGCGTCACGGCTGGCTTTGAACGATGTTGCCTTTAAGGTGATGTACGAAAACCGTGATCTGATGAAGCGGGTATTCGACAACCCAAGTCCGTGGACGCTAAGTGCGTTCTTTGTGCGCAAGGCGACCTTGGCAAATATGTCCGCGACGGTTGAGCGTAAAACAAATCAGGCGGGGCGGCATTTCTTGGAAGTGCAGTCCGATGGTGGCAAGCGGCCATTGACTGGGTTGGAAAGACTTCTGACGTCGCGGCTTAAGTATAACGGATTGATCCAAGCTGTGCTGCCGTCCAAGCACGCTCGCAAGGATCGGCGAGGGAATGTCTCTCGTGGGCAGATCAATCAAATCCTGTCCGCTGTTCAAGCTCAGGGTGACAGCGCAGCGAACACCACGAAGGCGTCGAAGTCTCGAGCCCGCAATCGTAACCGCGCTGCATACTTTGTGCCGCGCACCGATAGTAAGCTGTCACCCGGTGTCTATCAGCGCAAAGGTGACGACATCAAAAAGATGCTGGCGTTCTCTGATGTCGCGCCAACCTATGACCTGCGCTTCCCAATGGAAGAACACGCTCAAAAGGTTGCCGCTGCTGAAATCGAACCTGCATTCGAACGCGCGTTTCGGACCGCTCTCGCTCGGACGTGACCCCCTTTGGGTCCTTCCCGGCAAACCTCTGCATGGGGGTTATTCGCACCCCGTTTTGTCCGGTCGGGTGGAATTTTTGAGGACTGCGATTTGTCCTTGCTGTTGTTGTTTCGATTGAAAGGAAACTGCTGTGTCAGACCTGACGTTGTCAGATGGGACTACGTTGGATGTTGCCGCGTACCCTTTGCCGGACGGCATTGACGATGGCGTCTTGAACCGTGGCCAGTTGGCCTTGGCGATGCGGGTTTCTGAAAACACGATCACTAGCTGGATCGGTGACGGCATGCCCGTGCAGCGCGAAGGCTCAAACGGTCAGGCATATGAATTCCTGCTGTCCCATTGCTTTGCTTGGAAACTGCAGCGCGATGATCTGGATAAGGCGCGGCGTCTGCGCGGTGATCAGTTGGCGCAACGGGTCGCACAGTCCTTTCTGAATTTGGACGATGACCAGGCGGACGTTGCCGCGTTGTCGCCGCAAGAGACCAAGCAACGGGCCGAGGCTGATTATCACCGGAATCGGGCTGCGGAATTGCGGGGTGAATTGGTCCGTGCTGATCGTGTGCGTCAGATGTTGGACGGTTTGCTTGTGGATGTGCGCACATCGATCAACGTGTTGACTGATTTTGCGGAACAGGAATTTGGGTTGTCTGCGGGGCAAGCCGAAAAGATGCAGGCGCGGTGTGACGGTGTGATCGTCGAAATGGCGCAGCGGATCATACGGAACCAGCTGGCAACAGCCGAGATTGCTCAGATTGGATCGCATTCCGATTCAGAATTGTCTGCGCAAGTCTGACCATGGTTCAAATGCTGGATGGAAAAAGCGGGTTGATTTATCAGCCCGTACCATTGCCGCCATTGGCATCGGTGCATGAGCTTTTAGCCGATGCATTGCCGTTGTTGCAGCCAGTGAGCCGCATGTCGGTAACTGAATCGGCTGAGCGACATATTCGTGTTCAGACTGGTGGCGTCTGGCAGCAGTTTAATCGCGAAGATGTGCCGTACATGGTCGAGCCATCGGACATGACGCAATCGCGTCGGTATCGTGCGGTCGCTTTTGTCGGACCGTCGCAATCTGGTAAAACGTTTTTTTTGATCACTACGTCTCTGCATGCGGTCAAATGCGATCCGGGCCCCGTCCAAATCATTCACATGACGAAGACGGATGGCGATGCGTGGGTCGAGGAAAGTCTTAACCCTACGATCCAAAACAGCCCTGATATCGTTCAAAACCTTGGTCGTAGCGCCGATGATGACACGTTCAGCCGCAAACGGTTCAAGGGCATGCGCCTGTCGATCGGCTATCCAGTCGCAAATCAGCTGTCCAGCCGTAAGCAACGCATGGTGCTGCTGACCGACTATGACCACATGCCGCAACGGTTGGGGCCGAAAGATCAACCGGAAGGCTCGCCGTTTTCGATGGCATTGCAGCGGATCAAATCGTTTCTTAGCCGCGGCACTGTGGTTGCCGAAAGCACGCCAGCATTTTCGGTCACAGATGCGAGCTGGTCGCCTTCGCAACTAGCACCGCACGAAATGCCACCCGTTAGCGACGGGATCGTCCCTATCTACAATCTAGGCACTCGTGGCCGGTGGATGTGGGAATGTCGTGATTGCGGTGATTTGTTTGAGCCACGCTTCGACAGGATCGAGTACGACAATACGTTAGATCCGATGGCAGCAGGCGAACAGGCTGTCATGGTTTGCCCGCACTGTGGTGCGTGCTTTGGCCACAACCACAAACGCGAAAACAACCGTCGCGCTTTGAAGGGGCATGGCGGATGGCTGCACGAAGGCAAGGGCGGCGATCTGGTCCAGATCGGCGACAGCAATATCCGCGCAACGGATACGGTCAGCTATGCGATCAACGGTGCTGCAGCCACATTTGCCAACTGGGCAAACCTTGTGTCGAACTATGAAACAGCGCGGCGGCGCTTTGACGACGATGGAGACGAGCTGGCGTTGCGACAGTTCTATTTCACAGACGTTGGTGTGCCGTTTAAATCTGATCGTGGTGAGAAGGCGGGTGAGCTGACGCTTGCAGCACTGAAAGAGAACCGCCTGACGGTGCCAAAAGGGACTGCACCAGATTGGACGCGTTTCATTACGGTGTCTGTCGATGTTCAGGGGGCGTACTTTCCGGTGCAGGTTGAAGCGTGGGGTCAGGATCAACGGCGGACGGTCATTGATCGGTTCGACCTGACACAGCCAATGGATGGTTCCGAGCGTAAACTTGCGCCGCACAAGTACGTAGCAGATTGGTCGGTGCTGATTGATCTGGAAAGTCGGGTCTATCCCGTTGCTGGTGCCGAGCACGGCTTGGTACCTTGCGTGTTGGTCGTAGACTTCCACGGCCTTCCGGGTGTGTCGGATCATGCTGAGGCATTTATCCGCGCGCGTGCCAAAGAGGGGCAGGGGCGGCGCTGGTATACAAGCCGTGGGCATGGCGGTCTGAACCAACGTGATCGGGTTTGGTACGAGGCACCTGAACGCGCCTCGGGCGGCCGCAAGGCGCGGACGATCAAGATACTCAATATGGCGGTGGATCGGCTGAAGGACACCGTGTTCGCAGCACTGAATAAGCCTGCGGGTGCTGCCGGATGCTTTCAACTGTCAGAGTGGATGGAAGACGATCCAGTCAATGAATTCATCGCAGAAACCCGCACTGAAAAAGGCTGGGAAATGAAGCCCGGGCGGCGTCGGAACGAAAGCTTCGACTTGTCGGTGCAAGCGCAGGCAGCAGCTGAACATAAAGGCGTCAAGCGGATCAATTGGGAAGCACCGCCGATCTGGGCCGTTGGTGGTGCGACTAATGAGTTCGCGGTGACTGACGATCTGGTCAACAGGGCTGAAGTCGAGCCTGCCAAGCTAAACGACACGCAACCAACACAAACGGCAGATCAGTGGATTCAGCCAAGGAGCAATTGGATATGAGCTACAGTGCTGACGATTTGGCTGAACTGAAGTCAAATTATGCGCGCGGTGTCGCTGAGATTTCGCGTGGCGATGAGCGGGTCAAGTTCCGGTCACTGTCCGAGATGAAACAAATCATTTCAGAAGTCGAAAGCAGTCTGTCCGGTAAAAAAACTACCGGTGTGCATTACCCGACTTTTGACAAAGGCTTTTGATCCATGAACCTGTTTGAACGCGCAATCGCCAAGGTGTCACCTGGTACCGCCTTGGCGCGTGCTCAGGCGCGGTACCAGCTATCAGTTCAGATGAATTATGACGCGGCCACTACGGGGCGGCGCGGCGCAAGTTGGAGCCGGTCACGGGCTGACGCGGATAGCGCTGCTGGATTTGGACGGCGGGATCGTATGGCCGCCGTGGCGCATGACATGATCAGGAACACGCCATTTGCAGTGTCTGGCAAGCGGGTGATTGTTGCAAATGTTGTGGGTGACGGGATCATCCCGCGCATTAAGTCCAAAAATGAAGCTTTGAAGTTGCGCGGGCTGAGCTTGATCGAACGCCACATGGACACGGTCCAGATCGACGTCAATGGACGGCAAAACCTTTACGGCCTGCAAGAGCTGGCGTTGGGTACCGCAATTGATGCAGGTGAAGCGTTAATCGTTCGGCATGATCTGCCGTTGTCGACGAAGGCGGTGCTTCCGTTTCAGGTGCAAGTTTTGGAGCCCGATTTTCTCGATGATACCCGCGACGGTACGTTCTCGGATGGCACTGAAATTCGCGAAGGCATCGAATACAATGCAGGCGGTGAACGTTCCGCGTATTGGCTATATCAGCGTCATCCCGGTGCGATGGCTGGGGGTCCGGTACGATTGGGGTTGTCGTCGGTGCGCGTGCCGGCAAAGGACGTAATTCACCTGTATCGGCAGGACCGAGCAGGTCAGATGCGTGGTGTTTCTTGGTTCGCGCCGGTGGCGGTCAAGCTTCAGGATTTGGCTGATACTGAGGATGCGCAATTGATGCGCCAAAAGATTGCAGCTTGTTTTGCAGGTTTCCGTAAGAAGGCTGATGAACGCCCATCCAATGCGCCAGATTTTCAGGCGAGTATTAGTCCTGGCGCAATTCATGATCTCTATGGTGACGAAGAGGTGGTGTTTAGTGACCCGCCAACAGTTGGCGACTTGGACCCTATGACAAAGCTCATTCTGCGATCTGTCGCGGCTGGTCTCGGGATCACCTACGAGGCGTTGGTCGGTGATCTGACTGGCGTGAACTTTACATCAGGTCGGTTGGGGCGGATGACCATGAAGTCCAATGTGACGGGTTGGCAGTGGAAGCTAATGATCCCGATTATGATGCAGCCGATGGGCCAATGGTTCTTGGATGCCTGGGTGCAAGTCGATCCGCAATGGGGGCGGAAAATCCGCGATGCTGCCGTCGATTGGACGCCGCCGGCCATGCCTCTTGTCGATCCTACCCGCGAAATTCCAATGCTGGTTAAGAAGCTTCGCGCGGGGCTGGGATCGCGTTCTGGAACGTTGCGCGAGTTGGGCGAAGATCCCGAACGGATCATGGACGAAATCAAGTCAGATGCTGAATTTGCTGATCGGGAAAAGCTTGTGTTCGACAGCGATGCGCGCCGGGTCAGCTTGTCAGGCTCGGTCAACACTCCTGTCGATTTTGAAGAAATTCCGAAAGAGGAAGGTTTAGACGATGGATAACGAGATTTATCTTTACGGGTCAGTCGGAGCAGATTTCTGGGGCGAGGATTGCTTCACTGCACTTGAAGTCATCGATCAGCTATCGGCAATCGAAGGCGATGTGACGGTGCGTATTAACTCTGGTGGCGGTTTGGCGCACGAGGGTATGGCGATCTACACCCATTTACGCGAACGCGACGGCGACGTGCACGTCATTATTGATGGTGCTGCTGCGTCTGCGGCCAGCCTCATTGCGATGGCGGGTGATACAATCACGATGCGCGACGGTTCATTCATGATGATCCATGATCCCGCGCAATGGATGATTGAGGGCCGTGGCACTGAAGCAGATCATCTGCGTGCTGCGACTGGCTTGCGTGTCCTGGCGAATGGTTATGCGCGTCTTTATGCGGAACGCGCTGGCATCACTTCCGACGAAGCTCGCGAAATCATGAAAGCCGAGTCTTGGTACGACAGTGTTTCAGCTGTGGATGCCGGATTTGCGACTGCATCAGATCATTCGGTGTCGTCGGTTGATGCGGCGATGTTTGATTACGCGATGTACGCCCACGCGCCGACACAAATGATGTCTTCTTCCGTCCCTACAAAATCGCGGAAAAGCAAACCGGCCATCATGGCCATGATGGCGGACTTCCCCGCCCATAAACCGAAAGTGAAAACGATGGCTGATGATCCAGAAAACAAAACTGCCGACGAAGAAAACAAAAACGGCGCGGCGGCGGTGGACGACCAGGACAAAGACGCAACGCCAGAACCTGAAGGCGAAGATAGAGATGCTGCGCCTGCTGGCGATGCCGGTGCCGACGACGACGACGATGATGCAGAAGAACCTGTCGCATCGCTGATTGTTGAATTGGGGATCACGATGGGTCGCCCTGCTGATGAGGCTGCGGAGCTGATCCGGAATGGTGCGACCTTGGCGGATGCCGCCACCCATTGGAATGCTCAGAAACGGAAGGAAAACCCTATGAGCCGACAAAACACACGCGGTGCCGCAACGGCCCGTAGCGATCAGCCGACAGATGCTCGTGATAAATTCAAACGCGGCGCTGAATTGGCGCTGATGGCCAAGGTCGGTGTAGCTGGCGGCGAAAAGAACCAGTTCAGCTCGATGTCGCTGGTTGAAATGGCGCGTCATGCGGTTACGATGTCCGGCCACAATGGTACGTTTGATGACAAAAAGTCATTGGTTGGCTACGCCTTCACAATGGCTGGCACGCATACTACCTCTGATTTCTCAAACATCCTGAGCAATGTGATGGGGAAAGCGGCGCTGCTTGGTTATGAAGAGGCCGAGGAAACCTTTGATCTCTGGACTGCACGCGGCACACTCACTGACTTCAAGCCAAGCACCCGCGTTGGTCTCGATCTGTTCGCGGCGTTGCCAAAAGTGGCTGAAGGTGCTGATTATACCTACGGCACATTTGGTGATCGCGGCGAAAGCATTGCCTTGGCCACCTACGGCAAACTGCTGAAGATCAGCCGCCAAGCGATCATCAATGATGACCTTTCAATTCTGGGCACAGCGCCGCGTCGTATGGGCCGCGCCGCGAAACGCACAATTGGTGATCTGGTGTATGCGGTTCTGACGGGCAACCCGAATATGTCAGACAACAAGGCGTTGTTCCATGCGGACCGTAAGAACCTCGCAACCGGTGCTGGTTCTGCTTTGGGCGTCGACAGTCTGACGGCTGGCGAAGCAGCGATGATGACCCAAACCGATGGTGTTGGCGACAAGCCTGCTGTTCTGAATATTCAACCGTCTTACTTGATCGTGCCGGCCGCATTGAAGCGTGGCGCGATGCAGTTGATGTCGTCGGTCTATGATCCACGCGATAGCAAAGGCCACGCCAACAACCCAGTGGCAGACATGGCGGAAGTCATCGCTGACGGTCGCCTTGATGCTTCATCCAAAACGGCGTGGTACTTGGCAGGTTCGCCTAACTCGACTGATACAATCGAAGTTGCCTATCTTGATGGTAATGACGCGCCGTATCTCGAAGAGCAAACCGCTTGGCACTCTGACGGCGTTGAAATGAAAGTGCGTATCGACGCGGGTGTAGCGCCTACGGGTCCGAAGGCACTGTACAAAGCCAACGGCGCGTAAAAGCTTCCCACAATTTGAACGTGACCAACGGGCTGCCAATTTGGCGGCCCGTGGTCGTTTCAGGGCCGCATGGTGTGGTCCGGTGATCCAAGGAACATGAAAATGAAAAACTATGTGAACTCAGGTGCGACGATCACGCTTGCTGCAGCTGCGGCGGCGATCAAGTCGGGTGAGGGCGTTCTGTCCGGCGCTATGTTTGGTGTTGCCCAGCATGATGCTGCAAGCGGTGAAGAGGTAACAGTCGTTCGCTTTGGTCAGTTTGAGCTGGCCAAGGTGTCTGCGCAAGCTTGGACCCTCGGTGCCAAGTTATACTGGGATGGTACCGCAAATTTGGTCACGACAGTCGTTTCTGGCAATACCCTGATCGGATGTGCTGGTGCTGTCGCCGCGAACCCATCCGCGACTGGCGTTGTCATTCTTGACGGGGCTGTGCGCTAAGCATGGGCCTGTTTGACGGCATGGGGTCACTTTCGGTGGGCGTCTTTGGCGCTCAGGTCGAAGTGATCCCCGTGAGCGGCGTTGCGCGAAATGTGCGGGCCACGTTTCGTGAGCAACCCGAAGAGTTGGTTGGTCGTGATGGTGATGTGACGATCACCGTTTTGCCCACTCTTTCGGCTGTTGCCGCGACCGTCTCTGATCTTGGCTCTGGTGCGACGGTCAATCCTGGCAAAGGCAAGATCTACCGATATGTCGCGCCGATGTCGTCTGGCAGTCCTGCCTCGGACGCATTGATCAAAATCCAACTGGAGCGGATCTGATGCATCCGAACAAAAAGTTACGCCATGAAATCGTTGACGTCCTTGAGGGCGCATCGGTGGCCGTCGATGTCGACGGTGTATTCACTCTGGTAAAAGTCAAGTCCAACCCGCCTAGCGGTGGCTGGCAGCTGGATAGTGATCTTCCCGGCATCTATTGCTTTGTGCGGTCCGAACGGGTCGCGCGGCAGGGGCAGAAAACCGACATCCGGACGAATGTGTTGGATGTTGTTTTGCAGGCCAAGGGTTCGGCCAGCAATGCAGTCGACCAGCTGGACGATATGCAGTTGGAGGTCGAGCGGCTGCTATCAGCGGACCCTACATTGGGCGGCTTTCTTGTCAGCCTGCAGCTGCTTGGATCGGAAGTCTTCTTGAACCAAGGCGAGGTCGTTTTTGCGGCCCGCCGTGTATCGTTTGAACCCATAATTGTGACGGATCGGTCCAACCCATCAGTCGCGTAATCGGCGAAAGCCGCCTTAAAAAGTTAGGAAAGCAACATGACAAAGGCAATCGACGGGGCAGGCATCTGCTACTTCATTGGTGCTTTGGAAATCGCCGAAGTAACGGACATCAGTGACCCGCCAGGTAAATCGCGCGAGGCACTAGACGCTTCGCATCATAAGTCACCCAACAAGATGAAAGAATACATCTCTGGGTTTGGCGAAATTGGTGAGGTCAAGTTCAACATCAACTGGATTCCGGGCGATGATGAAAGCGATGCGCTGTTTGGCTACGTCGATAGTGGCGAGGTTGTCGTGCATCGGCATGTGTGGCCGAACGGTCATGAGTTCTCGTTCAGTGGCTTTATCATGGACCTGACACCTGCTGCGCCTTTGAATGGCATTTTACAGATGACTGTCACCGTTCGCACGTCAGGCGATACGACGGCTGTTGAAGCAACGCCGGAGGTCGAAAGCGGTGGGGAATAAAGCAAAGGGTGTCGTCACCAAAACGATCGGCGGTAAGAGTGTTTCGTTCTGTCTGGATTTCAACGCGATCTGTGAAATCGAAGACTTGCGTGGTGAAGACTTCACCACAACGGTTGGCGAGTTTCAGACGGCTGCATTAGCGGAGCGCGTGAACTTCCGGGTGGTGCGCACGATCCTTTGGGCTTCGATGCTCAAGGCTAATCCTGACGCGACTTTGGCAGATGCGGGCAATGTTGCTCAGGCGTTAGGCGAGGGCGCGTTCGCTTTGATGCAGGACATCTTGGCGACGTCTGGTCTGTTTGACGCTGCTGGCGATGCTGACGCGGTGGGAAACGCGCCGGACCCGTCGACGTTGGCGGACGGTCCGTAGGGGACTGCCATTTCGCGTGGTGTCGTGCGGGATATGATCCCGATGCCTTCTGGGCAAAGACACCACGCGAATTCAACCGCTGCATCAAGGCTTCAAATCAGAAGTTCTCTGATGAGCTGTTGATGGTCCGGACAAGTATTTGGCAGCTCGCAGCGATGATCCGGTCGGACAAAATGCCAAGCGCAGACGAATTCATTGGGCCAATCGGCTCTGTGGAAAAATCAAAGAAATCTCGAAACGACGTTTTGTGGGCCAAGGCTGCGGCGTGGCACGTGCATTTGAAGAGGGGCTGATAGATGGCAGGCAATATCGGTAAATTGCGCGTTGTTCTTGGTTTGAATGACAAAGAACTGCGCACCGGTTTGAAGGCTAATCAGCGCCTATTGGCGACGTTCGGACGTGGGTTGGCGATTGCGGGAGCGGCGGCTGGTGCTGCCGCAATCGGCGGACTGACGTTGTTCACCAAGCAAAGCTTTAGCGCCATCGATGCGCAGGCAAAGCTGGCGCGGGATTTGAGCACTACCACAGCTTCTATGCAGGTCATGGAACGTGCGGGTGATCTTGCTGGCGTCAGCATGGGATCTATCGAGGTCGCTATGCGATCGCTTACACTGCGTTTGGGGCAGGCTGCTGAGGGCGCGGGGCCTGCTGTGACTGCTTTGGATCGCCTTGGGTTAAGCGCTGATCAACTGTTGGATTTACCTCTGGATCAGCGCATGGCGTTGATCAATTCTCGTTTGGAGGAATTCGTTCCGGCTGCTTCGCGGGCATCTGTTGGTGCGAAGCTGTTTGGCGAGCGTGGCGCGCTCGCAATGGCTCGGTTAGACGGGTCTGTCTTGCAGCAAGCAACGGATGATGTGACGCGCTTTGGTGTTGCAGTGTCTGACGTTGATGCAGCTCAGATCGAAAAGACAAACGACGCGCTTTCACGGATGTCGTTGATTGGTCAGGGGTTAGGTAATCAGATCGCTGTTGCTGTGGCCCCTGCGCTTGAACGCATGGCGGAATGGATGGCGACCATTGCGCAAGTTGGTGGTCCGCTTAATACGGCAATCAATCTGGTGGTGGGCAACCTTGACCGATTGGCGATTTATGCTGCCGTCGTTGCAGGCGGGATCGGTGTGAAGGTCGTAGGCTCGCTTGTTTTGGCGGCGGCCAAGACGTTCACCTTTGCAGGCGCGCTGCGCGTTCTGCGCACTGCTATCATTCGGACCGGGATTGGTGCGCTTATCATTGGTGCCGTCGAATTGGGTATATGGTTCGGACGGCTTGTGAAAAACGTCGGTGGGTTCGGTACCGCTATGGGGCTTCTCAAAGATGTAGCCGCCGAAGCGTGGGACCGTATGAAGGCTGGTGTCACTGCTTTCGGGTTGCGTGCCACAGCGGCATGGACGTCATTAAAAGCCGACGTTCTTGAGGCTGTCCAAGGAATGCTGGTTGGAGTTCAAGGTTTCGCAAACAGGGCGATTGGTGCCTACGTGGGCGCTTACAAGGCAATCATTGCCGTTTGGGAAGTGTTACCTGACGCATTAAAACGAATTGGTGCGTTGGCGGTCAATGGTCTGATCGACAGTATGTCGAGCGCAATTGGTGGCATCACCGGTCTGTTTAATCCGCTGCTGGAAGCGATTGGAAAAACGCCGATTCCGGCTCCTGATCTGAGTTCTTGGAAAGTTGAGGTGGGCGAGGCGGTCAATGTAGCGGGGCAGGCTGCATCTGCTTTCGGCGCGGCATTTAACCAAGATTATGTTGGTGAAGGTGGTGTCCTTGATCAGCTGGCAAGTGAGGCGCGAGCTGGTGCGGAGACTGCCGGTGCAATGGCTGATATCGTGGGTGAGTATGCCCGTATGCCGATGACCAGTGTAGCGGCGCTTCGTGATGCTATGTCATCTGCCAATGTTGAGACGGAAGCTCTGTCGGCTACAGTTGTCGATCTGTCATCAGGTTTGGAAGACATCGGTGGATCAGGCGGCGGTGGTGGTGGATCGGCTGCTGCTGCGGCTGCTGGTGTCGCCGATATTGGTGATGCTGCCACTGAAACTGAAGACCGTTTAGGCGGCTTAAAGTCAGCGTTTGGGTCGTTCTTTGAGAATATGACTAGTCGTTCGGAAACTCTCAGCGGTGCGCTGAAGGGCTTGCTTGAAAACTTCTCGCGCATGGCGTCCGACAATGCTTTTGAAATGTTGTGGTCTGGTGGTTCCGGCGGCTCAGGTGGTCTCTCGGGTCTTTTGTCCAGTGCCGTGTCGTTTATTCCGGGCTTTGCGAGCGGCACCCAATCCGCACCAGGTGGTTTTGCGCAAATCAACGAGCGCGGCGGTGAAATCGTGAACCTGCCTAACGGATCGCAGGTGATCCCGCATGATCTGTCTGAGCAGATGGTCAAGTCAGGTGGCAGTGGAAGTGGTCGGGTTGAACTCGTGCTGCACACAGCGGCTGGCGTTACAGTGGAAACGATCGTGAATACAGCAGGCGCGATGATCAGCAGTGCAACGGGTTCAATACAGAAGAACTTTAGTGGCAGCATGAATGGCGTGACAGAACGGGGAACATCATGATCCGTGAGCTGATCACCATTCCGGACAGCCTGTTTAAAACAACGACGTTCAACTGGGACATTGATTTTCGATCTGAGGAATTCGGCGGCGGCCTTGATGGTGGTGAAGGCGTGATGGTCTCGGCTTTTCCGCGTTGGATCGGGTCGCCGTCGCTTGTGTTGCACGGGTCTGAAATTTCCCAGTTCAGGGCGATCCGGTGGCACGCGATGGGACGTGCGGGTGTGTATCGTGTCAAAATGCATGATCCATGCATGTCAATTGAAGTAGGTCCAGAAAATGGCAATCCGTTTTCAACGGGTGAAAGGTTCTCGACGGGCAGTGGCTTTGCGTATGATCCGTTCTACACTTGCGCAAAGTCCGCGGCTCAAGGCTCAGATGTGTTGCAGGTAAACATGCCGTCAGGTGCACCTGAGCCGCAACCTGGTCAAATCGTCAGCGATCGTCAGGATTGGCCAATTGCGATCACCAGCGTGACTGCTTTGTCCAGTACGAAGTTCGAACTGACTGTTAAGCCATACCTTCGCGCTGCCATTGCATCTGGCGATGCGATCAGCATGGAAGCGACGGGGCGGTTTGTGGCTGTTGGTGACCTCGTCGGTAATCCTGAATTTGGACTGACGCCGCACAGTCGCCCCCAATTACAGTTTCGCGAGTACCTTCTGCGATGAACCTTGATGCTATCGCGGGCTATGACCCGCGCAGTGACTTTCAGGCCCAGTTTAACATGGTGGACATCAACACGCCTGACGGGGACTTTGGGTATTTGGTAGGGACCGAAGGTCGGTTTACCGACATCAACGGCAAGGTGTGGCACGGTTCAACGGTTCTTTCGATGTCGTCACTGCAGTCGGCGATTGGTGATGCCGCACCAGCAGGGTCTATTTCCCTGGCGTATTTTCAGGACCCAAGCCAGCCGGATCTACAATCACAGATCATCGCTATGGGGCCGGACTATCTGCGTGGTCGTAAAATTGAATTTTACTGGCAGCCGTTCACGACCATGGCTGAAATGTACGCGCCGACGATTGCGCCGATTTTGGAATACACGCGAGTGATGGGCGACTTGGTTTTTAACCGCGATGGTCCGCAGGGGCGGTCTATCACGCTGCCATTTGAGGCATGGACGGAAGGTCGCAATTACAAGCGCCGTATTCCGTTTTCGCGCGAAGGCCACGAGCGGTTGCGGGGCGTCACTGATCCGTCGCTGACCTACCGCCCGACTGACAGCCTTGAAGAAGAGAAGCTATTCGGATGACCTACACCGTTACGCCACTTTATGCACAGCTTCACCGCTGGGCAGCGGCTCCGTTTGTCTGGGGCTTGGATGACTGCATGACGCGCCTTGCGGATTGGTGCATCGCGAACGGCCACCCCGATCCGATGGGTGATCTGCGATACAGCTATGACAGTGCGGTAAGCTGCCAGAAGGCCACAGGGTTTTTGACTGATCCGGTTGGTGTCTGTTCACGCCAATTCGAGGGCGTAGCGGGACTGCAGCGCGGCAATGAGTTGCGGGCTGGTGATGTGGCTGTCGTCATGCGGCGGGACAACCCGCGCATGCCTATCGGTGCGATGTGGACGGGTACAGCTTGGGCAATGACGGGCGAAGGCGGTGTCACCACGGTTGCTCCCGAATTTGTCGAGGTTCTTGCGTTTTGGAGCGTTGGCTATGAGGCGTAAATTGATGGTCGCCGCATTGATGGCGACGACGTGCCTGACGCCTTCAAAGGCATCCGCTGAACCTGTCACCGCGTTCATCACCGGGCTGGGCATCGCTTTTGGTGGTGGTGCGGCGGCTGGTACGGTTGCAGGCCTTGCGGGCGGCGCGTTGGGTGCCGGATACGCGACGGGTGCATTCTTGGCGACGGGCATTGGCAGCACGTTGTTGTCGCTTGGCCTTTCTGCGGTTGCAGCAAAGTTGAACCAGCCACAGCAGGCTGCGCCGTCAGTAAGGATGCAGAACTTTTCGCAACCAATTTCTTATGCTGAATGGGTATTTGGCCGGACGCGCAAAGGTGGCCCACTTGGGTTCACGGGGTTTAAGTCTGGTGATGATGTCGTCACAGGCCAAAGCGGTGCCAAACGTCACTATTCGCCTATCCTTGCCATGCATCAAAGCAAGGGCATCGTTGAGCATTGGCTGGATGAAAGCATCGTTGAGGTGGATGAAGATGGGACGCGTACCTCGGACGTTCAGAGAACTTATTACCGCATCCGCGCTTTTGATGGAAAGCCGGGGCAGGTGGCTGATGCCGAGTTGGTTGCGCAGTTCCCAGAGATAACCGAAGACTTCAAGTTCCTGGGGCTGACAGGTGCTCACATCTGGGCGAGAAGGCCGAGAGATGAAGATTTCAACAGGGTCTACCCGCAAGGCAAGCAGGCCGTCTATGCGCCTGTTCTGGACGGATATGACCAAGTTTATGATCCGCGCGACGAAGCACACAAATGGACCCAAAACGCAGCGCTGAATATTGCCGCGATTGTTGATGTAATTTGGGGGCAGGGCACCGACGACGAACTGGTGGCGATCGAGGCGGATCACGCAGAAATGCAAGTTGCCAAGCGCGGAGGCGGTTTGCAGGACCGTTGGCAGATCAACGGCACGATTTCTGATGAGATGGATTTCGGATCGCAACAGGCCATGATCATGGCTGCGGCTGACGTGTTCTTCTATGAGCTGCCAAGTGGCAATGTCGGCTTTAAATTAGGCCGTTGGGAAGAGCCTGCAATCGTTTTGCGCGATGAGGATTTTCTGAGCGTCGAGCTGCGCACCGGTAGTGCCAAGCTGGGCAGCGCCAGCGAAGTGGCTTTGCGGTATGTGGAGCCTGATAACAACTGGAAGGAATCGGTCAGCGCAACGGTTAGCGTGAACGATGATGCAATCCTGAACCGCTCTGAGCCTGAGGGATATCTGGTCACAAACCACAATCAGGCGTTTCGTGTTGCACGGCGTTTGGCTGCGCTGGAAAGTCCAGATTTCACACTGCGCGGTACGCTGAAGCCGATTGGACGCTTTCTGCGCGGTGAACGGTTCGTCACTATCGCCTTAGCGGGGTGGCCTGAATTTACGCTTGAGGTTGGCAAGCTGACCTCAAACGGCGGCGTGACGTATGACGTGGAAGGCGTATCCACCAAAGAGGACGATCACGCGCCTGACGTGTCTTTGATCGAACCGCAGCGTCCAGAATATCAAGAGGTCGCCAGCGATAATACCGTACCGGATTTGACCGGATTTTCCGGAACTACGCAAGCCGATGGGTCTATTCGATACACATGGACCGAACCGGACGATGAATCGCTAAACCAGCGTTTGCGATACCGTAAGACGGGCGATCTGGACTGGCAGCTGGTCTCTATTGAGGCTGGGCAAGTCTCAGTTGTGATCAATGGCCTTGGCGACGCGACAATTGAAGCACAGGGGCAAAACCTAACAGGGACAAAGCGTACGTCCGGTTGGTCGCCTGACCCTGCTGATTTGACCGATAGCATCGCGAACCCGATCGCGCCGGCCGCCTTGGTATCATTTACGGCAACGGTTTCGGTGTCAGACGTGGATATTGACCTACAAGCACCGAACGATGCCGAGTATCGCGGTACGCGCATTTATCGGGCTGATTATGCCGGCGGATATTTGGGCGGGTTCGACATCGATGACGCCACGCTGATCCAGACTGAATACGGCGCTACTAATGCGACAGACACTTGGACCGATACCGCGTTGGCGGCGGGTGTACATGCCTATTGGGGTATTCCAATCAACTCATCAGGCAAGCGGGGGCCGACATTTGGTCCTGTTTCCGTAGAAACCTTCTAAAAGAAAGGGTCTAGAATGACCGCGCTAAGTGCCGAAACAGTGTTTCGAGGAAGCCCTCCGTCGGCGGGATATGAACCAAATCCAACCGATATCGTCAATTATCTAAATGCGCTGGCGATTTTGGCTGGCTCTGATGGTACATTTACTCTTGATGACGTTTCAGCCTTGCTGTCTGGCAAGGCAAGTTCAGCTGATCTGGCAGGGTTAGATGCGAAAATTGATCAATCACTTAAGATCAACAACAATCTGTCTGATCTTTTAGATTTGGTGAAGGCTCGCCAGAATCTCGGACTAGGAAGTGCCGCTACTCAGAACGTTGCGGACTTGCCCATTAGTGATGAAGCTGCGGAAAAAAACCTACAGCAAGACACGTTAATCGCTGAAAGAAATGTGACAATTAGTAAAAAAAATATACTTGCTGACGACCGCCCGGGTGATGCGCCACACAGTTTTTCGGCAACCTTTGCTGGGTCTGCTGATGAAAAGGAATCTTTAGCCGATGGTAATGTCAACGTCGTCGATGGTATAGGTTTGGCCTTTATGGCCCATGGCGCGGGAAACGTTGCCCGTCGCGATCCGGTAGCATTGGCGTCCGACGTATGGGAGTTTTCAACGCGACTTGCTCGAACGAAAAACCCGGCCGACCCAAGCAACCACACAACTGAATTTGGCGTTGCATGGCTGGATAAGTTTAAGTCGCAAATCGACCTGCAAATTTTGCAGGCAGAGCCCACTTTGACCACATCGAATGGCATTGTGGAAATGTCATACCGTGTCAGTGCGGCGGCGGTTTCTGACGTGATCGTGCCGCCTGTTGGCGCGATCTATGCAGTGCCGTTTGTCCGAACTTATGGTGAGGATGGCATCACAGCGATTGGAACATTGCGGGCGAGCAATGTGACCGATATCCACGGGATTTCTTCGATTGATATTTCGCAGATTGTTGCGGACGCACAGGCGGCAACGGACGCTGCGAATAACGCTGCCGCGCTGGTGGCCTCGGAGACATTACCAACAGCGGGCGATGTCGCGACCTACTCACGGGCGGCTGGCGTCGGGGTGTTGACATTAAAGGGCGGTCTGTCTGAATTTGATGGGAAGGGCGGTCAGTGGGCATATGACTCAGACGATACGATCTCTTCATCCGACTACCCCCACGTCTTGGTTGGTTCGGACGGGGCGCGATATAAGCCCGTAAGGGGCACTGAGGTAGAAGTAAAAGGCTTCGCGGGCCTTATGGCGCAGACCTATTCCGAAGTGTCTGACGGTGATGTGGTGGTGGATCGCAACAGGGGTTTCCGGTATCTTGTGAAGTTGGCTATATCTACAGACTATCAAATCATCAGCACATCAGGCGTATTGTTTAAGTGTCTGCCAAGCGAAGATGGTTCGTATAGCTTCACTATGATGGGCCCTGCCGCAGACGGAGTGACGGACGACTTTCCGAAGTTGAGGGCATTGCTGGACATTGGGGATACGCGCACAATCTCGATCACCTTTGACGAACGCGAATACTACATGTCGCGGGACATTCAGCTCATACGGCCAGCCTTTTTGAGAGGTTCGGGTTCGGGCTTAGACCAGAACAGCGGCCCGAAATTTGTCTTCCCAACGGATGTGGCAGGTATCGTGATTAATCGGCAAGACACCTTAGACGGTGGAAGGGTTCCATCACGAGGCATAGGTGCTGACGGTTCCCTTATTGTCGGGCTTAACCTGCTTTCGACCACTGGCGCGGACAAGACTAAGCACGGCATCCAGATGCGGGCGCGGGCATTTGTCGACAAAGTGTCTGCGTTTGGGTTCTCAGGTAACGGGATACATATCGACGCAACGGCTGGCACTAGTATCGACAGCCGGTATGGGAACGCGAACCTTTGGCGCGTCGATACGGCATACCTGAACCATAACGGTGGGTACGGTTTTTATACAGCCGGGGCTGACGCCAACTCGGGCGCTGCAACAGGTATTAATGCGGCGTATAACGGTAGGGGCGGGATTTTCGATAATAGCTTCTTAGGAAACACCTACGAAGGCTGCCACGTCGCCTATAACGGGTTGGCTAATCGTGCAAATAACGCTGCCGATCAAAGTAGCTATGTCTCATATGGCGGCAATCATTACGCAGCTTCGGGGGCCGCGACAGAGCAAGAACTCGTGGACACGACGCCAGGGACGGACGAAGATGTGTGGATGCTGTACGGGTCAGGGGGAACTAACGTAAACATCCCGTTGTGGACGTCGGGCAAACCATTGGGGACTTATTTCGCAGCGTTCGGGTATCGCACAGGGAACAACAACGCGCGAAACGTGCTGACTGGGTGCTACTGGGAAAGCGGATCGTCGGGTAACTGGTTTGACGGGCCATGTATCGTTGTTGGTGGGTCAATCGGCTGGGTGATGCGTGGCGACCATCTTCGTGCAAACTCGACAGGCGGATACGAAGTCGACAGGCTACGGATGGGAACGGACGAAGGTTTTACCACCACTTTCACCAGTGACACCATTCTACGGGTGGAACACCCAAACATGTCTGGGGTGTGGCAAACGCTACTTTCTGGTTCGGAACTGCAACACCGCAACAATGAGCAAGCGAGTGACCCCGCATACTACCTGACGGGCGATGAGTCTGTTGACAACTACTCGTACCGGATGGCGTTCAACTCGTTTCTGCTGGGGGATGGTAGCCGTCGCCGAATGTTCACAGTTGGCCCTACGCCTACATCCGGCGAATACGTCCGTGGCGACGTAATCTATACCACAGCCCCCACGGTGGGCGGTGTGACGGGCGTAACCTGCACAACTGGCGGGACCGCTGGATCAACCGCTGTATTCACGCCGCGCGGATCATAAGATAATTTAGGAGAAATAGAATGGCTATCAACGCAAAAATCAAAACCAGCTTTGGCGAAGAACGCGACTGCTACATTCGTTTGAACCACGTCGAGGCAAGCAACCATGGCGTGACATCTAACGCACTATTTCGGGCGTTTCTGTCAGAGGAAGCGTTCAAGTCTGGGGCGCATTATGTAGCCGAGTTCCCGGTGGAATTCGAGGCGGATGCGTCCGGCGTGATCTGGGAGCAAGCATATGCGGCGCTGATTGAGCAAGAGGGTTTTGACCAAGAGGCTAAGTCGACGCGCTAACCCCACAACTTGAAAGTCGCCGTTTATGATAACAGTTAGACTAGCCCAAGGTGTCACGTCGCACTTTCCGATGCGGGCGCTTGAATGGATCATGCTGTGGCCCGCGTTCTTTATGGGCGTGGTACTGTTGTTACAGACCGATATGTTCGCGCTATCCCCGTCATTCACCCAGCTTGGGCGATGGGCAGGGGAATCGCTTTGGGCGGTGGTGGTTTTGTCGGTGTGTATGATTCGACTTTTCGCGCTGTTCATCAATGGCACCTTCGATGCCTTCAAGTTTTCGCCACATCTTCGCATGTTTGCCAGTGTGGTTGCGCTGTTCTTCTGGGCGCAATTTTGCTTGGGGTTCCTGATTGCCGCGATCTACTGGGGCGGTGCATGGTCGGCAGTTCCGGCGTATTCAGGGTTGGCAGTTTGCGAACTGCTCAACATTTACAGGGCAGGGAACGACGTCGGACGAACGACAAAGAGGTGACGGCATGGACTACCTAATGGGCATCGATGCCGCCTCTTTTGAGACATTCGCACAAGGCCTGCTTTTGCTGGCAACCGCACTGGCAACGGTGGTTGGCATCATTATCGGCAAGCGCAAGTCTAACGGCAAGACACCGGACAGTTTAGAGGTCGCGGGTGCGCTTGTATCGGACAAGCAGGGTAAGGACATCGTTGCGGCTCTGGACAACAACACGGCGGCGGTGACGCGGCAAACAGACGTCATCACGCAAAGCGCTGAAAAGGTCCATGACACGATCATTGATCTGCGCATGGACATTGCGCGCCTCGGTCGCGGCTAAACTCACTTAACATTCACAAGAGGAGGCCCGTTAGCGGGTACTATAGACATGAAGTTAATCGAAAACTGGAAAGATGTGGCCTTGCGGGGGCATTCGATGTGGGCGTTCTATGCCAGCTTTGTTTGTTTGGCGCTTCCGGAGGCGCTTTTTTACGTCGCAGACATTGATACAAACCCGCGCATTTGGTGGTGTTTGGGACTTGGATTATTCCTATACGGCATGGTGTTTCGCTTGGTCGATCAAGGTATCGACAAAAAGAAGCCACCGAGCCGCAAGGTTCGCAGCCCTTGGTTTGTCTCGCTGGTCGCCATCATCGCAATCTTTGCAAGCGATACGCTTAACGCGGCGAGTCAATTGCCGGTCGCAAATCCTGTTCCGGTGGTGCAGCAGGTCATTGCAACCACCGATGAAGAATTTTTGGCGGTCGCGGTTCCATATGTCGGCAAATGGGAGGGGCTGCGCTTGGTCGCATATCTCGATATCGTGGGCGTGCCGACCGTGTGCTATGGCGAAACCAAAGGCGTGAAGCTGGGCGACACCTACACGCAAGCGCAATGTGACGCGATGTTTTCGCGTGAATTGATCGACTACCGCGACCGCCTGCGCCCTAGCTTCACGGCGAACACGGTCGCGTATCGACTGCCGGTTCACCGTGACGTGGCATTCACCAGTTTGGCCTACAACGTGGGTGTTAGTGCCTTCGGGTCCAGCACTGCCGTGAAACGGTTGAACGCTGGCGACATTGCCGGATCATGCGAGGCTTTGACGTGGTGGAATAGGGCGGGCGGGCGCATCGTGCGTGGCTTGTTTGTGCGGCGCGCAGACGACCACGGACTTTGCATGATTGGAGACGTGTCGTGAGGGATTTAACCATCATCGCCGCGGTCCTCCTGCTTGCCTTTGTCGCCTACCGATTGGGCGGCGCGGGGCACCGGATCGACGCTGCAAACGCACGAGCTGAAACTCTGGAAAGGATACGTGATGCTGACATTGGCAACGGTGACGCGGATGATGATCGCGCATGGATTGATGGTTTCCTTGGCCGGATGTCTGCGGACTGAGGAAGCAACGGGGCTGGATGCCTTGCGCGGGCCGTTGGTCGATCACGGGTTGGAAGTGCAGCGTGTGGATGATCCGGCGCTGGTTTCATCCTATCGGGTTCTTGCAGCGTCCTGGGAAGCTGCTGTAGGGTTGTAGTGCGGATGCGATCGGCAGCTTCACTTTTACTGAAAAAATTGGTCCGACGAGGCTAAATTCCGCAGTATTTATGGTTTCACAGGTTGCCGTAAATTTAACCGGCACCGTAGGTATATGAAAAGTTAACTGAGTTGATATCTGAGTTTGGTTTCAAAATTGGCTGTATTACGTTTTGATTTAAGTGCATATGCATTCAATATAAAGCGATCAATCATTGAGAATAAAGCAATATGAAAATTAACTGCCTTGAAGCTGGTAGGGGTATCGCCGCCACCGCCGTTGTCTTTCATCATGCTGGTGCAAGTGTAAGTGCGTTTTTCGGGCACATGCCTGTATTTTTAACTGCGTTGTTCAGTTTCGGTTATCTAGGGGTAGATTTCTTTTTTGTACTATCAGGATTCATTATTTATTATTCCAGCTTTGGAAAAGATGCCAATCCTCGGCGTTTTGCTGTAGGAAGGATCAAGAGAATATTTGTACCCTACCTGCCTGTAGGTATCGCGATTGCTGTCATTTACACTTTGCTTCCGGCGCTAAGTGCTAGCGATCGAGAATGGGGGTGGTGGGCTACACTCACGCTCCTTCCCAGCTGGCAAGCACCGGCACTCAGCGTAGCTTGGACATTGCAGCACGAACTTGTTTTTTATATGATTTTCGCGCTTTTGCTTTCGTTCAATCGCATTTGCGCTGGTTTGATTTTGTGGTCGTTAAGCATAGTATTAATAGCAGTGTTAGATGTAGACGTTCCGAGACCGATGCAGTTCCTTTTTTCGTTAATCAATTTGGAATTTAACATGGGCGTACTTGCTGCCCACGTCTTTATTTCAGGAATACGTATACCGTTTCTTGCACTCGTGGCGTCTGCGCCGATCGCGGCCTTTTTCGCTTTGGGGGCTGACCGAGAATACAGTGTGTTTTTCGGAATGGGGCTCGCTGGATTTATCTTGTTGATGGCACAATCCGAGTTGAAGGGGCGATTGCGAGTACCTCGGGTATTGGTTTTTGTTGGTGCAGCGTCGTACTCGATTTACTTAATCCACAATCCATTACTATCGATTACATCCAGAATATCCACTGGTTGGTTATCTGGATTGATTTTTGGAGTTGTGGCTAGCTTGTTGCTTGGGATCGCATATTACTTGATTTGGGAAAAGGGTACACAGCGGATTTTTGGACGCGCGCAGATTAATCGAGAAGCCTAATTGAGAAGAAAAATGAGTGCAACGAGCAATCTTGCATGCGTCCAAAAAAGTAGGCGCAGCCTGCTTTAACGTGGTTGCCGGTGGCCTTGCCGCATTAGTGAGCGTGACACTGCTGCGTGGGGCGCGGTGTATCAAGCCGACTGACGATGCTTCAGTATTTCTGAAGTCTTATGGCAAACTCTTATGACTGCTGGCTACCGTTTCAGGTCTGGGGAAAAGTCTGGGGGTCTAGGTCAAATACCGCCCCAGATGTTCCCGTTTCTTCCCAGCAGGACCTGTCTGTCTTGTCGCGTATAATGCGGATTTATCGTTATTTTACAAGGGGTTTAGCGTGGAGCGGGTAACGAGAATCGAACTCGTAACTGAAGCTTGGGAAGCTTTCGTGATACCTTTTCACCATACCCGCGCGCTGGGACTGATTTACGCGGGGCTCTGGGGCGCGTCAAGCGGAGTTGCGCCAATTTGCGCGAACCTTTTCGCCAGATATTAACCCATCACGGCCTGATCTATGCTATGCTCTGGTTGTGTATATGGGCTGCGGAGGGGCGGTCCGATCAACTGGGAGGTGATAAGATGCACAACGACATGGAAGACCAAGTGTCTGGTATCGAGACGAAAATTCACAATGCGACCCTACAGGACCGCTTGCAGTACTACCCTATCGTTAAAAAAATGGTCCATGGAATCAAAGCGCAGGGGCAGCAGGTGCCACTGCGTTTATCGAGGCTCAATGCAGCGCTAGAGCGCGATGCGTTCGAAGACCGGTTCGATAATATGCCGGTTTAAGTCTACGCGCTTAAGCCTAGCCGCGCCGTCTGCGCCTGCGTCCACCGTCTTCGCCGCCGCCCGTATTATGCGTGGCGGTGGGTAGCGTGACGATGGAGTTCAGGATCGGGAACGGCTCAACCGCGTTGGGAATGGCCGATGCGTTCACAAAATGCTCTTGGAACCGCGGTTCAATCGCGGTTTCGATCTTGTGGATTTTGTGCACGGTTTCTTCGATCTCGGCCCGTGCGTCGCGGTTCAGCAGCGCGATCCGTGCGCCTGTGCCAGCCGCGTTGCCTGCTGACGTAACCTTGTCCAGCGGCGCGTCTGGGATCATCCCCAACACCATCGCGTGTTTGGGCGAGATATGCGCGCCAAACGCCCCCGCGAGGACGACGCGGTCCACGTGGTCCACTTCGAATTTATCCATCAGCAAACGTGCGCCGGAATAAAGTGCTGCCTTAGCCATCTGGATTTCGCGGATGTCGCGGTTTGTGACCGTGATTTTCGGTCCGCCTGTCGCGGTGCCATCATGCACGAGATAGCTTTGCGTGCGGCCATCGGTGAAGCAGTTCGGCGATCCGGTTTGCTCTGCCGTGCCGATCAAGCCGGGCGCGTCCACAATCCCCGCCATCCGCATTTCTGCGACCATTTCGATGATGCCAGAGCCGCAAATGCCCGTGACGCCTGTGCTTGCCGTTTCTTCTGCGAAGTTCGGATCGTCGGACCAGAGGTCGGACCCGATAACTTTGAACCTTGGCAGTTTTGTCACTGTGTCGATTTCTACACGTTCAATGGCGCCAGGGGCTGCCCGTTGGCCGCTGCTGATCTGTGCGCCTTCAAACGCGGGTCCGGTGGGGGACGAACAGGCCAGCACCTTGTCCTTGTTGCCCAGCAGGATTTCCGCGTTGGTTCCCACGTCGACGACCAAAACGAGGTCTTCGGATTTGTCCGGTGCCTCTGACAATGCTACCGCAGCCGCGTCCGCGCCCACGTGTCCGGCGATGCAGGGCAGGATGTAGATGCGGGCGGCGGGGTGGATGTTGAGGTTCAGCTCTATCGCGCGCAGCGACAGGGATTCCGATGTGGCCAAAGCAAAAGGCGCTTGCCCCAATTCGAACGGGTCGATCCCCAAAAACAGGTGGTGCATCACTGGGTTACACACAAACACCGCGTCCATGATCTGGTTGCGGTCGATCTGTGCTTCAGAGGCAATCTGGGTGAAAAGCGCGTTCATACCTTCCTGCACGGCGGTGGTCATCTCGTCCGCGCCGGATGCGTTCATCATCGAATAGCTGACGCGGCTCATCAGGTCTTCGCCGAAACGGATTTGCGGGTTCATGATGCCAGACGAGGCCACAACCTCGCCGCTGTGTAGATTGCACAAATGGGCCGCAATTGTGGTCGACCCAAGGTCCACCGCCAGCCCGTAAATCGCACCTTCAAAGTAGCCGGGCCAGACCTGCATGATCCTAGGCGCAAACGTGTCATCGCCCAAATGCACGGCGCAAGTGACTTTCCATTCGCCCTTGCGCAGCGCAGGTTGCAGCGCCTTCAGCACGGTCAAATCAGCCTCTAGGTCGGGTAAATCCCAATCGTGCCGCAGCGCCGCGATCAGCCGTTCCAGATCACCAGACGGGTCGTGCATGTCGGGCTGTTCCACCTCAACGTAATAGAGCCGCGTGGTCGGATTCAGCGTGATATCGCGAGCCTCTGCGCGTTTGCGCACGACCTGTTTGTGGACTTGGCTGGTCTCGGGCACGTCAATGACCACGTCCTTTTGCACCTTGGCCTGACAGCCCAAACGCCGCCCCTTGGCCAAGCCGCGAATGTCATCATAGCGCTGCTCAACACTGTTCCACTCGGACAAGGCATCATCCGCCACCGTCACCCCGTGTTTCGAAAACTGCCCAAAGGACGGCGCAATTTGACACTTTGAGCAAATCCCACGTCCGCCGCAGACAGAATCCAGATCAACGCCAAGCTGGCGCGCCGCTGTCAGGATCGGTGTGCCCACCGGAAAATTACCGCGCTTGCCCGAAGGCGTGAAAATAACGAGAGGATCTTTGGTCATGGTGCCGCCTGTATTGTTAGCCACAGGCTACCGCGTTGGCGGGGCGGCGTGAATGGCCAATACCGTCATAATGATTATGTGGAACGGCATTTTAGCAGTATCGGCGTCGGTCAGCCCCCCAACACCGACACCCCCATCACCCAAACCACCAACGGCACGGGCAGGGTGGCCACCAGCAGCGTTACGAAGATCGCCCAGCCGCTGAACAGGCGCGACAGACCTGCGGCCATCAGGATGCCGCCACCGCCGCCGATTGCAAACGTACCGGGCACGTTCAGCAGCAGTCCAATCGTCGCATAGCGGTAGTCAATCGTCAGCTTTGCCAGCCACGCAGGCAGCAGCGCGCGTTGGGCGGCTTGCCGTTCGGCAGGGGGCGTTGTCGCGATCCGGTCGATAAACGCGCAGGCTTTCTTCAATCTCAGATCGCGGAAGACCTTATGCAACCACGCCAACGGAATTGTCTGTCCGACCACATAGGCCAGCATCAACCCCACGACGGTCGCAAGATAAACAAACGGGGCCACCGATGCGCCTTTGAGCATCAACAGCGCGATTCCGACCTCAATCCCCGGCATAAACGGTGTCGCAATCAGCAAGGCGTAAATAACCAAACTCACCGCGATTAGCCCGATCATCGCCCCGGACCCGGACATCGCGTTCATCCCGCTGACAAAATCCATCGACCAATTCAAAATCAGATGCAGCACAAAAACACAGAGCCCGAATCCAGCAACCCAACAGATTGCACGTCGCCACGAGGGGCGCTGTTTCACGTCTGGTTTCACTGGGTCGTTTGCGTTCATCCAGCGTTGATGGGCGGTAAATGCAGTCGCTACAAGCGACATTCCCCGTTTTGCCTCTTTTGATTAGGTCACAACCATGCGATAGGGCCGTGTCAAACGATGCCATGTCCAAGGAGACGACGATGGAGATTCGCGAGGCGCTGACCTTTGATGATGTACTACTTGTGCCGGGGGCATCTAGTGTGCTGCCGTCAACTGCGGACACCCGCACACAGGTCACAAAATCCATATCGATGAACATACCGCTACTGTCCTCTGCAATGGACACAGTGACCGAGTCCAAAATGGCAATCGCCATGGCGCAGGCAGGCGGCATGGGCGTGGTTCATAAAAACCTTAGCATCGCTGAGCAAGCCAAAGAGATCCGGCGCGTCAAACGCTTTGTCTCTGGTACGGTCTACAATCCAGTGACACTGACGCCCAACCAAACGCTTGCCGATGCGCGGTCCTTGATGGAACGCTACCGGATCACAGGTTTTCCTGTCGTGGGTCCAGACGGGCGCGTTGTTGGCATCGTTACGAACCGTGACATGCGGTTTGCACAAGATGAAAATACGCCGGTCAGCGTGATGATGACATCCGATGATCTGGCCGTTCTGCGCGAACCCGCTGATTTGGACGAAGCACGTTCCTTGATGCAAGCCCGCCGGATCGAGAAACTCTTGATTACCGACGACGCTGGCAACCTAACGGGCCTTCTGACGCTTAAAGACAGCGAACAGGCAGTGCTGAACCCGATTGCATGTAAAGACGAACTCGGACGGCTGCGGGCTGCTGCGGCCTGCGGTGTAGGTGATAGCGGCTTTGAACGGGCCGAAGCGTTGATTGATGCAGGCGTTGATATGATCGTGATCGACACAGCGCACGGGCATTCCGAAGGCGTCGCATTGGCCGTAGAACGCGCCAAGAAGATCGCAGGCGACGTGCAGATCGTTGCAGGCAACATCGCCACAGGCGAGGCGGCAACCGCATTGATCGGATCAGGCGCAGACGCTGTCAAAGTCGGCATCGGGCCTGGATCAATCTGTACCACACGTATGGTTGCAGGCGTCGGTGTCCCACAGCTAACGGCCATCATGGATTGCGCCGCAGCAGCGGGCGACATTCCAGTGATCGCGGACGGCGGCATTAAGTTTTCGGGCGATTTCGCCAAGGCAATCGCCGCTGGTGCGTCCTGTGCAATGGTCGGGTCCATGATCGCAGGCACGGACGAAAGCCCGGGCGAAGTGATCTTGTACCAAGGTCGTTCGTTCAAATCCTACCGTGGTATGGGGTCGCTCGGCGCGATGGCGCGCGGATCAGCGGATCGGTATTTCCAAAAAGACGCAGCCAGCGACAAGCTCGTGCCAGAAGGCATCGAAGGACAGGTGCCTTACAAAGGGTCCGCCTCCGCCGTGGTGCATCAGCTTGTGGGCGGCTTGCGGGCAGCAATGGGCTACACCGGCAACGCAACCGTGGCCGAGATGCGAAAAGGTTGTAACTTTGTGAAAATCACCGGTGCTGGCCTGAAAGAAAGCCACGTGCATGACGTGCAGATTACGCGCGAATCCCCGAACTATCGGATCGGTTAGGTCCGGAAGCATATCCACGCCAGATAGATATTTGGCGTGGATATCACCCACATAATATATCGGATACCTGATGACACCTGCCGCCCGCGTCGCTGCTGCGATCACCGTACTTGATGATATCCTGACAGACCGGACAGCTGAAACAGCCCTGTCCGATTGGGGGCGTAACAGCCGCTTTGCAGGCTCCAAAGACCGCGCGGCTCTGCGCGATCTGGTGTTTGATGCGCTGCGCAAACGCGGATCATGTGCGGCACTTGGCGGTAGCTTGACGGGACGCGGCTTAATGATCGGTCTGTTTGCCAGCGACGGCGGCGATCCGGCAGCGATGTTTACAGGCGAAGGTCACGCGCCAGACGCGCTGACCGACGACGAGGCGGCACATCTGGCCGCAAACCCCGGAATTTCAGACCACGACGCAGTTGATCTACCCGCATGGCTCTGGCCTGTGTGGCAAGCCGATCTGGGCGACGCAGCGGTCGCTGCCGCCGAGACGTTGCGCCATCGCGCACCGCTTTATCTGCGGGTAAACCAACGGCGCGGAACGGTGACGGACGCGATTGCCGCGCTCGCCGCCGAGAACATCACCGTCAGCGCACACCCCACGCAGGAAGGCTGCTTGCAGGTCGACACCAACCCGCGCCGCGTGAAGCTATCAGAGGCCTTCGAGAGCGGCTTGGTCGAAGTCCAAGACGCGGCATCGCAGATCGCGGTCGCAACGATGGACGTGCCAAATGGGGCACAGGTGCTGGATTATTGTGCAGGTGGCGGCGGCAAGGCGCTCGCGATTGCCGACCAATTTGACTGTGCCGTGACGGCGCACGACGTGGCGACGCAGCGGACCAAAGATATCGAACCCCGTGCAGACCGCGCAGGCGTGCAAATCGACGTTGTGACGACTGATGCGCTGACGGCAATCTATGATGTCGTGATTGCAGATGCACCGTGCAGCGGCAGTGGCACATGGCGGCGCAATCCCGAGGAAAAGTGGTTGTTCACGCCTGAGAAGTTAAGCAACTTCAACACACTACAAGGCGAAGTTATTGTAGACGCGGCACGCTACGTTAAATCCGGCGGGACGCTTTATTACATGACCTGTTCGGTGTTCTCGGACGAGAACGACGCGGTTATCACACGGTTCACCGAAAACCACCCCGACTGGACCGCGCAAGACACGTTGCGATTGTTGCCAAGCGACACCTCGGATGGCTTTTTCTTATGTAAACTCACTAAATCTGAGTAGAAGCGGAACGCGAAAACTTCTGTTAACTTTTAGTTAATTTGGATTTGATACTTAGGTAGAAGATTGAATCGGGAAGGGATCCGCGTGACAGCGAATGCAAAGCGACCTTTAGGGTTTGAAAGCTTTTGGGCGCATTCGATGCATCCGGTCCTTTTGGCGTTCCCAATCCCGTTCCTGTTGGGGGCATCATTCATGGTGCCGGACCTCGTGGTGGAACTTGCACTTATGGTGTCCGCAATCACGCTGGGCATCTTGGCGGTCATGGGCATTTTAGCGCGGCGGCGGGTGTTTTTGAGGCAACGACTACTGAGCGAAGCCGTGCCATTACTGGTTAGCAACGACCTGAACCCCGCGTTTCTGACCGATGTTGACGGCGTGATCGCCTACGCAAACGACGCGGCAAACGAACGATTTACCGAGACAACAGACGAATCTTTGGCGGCGCGGCTTGCCACTGTGATCGCGAACCCCGATGCGGTGCTGTACCGCTTGCAATCTCGGGCGATCACGATGGCCTCTGCCCGCGAGGATATCGTCACGCGCGCAGGGCAATACCGCCTGTCCGTGGCGCGCGTCGGCCCAATGATGTTCTTGTGGCGCTTTGACGACCTTGCACAGGCCAGCGCGAAAACCGAACGGGCGTCCGCGACGCTATCCTTGCCGATGATGACTGTCGGCAAAAGCGGGGCGATCCTGTTTCTGAACGATGCATTTCGACGGTTATTGGAAAGCAGACCGCGCGCCGTTTCAGATGTTTTTGGGCCTGATCCGATCCGGTCCGGCGATCTACACCGCATAAAGACCACCGGCGGCACCGTCGATTGCATCGTGGCCGAGGTGTCAGGCGGCCCCGGTCGCCGCGAAATCTACGCGCTACCAGCGCCACCCACAACAATCGGGCCGTGGACGGAAAAACAAGTATCCACCAGCTGGAGCGTGATTGAAGACCTGCCCGTACCGCTTATGAAAGTATCCGGCAAAGGCGATATCCTCGAATCCAATCGCGAGGCGCGGATGTTGTTGGGCGTGCAATCCACCGAAAACCGCCGCATGACGGAAATGCTCGACGGGCTTGGGCGTCCGGTTGACGATTGGGTCAAAGAAATATTCGAGAACAAAGAAGGGCAAGCATCGCAGTTCCTGCAAGGAAAAGGTGATCGTCAAGACCACGTAATCCAAGTGACCTTGAACGCGGTCGGCGTTGATAATGACGCGCATTTGATCGCTGTTTTGAACGATGTGACCGAGTTGAAATCGCTCGAAGCACAGTTTGTGCAAAGCCAGAAAATGCATGCAATTGGCCAGTTGGCAGGTGGCGTGGCGCACGACTTTAACAATCTTTTGACCGCGATATCAGGGCATTGCGACCTGTTGTTGCTGCGCCATGACCAAGGCGATCAAGATTATAGCGACCTGCTACAAATTCATCAAAATGCAAACCGTGCGGCCAGTCTTGTCGGACAATTACTCGCGTTTTCACGCAAGCAAAATCTGCAACCAGAGATCGTCGATCTGCGCGATACGCTCTCTGATTTGACGCATCTGCTAAACCGTTTGGTTGGGGAAAAAGTAACGCTCACGTTGAACCACGATCCAAATCTGTCACCGATAAAAGCTGACAAAAGGCAGCTGGAACAGGTGCTTATGAACCTCGTTGTAAATGCGCGCGACGCCATGCCGGACGGCGGGACGATCCAAGTTGTCACCGAGAACCTCGTCCTTGACCGTGAAATCGAACGCGACCGAGCTTTCGTGCCTGCGGGCGAATATGTCGTGGTAAAGGTCATTGACGAAGGCAAAGGTATCCCGCCCGAAATCATGTCCAAGATTTTCGTGCCGTTCTACACCACCAAACGTCTTGGCGAAGGCACCGGCCTCGGCCTGTCGACAGCCTACGGCATCGTCAAACAAACCGGCGGCTACATTTTCGCGGATAGCGAAGTTGGGCGCGGCACGCAATTTTCGCTGTTATTCCCGCATCACGACGCGCCCATCGCCGATGTCATTCAACACGAAGCGCCGGTTCCGACGCCGCTGACCTCCACGTCGGACGGTGTGGTCCTGTTGGTCGAAGATGAGGCACCAGTGCGGGCCTTTGCGTCCCGCGCCTTGCGTCTGCGTGGCTACACAGTGATCGAAGCGGAATGCGCCGAGGCCGCGTTGCAACTGCTGTCCGACCCCGATTTGAATGTCGATATTTTTGTGACGGACGTGATTATGCCCGGCATGGACGGCCCAACCTGGGTGCGCGAAGCCTTGTGCGACAGGCCGGATACAAAGGTCGTCTTTGTCTCCGGCTACGCCGAGGATGCGTTCGGCGACGGCAAAACGAAAATACCGAACTCTGTGTTCTTGCCCAAACCGTTCTCATTAAACGACCTGACAAATACGGTGCAGGGGCAGTTACATTAATCCATCTGCGCGAGGTAGGCGGCGCACCCCGTCAGTGCGGCGTAATCGTCAGTGACTACGGAAATCGGGAACTGCTGCATGAAGTTGGCAAAGCGGCCTTTGTCTTGGAATGCTGCGGCAAATCCGAATTTTTCGAGGTGCGGAGCAAGGGCACGCGACACGCCACCAACCAAATAGATCCCACCAAACGGCAACACCGTTAACGCCAAGTTGCCGCAGACGGCCCCCAACATGCGCACACAAATCGCCACAGTTTCCAACGCAACGGCGTCGCCCGCATCGCAAGCAGCCATGATCGCCTGCGCCTTCATTTGTGCGGGTGTGCCCTTTTGCGTGGTGACAAAGCGGTAAACATTCTCAATGCCGCGGCCGGACAGGACGTCTTCCACAGATGGAAACCCATGAATTTGCGCCACAAAATCAGCGAGGTCTTGGTCGGCCGGCGACAGCGTCGGCAGTGTCACATGACCGCTCTCGGATGGCGGGACAACACGCCTAGAAGCGCTTTCGATCACGGGGGCGGCGTTAAATCCGGTGCCAACCCCAACAACCAATTTCGCAGCAGACGCTTTCGCCGCGTGACCATCCAGAACCGTATCAAGGTTCTCAGCGGCAATATGCCCGACCGCATAGCCCTGCGCTTGCAGATCATTCAAAATCGCAACGGTCGGCGCTTTGGTCGCGGCGGCCAGCGATGCGTTTGTCATTGTCCAATCGAGGTTGGTCATTTTGGCTTGCCCGTCTTGGACGGGACCTGCCACTGCGACGCAGGTAGCGATGGGTGCGACATCACCTTCTTCTGAAAAATATCTTTGCAAAACAGGTTCTAAGCCCGCAAAGTTCATGTTGGCGTAGCGCCGGATTGTCTCGGGCAGAACCCGCGTTCCGTCAGCAAGCGCGACCCGCGTATTGGTGCCACCGATGTCCGTGACCAGCGCATATTTGTTTTGGGGATGTGTCATAAATCTGGTCTCAGCGGTTGCGACGCAATGCCGTTGCCAGCGCGTTATACGACGCCTTAGGCGTGCGCACCTGTGTTTCATAATCTACGTGAACGATACCAAATCGTTTGTCATAACCAAAGGCCCATTCGTAATTATCCAAAAGCGACCAGTAGAAAAAGCCTTTGACGTTCGCACCCTGCGCAATCGCATCTTTTGTTGCCAGAATATGGTCGTTCACAAAATCCGCGCGGACCGGATCAGACACAGCCCCGTCGGCGATTTCATCATCCCAAGCCATGCCGTTTTCGGTCACATATAGCGGCAAATCACCGACGTAATCCGCAGCGAGACGGTTCAGAAAATACTGCAGCCCTTCGGGATGAATGGCCCAATCCATGCCTGTTTTTGGCAGCGGATCGTCCATGTTTTTCGTCGCCGGCCAAACTTCACCCGCGTCTTCAGCGATTAGATGACGCGTGTAATAATTGACGCCGAGCCAGTCGATGGGTTGGCTGATCTGCGCCATATCGTCCTGCCAGCCTTTGGGCATATGTCCCTTGAAACCTTGTAAAACAACGTCCGGATAGGTGCCCTTGCTGATCGCCTCGATAAACCAACGATTGTTGATCCCGTCTTGCACATCCGCCGCGGCCAATGCGCTAGGCGTGTCATCGGCAGGGACAGAGCGGTCAAAATTCAGCACGATCCCACAGTTTTTCTGACCTCGGGCACGCAGACGGGTCATCGCTTCGCCATGGGCCAAATTGACGTGGTGCATGGCGCGGGCGGTGGCACGAATGTCGCGCAAACCGGGCGCGTGGTGGCCGATGTAATGCGACAGATAAGCGACGCACCACGGCTCGTTCAGGGTCGCGACACTCTCAACACGGTCGCCGATCCGGTCCATGATCACGTCGGTAAAATCGCCAAACCACTGCGTCACATCACGGTTTGTCCAGCCACCAAGATCAGCCAGCGCAGACGGCATTTCCCAATGATACAGCGTCTGAAACGGCTTCAAACCGCGCGCCAGAATCGCATCAACCAGACGGTCATAGAAATCCAAGCCCTCTTGGTTCACTGCACCGCGCCCTTCAGGCAGCACCCGCGCCCAGCTTGTGGAAAAGCGGTAGGCGTCCATGTTTGCGTTTTTCAGCAGGTCCAGATCGGCCTCGTAGCGGTGATAATGATCGCAGGCGACGGCGCCATTATGCGCCTGAAAGACGTTGCCTTGGGTCGCCGAAAACGTGTCCCAATGGGTCGATCCGGCGCCACCAAATGCGTGGCCTTCGATCTGGTAGGCTGCTGTCGCTGCCCCAAAAACGAAATCATCAGGAAAGTCTGCGCGGCTGAAATTCATGATGTTGTCCTTGCATTATGGTTGCGAGATTCGTGCAATGTCGCTGTTTGCATAAGTCATGGGGCCGAATGTGCCTAGCCTGTTTTCCCAAACGCAGTGGGTCACGGCTTGCCACTGGCGCAGGTCTGTGGCTGCATGGCGGCAAAATATCACGAGGTAGATCATGAACGTTCCTGAAAATGGCCTGAAGGCTGCGATGCTGGCGGGCGACACGCAATACGGCATTTGGTTGAATACCGGATCGCATGTGGTGGCAGAACTCGCGGGGCATAGCGGCTTTGATTGGTGTCTGATCGACGGCGAACATGGGCCACAGACGCTGTCGGATATGGTGCCGCAGCTTCAAGCATTGGCCACTACGCCAACGCATGCAGTCGTGCGCGTCGCAGATGCACAGCCTTGGATGATTAAGCAAGTCCTTGATATTGGGGCGCAAACTGTGCTCGTGCCGATGGTCGACACAGGCGAGCAAGCGACCGAGATGGGCCGTGCGATGCGCTATCCACCGCACGGGATGCGCGGCATGGGCGCGTCTATTGCGCGGGCGTCGAACTACGGGAATATGCCCAATTACGTGCGCGAGGCCGATGCGCAGGTCTGTCTCTTGGTGCAGGCGGAAAGTGCGGCGGCGCTGGCGAATATTGATGCTATCGCGGGGGCCGAAGGCGTGGACGGCGTGTTCATCGGGCCTGCAGATCTGTCGGCGGACATGGGTTATCCGGGCGAGTCGGATCACCCAGACGTGCTGGCCGCGATTGACCATATGATTGATCGCATCCACGCGGCTGGCAAAATTTCAGGTATTTTAACCTTTGCGACCGATCGTAGCCGCTACTACGCGGATCGCGGCGTTGGATTCGTCGGGATCGGTGCGGATATCGCGATCTTTGGGCGGGCGCTGAAGGCGACGATGGACGCGCTACGCTAGAACGCGAAGTCGGCGTTGAAATCTTCTGGCAAGGCGGTGGGCGCGGAAGCGCATGCCGCCAAGGTCAGCAGGCCACAGACGAGGAATAAACGGATCATGACGGTTCCTTTAGCGCGACAGAATAAATTTACCATCGGTGATCGAGATACTGTCGTAAAGCCCAAGGTACGTCATGCCAAGCAGTGACATATCCATTTGCCCCTCGTTCACTGTCGCCCGCAAACCGGTGTCGGTGTAGGGACCAAGGGTGACTTGATCCAGTTTCACAGCGGCGGTGCGGACTTGTCCATTTGCTGTACGGGCAATGCCGAGATAGCGCAGATCGTCGGGGGCAAATCCGATGCGGCGGGCATCATCTTGGGTGAGGACCACCTGAGAAGCCCCTGTATCCACAACAAAATCCACATCGGTGCCGTTCACATCCAGCGTCACGTAGTAGTGGCCGTCGTTTGCACGCGGCAGCACGATTTCAGAGCCCGCGATGGACTGACGTGGTGCAATATCGCGGCTGATATCGCCCCAAAGCCCAGCGGCGGCGATGACACCAACAAAGATCATACCCCAGATCGCAGCCTGTTGCGCGACTTTGCCAAGGTTGTTTTTGTTCGCGAAAATATACGAGCCGACAATGGCCGCTCCGAGCAAGCCGAGGTAGGCCAGTTGCATGATCTGATCTGTATTCATGTCATTGATATAGGGACTAAAGCCCGATCCCAAAAGACTGGCTGATACCATCGAGTACAAATTGGATCGCCAACGCGGCCAAAAGCATGCCCAAAAGACGGGTCACGATGTTCAATCCAGTCTTGCCCAAGGCGCGTTCAACGAGGTTCGAGGCGAACAGGAAGCCAAGCAAGCAGATCAACACGGCAGCGACCACACCGACGATAGACGCAAAATCGGTAAAACTTTTCGCTTCGCCAGCCAGCAAGATCAGCGTCGTGATGGCCCCAGGACCCACGATTAGCGGCATGGCGAGAGGGAACACGGACGGGTCGTCTTGGTGTTCGATTGCGGCCTCGTTGGCGTTATCTTCGCGCCGCGCTTGGCGCTTCTGGAACAACATCTCAAGGGCGGTGAGGAATAGCAGAATACCGCCTGCGATGCGGAACGCGGGCATCGAAATGCCGATAAAGCCCAGCAATGCCTCGCCGATCAGGATGAACGCGATCATCAGCGCGAACGAAATCACGATCGCACGGATCGCGATGATCCGGCGCTGCGCAGGTGTCATGCCTTGGGTTAGCGCCAGAAACAGCGGCGTTGTGCCCGGTGGATCAATGATCACAAACAGGGTGGTGAACGCGGCGATGAGGGCGGGTAAATCTGACATGAGCTACCTTTTGTGAGTGCGGGAGCCTCCGGCGGGGATTTAAAGAAAGCCAAAGAAGCGAGTGGTGTCCCTAAGACTTCTGCGCTTTTTCGAGATTTTCAAGGGACTGCATCCACATGGCTTCGGCGCGCTCAAGGCCATTCATGACCTCTGCGTACTTTTTGTTCCATGTTTCCAGCTCGCCTTTGCGACCTTCCTCGTAAAGTACGGGATCGGCCAGTTTCTTGGCAAGCTTGTCACGCATGTCGTTGATTTTCTTGACGCGCTCTTCGGATTTGCGAACGTCGGATTTCAGTGCCAACAGTTCATCGCGGGTCAAAACCTTTGGTTTCGGTTTTGGCTTTTCCGCAACCTTTGGTTTTTCCGGCGTGATCAAAAGCTTACGGTATGTTTCGAGATCTTCGTCGTAGGACGTCACATGGCCGTCTTTGACCAACCATAGACGGTCCGCGACCATCGACAGCAGGTGCATGTCGTGGCTGACCAAGATCACAGCGCCCGTGTAGGCGGTCAGCGCGTCAACCAAGGCCTCGCGCGATTCGATATCGAGGTGGTTTGTCGGCTCATCGAGGATCAGCAAATGCGGCGCGGGCAGGGTGGCAAGCAGCAGCGACAGACGCGCTTTTTGACCACCGGACAGGCGGCCCACTTCGGTATCGGCTTGATCTGCGCCAAGGCCAAAGCCCGCGAGACGCGCCCGCAGCCGTGCTTGACCTTCTTCAGCGCGTTCACGCAAAAGGTGCTGCAGCGGCGTCTCGTCGATATACAATTCATCGACTTGGTGCTGGGCAAAGAAGCCAATGCGCAGTTTGTTGGACGTCACCATGTTGCCACGCGCAACATCAAGTCTGCCTGATAACATCTTGGAAAGAGTGGATTTCCCTTCGCCGTTCCGGCCCAAAAGCGCGATGCGGTCGTCTTGGTCGATGCGCAGGTTCAGGTCGTGCAAAATGATCGTGTCGCCGTAACCCACAGCCGCAGATTCAGTCGCGATAATCGGCGGCGACAATTCTTCGGGCTTCGGGAAGGTAAACACGGTCCGCGCCACGTCTTCGGGTGCGCGGATGGTTTCCATTTTCTCTAGCGCTTTCACGCGGGATTGGGCCTGTTTCGCCTTGGATGCCTTGGCTTTGAAGCGGTCCACAAAGGCTTGCAGGTGTTCGCGTTTCGCGTCCTGCTTTTTCGCCGCAGCCGACAAAAGCGCCCGCTTTTCAGCACGTTGCTTGGCGAACATATCGTAAGTACCTGTGTAGTAGATCAGGCCCTTGTCTTCGAGATGCAGGATGCCGCCCACGGAACGGTTCAAAAGTTCGCGGTCGTGCGACACGATCAAAACGGTGTGTGGATATTTGACGAGGTATGCTTCAAGCCACAGCGCACCTTCAAGATCCAAATAGTTTGTCGGCTCGTCGAGCAGCAACAAATCAGGTTCGGAAAACAGCACGGCGGCCAAAGCGACCCGCATCCGCCAGCCACCAGAGAATGCAGAGCAGGGCTGGCGTTGTTCTTCGTCGGTAAAGCCAAGGCCCTTGAGGATCGATGAGGCGCGGCCTTCAGCGGACCAAGCGTCGATATCAGCCAAGCGGGTTTGGATGTCCGCGATGCGCGTAGGGTCGGTGGCCGTTTCGGATTCCGCGAGCAATGCTTCGCGTTCCACGTCGGCCCGCAACACGGTGTTGATCAACGAGACTTCGTTGCCCGGAACCTCTTGCGAGACGCCGCCGATTTTCCAACCTTTTGGGATATCGACCGAGCCGGTGTCGAGCACCATTTCGCCCCGAATGATCTTGAACAAGGTTGTCTTGCCCGATCCATTGCGGCCCACCAAACCAACCTTGTGACCGGTCGGAATCGTGACTGTTGCGTTTTCAACCAGCGTGCGGCCAGAGACGGAATATGTGATGTCTGATATCTTTAGCATAAGGTTGCTTTGCCTGATCGCGGGCGCGGGGTCAATCGCCGCTTTTCAAGGGGTACGCTGCATGCTACTGCCCAGCCAGAAATTCAACGCAGGGACCGCCTGCATCCACTGAAAGAGGCCCGACATGGCAATTCAACGTACATTCTCGATCATCAAGCCAGACGCCACAAAGCGTAACCTGACAGGCAAGATCGCTGCGAAATTCGAAGACGCAGGTCTGCGCATTGTTGCATCCAAGCGCATCCAGATGACACTTGCTCAAGCACAGCAGTTCTACGGTGTACACTCCGAGCGTCCATTCTTTGGCGAATTGTGCGAATTCATGATCTCCGAGCCAATCGTTGTTCAGGTTCTCGAAGGCGAAGACGCAATCGCGAAAAACCGCGAAGTTATGGGTGCGACTAACCCAGCAGACGCAGCAGAGGGCACAATCCGTAAAGAATTCGCACTGTCCATCGGTGAGAACTCTGTACACGGCTCCGACGCGCCAGAAACAGCAGCAGAAGAAATCGCATTCTTCTTCTCCGGTCTTGAACTGGTTGGCTAAGTCTTTTCAGACGTAGACGGAAAAGGGCGCCCAGTGAGGCGCCCTTTTTTGTGTCTGATGGTTACCTGTGTTCGGGCGGTAGGGATCGGGTCAAGATATAGACCCCATGCACCAGACCCGGAATGTAGAAGAGCAGGGTCAGCAGCAGGTTTAACCAGAATGCGCCGCGCAAGCCCACGGTCAGGAAAACACCCAGTGGCGGGATGAGGACGATAACGATTAATCTGATCCAAAACATTTAAATCACCTGTGAGTTGGGGGGCAATTGCCCATTGCCGACGGGTTTTGCGCGGGCCGCACGCCTGTTCAAATTGGCCTCAAGAGCCGCATAATTGCGCAGGTTTGCGTTATAAACAACGTCGAATGCGTCGCCGATTACCGGAATAGACCCGATCGCAAAGTCGAGCACAATGTTCAGCGTCATATAGGCCAATGCCCCCGGCGTGGCCCCGATGCGGTAGGCGCGGTGGATCATCCAGACCGATGGCACGGCGGACGCAAGGTCGCCCACAACAGGCACTAGCCCCAAGATATTGTCCAAACCGATCGAAATACGGGTGCCGGGAATGTAGAATAATGCGTCCATGCGCATTGCCAAAACCCGTAGGCGGCGAAGTTCCTCGTCTATATCATATTGTATGTTCATGCCGTTAACATAGCATGCTTTTGGCGTGATGTGAAGGGTATTTACATGTGCAATCTATAGGGTGTTAAGGTTCAATGACGCCAATGCGGTCCAGAAACGCTTCGAGTTCGGATCGGTTGGCGTCGAAACTTTGCGCGGTCAGCGCGTCGAATTTCACCCGTAACGCCTTTTTCTCGTCGCCTTTGCAGTCGTTCCACGGGCGGCCTTGCAGCGCCATATGCAGTACGTAAAAACCGATGAAATGGGGGCGGGTGCCGTGTTCCAACAACCGTCGATAGGCCGCATCTGCGCCGATCTCGTGCAGCTCTTCAGCCGTCATGATTCCCGCCTCATTGAGCGAGGTTTCGATCACAGGACCAAGATTGCGGATAGTGGATATTTTCGCCATGGCGGCAATCTATGCCGGACGGAAAAAAAGGACCAGTGGGGTCGGGGTGGGAGAGAACGGGAGAGTACTAAAACCCAAACCACCACTGGCCATTATCGGCATGTCAGCACGTCGAAAAGGGGGGAAAAACGCGCTGACGTTCCCGAAATTCTTAAATGCTGGCGTAATCGCGATAAACAGGGGTTTGTGGCTTAGGCTTACTCTGCCCCGTTGGCGGGGTCTGGCGGGTATCCTTAGGCGTTGTATTCAACATAACAAAATCCTCATTAACATGGCTCAGCGACGTATCGCAAAGACGTACGGCAGGAAAACAAACTACCGATAGAAACTGTATAACTCGGCAACGTGGCGCTGCCGAGTCTGAAGTGTGTCAAAAACGTGGAATCTGCCTAAAACAGAAACAATCATGCAACATAAACGGGTAAGCGGCTCGAATTAGCGTGCTTTTGGACCGCCACGTTTTGGTGGTTGTGCGCCGCCTTTACCACCTGGAGCTTTACGGCCAGCTGGTTTTCCACCCGGCGGTACAAACCGTTTGGACGTATCATTCGCAGAGGCACGTGGCTTTGCAGGACGGCCATCGTCGGCTTTCTTAAAGCCGCCGGGCTTGCCACCGCCGCCAGGTTTGCCTTTAAAGCCACCCGGTTTGCCGTCGGATTTACCTTTGTACGCAGGGCGTTCGCCGTCGCGTGGTTTATACGGCGGCTTTGGGCCGCGTGCGACAACAGCGTCGCCGTGATCCTTGCGGGCGGGTTTGCTGAAATCGGTCTTCTTGTGACGTGACTTGCGTGCTGTATCGTCGGAACCCGGTTGTGCAACAGGGGCCATGTCATCCTGACGGGATGGTGGCGGTGCCGAGCGATCACGCGGTTTGTCGAACTTTTTGTCGCCCCGTGGTTTGTCACCACGTGGACCACGATCATCGCGACCTTTGTACTCGCCGCGCGGTTTGTCATCGCGGTAGGCTTTCTTGCTTGGCCGTGCGCCGCGCTCTGAAATCTGCGGAGGTCCGTCAAGCGCCGTCAACTTGGCTTGGTTTTCGAGGCTCATGTCGCCGCCAACCGCCTTGAGGAAGTTCGGCACAGCAGCTTCAGAGATTTCCACAAAGGTTTCTTGCGGCTGGATACGGATTGCACCGATTTCGTTCTTTGTGATGTCGCCGGCTTTACAGATCATTGGCAACAGCCAACGCGCTTCTGCTTTGCCTTCGCGGCCCACATCAACGCTGAACCATTTGGACGGGCCAAACGGTGCGCGTTCTTTGCGTTCGCGTGGCTCACGGGAATCGCGGCCAGCAGGGGCGTTTGGATCAACGATTGTCAGTTCTTCTGGTGCGGATTGCTTACCTTGGTACAGGCGCAAATAAGCTGCGGCGATTTTCTCGGGGCTATGTTCGGCCAGCAATTTCGCGGCGAATTCTGTTTCGCCTTCGGTGAATTCTGAAGACCAGACCTCATCCGTCAGCAAACGCTCTTCGTCTTTCGCTTTGACTTCATCAGCGGATGGCGGGGATGCCCATTCGGCTTTCAACTTGCCCCATTTGAGCAGGTTTTCCGCACGGCGGCGCATCTTTGGCGTGACGATCAGGGCAGAGATACCCTTGCGACCCGCACGACCCGTCCGGCCAGAGCGGTGCAGCAGGATTTCAGCGTTTGTTGGCAATTCAGCGTGAATAACCAGTTCCAAGTTTGGAAGGTCGATCCCGCGTGCCGCAACGTCTGTTGCCACACAGACCTTCGCACGACCGTCGCGCATGGCTTGCAAGGCGTGGGTGCGTTCTTGTTGTGACAATTCACCAGACAGGGCCACAGTCGCGAAACCACGGTTCGACAGGCGTGTCGTCAGGCGTGTGACCATCGCGCGTGTGTTGGCGAAAACAATCGCGTTTGGCGCATCGTAGTAGCGCAGCGCGTTGATAATCGCGTTGTCCGCGTCGTACTGCGTACATGTCAGCGCGCGGTATTCGATATCGCTGTGCTGGGATTCTTTGGTGACGGTGGATACCCGCACGGAATCGCGCAGGTAGGATTTCGCCAGTTTCGCAATCATGGGCGGCACGGTGGCCGAGAACATCAATGTGCGGCGTGTTTCCGGTGCTTCGCCCAGAATAAATTCAAGATCTTCGCGGAACCCGAGGTCCAGCATTTCGTCGGCTTCATCCAGAACAATCGCACGCATGTCGGACATATCCAACGTGCCGCGCATGATGTGGTCTTTCAGGCGACCGGGTGTGGACACAACGATATGGGCACCGCGTTCCAGCGTGCGCTTTTCGTCGCGAAAGTCCATGCCGCCAACAGTCGATGCAATCGTCGCACCAGCGCCCGCATAAAGCCACTGCAATTCGCGTTTCACTTGCAAAGCAAGCTCGCGTGTCGGCGCAATACATAGCGCCAAAGGACGCGCGGCTGGGCCGAAAGTGCCGTCTTCAGAAAGGATGGTCGGCCCGATTGCCAGACCAAAGCCCACGGTCTTACCAGAGCCGGTTTGGGCGGACACCAGCAGATCTTTGCCTTCCAACTCAGGATTGGTGACAGACTCCTGCACAGGTGTGAGGGTGTCGTAGCCTTGTTTTTCAAGGGCTGCTGCGAGAGTCGAGATCATAAGGTGCGTTCCGCTGATAGATAAGTGTTGCGCCCTATGCCTCTTGGACCCGCGTGTCTAGGGGTAAAGCGGGTCGCGCGGGCTGCTAAGCGCGTATCGTATCAACCATAGTCGATTTTGGCGCGTGGCGAAACAGCGAATGCCCGGTACGTCGCGTATAACGGTAAAATACCCACGCCGCGACAAGCAGCACAAGCAGCGGCAGGATCAAGGCTGTGGGCTGTAGCTGCGTAGAGGTGGCGGCGTCGGGCAGGGGCTCTGCACTGGATTCGACTACAGCTTGGCCTAGCATCACGTAGCTGTTCCAGATCATATGCAGGAAGATCGGTGGCCAGATACTATTGGTTTGCAGGCGGAGCGCACAGAACAATACACCAAGCACGGTGGCGTTCAGCACTTGGAAAGCGGTTAGCGAAAACGCCTGACCCATCCCGAGGTTCACGAGATGCAAAAAGCCAAAGGCGATAGATGACACGCAAACAGCGGTGAACGGCGTATGCTTTTCACGGATCGCGCCAAAGATGATGCCGCGAAACATAATCTCTTCGGACATGCCGACAAACAGGTTCAACGTCAGCACCACCACAATCACCGCAATCGGGCCTGACACGTGATCCGCCGAAAACAACGCCGTGGCAAAGGTGAACGCGCCAATCGCGGGGTAGGCGCCGATCCAATAAGCGGACATCATGCCCGCCTTGTCACGCAGCCCGCGCAGACCAGTGATATCGTCCCAACCCACGGCCCACACCAGACATAGTATAAGTACCGTCAAAACGATCTGCCAAACGACCCCGCCAGTCAGCGCGTCAAAGGTCAACACGCCGGTGCCTTCGGTCACATCAACCGCGCCCAAAAAGACGTAAGGCAAGACATAGATCGCCGTCAGCAAGCTGAACGCAACAAGAGCAATGCTGCGCGGATGACGTTTACCAAAAGCACGGATCATGATGATATCCAACGAATAAGGTCTTGCGTTCTTTTGCAGTTTTCCAATCCACCCACAACCAAGCCTCGGCGGCAAAACGCTAATCCACGATGGCGATTGCGTGATCGCGACCTTGGCGTTCTGGAAGAGCTTCGCAGCGTAATGCGTTCACTTCATTGATGAATGCGGACTTTAACGGACGTTAAACCACATGTCGATCCGCTGTTTCAGGGCCGCCCATAGCGCAGGTGCGCCGCGACTGACTTTACCACCAACACGGTGTTCAAGCTGGTCACGGGTCACATCGTAGTCCACCCAAGACTGCCCACCCGTTTCAAGGTTCGAAATCACAGGCTGCACGCGGTCGATGGATTTGGCAAAAATCGCATCGTCGGTCTTTGCCGCTTCAAATTCGTTCCAAAGGGCGCGGAAATCGGCGGCTTGATCGGCGGGTAACAGGCCAAAAATGCGATCAGCAGCCGTCTGCTCCTCAGCCGCTTGCACAGCCGGATCAAGGGCTGCGGCACTGTGGATCGGCGTGTCACCTGCGTCGATTTCCACAAGATCGTGGATCAGCATCATCTTGATGACGCGGCTGACATCAACTGGCTTGGCGGCATGTTCAGCCATCACCAACGCATAAAGGGCTACATGCCAAGAATGTTCGCCCGTATTCTCAAACCGCGACCCGTCACAGAGTTTTGTTGCGCGTAGCACCGATTTGAGCCTGTCCGCTTCGGTCAAAAACGCGAATTGTGCGGCGATACGGGCGGAGGTTTGATCTGTCATCGGATGGCCTTTGGTGGCGTGTCTACATCGCTGCGTTTGATCTGGTCGAACAGGGGGCCAAATGCGTCCCACGGATACAGGCCATGCACAGCGTTGGTGAAGGCTTCGATCACAGCAGGTTCAAACACGGGCATATCGGGAAAACCCAGCGCTTTCGCGCCATCATAGTTCAGCACACTACGAAAACGGGGGATTTGGTCAAAGCCCGCCAAGGGCCAGTCGCCGCCCGCAATCGCGGTGTCCTGCACACGGACCATTGCAACAACGTCAGACAAGCCAAACGGGGCGATATCGGTGGTCGTATCGGTGCGGATAGTTGATATGCCGCAAAATAGGGCGTTTTCGTCGCCCGCTGCTACCTCAAACACTTGCCCGACGCCAAATTGGCCGTCGAGCAAGGGAATGCGGAAATAATCAGCTTGGGCGTAGATCATGCGATTTCGGTTGCACCATCGTCGTCTGAAGGTGCGCCGTCTTCGGAGACTTCGGCAGCTGCAGCAGCGGCCACCCGTTTCGCCGCACTGTCCGCCAGCAACGTTCGCGCCCGCTTTTCAGCGCGGCGCACACGAATTGCGGTCAGATAGGCTTCTTCCAGTGATTGGGACGACGCCCCAAGGATTTCACCAATCCGGTCCACGATCTTGTCGTCGCCGCTGAGTTCGGCTTCGGCAAGCGCTTGATCGGCAAGCTCGTTGGCGGTGTTGTCGGTATATTCTGACATGATTTACCGTGTGTTTTCGGTCAAACGCTGACGCACGTAATCCGTGACAGTGTCGATCATCGGGTCCATGTGCGGATCTTCAAAGAAGTGACCAGCACCTTCCATCGTGTTATGCGTGACCGTGATACCCTTTTGCTCGTGCAATTTATTGACGAGATTCACGGTATCTTGTGGCGGGGCCACGCGGTCGGCTGAGCCGTTCATGATCAAACCAGACGACGGGCAGGGTGCCAAGAAGCTGAAGTCATACATGTTCGCAGGCGGCGAAATCGAGATAAAGCCTGTGATCTCTGGACGCCGCATCAACAATTGCATCCCGATCCATGCGCCAAACGAGAAACCAGCAACCCAGCAATGCTTGGAGTTGTTGTTCATCGACTGCAAATAATCGAGCGCTGATGCCGCGTCGGACAATTCGCCGACACCTTGGTCGTATTCACCTTGGGACCGGCCAACGCCGCGGAAGTTAAAACGCAGCACCGTAAAGCCCATCTTATAAAAGGCATAGTGCAGGTTATAAACAACGCGGTTGTTCATTGTGCCGCCAAACTGCGGATGCGGGTGCAAAACGATTGCGATAGGGGCATCGCGGTCTTTTTGCGGGTGGTAGCGGCCTTCAAGGCGGCCTTCTGGTCCGGGGAAGATTACTTCGGGCATATGCATCCGTCTTTTGTTCGCGGCGGCTGTGGAAATCGTCACGTGAATTCTTGACGAAAACGCTCAGTCACCTTAGAAAGATTCTAAACTTGGGCCAAATGGTCCAGTTATTGATGTTTTGACCTAATAGCGCTGTTGCGAAAGGTCAATGTAATTAACCTGATGGGATTTTGAGATGAAGCTGAGCACAAAAGGACGGTATGCGGTTGTCGCGCTGGCTGACTTGGCTCTGCAGCCGGATGGGGCTTTGGTCAATTTGACCGAGATTTCAAAGCGGCAAGACATATCGCTGGCGTATCTTGAGCAATTGTTCGTGAAGTTGCGCCGCGCTGATCTGGTCCTGTCTGTACGCGGACCAGGCGGCGGGTATCGGCTGGCGCATCCGGCGTCGGAAATTCGTGTTGTTGATATCTTGGCAGCTGTCGACGAGACCGTGAGTGCAATGCACAAAGGGGCAGGTGCCTCTGGCGGGGCGTCGGGGTCGCGGGCGCAATCGCTGTCGAACCGTCTCTGGGAAGGGCTGAGCGCCCACGTCTATGTTTTCCTACACCAAGCGCGCCTGTCTGATGTTGTGGGCAACGGTCTGGCGCCATGTCCCGCAGTGCCCGCGCTATTCGAAGTGGTGGACGAGGGATGCTAGGTCAAATTTTCCCGAAAATTTGGACGATTTTTCGCGAAAAATCGCGGCCTTCGGCGAGAGTTGTTTTGGCGAAATGAAAATGTGTAGATCATGAACCGGGTTTATTTGGATCATAACGCGACGACGCCTGTGCGTGCCGAGGCCCGTGCCGCGATGATTGCGGCCATGGATTTGGTTGGTAACCCCTCGTCGGTCCATGCCGAGGGGCGTGCTGCCAAGCGGTTGTTAGAGCAATGTCGTGCGGATTTGTCCGAGACCTTGGGTGCGGCGGGTGCTGATATCGTGTTCACATCGGGGGCGACCGAGGCTGCTGCTTTGGCGCTGGCGGGGCGTGATCTGGTGGGGTCTGGATTGGAGCATGCGGCGGTTGCGGCGTGGATTGACCCGAGTTTGCCTGTTGCAGGCGGTGTTGTGCAAGTCACTGATCCTGCGGTGTCGGTTGTGCAACTGGCCAATTCCGAGACCGGTTTGCTACAAAATGTCGATGGCGTGGCTGTTACGGATATTACCCAAGGGTTTGGCCGTTTTGCATTCGCGTTTGATTGGTCCGGCGCTGGGGCTGCGATCTTGTCAGCCCATAAATTCGGCGGCCCAAAGGGTGTCGGCGCCTTGGTTGTGCCTGCGGGCGCTGATGTTCCGGCCCAAATCAAGGGTGGCGGTCAGGAAATGGGTCGTAGGTCCGGCACGGAAAACCTGATCTTGATTGCGGGTTTTGCAGCTGCCGCTAAGGAAGCTCAAAAAGATTTGACTGACGGGCGTTGGGATCAGGTTGCGCAGTTTAGAAATATTCTAGAAAAGGCCATTGAGGACGCAGCCCCCGACACTATCTTTGTAGGTCAGGATGCTGCGCGTTTGCCAAATACCTCGTGTTTCCTCAGCCCCGGCTGGAAGGGTGAAACGCAGGTGATGGCGATGGATTTAGCTGGATTTGCGGTGTCTGCGGGCTCGGCCTGTTCCAGCGGTAAGGTCAAGATTGGCGGCGTTCTGCCAGCACTTGGCTACACGGATGAATTGGCGTCGTGTTCCTTGCGGGTCTCGCTGGGAATTGACACGACGGAAGATGAGATTTTGCGCTTTGCAGATGCATGGACGCGGAAAAAACGACGGATGACTGCGGCGTAATGCCCGTAGGGAAAAGGATGAGGCGATGACAGCTTTGGATGAAGTTCAGGTCAAAGATGGTGTGGATCAGGATACCGTAGATGCGGTGTCTGCGCTGTCAGGGAATTACAAATACGGCTGGGAAACCGAAATCGAGATGGAATACGCCCCTAAAGGCGTGAACACCGATATCGTCAAGCTGATCTCAAGCAAAAACAACGAGCCGGAGTGGATGACCGAATGGCGTCTGTCCGCGTTTGAGCGCTGGCAGGGTCTGGAAGAGCCAACGTGGGCGATGGTCAACTATCCTGACATCGATTTCCAAGACATCTATTACTATGCCCGTCCAAAAAGCATGGAAGAAAAGCCAAAGTCGTTGGACGACGTTGATCCCAAGCTGCTGGAAACTTACAAGAAGCTCGGCATTCCTTTGAGGGAACAGGCGATCCTTGCAGGTGTTGAAGGCGCTGAGATGCCCGAGGAAGGCCGCAAGGTTGCTGTGGATGCGGTGTTCGATTCCGTATCCGTGGGCACCACGTTCCAGAAAGAGCTGGAAAAAGCTGGCGTGATCTTCTGCTCGATTTCAGAGGCGATTGAAAAGCACCCTGAATTGGTCAAGAAATACCTTGGCACAGTGGTCCCGCCGTCAGACAACTTTTATGCGACGCTGAACTCGGCTGTGTTTTCAGATGGGTCGTTTGTGTACATCCCACCGGGTGTTCGTTGTCCGATGGAGCTGTCCACGTATTTCCGTATTAACGCGGAAAATACAGGCCAGTTCGAGCGCACGCTGATCATCGCGGACAAAGGGTCCTATGTGTCTTACCTCGAAGGCTGTACTGCCCCGAAACGTGACACAGCCCAGCTGCACGCCGCTGTGGTTGAGATCATCATCGAAGAAGACGCCGAAGTGAAATATTCCACCGTTCAAAACTGGTATCCCGGTGATGAAGACGGCAAGGGCGGCATCTACAACTTTGTGACCAAACGTGCGGATTGCCGTGGTGATCGCTCCAAGGTGATGTGGACACAGGTTGAAACCGGTTCTGCTGTGACGTGGAAATACCCAAGCTGCATCCTGCGCGGTGACGATAGCCAAGGCGAATTCTACTCGATCGCCATTGCGAACAACCACCAGCAGGCTGACACGGGCACAAAAATGATCCACCTTGGCAAAAACACCAAGTCGCGGATCGTATCCAAAGGCATTTCAGCAGGCGTGGCGCAGAACACATATCGTGGTCTGGTGTCGATGCACCCCAAAGCCAAAGACAGCCGGAACTACACCCAGTGTGATAGCCTTCTGATTGGCGACAAATGCGGGGCGCATACAGTGCCGTATATCGAGGTGAAGAATAACTCGTCTCGGGTTGAACACGAAGCCACCACATCGAAAATCGACGACGATCAAATGTTCTACTGCCGCTCGCGCGGGATGGACGAAGAAGAGGCCGTGGCCTTGATCGTCAACGGGTTCGCCAAAGAAGTGCTGCAAGCCCTTCCGATGGAATTCGCGATGGAAGCACAAGCCTTGGTTGCGATCAGCCTCGAAGGGTCGGTCGGTTAAATTATGACTGTCACTTGCCTGACATATAGCCGCACCACGGCCACGGCCTTGCCCCGTTTTCGCCCCACTTTGTCTGCTAGCCAGACGTGGGGACGAAACGGGACAGGTGTCACATATCATGGCCACGCAAGAACAGACGGCTATTTTTCAAGCTCGCGTCAAGAGCATCAACAATCCGCGCAACACGTTTTACTTGGATCCGGAAACGGGCATGAAAATTCCCAAACGGGTTGGGCGCGACCGCATCTTGGCAAACGGCAAAGCGCCACCCGTGACGGTGTCACGCATGTTGATGGCGATGATCTTGGGTGCGTTGTGCCTGATCGTGGCCCGCTATTTGCAGATCGCGTTTCTGGACATCAAACCCAGCGTTCCCAACGCGTTGATCTTCGAATTGGGGATGGCGGGTGTCATGGCCTTTACGATTGGCGGCATCGTCCGTCAGAAGTCGTTCAAACACATGGTCGGGCATATGGCGGGGGCCGCATTGGCCGCCATGACGATGCACAACGCCGTCTGGCTTGCACCCGATCAATTCGCGATGGTCTTTTCGCAGGACTTTGTGGATCAAATTCTCGCTGCAACCGATCCGATGTCGCTGAACATCGCGGGCAACAGCATTACAATCTAACATCTGGCGCAACTGCGTCATCACACGAACATGCCGCGCAGGACACTGTCCTGACGCGGCCTTTCTACGTCTTCCAAGGAGATAACTATGCTTGAGATCAAAAACCTGCACGTGCAACTCGAAGAAGAGGACAAGCAAATCCTCAAAGGTGTCGATCTTAAAATCGGCGCTGGTGAAGTGCACGCGATCATGGGGCCAAACGGCTCTGGTAAATCTACATTGTCCTACGTGCTGTCCGGCAAAGACGGCTACGAAGTGACAGACGGGTCCGCCACATTGGAAGATGTTGACCTGCTCGACATGGACCCGGAAGAGCGCGCCGCCGCTGGCCTGTTCCTTGCGTTCCAATACCCAGTAGAAATTCCGGGCGTTGGTAACATGACATTCTTGCGCACAGCGGTAAACGCACAGCGCAAATCACGTGGCGAAGAAGAAATGTCCGCTGGCGATTTCCTGAAAGAAGTCCGCGCCCGTGCGAAAGAGCTGAAAATCGACGCTGACATGCTGAAACGCCCCGTCAACGTAGGCTTTTCCGGTGGCGAGAAAAAGCGCAACGAAATCCTGCAAATGGCGATGCTTGCGCCAAAAATGTGCGTTCTGGATGAAACCGATTCCGGTCTGGACGTTGATGCGATGAAACTCGTGTCCGAGGGCGTCAACGCGCTGCGTTCCGAGGGCCGTTCGTTCCTCGTGATTACGCACTACCAGCGTTTGCTCGACCACATCAAACCGGACGTTGTGCACATCATGGCCAACGGTCGTATCATCAAAACAGGCGGCCCAGAGCTGGCTCTGGAAGTTGAAAACAACGGTTACGCCGATATCTTGGCAGAGGTGTCCTAATGGCTTTGCCACAAATCAAAGCAGACGCGACCAAAGACCGTTTGATCGGCATGGCGATCCCCGCCTGCGGTGCATGGGCCACGACGGCCCGACAAGACGCGCTAAACCGTCTGATCGCCATGGGCTTGCCGCATAAACGCGACGAATACTGGCGCTACACTGATCCGGCTTTGCTGGTGGGTACCGAAGTTTCACCAAGCGACGCACTGCGGACCGACACGCCGATCTTTATGGACAAAGACAAGGTACGCCTGATCTTTGTTGATGGTGTGTTTGACGCAGACGCATCCGATGATCCAACGCTGGAAGGCGTTGAAATTACGCGGTTGGTTGATGCCCAAGCGGCTGATGTGCATTGGGCGCAGGGGCTATATGGTCAGTTGGAAACCGCTGGTCAGAACCCTGTGGACCGTCCTTTGGCGATCATGAACACGGCATTTGCGACAGATGGTGTCTGTATCCATGTGACGGGTAAGCCTAGCAAACCATTGCATATTTCTTACCGCCAGTCGTCGGATGCGTCCGATGTTGTGCTGCACCATGTTGTGAAACTGGACGCAGGTACAGAACTGACGCTGTTGGAGACTGGCACACCAGGTGCGCGCAGCAATGTCGTGCTTGAGGCCGATGTTGCTGACAACGCAACCCTGCACCACGTCCGCCCGCAAGGCCGTGCGCATAATCGCGCGGTTGCGACGCATCTGTTTGCGCGTGTCGGGACTGAAGCCACGCTGAAGTCCTTCACGCTTGCGATGAACGGTAAAATGACCCGCAACGAATTTGTGGCCGATATCATCGGCGACGACGCTGTTGTGCATGTGGGTGGTGTCTGTGTCGGCGACGGCAAGGATTTCCACCACGACGACACGGTGTTCATCACCCATGACGCGCTGAACGGTGAAAGCCGTCAGGTGTTCAAAAAGGTGCTGCGCAACGCGGCGACAGGTGTTTTCCAAGGTAAAATCCTTGTGAAAGCGGGTGCGCAAAAAACTGATGGCTACCAGATCAGCCAATCATTGCTTTTGGACGAGGATGCACAATTCCTTGCCAAGCCTGAACTCGAAATCTACGCCGATGACGTGGCCTGTTCACACGGGTCCACAACGGGTGCGATTGACGAGACAGCGCTGTTCTACCTGCGTTCACGCGGTGTGCCAGAGCAACAGGCGACAACCTTGCTGACATTGGCGTTCTTGGCCGAAGCGTTGGACGAAATCGCAGACGAGGCTTTGGCCGAAGAGTTGCGCGACCGGCTTGAAGGCTGGTTGGCGCGGCACGGCTGATGGCCGTAACGACCGACATCATGCGCACATGGCGCAGCCCGCGTGTTGTGATGCGCGAACTGCTGGCGCATGGACAACGTGAGGACAGGGCCATCGCTTATGTGATGGCCGCCTGTCTGATCCTTTATGTCGCGCAATGGCCGCGCCTGAAACGTGTCGAAGAGCTTCAGCTTTTGGGTCCAGACGGAGCGTCTGAATTCCAGATGAACGCAGGTATCGCGTTTTTCGCGATGCTGATCGTCTGGCCGCTTGGGCTCTATATCATTGCGGCGATCACACATCTGGTGGCCAGAATATTTAAGGCAAAAGGCACACATTACAGCGCGCGTCTTGCGTTGTTTTGGGCGTTTCTGGCGACCACGCCCGTCGGTCTACTGCACGGCCTCACCGCTGGCCTGATCGGGGCAGGGGCTGCGACCAATCTCGTCGGCGTCATCTGGGGCGTTGCACTGTTCGTCATCTGGTCGCAATGTTTCCGCGTGGCCGAAGGCGAAACCCATGCGCTTTGATCTGCCCACTATCCTGACCCTCATCGGACAATCGCTACGTGATCCGGCAAATATGGCCGATCAGATCACGCGGCTACGTGTGCCGCATTCTGTGGGCTGGATGATGTTGGCACTTGTGACGATCCTGACGGTGATGCTGGTCACGGCTGAACGCATGATCCCCGGTCGTCCTGAAATGCTGTCCAATCTAGGCGGAAGCCCGTTTGTCGATGCGCTCTTTATGGGCTCAATGACGGTCGTGTTCATCTTTGTGCTCTACTATGCAGGGCTTGCGATGGGCGGAAAGGGGTCGTTCGGCGGCACCCTTTTGGTGATGACATGGTTCCAGACCATCGTTCTATTCCTCGTCGTGATCCAGTTTTTCGCGGTGCTGATTGCACCAGCGGTGGCAACGCTCGTCAGTCTGGTAGGCTTTGGGCTGCAAATTTGGTGCCTGATGCACTTCTTGAATGTCCTGCACGGGTTTGACAGTCTGGGCAAAGCGTTCGGCCTCTTTGCCGTTTCCATCATTGGCTTTGTCTTCGGACTTAGCTTTATACTTTTGCTCGTCGGCGGTGCCGCCTTTGTAGGAGGTCCGGTATGACCTATGACATCAATGCGATCCGTGCGGATTTCCCGATCCTGTCACGCACAGTGAACGGCAAACCGCTGATCTATCTGGACAACGGGGCCTCTGCGCAAAAGCCGCAGGTTGTGATCGACGCGATCACCAAGGGCTACGCCGAAGAATACGCCAATGTGCACCGCGGGCTGCACTACCTGAGCAACCTTGCAACCGACAAATACGAGGGCGTGCGCGGCAAGCTGGCGACGTTCCTGAATGCGGGCTCCGAGGATGAGATCATCTTTAATTCCGGCACAACCGAAGGCATCAATATGGTCGCCTACAGTTGGGCCATGCCGCGCTTGCAGCCGGGCGACGAAATCGTGCTGTCGATCATGGAGCACCACGCGAATATCGTGCCGTGGCACTTCCTGCGCGAACGCCAAGGCGTTGTGATCAAATGGGTCGATGTGGATGCGAACGGCGATCTGGACCCGCAAGCGGTCATCGACGCGATTGGCCCCAAAACCAAATTAGTGGCCGTCACGCATATGTCCAACGTGCTGGGCACGCTGGTCGACGTCAAAGCGATCTGCACAGGTGCCCGCGCCAAAGGCGTGCCGGTACTGGTCGACGGGTCGCAAGCCGCCGTGCATTTGCCAGTGGACGTGCAAGACATCGGCTGCGATTTCTACGCGATCACAGGTCACAAGCTGTACGGTCCTTCCGGCTCTGGCGGCATCTACGTCTCCAAAGAGCGCATGGCCGAGATGCGCCCGTTCATGGGCGGCGGGGACATGATCAAAGACGTGCGCCGCGACGGGGTCGACTACAATGACGCCCCAATGAAGTTCGAAGCAGGCACCCCCGGCATCGTGCAAACCATCGGGCTTGGTGTGGCGCTGGACTACATGATGGACGTCGGCATGGACAATATCGCAGCCCACGAACACGCGCTGCGTGACTACACAAACGCGAAACTCGGCGGGTTGAATTGGCTGCAAGTGCAGGGCAATTCGGCGACCAAAGGCGCGATTTTCTCGTTCACACTGGACGGTGCGGCGCACGCGCATGACATCTCGACGGTTTTGGATAAGAAAGGCGTAGCCGTGCGGGCAGGGAGCCACTGCGCGATGCCGCTGATGGATCACTTGGGCGTCACGGCGACTTGTCGGGCGTCGATGGGGATGTACAACACAACGCAAGACGTGGACGCATTGGTCGATGCGCTGGAGTTATGCCACGACCTATTCGCCTAGGCCGCGATTTTTCGCGAAAAATCGGACGAATTTTCTAGAAAATTCGATCCCGCCCTACGCGGCACGTTCTTGTCAAAACTTCGCACAATGCATGCTTTTGACTGTTGCGAGGGGCAGCCTGTGGTGCTACGTCAGCGTAAGGCACCCATAGCTCAGCTGGATAGAGCGCTGCCCTCCGAAGGCAGAGGCCGCAGGTTCGAATCCTGCTGGGTGCACCATATTTCCTCAATAAACTGATGTATTTTGATCTCTGCTGATTTAGGGTGCAATGAAACGTCCTGTTTTTGCTGCTCTGCGAAAGAATCCTGAGAGTAGGACACTGTGCTTACCTTTTATGGGTTCGGATATCTTCGCTCAGATACGTTCCCCGTTGCCACTATCAGCTGCAGTTGCTCAACGTGGATCGTGCTGGCATCTGTAGTGTGCGTGCGACGCTGGGTTCGCTGTGGTCAAGCGGGACCGCGATTGCGACGATGCGCACAGCAGTCCCGCTTGGTCTTCACATCAGGTCGCAGCCGTTTCGTCGTAGGCAAGCTCGTGATCGCCAAGGTCCATGACGTCCTCGTCCTGCTTTGACCATTCAGCCCGATCTTCGTCCGAGGCCATCGGTGAAAACATCCCCGTCATGGCATAGAAAATCCCGATCACAGGGGCCGTCCAGCATGCAAAGGCCAGCGGGATATACAGAAGATTGGTCAGGTTTCCGTCCATCACACCCAGACTAAGCGCCGAGATCACAAAAGCACCGCCCGCATTCCACGGGATCAGCGGGCTCATCATTGTGCCGCCTTCCTCAACTGCACGGCTCAGGTTCAGCGTCGAATAGCCCATGCCACGGTAAAGCGGCGCAAACATCCGGCCCGGCAAGGCAATCGAAATATACGGATCGCCCGCAACCATATTGGTCGCAAAGGCTGTGCCAATCGCGGACGTCTGAACGGCGGCAAAGCTTTTCACACGGCTGATAATCGCCATGATGATCGCCTCAAGACAGCCAGTACGCTCTAGTGCGCCGCCAAAGCCAAGGGCAATCAGCATCAGTGAAATCGTCCACATCATCGACTGAATACCGCCAGCATTCAGCAAGCTATCAATGTCCGCGATGCCTGTATCAATCGCATAGCCCGACTGCGCAAAAGCGAACACGTCATGTACGCCTGCACCCTGCCAGAATATCGCGACAATCGCACCAGCCAGCACACCCGCAAACAAGGACGGCAACGGCGGCTTTTTCATCAGTGCCAATGCAATCACGACAAGCGCTGGAAGCAGCGGCACTAGTCCCAGATTGAACCGCTCGGACAGACCGGAGGTAATGCTGCTGATGCTCGTCATATCGCCCACAGTGTCACCCATCAGCATGAACCCCACGACAACGTAGATCACCAAGGCAATCAGCATCGCAGGCACGGTGGTCGGCAACATATTCTTGATATGGTCAAAGACGTTTGTCCCCGTCACAGCAGGGGCAAGGTTGGTGGTGTCCGACAGCGGCGACACCTTGTCGCCAAAGAACGCGCCGGACACAACTGCGCCCGCCGTCCAATAGGCGGGGATGCCAAAGCCCGCACCGATGCCCATCAACGCCAGACCAATCGTCCCCACGGTGCCCCAGCTTGTCCCCAACGACAGCGAGACAACCGCACAAAGGATCATCGCCGCAGCCAAAAAGATCGACGGCGTGAGCAGGGTCAAACCGTAGTAAATCAACGTGGGGACGGTGCCGGATGCAATCCAGACCCCGATAATCATCCCCACAACGATCAACACCGCCAAGGACGGCATCGAGACGTGGATGACGTGGAAAATACCCTCACGAATATCCATCCACCCCTGACCACGCAGCACACCCAATAAAGAGGTGATCGCTAGGCCCAAAATCAAAGGGATATGCGGTGTGAAGTCGCCGTAATAAAAGAGCTGAAGCGCCAGCAAACCCAGCGTTAAAACAACTGGCAAAAGGGCTAATGGGAGAGGGGGGAGGTCTTTGTCATCCATCGTGTCTGTATTCCTATGTCTCTGCCTATCTTGGGTGACAGGCGTTTTCATACGTAACATGCTGTATTCTTGATCATTCCTAATGATATCGCGCCAATGAGTCAAAACAAGCAGGTTCGGTGAAAGTGGGCTTGCAGCAACCTACACTCAGCAAATCGTCAAATTCCTCATCGTAAAACTCGCCCACAGATATACCCAAAAACGTGGCAAGTGGCGACGCACTCACGACGTCCAACCAACCCTTCACCCCAAAATCGGGAACCTTTTTTATTCCTACGCATTAATCCAGTTGAAGCCCTCAAAAGATCACGTGACGCCCCATGCGTTTTGCCAATCGCACGCATGATCGCGCACCCAACTGCATCGCTGGAGAAAATAGATGACCGACAAAACGCCCTCATTCCGCCCTTCTATTGAAACTCAAAAAACGAACCAAACGGCCAAGCGTGCTGAAACCGTGGGACAGGGTGGTGAGACGCACCAGCATGCACAGGGTGGTCCGCGCATGACCACGGCGCAGGGCGTGCCTGTGTCCGATAACCAAAATACGCTGAAAGCGGGTGCGCGTGGTCCGGCTTTGCTTGAGGACTTCCAGTTCCGCGAAAAGATGTTCCATTTCGACCATGAACGCATCCCCGAACGCGTCGTGCATGCGCGCGGCTACGGGGCGCGTGGATATTTTGAAACAACAGACGCGATCCCCGAACTCACCTCTGCGCACTTACTGCAGGAAAAGGGGCGCAAAGTACCGGCGTTCGTCCGTTTTTCCACCGTCGCGGGGAACAAAGGATCAATGGATCTGGCGCGTGACGCACGTGGCTTTGCCGTGAAGCTTTATACCGAAGAAGGCAATTGGGATATCGTCGGCAACAACATCCCCGTATTCTTTATCCAAGACGCGATGAAGTTCCCCGACCTCGTGCATTCCGTCAAAGAAGCCCCCGACCGCGCCTTCCCGCAGGCCCAATCCGCGCATGACAACTTTTGGGACTTCATCTCGTTGATGCCCGAAGCGATGCACATGGTAATGTGGACGATGTCGGACCGCGGTATCCCGCGCTCTTTCCGGTTTATGGAAGGGTTCGGCGTTCATACATTCCGCTTTGTAAACGCAGACGGCAAAAGCCATTTCGTGAAATTCCACTGGAAACCGAAACAGGGCCTACAATCGGTCCTCTGGGACGAAGCGGTCAAGATTAACGGCGCGGACCCCGATTTCCACCGCCGCGATCTGTGGGACTCAATCCAAGCTGGCGATTTTCCGGAATGGGAACTGGGCGTACAGGTTTTCGATGACGAATTTGCCGACAAATTCGATTTCGACGTGCTGGACGCGACTAAACTGATCCCCGAAGAAGACGTGCCAGTCCGCATCATTGGCCGCCTTGTGCTGGACAGTGTTGTCGATAACTTTTTTGCCGAAACCGAACAGGTCGCATTTTGCACCCAGAACATCGTGCCGGGGATTGATTTCACCAACGATCCGCTGCTGCAGGGCCGCAATTTCTCTTACCTCGATACGCAGATCAAACGTCTGGGCGGGCCGAACTTTACCCATATCCCTGTCAACGCACCGAAATGTCCCTATGCACACTTCCAGCAGGACGGACATATGGCGATGCACAATCCGGCAGGACGCGCCAATTACGAACCGAACAGCTGGAAAGACGGCGGCCCGCGTGCCGATCAGGACGCAGGATTTAAGTCATATCCCGAAGAGGTCGAAGGCGAGAAACGCAAAGTCCGCGCAGAGCTTTTTGCAGACCACTACAGCCAAGCCCGTCAATTCTACGAAAGCCAAACCAAGGTCGAACAGGGCCATATCGCCGACGCGCTTATCTTCGAGCTGTCCAAATGCGAGGTTCTGGAAATCCGCGAACGTGTTGTAGCACACTTGCCGAATATTGACGCTGATCTTGCGCAGGCTGTAGCGGACGGGCTGGGGTTCGAAACGTTGCCCGAAGCACAAACGCCAAGGCGCAAGGTTGTCGAAGGTCTGAAAACATCAGACGCGCTGTCGATCCTCAAAAACGGACCGAACAGCTTTCAGGGCCGCAAGCTGGGCATATTGCTGACCGATGGGATCGACGGCGATTTGCTCTCGGCGCTGCAAAAGGCGGTCAAAGATGCGGGCGGCATGACCGAAATCATCGCCCCAACAATCGGCGGCATCAAAACATCCCAAGGTGAACGTGTGCCAGCCGACCAGAAAGTCGATGGCGGACCATCCGTGCTGTATGATGCGGTTGCAGTGATGGCGTCGGCAGAGGGCGCAAAGAAATTGAGCGCAATGCACCCCGCAAAAGGGTTCGCCGCTGACGCCTTTGCACACGCAAAATACATCGCGTTGGTGGGTGACGCAAAAGACCTGTTTACGGCTGCGGGCGTCGATAAACTTGACGACGGGATGATCGAGATCAGCAAAGCCGACGATTGCGCTAAATTCGTCAAAACATGCGGTGCGCTGCGTTTCTGGGATCGCGTGCAATAAAGCAACCGGAACGAGCCAAATCTAAAAAGGGCGGCCAACGTGGTCGCCCTTCACATAACCCAACCGCGAGGCCCACCAAATGATCGAGTTTTCCGAATTTGTCCTGCGCGTCCTGTTTGCAAGCGGATGTGGCCTTGTCGTGGGACTAGATCGCGAGATCAAAGGAAAACCATTGGGGGCAGGGGCTTATGTGCTGGTCGCGATTGGATCAGCGGCGCTGATGACCGTGACCCTCAGCTTCGCCTTAAGTAGCATGGCCGAAGACGCGGCAATTTCGATTGACCCCACACGATTAATTCAAGGCATCGTCGGCGGTATCGGGTTTCTTGGCGCGGGCGCGATCATGTCACCCAGCGATGACGGACGATTAAAAGGCGTGCGCAGCGGCGCTGCAATCTGGGCGGTGGGTGCAATTGGCATCGCTTGCGGGCTCGGGTTTTTGAAAGAAGCGGCGTTTATTTCGGCGCTAATTTTTATCGTGCTTAATGTTTTTGACTGGCTGCATATTCGGAACATTAGAAAGAAATAATCGCGTTTCTTTGCGGTGTCGCAAAGCTAATGCGCGCGGCTTAGGCCGTGCCATTTCCCTATGAAGAACCTCCATAAAAATAAAAGCCGCTTCATCACGCAAATGAGCGCACAAAAGGCCTCGCGAACACGTTTTCGTCAAAAATGACGGAACTTAAAGCGGTCCAATGTGTTGATTTTCCAACGACAGACAAATCAACAATCAGGAGAAATTCAATGAACCGCATCTTTTATCTTATCGGCCTGATCGTGATCGTTTTGGCCATCATCAATCTCGCATTTTAATCAAAGGAGGTCATCATGACGACTACGGATAATTCCAATCTCGGCAATGACAAATCTTTTGGCGAAAAAGCCAAAGAGGCGACAAACGCCGCAACAAAAGAAATCAAAGCTGGCGCGCAAGGTGTTGCGGACAACGTCGCAACCGAAGCTGAAAACTACGCAGGGCAGGCGCAAAGCGCTGCTGCCGACGAAGTTGGCGGCGTGGCCTCTGCACTGCGGACTGCCGCAAACGACATGCGCAGCGGCTCGCCGCAAGAGCGCACATTCAGCCAGATCGCAGACGGTCTAGCCGATGCGTCTGATGCGATGCGCGACAAGGACATGGGCGAAATGGTTGGCGCAGTCAGCGACTTTGCCAAGCGTAACCCGATGGTGTTCCTTGGTGGCGCGGCCTTGCTCGGTTTTGCCGCAACCCGCTTTGCCAAAGCGTCGAGCGACAGCCAGTCAGTTCACGCGAGCAACACCAGTCCGCGCAACCAAAACGCGCGTCCGGCAGCACCCACAGGTGCCGTTCAAAGCCCGACAATCAACAGACCACACGAGGGGGGTAACGTATGACCACCGCACCAAATAAATCCACTGGGGGGCTCCTCAGTGACGCACTGACACACGTCAGTTCCCTTGTCCGCAGCGAGGTCGATCTGGCCCGCGCAGAGGTAAACGAAAACCTCAAATCAGCGGGCATGGCGATTGGCTTTATCGTCGGCGCACTTGTGGTCGCTTTGACCGCACTGAACGTGTTGTCCGCAGCATTGGTCGCCGCACTGACCGAAGCAGGGATCGCCGCAGGCTGGTCCGCGCTGATCGTCGGCGTGATTTTTTCAGTGATTGCTTACGCGATGCTCAACAAGGGCACCAATGACTTGAAACTCAGCAGTCTTGCACCGTCGCGGACCGCGAAAAGCGTAAAGCGCGACGCGCAGGCCGTAAAGGAGGTTTACGATGACAAATGATACCCGAAGCTCTGCAGAAATCGAACGCGAGATCGAACGTGAACGCGCCGGTTTAACCGATACGCTTGATGATCTTCAGGACCGGTTTTCGATCGAAAGCGTTGCACGTCAGTTTTCCGATCAATTCCGTGAACATGGTGGCGACATCGGGCGCTCAGTGTCCGACGCGGTCAAACGCAATCCGCTCGCGCTTGCCGTGACGGGTGCTGGCCTCGCTTGGCTGATGATGGGCGACCGGGCCGGTGGACGCGACCGCTATGATCGCGGCTACGCACGGTCACGCTACAATGATGATCGCTACGACTATGATCGCGAGATGCGCGGCGGCTATCCTAACCGCGCTGTGGGCGAACCAAGTCACACCATGGGTCCGCAGCCGGGCGATAGCACAAAGCCGTATTACTCCGGCCGTCACGAAAGCCACGATGACGCCCCGTCTTGGATGCGCTCTGCAGATAATGACGACAAGCAGGGCCTGACAAGCAAAGCCCGTGATGCCGCATCCGGTGCAGGCGAAAGCATTGCAGGGGCAGCCTCCGGCGCGTCTCAGGCGGCCCGCAACGCAGGGTCATCGGCTGCAGAAACAGCCAAGAACGCTGCAAGTGCCGTGTCGAATGCCGGAAAGTCCGTAGCGGACGGCGCACATGATCTCGCCTCATCAGCGTCAGAACGTGCAGCAGCACTTCGTGCGCGTTTGGCTGAAGGCACCGAAAACCTGAGCGAAGAAGCACGCAACCGCGTCATCGCCGCCCGAGAAAAGGCTGTCGAGGCCCGCAATGCGGCGTCATCCTATGCCCGTCAGGGGCGCGACCGCGCAGCTGACATCTTCGAAGACCAACCGCTGATCGCGGGTGCGCTTGCAGTAGCCTTGGGTGCAGCAGTGGGTGCAGCCCTACCACGCAGCCGCGTCGAAGATCAGTACCTTGGCGAGACAAGCGACCAGTTGATGCATGACGCGGAACGTATTTTTGCGGAAGAAAAGCAGAAACTCGGACGCGTTGCACAAGCGGCGACGGATGAAGCCAAGACCATCGTCAGCGATGCCAAAACCGCGGCTGATGATGCAGCTCCGGCGGACACAGCGGCCCAAGCGGTGGCTGACAAAGCCAAATCAGCAGGTCAACGTGTCGTAGATGCAGCCGAGTCCGAAGCCAAAAAACAGAACGTTGGCGACGTGAAAAAGTCGCAAGCGTAATCTGCCCAAACCAATCAGCCCGCGCGTTACGTGCGGGCTGATCCACTTACAGGAGATCCCCAAATGACGCGTGGTCGCACCGCTGAAAGCCCAACCGCAATTCCTGCCAAGGGCTGGAAAGACATTGTCCTGCGCGTAAAGGACGAGATGGCATCAGATCACGTCGGTCTGATTGCGGCGGGCGTGGCCTTCTATGCGCTACTGGCGATTTTCCCAGCAATTACGGCGCTTATGGCGCTTGGCGGGCTGATTTTAGAACCCGCCGCAGTCACAGCACAACTCGAAACGCTCACCGCCATGATCCCCAAAGAAGCGGCGCAGATTATCCTCGATCAAGCGGTCGCCGTCACAGAATCCGAGCAAACCGGACTGGGCATCGCGTTTATCGTCGGCCTGTTGCTTGCGATTTATTCGGCGTCAAAAGGCATGGGCAGCCTGATGGAAGGGCTGAACGTCGCCTACGACGAGACCGAGACACGCGGGTTTATCAAGAAAACTCTTTGGACGCTTGGCCTGACACTTTTCCTGATCCTCGGTCTTATTCTGGGCCTGCTCGCGACACTCGCAGTGCCCGCAATCCTGAACCTCATGGCACTTCCCGCATGGCTGGATACGGTGCTGGCGTTCTCGCGCTGGGTGCTTCTCGCGTTGCTGACCGTAACGGGCCTTGCCGTGCTCTATCGCTACGGCCCGTCACGCGACAACGCCGAATGGTCATGGCTCTCAACAGGTGCGGTTGCGGCTTGCGTGATCTGGATCTGCGCATCGGTCGGATTTTCGGTCTACGTCAGTAACTTTGGCAGCTACAACGAATCCTTTGGCAGCATGGCGGGCGTGATTATCCTGCTGATGTGGCTTTGGATTTCAGCCTTCATCGTGCTGCTGGGGGCAGAGTTGAATGCGGAAATGGAAGCGCAGACAACCCACGACACAACCGTTGGACCGGACCAGCAGATGGGCACACGCGGCGCTGAAAAGGCCGACAATCTAGGTCACGCAGAAGGTGCGTGATCCGGATTAATCTTCTTCGGCATCTACATCCTGCGCCAGTTTTGGCCCCAGAAAGTTACCCAGAACGGACAGGCTCGGCACGTTGTTGCAGATAACCTTGAGCAGCAACAAAAACGGAACCGCCATCAGCGCGCCCGGCACGCTCCAGAGCCAACTCCAGACGATCACGGTCAAGAAAACCGAAACCGTGTTCATCTCTAATCTACGGCCAAGGATATTCGGCGTGACAAACTGGCCCTCAATCGACGTCAGCGTCAGATAGATCGCGGCGGGCAAAAGGCCCGCCAATAGCGTGTCAAAGCTCAGGATGCCAAAAGCCGCCACCAGAACCGCACCCGCCACGGCCCCCACAAACGGTAGAAAGTTCAGGGCAAAGGCGATAACGCCCCACAGCAGCGGATTTGGCAGACCAACAAGATACATCGCGGCAGCAATACTCGCCCCAAGGGCCGCGTTAATCACTGTAATCGTTAGGAAATATCGCGAAATCTGTTGCTCAATATCGCGTGCCGTTTTGATCGCGCGACGTTTATCTGAAAAATTCGGAAAGGCTTCGACCAGTTTGACGTAGAACAGATTTCCCGACGCCAGAATGAACATCGCCAAGATCAACCCGACAATCGTCAGCCCCATAAAGTTCGCAATACTGCTTGCAGCAAATGCCAACAGACCGGGCTGCTCAAGCGTCACAACTGGCGTCGTATCATTTCCGCTCGCAAGGTCCTCGACCTGATCGCTCGCCCGCTGCGCGCTTTCCAGCGATGCCGCAAGTCCGCGCAATTTTTCGCGCAATTCTTGGCCCATTTCAGGGGCGTTATCCATAATTTCAGACACAGGACCACTGAGCAGATAAGTCCCCGTCAGCAGCACCAAAACCGCCCCGAAAATCAATACAATCGCCGTCAAAGGTTCCGGAACACCAAGCCGCGCCAAGCTGCGCACAACAGGGCTCAGCGTCAGCGCCACAATCACACCGATCACGATGGGCAAAAACATATCCCGCGCGAAATACAGGGCCGCAAAGGCCAATATGATCGACATAAAAACAAGAAGGTTTTTGATTTTCTGAATGTCATTCATCGCGTGTAGCCCCTTGTTATCAATTTGTTATTTTAACTGGTGCATCAATCCGTCGTCAGGATGATACGCAAAATTTTGTGTTAAAATGTTGGTCACGTTTGCGCGGTTTAAGAAAGCAACTGGCCGAAACTGATAAGGACTTTAGGAAACCTGTATAGAACTATGTCTGCACTGTGAAAAAGAAGCAATCACATGATCGGGGCGATCTCCGCCTAGGGCTAAATGCACCAAATCACGCCGCTTTCCTTCACCACTGATGTCGGTATGATCCGCGTGACGCCCCTGTATTTAGGCCCCTGTATCTATGACAGTAATCGCGCAATGGTAGTGTACGCAATCTGGGCGCAAATCGTGCTCGTCATCATCGGTATTTTTGTAGCGCGTGCCGCACTCACAACCGCCCGCACACCGCAAGGCGCTGCCGCGTGGGTGGTGTTCTTGGTGTCATTCCCGCTGCTTGCACTGCCGGCATTTGCGGTATTTGGCGGGATTTCACGCCTTTCAACGCGCTCGAAACTGCCACGTGCCATGCCGTTGCCCGTCCCATCCGAAGGCCATTTAGGGCAGTTGACCGGCGTCACAGGCACATCTGTCACCGAAGGCAACAAGGTCACGTTGCTGATCGACGGCCAAGATACGTTTGATGCGATTTTTGCCGCGATTGATGACGCAGAGCATGAAATTCTCGTCCAGTTCTACATCATGCGCGCCGATAAACTCGGGCTCGTGCTGCGTGAACATCTGATCGCGGCTGCCCGTCGTGGCGTGCAGGTCCACGTCCTGTGCGACATCATCGGATCGCTGTTTCTAGGCTACCGTTACGTGAAGGTGCTAGAGGCTGAAGGCATCAAATTACGCGGCATTCCCGGCCCGCATATGGCCTTGGGACGTATTGGCATTAACTTTCGCAACCACCGCAAGGCGGTTGTGGTTGATGGCGTGATCGGCTTCACAGGCGGGCTGAATGTCGGCCAGGAATACATCGACGGCGGCCATAAATTCGACAGCTGGCGCGACACCCATGTCCGCATTGATGGTCCAATGGCCACGCAATTGCGCGACATTTTCGCAGCCGACTGGAAGGGCGTCACGAAAAAAGACCTCGCGGACCTGCCGCCACCACAGCCCGCAGGCGATCACCGTGGTCTAATCACAGGCTTTGGCCCAACCGACACCTTGGAACGCGGCAGTTTGCTGTTGTGCGGTATGGTTAATCTGGCCCGCCGCCGCCTGTGGATCGCGACACCGTACCTCGTGCCGCACACCGATCTGCTATCGGCGCTGCAACTGGCGTCGCTACGCGGCGTCGACGTCCGCATCCTGATCCCTGCACCGTCCGACAACATTATCGCGTGGTACGCGTCGCGCAACGCGGCGATGACCCTGATAAACGCGGGCATCGACGTCTACGAATACCAAGCGGGGTTCATGCACTCCAAGGTCATGTTGATCGACGACAACGTCGCCTCGATCGGCACCGTTAACCTTGATATCCGGTCGGCCTTGCTTAACTTTGAACAAACCGCGTTGATCGAAGACAAAGATTTCGCACACCAAGTTGAGGCCATGCTGACGACCGATTTCGCCAATGCAACACCCGTCGCCAATCCACCACCACGCCATGTGCGGGTGCTGGCGCCAGTTGCACGCCTGTTCGGACCGCTGTTGTGACCGGATCAATTCGCGTCGTCAGTTGGAATATTCGCAAGGCCGTGGGGCTGGATTGGAAACGCGCGCCCGAACGTATTCTCGACGTGATCGCCAGCCTCAAAGCCGATATCGTCCTGCTGCAAGAAAGCGACAAGCGACTCGCCCCCCGCAGGCCCGCGCTGCCGCTGAATATGGTGGCACAGGCGGGGTGGACGGCGATCGACGCCGATCCGCTCACACCGTCAATCGGTCATCACGGCAACGCCATTTTGCTGGGGCAGGGGTTCTCTTTCTCGCGGCTTCATACAATGGACTTGCCGGGGTTCGAACCACGCGGCGGTGTGCTTGCCGCGATTTCCGGCGCCAATGTGAACTTTACCATCGGGTCGCTGCATCTGGGGCTGCGCCAAAAGGATCGCGTCCGCCAAATGGCCCACACGCTGGATGCCGTGCGCAACTTCGGCGGGCCTGCGATCTTGGGCGGGGATTTCAACGAATGGCGCGGGCGCGACAAAGACAAGCTGGTGCCGCACGACGCGCCTTGGCACGAAATCGCACCGGGTCCGACGTTTCACACCGCAAGGCCGCGTCTGAACCTCGACCGCTTTGTGGTGGATACGGGTATCAAAGTGCTAAACATGGGCGTGGTCCCCGCGGGTGATATGAACCGCGCATCAGACCACCTCCCGATCTGGGCCGATCTGAAATTCGGCACGGATCACATCGCATAACCGTTAACCCGTATTCTGCGACATGCTCGAAATGCGGCGCTGCAACGCATCACGATCCAGCACCGTGATCTTGCCCTTGCTCGACGCGATAATCCCGTGTTCGCGCAACGCACCCAGCTCTTTGTTCACCGTCTGACGAGAACAGCCGACCATCGTGGCCAAATAGCTCTGGCTTTGCCGGATGTCGTCGCCTTGGGCTGACAACTGCCACAGATGGCTGCAAATCCGCTGCTCGACGGTGTAGTGCTGGTCAATCGCTTTGCTGAAATTGTCCCGCTCGATCATCTTGAACGCCAGCATCGCAACATTGCGGATCATCACGGGCGACTGAAGCTTTTGAAACAGCAGGGGCGTCGGGCAATACAGCACACAGGTATCCGGCATCGCGACACAGGTCGCAGCACAAGGCTTTGCGGCCAGCGCCTCCATTGCGCCCAGAATATCCTTGGGGCCTGCATGAAAAATGATCGTCTGATACCCGTCTTCGCTGAGATAACTCACCTCAACCGAGCCATGAGAAACCAGAAACATCCCCCCCGGATGCTCGCCCTGATGCAAAAACGCGGTGCGTTTGGCAAAAGTTCGCACAGAAAACTGGTTCAAAAAGTCCGCTTTATGCTCTTCGCTGAGGTCATGAAAGATGTCGCAATCGAGTAGATGCGGGAAGCGGATCGTGTTTTTCATCGGCAGGTCCGTGTGAGAGTGTTGGGGTCGTGCCTGTGCCATTGGCTACAAATTCTAAAAAGTGTTGATACTAAAATATACAGACACGAACCCGACAATACCACCAATGGTGTAATGTCTTACTCACTCACGTTTGACTAATATAACAATGGTTTATGAATCATCTGTCGCTTACGCGACAATACGGTGAAATTCTGGGTCGGGCCGGTTTTGGGCCGTAAAATTCCAGTACCGCACGAACTAAGTTGCAAAAATTAGTCAAAGCCCACCTTGCACAAACGGACCACAGGCCCCATATCTAAGATGTCTCTTCGGGGACTATGGATATAAACGAGCGTGTTATTAGCCGGACCGGACCGGGGTGCGACTCCCCGCAGCTCCACCAGACATCCTCTCATTTGGGGGAATATGGGGCTGAATTAGGATCGACGGACTGTGAACGGGCGTGTCTTTATCTCGGTGAGTTACCACCGATATCGGTACAAACTGTACAATTGCAAATGACAATCGTGCTCCAATGGCGATGGCTGCGTAAGCAGTCCTACCTATTGAAACTTAACTCCTTGCGATTAGCGTCGTAGGGCGGGGTTCGCAGGTACCTGGCAACAGAAACCTGCACTAACACCCCTACACATGTGATATTTGGCTGGCTTTTCTACCGCTGATCGGCGTTTCAGGACGCGGCGGACACGGCCAGTTGCGCTGCCTGTGATCGCAGGTCAGGTCGCACTACGCCTCAGCCGATCCGTCATTTTTCGCGGCGTTATGCGTGGCAAAAACCCGTTTCCCCAGCGATTCCGTGTAATCGGCAAGCTGACACAGCAGTGCATCGGTTGTGCACGCATTGTGCACGTCTAGTGCATTTGCAATTTCGGTGTGAATCTCGACGATGGTCGCGCGATTTCGGGCGGTAAAGGTAATCATATTCATCAGCGGTTGCATCGCCTCAACAGCACCCGCCAACTGGTAAGACAACACCGGATTTCCGGCGGCATCGACCAGCGCACGGTGGAAGGCCACATCAGACGCGCAGAACGCTTCATCGCTCAAACCCGGCTGCGCCTGACGGTGGGTTTCGGCGCGCATGGTGGCCAGATGATCGGCGGTGCGGCGCTTGGCTGACAGTGGCGCACAGGCACGTTCAAGCGCGAACCGCGCCTCGCAGGCCGTCTCGAAACTGACTGAATTCATTGACAAAAGCAGGGTAGAGGTCGTGACATGCTGGCCGTAGGCGTCTTCAAACCGCAAGCGGTTCACAAAGGCACCACCCGTCGCACCACGCTGCGTGCGGATCAGGCTTTGGGCGGCCAGACGTTTCAACGCCTCGCGCACAGTGGGGCGGGACACGGCGAACTGATCGGCCAATTCCGCCTCGGACGGCAGCCGTTCATCCACAGGCAAAGTGCCCGCAATAATGCCGTCACGGATCGCCTTGGCAATCTGTGCAGAGAGATCAATTTTGCTGTTTGGGTCAATTTTCATTTGTCAGACAATTAAACGTCTGACATATCTTTTGGCAAGCATTTGCGTTGGGAGGCAGCAAATCGTGACCACTTCACCACTTCAGATTTCATTCAGATCGATCCTTTGGATTCTGTTTTTTGTAGCAATCATAGTGTCTTGGGTGGCGATGTTCATGTTTTCACGGATGTCCGGTGTGGACGTGTTCGGGCGGCCTGTGGGCATGAATATGATGGTCATGACCAGTTTCGGGGCGTTGTTTCCGATGTGGGCGATCATGATGGCGGCAATGATGTTGCCGACGATGATTCCGACGCTGCGTACCTATGAGGCCCTGATGCGCAGTGCGGACGGCACGCGGGCCGGATGGATTGGTGTTCTGCTGGGGTATTTTGTGACTTGGGTGGGGTTTGCGGCGCTTATCAGTGCCGTGCAAACCCTTCTTGTTCGCTTGCAAGTCGTTGATAGTCTTGGGATTTCCACAACGGGGTGGTTTGCATCTGGCCTGTTGATTGTCGTCGGCGCATTTCAGTTCACCCGCGCCAAAGAAATTTGCCACGGCGTTTGTCACAGCCCGATGACCTATTTTCTAGGCCACTGGAAAACCGGATTTGCGGGCGGTTTACGCATGGGATTGGGGCTTGGCGGGTTCTGCGTAGGCTGCTGCTGGGGCTTCATGGCGCTGGGATTTGTCGGCGGTGTGATGAGCCTGTTGTGGATGGGCCTCGCCACATTATTCATGATTTTCGAGAAGCTACCGCAGATTGGTTATCGACTAATTAAACCTGCGGGCGTGGTGTTAATCGGGGCGGGCGTGCTGCTCGCTTTACTTTAAGAAAGGGACGGACATGGTTGAAAAGACAAGAGAACCTTCGGATCAAATTGCGATTTCGCAACGGATTGACCAACGCATGGCCAACCCCAAACGCAGTAAAATGCAGCCCACGGATTGGGCAATCAAGGGCGAGCTTTTCCTGAATTGTTCCTGCACGACGTTCTGCCCCTGCGTCGTGTCGCTGGGCGCGCATCCCCCGACAGAAGGGCATTGCCACGCATGGATGGGCATCGCGATTGATGACGGCCATTTCGAGGGCGAAGACCTATCCGGTCTGAACGTCGGTTTGCTGGTCGATATCCCGGGCCGCATGGCGGAAGGTAACTGGAAGGTCGCCGCATATGTCGATGAAAGATCTACACAAAAAGCCTTCGACGGTCTGCTGAAAATCTTCTCTGGACAAGCGGGCGGCACCACAGGTTTGTTCACGATGTTGGTCTCTGAAATCATCGGGGCCGCGCGTGAAAAGGTCGATATCATCCGCGATGGCACGAAGCGCGGCATCTATATTGGGCGCAAAATCCAAGGTGAAATTGAGATGATCACCGGCAAAAATCCTGATGAACCCGTGGTTGTTAGCAACTCGAAATACTGGATGGGGTCCGAGATTATCGCGGCGCAAGGCACAAAATCGCGGGTCCGCGATTATGGTCGTGTCTGGGATTTTGGCGGTAAATCTGCAGAAATTTGCCCGATTGATTGGAAAGGGCCGCGCGCCTAACGCACCGGATATAAAATAAGGAAGAACGATGTTTAACACATTGATAGTGAACAAAAATGACGAGGGTAAGACCTCTGCCGAGATCACCCAAATCGGCTTAGATGACCTGCCTGCGGGCGACGTTACAGTCGCCGTTGAATATTCGACGGTGAACTACAAAGACGGGCTGTGCCTCGGTCCGGGCGGCGGATTGGTCCGCAATTATCCGCATGTGCCGGGCATCGATTTTGCTGGCACCGTCGAGGCATCGGATGATCCGCGCTACAAGGCAGGCGATAAGGTTGTGTTAACCGGCTGGCGCGTTGGCGAGGCCCACTGGGGCGGCTACGCGCAAAAAGCCCGCGCGAAAGCCGATTGGCTCGTGCCGCTGCCCGCAGGTTTGGACACACGCCGTGCCATGGCCGTTGGCACCGCCGGCTTAACCGCGATGTTGGCCGTGATGGCGCTAGAAGATCACGGGATCAAGGACGGGCCTGTGCTGGTGACGGGGGCCGCAGGCGGCGTCGGATCAGTGGCGACGGCGATTTTAGCGGGCTTGGGGCACGAGGTGGCGGCAGTCACCGGACGGCCCGAAACGGCGGACTATCTGACGTCGCTTGGTGCCACACAGATTGTTGCGCGCGAGGACTTGAACGAGACCACAAAACGCCCGCTTGAAGCCGAAACATGGGCTGGATGCGTCGATGCTGTCGGTGGCGAGATGCTGGCGCGGGTGCTGGGCCAGATGAAATACGGCGCGTCGGTCAGCGCGGTAGGCCTTGCGGGCGGTGCCGGATTGCCAGCGACGGTGATCCCGTTCTTGCTGCGTGGCGTTAATTTGCTGGGTATCGACAGCGTGATGCAGCCTTATGACAACCGTCTGCGGGCATGGGAACGGATCGCAAAAGACCTACCGATGGATAAGCTTGAAGCGATGGTGCAGCCTGCGACCCTGCGTGATTTGCCTGCGCTGGGGCGCGATATTTTGAAGGGTCAGATCAAGGGCCGCGTTGTTGTGGATGTGAACGCCTAACGGGCCTTGACGTTTCCTTGGGGGCGCTAGTTTGTTGCAAAAGAAGGAATTGCTGTGACAGACTTGCGCCCGATTATTCTCTGGTTTCGCCGAGACTTACGGCTTGGCGACCATAACGCACTGACGGCGGCCTGTGCCACGGGCCGTCCGATTATTCCGTTGTTTATTGACGATGAAGTCGCGTCTGGTCAGGGTGCGGCGGCGCGTATGCGCTTGGGAATGTCAGTGGGTGCTTTGGCAGATGATCTGGCTGCGCTTGAAAGTCGGTTAATATTGCGTCAGGGCAATGCATTAGAGGTGATGCTTAATGTGATTTCTCAGACAGGCGCAGATGCGGTTTATTGGTCGCGACAGTATGATGTGACGGCGAAGGCCCGCGATAAGGCAGTGAAATCGGCGCTCAAGGATGACGGGATCGACGCGCAAAGTTTCGCGGGGCATTTGTTGTTTGAGCCTTGGACCGTCGAGACAAAGACGGGCGGCTTTTACAAAGTCTTCACACCTATGTGGAAGACTGTACGTGGAAGGGATTTAGCAACGCCATTAGCTGCGCCGAAACAGGTTTTGGGACCAGATGACTGGCCCGCATCGGATAATTTGGACGACTGGCAGATGGATGCTGCGATGCGTCGTGGCGGTGACATTGTAGCAGGGCATTGCACCGTCGGCGAAACTGCGGCGCGCGATCGGTTGGATGAATTTATCGCGGAACGTGTCGCGGATTATAAGGCGAAACGGGATATTCCGGGGGTGCAGGGCACGTCCGGACTGTCTGAAAACCTGACCTATGGTGAGATTTCGCCGCTTGTGTGTTGGCACGCGGGGTGGCGGGCGTTGCACGATGGAAAATCGGACGCTGAGGTTTTTCTGAAAGAGTTAGTGTGGCGCGAGTTTGCCTATCATTTGTCGCATCACACGCCGCGTATCGAGAGCGAGAATTGGAAGCAAGATTGGGATGGTTTCGCATGGAATACTGATGAAACGTCGCCAGAGGTGATTGCGTGGAAGCAAGGGCGGACGGGAATTCCCTTTGTCGATGCGGCGATGCGCGAGATGTATGTGACGGGGACGATGCATAATCGGGGTCGAATGATTGTGGCGTCGTATTTGACAAAGCACCTGTTGTGCCACTGGAAAATCGGGCTGGATTGGTTCGCGGATTGCTTGATTGACTGGGATCCGGCCAGCAACGCGATGGGCTGGCAATGGTCGGCGGGGTCGGGGCCCGACGCCACGCCATATTTTCGGGTGTTCAATCCGGTGACGCAATTGGACAAGTTTGACAAGAACCGGACCTATACGTCGCGGTGGATTGCTGAAGGTGACGATGATCCGTCGGACACCGCGTTGTCATATTTTGACGCGACACCAAAGGCTTGGGGGTTGTCAGCGTCGGATGCCTATCCTGATCCGGTTGTTCCGGTGGATGTGGGCCGCAAACGTGCGCTGGACGCATATCAGTCGCGCGATTTCTAAGGGTTGGCGATCTGGCAACGCATGGGGAAGTTTTATCTGACGCACTTGTGCTGCGCCCAATCATAGCGGACAAACATCCCAACGCAGATGACCCTGACCAAAGCGGCACAAGACCGCAACGATTGGCGGGGCCGCACAGGGAGACACCGATCATGCCAACCTCAGCTCGCCTTATGGCCGCTATTTGCTTTGGGCTGCTTGGCCTTGCCTTTGCCTACACCGCGACCGCGTCTTTCGAGGAAGCCCGCCAGCCCAGCTATTGGTTTCCTTTAAACGGCGGCATCGGGGTGCTTGTCGGGTGGATTTTTGCAGGTGCGCGGGCAGGCAAAGGCGTCTCGTCCGGTGTCAGCAACGGGATTACAACGGCTGTTGCGATGTTGTTCTGGGTGTTTTTCTTGATGTCTTTCAGCGACATGATCTCAAAGTCGATGCGCCACGCGTATGACGGCCCCGTTGAGGCCGTCGTCGGTGTGTTCGAGATTATGGGCGACTACGCCGTACAGTTTGCGGGCATGGATCTGGGTATTGTGATGGTCGTGGGCGCTGTCGTCTGCGGATTGTTGGTCGAATTCGTTGCGAAGCGGTGGTCATAAGTGACTGTTTTTATTTACGGAACGCTGCTTGATCCTGTCTTGCGGGAACGGCTGCTGGCGCGGAATGTCGCGGTCACGCCTGCTATTTTGCACGATTATGCGCTGGTTGAACAACGCACGTCGCCATTGCCTGCGATTGTAGCGCGTATTGGCGCATCCGTGGATGGGATGGTGCTGGATGATCTGACTACTGCCGAAGTTGCACGGCTGGATTTTTATGAAATTCCGTTTGATTACAATCCTATATCAGCCAAAGTTGATGTGAATGGTGACGTTGTCAGCACGCAGATTTACCTGCCTGGACCGTCTGTTGATGTGTCAGACAGGCCGTGGTCGCTGGCGCGGTGGCAAGATCAATCTGGTCCGTTGAGCCGCGAAATGGCCGTGGAAATCGGGTCGTTTGATCCGCCTTTGGGTGGCGATGCGTTGCGTGCGCAGTGGCATATGATCGCGAAACGCGCGTCAAATCGCTTGCGGGCGAGGGCGGAAGCGATGCCAGCCGATGTGCGGTATCAGCCTGGACCGGACGATTTTTCGGTGGATGCGCCGACGCTGTCGGGTGATTTCTTTCGCTTGGCCGCATTTCAGGTAGAGCATAAAACCTTTACCGGACCGCGTTCAGGGGCGTTACAGCGCGAGGTCTTTTTAGGCACTGATGCGGCGCTTGTGCTGCCCTATGATCCTAAAACCGACCGCGTGTTGCTGGTAGAACAAATCCGCATGGCCCCGATTATGCGTGGTAATTCAAACCCTTGGGCTTTGGAGCCTATCGCTGGCATGGTTGACGCGGGCGAAACGCCGGAGCAGGCTGCCTTGCGCGAAAGCGAGGAAGAAGCCGGATTGACGGGCATCGCCTTGGCAAAGATGTTTTCCTATTATCCGTCCACGGGTAGTTCGACTGATTATTTCTTTTGTTTTGCGGGAATTTGCGACCTGCCAGAGCCTACGACATATACGGGCGGTCTGGAAAGCGAATCCGAGGATTTGCGCCTGCATATCCTGCCGTTTGATGCGGCTTTTGCGCTGATTGCGACAGGTGAGGCGAACAATGCCGCGCTGGTGTCCATGTTATTTTGGCTGTCGCAGAATCGTGCTCGGTTGCGCGGCACCGCTTGAGTTTGAGGGCGCGGGGTTCTACTTAGGATTAACACTAAAGAAAGCCCTGATCATGTCCTTATCCGCGCCGATTAAATCCGACCTTGCCGCCGCCGTTGGTAACACGCCGTTAATCAAGTTGCGCGGCGCGTCAGAGGCCACGGGTTGCACGATTTTGGGCAAGGCCGAATTTATGAACCCCGGCCAGTCCGTCAAGGACCGCGCGGCGTTGTTCATCATCAAGGACGCGATCGCCAAGGGTGACTTGAAACCGGGCGGCACGATTGTCGAAGGCACGGCTGGCAACACGGGCATCGGCCTTGCGCTGGTAGGTGCCTCGATGGGGTTCAAAACCGTGATCGTGATCCCCGAGACGCAATCGCAGGAAAAGAAGGACATGCTGCGGCTTGCGGGCGCAGAGCTGATCGAAGTACCAGCCGCGCCGTACCGCAACCCCAACAACTTTATCCGCTATTCCGAACGTCTGGCCAAGGCATTGGCGCGGACCACGAACGAAGGTGTGATCTGGGCCAATCAGTTCGACAACGTCGCGAACCGTCAGGCGCATATCGAGACCACGGGGCCGGAAATCTGGGCTCAGACGGATGGCTGCGTTGATGGATTTATCTGTGCTGTGGGTTCCGGCGGGACGCTGGCTGGTGTTGCCGCAGCCTTGCAGCCGAAGGGCGTCAAGATCGGTTTGGCCGACCCTGATGGGGCTGCTTTGTTCAATTATTACACCAAAGGTGAGCTGACGATGACCGAAGGGTCGTCGATCAATGAAGGTATTGGTCAGGTCCGCATCACCAAGAACATCGAAGGGCTGACGCCTGACTTTAGCTATAATATTCACGATTCAGAGGCGCTTCCGGTGATTTTTGATATCATGGAACACGAGGGGCTTTGCCTTGGTGGATCGTCGGGCGTGAATGTCGCGGGTGCGATGCGCATGGCGCGTGACATGGGGCCGGGCCATACGATTGTGACGGTGCTGTGCGATTACGGCACGCGCTATCAGTCGAAACTGTATAACCCCGCGTTCCTAAAGGAAAAAGGACTGCCTGTTCCGGCATGGCTGGACCGTGCGCCTGCTGACATTCCATCGGTTTTTGCAGAAGAATGAACCACCCGTCCAAGCAGTCGAACACGCGCCTGATTTGGGCGATTACGGCATTTATTATCAGTGTCTGGATCGGATCGGCGAGTTTTGCTCAAACTGTCGAGGGCGAAGAGGCGGTCATATCATCCGACGTTCCATCGACCAAAGAGGCGGTGAACGACGCGGTGATCGGCGATTTGCTGGGCGTCGATTATGCGACGTGGGACAGGACCGCGTTGCGTGTCGAAAAGGTGCTGCTCAGCGATAGCACGTCGTCTTTCCGGCTAGAACGCTCTCGCACCGAAGTGAGCGATTGGCGCGACGAATTCTCATCAGCGATGTCCGAAAATGACGCGCGATTGGAAACGGTGAACGCGCAGATTGAGGCGCTTGGCACGGTGCCAGCCGAGGACGAAACCGAATCCGAGACGGTCACGACCCGCAGGGAAACGCTGATTACGATGCGCGACGATCTGGCGGCACCGGGCTTGTTGGCCGCGGAAGCATACGCGCGCGCGGACGGCATCATCACGGAAATAGAAGTTAAATTACGGGCCAAGCAAACAGCCGCGTTGATGGAACGCAGTGTGTCGCCACTGAACCCGACACTATGGCCTGACGCTGTGACCCAAGTGGTCAGCGGTATCACGACCATGGCCGCTGAAATCAAAGCTGGCATCACGAGCCGCGACTGGACGTCTTACAATCAGTTACGCATGTTGTGGGCTGCGGTTGCGGTTCTTGTCGCGATTTACCTCTTTATCCGCAGCCCGATGTTGGTTCACAATCTGATGCCACATCCGAAAACCAAAGCGGGAAGTGTGATCGCAGAGTCTATCGGCGCGGTCTTGGAAGGCGTTCTGCCGCTGCTGGGGCTGATTGCGTTGGCTTACGGGTTGCACGGGCTTGATGTGTTCGGCGTGCGTGGCGAAGCGGTGTTAGAGCAGGTGCCGCGTGCGGGCTTTATCATCATCGTGGCGTCGTGGCTGAGCAAGCAGTTCTTTCCCGAGGGCGACCGTTACGGTCCGCTGAACCACGTCAAAGCGATCCGCGACCAGTTGCGCCGGAACGGTGTGATCTTGGCGTGGGTTGTGGCGTTGCGGTTGCCGTTTGCGGCGTTTCTGGAATCTGGCACCGACGAGACGGACAACGCATCGGTGCTGTTCTTCCCGTTTATTATTGTCGTTTCGGTCGCGCTGTTCCGCTTTGCGACGTTGCTGCGCCATGCCCCTGATGAAAACGCGGGGCCTGATGTGAGCGCCGGACGCACGCGGTCGTTTATCGGACGGGTTGTGCAATTGGTGGCGATTGCCGCACCGATCCTTGCCGCGCTTGGCTATGACGCTGCAGCGCGGGCAATTGTGTTTCCGACCAGTCTGTCGCTGGGCCTGATTGGCGTTATCATCTATCTGCAAACGCTGAGTTTCCGCATCTACGATCTGCTTTACGACGTCGAAGATGGCCGCAAAAAAGCATTGGCTCCGATGATGGTGGGCTTTGCGCTGTTTGTGCTGGCCACACCATTGTTCGCGTTGATCTGGGGCGCGCAGGTCACGGATTTGCTGTCCGCATGGGCCCGCTTTACCGCCGGATACACATGGGGCCAGACCAAGATTTCGCCGTCCGATTTCCTGACGTTTGTTGCGATCTTTAGCCTCGGGTATTTGCTGACAGGCTTTATCAAAACATCACTGCGGTCATCGGTTTTGCCGCGCACATCCCTTGATCTGGGGGCGCAGGACGCGATTGTCGCGGGCTTTGGCTATGTCGGGATTTTCTTGGCGGCGGTGATTGCGATCACCAGCGCGGGGATTGATTTGTCGAGCTTGGCCATTGTGGCTGGTGCGTTGTCAGTCGGGATTGGTTTCGGGTTGCAGACGATTGTGTCGAACTTTGTCTCTGGCATCATTTTGTTGATTGAACGGCCCGTCAGCCAAGGCGACTGGATCGAGGTCGGCGACCAGATGGGCTATGTGCGTGATATTTCGGTGCGGGCGACGCGGATCGAGACGTTTGACCGTACCGATGTGATCGTGCCGAACGCCGATCTGATCAGTAACCAAGTGATTAACTGGACGCGCGGCAACCTTGCGGGACGCTTGATCCTGAAAATCGGTGTTGCTTATGGCACAGACGTGGACCGCGTCGCGGGCATTCTGCGCGAGATTGCAGAAGCGCATCCGATGGTCGTTATGACGCCGCCGCCGAGCATCTACTTTATGAACTTTGGCGCAGATGCGTTGGAATTTGAAATTCGGGCGATTTTGCGCGACGTGAATTTCATCTTGTCAGCCCAATCCGAGCTGAACTTCCAGATTTCGCGCCGGTTCTCTGAAGAAAATATCGAAATTCCCTTTGCACAGCGCGACATCTGGTTGCGTAATCCAGAGGTTTTGCGCCACTCTGAGACGGATAACGATGACGAGACGCGACCAGCCGCGCCTGAATTCCAACAGGTGCGCAGGCCCGATGATATCTCGGATCCGGACGGCGGAGATACGACATGACGACGACACCACTTTACCTAGACGACGCTTACCGCCGCGAGGCCGCGACTCGCGTGCTTCAGATCACGGACGAGGGCGGCATCGTGTTGGATGCGTCGTTGTTTTACCCGACATCGGGCGGACAACCCGGCGATAGCGGTTGGGTGCGGTGGGGCATGGCCGAGACCGAAAAGTCCATCGAGATCGCCACAACCGTCAAAGGGGCAGGCGGCCAGATCGTGCTTGTCCCCGCAGAGCCGTCCGCTTTGCCGCCTGAAGGGGCGCTGGTCCGCCAAGAAATCGCATGGGACCGTCGCCATAAACACATGCGGGTGCATACGGCGTTGCATCTGTTGTCGGTTGTGATCCCGCTGCCTGTGACGGGTGGGTCGATTTCGCCCGACAAAGGACGGCTTGATTTCGATATGCCCGAAGCGCCAGAGGATCGTGACGAGATTGAAAAGACGCTGAATATGTTGATTGATTGCGATTTTGCGGTGAACGAGGAATGGATCACCGATGCGGAAATGGACGCCAATCCGGGTCTGGTCAAAACGCTACGGGTGAAGCCGCCGCGCGGGACGGGGCGCGTGCGTCTGGTCCGTATTGGCGTGGGTGATGACACGGCTGATCTGCAACCTTGCGGGGGGACGCATGTAGCGCGGACCTCTGAGATTGGCAAAGTGCGGCTTGGTAAGATCGAAAAAAAGGGCAAGCAGAACCGGCGGGTTTATTTGCACCTTGAGACGTGATGCGCTGGCTTGCTGCTGCCGTTGTGACGATCACTGCGCAGCCCGCGATAGCGCAACAGTTTGCAGGCTGCACCAAAGCTGAACGCGGTGTGATTGAGGCATCGCTGGAGCGGTCAGAACGGCTTGCGTTGGCTGCCGCCACAGCGATTGGTCCGACGCCCGTTTATACGCGCTGGTTTGGCAAATTCAGCCCATCGACCGGCGAAGTTGTCCGCCGCAATCTGAAATCTGTGGTCGCGGCTATTCGGACCGGACAGGTCAAGACCGAATGCGTGAATGTAGGCTACGGGCTGTGTGACGCGGATACCTATGCGTTTGTTGATCCTGATGTTCCCTACGAGGTCAAACTGTGCCCGCGATTCTTTGTGATGGACACGATGAAGGACCTCAATGACGCCTCGGCCGCCGAAGGAAACGGTACACGCGCAGGCACGATCATCCACGAGATCACGCATTTTACGACGGTCGCAGGCACCGATGACATTTGTTATTCCCGTGAAGTTTGCACGGATATGGCGTTTGAATCCCCGCAAGATGCGTTGATGAATGCCGATAGCTACCAGTATTTTGTCGAGGACGTGACTTACTTTGGGGTGAAGGGCGAATGACGTTCCGGATCGCCTGTACTGCAGCGGCGGTGTTGCTCGCGGGGTTGTTTGTCATCATGTTAGTGTCGGCACAAAGCTACGCTGGCCTATATGGCGTGTTTTCTGGCGTTGGCGGAGATTTCTTGGGGCGCCGCGCCTCACCGGCGTTCCTAGGCTTGGCGATGCTGTTGTGGCTTTTGCGAGATCACAGTGACGTTCAGGTCCAACGCGCTGTGTGTTATAGCGCGATTGCAGTTTTCGGGGGCATCGCTGTCACCGGCTTTTGGGCGTATCTTGACGGCACCGCATCGGGTAGGGTTGTGGTCATTGCGCTGCTCGACGCGGCGGCGGCTGCGGTGTTTTTCCGGCTTTGCCCTAAGACATGATGACGTGAATTAACGTGCCGCCCGATTGATCGGCGGTTGCGTGCGCTGTGGTCTGTCTGGCGTTTGATACAGGGCGGTTTCGTCTTCGGGTAGCCCTTCGCGTGATAGCAAAATGGCGAGCGGGCGCAGGGCAGGGACGTGACTGCACACGACCAGCAGCATCACCATGATCGGCACCGATAGGAACATGCCGGGGATGCCCCAGACCGCGCCCCAGAAGGCCAGCGATATGATGATGCCGAACGATGACAGACGCAACGCACGGCCCATCATCATCGGGTCAATGATGTTGCCGTTGATGAATTGAATACCGCCCGCGATGCTAACGATAACAACGGTCAGGGCCGGATCATGCAGTTGAATATGCGCGATCAAGGCCACCATACCCGTCGCGATGATCGAGCCGACATTCGGGATGAAGTTCAGGATAAAGGTGATCAGACCAATCGCCACCGCCAGTTCAATATCAAAACTGACCGCAAGCGCGTAGGTCATCAGGCCCGTCAGAGCGCTGACTACGGTTTTCACCCAGAGGTAATAGTTCACCTTCCAGATGATCGACGAGACAATCTTGCTGATCCGCTCGGCCCGCTTTTGATCGCCGATCAGGTTCACCAGCTTGATGTCGAACCAAATCCGCTCGGCAAACAGGAAACCCACGAACAAGATCACCAACACAGCGGCCTGCGTCACGTCACTGGCGCGGGTGGCGGCGGTGCGGGCGTAGCTGCCAACGTTGATGGATTGCAGGGCGCTGAGGATTGACGCTTCGGTGGATTCGCCCATGAAGCCGAACAGGGACGCGACAGCCGACGGGGCTTGTTCCGCAAAGCTAAGCGTGGTGATCAGCACGTTGTTAATCTGGGTCAGCATAAAGCCCGACGCCGCCATCAAAGCCGCCGCAATCATCACCAACGCCGCGATACTGGCCACAAAATCAGGCACGCGAAACGGGCCGAGCCGCTGGCGGGCGATAAAATCGATCACCGCACTGGTCAGGCTGAACAATACAATCGCCGTGGCCAGTGACACCAACATAAAGCGGGCTTGGACCAGCAAAAACAACACCACCGCGAAGGCAATAATCACAAGGGCTACAGTTTGTACCCGTGCCATATCGACAGAGCCAGAGGGCGGTGGGGTATGATCGTGTTTGTCGTGCATTTCAACGGCATAGTGGGTGCGAGCCGTTTGCGCAATAACGCCGTGATGTGTCCGATCGTTATCAGTTTCACGAAAGGTGAAAAACTACGTCTTTGGGTCTTGCAAAGCGCCCCCGCTTGGCGATAAACCCCGCGCAACGGACAGGTGGCCGAGTGGTCGAAGGCGCACGCCTGGAAAGTGTGTAGGCGGGAGACCGTCTCCAGGGTTCGAATCCCTGTCTGTCCGCCATTTTACCCTTTTTATGTGATATGATCGTTTCCGTTTTGCGCGGCGTTTTTCGTTTGTCTGGACTCCGGTCGATTGCGCCGTCATGGGGTTCTGGTGGCAATGACGCAGGATCAGCGGTTAGATGTTTTGACGGACATTGAAACGGGGCTTGCGTTGCCTGCGCGTCAGTCGAGCATATCACGTAAAGTCTGGATTTGGTCGGCCTCGGCTGCGGGTTTGTCGTCTCGGATGCGCGAGATGCGTGGAAAGCGCATGGCAACGCCGGATTTATGACGCGGCGAGCGGTTGAGCCCCTCGAAGGCGACTTCCACCACTTTCAAAGGTTTCAATGCACGGACGGGGCCAAAGGTCTCGGTGGTGTTGTTGCGGACAAAACGGTCCAGTTCTTTGAGTTCATCGTCAGTAAAGCCAAAATATGCCTTGCCCACTGGCACAAGGGCGTCCGCGTCCCAGACACCGAATGTGAAATCCGAATAAAAACCGGACCGTTTGCCGTGGCCGCGTTGGGCGTACATCAGAACAGCATCAATGAGCATTGGATCGCGTTTCCATTTGAACCACGGTCCCTTCATGCGCCCGCCAAGGTACGGGCTATCGCGGCGCTTAATCATGACGCCTTCTATAACCGTGTCGGGCGGGTCCGCACGTAGCGCGGCCAGATCATCCCACGTGGCAAAATCGAGCAGGGGCGATAGATCAATGCGCGGTTGGTCTATGGTTTTGATGATCTGGTCCATTTGCCCGCGCCGCTCTGCGAAGGGAAGCGCGCGCAAATCATGGCCTTCCCACATCAGAACGTCATAGACCCGCATGTGGGCAGGGTGGCTTTCCTGCATCTTGCGGCTTACGGTTTTGCGCCCGAGCCGTTTTTGCAGATCGCCAAACGGTGCGATGATATCGTCGCGCTTAATCAGTAATTCGCCGTCCAGCGTGCCATCGAAGTCGAGCGCATCTATGATATCGGGGAATGCCGCCGAGATGTCGTCGCCTGTTCGGGTGTAAAGGCGGCGGGTGCCTTGGTCACAGACAGCTTGCACGCGGATGCCATCCCATTTCCACTCTGCGACGTATTCTGCGCGGTCATACCCGCTGAGGGCTGCGAGGTCGGTGGGGGTGGATAACATGACAGGGCGAAACGGGGCGTGGGCCGCAGCTTCGGGTTTTTCGCCGCCTTCGGCCCATGCGAATAGATTTGCGTAAGGTGGCGTAAGGCCATGCCAGATTTCTTCAACGTCTGCGAGCGGCAAGCTACCAAAATCCGCCAAAGCCATCCGCGCCAAACGACCTGACACGCCCACGCGCAAGCCACCTGTGGCGAGTTTAAGATAGGCGTAGCGGTCATTCGCGGACATCGTATCGAGCCGGTCTGCAATGCGTGCAGGCAGTTGGGATTTCGGCGTGTTCGTTAATTCGTCAACTAATTCGGGTAGTGGCACATCGGTGGTGGTCGACGCAGGTTGCCAGATCAGCGCAATCGTTTCGGCCAAATCGCCGACAAAGTCATAGCTCATCGCGAATAGTTCCGGATCGACCCGCTCTGCCGCTAAGCCACGCAACAGCGACGGCGTGACGGCTTTGAGACCCAGATCGCCCGTGATCGCGGCCAGTGCCAGTCCGCGTGCTGGGTCGGGGGTTGCTGAAAAATACTGTTTGAGATGGGTAATCTTACCATTGCGCTGGGGCGTAAAGGCCAGCCGTTCAAGAAGAGCTGCAAAAGCACGCATTAGTCCTGCTCCTCTTCATAGCCTAACAGCCGAAGCGGGCGGGCCGTGCGTCCTTGCAGTTCGCACCAGCGCAAAAGCGCGTCTTCTCGTCCGTGCGTAACCCATGTTTCTGCGGGGTTCAGTTCGGTGATCGTTTGGGTCAGGTCCGGCCAATCGACATGATCGGAGATAATAAGTGGCAACTCGACGCCGCGTTGACGCGCGCGTGCGCGGACTTGCATCCAACCGCTTGCAAAGCAGATCACCGGATCGGGAAACCGTTGCGCCCAAGTTGCCGCGAATGCGGAGGGTGGCCCGAGAATGATCTGACCTGCGAAATCCGACTTCTTGCCGCGATCAATCGTTGCGGGCCGTAGATCGCCCAAAGGAACGCCTTGGTCGATGTGGTAATCGCAAAGCCGTTGCAACGCGCCGTGGATGAAAATCGGACAGTCCCATCCGGCCATGCGCAACAGCATTATGACGCGCTGTGCCTTACCGAGTGCGTAGGCGCCGATCAGGTGTGCACGGTCAGGAAACGCCTCGATAGAGGCGAGAACCCGCGCGATTTCGCCCAGCGGGTCGGGGTGACGGAATACCGGCAGGGCAAAGGTCGCTTCGGTCACGAGTATGTCGCAGGGTACGGGCTCAAACGGGGCGCATGCCGGATTGGGCTGCCTTGAATAATCGCCTGTGATGACGGCCGTTCCGGTTGATTTGTGGGTTATCTTGATCTGCGCCGAACCAAGCACATGTCCTGCCGGATGAAAGGACACGCTGACGTCGTTTACCGTTTGGGTCCCGTTGGCGATTTGTCGGCTGCCAGTGAAGTCCTCGCCATAGCGGATCGCCATAATATCAAGCGTTTGCGATGTCGCCATGACCGCGCCATGGCCCGCCCGCGCGTGGTCCGCATGGCCATGGGTGATCAGCGCTTTGTCCACGGGTTTGACCGGATCAATGTAGAAGCCGCCCGGCGGGCAATATAGCCCTTCAGGTCTGATTTCTAAAAGACCGGAAGCGGTGCTCATTGTGGAGTGATCCTTGGTCAATCATGCGTTTTCTTTAAGGGGTGGGGCACACGCATATTTCAAAAATCTCATCCCGTGATCGGATGCGATTTATCGGGCGATCACTGTTGCAGGCGCGATGTTATGCGAAAGTCTGTTAGAGGCTCTCGCATCATCGACACGGACGAGCAGGATCGTGACTGCGACGTGACTGAGCCTAGAGATCCTGCTGAACCTCGTTGCTCGCATCGCTGATGGCACTACCTGCGGATGACAGGTCTTGTCCCGCGCCTTCGATGGTCTCGCAGGCGGCAAGTGTTACTAAACTAAAAACGAATGCTGAGATACGGACGATAGTCATGGTTGCGTTCCTTTTGGAAGTTACAACTTACTAACGTCACAGCACCGATTCAGTTCCGCGTTTGATGTGTATCGCATGGGCAACGCAATAGAGGCACGACTGTTTTGCAGTCGTGCCCCTGTAGAGTGGATGATTTCAGGGAAGGTGCTGTGCTGTTCCCACGAAACCATGCAAGTGGTCGCTGCGACCCAAGTGTCGGCGGTTCAAACCTTAGCTGGCACCGTCCGTGTTTACCTGCACGAGCTTGCGCGGCATGTCCGAAAAGATTTCGGGGCCGTCTTTGCGCAGGATCACGATTTCTTCGAGCCGCACGCCAAATTCACCGGACAGATAGATGCCGGGTTCGATTGAAAAAACGTTGCCTTCGTTCAGCACGACATCGGAATTTGCGGCGATGTAAGGTGGCTCGTGGATATCGATGCCAAGGCCGTGGCCCGTGCGGTGCAGGAACTTGTCGCCGTAACCTGCCGCTGTGATGACGTCACGCGCGGCCTTGTCGATATCGCGGGCCAAGACGCCGGGTTTGGCAATTGCGAGCGCGGCTTCTACGGCTTGCTCAACGACGTTGAAAACCTCGGTGTAGCTCTCGTCGGGCGTACCAAAGAACCCGCAACGGGTCATGTCGGACGGGTAACCGTTCAGGCGGCATCCTGTGTCTAGCAAGATAGCGGTGTTTGCTGTGAGTTTGGTGTCGCCTGAGTAGTGATGCGGGAACGCGCCGGATGCGCCGAAACAGACAGAACAGAATTCCAGCGTTGCGCCGTTTTCTTTGTAGTGCGCGTTGATCACGCCTTCGATTTCGCGCTCTGTGATGCCTTCGCGCAAGGCGGCAAAGGCTGCTTGCACAGCGCCGTCATTCAAAACATGCGCGGCTTTGATCGCGTCATATTCGGCGTCGTCCTTTGCGGCGCGTAACAGGGCGACGGTATCATCGGTAAAGCGACGCTTGGGCGCGTCCATCGCATCCAGAAGCCGCAAAGCAAAATCGGTGCGCATGGTTTCATCTAGCACAACAGACAGCCCGGACCCTGTGGCGGACGCGGCTTTGAGCAGGTCGGTCAGAGCGGCTTCGGGGCCTTCATCATCGCGCCATTCGTGGAACGGCAGATCAGTGGCGTCGCGTGCGGCGGCACCGTTCAGAGAAGGCATCAAGAAACCCGCATAGTCTTGGGCGACCAACAGCATCACAGGGCGTTCGTCGCCGTGGGGATGTACACCTGACAGCCACGCCATATGGCTGGACGGACCTAACGCCACAAGATCGGTTTGTGTCTCAGACATCCGCGTGCGGAGTTTGGACAGGCGGGATTGGGTCAGGGCAGGCGTGTTCACGATAGGCTCCGGAAAATATAGGAAAAGGGTGTTCAGGCCGCCACGATTGCGGCGACCTGATGTGTCGATTAGTCTTTGTTCACAAGGCGGTAGTAAACGAAATCAGAAGTCGCGCCGTTCACGTAGCCGGTCACATCTTCGTCCATTGCGACCTGATAGGCCGCTTGGAACATGATGACGATCGGTGACGACTCCTGCACGTCTTGTTGCAACTCGCGGTACATTTCCAGACGTGTTTCTGGATCAGCTTCTGACAAAGCAGCCATTGTGCGGGCGTTCATTTTGTCAGGCACGGCCCACGCATTGCGCCATGTTGTTGTCGCGGCATAGTTCTCGTCAGAGTTGTCGGAGTTATACGCAAACGCTTTGGCGTTTGAGTGCGGGTCCATGAAGTCTGGGCCCCAATACAGCAACATCGCCTGATGGGTCCGTTCGCGGTATTTGGTGATGACTTGCGCACCAGTGCCGGGCAGGATTTCAAAGTTGATCCCTGAATCGGCAAAGCTGGCTTGCAACGATTGCGCCATATCCGTGAACGGTGGCGCGTTGATCACGTCAAGCGTCACAGTGATCGGGGTCTCGATGCCAGCATCCGCAAGGATTTGTTTTGCGCGTTCCAGATCGTAGGTGAAAGGCGTTTCGTCGTAAGACCCAGGGAAACCCTTTGGCCAGAACGCCTGATGGATTTCCATTTGACCGTTGATGATCGTGTCGGTCATGCCTTTGTAATCGACAAGGTAACGCGCCGCTTCCCAGATCGCGGGATCAGTCAGGCTGTCTGTCTTTTGGTTGAACGACAGAAAATGCACGGCGGCTTGCGGGAAGGTTTCGACTTTGATGCCGTCATCATCAAGGGACGCGATTTGGTCTGGTGTCAGATTGCGGGCCAAATCAACGTCGCCTTGTTCCAGCAGCAATTGCTGTGTCGCGGCTTCTGCAACGTGGCGAATGATGACGCTTTCGATGGCTGGTTCACCGTTGAAATACGTTTCATTGGCGCTCAGGCGGATCAACTGGGCAGGGGAGTAGTTATCCAGCACAAACGGGCCGGAACCCGCAGCATTTTCGTTCAACCATGCGTTGCCCATGTCGCCATCGACGGCATTTTCCTGCACCAAGACGCTATCGACGATAGAGGCAGGGCGCGATGCCAGCACGTTCAACACGAATGCAGACGAAAAATCGCCCTCGTATTTGACGGTGACGGTATTGCCTTCGGCTGTGACCATCGTGTCGATGTTTTCTGGCGTCCAGCCAAGCTGCGTCAGGATGAAGGCTGGCGTCAGGTTCAGTTTGATTACCCGTGACAACGAATAGATCACGTCGTCGGGTGTGACCGCATTGCCGGACGCAAAAGTTGCGCCGTCACGCAGTGTGAATGTGATGGTCTTGGCGTCGTCGTCGGCTTCCCAGCTTGAGGCAAGCCCAGCAGCCAGAACGGTTGTGTCTTCGGCGTCGTATTGGATCAGGCGATCATAGAGGTTGGTGACAAGTTCGCCGGAGGTGAATTCGTAGGCTTGTGCCGGATCAATGGCGACGATGTCGTCAATGTTCTGCGCAACGACGAGCATGCCGTCAGGCGTTTCGGCAAACGCGGCAGGTGCCGCGAGCGGCAGGATCAGCGCGCTTGCCATGAGGGTGGATTTTAGGTGTTTCACGGAAATCTCCTTGTTGGGTGATATCTAAATGGACGGTTAAACCGCCTCTGGTTCATCGGGTAATTTCGGGTGTTTGGCCGCACCAATGCGGCTAAGCACCGTAAGCGTTCCGGTCCAAAGAATACGCGCCGGTGTGTCTGACGGATTGCTCCACGTGTGGGGCGTCTCGCCGCTATAGTGCAGGCAATCTCCTGTTTTCATAAGAAAAACCTGATCGCCAAGCGTCTGTTGGATCTCGCCCTCAAGGACGTAGATGATTTCTTCGCCTTCGTGGCTGACAGCCTCGGATGTGTATCCGACGGGCACATGCAGCAGGTAGCTCGACAATTCGGAGCCTGCAAAATCCGAGGCGAGGGCCTCGTAGGTCAGTGATGAATTCGCCAAAGCAAATCGCGGGCGGTGATCCTCACGGGTCAGACCATCTGTCGGCTTGTGAGAGGCGATGAAGTATTCCAGCCGCACACCCAATGCGTCGGCAATTTGTGCCAAGGTTCCCAAAGACGGTGTCGCATTGTCACGTTCCACTTGGCTCAGGTATCCCACAGAAACGCCGGAGGCATCACACAAAGCCTGCAATGTCAGGTTTTGCTTTTTGCGGCGCTTGCGGATTTTTGCGCCGAGTTGATGTCCGGTTTTTTCTGGTGTCGTGCTCATTGTGGTCCTGTCGTCAATGTTAGCCGTCTAGAGCGCACCCATGGGATCAAGAATCCGACGGGGTGTCACAGTGCTGATCTCAGCTTTGTAGAAAAAAAATTATTGTGCAACACAAAAAATTATTTGCATTCAGATAAAAAATGTTTCCAACTGTGCGCAGAAATCTCGATCCCCATTGTGCGCTTTGGCGTATCAAAACGGGGTGAAAATGATGTGAGAGACCCATAAACCGGTGGCGCCGGCCATCCGAGGCTTGCCAACTATCACGAAAGGCCGCGCCCATGAGTATGCAGATGATCACCAGCAGACGGTTCTGGGCTATCCTGCGTGCGACGGTCGGATTTGTCATTGTCACGTTGCTGACGTTTGTCGGGCTGCTGGCGATCACGTTTTTCATTGGCCGCGTCATCCCGATTGATCCGGTGTTGTCCGTTGTCGGCGACCGTGCCACGCAAGAGCAATACGATATCGCCAAGATTGCAATGGGGCTGGATCGTCCACTGATCATACAGTTTGTAAACTACGTCGGTGACGTGTTCCAAGGCGATTTGGGGCGGTCTGTCTCGACAAACCGTCCTGTTGCGAGCGACCTTGCACGGGTGTTCCCTGCGACGTTGGAAATGGCGACGCTGGGGATTGCGATTGGCGTGGGGCTGGGTGTGCCACTGGGCGTTTGGGCTGCCGCACGCAAGGGAACATGGGTGGATCAAATCATCCGTGTTTTTGCATTGCTCGGCTATTCGGTGCCCGCGTTCTGGCTTGGTCTTGTAGGGCTGGTCCTGTTCTACGCAACGCTCGGTTGGGTGTCAGGGCCAGGTCGCGTTGATATTTTTTACGAAGGACTGGTGGAACAGCGCACAGGGCTGATGCTGGTGGATTCCGCATTATCAGGCGATTGGGACGTGTTCTGGAACGCGTTGGATCACTTGATTTTGCCCGCAACGATCCTCGGGTTCTTTTCACTGGCCTATATCGCGCGGATGACGCGTAGCTTTATGCTGGACCAGTTGGGGCAGGAATATATCACCACCGCCCGTGTCAAAGGCGTGTCCGAGTGGCGTGTGATCTGGGTGCATGGTTTTCGCCCGATCCGCGTACAGCTGATCACGGTGATCGGTCTTTCTTATGCGGCACTGCTCGAAGGATCGGTGATGATTGAAACCGTGTTCAGCTGGCCCGGCATCGGCAATTACCTGACCGTTGCCCTGCTCAATGCCGACATGAATGCGGTGCTGGGGTCCACGTTGGTCATCGGGTCCGTGTTCATTTTGATCAATAAGATGTCGGATGTTCTCTACCGCATCCTTGACCCGCGTAGCCGCTAGGAGATCTGCGACATGACAAACATGCAAAGCTGGTTACTCGACGATTCACCGCAGTCGCGGATGCAGGCCAACCTAGGCAACAGCTACCGGATGCTGCGGGCGTTGCTGCGCAACCCGCTGGCCGTTGTCGGGGCGATCATCCTGCTGCTGCTGGTCTTTGCGGCATTGTTCGCACCATGGATCGCGCCGCATTCGCCGTTAGGCCAGGACTTGGGCGCACGTCTGTTGCCACCCTCTGCTGCGCATTGGATGGGCACGGACGAGCTAGGCCGCGATATCCTGAGCCGCGTGATTTTCGGCGCACGCATTACGCTGATGATTGTCGCATTGGTTGCGATAATTTCTGCGCCTTTAGGCCTGATCATCGGGGCGGTATCCGGCTATTTCGGCGGTTGGACCGATAAGGTGTTGATGGGCGTGACGGATGTGTTTCTGTCGATGCCCAAGCTGATCTTGGCACTCGCCTTTGTCGCAGCCCTCGGCCCCGGTATCGAGAATGCGATTATTGCGATCGCCATCACGTCTTGGCCCGCTTATGCCCGTATTGCGCGGGCTGAAACGCTGACCTTTCGCAACTCGGAATTCATCGCCGCGACACGGCTCGTTGGCGCGTCGCACACGCGGATCATCATGCGCCATGTGCTGCCGTTATGTACGTCTTCGATGATTGTGCGCGTCACGCTTGATATGGCGGGGATCATTCTGACAGCTGCTGGGCTTGGCTTTTTGGGGCTCGGCGCACAGCCGCCGTTGCCGGAATGGGGTGCGATGATTTCGCGTGGCCGCACGTTCATTCTTGATCAATGGTGGGTAGCGACCATGCCCGGTTTTGCGATCATCCTTGTGTCGCTTGGGTTTTGTTTCCTCGGCGATGGCCTGCGCGATGTGCTGGACCCCAAACAAGAGGGCAAATCATGACCGACACTTTGCTTGATGTCGAAAACCTGCGGGTCAGTTTTCCGACCCCGACGGGTCGCGTGGACGTGGTCAAAGGGCTGTCGTTCACGCTGGGCCGCGAGCGTCTCGGGATTGTTGGCGAAAGCGGCTCTGGCAAATCCATGACGGGACGGGCGATTTTGCGGTTGATCCGTAGTCCGGGCCGTCAGGTTGCCGACAAGCTGATGTTCGACGGGAATGATCTGCAGGCCTTATCCGAACGCGCCATGCGCAAGGTGCGCGGCGCACGGATATCGATGATCATGCAGGACCCGAAATTTTCGCTTAATCCAGTTATGACCATTGGCGACCAGATCGCTGAGGCGCTAAAAACGCATGAACGCATCGCCCGCAAGGACATCGCCGCAAGGGTGATCGAGATGTTAGAGGCTGTGCGCATCAACGACCCAGAGCGCGTTGTCAAAATGTACCCCCACGAGGTGTCGGGCGGTATGGGCCAACGGATCATGATCGCGATGATGCTGATCCCGCAACCCGATCTTTTGATCGCCGACGAGCCTACATCGGCGTTGGATGTTTCAGTGCAAGCGCAAGTGCTTGATTTAATTGACGAGCTTGTCACGAACAAGGGCATGGGGTTGATCCTTATTTCCCACGATCTGAACCTCGTTGCCCGCTATTGCGACCGCATTCTGGTGATGCACGCCGGCGAAGTTGTCGAAAGCTGCGATGCCCGCGACCTGCACAAAGCCACGCATCCATACACACGAGGTCTGCTGGCGGCCGTGCCGCAAATGGAAGAAAAACGCGACGAACTTCCCGTGTTGGATCGCACAGCTTGGAGCGGCACATGAGCGCGATTGCACTTAAGAACCTCGATATTTCCTATGGCACGACCAAGGTTGTGCAAGGCGTGAATATCGAGGTCGCAGAAGGCGAAAGCTTTGCGCTGGTTGGCGAAAGCGGCTCTGGTAAATCCACCGTCCTTAAGGCAATTGCAGGGCTTGCCCCTGATTGGACCGGCGAGATTGCAGTCCTCGGATCACCGCGCAGCCACAAGGTGGACCATGATTTCGCAACCCGTTGCCAGATGGTGTTCCAAGATCCTTACGGGTCACTGCACCCGCGTAAATCTGTCGATACGGTGTTGTCAGAACCTTTGCTGATCCACGGATTGGGCAACCGCAACGCCCGCGTGATCGACATGCTGGCGGCTGTTGGTCTGGATCAACGGTTCCGGTTCCGGTTCCCGCACCAGATGTCTGGCGGTCAACGCCAACGTGTCGCAATCGCGCGGGCGCTGATGTTGGAACCTAAGGTGATGCTGCTTGACGAGCCAACATCGGCGCTGGACGTGTCGGTGCAGGCTGAAATTCTAAACCTGCTCAAGCGCCTGCGCCGCGAGCAAGGGCTGACCTATCTGATGGTGACGCACAATCTGCCCGTGGTTAGTTTCATGTGCGACCGCATGGCCGTGATGAACAAGGGTCGGGTGGTGGAAATCGCACCAGCCACGGCCTTGCACGACGGCAGTTTCACCGATCCCTACACACAAACGCTTTACGCCGCATCCGGCGGAAACCCAAAATCTAAGGAAACCTTATGAACGCCGCCCTGACCAATTTTGAGACTGCATTGTCGTCCGCAAAAACAGAAACCGAAGCCTTTGAGGCACTGTGCGTGCTGGCCAAAGCAACTGTCGGCGCCAAACTGTTCACAGTGATGACCGTCGACATGGACGCAATGTTGGCCCGCCGCGCCTATACGGATGATGCCGAGAACTACCCGACGTCCGGCACAAAGCCGATCACGATCAACAGCTGGTTTGAACAGGTTCACGGGCGCAAAGAAACATTTGTCGCCAATACCTTGGAAGACATTGCTGAGGTGTTTCCTGATTCCGAACTGATCGGGAAATTGGGTTGCGGTTCGGTCATCAACCTTCCAATCCTGATCGACGGTGAACTCGCGGCAACGGTCAATATTTTGCACGAAGAAGGCTACTACACGCCCGAGCGCGTCACACAAACCCAAGATATCCTGTCGGAACCAGCCAAGGCCGCTCTACGGTTTGCGCAAGCAGACTAACGTGAAATCAGCGAGTGACTGGCCCAAATAGCTGCGCTTTTGAGTGTGGCTGTTTGGGCGAGGGCGTTCGGGCTGGGGTATGTTTTCTAACGTGAAATCCGGGCGAACGACGTCTCAAATCAAATGAATAACAATTGCCACCTGACAGGTCACGAAAAACGCGGTTTCGGTTTATCGTCGATCGTATGCAGCGCGGCATAGGCGTGCAATGATCTAGACCATGAAGTCGTGACGTGGAAACCTCAACATTCACGAAAAGAGATGGTCTGCGGGGGTGGTTAGCGCCGCTCGGAGTAGGTCGGGTCGGCGCCTCTACCGATTATTCTGACTCACCGTCCACACATCATAGCGCGTGGTTTTTCCGAGTATCTGGTAAGAACATTTTTCGATATCTGCGATGGGATCAGCCTTTGCGGGCCATTTCAGCACGACTCTGGACCCTGCCGTTTTCAGTGCTACGCGCATCAGTTCTGGCGCGTCTTCGTCTGTGCCGACGATGTCGCGGACTTGGCGTAGCTCTAGTTTCACGAGGGCCGAGCTTTTGCGGACGGGATGCATTGGGTCGATGAGGATCGCATCGGTTGTGAGTTGCGGCAACAGGTCCTTTGCGTCGCCCAGCAGCAGTGTCATGCGTCCGATAATTTCGGCAAGCTCGCCGCCTTCTTTTGCAGCGCGGTCCATGGCATCAGCCAACAAAGCATGCATTTGGTCTGACCGCTCGATCAGTGTGACTTGTGCGCCGAGCGACGCCAGCAGAAATGAATCGCGCCCAAGGCCAGCCGTCGCATCAACGATTGTTGGCGTTTTGCCATCACGCAATCCCATCGCCTTGGCCAGTGGTTGACCGCGCCCGCCACCAAAACGCAACCGATGCGCAACCGCGCCGCCTGCGAAATCAATGCGCAGTTCCCGAGCAACCTGTTTCATGTTCTGATTTTTACCATGTTAAAATCTGCCTTGTAAGTCATGCGCCGTTTGAGTGCACGTGGCATGTGCGCTGACTTTAGGTGTTTATCGCGGGCTGTGCGACTTTCAGGATCGTTAGAATCCGGCGCTGGTCGTTCAGCGTGTCCCAGTCAAAACTGGCACCTTCCGATAGCCCGAGCAAGGCGACCCCGATGGGCGTCATGACTGATGCGCGTAGCTGCGCGATATCTGCATCTTCGGGATAGACCAGGGTCACCGTTTTTTCCTGCGCGGTGGTTTCGTCGCGGTAGGTGACGGTGCTGCCCATCGTGACCACGTCGCCGCGCACTTTGGCGGCGTCCACAATACGGGCGCGGCTAATTTCCGTGAGCAGGCGATCCGCGAGGGCGGGTTGTCGCCGCATCATGCTGTCCGCCAAATCTTCGAGGTGGGTCAGATCGGCGCTGCTAATCACGACTTTGGGGTTAAGCTTGATTGGTTTTTTGCTGGTCTCAGAAGGCGTGGACATGGCGTGAACTCTTTATGTTGAATGACTGGAATACGATCAACGCCAAGGGCATGGCGTTGAACGTGATTTTGGCCCCTCGCGGATATCGCGAGACCCAAGTTCTAAACTGTAAGGAAACCCCGGAAGGTCAGGCAGGCGCGTCCGGCCCTAAACCACCCGGGGACGCGGGCGGTTGAGCAGTGGAAACCGGAACTGATCTGCATGAACCATCATGGTGATAAGGCTAGGCACCCACCAGGTAATAGTCAATCGTTACACCAATGAACGCGCGGGGTCCGGCTTATGCGCCAGCAACCAGAATTTCGGTTTCCCACTGCGCGCACCGTTTATCCAAAATGTCGTTCACTGGACGGTCCGTCACAAACGTATCGATTTTGGCCAGCGATGCGATCCGTGCAGGGGCTGCCCGTTTGAATTTGGAGTGGTCCGCAATCAGGATCGTCTTGCGCGATTGTTCGAGAATTGTCCGGCTCACCCCAACTTCCTGAAGGTCAAAGTCCAGAATGTCGCCGTCCAGATCAAGCGCCGAACACCCGATGACGCCGATATCGAATTTGAACTGGCGGATCATGTTCGTGGTGACGTCGCCGATCAACCCACCGTCGGACTTGCGTAGCGTACCACCCGTCACGATCACGTCGCAATCGCGGTTCTGCGACAAGATATTGGCGACGTTCATGTTGTTGGTGACAACCAAAAGGTCGCGGTGATGGCACAATTCATGTGCAACGGCTTCGGTACTGGTGCCGATGTTCAGGAAAATAGTGCAATTCTCGGGGATTTGCGCGGCACAGGCGCGGGCCATTGCCGTTTTCGCGTTTGCATTCAGCCGCCTGCGGTCTTCGTAGCCGATGTTCGTGGTGGCTGATGGCAGCACCGCACCGCCGTGGACCCGTTCCAAGCGGCCCGCCTCGGCCAAATCCTTGAGATCGCGCCTGATGGTCTGTAGCGTGACGTCAAAATGCGCGGCCAACCCTTCGACTGTGACCTTACCGACTTTGCGGGTAATTTCGAGTATTTCGGGGTGGCGGATCGTTTGTGACATGTCGGCCCTTCATTGGTGATCGTCATAATTCTATATTTTCGGAATTTCGTCAATTCATTCCAAAGAGGCCAAGAATGGGCTGTTGTTGATAAAAAAACGCCGAATTAGGGCTGTATTCCAAGATGTACCCCGAGTTTTGTATTATAATCCTTGAAAGCGAAATAAAGCGAACATTATCCTTGTTCTTTTTTAGCCTCTTTGCCTAGGGTGTCAGTACGCGCATTTGGGAGGATTCGTCGTGTCGCACAGGGAGGGCATCATAGATGCGTTGATCGTCAGTCATGGCGTCAACGGTGGCGGCTTTGCTGTCGATGCCGCAGGGCAGGGGAGCGATGTACGCTGCGTGGAAATCCTTCATGTCTCGGGGCCGTTCCGATCTGTCACGTCATACGGTGCAGAAATTCGGTTTGAAAATAACACGCCTAGGTTTAGGGTTTTGAATAAGGTCATGCCGTGGTTGCGCTCCAACTGTGCACCGCGACGAGATGACGACACTGCGTGCGACATGCACCGCGCACCACTGATGCAATAGCGATAGCAGGAGAACGACCCATGGCACTTCAATTAAAGGGCGTTACCCATGTCGTGAATGGACAAACCCATATTCACGAGACCGATCTAACGCTGGAAAAAGGCACGATGAACGTGCTTTTGGGGCCCACGTCATCGGGCAAAACATCACTGATGCGGTTGATGGCGGGGCTGGATCACCCAACCAAGGGTCAAATCATCTGGAACGGTGAAGACGTGACTGGTCAACGTGTGCAAGACCGCAAGATCGCGATGGTCTACCAGCAATTCATTAATTACCCGTCAATGACCGTCTACGACAATATCGCGTCGCCGCTAAAGCTGATGGGATTGGATAAGGCCGAAATCGACGCCCGTGTGCGTGAAGCGGCTGATCTGATGCAATTATCACCGATGTTGGATCGCAAGCCGCTTGAGTTGTCGGGTGGACAGCAACAACGCTGCGCGCTGGCCCGTGCGCTGGTCAAGAACGCGGGGCTTGTATTGCTTGACGAACCGCTGGCAAATCTCGACTACAAACTGCGCGAGGAACTTCGTGCTGAAATCCCGCGTATTTTCGAGAAATCCGGCAGCATTTTCGTCTATGCAACAACTGAACCCGAAGAAGCATTGCTCTTGGGTGGGAACTGCGCGACCCTTTGGGAAGGCCGCGTGACGCAGTTTGGTCCAACCGCCCAAGTTTACCGCCAGCCCCGCGACACAACGACCGCGCGTGTGTTTTCCGATCCGCCGATGAATTTCCTGCAGGTCGAGAAACAGGGCGACGTCATGCGCCACGCGGGCGGCGAATTTAGTGCAAAAAGCATCGGGCAGGGGCTGCCGGACGGGTCGTATCAGGCTGGTTTCCGGCCAAGTCACCTGTCGTTGGAAAACGCACCATCGGCGATCCAGTTCGAGACATCGTTGAACGTCACCGAAATCACCGGATCTGAAACCTTTGTTCATCTTCAGCACGGAAATGACCGCTGGGTCGGGCTTATTCACGGCGTTCGTGATCTGGAACTTGGGCGTGATTTGACCGTCTATCTTGATCCTACGCGCATCTATCTGTTTGCGCAGGACGGCACGCTTGTCGCGGGCGCACCATATGCGGAGGCCGCGTAATGGCCAAAATTACACTTGATAACCTTGCACATTCGTATCTTCCGGCACCGAAAACCGAAGACGACTTTGCGCTCAAAGAGTTGAACCACGACTGGACCGATGGCGAAGCTTATGCGCTGCTGGGCGCGTCTGGCTGCGGTAAATCGACGTTGCTGAATATCATTTCCGGCCTGTTGATCCCGTCGCAAGGCCGTGTGCTGTTTGATGACAAGGACGTCACGACAGCGCCGACAGCCGATCGCAATATTGCGCAGGTTTTCCAGTTTCCGGTGGTCTACGACACGATGACCGTGCGTGAAAATCTGGCGTTTCCGTTGAAAAACCGCGGCATGGATGCGGCTGAAATCAAACGCTTGGTCCAAAAGGTCGGGGCGATGATCGACATGGAATCCCAACTTGACCGCAAGGCGCGCGGTCTGACGGCGGACGCCAAGCAGAAGATTTCACTGGGCCGTGGCATGGTGCGTGAAGACGTGAACGCATTGCTGTTTGATGAACCGCTGACGGTCATCGACCCGCATATGAAATGGGAATTGCGCACGCAGTTGAAAAAGCTGCACAGCGATTTCGGGCACACGATGATCTACGTGACCCACGACCAGACCGAAGCGTTGACGTTTGCCGACAAAGTGGTGGTCATGCACGACGGGCGCGTGGTGCAGATCGGCACGCCACAAGAATTGTTTGAACGCCCAGCGCATACCTTTGTGGGGTATTTCATCGGATCGCCGGGGATGAACTTGTTTGATGCCGAAATCGACGGCACGCAGGCGAAAATTGCTGGCACGACAGTGGATTTGGGCGCTGGCTATGTCGCGGCGGGCAAGACGCAAATTGGTGTGCGGCCTGAATTTATCCGCCTTGGCTCGAACGGCGCAGGAATTCCCGCCACGATCAAACGTATTGAGGACGTGGGGCGGCACCGCATTGTGCGTCTTGATGTGGCAGGCACCGAGATCAGCGCGATTGCAGCCGAAGGCGAAGCCGTCGCGAGCGATACAAACTGCATCACTTTCGCGCCCGAAGGGGTCAACGTCTACGTCAACGACTGGCGGATCGCAGCATCGGGAGAGGGCGCATCATGAACAAGACAGTTAATCAAAAAGCATGGTTCCTGATTTTACCAGTTCTGGTGCTGGTCGCCTTTTCGGCTGTGATCCCGCTGATGACGGTGGTGAACTATTCAGTGCAGGACACGTTCGGCAACAACCAGTTTTTCTGGGCTGGTCTGGATTGGTTTGATGACATGCTGCACTCTGAGCGGATGTGGAATGCGCTTGGCCGACAGCTGATGTTCTCTGGCATCATTCTGGCGATCCAGATTCCGCTTGGTATTTTTGTGGCGTTGAACATGCCAAAAAAAGGGTTCTGGTCTTCATTTTGTCTGGTTGTGATGTCGCTGCCATTGTTGATCCCGTGGAACGTCGTGGGCACGATCTGGCAGATTTTCGGCCGCGTGGATATCGGCTTGTTGGGCTATACGCTGGATGCAATCGGGATTGACTATAACTATACGCAAAACACGCTTGCGGCTTGGATCACGGTTATTGTGATGGATGTCTGGCATTGGACGTCGCTGGTTGCATTGCTGGCTTTTGCTGGTCTGCGCTCGATCCCTGATGCGTATTATCAGGCGGCCAAAATTGACCAAGCCAGCCGCTGGGCCGTGTTTCGGTTCATTGAGTTGCCCAAAATCGCGGGCGTTTTGATGATCGCTATTCTGCTCCGGTTCATGGACAGTTTTATGATCTACACCGAGCCTTTTGTGGTCACGGGCGGTGGTCCGGGCAATGCGACGACGTTCCTGTCGATTGACCTCGTGAAAATGGCCTTGGGGCAGTTTGATCTCGGACCTGCTGCCGCGTTTAGCTTGATGTATTTCCTGACGATCATGGCGATTTCATGGGTGTTCTACACCGTGATGACGACGATCGACAAAAGAGAGGGCAAGTAGATGGCCAATACGACAATCTCTGACGCAGGTGGCGGTGAGCCTCGCAAAATGACTATCGAGCGCCCGCGTAAAGTCGCGCGCCGCATCAGACCTTCGGGGTCGATGGTGGTCATGGCGCTTTATCTCATCTTTTTGATGCTGCCGATCTACTGGCTGTTGAACATGAGCTTGAAGACAAACGCGGAAATCCTCGGTACGTTTTCGTTCTGGCCGCGTGATTTTACCCTCGCGAATTACACCAAGATTTTGACCGATCCGAGTTGGTACATGGGCTACGTGAATTCGCTGATTTATGTGGTGTTGAACACGGCCATAAGCCTCGCGGTGGCGTTGCCTGCGGCCTATGCGTTCAGCCGTTACAGCTTTATGGGTGACAAACATCTGTTCTTCTGGTTGCTGACCAACCGTATGGCACCGCCCGCCGTGTTCGCGCTGCCGTTCTTTCAGCTATACAGCAGCATCGGCCTGTTCGACACGCATATCGCCGTGGCCTTAGCGCATTGTCTGTTCAACGTGCCGCTTGCGGTTTGGATCTTAGAGGGGTTCATGCGCGGTGTGCCCAAGGAAATCGACGAGACCGCCTATATCGACGGCTATTCGTTCCCGCGGTTCTTTATCAAGATTTTCACGCCTTTGATTGCGTCAGGTATCGGCGTCGCTGCATTTTTCTGCTTCATGTTTTCGTGGGTCGAACTGCTCTTGTCACGCACGCTGACCTCGGTGGATGCAAAACCAATCGCGGCGACAATGACGCGGACTGTTGGTGCGGCCGGCGTCGATTGGGGCGTACTGGCGGCTGCTGGCATGCTGACAATCGTTCCGGGTGCGTTGGTGATCTACTTCGTGCGAAATTACATCGCGAAGGGCTTTGCCCTGGGGCGGGTTTAATGCGCGGGCTTATCTTGAAAGGAACACAAAATGTTTGACTGGATGGCATGGACATGGCCGACCGCGACGTTTTTCGGTTTTATCGCGGTGCTGCTGATCACCTTTACGGTTTTGGCGATCAAATTCCCAGAAACCCCACGTGTCGGTGTTCTACGGATCGAGACGACACGCGGTGATCGGTTGTTCATCACGCTGCTTGGTTCCGCGTTTATCAATCTTGCGTGGTTGGGGCTGGGCTTTGGTCCGCAACCCTACGCGCTACTCGTTTGTCTTGGCTACGCCGCTGCGGTTTTCCGCTGGGTTTAGCCAAGCCTGCACGACCCCGCATACTTGGCGGGACTACGAAACGTTCAATCCATGGGAGGAAATCTAATGAACGTCTTAATGAAATCATCCACGGCACTGGGGCTTAGCCTCGGATTGCTTGCGGGTCCGGCATTTGCCGATATGGACGCCGCGATGCAATTCCTTGATGACGAAATCAAGGGCGTGTCCACACTGTCGCGCGAAGATCAAGAAGCCGAAATGCAGTGGTTTATTGATGCGGCCGCACCGTATCAGGGCATGTCGATCAACGTCGTCTCCGAGACAATCACAACGCACGAGTATGAATCGCAGGTTCTGGCACCGGCGTTCACAGCGATCACCGGCATCCAAGTTACGCATGACTTGATCGGCGAAGGCGACGTGGTCGAAAAGCTGCAAACGCAAATGCAGTCGGGCGAAAACATCTATGACGCCTACGTCAACGACAGTGATCTGATCGGAACGCACATCCGCTACGGCCAAGTGCGCAACTTGACAGACTGGATGGCTGGCGAAGGCGCTGACGTGACTTCACCGACGATGAACCTCGATGATTTCATCGGGACAGAGTTTACGACCTCGCCGGATGGCAAATTGTACCAACTGCCGACACAGCAGTTCGCGAACCTCTATTGGTTCCGGTATGATTGGTTCACCGACCCACAGATCATGGCCGATTTCCAAGAGGCTTATGGCTACGAGCTGGGTGTTCCGGTCAACTGGTCCGCTTATGAGGACATCGCTGAATTCTTCACTGGTCGCGAGATTGATGGTGTCGAAGTGTACGGCAACATGGATTACGGCAAAAAAGACCCGTCGCTTGGCTGGCGCTATACTGATGCGTGGATGTCCATGGCTGGTATGGGCGACGTTGGTGAACCAAACGGGCTTCCGGTTGATGAATGGGGTATTCGTGTGAACGAAAACTCCCAACCAGTCGGTGCGTGTATGGCGCGCGGCGGGGCCACAAATTCGCCTGCAGCGGTTTATGCCGTTGATAGTGCGATCAATTGGTTGCAGAAATATTCGCCACCTTCGGCGATGGGCATGACCTTCTCTGAGGCAGGTCCAGTGCCTGCGCAGGGTAACATTGCCCAGCAGATGTTCATGTACACGACATTTGTGGCACCACTTGTGGCATCTGACGCTGTGATGAACGAAGACGGCACGCCAAAATGGCGCCTCGCCCCAAGCCCGCATGGCGTATATTGGGAAGAGGGCATGAAAGTCGGTTATCAGGACGTTGGGTCTTGGACGCTGATGGAATCCACACCTGTGGATCGTGCGCAGGCAGCTTGGCTTTACGCCCAGTTTGTCACGTCGATGACCGTTGACGTTGTGAAATCGGATGTGGGTCTGACCTTTATCCGCAATTCAACGATCAATTCCGATCACTTCACAGATCGTGCGCCGAACTTGGGCGGACTGGTGGAATTCTACCGCTCGCCAGCACGGACACAATGGTCGCCAACCGGCACCAACGTGCCTGACTATCCTAAGCTGGCGCAACTCTGGTGGCAGAACATCGGCGATGCGATGTCTGGTGCAAAAACCTCGCAAGAGGCGTTGGACCAGCTGTGCCTCGACATGGAAAGCGTGATGGAACGTCTAGAGCGTGCGGGTATCCAAGGTGACTTGGGTCCAGTCATGAACGACGAGCAGGACGCGTCTTACTGGCTTGAACAGCCGGGCGCACCGAAGCCAGCGCTTGCTGACGAGAACGAAGCGCCGGAAACAATCGGCTACGACGAACTCGTATCTTCTTGGTCCCAGTAAGGGATAAAAATAGTCCCAATACGGGATGAAACGGGTCGGGGCGCAGTGATGCGCCCCGACTTTTGTGTCTAAACGACGGGGCATTTGTGACGATCTGCGGCCCCGCGATTGAGCCGCGCACGACGTTGGATCAGATCATCGAGATTGATTGCGACGTAAAAATTGCTGCCATCGCAGGTGCAGACAAACACATTTCTCTTGTGGATTGTAGGTTAACCACTGATGTTGCACGCCACACGGAATGACAGAACTGGATCGTCCTTATGCTGCGCAAAATCTCGTTCACGCTCATCGGGGTGCTGATCGTGTCCTGTTTCGCGGTGCCTTATCTTTTGCTGCAATCGGTCGAGACATGGCACGGCAGCTTTCTGTTTTGGACCCTTGTCGGCGTGTCCGTGATCGTGCTGAACATGCTGGCAACAGCCGGATTTAAGGATGATGATCAATGACACTGTCGCTCGTGATTTGGGGCGTGGTGATCTACGTCGCGCTATCCCTTTTTGTCGCCTATCTCTCACGTGTTGAGACGTCATCATCAATGACGGACTACTTTCTGGGTGGCCGTAAGATGGGTGGCGTGGTGTCCGCGTTGTCCTACTCTGCCACGACCTATTCGGCGTTCATGATGGTGGGGCTTGCGGGGCTGACGTATCGCGGCGGCGTCGGCGCACTGGGGTTCGAGATCATCTATTTCGCTGGTGTCTCGCTGGTCGCTATTTTCGGGCCGCGTTTTTGGTCGGTGGGGCGCAAATACGGATTTGTATCCCCCTACGAGATGCTGGGCGCGCGCTATGCGAACCGCTGGGTTGCGGTGGCGGCGGGCCTTGTGAGCCTTGTTTTTCTTATCCCTTACTCGGCTGTTCAGCTTGCGGGTGTTGGATATCTGCTGTCGGGCATGACGGGCGGCGAGATTCCTTTTGGAATTGGTATTCTGGTGGCCACATTGCTTGCGATTGTCTTCTCTTATGTCGCGGGTATCCGGTCGGTGATGTGGACGGATAGCTTACAGGCCGTGGTGATGATTATCGCGGCTGTCTTGGTGACGGTGTTGGTGGTGTCGAAGCTCGGTGGCTTTAGCGGCATGTTTGCCAGCCTGTCCGAGACCCGACCCGAGATGCTCAGCGTGCCTGGACCGGGATTTTTCAGCTTCACCACCTTTCTGGGGCTATCGCTGCCGTGGGTCTTTTTCTCGATCTCGAACCCGCAAGTCAGTCAGCGATTGTTCATGCCCTCGTCGCTAAGCGCGATGCGGCGGATGCTGCTGATATTCTTATGCTTTGGCCTCGTTTACACGTTAGTTTCGGTGCTGTGGGGCTTTGCTGCGGTGGTGGCGTTTCCAGACCTTGAGCGGCCCGATCTGGCGACCTCGGCGCTGTTGTCGTCCGACATGGTGCCGCCGGTCTTGGGTGTGATCGTCATGGTCGGTATTCTTGCCGCTGCGGTGTCGACCATCGATTCCATCCTGTTGACGCTGTCGTCTATTTTCGCACGCGACGTCTTTGGCAATCTGGGCGGCACCCAAAACGATCTGCGCCAGCTTGGGATCAGTAAGCTGGTCATCCCTGTGATCTCGCTACTGGCGCTGGCGTTCGCGTGGATGGAATTCAGCATGATCGCGATTCTGGCCGTCGGGGCGTCGGTTGGCCTCGTCTTGACCGTACCAGCAACAGTCGGCGCGTTCTTCTGGCGGCGAGGCACAGGGGCAGGAGCGCTTGCGTCTATTGTCGGCGGCGTGATCGTGGTCGTCACCATGTATCTCACAGGCAACTCTCTGTTCGGGTTAAGCGCGGGTATCGTCGGGCTACCTGTCGCCACGCTACTGTTCATCGGGGTTAGTCTGGCGACCAAAGCAGATACCGCCCACGCGGACGAGTTTATGCAGGTCGCTTCAGCGGTGATTTCAAAGCGGTCGCGTTGATCTCAGTGAGCGCAACAAGGGCAGGCGCCGAATACCTTGTCATCCACCCAAGTGGCTGCGCATCGCCTGATAGACAACGGCTGTCGCCACATTCGCAAGGTTGAGCGATCGCACACGTGTATCAAGCATCGGCAGGCTGAATATCCGGCTATCCATCCCGTCGAGTAATTCCGGTGGCAAGCCTTTGGATTCGCAACCGAATACTAAAAATGAATCTAACGGATAATCTGGGTCGTAGACCGTCTGTGAGCCGTGTTCTTCAAAGAAGAACAGATTGTCCGGATCAGGTTTTTCGCCGTCCAGAAAACACTGCCAATTGTCGTATTCGGTCAGATTTACGTATTGCCAGTAATCCGTACCAGCCCGCCGCACAGATTTCTCATCCAAGGAAAACCCGTAAGGCTTGATGAGGATCAGCTCCAAATTCAGCGCGACACAGGTCCGCCCGATTGCACCTGTATTGAACGGGATTTCGGGTGTTACCAACACAATTTTCATGCTCGACCAGCCATAGATACGTAGACTTTCTTAATTGGGGACAGTCCCGCAAACTGGTGCATCAACGCGCCCGACGCAACCACTTCATTTTGTGCGGAAATTAGGCGCGTTCTAACACATTTTCCGTTTTGATAGGCTGCGAGACTTTGTCCGCGACGAAAGGCTTGTTTTTGACCAACAGCCACAACATGGCGCAGATCGTACCGACCAAAACCAACAAGACCCCGTAGTTATGAACGAGGTTCTGCGCGTTGAGCGTCACGATCTGGATGCCGGCGGCACCCATCAGCGTGACGCTGAACTGGATCAGAGCTGCTGCCGATCCGGTGTCGCGTTGTTGTTGGTCGAGCAGCAAATTCGCTCCGGGGACGCGCACGACGATCACTGCGATTGTCATGACAGCGGCAATGGCCGCGAAGATGATCGGCGACAGGCCACCCCAGAGCAGCATTGCGACGCCGCCAAGCACGATGATCGCGAAACAGGCTAGAATGACGTTCTGCACGGGAAATACGCGCGTTAGTCGCAGGTAAAGTGTCGGACCGATCATCGCGCAACCCGCGTTGAACGCGAAAACAAAGCTGTACGTCTGTTCTGACATGCCGAACCCGTCGACATAGACGTAAGACGAGATGCCGATGAATGACATCAGCGACATAGGCGCGAGCGAAAAGATAACGAGCAGATACGCGAACCGTGGGTTCACCAATACGACGCCGAGGCGGTTCCATGATCGTAGGAAAGGACCTGTTGATTTCTCGGCAAGGGTCTCGCGGTACTGCGTGACAAACAACAAAACGCAGCTGCCAAAAATGGCCAGGAACACAAACATCATGTGCCAAGACGCAACTTTGAGCAGGAACGCCCCCAAGATTGGTGCACCCATCGGCGCGATAAGCACCAAGGACATGACGGTTGCCATGACACGTTCACGCTCGCGTCCGTCAAAGAGATCCTTTACAATCGAGGTTCCGATCACGGTGACGCCGCCACCGGCAAAGCCTTGGATAATGCGGGAAGCGATCAGTGCTTCGACGTCGAACGACGCCGCGCAAAGCAGGCTCGCGACGATATAAAGCGTCAAAGCGGCGAATAACACGGGCTTGCGGCCAGTCCGTTCGCTGAGCGGCCCCCAGAATAGCATCCCGACGGCAAAGGCGATCATGTAAGCGCCAAGCGTTAAGTTGATCCGGCTGTGGCTGGTCGAAAACGTATCGGTCATTTGAGGCAGCGCGGGCAGGTACAAGTCCATCGTCAGGGGCGGAAATGCTCCGAGTACGATCAGTAGAAATAGCGTGCCTTTACGGCCAAGAACGGGTTGTTCGACATTCATCGTTTCTGTCCTGTTTGACACGCTTGAGGGTGTGGCGTTCGGCAAAATTGTTATCTGTCAGCGGTTTGTGCCGCATTCTTAATCTAACTGCGAGCAGGGAAAGCGGCGCGTTGCGCGTCAGTGACTATTGGTTAAATGCCTCTGTAAAGGCGAGGATACGTTTGGCATTGACACCTTGATCACTGCGTCCGACGCGCGACACACTGCGCAGGTCAATGCGGCTACCATCAGAAAGCGGCGTGACGACGACCGCAACATCATCTGCAAAATGAAAGATTTTTGTGTGGGCTGTTGCTTCGTACCTCAGGGCGTTGGGCGAGTATGAGACGACGGTCCAACCCATGTTTTCAGCGATGCTCAGGGCGCGGGTGAATGCGTCCGCAGCCGTCAGGTCCGACATGATTGGGGCAACCGTCGGGTAGGCGGCCTGTTGCATGGCTGCTGTTTCATCGCCGCTGTACACGAGCGTGTTCGACGCTCCGGCGCGGTTGTCATCCAGCACAAGGAATTCCGGCGGGTTTTCTGTGTCAGTCGTGATGTCATGAATTGGAGGCGCGCGCACGGGCGGGTCAAGCGTGGCCCAGACCAGCGGCACAAGCATTATCGCACCCAACAGACTCGCGGTCACGGACAAGGCAGTGCCGCGGCGCTCTTTTCGAATGAGATGGAGAAATACGCCCGCAAGGCCCACGCCCACAGCGACGTAAGCGATCAGGTTAAAGTAGGTGCGATAATAGCCGAAGCCTTTGATCGGGGCCCACAGACCGAGCTTTGCACCGAACAGGATCAAGAAGTTGGCCACGACCGCTAAGATCGCGACGATAAGGACCAGCTTGCCAACATGAGCGAAAATCGACGTGCTTTTTTGCTGCGGGGCATTGCCCTGTGTGTGTGTCATTTCATTCTCTTGGTTGTTGAACTGGGTGCCATCGATGTTGTCGTCGATTGACTCGATTTATCGGTTAGCATACTAACTATCGCTATGACAACACGCGATTTCAACATGCATTTCCTGCTCCATTCGGCGGCCTTGATCGAAGATAGGCTTCGACAGCGTCTCGCTGATGTGGGGATACCACCGCGTCAGGCGCGTATGCTCGATGCACTGGGGCGGGCGGGGACCGCATCGCAGGCGGATTTGGCGCGGGCGTTCAACATCAAACCCGCCAGCATGAGTACGATGACAACGCGCCTGATCGACGCGGGCCTAATTTCGCGTGAGGTCGATCCAAACGAAGTGCGCAGTAACATCCTGAGATTAAGCGCACGCGGGCAGGGGTTATTGTCGGATATCCACACCGCGTGGCGCGATATAGACTGCTTGATCGAAGATACGTTAGGGGCGGAAAATGCTGCGTTGCTGACCGACCTGACGCAGCAACTGCGCGACGGGCTGGGTGGGGAACCGCCAGCGAAAACGCTTGATCAATCCAGTGATGGCGCTGGGATCACGTAATCGAGTCAAATGCGCGGCACCTGTCCGGTGATCGTCCTAAGCCAATCATGGAAAAGCGTGATTTGTTGCCGCTTCTTCGGGCTTGGCTGAGCGACGGTATAGAAATTGTTCTGGGGATTGAGAGCCTGTCTCAAGGGTTCGACCAGATTGCCGCGTTCGTCATGCGCCTTTGAAAACATCTGGTTCACGATCACGATGCCGCGTCCGCGTGCGATGGTTTCCAATGCCAACAGCGATGAATCGACAAGCATCCAAGGGCCCGGCGGCGGAGTGTCCAATCCTAACTTTTGAAACATCGCAGGCCAATCATTTTCAGAACCAATGATCGGTACAATATCCGCGTCATTCAACCGTGACGGATCACGTTGCAACAGTGCCGCGTCCTTTGGATTGCAAACAAGCGTCGCGTGGCTTTGGCTTAACGGCCAAATATCCTGCTCGGCCCAGTCACCGGTGCCGTAGCGGATATCGACGTCAATCGTGGTGTCGCTCATGCGATCTGACCAGACTGTCGTGGACAGGATGATCTCGATGTCAGGGTGCAACGTCCGAAATTCGTTAAGACGCGGTGCAAGAACCAGCACACCGAAGGAAATGGACGCGCGAATGCGTAATGTCGTTTTCTGTTTTGATGCGAATAAACCGTTTGTTGCGGTTTACAGATCAAGGAATGACGTGCGCACAGGTTGGGGATGGGCTTGGCCGATATCAGTCAGTTCGACCCCTTTGGGCAGCCGTTTGAAAAGCTTAACTTCCAACGTTTCTTCGCGCAATTTGATCTGCTCCGCCAGAAAACCCGTCTGATATGGCGCAAGTCGCACATTTCACCTCGATCCCTGTCGCGGCAGGCGAGCGGCTTTGCACAAAGCACGAATTTGCACGGATGTTAGAGGTCAGCGCTGCCTCGATCCTGCAGATCAATCTGGGGCGTGTTGGCGGGCTACTTGAAGCCAAGAAAATCGCGTCGGTGGCCGAAGCGCGATCCGCGCAAATCGCACTGCACCTATATTGCGGGCCTGTCGTGGCAGCAGCCAATATTCGGATCGCCACATGCAGTGCGAACTTTTTGATCTTTGAAAGTATCGGCACAATTGAAGGCTCCTACATGAACGCTGTGGGGGGGCGGTCACGTGCAACCCCGTTGCATCTTCAGGTCGGAGAATGCTGTTTTGCGGCGTTAGCGCTTTAACTCTAGCGCCATTGCCTGCGCTTCAATCGCTAATTCGCATACGCGGAAGGTGCGTTCTTGCGGGCAGGCGGTGTGGGTGCGGTCGCGCATGTCGTTCAGCAGGTTTTTGAAATACGGCAGTTCGGCATCAGCGCAATCGATGTGCTTACATTCGTCTTTGTTGAGCAAAAACAAGTGGTTGTCGCCATGCCGTCCATCGACGTCCACGTATTTGCGCAGCTCGATGCTGCCTTCGGTGCCTGTGATGAACAAGCGCCCGTCGCCCCAGTTGGGTAGCGCGTCGGCCGTGTACCAATCGACACGGATGAAAGCTTGTGCGTTGCCGGACCGTAGCGCCAAAGTGCCGAAGTCCTCGAACTTTGGATGCGTGGGGTTTGCGTGGTTACCGACGGTCGCCATGGTGATTTCGGCGTCTTCGTGGCCTGTGAAATGCAGGAATTGTTCGATCTGATGCGAGGCGATATCGGTGAGAATGCCGCCGTAGGTCGCCGCGTCGAAAAACCAGTCGGGGCGGCTAGGTGCATTCAGGCGGTGGGGGCCGAGGCCCGTGGTGTGGATGACCTCGCCGATAGCACCGCTGCGCACGAGGTCGGTGGCGACGGTCACGGCGGGCACTTCGAACCGTTCCGAGAAATTGACCGACCAGATGCGGCCTGTCTCGCGCACAGCCGCGCGCAAACGCTGTACTTCGTCCAGTGAGATGCAGCCCGGTTTATCGACCATCACGTCTTTGCCTGCGTGCATCGCTTTGATCGCCAAATCAGCGCGAAGATCTGGACGGCAGGCGATCAGAACCAGCGTGATGCTTGGATCGTCCAAGATGTCGTCCAGATTGTCAGCGCGTGGCGCGTCGGGGAACCGCTTTATGAACCCCGCAACGGGCTGCGGATCGCCCTCAGTCCACCAGCCCGCAAGCTGCGCACCGACGTCGATCATGCCTTGCGACATGCCGTAAATATGGCGGTGGTCCATGCCAAGAGCGGCAAAGCGAATATTCTCCATCAGACGTTTTCGACCTCTACGGTTGTTTTGGTGGCGCTTGAACGGGTCATCGCCTCGATCAGAGCGTGTACGCGCAATGCTTCGCGGCCTGTGATGCTGGATTGGCGTTTGTCGTGGATTGCGCGGGCGAAATCTTCGATGACATCGCGGTGCCAATCGCATGGAAAGGCCATCGGGTCCGCGCCGCCGCCTGTGCCTGACATGTCGCCTACGGATTCCGTGCGACCATCGCGCCATGTCACCGTAAGCTGGCCGCCATTGAGTACTGCCGTGCCCTTGGTGCCGTCGAGCACCAGTCGCTCTTGCTCGCCGGGGTAGGTGGCGGTGGTGGCCACAACCGAGCCGACCGCGCCGTTGGCAAAGACGATGCCCGCCGTGGCGAAATCTTCGGATTCCATGTCGTGCAGGCGTGTCGTGGCGGTCAGGGCTTGTACCGATTTAGCGGGGCCGGTAAGGCTGAGCATCAGATCCATCACGTGGATCGCTTGTGATATCAAAACGCCGCCGCCGTCGCGTGCATAGGTGCCGCGGCCTGCAACGTCATAATAGGCCTGATCGCGCCACCACGGGATTTCGGCGCGGACAAGACCCAAGTCGCCAAGCGCGCCTTGTTCGATCAATGTACGCAACCGCAGGGATGCTTGGCGCAATCTGTGCTGGAATACGATCCCCAAGGTGATGTCGTGAGCTTCGCATTCGGCGACGATGTCTTTGGCCGCTTGCAATGTGCGCTCAATGGGTTTTTCCATCAGGATATGTTTGCCCGCTGCGGCCATTTTGGTCACGATTGCTGCCCTTTGATTGGGCGGCGTCGCGACAAGAACGCCGTCGGTATTCGGGTCGGCAGCGATTACATCGATGCTGCCGAAGACCGGAAAACCGAAACTCTCGCTGACAGCCTCTGCTTTGGCGCGGGTTCGGTTGAAGACGCCGGATACGTTCACTTTGCCACGCAGTTCAGCCAGTGCATCCAGATGCGGTTTGGTAGCCATGCCAAGGCCGATGACGGCGAGGTTGGCGATTGGTTTATCTGTCATATTGGTTCCTTAGGGCCCGAACAACTGGATCGGCAGAAGTGTGATTTGTGGGATCATAGTGACCAGCAGCAGCACGACAACCTGCGCCCCGATGAAGGGCAAGATCGCGCGGAATACCGAGGTTGACGGCGCGCCCCCGACGCGGGCTGTGGTGAAGACAAGCACGCCAAGTGGTGGTGTCAATGCACCGATCACGAGGTTCATGACGATGATGATCCCGAATTGCAGCGGGTCCACACCTGCGGCGACGACAACGGGGACAAGGATCGGCACAAGGATCACCATCGCGGCGATCATCTCGATAAACAGCCCCACGAAGATCAGCAGAAGATTGATTAACAAGAGCAGAAAGATTTTGTTGCCTGTCAGTGCTGCGAGCCATTCCGCGATTTTCTGTGGTGTTTGCTCGAAGGTCAAAATCCATGCGAAAGGCGAGGCAGCGGCGATGATGACGGCGACGGCCACGGTGTCTTCGACGGCTTCGCGGAAGGCCTCTGACAGGTTCTTGGCGGACAGGCCCCGATAGATGAACGCGCCACAGAACAGGGCAAAGACAAACGCCATTGCACCTGCCTCGGTCGCGGTAAAGATGCCGAAACGCACACCGCCCACGATCATCACGGGCAGACATAACGCTGGGGTTGCCAGCCAGAACGACTTCCATCTGTCGGAGCGGCTAGAGCGATCTTTGGTGCCGCCGTAGCCTTTGCGCACCGAAATGACCCACGCCACAAAAGACAGCGCGAGGGCGACCATAATGCCCGGAACAATCGTGCCGACAAACAACGCACCAACCGACACAGAGGCCAATGCCGCGTAGATAATCAGGCCCAGTCCCGGTGGGATCATGTTGGCCAAGGTTGATGAGGCGGCGGTCAATGCGCAGCTAAACGACCGACCGTACCCATGCTTGACCATCTCGGGCACAAGCAGTTTTGCGGTGGCCGATGCATCCGCAGTGGACGATCCAGAAACACCCGCAAGCATAACGTTGGTCACGATATTCGCCTGCGCCAAACCGCCACGGAAATGACCAACCAGATGATAGGCCAAATCAACGATGCGCACAGTGATGCCGCCTACGTTCATCACGGCAGCAGCCAGAATGAAGAATGGGATCGCTAGCAAGGTAAAGGAATTCAACGCGCCGGACATGTTTTGCGTGACAGTGACCAGCATCAACGGCGGCATCGGGGTGAGACCCGCAAACGACCCGATGACCAAGGCGTAAACAATCGGAACTTCGGCGAAGATCAACAGCATCGTGACGATCATCAAAATCGTGGTACTGCTGGAACCCCCAAACAACATACTGCCGCCTTCACGCAGGGCGTAATACAGCACGAGGCCAGCGACGAGCGACGCAAGCCCGCTCCACCAGCGATAACCCGGAATGGGGGCCGTGAGGAACAGCAGCGTCAACGCACTGCCAAAGGGCACAGCCATAAACAGGTAGCGCAAAGGCACGCGCAGGGCAGGCATGACCTGCATCGCGCGGTTCATAAAGTCGATGCCGTGGACCACCAGAACGATACAGCCAACCGCAGTCGCCACTTTGACGAAGGCGTGGTGCATGGCTTGGGATTTTGCCGACAGTCGCGGCACGAATAGCGAAATGGCGATGTGGCGGTTGCGAAAGGTCAGCACCGCCATGCCAAGGAACACGGCCCAGACGAAAAAGAACTGCGCGGCTTCTTCTGGCCATGGCAGCGAGGCATTCAAAACATAGCGGCAGAACACCTGCAAAACGACAACGCCGGTCGCGCCTAGCATGAGCACGACAGCCGTGTTTTCCAACAGTTTGGCAAGCAAACGGTAAGGCAGCGCAGGCGCATTATCTGTCTGGGATACGTGGTCCAAAAAATCTCTCCTCAGCGCGGTCTGCCCCATGGCGGTGCCGTGGGGCAGTCACGATTTGATTTAGCCGAGCGCGCGGATCTTCGCGATCATCGCAGCGGTTTCAGGGCTCGTCGCGCCGAACTCTTCGAAGAGGCCAGCGGATTTTGCTTCCCACTTGGCTTTTTCTTCATCAGGGAACGGGCTGACGATACAGCCTGCGGCTTTGAGCTCTTCCAAGGCTTGATCGGCGCCTGCGCGGTTGATTGTGCGCTGCTCTTCAAAGGCTTCTTTGGCCGATGTGCGGCACAGCTCTTGCAGGTCGTCTGGCAGGCTATCGAGCCAAGCCGCGTTCATGCGGATCGCTTTAGGCAGGAACCAGTGGTACGTCGGTAAAATGTATTTCGCCTGCTCGTGCCATTTGAAACCAAGAACCGAGAAGTAATCCGAGTCCAAGCCGTCGATCACGCCCGTGGACAGGGCTGAATATTGCTCGGAATAAGGAAGGGGTGTCGGGTTTGCGCCAAGCGTTTTCCAGAAATCCACCCAGATGCGGACTTCGGGTACGCGCAGTTTCACACCTTGCAGGCTGGCCAAATCCGTGACCGGTTCTTTGGTCAACAAGTGGCGGAAACCAACCTCGCCGTAAGCGATGAATTCCACGCCAGTTTTTGCGCGTGCGATCTGGCTGATCTCTTGGCCAATGTCGCCTTGCAGAACAGCGTCAACGTGCGCTTCGTTTTTGTAGATAAAGCCCGGCGCACCTGCCGTTGCGGCGATTTCTGGCGCGATGGCTTCTTCGCTGTCAGGTCCGGCTGCGGTGACTTGGATCGTGCCGATACGGCTCATTTCCAACAGTTGCGCCAAACCTCCAAGTTGGCTCGCTGGGAAATGTTGCGCGTCGATGCGGCCATCGCTACGCTCGTTCAGCATCGTCGTCCATTTGTCGAACGCATTGGTAAACGGCGACCCGATGGCTTCGGAGTGCGCGATTTTACAAACGAATTTATCTTGCGCCCAAGCAGCACGTGTCAGTGCTGGCGTCGCAAGTGCAGCAGCCCCCAACTGCAACACACTGCGGCGTGCAAACGTAGATTTTTTAATGGTCATGTCTCTCTCCCTCGGTTTTCTCTGAGCACGGAACCCCATGCATCAGAATTGACGTTCAACTTGCGCCGAACGAAGTCATTAATCCCTCATAAGCGGTAGGCCTTGATCGCAAGGTCGTGTGCCAAAAGTTTTGCGATATCAAAGGCTTCGTTTTCGTCTAAGCGGTGTGTGACGATCATCTCGGCAAGCCAGCCGCTATCCACACGCCGCGCCACATCGTGGCGTGCGGGGATAGAACACAAGGCGCGGGTGTCGTCGTTGAACCCGACGGTATTATAAATGCCTGCCGTCTCCATCGCCGTCTCACGGAACCTGCGCATGCCCTCAAAGCTGTCGTGGAACCACCAAGGCGGTCCCAGCCGCAAACACGGCCAGACACCTGCCAGCGGGGCAAGTTCGCGGGCGTAAGTTGTCTCGTCCAAGGTGAACAATATCAGCGTCAAACGTGGATCCATGCCCACCGCATTCAGCAGCGGTTGTAGGGCCACGGGAAAGCTGACGGGAATTGGAATGTCGAAGCCGCGATCAGGGCCGTAGTCCTGTCGGACCTGCGCCGCATGGTTGCGCATCGAACCCGCATGAAGCTGCATGACAAGCCCGTCGTCGAGCGACATCCGAGCCATTTCAGTCAACATCTGTGCGCGGAACAATTCGGCGTCGCCTACCACCATCTTGCCAATCCGCACACGGTTATACAGCGCGTTCGCTTCCGATTGCGGTAAGTCCGCGGTCAGTGGCGTCGGGTGGCCATGATCGGTGGCCGTGGCCCCCATGGCGATAAAGGCGGCGCGACGTGCGCGGTGGGCGTCGAGGTAGCCCGCGTATGTGGATGTGTCGCAACCGGACACTTCGGCCAACCGATCCAAGTTCTGTGCAAAATTTGGTGTGTCTGGATCAATGACGGCATCGGGGCGGTAAGTCGGCACCACGCGTCCGGTCCAGTCGCTATCTCGCGCGGCTGCGTGCCACGCTAAATCGTCCAGCGCACTGTCTGTCGTCGCGATGACTTCGATTCCAAAGCGGTCATAAAGCGCACGTGGGCTGTTGTCGGGGTTGGGCAAACGCTCTGCTATGGCGTCGTAGATGTCGTTGGCGGTGTCAGGGCCAAGCCGCTGAGTGACGCCAAACAAACGGGCCAAGGCGTCGTCCACCCAAAGTCGTGACGGCGTGCCCGCAAACAGGTAGTAGTGATCTGCGAATGTCTGCCAAATCTTGCGCGGATCTTTTTCGCTATCTGCGCCAATGCCAAGCGCCTCAAAGCTGACGCCCTGACTGACCATCATCCGTGTCACATAATGGTCTGGTGTCACGAACAACGCAGCCGGGTCGCTGAACGCGGGGTTCTCGCCCCACCAGCGCGGATCGGTGTGCCCGTGCGGCGACACGATGGGCAGGGTTTCGACCAATTTATACAAGTCCCGTGCGAGTGTCCGCGTCGCAGGATCGGCTGGAAAAAGTCTGTCTGGATGTAAAATTCCGGCGTCCATTACGTGTCCTTCGCAATAAAAAAGTCTGGTTTGGCGGCGGCGACAGTGGGAATGTCATTCAGCACGCGGCGCAGGTGCTGGCGCATCTTTTGCTCGGCCGCATCAGCATCGCGGGCTCTGATCGCGTCAACGATTTGCGTGTGTTGTTCGACCAGGATTTCGAGCGGGAATTGACTGGCGGTCAAATGCCTGACGCGGTCCATTTGTGTGCGCAACCCTTCTAAGAAAGCCCAGCCTGCGCCTTGTCCCGCGATGATCGCAATCATCAGGTGAAACGCTTCGTCCAGCGCCATAAACGCGGGTGCGTCGCCGTCGGCACAGGCGCGTTGCAAGATCAGGTTGGCGTCCAAATCGGCCAGCATGTCGTCCGTCACGCGATCTGCTGCGACCCGCGCGATATCGGCTTCGACGGCTTCACGTACAAACTGCGCCGCCAGAACCGAGTCCATATCAATACGGCTGACAAAGCTGCCGCGCTGGGGGCGAATGTCGATCAATCCTGCTTCGGAGAGCTTGATGAATGCCTCGCGCACGGGCTGGCGGCTGGTGTTGTAAAATGTCGCCACGTCCACTTCGGACAGGCGGGTGCCCGGCTCAAGTTCACTGCGCACAATACGGTCGCGCAGGCAGGTGAACAGCTGCGGGCTCACGGCGCGGGTTGGATCAATCGCAGTGGGTTTGGTCGTCAAGCTTTGGTTCATTTTATCCCCCCAAGTAATCGTGCAAGATATGCACCATACTAGTCAACACCAAATTTGTATGGTAGTCAGGCAGCAAGTTTTGACGCGCAGTCACAGTCTGAAAAGGGGATGCAGATGAAGCAAACTTGGCGTTGGTTTGGTCCCAAGGACCTCGTTTCAATTGATTCTATGTTGCAAGCCGGCGTCCAAGGCGTCGTCTCTGCGCTGCATCACATACCCACCGGAACAGCGTGGTCGCCCGCTGAAATCGCGCAGCGTCAGCGTGAAATTGCAACGACATCGTCAGGTGGACCCTCTGGTCTGGCATGGGATGTTGTTGAAAGCCTGCCAGTCTCGGAAGACATCAAACGGCAGACCGGTAACTGGCGCGAACACCTCGCGGCGTGGAAGCAATCACTGCATAATCTGCATGCAGCAGGTATCGAAGTGGTCTGCTATAACTTCATGCCGGTCTTGGATTGGACCCGCACGGATCTGGCCTATGCGCTGCCAAATGGGGCAACCTGTATGCGGTTTGAACTGCCCGTCTTTGCGGCGTTTGATATTCATATCCTTGGCCGTGACCGTGCCGCCGATGACTATCCGCAGGATGTTGTGGCCACCGCGAAAGACGTTTTTGCAAAGATGGACGCAAGCCAGATCGAAGGTCTGGTGCGCAATGTCGTCTTTGGTCTACCCGGTGCTGCCGAAAATTTTTCGCTCGACGATCTGCGGTATCATCTAGCGGCCTACGCCCACCTAAGCGAAGAGGGCTTGCGCGCCAATCTCGTTGATTTTCTTTCCGAAGTTGCCCCCGTCGCCCAATCGCTTGGCATGCGGTTGTGCTGCCATCCCGACGATCCGCCGACGCCGTTGCTTGGCTTGCCTCGGATTATGTCGACCGAGGCCGATTATACCCACGTGTTGAATGCCGTGGATGTGATGGCAAACGGTGTGACGCTGTGCTCTGGCTCGCTAGGTGCGCGGCCTGAGAATGATCTGACGGGAATGATGGAGCGCTTAGGCGACCGCGTGCATTTCCTGCATTTGCGTAACGTGAAACGCGAAAGCGATGCTGTGCAGACCAGTTTTTACGAGGCCGGACATTTGGAAGGCGATACCGATATGGTGACGTTGATCGCTGCCGTGCTGAAACAAGAAGCCAAGCGTCGCGCGGACGGGCGGGGTGACGCATCTATTCCGTTTCGGCCAGATCACGGGCAAGATATTCTTGATGATCTGGGCCGCAAAGCACAACCGGGCTATCCCGCGATTGGGCGGCTCAAGGGCTTGGCGGAATTGCGCGGGATCATTACGGCGTTGACGCATACTGATGTAAAGGGCGGGCTATGAAAATGAAACGACTTGCGCATTTGGACGACATTTCTGGTACTGCTGTACCACCTGCGTATGATCCTGCCGCGCATGGATGCGGGATTGTCCACTTGGGGTTAGGCGCATTTCACCGCGCCCATCAGGCGGCAATGACCGACGCCGCTTTGGCAGCCGATGGTGGCGATTGGCGCATCACGGGCGTCGGTTTGCGTAGCCGCACGGTGGTTGATGCGCTGGAGGAACAGAACTGTCTTTACACGCTGCTGGAACGCGACGAGGCAGGTGTGACGGGCCGCGTGATCGGGTCTATCGCAAAGGCGATTGCGGCTGATCCGGCGGCAACGCTCGCAGTCCTTTGCGCGCCAGAAACGCGGATTGTCACGTTGACCGTCACTGAAAAAGGCTACGGGATTGATCGCGCGACGGGCGGTCCGGATACTGATAATTCAGTGATCGCCGCAGATTTGGCCAATCTTGACGCGCCCAGCGGCGTTCTTGGGTTGCTGAGTGTGGCACTGTCTGAACGGCGGGCGCGGGGGGGCGATCCGTTCACCGTGTTGTGCTGCGATAACTTGCCCGACAACGGGAAATTTCTGAAAGGCGGTATCGTTGGTTTCGCGCGTCTTTATGATGCCGACCTCGCTGATTGGATCGACGAAACCGTCGCGTTTCCGTCCAGCATGGTGGACCGCATTACGCCCGCGGCGAGCGATGCGACGCTATTGGACGCGCAAAAGCTGACGGGATGCAGCGACCTGTGCGCCATTGAAACCGAGCCGTTCACCCAATGGGTGATCGAAGACAATTTCCCGCAAGGGCGTCCTGCGTGGGAACATGGCGGCGCTATCTTTGTGGATGACGTCGATAAATTCGAGCGGATGAAACTGCGGATGCTCAACGGTGCGCATTCGATGTTGGTCTATGCGGGGTTCTTGTCGGGGCATCGTTATGTGCGTGACGTCATGGCGGACCCGGCCCTTGCCAAGGTGGTGCAGCGTCATTTGCAAGCGGCGGCACAGACGCTAGAGCCGTTGCCGATGATTGATTTTGAGACCTATGCGCATGATCTAGACGCGCGGTTCCGGAACCCTGCGATTGCCCATGAGACCTATCAGATCGCAATGGACGGTACGCAAAAGCTGCCGCAACGGATTTTCGCCCCAGCGATGGATGCGATTGCTGCGGGGCAAAGCTTGCGACCGTTTGCTTTCGCAACAGCGGCTTGGATGCGGTATGCGCTTGGTGTGGATGAGGTGGGCAATCCTTATGATTTACGTGATCCGCGTGAGGCTGAAATCAAGACCGTGCTAGCTGATCTGCCACGCGATGGTGATCGTATTTCGGCGGCGTTGCATGACCACGTTCAATTTGTACCAAAATCCTTGGTTGAGCATGCCGCGTGGCGCGAGACCGTCGCGGCGATCTTGGGTGATATTCTGGGCAAGGGTATTGCTGCGGTCGTTCTGGCTGAAAGCGAGATTTGAACGGGTTGAGCTAAGTAAAACCCCGTAAGATAGGGCTGTTTACGTCGTTTAAACGGCGCGAAAATCGCGTGCTCGCGTTCAGAACACGTGTAAAATGTGCGCTCCCGAAGCCGGTTCTCAAACGCGTGTTTTGGTCCGCACCAAAATCGCCGATTTCGGCCGCTAAACACCGCCAAACTGTCTGGACTTTTGAATGCTTTGCAGGTTTGTTGCGGGCTCTATCCTGGGAGGTAAATTATACCTACAGACAGATAAATCGCGAGGAGGCGACACATGGACAGACGTAAATTTATTACTCGATCAGCACTGGCAGGTACAGGGGTGGCCGCGCTTGCCGCGCCAGCCGTGGCACAGGGCAACATTACATGGCGCATGGTAACAACATGGCCAAAGAATTTCCCGGGTCTGGGTGTCGGCGCACAGCGTCTGGCCGACCGGATCACGGCAGCATCAGGCGGTCGCCTGACTATTCAAGTTTATTCCGCTGGTGAACTCGTTCCGCCATTGCAGTCGCTTGACGCTGTGATCGACGGCTCCGCTGAAATGAGCCACGGTGCTGCTTATTATTGGCAGAACAAATCCACAGCGCTGTCGTTCTTCACGGGTGTGCCATTCGGCATGACATCACGTGAATTGACAGGCTGGGTACGCCACATGGGCGGCCAACAGCTGTGGGACGAAATCTATGACCAGTTCGGTGTTCAGGGTTTCTTGTCCGGTGATACGGGCACACAAGCTGGCGGTTGGTTCCGCAATGAGCTGACGGGTGTGGATGACGTGCAGGGCTTGCGCTTCCGTACACCTGGTCTGGGTGGTCAAGTTTGGGAAAAGCTTGGCGCAAGTGTAACGAACATGGCGGCTGGCGAGATTTTCCAAGCGCTGCAATCCGGTACGCTTGATGCCGCGGAATTTGTGGGGCCATACAACGACCTTGCACTTGGTTTCCATCAGGTTGCTAAAAACTACTACTTCCCATCCTTCGTTGAGCCGGGTCTGGCAACAGAGTTGGTCGTGGACAAAGCCAAGTATCAGGCACTGCCAGAAGACCTTCAGGCATTGATCCGCGATGTGTCACAGGCGGAATACGATCAGGTTGCGTCCGACTTTGCGGCCAATGATCCACGCGCGTTGAAAACGCTTGTCGAAGATCACGGTGTAAACGTCCGTCAGTTCCCTGAAGAGATCATTCAGGCGGGTGCTGAAGCTGCGAAAGAAGTTCTGACTGGCCTGCGCGAGTCGAGCGATACACTGACACAGCGTACCGCCGAGAGCTTTATCGAAGCGCTCAACATCATGCGTGTACGTACAGAAGGCACCGATGGTGCATTTGTTGAAGCACGTCGCAAGTACTTTACCATCTAATCCAGTCTCTGGATGTCGAAAGGGGCGGCCAATGAATTGGCCGCCCCTTTTTTGTTCGTCGTTTGGGATGTGATGCTTATCCGCGTGGCAACCACAAAGCGATTTGCGGGAATGCGAACAGCAACGAAATCGCGATCAGCTGCAAGATCACAAACGGAATGATGCCGCGATAGATCGCACTTGTCGGCAGGCTGTCTGGGGCGACGCCGCGCAGATAGAATAGCGCGAACCCGAAAGGTGGCGTCAGGAACGACGTCTGCAAGTTCACACCCACCATCACACCAAGCCAGATCGGGTCGATATCCAGCGCAAGCAGAACAGGCGCCGTGATCGGGATCACGATGAAGATGATTTCAAACGTGTCGAGGATAAAGCCGAGCACGAACATGATAAGCATAACCACGATCATCGCCGTCATCGCACCACCGGGCAGGCCGGTCAGAACGGAGTGCACCAGATTGTCGCCACCCATCAGACGGAACACGATCGAGAACACGCTCGCGCCGAACAGGATGATGAACACCATCGACGTGATCGTCGCCGTCGCCACCACCGTTTGGGTCAGGATCGCGAAGGACATGCGCCACCGCAACAACGCGAGAAGCATCGCACCAACAGCGCCCACGGATGCGGCCTCTGTCGGGGTGGCGATACCGCCAAGGATGGACCCCAGAACGGCAAGGATCAGCAACAGCGGCGGGATCAAGGCTACGATGACTTCGCGCAGCAGACCGCTGCGTTCTTCGGGTGGCACTGGCGTCGCAGGGCAGCTTGCCGGATCGGTGATCGCTTTGAAGATAACGTAACCAGCATACAGACTGACAAGCAGCACACCGGGCAACAATGCGCCCGCAAATAGATCGCCGACAGACACCGGAACGGGGGCAAAGTTACCCTTTTCCATCTGCACTTGCGCGTTAATGCCGGACAACATGTCGCCCATGAAGATCAGAACAGTCGAGGGCGGGATGATCTGGCCCAAGGTGCCGGATGCGCAGATGACGCCTGTGGCGAGCTTGGGGTCATAGCCTGCGCGTAGCATTGCAGGCAGTGAAATGAGACCCATCGTTACAACCGTGGCACCAACCACACCCGTTGACGCGGCAAGCATCGCGCCCACCAGAACCACCGACAGGCCAAGGCCGCCGCGCAGATTGCCGAACAATTTGGACATCGTCAGCAGCAGTTGTTCAGCGATGCCCGATTTCTCTAGCATCACGCCCATAAAGATGAACAGCGGCACGGCCACCAGCACTTCGTTCGACATAAATCCGATGTAACGGTTAGGCAAACTCCCAAAGTTCGACGGATCAAAAACACCAAGCGACCAACCCAAGAGACCAAACAAAAGCGATACACCGGCAAGCGAGAATGCCACCGGAAAGCCCAGCATCAGGAATCCGATGATGCCAAAGAACATGAGACTGGCGAGCAGCTCACCAAGCAGAACAGGATCCATCACAGCGTTCCTTCGTGATCGTTTTTGTTAGGGGAAGCGGTGTGTACAGCGACATCAACATTCGCCGGATAGCGCAGGTGTTCGGGCAGCAGATGTTCGCGATCAGCCAACACCAGTACCGCGCGTAGGGCCATTGCGACCCCTTGCAACAGGACGAGTACGGCAAACACGATGATAAAGGATTTCAAGACATAGAGCCCCGGCATGCCGCCAACATTTGATGATCCTTCCCAGTAGGACCACGACCGCGTGACGAACGGCCAAGAGTAAACCGCGACAATGACCATAAATGGTACGAGGAAAACCACCACGCCGAACAGATCGATCATCGCTTTGCGACGAATGCTCGCGGGGCGGTAGAAAATATCAACGCGGACATGATCGCCGCGTGCGAGTGCGTAGCCTGCAACACCGGTAAACATCGCGCCGTTCAACCAGATATAAAGATCGCGCAGCCACAAATAACTGACCCCGAAAAGATAGCGCTGTACCACAACGGTAAAGCAGGCAATCACGATGCCAAGGGCAATCCAGGACATAACGCGCCCGATCACCGTGTTCAAAGTGCTGATAATAAGCACTATCGTAGCTATAGCCTGCATCGATACCTCCCCCAGACCTCAATCGGTTTTTATTTTCACATATTGTTGAGATTAACAATATTCATATCGGAAACACTTGGCAGATGGCACGGGCGTTTGGGCGCAGAATATAATGTGAGGCCGCGATGCGGTGGGCAGCCTGACATTCCGGTCCTAGCAACGGGGAAGATATGCGAGGAGGGCGCAAGCGCGGCAAGCTAGAATGCCCGCCGCAGTTGCTTTAGATTCTAGTGTCCGAAAATCTGGCTCAGGAATAGTTGTGTCCGCTCGTGTTGCGGGTTGTCAAAGAACTCGTCTGGCGTGTTTTCTTCAACAATCGAGCCCTTATCCATAAAGATCACGCGGTCGGCCACTTGGCGGGCAAAGCCCATTTCGTGTGTCACACAAACCATCGTCATGCCGTCTTCGGCGAGCGTGATCATCGTGTCGAGGACTTCTTTGATCGTTTCTGGATCAAGCGCGGATGTCGGTTCATCAAACAGCATCGCGCGGGGTTTCATGCACAGGGCTCGCGCAATTGCAACGCGCTGTTGTTGGCCGCCCGATAGCTGTCCGGGATGTTTGGTCGCCTGATCGCTGATCCGCACCTTTTCAAGAAAGTGCATGGCGACCTCTTCGGCTTCGGTTTGTGATAGGCCACGAACCGACATTGGCGCGAGTGTGCAGTTCTCAAGAATGGTCAGATGCGGAAAAAGGTTGAAGCTTTGAAAGCACATGCCAACTTCTGACCTAATTTTGCTGATATTCTTTACATCCGACGTAAGCTCGATCCCGTCCACGAAAATCTCGCCCTTTTGATGAACCTCAAGACGGTTAATGCAGCGGATCAGTGTTGATTTGCCTGACCCGGATGGGCCTGCGATCACGATCCGTTCGCCTTGTTTGACGGTCAAGTTGACGTCTTTCAGGACGTGAAAGTCGCCGTACCATTTGTTAAGGTTCGTGATGCGGATCGCCGCGTCGTCGCTGGTGATATGTGTCGTTTGTTTGGTCATGGGCGGGGCCTTTACGGGGAGGTTAAGGGGCGGTTTCGGCGCGTGTGTTGTGGGCGCGTAGGTAGCTTTCTTCGCCAGCAAGTACGAAGCGCAGGATCAGCAATTCGACGTCAACGCCTTTGCGGCTGCTGAACACGGTCAGCATTTGACGATGAAGACTGACAAGCGTGCGTTGCGAGGCGGTGTCATGCAGGGTCGCCATGCGAACTGCTTGAATTTGCGCCATATATCGCAGGATGGTGTCGCGAAGTTCGATGTTGGGAACGGCTGACAACCACGTGCGGCGGATCATTTCCGAGGCATTAAATAGTAATGCAATGTCACCGGACGCGATGGTGCTTTCTGACAGATCAACGGCGTGTTCCAAGCTTGCAAGGTCTTCATCTGTCAATGCATAAGCCGCAAGCGCCGCCGCGCGGGGTTCCAGCAATCTGCGCAATTCGAAAATCTCTAGGATTTGGCGATGCGTCAACTCGGGCAGGGTGAAGCCGCGCGTGGAGCTGGCAAGATACCCTTCATGGGCGAGCCGCATAAAGGCGTCGCGCACGGGCATCCGAGAGACGTTGAATTCGGCGGCGACAGTGGTGTCGACGAGTCGGTCTTCATGCGTCAACTCTCCGCGCTGAATGCGGCCCAAGTATTCATCATATATGACGTCTTTGATATGGCGTTTCGGCTGATTGGGCATGAATGACCTTAAATTCGTATACTGTTTATGCTGTTATATTAATCGTTTCCGCAGAAATATCTAGTAAAAAGCTTTAACCTTAAATAAAATGTTTGAAATCGTATACGCAACATGCGTATCATCATGGAGAGCGCAAAACCTCAAATCGCGCCGCCAACCCATCAACAGGGAACGACCCATGACATTTAAAACACGCCACCTCATCGGCTTTACCGCTGCAATCATGACTGTTTTCTCAGGCTTGAGCGCGAGCGCGCAAGAGACATTGAAAATCGGCTCTTACCCCGCAAACCCGCCTTGGGAATTCAAAAACGAAGCGGGCGAGTTTGAAGGCTTTGAAATCGACATCATCACCGAAATCGCGTCCCGCCTTGATGCAGACCTCGAAATCAGCGGCCTCGATTTCCGCGCACTTTTCGTTGCAACCGCATCGCGCCGTGTCGACGCAGTTGTTTCGTCGCTGACCATCACCGATGAACGGCTTGAAGCACAATCGTTCACACAGCCTTACTTCTCAGGCGCATTAGGCTTCGGCACCAAGGAAGGGTCTGAAATCGACAGCCTTGACGATCTGGATGGCCTCAAAGTCGGGTCAATCGCAACTTCCTTCCCAGAAGGTTGGCTGAAAGAGCGCGAAGACGAAATCGGTTATGCATCTTATGGCAGCTATGACAGCACCGCCAACATGCTGACAGACCTGCGCAATGGCCGCATTGACGTCGCTGTGAACGACATTGTGAGCCTGCGCTACGCCTTCACACAGCCACAGCTGAGCAACCTTGAAGTCGCGATCGAAGTCGAAACCGGCGACCGTTTTGCGATCATGATGCCAAAGGACTCCGAGAAACTCGAAGCGTTCAACGACGCGCTGACCGAGATGAAAACGGATGGCACGATGGCGACGATCTACGAAAAATGGTTCGGCGTTGCACCTGCGGCTGACAGTCTGACCGTGACACCACTTCCGATCCCGACATCGGCTAACTGATCCAACACGGTCTGGGGGCGATGCGGTGTATTCGCCCCCACCAACACTAATCCGAAGATAGCAGGAAAGGCATTCGTGCAGTAAATGGAAATCTTTGAAATTTTCTTCAACCTCGATGTCATGAAGCGGGCTTTCCCGATCTTGATGCGCGGTCTTGTAAACACCTTGCTTCTGGGCGGTGCGGCTTCTGTGTGTGGCGGTATTCTAGGGGTGCTGGTGTGTCTTGTGCGGCTTTATGCGCCAAAACCGTTTCAGCTGCTTGCGATCCTTTTCGTCGATATTATGCGGGCCATTCCAGTTTTGGTCGTGCTGATCCTCGTCTATTACGCGCTGCCGTTTGCTGGGATTGTGTTCCCACCATTCCTCGCCGCGACAATTGCGCTCTCGCTGGTGCTCGCGGCCTATACGGCCGAAGTTGTGCGGGCAGGGATCGAAGCTGTACCAAAAGGCCAGTTCGAAGCTTCCGAAGCGCTTGGCCTGTCGTTCTTTACGATGATGCGCAAAGTGATTTTGCCACAAGCCTTGCGGATGATGATCCCGCCGCTCGCATCGTATTGCGTGGCGATCATGAAGGACACGTCGCTCGCGTCCGTTGTGACGATGGGTGATTTGTTGAAGCAAGCAACCGACGCGCAAGCGTTGTTCGCGAACCCGACACCGCTGCTGTTGGCCGCGTTGATCTATATCGCGATCCTTTGGCCGATGGTGCGGTTCACCAGTTGGCTCGAACAGCATTACAGGCGCGGCTACCGCTAAGGTCCAGCGCCCCCTCTACATCTAGTTTTACGGAGAAAGAATATGTCCGCACTTAACGGTGGCGACGCCTATCTACTATACCATTCCATCGGCCATTATCCTGATAAAGAAGTGGATTTGGCGAAAGAGCTCACGTCCTTCGCAACAAGCTGGTCTGCGAATAACGACGGGCAGTGGAACGATATCTTAACCAAACGTCAGAAGTTCATCGACCTTTGGGCTGAGTTGATTTGCGCCCCTAAAGGTACGCTTACCACTGCCGAGAACGTCACATCTGCGATGATGACACTGATCGGATCGCTGCCACGCGAGATGCTTGTCGGTAAAAAAGTCCTCGTCGCCGAGGATGGCTTCCCTTCCATTCATTTCCTGCTGACAGGTTTGGCGGATCGTTACGGCTTTACCCTGCAAACTGTGCCGCTGCGCCAAGGTGCGCATTGGGTCGAAGAAGACGACATGATTGCGGAATGGGACGAAGACGTCGCACTGGCGCTTTTGACATGGATCAGCTCGACCACTTCGCACCGCAGCGACTTGCCACGACTTGTGGAACATGGCCGCAAAATGGGCAGCTTGATCGGTGTTGATATCACGCAAGGCGCGGGGCTTTTGCCGTATGACGTCAGCGCGCCAGAGGTCGATTTTGTGATCTCGACAAGCCTGAAATGGCTCTGCGGCACGCCGGGTGCGGGTATCCTTTACGTGGCCGAAAAGCTGATGCCGATTTGCGAGCCGGACCTGCGCGGGTGGTTTTCGCAAGATAATCCGTTCTCGTGGGATCTGGACAAGTTTGCGTTTGCACCTGATGCGCGGCGCTTTGACAACGGCACGCCGTCCACGCTGTCCGCGATTGCCAGCCTTCCGGCTCTTGAATGGCGGATGAAGCAGGACACGGACGCCTTTATTGCGCACAACCAAAACCTTTGCGCGATGCTGCTGGAAGGGCTCGAAGCCCTTGGTTTGACGCTTGCCACGCCACGTGAGGTTGATCGCCGTGGTGGTAGCCTGATGCTGTCGCTGCCGGACCATATCGTGGCCGCAGAGGTTGTGCAGAAATTGCGCGAGCAGCAGATTTATATGGATTGCCGTGGCCAAACGCTGCGCATGTCACCGGGTCCGATCACGACCGTTGATGGTGTGAAACGCACCTTGGCGGCACTGGCAGACATACTGCGTTAATCGTCGCGGATCGCAAAAAGTAAAGCGAGCCTTGCTAACTGCAAGGCTCGCTTTTTTCGTGAGTCGTGAGTGGTGGTGTCGTAAAGCTAGTTAAACCAGCTTTCATCAATCTCAGGGCGCGGAATGGCCGAGAGCAAAGATTTCGTAATGTCGGATTGAGGGTTGGAAAACACTTCTTCGACGGGCCCGCAATCGACGATTTCACCGTGATTGAGAACGATAACTTCGTCGCATAAATGCCGGATCACCGACAGATCGTGGCTGATAAAGGCAATCGTCAGACCCATTTCCCGCGCAAGGTTTTGCAGCAGCGACAGCACCTGCGCTTGGCTCGACACATCAAGGCCGGACACGATTTCATCCGCCAAGATAAAGCGTGGCTGCAGCGCAATCGCGCGGGCAATACCGACGCGCTGCCGCTGGCCACCTGACAATTCGTGCGGATAGCGGTCAGCGAAATCAGCAGGCAAGCCAACCTTTTCCAACGCGTTCACCGCGTCTTCACGGGTGCCGCCGCATTTGTAGCGTTTCATCGGCTGGGCGATTATGCGCCAGACTTTGTGACGCGGGTTGAGCGATGACATCGGGTCTTGAAAGATCATTTGCAGATTGCGACGCAGGGGGCGTAGCGCATTTTCGTCCAAAGTGCTGATGTCCTGACCGTCGAAAAGCACTTCTCCAGTGTCGGGTTCAAGCAACCGCACAAGCACGCGGCCAAAGGTGGATTTACCCGAGCCGCTTTCGCCGACAATACCGGTGATGCGCCCTTCGGGAATGTCTAGATCAAGACCCTTCAGCACTTCGATACGCGGTGCCGCACCGAATAGCGGTTTATGCGCGTGATCGGGGAACGACAGACGCAGATTGCGCACCGAAAACAGGGGCGGTTTGGGAGGCGTCGGTGAATAGGTCATTTGCGGCCCCCTTGGTAAAATCGCATGTCCTCTGCCTGTGTGTCACGCTGAAGCTGCGCAATCAGGTCTTGTGGCACGGGGCGAAACGGCTCTGCTGTGGCGTTTGGCGTTGGCGTAGCTGCGATCAATCCGCGCGTATACGGATGCGTCGCGTCGTTGAAAATCGCCTCTGTGGGCGCGTCTTCTAGAACACGTCCGGCAAACAGAACGGTGACTTTCTGGCTGATCTTGGCGACCACGCCCATGTCATGTGTGACGAACAAAACAGCCGTGCCGGTTTCGCGTTGCAACTCGCGGATCAGCTGCAAGATTTGCTTTTGCACCGTCACATCGAGCGCAGTTGTCGGCTCGTCCGCGACGATCAAGCGGGGCGAGGGCGCAAATGCTGCCGCAATTAAAATGCGTTGCCGCATCCCGCCGGATAATTCGTGCGGGTAGCTGTTTATCACCCGTTCAGGATTGCGGATGTGAACCCGTTCCAGCAATTCCAGCGCTCGCTTTAACGCACGGTCGCGGCTCCAACGATGGATGCGGACCAATGGATCGGTGATTTGTGGCCCGATTTTACGCACGGGATTGAGCGCCGTCAGCGGGTCTTGCGGGATCAGCGCCGACATCTTGGCGACGGTGCTGCGGCGCGTCTTGGGACGCAACGCGTTCAGCGATTGACCTTCGAGTAGGATATCGCCGCTGCTATGCACAACCGCACTTGGCAGAATGCCCAAAACGGCGCGGCCAATCATTGATTTGCCAGCACCACTTTCACCGACAAGGGCACGGACTTCACCCGGCTCCAGGGTTAACGACACATCGCGTAGCAGTCGCATCCCATTGGGCAACGTCGCGTTTAGCTGCCGGATTTCCAGCGTTTTTTCATGGGGTTGTGTTGTCATGAGCTGAGCACCGGATCAAATTTCTTCTTAATGCCTTCGCCAAGAGTCGAAAAGCTAAGGACGGTGAGGAACAATGTGATCAGTGGGAACAAAAGCACCCACCATGCGAAATGAATGGCGCCGCGTCCTTCGGCGATCATCGACCCCCATGTCGGATCGTCAGACGAGATCGACAGGTTCACAAAGCTCAGGATTGCCTCAACGATCACAGCGATCCCCATTTCCAGCATCAATAGCGCGATGATCGACGGCATGACGTTGGGAAGGATTTCGCTAACAAGCGTCGTGAACCGCCGCGCGCCACCGATGCGTGCGCTGTCTACATAGTCCATATGCGCCTGAACCATCGTTTCGGCGCGGATCACGCGGGCGAAACGGGTCCAGTCAATCAGGGCAATCGCCGCAATCACGGAGGTCAATCCTGTGCCCATCACCGCAACCAAAAGCACGGCGAACAGAACGGGCGGAAAGGCCATCCAGATATCGACAAGCCGTGAAATCACGCGATCCCACCAGCCACCATAGTAGCCAGCCAGCAAGCCGAGGGTTGAGCCGAAGATCCCCGTGCTCACGGCCGCAATCACGCTGACGAACAGGGCGATACGTGCGCCGTAAATCATGCGCGACAGCACATCGCGACCTAAGCTGTCGGTGCCTAGCCAATAGCCCGGCTCTGCGCCATCCATGAAAAACGGGGGCAGGCGTTCGAGAAACAGATCTTGGGCCAGTGGATCATGCGGTGCGATTAGGGGCGCACAAAGTGCCGCAAGCACTAGCATCATAATCCACGTCAACGGTATCCAGAACCGCAGGTTTCGCACGCGAAACCGTCGGCGACGAAGGGGCATTGTCGCATCAACCATGGCGCAACCTCGGGTTCAAAAGTGTGTAGGACAGATCAACAAGCAGATTGATCACGGTGAACAGCGCCGCGAACAGCAGCACGATCCCTTGGATCAGCGGCAAGTCGCGATTGATCACCGCGTCGATGGCCATATTGCCCAAACCTTCGAAGGCAAACAGGCGCTCGACGATCACGGTGCCACCGATCAGAAACGTGAATTGCACGCCGACCAGCGCCAATGTGGGCAAGGCTGCATTGCGCAAGGCCTCGCGTAAGATCACGCTGGTTTCCGAGAAACCACGCACACGGGCGAGCGTCGTGTAGTCTTGGTTCAGCACCTCTTTTAGGTTCTGTTTCAGCAGTTGCGCAATCATTGCTGCCAGCGGCAGGGCCAGTGACATGGCGGGCATCAACATATGTGAAAGAGTGGACATCACGACGTCAAAGCGTCCACGGATCAGCCCTTCGAAAATGTAAAAGTTTGTGGTGAAATCAAACTCAATGCGTGGATCAATGCGGCCCGAGATGGACAGGATTGGCCAGAGTACGCCGAACAGCAGCACGAAGATCAAACCCCACAGGAAATCGGGTATCGACAGCACAGCGCCGCTGGTTAAATCCAAGCCGACTTCGGTGGCCGTATCGCGTTTACGTGCGCCAATGACGGCCACGGTCCCGCCAAGTCCCAAGGCGATGAACAGCGCCATCGTGGACAGCTCTAGCGTGGCGGGTAGGCGGCCAAGGACCAATTCAGCAACGGGTTGGCGCAGCGTGATTGACGTGCCAAAGTCGCCGCGTAGCACGCCGCCAAGCCAGATCACGAATTGCTCAAAGATACTTTTGTCAAAGCCATAAAGCGCTGACAGATTGGCGATATCTTCGGAGGTGGCACCGGGCGGCAGCATCATCGCGATTGGATTGCCGGGGGCCACACGCACAAGGACGAACACAACAACAGCCACACCGAAAAGCGTGATCGCAGTCGTGATAAGACGCACTAAGACGTTTTTGAGGAGCATTGATTTCTCATTCAAATAGGGCTTCGGACCGCGTGAAAGCGGTCCGAAGGTTAACTGCGTGCAGATCAGGCTTTCGAGATCGCCTGCGGCAGCAAGTCGCCAGATGTGTATGGCGTGAGATCAAGTGAGGAATTGTAAACAATCGGCATCACGTATTGCAAAAGCGGGATGACGTAGCCTTCTTCTGCAATGTAGCGCGACACGTCTTTGTAGCCTTGGATGCGTGCGTTCTCATCCGCTTCCACAAAGAGTGGTCCAATTTTGTCCATCAAATCAGCACTGTCCCAAACTGAGTGCGGCGAGGGGCCAAACATGGCAAATCCGGTTGATGTGGAGGGATCGCCAATCGAGTTGCCCCAGTTGTAAAATCCTGCTGGTGCTAGCGTATCTGCCGCGCGCAATTCGTAGTGCTTTGCGATCTCGTAGACTTCGATTTCGGCTTCGATCCCGACTTTGCGCCACAGACCAACAATCGCTTGGATCATTTCATAGTCTTTTGGCTTGAAGCCGCGTGTCGTCTGAATTTTGAACGTCACTGGGTTCTCGACAGAGAAACCGGACGCTGCCAACAGTTCGACCGCTTTTTCAGGATCGTATTCGAACGTGATGCTGTCGTCGTAGGCCGCGTATCCCGGTGCTTCGAGCGTCGCCAATGGCACGCCGTATCCGCGCAACAACCGATCAATGATCAGCTTTTTGTCAATGGCGTGATGGGCGGCAAGGCGGACGTTTTTGTCCAACATGACGTCGATATCGTTAAGGAAAATCATGCCGATGTCTGTGACAGGCACAGCTTGACCTGACAGGCCGTCTTTAGCGATCAGGCGGTCGTATTCTTCGTAAGGAATGTTTGATGTGACGTCAGAATTGCCGGACTCGATTTCGGCGACCCGTGATGCGGAATCTGATATGAATTTGATTGTGACGGTTTCAAACGCTGGCGCGTCACCCCAATAATCAGGGAAGGCTTTCAGGCGGACATATGCACCTTGCTCGAACGCATCGACCATGTATGGGCCTGTGCCGATTGGGGCTTTTTCGAACCCTTCGGAACCGACTTCTTCGTAGTATTTCTTAGGCAAAATGTGGCCCGTTAGGAACGCCATCCATTTGAACAAAGCGGGTTCAAATTCCAGAACGTCGCCTGTGATGACGTTGCCATCAATCGTAAAGTTGCCGATTTTGGACCAGACAAACTGCATCGGATTGCCGGTGTCAGGGTTGCCGGCACGCTCGAGCGACCAAACCACGTCTTCTGGTGTAAAGTCGTCGCCGTTGTGCCATTTGACGCCTTCGCGGACGGTCAGCGAAATCTTGGTTTTGTCGTCGTTAAAGCCCCATTCGGTCAGCAGGCTAGGCGTGAACGACAGGTCAGGTGCTTGGCCGACGTAGCGGTCAAAAACGGCGAGGTAAACGGATTGCAGGGCAGGGTTCACGGCCGCTGGTCCAGTTGTTGGGTCCCAGCTTTGCACGGGGACGTTGTAGGCAATGGTCAGGTCGCCCGCACTTTGTGCCGATAGCGGCACGCCGCTTGCAAAAAATGCGGTGACGGCGGCAGAGGTTCCGAGGAACCTGCGTCGTGTGAAGTCAGTGGTCTTGGTCATACGTGATACTCCCGTTGGTGATCTAATGGCCCGATTGTGAGCTCTGTTTGTGATTTATAGTTTAAGTATAAAATTTCATAACTAAAGCAAAAATAGCTATGAGGTCGCATTTAGTTAGTTGTTTTTGTTATTTGATGTTTTGCGCAGCAAAGAAACCAGATGCTGCACCCGTTCCAGCACCTGGCCAACAAGCGGCACCAATCATATGCAGCCCTTTGATCGGCGTGTGCCCATCCGCGAACCCGCGCAATGGCCGGAACAGGAAATTCTGGGTCAGATGATGCGACCCACAAATCTGGTCGCCACCTACAAGATTCGGGTTTCCCGCCTCTAGGTCCAGCGGCGACACGACGTGTTTGGCGAGGATGGTGTCTTTGAACCCGGGCGCTTGCTGCTCGATGATATCGAGGGCGCGATCCGCCATGGCGTCTTTGGCGTCATTCCAATCAAGGGCTGTGATTTCACTTTTTGCATCGCCATTGATGTCGGCGGGAACCACGCGGACCTGTACCCAAAGTGTGTGTTGACCGTCTGGCGCACGAGAGGGGTCAAACACGGTTGGCTGGCCAACAACCAACAACGGCGTTTCGGGCAAAAGCCCCGCGACCGCTTGCGCATACGTTTTTGCGGCCGTGTCGATGGTCGAGCTGATATGCACATAGGCGAATTTTTCGAGCGCGGTTGTGATCCACGGCACCTGTTTGTCGAGAGCAAGATGGATCATCATCGTGCCCGGTGCGTGTTTGAAGTTTTCCATGCCCTTGTCAAAACGCGGCTGCGCTGTGGGACCTGTCAAACGGGTCAGGTGTTTCGGTGCAAGACCTGCCAAAACCAAGGATGCGTCGATGATTTTCTCATTGACTTCGACACCTGTGACTTTGCCGTCTTTGTGAATGATGCGCGTGACATCGGCGTCGCATTCGACCGATCCGCCGTGTGCTTCGATCATCGCGACAAGAGCGCGGGTCACAGTATCAGCGCCGCCTTTGCCGATGACCATGCCCATCGCCTGACCGGCCATTGCTTCGAGGTAGGGGAAGATCGCGCCGCCCGCGATGTCTGGTGCAAAATCGAGGTGCATTCCCCATGTTGAGAGGGCCGTGCGCAGACGCGGGTCTTCAAAGGTTTCATCAAGCCAATCGCGCGGTGAACTTAATAGGAATTGCCCAATCTCAAGGCATTTAGCAGCCCCCTGCGCCCGCCATGTTTTCCACAAAAACTTGGCCAGTGGCAGGCGGCGCATTGGTGTGGATAGCAATCCGCCAACGACGCCAGCGCGTTCGGGAAACGCCGCCATCAAAGCACGCCAAGTCGCTTTGTCCGCGTCGCTGTGAAAACTGCTGAGCGTTTCATCGACGTCCATCGTCACACCGACATGATCGCCCGGCTCCAGCGCTTGGGCGAAGGGGCGGTCAATGGGTACAAACTCTAACCCGTGTTTGGCCATCTCTGCGCCATGGCGTGTCATGAACCCTGATCCGGCAAACATCGACAGGTTCATCGCCGCGACGTCGTGGTGGAAACCGTCCAAGGTCAAGTCTTCGGTGCGCACGGCACCGCCGGGTGTCGGGCCTTGCTCCAACACGCGCACTGATTTGCCACGTGCCGCAAGATCAGCTGCCGCGACAAGTCCGTTAATGCCTGATCCGATGATAATGATGGGTGTGGTCATGGCGTTACCCTGCAAAGCTTTTGACGGTGGCTAGCGCGCCATCAAGAGCGTCGCCCTTCACGTCATCAAGTGCGGCAACCCGCAAACGGCGCATCCAATCGGCGGCATCTTTGCGGCCTTGCAGCAAGTCCAACGCGCCCATGACCCGTGCGAATTTCGACATGCCACGCACGTGCGTGTCGGAATATCCTTTGATCAGGCGGTAATTTGTCAGAACTTCCGCAGCCAATTCGGGATCGTTTTGCGCGACGTCGAGAACGGTTTTAAACCACGCATCGACATGCGCCATTTCGCTCGCGTGCCGCAAAAGCCCGCGACGATAAGGGCGCAGCGACGACACAGCCCAAAGCGTCAAGAACCCGCCAAGACTATCCGTCCGCACGCGGCGGCCCTTGTCGAAATATTTGGAATAAAGCGTCTCAAGGCTTTTGCGGTTTTGTAGCCATTTGCCCAGCGGACGCGGCAAGGTGGTCGCAAATTCTTCAAAGCGTGGATGGAAGTATTCAGTGACCATCAAAATCTGATCGTCTTTGACGACGACTTCGTCTTTGACCCGCTCGAGCCGTGACGCCCGTGTCTTGATATCTGCCACGCGCAGAATGTCGTCATAGCACAACGCACGCGAGCAATATTTGGCAGCGGCGATGCTCAGATCATACGGGGCGGCGTCCAGTGTCGCGACCTGTTCGACCATCGTCAGGTAGTCGGCCCCGTAGTCAACGTCTTGGTAATCCACGACTTTGCGGACACCCAATGCTGTCATCTCTTGCACGGCCTCGGGCAGCGCCTGAACACGGCCTTCAAGTACGGACCATTTGGATTTCAGCTTTTCAGGAATGTGCAGCGTCGGCAATTCCACCTTGGTCGTTTCCTTGGGAAGCGGCGCTGCTTTGGTGCCTTTTGCGATCTCGTAAGCATCACCAAAGGCCCGCAAACTGGCTTCTACGCCGCGACCTGACTTGCGGATAATGTCTTCGAAACTTTCGCGCGAAAAGGGCAGGGAACCTGATCCCGCAAGTGCCCCAAGCAAAGATGAAGAAATCACCGAACCCGCCTCTTTGGCGACGGTTTCCATGTCAAACGCCACCACTTTATCAGCGGCGATTCCCATTGCGTCGATCACTTCGGCCCCGTCGATGCGGCCGTCACCGGGTGTGGTTTTTTCTGAAATAGCCGCGATGCGGTGCGTCGATGCGATCAAGGTCGTCCGGCCCGGTGTCACGAAACCACGCATGATCGCGCGTCCGCCTTCCATCAATTCCGATGCCATCAGAATATCGACGTCACCGATAGAGGGCGACAATGAGAAGATCGGTGCGCGGCCCGTGTCGCGGCACATTTCGACGTAGTAGATCGTCGCACCAGTCCGCTGGGCCACGCCCGCAACAGACGTCGATTGCGCACGGAAGCCGTTGGCTTCGGCCACGGCCACGATCCAATTGGTCAGCACACCGCCGCCTTGGCCGCCCACAGCCAGAGCTGCGAGCGTGATGATTTTTTCGCCGTCTGGTCCAGCTGATCGACGTGCGATAATAGGTTTGTTCTGAACGTTCATGTGGCTATTCCTTATGCAAAGGCGACGCGCTTGGCGTCTCGTCGGCCTTGCAGCCAAGATATGATTTTTTGATTGCGCTTGGCGCGACGACGCTCACCCGTGCTTGGGTTCGACACGATTTCGGCTTGGAAGAATGACGGGCAAAGAACGGCCGCATCGGCCACTTCGCCGCAGTTTCCGCAGCCAACACATGTCTGGTCGATTGCCGCGACCGGATCATCGCGCAACGGGTCGCCCGTGTCTTTCACCGACAATGATGGGCAACCGGACAGGCGCATACAGGCGTGGTCGCCCGTGCAGATGTCTTCGTCAACGCCGAACCGTGGGCGCACAACCCGTTTGCCGTCTTTGGCGGCTTTGGCCAATTGCGGTTTCACGCGGCGTTGTTTGTTCAACATGCACTCGGACGAGGCCACGATGACCTTGGGGCCGCGTTCTTCGGTGGTTAGGGCTTCTTTCAGCGTATCGCGCACTTTGGTCACGTCGTAGGTGTGATCAATCTGGCGGATCCATTTGACGCCCATACCTTTACAGGCATCCACGATCGAGCTTTGGGTTTGTTTGGTTTTGTTGGTGGCGCGGGACGACAGAATGTCTTGGCCACCCGTCGCTGCCGAGTAAAAGTTATCAACGATAACAATGACGTTGTCGGATTTGTTGAACACAGCGTTGCCGACAGAACTTGTCAAACCGTTGTGCCAAAAGCCACCATCGCCCACGAATGAGATTGATCGGCGTCCGTTGGGGTTCTCGTTATGGAATGCCGCAGCAGACGCTGGCCCAAGACCGTAGCCCATCGTCGTCGCCCCAAGATCAAATGGTGGCATAATCGAAAACAAGTGGCAGCCGATGTCGGACGAGATGTGGTGTTCGCCCAATTCTTCTTCGACCAGTTTTGTGGCCGCAAAGATCGGACGTTCAGGACAGCCTGTGCAGAAACCAGGTGGCCGTGCAGGCAATGTTTTGGACAGATCAGGGATCGCCACTGGTTCTTCGTTGGTGACGACTTTTGCGACGGGTAGCAGGGACGGGGCATGGTCAGTCAGGAATGCGCCGATCCCGTCGACCATCACTTGTCCGGTATATTCGCCGCCCATCGGCAATTTGCCTTTGCCTTCAAGCGTGACGGATTTTCCGCCTTTATACAGCATATGGGCAATCTGCTGTTCGATGTAGTTCGGGTGGCCTTCTTCAATGACAAGGATCGCGTCTTTGCCTTCGCAGAAGTCCGTGATCTGACTGTCGACGAGCGGGTAAATGCAGTTCAGCACCAGCATATCCATGTCGGTGTCGCCGTAAAGATCAGCAAGTCCCAGTCGGTTCAACGCACGAATGACGGTGTTATAAGTGCCGCCCTGCAGGATCAGGCCAACTTTGGCGTCAGGCTTGCCAAAGCGTTCGTTGATCTCTTTATCAATGATGAATTTCTTGGCAGCAGGCAGGCGTTTCGTCAGCTTTTCTTCTTCGTGCAGGTATGTGGCTGGCGGCAACACAATACGGTCAAGCTCTCGGGCTGGCTTTTCCAACGCGTCCGACACGGTCATTGGTGGGCGTTTGTTGTCAGCAGCCTGAAAGTTACCGTGGACGTGGCAAGACCGGATACCGACTTGCAGCATCACTGGCGTGTTCGATATCTCTGACAGCTCGAACCCATCACCAACTGCTTTGACGATTGCGGGCAAGTTCGGGCGCGGGTCCAGCATCCAGACCTGCGATTTCATCGCAAAGGCGTAGGTGCGTTCCTGCATGATCGACGAGCCTTCGCCGTAGTCTTCACCGACGATAATCAAAGCACCGCCAGTGACACCACCAGACGCAAGGTTGGACAAAGCGTCAGAGGCGACGTTGGTGCCGACCACGGATTTATACGTGACAGCCCCGCGAATGGGGTAATGTACGGATGCGGCAAGCATCGCGGTCGCGGTTGCTTCGCTTGCGGATGCTTCAAAGTGAACGCCAAGCTCTCCCAGGATTTCTTCGGCGTCGGCCAGCACGTCCATGAGGTGTGAGATTGGTGAGCCTTGGTAGCCGCCAACATACCCGACGCCGTTTTCTAACAGCGCCTTGGTGATCGCAAGGATGCCTTCGCCGGAAAAGGTATCACCGTGACCCTGTTTGAGTTTCTGAACTTCTTTCGCAAATGATCTTTCGGCCATCTGTGGTCTCCTTAAAGCGGGTTATTGCGACGTGGCGCGGTTGGTCCACAGCGTGGTCTGTGCTGTGGCCTCGTAGGCCATGCCTTCGGGATAGCTGATCGCTTCCATTTGAAGGCTCCAAGGCGTCGAGAAATAGGTGATGGATTGTCCAGCTGTCAGGTCGATATCATCGACGCCGCGCAGCGGCTCAGCCTGTGCAAGGACGGGTAGAAGTGCGGAAAGGGAGAGTGCTGCTAGGAATGAAATCTGTGTCATTGCAGTGTCCTTGCTGAGGGTGGTTTTTGAATTTTCGGAATTAGAAGTCGTGGTGCCGAATGTCGTAAAAGATACGTAACAACAGCTGGTTAAGCATTTCGCGTTCCTCATCCGACAGGCTGGCGAGCATGGTTTCACGCATCCCAACCATTGCGGGCCACGCTGTGGCGTAGGCCGCGCGACCAGCATCGCTGAGACTGATCATGCGGATGCGACTGTCATCGTCTTGGGCTTCGCGTTTGATCAGCCCTGCGTTTTCCATCGTGTCCAATGTGCGCGACAGGGTGGATTGTTTGATCACCGTCAGCACCGAAAGCTCGGAAATCGAGCAGGGGCTATTATCCGCCAAAACCACAAGCGCGCGCATCTGTGCGACCGATACGCCAGCGGTTTTGAGTTCGGATTCAACGCCTTTATTATACCGCGCCATGATCCGGTTCATGAGGTAGGGCGTAAAGGCTTCTAACTCTTCGGGACCCTCGCTCATGCGCCTAATTCCTTTGCGGTCAGATAGCCCGAGCCACCAGACAATCCCGGTCCCGGATGTGTGGATGCGCCAATGTGGTAAAGGTTTTTGATGCCAGTTGCGTGGCGGACAGTGCCTGCAAACGGACGCCAGAGGAAAAATTGCTCAATCGTGCAAGCGCCACCATATGGATCGCCGCCGACAAGGTTCATATTGTAGCCCTGCAGGTCGGCAGGCGATATGGCGCGGCGCGTCAGGATTTGATCTGCAAAGCCGTCGATATGATTAGCTAGGATGGCCTCCACGCGGTCTGCATATGCTTCGCGCAAGGCTTCGGTCCATTGGCCGTCTTCGGGGATGTCCAATGTGCCACGTGCATCGCCTTTCACGTGTCGTGGGGCTTCGGGCATCTGCAACCACAGTACGGTTTGGCCTTCGGGTGCGCGGCTTGGATCGGCAGCACTGGGTTGGCCGACGCAGATCGTTGGCACATCGGGCAAGAACCCGCGTTCAGCCTCGTTGCCAGCCTTCGATACGCCATCCAAACCCGGTGTGATGTGCAGCAGTTGCACCGTGTCCAGGCCAGCGGTTTTCCATTTTACGGGACCATCAAGATGGTAGTGCAGTTGGAAATTCCCTTTGCCGTAGCGGTATTTGCGCAGGTCTTCTTGCTTGGCTGGTGTGGGTGCAAGTGTCTCGTACAGTTGGTTTGGCGTGACAGAAGCCAGCACTTCGCCCGCTGCGACTTCTTTGCCGTTGGACAGTTTCAGCCCTTTGGCTACGCCGTTGACGGTCGTGATTTCTGCAACCTCGGATGACGTGTGAATTTCACCGCCATTTTCCGTGATAATCGCGGACAAAGCGCGGACCATATTGGCAGCGCCCCCTTTGACGATCGGGGCACTTGCTGCTTCTAGCGCAAATCCAATGACTTGACCCATTTGACCCGAAAACGCGGCCTCCGGTCCGAGGCCCGCATGTAGACACCACGGCGCCCAAAGCGCACGGGTCAGGTCATTTTCAAACGACGTCTCAAGCCAACCGCGCATTGACTGGAATGCGCCGCCCATCGTTGTGGCCAGACCGCGTGGTTTGCGTTTCCACGTTTCTTTCGCCAGCAGTTTTGTGGTTGATTTCGACCAAGGATCGCCGCCCATCAGGCCGAACAGCAACTCTGCATCGGCTCCGAAACTATCAAGATCGCGGGCAAGCTGCGCACCGTCTCCGGCTTCAACCGCATCAAACGCCGCAACATTGGCCGCGCGATCCGTTTTATATGTCAGTGCACGCCCGTCTGGCAGCAGCACACCCGTGGGCGTGTCAGTCGCACAGAATTCGACGCCGTGCCGTGCAAGGTTGTCGGCCAATGCGCCATGCGCCGCACCCGTCACCCATAAAACAAATGTGGTGGCGAGGGGATCGTAAGTGACCCCCTCGGCCAGTGTTTCGGACCGCATACAGCCACCCGCGACAGCTTCGCGTTCGTACAGCGCGACTTTCTTGCCGGATTTGGCAAGCATAGCCCCAGCCGTCAGCGCGTTAATGCCACTGCCGATAATGGCGATATCGATGGGTGCGGTCATGATCTGTGTCTCCGGACTTTAGGACGCGGGGATCAGTGCAAGAGCGCGGATTGGTGATCCGGTGCCTTTGACGATCTTGAGCGGTGCAGTGATCAGGATCGCGCCTTTAGCTGGCAGTTCGCTTAGGTTGGTCAGGGACGCGAGACCGTAGCGGTTGTGCTTATGCAAAAGGTTGTGGGCAGGGAATGGGATTTCAAATCCACCAGCCGCACCCGCGTCTGTACCGATACATTGTGTACCCCAACCCAGCGCTTTTTTCTCTTCCATCAAATATGTGATGACTTCTGCGTTCGGGCCAGGTGTGTGTGGACCTGTTTCATCTGCGTTCAGGTATTTGTCTTCGTCGTCGTTGTACTGGTCCCAGTCCGTCCGCATCAGGACCCATTCACCTTCTTTGATCTCGCCGTGCTCTGCTTCCCATGCTTTGACGTGATCTACTGTCAGTAGGAAATCGGGATCAGCGGCTGCTTCTTTCGAGCAATCAATGACATTGGCAGGTGCTACAAAGTTCTGTGGTGCGATGGTGTCAACAGAGCCGTCTGGGTAGTCTTTGCCTGTGACCCAATGGTGTGGCGCATCGTAATGCGTGCCAGAGTGTTCGCCCAACTTGAGCCAGTTCCATGCCCAGAATGGACCACGATCACCGTATCTGGAAATCTCGTGGATTTCGACTTTCGGCGTATCGTCTGCGATCTCTGGCGGCAGCTTTAGCAATGGTGTGTCAGGGCCAAGCGGGCCGCTGCAATCGACCACTTTGATCGAGCCATCCAAGAGGCTGGTGGCAAGGTTTGCGAGTGTTGTTTGGCTGGTCATATTGAGGCTCCCTGATCTCATTTTTTAGTGACTGAGTCTTAGTTATATGCAAATACATATATAAATATTCTTCAAGTACAAAGTTATTTTGAGACGCGTCGGGCCTCAAATTGACTGCAAATGCATATAATTTTTGCATATCAGCACAAATAACAGGCAAAAATGTTGATATTTTAAAGGGTCTTGGGAGAGCCGCTTGGCTGCGTCGGTGGTGGTGAAAATAAATAAGTTGAGGTTTAAAGTATATTCTGGCTATGTTGCCGTATAGCGGCAGAGGTGCTGCGTCGAAATTCAGGGAGATATATGATGTCCGATAAAGTTGTACCGGTAGTAACGCGCTCTCAAGAGCTGGATGACAGCACTTTGCAGTCTGGCGAATGCGTGCGTAAATCGGGTGTTAGCCCGCAACACACGCCAGCGACGAAGCTGTGGTTTGGACGCGTGAGCAACGAGCCGGGCCACCGTTCACCACCACACCACCATGACGAAGCTGAAACCGGTGGCTACGTTCTTAAGGGCCACGGTCGCATCTACTTTGGCGATGACTACAAAGAATTTATCGACCTGTTTGAAGGCGACTTTGTTTTTGTGCCGCCCTTCATGCCGCATGTCGAAGTGAACATGAGCATCACGGACGAATTGGTGTGGCTGACCTGCCGCACGCCTGACAACTTTGTCACCAACTTGCCTGATGTGCCGGACGAAGCCCTCGAAGGTTACCGTCGCCCCTGATTTTAACGCGCTTCCGATGCACCAGCGTCGGAAGCCATACGAAAGTAGATTTGATGAAGCTTCTTCGCTACGGGCCTGCGGGCTCTGAACGTCCTGCCATTCTTGATGCGTCTGGCCAGATGCGTGACCTGTCCGGGATCGTCGCGGACATTGATATGACGACGCTCGCGCCAGATATGATGGCTAAACTTGCGGCGCTTGATGTCGAGAGCCTGCCAAAAGTAGACGGCACACCGCGCATCGGGTCCGCTGTGGCGCGTCCCGGCAAATTCCTGTGCGTGGGCTTGAATTACGCCGACCACGCTCGCGAAACTGGTAAAGAACCACCTGCTGAACCTGTGTTGTTTTCCAAAGCAACAACAGCGCTGTGCGGCCCGAATGACGACGTGGAAATCCCGCGTGGATCAGACCGGACCGATTGGGAAATCGAGCTGGGAATCGTGATTGGTTCGCGCGCGAAATACGTCAGCGAAGACGACGCGCTCGACTATGTGGCGGGCTACACGCTGATTAATGACGTGTCCGAGCGTCGTTTCCAATCCGAACGCGGCGGCCAGTGGGTCAAAGGCAAAAGCCACGACACGTTTGGTCCGGTCGGTCCGTGGATGGTGTCGAAAGACGAAATCGCAGACGTGCAAAACATCGACCTATGGCTTGATGTAGACGGCGAGCGTCGCCAGACGGGCAACACCAAGACGATGATCTTTGGCGTCGCACATCTGGTCCACTACATCTCGCAATTCATGACGCTAGAGGCAGGCGACATCATCGCGACGGGCACACCTCCGGGTGTGGGACTTGGGATGAAACCGCCGACCTTCTTGAAGGAAGGCCAAGTTGTCACGCTTGGGGCCAGTGGTCTGGGCGAACAGCGTCAATTGATGGTGCAAGCATGAGCGTCGATTTTGAAAAAACCAAAGCAGCCCTGACCGATCTGGCAGGTAAAACCGCGATTGTAACGGGCGGTGCGCGTGGACAAGGTGCCGTCGAAGTCGAGCTGTTGGCGACGGCTGGCGCATCGGTTCTGATCTGCGATGTGCTGGAAGACGAAGGCAAGGCACTGGCCGAGAGGCTGCAAGGCGACGGAAAGTCCGTGCAGTTCTTCAAGCTCGACGTCACATCCGAAGACGAATGGACCGCAGCACTTGCCACCGTCCGCGCATGGACTGGCCGTTTGGATGTGTTGGTGAACAACGCGGGCATCATCAACCGGAAAGTCATTCGCGACATGTCCGTCGCGGAATGGCGCATGGTGATGGACGTGAACGCAACTGGCACCTTTATCGGGACCAAATTGTCGGCACCATTGATGGCGGAAACGGGTGGGGGGAGTATTGTGAATATTTCCTCAAACAGCGCGTTTTCGGGCCATTACGATCCTGCTTATACCTCGTCGAAATGGGCGATCCGTGGTTTGACCCGCACAGCGGCGATGGAATTCGCGGACGACGGTATTCGGGTGAACGCGATTTGCCCCGGCTTAATCGTGACCGATCTGAACCGCGCGTCCCCGCATCTGGGTCCGATGATCAGCATGACGCCGGCGCAACGCGCGGGCGAAGCAGACGAAGTGGCGCAACTCGTGTTGTTCCTTGCAGCGGACGGGTCAAAGTTCATCACAGGCGAAGATTTTGTGATCGACGGCGGCTTTACGGCAGGGGCTGGATACCGCCGCGTCGCGAAGGAAACTGGGCTGCTTTAAATTGCTAACCTAAATTCAAAGCCCTCCGTTTGGATGAACGGGGGGCTTTTTATGCGCTTAAGATTTCCGACGAATATCGAGCATAATCGAAATACCACGCGCGGCGTCGGTTTCGGTCACATCCGCGAATAGTTTATCTATCCATTCCAAATGGTTAGCTGTCATTTCGTCCATCAAAACACGGCCCTTTTCAGTGATCCGTACCAAGAACGCTCTGCGGTCGCTTTCCATATTTGTGCGCTCGGCCAGACCTTCGCTGACCAAACGGTCCACGACGCCAGTGACGTTCCCGTTTGAGACAACAAGATGCGTGGAAAGTTCGCTCATCTTCATGCCTTCGGGCGTTGCGTGTAGTGTGGCAAGAACATCGAAACGCGGCAACGTCGTATCATAGCCAGACCGCAATTCATCGCGCAACACACCTTCGACGTGGCGCGTCGCCTTGAGCATTTGCAACCAGAGGCGTAGCCGTTGGCGTGCAAGATTATCATCGGTGATTTCGGTTTGTGAGTCAGTGTTCATCGAAATGCCTTTGGGTATGCGCAATAAAATTTACTTTATATATCAATTTTTCAAACTGAAGATAAAGACCAAAGGTGGATTTAGATAGAGCTCGCTTTTTGTGCGTGTTGACACGCCAAGTGCAAATACCGCCATCAGAGCTGAGCTAATGACGGTATTTCAATATCGCTGTAGTTTCAACATCGCGAACTGCACAGGTTATCCGTCAATGACGAGGTTGAACCTTCAAGCGGTTGTGCGACTGCGGCAAGAGCGTCCGTCACCTAAGCCAGCTTGCGCGGACGCCCATCTTCATCGACGGCAACAAGCACAACATCGGCGCGGAAAATGCCGATGGACTCGCCTTTAACGTCAGCCCATCCCGAGAGGGCAACCGTAAACGACGAATTCCCTTTGCGCGTCAACTCGCTATGGATTGCGAATTCTACACCCGCTGGCAGAACGGCGAGAAAGGTCAGCTCATTGATCGACAAGATCAACGCATCGCCGCCCGAGATTTTCATGCCTGCGAGGCCCGCCGCACGATCAAGCTGACCCATAATCCACGCGCCCGTGACAGCGCCGCGCGGCGTCACGGATTCAAACGAACTCATCGTGATGAGAACCGGCGCGCTGTCTGGCCGCTGAACTGGGTCAGTCATGTGGAATAACCGCAGTGGCTTCGATTTCGATTTTGGCTTCGTCTTCCATCAGCGCGATGACCTGAACAACGGCCATGGCTGGGAAGTGGCGACCAATCACATCGCGATATGCAGCACCAAAGGCACGCAGGTTTTCGTTATATTCCTGCTTGTCGGTAATGTACCACGTCAGGCGCACCAGATGTTCCGGGCCAGCGCCAGCGCTTTCCAGAACAGCCACGATATTCTCTAAGGTCTGGCGGAACTGGCCCACCATATCGAGGTGTTCCCACGTTTGCTGCGCGCTCCATCCGACAAGTCCGCCAGTGAAAATCAGTTTTCCCTCTGCCATCACGCCATTTGAATAGCCTTTTGCGGGGGCCCAGCCGTCTGGCTGTAGAAACATATGTGGTGTTAAAGCGGTCATGAGAGGTCTTCCTGATTAGAATTAACGGATAGAAGGTAGCGGGTCATCGCGGCACGTGGCGCGTCAGGCCACGGATGCGAAGTTCCGGTTTTGATGTTTGCGTGGACCAGCGTGGCTTTGCAGACGAACCTGCGTTCGTCTTCGCAATGGCAGTCGATCTGAAGCGTTAGCGACGACGTCCCAATCCGTTTGGCCGTGATCGAGATCGTGAGCCAGTCTTCGAGGCGGGACGGTGCATAAAACCGCGTCTCAATATTGCCCATCGGCGTGCCGAAACCATCAGCGAGACCCATACCAGCCCAGCTAAAGTCCAGCGCATCCGAGAAAAAGCGTTCGGTCGCGGATGAAATCATCTCGAAATAGCGCGGGTAAAAGACGATACCTGCGGGGTCGCAATGGTTGAATTCGACCTGACGGCGGATCATAAAGACGTCGTTCATGTTTCACCTCCAGACACTGAAATACTTTGGCCTGTGACCATATCTGATCCGTCAGAGCAGAGCCAAAGCACCGTTTTGGCGACGTCTTCAGGCGGTACAAGGCGGTGCATCGGGTTGGTTTCTTCCAGTGATGCGCGGGCGGCTTCCACGCTGCGTCCCGTTTTTTCCACGATGTTGGCGATGGACCGATCCGTCATTTCCGTGTCCAGAAAACCGGGGCAGATCGCGTTCACGGTGATGTTCTTGCGCGCCAACTCAAGCGCCACTGATTTCACCATGCCCACGACGCCATGTTTCGCCGCCGCATATGGGGCCACGTACGGGTAGCCTTTCAGGCCAGCGGTTGAGGCAATCGCGATCAAACGGCCCCACGGCTTGTCCTTCATCGCTTTTGCCCCTTCGCGCAGTGTCAGGAAGGTGCCAGTCACGTTGACTTTCATCATCCGTTCAAAGGCGTCCAACTCGGTTTTCACGAACGGGGCGCTTTCCGATGCGCCTGCATTTGCGATCACAATATCTGGCGATGCGGCGGCAATGGCGGTTAAAATCGCCACTTCATCCGTGATGTCCGCGACGACCGCCGAGATATTCAGATGCTTTGCTGCAACGGCCTCTAGCGGTGCGATGCGCCGACCACAGATCGTAACCGCAGCACCGGCATTAGCAAGCTCTAAAGCAATGACTGCGCCGACGCCCGATCCACCGCCTGTGACAAAGGCTGTTTTCCCTGCCAAGCTCATGATGACATCGCCTTGGCGCGTTCGGCCAAAGAGTTCGCCTGACGCCGTCCGCCTTCATATGGGGCAGGCCACGTCTGATCCGTGTCACCCAGTTCAACAGCCGCGTGTAGGGTCCAGTAAGGGTCCGCCAAATGTGGCCGCGCCAGCAGCACAAGATCCGCACGACCAGCCATCAAGATCGAGTTGACGTGATCCGGTTCGTAGATGTTCCCCGCAACCAAAGTAGGGGCGCCAACATCGTTACGCACACGGTCCGAGAACGGCACTTGGAACATGCGCCCGTATACAGGCTGTTCTGCTTTGTCGGTCTGACCAGACGACACGTTGATCGCATCCGCGCCCGCATCTCTGAACATCTGTGCGATATCAACGGCTTCTTCGGGGTGGATACCATCGTCGCCCATCCAGTCATGCGCTGAAATACGTACTGTCATCGGTTTGGTTTCTGGCCAGTGGGCGCGCATTGCCGCAAATATTTCCAACGGGAACCGCATCCGGTTTTCTAACGTACCGCCGTATTCATCGGTCCGCTTATTGGTAACGGGCGAAATAAAGGACGCCAAAAGATACCCGTGTGCCGCGTGCATTTCGATCATGTCGAAACCTGCGGCGTCTGCGGCTTTGACCGATGCGATGAATTGATCTTTGACCAAATCCATATCCGCGCGATCCATTGCTTTGGGAACAGGGTTGCCTTCCATCAACGGCAGCGCAGAGGCGGATAACAAGTCCCAGTTGCCGCTTTCTAATGGCTGGTCGATCCCGTCCCATGCCAAACGTGTGGACCCTTTGCGGCCCGCGTGGCCGATCTGGGCGCAGATTTTCGCAGGAGTTTCCGCGTGAACGAAGTCGGTCAAGCGTGACCACGCAGGCACTTGGTCTTCGCTGATACATGGGCAACCGGGCGTGATCCGGCCTTGTTTTGAGACGCAAAGCATTTCTGTGAATACCAGACCCGCACCACCTTTGGCGCGTTCAGCGTAATGCACAAAATGCCAATCGGTTGGGTTGCCGTCCTCGGCCTTGTACTGGGCCATCGGGGATACAACGACGCGGTTTTCCAGCGTCATATCGCGCAGCGTGAACGGCGCAAACATCGGGCTACGACCAGAGGTGCTGCCTGCTTTTTTCTGGAACCAGCTCTCGGCTTCGGCCATCCATTCTGGGTCACGCAGGCGCAGGTTTTCGTGGCTAATCCGCTGGGAACGGGTCAGCAATGAATAGCTGAATTGCATCATGTCGAGCGTCAGATAGCGTTCAACTTCTTCAAACCACGTGGTCGAGTTTCGTGCGGCGGAGGTCACACGCAACACCTGCAATTTGCGTTCGTCTTGGTATGTCTGCAGGGCCTGTTGAACGGGCTTGTCGGAATCCAACTCGTCGGCCAGCGCAATTGCACTTTCCATGCCCAGCTTTGAGCCGGACCCGATAGAGAAGTGCGCTGTCGCAGACGCATCGCCCAACAGCACGACATTCTCAAAGTACCAGTTTTCACAGGTCACACGTGGAAACTGGATCCAAGCAGAGCCGCGAATGTGGTTCGCGTTGGTCATCAACGGGTGGCCGTCGAGGTGTTTCGCGAAAATCTTTTCGCACAATGCGATGCTGTCGTGTTGATCTAAGGTATCAAAACCAAACGCTTTGTATGTCTCGGGGCCGCATTCCACGATGAACGTCGCTGTGTCGTCGTCGAATTGATAGGCGTGCGCCCAAACCCAACCATGTTCGGTTTCTTCAAAGATAAAGGTGAAGGCGTCGTCGAATTTTTGATGCGTGCCAAGCCAGACAAAGTGGTTCTCACGCATGTCGATTTCAGGTTTGAACTGATCGGCATAGACCGAACGTACCTTGGAATTCAGGCCATCGGCCGCAACAACGAGGTCGTGCGATACCTTCAGCTCTGCGATCGACTCTTCGGTCATGTTGGTTTCAAACGACAGCGTGATATCCAGTTCACGCGCCCGCTCTTGCAGGACCAGCAACAGTTTCTTGCGGCCAATCCCGCAGAAACCATGCCCGCCAGAGGTGATTTCCTCGTCGCCGCGCACGGTTTTGACGTCATCCCAGTAGGCAAAGTTATCGCGGATCATCTTTTCGCTGATCGGATCGTTCACTTCAAAGTTGGACATTGTTTCGTCCGACAGAACCACGCCCCACCCAAAGGTGTCGTCAAAGCGGTTGCGTTCAAAGACCGTGATATCGTGGTCTTTGTTGCGCAGCTTCATTGAAATCGCGAAGTACAGACCCGCGGGGCCGCCACCAAGAATTGCTATTTTCATTGCCGTCACCTTTTTGTTGGATGGCCTCCACCCTTGGGGGTGCCATTTACTTTAAATATGAAGTTAAATTGGTGCCTGTGGTCTGTCAATGCTCAACCGTGTTGAAATGTGATCTAAGCCCTTTTGTCACATATACCGATGTGGCGGAGCAGGGTGGTTGGTCCGGTTAGAGTTTGACATGATGTTTCGCTTTAAGCATAAACAATTTTAACTTTACACCAACTCAGCTGATTTCGGTTGCACAAAGGGGAACGCCAATGCCTTTTACAATTTCTAAGCCAATGCGATTTGGGGACTGCGATCTGACTGGGATCGCGTACCATCCTGCCTATCTGTCATATCTCGTCGACGTAAACGAAGCCATGTTCGCGTCCTTTGGTGTGACGTGGAAAGAGTTGATGTTCGACCGCAAGCTGGGTTTGCCGAGTGTGAAAATGAACATCGAATTTAAAAAACCTGCGGTTTACGGCGATGTTTTGGACTTTAACGTTCATGTGCGCAAAATCGGACGGGCATCGCTGGACCTTTATACCGTGGTCAAAGTCGGTGAAGACGTGATTTGGACCATTGAGCAGTTGATCGTGATGACCTCCACAACTGATCATAAATCCCATCCGTGGCCAGATGATTGCCGCGCAGGGCTGGAACGGTATCTCCACCCTGAAATGGCGCCTGCATAACGAATAGACGTAGCGGTCGGTTTCGGGAGGTGGCCTCTCGTTACCGCCGCTTGCCGCGCCAGAGAATGAACAGGCCGGAGAACACGATCAAGCCAGAGCCGAAAATCATCGCAGGGCTGAGTTGTTCGCCAAAGAGCATTACGCCCAGGGTGATCCCGAACAACAACCTTGTATACCGAAACGGCGTCACGGCGGACACTTCGCCAGTGCGCATTGCTTTCATCAGGCAGGAATAGGCGGCGACGCCCGCGATAACTGACCCGAACATATGTAGCATCGTCGGCAAGTCGGGATACACATATACGGCACCTTGCCAGATCGAAAACAGGCCACCCGCGACAACAACCGCCAGAAATCCATATAGCCCAAGGATGGATGTGCTCAACGTCGCAGGGGCCGCGCGGCTGGCGAGATCGCGGCCGGCAAAGCCGATCATTCCGATAATTGCCAAAATCGACAGCGCGGAAAAGCTATCGGTGCCCGGTTGGATAATGACGACCACGCCAATCAACCCGATAAAGATCGCAGTCCACCTGCGCCATCCAACTTTTTCGCCAAACACCAACGCAGCACCCGCGACCACAACCAGCGGCGTGGCCTGTAAGATCACAGTTGCGGCTGACAATGGGGTTAACGCGATCGCGAGGACGTAAAACAATCGCCCTGCGATCTCGAACACGACGCGGATACGCATCGGGCGGGACACAACATCGCGCACAAACAACGGCTCATGGTTCAGGCGCGCCAAACCAGCAAACACGATAGCGCCGCCAAGGCCAAAAATAACCAAGATCTGACCGACGGGCAGGGCCGTTGACGCAATCTTAAGAAACGAGTCCTCAACGGCAAAAAGCGCCATCGCGCAGATCATCCACATACTGCCAAGCAGGTTCGCGCCGCGATCAGTAGCAATTTGTGTGGTCATGCGATTTCCAGTGTATGCGCCAACGTGGGCGACATCCGACCGCATCGCTATGTCAACTTATTCGACACGCGATGCGATGTGTCAACGTGTCCGCTGTTGTATAACATGGGGCACCAGAGCGGCTTATCGCAGGGCATCTATTACAAATGATCGAGGACTTCATGGACGCCGAGAAGAATCGACTGGCCGGGGGCGCGGCGCGTTCCGAAATGGCATGTCTCGCAAGCCGGTCGCGGTATGCAATTCAACATGTTAAGTCGTCGCGTGTGTTGCGTCACTTGGGGGCTCAATTCACCCAAAATGCCGTCACAAAACTGTATACCTGACAATCACCCAACCCGGGTGCCATGAAGTTCAATTGTTGGCGGTGGTTGATGACCGTTGGTGATTCAATCCGTACAGCCCACTGCATGTAGACGCCCGCGCGCTGACCGGTTTGATCCAGGCTGCCGTGCCATGAGTTTCCGCCAGTCTTCGTCCAGTCAAGTTGGGGAGCCATCTTTTCTGGCGTGAAATCCGGACCAAAGATGCCATCGTTGCTCGATGTTTGAAGTGCGGCGACCTGCGCGCGTGTGGCATCCGCTATGGCCGCGGGGCAGCCAGTAAATATTTGCTCTCGGATTTCGATTGCCCACGTTCCGTCACGCGGTTGGATGCGTGCGGCATTGAGTGGATCGGGGGCCGGAAAATTGTCTTCTTCGAGCCGGAACTCAATATCGGACTCGCCATCTTCGTCGGCTTCAAGTTCCATTTCCGCTTCGGGTTTTTCGTCGTCGCGGTGTTCGATGTAGGGATCGCCTTCGCCTCCGAAACGCTCGTTGACCTCCTGAGGGGGCAGGTCGGTCCAAGCGGGTGGTTTGCCATGTTGCAATACGACGCCAGTTGACCCTTTTGGACGCTCTCCATCCATCAAAACCTCGGCTTCTTCCATTGTGACACTGCTTTCGCGTTGGACAACACCGTCTCCGCTCTCGTCTACAATAAAGATTTCGACATTTTCGGCAACGACCGGGCTTGCGGTGAGGGCTGCGATTAGGGCGAGGCGTTTCATTCAGTCTCTCCGGTCAATTGATTTAGTAAGGTGTCAAAGCGTTCGGCGTTCAACCACATGCCAACGGGTTTGAACGACAAGCTGCGCTGGATCACGGCAATATCAGCCAGCAACGCCGGGTCATTTGTCGCGTCATGGCAGAAGGTGCCAGTTACGAGTTCTGTGCAGGGCCCAACGGCAGCCATGCGCTTGCGTTGGTTTAAGGTTGCGTAGAACGGGCCGTCGGGTGTCATTGTGACCATGTTGAGTGCGGATTCCCTGCTCGGCGTGTGAAGTGGCAACTCGGCACCCCACCCGATGGGGAGATCGAATGACATCGGAATATCGACCATTTCCATTGCGCAATCTTCACTGGGTGAACAATAAAACGCAGTTTCAATTGGTAGCTCCGCGCCTTCATCTTGCGGGCGCAGCACGACCACATGGCCTTGCCGCCATCCCGTTGCGTGAACAAAGTTTGCAGACCCACTGATGCCGTCGCTCGTTGCTGTGACGAAATATGCGTCTGGTTCCGTGGCTTCTTGGTAGTAGCGGCCCGTGTCGGTCTGGACATATTCACCATCCTGCGCATCGCCTTGAATGATCGACCATTCCGTTGGGGTTTTAATCTGTTCGCCCCGCTCATCATACGCGTTGATACTGATCGCCACAGGAGCTGTATTCGCTGCTGCATAAAGCAATGCTACTTCATCTGGACGCACTAAGATCACGTTCAGGCTATCGACAGCATTGCCGTTATACTCCATCTCACCCCGCCAGAATTTACCGTCAAGGGTCAGCGTTCCTGCGTAGGTTTGATCAGATAGTTTTGCGACAAATGTCATGTCTTCGCCGTCGCGCGTCACGTCAAAGCGTTCGTGCCCGGTTGTTTCCCCGAGGTTCCAATCCGTTGCCCGCACGTCGATGTCGCCCGAAGCATCAGCCGCATCCCGTTCGTGGATAAACTGCGTCGCCAGAAGCGGATGGAAACGATAATCTGTTGCAACGAGCAGCCAGTCGCCATGCATGTCACCGACCGGAATGGTTGGAAATTCTTCCCCGCCCATCGCATCTGTTTCTTCGGCCAATCCGTTAACGTCGGGATTCTTGGTAGAGGGGTCAGCATCACTGGCCACGGGCGCGACGTCTGGATTGGGTACTTCCACACCAACGGCTATCTGGCCCATGTCGGACTGGTGTCTATTTCGATCTGCATCCGACCATGTGTAAACAAGATCGTAGACACCCTCAGTGTCCGGCACTGTCAACTTGAAGCCGTCTTCCGTCGCGACGTTTGACACAACCGTCGCCGGACCGGCGGCGCGACCGTCTTGGTAAAACCGGAAGCTGGACGATCGCCCTGCATCTCCCGCCCATTTCGCATCAATCGTGGCACCAAGGTCCGCGTGACGAACGCCAAGCCATTCTGGCACGACTTCGACAGCAAACGGGACAGTAAACCTCGCGTATTCCATGGTATTACGTGCGTCCATCACGACCACGTCATAGTCGCCAGCGCGTGCAGGTGACGGAATGCGGGCTTGGTTGTAAAGTCCTGCGGTGGGCGACATGCTTGATCCGCCCATGAACTCTGACTGGTCAGTGGCGTGAAGCGGGGCGAGATAAACGCGGCTTTGGATGTCGCGATCTATGCCCGTGGTGTTTTTAATCAGAACGATGTGTTCGCCTGTCAATGGCATGACGACATTGGTCTGAATGACGTAATCGTCTTCCGCTGGTGACATCTCGAGATCAAGGATTTCCGTGTCCGCCGAAATGTCGAATAAGAACGTGCCTGACGCTTTGTCAGCTTCGGCGCGCAACTCTATTCGTCCAGTGGGCAGATCAACCGCCAGCCCCGGCACAACGGCTTCAGCATCGCTTAAACGGCCAATCTCATCGCCGTTCAGAAATATTGTCGTTTTTTCGGGAAGAACTGCGCCATAGGGCATCGCAAGTCGAATGATGACAGGCTGGAGTTGAACCGCCGGCGGCCGTTGTTCGATGACATCGGGTTCGACAGTCGCCTGAGCAACGCCGCTCATCGCATCGACCAACTCACCCGCATCCGCGGCGTCGAAATACTGTCCGCCTGTTGCGTTAGCGAGACATTGCAATTGAGCTTTGTCACCTTCGGCGATATCGAACCCGATCACATGGGCTGTGAAATCAAGGCCGAGCGCCTCAAGCTCTGCGCCGACCGCGCAGGGGTCTGCGTTACAGGTTTCAACGCCGTCCGACAACAAGACAACGGTCGCGGCTTCCTCGGTGAAACGCAAATGCGCCGCGGCTTGGCGAACCGCCTCCGACAAAGGCGTTTTGCCGATAGGAGACAGCCCTGCCACAACATCTGCAATGTCAGTGCCGTCACCCGGAAGGGCCAGCGTTTCAATATCGGCGCAATTACCCCGCTCGCGGTGGCCGTAGGCGATCAGGCCAGTGCGTGTGCCATTCGTCTGCCAATCATCCAACAATCCACCAAATGCGTCACGTGCGATCTCGACTTTGGCGACCCCGTCAACATGTCCCCACATTGACCCCGACATATCGAATACGACCATCACATCGCGGCTGTTGGTCTGTGCTGTGCCGACGTTCGCCGTGAAAATGAGCAAGATAAAGGACAAAAGAAAACGCATAGGGCATCCTGACATGAAATGGGCACAGTCAGTGTCGCGACTATGTTTGGCAAAGTGAACCAATCGGGTCGGGTTTACACAAGGTAGGGATTTCCTTAGGTTTTTCTGAAAGAGGAACCTATGTCCCTAACCAGAGCACTTGCAGATCAGATGGACACGGATGGGCCGCCCGCGCAAATCTGGCGCTCGGCCATCGGATGCCTGCCAGCGATGGGTTTGTCGAAGGTCATCTACATGGACCTGTCAAAGAACGACGCGCCTTTGATCTTGACAAATGCCAGCGAATCTTGGGCCGAACCCTACCGTGACACCGTGCGAAAAGAGCTGGACCCATTTGCACGAAACTGTCTGACGGGATTTGCCACGCAGCTTACTGGGATAGGCCATTCGGATACCCATAGCCAATTATCACAGGTTGAATTGGGTCAAGTGGCGCAGGGTAGTGCGGCGCTGGACATCTGCACGGGCATGTCCGTCACGATCCAAGCCGATGCGCGTGGTGCAGGTGTTGGCCTGAACCTGATGACAAACCTCTGCGCAAACCAATTTGCGGAGTTGCGCCGCGAACATGAAAACACCTGGCGAGCATGGTGTCAGTTCGTTTACGCAAGTCTCGCAACATCATCCGCATCCCACCCATGGGCGTCTCTGACTACAAAGCAACGCGACTGCCTTGCCTATGTCGCCGATGGGTTTCGAACAACCGAAGTCGCCCATAAATTGGGAATATCCGAAGCCACAGTCGAGCTACATATGCGCAACGCCCGTATGCGTCTAAACGCCAAAACACGCGACCAGGCGGTTGCAATTGCAGTGCGGTTAGGACTGATCTGACGGCCGCTTCAATCAAGTTGAGGGCGTCCGAACATAAGTTGAAGGAGCGGCCATTTGTGCGTGGCGCAGCATGTGTCAGAGTTTTACGACCGCAATGCTGGCAACGCGTGCATTCGCTGGGATTTATTTAATGATGCCCTTTTAACGTCGCAGTCAAATGCTCACATCATTTCATGTTTTCCTCTCCAATTAGGCCTTAACCCCCGAAGCTGCAATCATCGTGCAAGGACCGACGAAACCTTCACTTGTGTCAAAGGCTTCCAACGCCTGTTCAGCATCATCCCAAGCGGCTTGCCTTGCGGCGGGGGACAAAGCAATCAGCATTTGGTGCAATGCTCCAAAGCTTTCTTGTTCAAAACGCAGACATTCCTTCGCATTTTCAAGAAGGACCGGAGCAATTATCTTTTTTGTCTGAACCTCGGTTAGGCCAGCATTTTCAAAAGATCTTAGATCACCCCAGGTGTGCCCAGACTAAAGGGACCGGGCAGGCCAGCGGCCGGAGGTGGCAGGCCTGCGTGCTCTCTTAAGTTGCTTGAGCAGATGGGACCACCTGGCGGCATTGAGGATTTGTCTCGATTTGAGCTCCTGCATGAGATGTCCAAACACAAAGATTTGGCTAAATCGATTGACGAGTTTTGCTCGGATAGCCTGAATCCGCGTTCTGGACTGGGTTTTCCCAATCTCGACATGGCAACGCGCGCAGCGACGCTGGGAGCCGGATTTGTTATGGCTGACCTTGTGATTTGCCGCGAAGAACTCGAAAGCGGGTTGGTGATAAAGCCATTCCCAGAAATGATCTGCGATGGGCCTCACGGCGGTATCAGTTAGCTTTGTGTCCGCGAGCGATGGCACGAGCCGAAAATCGAAGCGTTCAGGACGTGGGCCGCTGAAGCTGCCGCGAAAGACGCGTCGAGGGGTTCAACATGGAAACATCAAACCTACCCGTCTTCCCCGCATTGGGTCCAGCCTGAACCAAAGGTCGCATCGTCGGTCAGAAAAGAACCTCTATGGCACCAACAAGCTCAACTGTAAGCGGGCAGCGTAAGACACAGCTGCCCGCAGTTCGTTGTTTTGGCTCTTTGTAATGCGGCAGACCTAAAACGCCGCTACCTGTGATACGCACGCGTCAGACCAGCGAGGCTGCGACGTCGGTTTGGTGTCGTCGACAATGCGGCCTGATAGGCTGTTATCGCGCCCGTTCTGTCACCAATTTGTAGAAGCAGATCGCCAAGAAGTTCCCGCGCAGGCAGCACATGGCCGGGCGTAACAGGAGCTTTTCCAGCCATGTCTTCAACTTCTGCGGCTTGACGCATCAACTCAACGGCTTGATCGGTATCTCCACCAGAGAAAGCAACCCAAGCTTCAATAGATTTTCTCTGAGCCTCCAGTAGCGATAGCCAATAACCCAGTTCGCGAGTCTCCATGATCTGTCCAAGCTGCGCCAGTTCCGCAAGTGCATCCTCGGCTGCTGCAATATCGCCAGATCGTGCGGCACCAATTCCTTTCGCGTACCAGCGGATCGCAATCGCCTGCGGGAACCGATCCCAGCTAACCGATGGGTTTAGATCTGCGGGAAGGTCCTTAGCACCCGCCCAATCGTCCTGTTCCAGCGGCAACCGTGACGCGGCGGCCGCCTCTGCATAGGCAGTGCCGAAGGTGTTCTCTAGATTCTGATGCGTGCTCAATTCCGTCAAAAGAACCTCGGCCGCTGCGACGTCGCCTGCTTGTAGATGGGCGTAGACGGCGTAGTCGATGGCATGTGGATAGTGATCGGCAAGTACCCCGCCGTCAGATTGGGCCAGCACGGCAGCAGCGCTGCGGGCATTCCATGCCGCCGATTCATCCCACAAGCCGAGACGTGTAAAGATATGAGATGGCATATGAAGTGCATGGGGCACTTCCGGTGCAATCTGATCGTAGCCCCTTGCAATCTCTACCGCGCGGTCGGCAAGAGCGGGATGATCGTAGGCGTGAATAGCATAGTGATAGCCCGCCGGATGACGCGGTGCCCGTGCCCGCAAAGCGTCCATACGCGCGCCGGCATCGCTCAATTCCGGGATGGCGTCAGGGCCACGCGGGGCCATCGTCAGTTGTGCGAGGGCATCAAAAGCGATCGCGTCAAGATCGTCAGGAAACGCCTCGTCTATCTGGCGTTGTTTTTCAGCCCAAGCGGCAAGACGCTCACGAAATGTATTTTCCTCGCCTTCGTAGAACGCCAGAACCGCCTCGATAAAAGCTGCTTCGGTCGGGGTGCCGTGGTCCATCTCAGCCAGACGCGCGGTGGCGGCGCGTCCAGCTTCGGTTTCTTCGGGCGTGGGTCCGCCGGGCCAGAGTGGGTGAAATTTCGTCATGGCAATACCCCATTGTGCCATTGCGCAATCGGGATCGGCCTCTGACGCCACCTCGAATGCACCGGCCGATTGCCGGTACATCATGTGATGCAACAGTAGAAGGCCAGCTTCGAATGGGGGGTGTGCCGCGGCGTCGCAGGACGTCGCGAAATCGACCTGACCCAATTCGGCAGTGTCCAGCCCTTCAAGAACGGCATCCAGTGAGTGGGCCAAGGATGGGCCGGACAGCAGCAATAAGGCGACAGTTGAGGCGGACATTTTACAGTTTCGTGTGAAAGAAAACATGAGATTCTCCTTGCTGGGTAAAAAGCGCGGCACTGCACTTGGGACAAACAATTTTGCCGGTTAGCGGCGGTGTGGTATCTTTCAGTGGGAGGTGGAGAGATGCTGTTTGGCAAACGAAATGATTTGAAATCAGTTGAAATCAGTCTGGGTTCGACAAAGTTTGACACAGCGTCTGGCTATCTTTTCGACACGAATGGACAAGAATTGGGATTGCGGCACCAGTCGCGCGAAGTACTCAAAATTCTTGCACAGCGTCCCAAGCAGATAGTGTCGCGAGATAGATTGGTGAATATCGCGTGGTCCGGACGCCGCGTGTCACCGGACAGTGTCGCGCAGTGCATCGCAGAGATCCGTCGGGTACTGGGTGACAGCGATAAGCGCCTTATCGAAACAATACCGAGCAAGGGCTACCGGCTGGTGCCGCCCATTGCCATGCACAGCGCGGGCGGCTGGGGAAGCCTCGTCGCGGCGGGCATGGTCGTGTTCGCTTGTCTGGCGCTGGTCTGGGGGGTGCGGACTGCGCCCGCGCCGCAGGGGCCGCCTGTAATAGTCGTTCTTCCGTTCAGCGATTTCAGCGCGACCCCGCACCACGACTATTTAAGTGATGCGATTAGCGAGAGCGTGATCACAGTGCTGGCGCGCTATCCGCAAATGACGGTAATTTCACGCAACTCCAGCTTTCGGTTTCACGTGCCTAACTTGGGGATCGCAGAAATTGCTGACAGAGTAGGGGCCGATTTCGTGCTGGAAAAGAGCCAGTTTTACGACGGGTCACATTTGCGGATCACTGCCCAGTTGACCGACGGCGGGTCAGAGGCCCATCTCTGGACCGATGAGGTCGACGTTGCCCATGAGGCATTGCTTCAAACGAACAGTCAGATAAGCGTTGGAATCGCTAATGCCGTAGGGTTCAGCGTGGTGGATAATGCTGAGGCGCAAATGACGGCTGGAGACGTCAGCGCACTGATGATCGCAAACGCCGCGCAAGGCCGGATCATGCGCAGCTTCACCCGCGCGAACCTGCTGACGAACATTGCAGAGCAAGAACAGTCGATCAGGTATTATCCGGATTTCGCTTGGGGTTATCTTGGTCAGGCGCTCTCATTGCGCGTAGGATTGCGTTACGGCTGGATCGAGGGCGATGAGGCGACAGCGCACGATCGCATGTACAGCCTTGCCCGAACAGATGTTGAACTCGATCCGAATAACTTCATGGCCTATCATGCGCTTGGTCGGATCCTGCTTCACGATCGCGACGTCACTGCGGCGATCCGTGCGTTTCGCCGAGGTGTCGAGCTGAATCATTCCTCTTCTTTGGTAACCATGGGGCTGGCCGACGCGCTGGTCTATGTCGGCAAGGCGAACGAAACGCTTGTAGTGATCGCCCAGCTGGAACGCATCGACCCACTTTACGGGTTTGGTCTAACGTGGGCTAAGTCGTCCGCGCTTTGGCAGGCGGGCGATTGCGAACAGGCGCTGGATGCTTTTCAGGCGGCTCGATCAATGCCGGTTGCGGCCTACAAAGAACTTGCAGCGATCCACCACTGCCTAGGCAATCAAGTCGCGTCAGCCGACGCAATCCAAGATTACCTTGCTGAAAAGCCGACAAGGACAGTGTCGCGGGAGCGGGCGACCAACACCGGAGTATGGACGGCTCCGAGAGTCCTAAAACGATGGCTTTTGGCCCTTTAGACCGCAGGGTTACCCATTTGAAGCGCAGCTTCGCTTATCGAGTTTATTGTACAGTTAACAATTCCGGCTAAAAAGAGCAATCATTGCAATGAACTGCAGCGAATGAACACTTGGTCCCGCATTGTGTAAATCACCGATCCTTGAGTTGTGCAGTTGCAACGAAAGTCAGCAACGATGGATCGCACAGCAGCATGCCAAAAGCGGACCAAGGCCCGCAATGGTCTGTAATTACCCGACGAAGTAGCGAACGATTTCGAACCTGTCTCGATTTGATGCCGCTCCTTTGATAGGATTTACTACACTAAGGGGGGCAACTTCGAATACACTAATGACTTCAACAGTCCGCGTCGCCGCCACTCAGCACTGGGCTGGAAAAGTCATGTCGCATTGGAACGGAAGGTGGCTTAAACGAGCGCTTGGGGCGGCACAAGACCAGGCATCGGAATGGCTATGGACTTACAACAACGAGCGGCCCAGCATGGGCATCGGCGGCATAACTCCCGCACTGAAATTGAAAACAGCCGCATGAATTCTATGGCTGGACCCCATTGAAAATGGGGGAATTACCCGAGAACAAATGCCCCCGAACAGATCGACGCGATCCTTGCACCTTTTTTGTGCGCGCTTTTTAAGGCTTCGATCAAGTCTGTTGGAACAGGCGCGTGACGGGCCCGCCAGCCGGGAATTAGAATAATATACGCTTGTGAAAGTAGATTTAGGCCTCCCTCGGCTACAATCTGAATACCTCCAATTGCTCGAAAGGGACCCGGCTCGGCCGCGACCGTCGCCAGCTCATACCAGTGTTTGAATTCAGGTCTGGGCGGAGGCCAAACACTTCCAGCCCTATACCGGATTCAAACGCGCACAGACCGTCATAGGCGACGAGACAAACGAGTGGCGTGTCAGAGTGACTTTAAGGATCAAGTTGACCGATTGGCATGATATGACTTTATGTTGTCATTTATGCCGAGGTAATCTTAAAACGGCCTAATGCAAAGGCAGGATCCAGTGTATATTCTATCTGAACGCAGCTAATCGGTGGACTGCGAAGGCCGATTTTCACCGCTGTAAACTTGAGTAAAAAGCCATGACAACACTTTTCTCTAGCCCCAATAGTCGATCCCTTGAGAATGAGACTTTCTCGATTTGCCTGGCAGAAATTCTCAAGGCGGATTTGGATAATATTCCTGCTGCCTCCAGCGGCCTTGGTCTGGATGGGATAGGATATTGGTTGGCCGCACAGAACCTTGCGTTGATCCCCGTCCGTGAACCAGCATCGTTTCAATGGGCAGGATGGTGGATCGGGCGATTGGAAGGTGGCGACGGCTATGTCGTGATGGCAGGAACGCCTTCTGATGTCGCATGGGTTCCACAAGACGTGATCAGCGGTTCGGGAGACGAGATCGAAGGGTGGGTCATTGCCCCCCCCGCATTGAAATTGCCCGTGCGGGACGCAACGCATGGAACCGTCGAAGCCATCTATCGGTACGCAGATTCCAGTCTGCCGGGCGAGCTGATACCATCCGCACGTCTTATCACAGGCGTTGGAATCGAGGGTGACCGCTACGCGCTTGGCAAAGGACATTTTCAAAGTGAAGGGCGCTGGGGTCAGGCACTTACATTGATCGAAGCAGAAGCCATTGAGAGGCTCGCATCCGAGCACGGTGTCGAGATGCCAGTCGTGCAAGCGCGCCGCAATATCGTTACCCGCAACATCGACCTCAATTCACTAATGGGAAAACGCTTCCGTATTGGCGGACTTTTATGTCAGGGTTCAAGGCTGGCAGAACCCTGCGCATGGCTGCAAATAACGACACCCGCCGGAATGCTTCGAGGCCTCGTCCACCGTGGTGGACTACGCGCTGATATTCTGGAAGATGGGACGATCAAGCATGGCGACGCAATCGTTGCAGAGCCAGAATGACCTAGACCTCATGCCAAAACTAGCCCGAATGACGCTGCTAAAACCCAGGCGATTGTTGAAGGTTTGTGGTGCACTATGAAAGCAGACATTAACGGCACTGCAGAAATTCGGTAAAGAGGGCTCAAAACCTGCCGACCGCTGCGATGTACGTTGATGTCTACTATGGGCCTGTAGCGGCGATCGTTTCCGGACGGGTAGATAAGGACCCTGTCCAGCATCTACGTCCGGTCTTGCGTTCGGCTGAAAGGTTAGCGTCTTTGTTTTCTGCACAGTGCTCAAGGGCGCATCTGTAAGAAGATGCACCCTTGAGGTTCTGAGGTGAATGTCTGTTAGCTGTCGTCATCTTTCGTCTTCAGAGCGCCTATCTTTTGATGAGCCTCATCAAGTATTTGAACGATTTCAGCGCGTACCGTCTCCGTTACATCATTCTCTCTCATGTGTGATTTGACCGCGTCGTGCAGCCGGTGAACTGCCGCGCGCACACTTGGGGCTGCCAGTCGGTCAAGCTTGTCCGAAATCCGGGCCAAGTCATTCTCCGCCTCGGTCAGCGTCGCCTTACCCTCTGCGGTGATGTGATAGACCTTCTTCGATCCGTTTGGAACAATCTCAACGTGCCCCATGTCCTGCAGTACTTCCAGCGCAGGGTAAATGACGCCAGGGCTTGGCTTATACGCGCCCGCCGTCTTTGTTTCGATCTGTGTGATGAGATCATAGCCGTGGCGCGGCGTGTCTTGGATCAAACTCAGGATAAGCAGGCTGAGATCACCATGAGCCAACGGTCGGCGATGTGGTCTGCGACCGGGGCCGCCTTTGTGACGTGAGTTCTGCATGTTGCGTCCTTTCCGGCGATGCCCGTCACCACGCCTTGCGTGGGTCGTGTGCGGGTAGCCAGTATTGGTTTCATCAGTTGCGGGTGCTGTTTGCTTGTTTTGTTCAGTCATAGATACTTCCTTGTTTCGTTATAACTAAATAGGATATGTGTTTAGATATATCGAAATGCAAGAGGCACATGAAAGAAATTCCCGAAATTCTGGTGTGCAGCTGTCTGCGCTTCCAAGGCTCTGTAATCCACACAGTCTGCCGTCAGGGCTTTGGGGACCAATGGCGGCGTAAACTAAGAGAGGGTTTGGCTCGCCTTTTTGGTTTGATTGTGCAACGTGCTGACGGTGACGCAAGCGCCGCGCTTCGCGTGTCTTTCGTTTGATCCTTTCCCTTTGCTTCAGAATGGCTTTGTCACGGTCGAAGTAGACGTCGGCAGGTGTGACGTTTTTATTGCTCTCGTGATAACGTTGGTAATTGTAGTGATCGACGAAGGCTTCGATCTGAGCTTAGAGGTCGCCGAGTAGGACGTAGTTTTGCAACTAGATGCGGCTCTTCGACGTCTGATGCCAACCATTGCTCGACAGGCGATTGCAAAGCAATCTGCCGAGAAGGGGCTTATCACGCATTTTTTGGGCAAACCGAGTTCGAGCGTCTGTCCGGCAACCAGCTCTTTGAAATCCTTTGCCTCTCGTCGGTGTTTGCGAAACGCGACGTGTCCTCGGCGAGCCGATTTTTCTCGGCTACCATGATCTCCTCTGACCAAATCGCAATAGATGCCCTATCTGGCCCCATAAACGCTGACGTCAGACAGAGGCGATGTCTGCCATAGATTTTAAGAATGCGGACCACGGTGACTAATTCATGGTCCAAAAATATCGCGAAAACAACAATAAAATAGAGAGTAAAATACAGGAGTGGTAGGCCCGGCAGGACTTGAACCCGCAACCAAAGCGTTATGAGCGCTCTGCTCTAACCAGTTGAGCTACAGGCCCCCGACGCTTGAGGTATCAGACCGGCCCGATGCGTCAAGGTCGAAACGTCGCTTTCCAGCGGAACGCCGAAAACTTGGTGGAGAACGGCGATCATTTCTAGCTCTTCCGCAGTGAATACGTTGGGATCACCGTCCAGATCGGCAAGGGCTACGATGTCAGCCGCTGTCGATACCTCGATCACAGGTTCATAATCTTGTAACGGACCTGCGTCCGCCATCGCGGCCCATAAGAACGGCACGAAAAATGCAGACGTATACACAAGGCGGGCGAGGGGCTTGAGGTGTTTCATGCAGACAGAAGCGCAGAAATGCGTAAATAGTTCCCTAACATTGAAAAAAAATCTGCAAACATTTGCGCCGCGCCCATTGTTGGGCTATCGCAGGCGCAAATCCTTGGGGGACGACACATGACCAGCAAAAACGGCCTGACATATGCGGACGCGGGCGTTGATATTGACGCGGGCAACACATTGGTTGAGCGGATCAAACCTGCCGCCAAACGGACCAAGCGCAGCGGCGTGATGGCGGGCCTCGGAGGTTTTGGCGCGTTGTTCGACCTCAAGGATGCGGGCTATGTTGATCCGGTTCTGGTGGCGGCCACTGACGGCGTTGGCACCAAGCTGCGGATCGCGATTGATACGGGCAATGTGGACACGATCGGGATTGATCTAGTCGCGATGTGTGTGAACGATCTGGTTTGTCAGGGCGCAGAGCCGCTGTTTTTCCTTGATTATTTCGCGACGGGCAAGCTGGAGCTCGATGCGGCTACACGAATTATTAACGGGATTGCGGCAGGCTGCGAAGCATCCGGTTGCGCGTTGATCGGTGGTGAGACGGCGGAAATGCCGGGCATGTATCACGACGGCGACTTTGATCTCGCGGGCTTTGCAGTCGGTGCTATGGAACGTGGCCGCGATCTGCCGCGCGGTGTGGGCGCGGGCGATGTGCTGTTGGGGTTGGCCTCTGACGGTGTGCATTCGAACGGCTATTCACTGGTGCGCCGGATCGTGGAAAAAAGCGGGCTAGCTTGGTCCGACGATTGCCCATGGGCTGATGGGACACTGGGCGAGGCGTTGCTTGCGCCGACGCGCCTATACGTGAAATCGACGCTGGCTGCTGTGAAAGAAGGCTCTATTCACGGATTAGCCCATATCACGGGCGGTGGTTTGACCGAAAACCTGCCACGTGTCCTGCCTGAAGGATTGGGCGCGGATATTGATCTGGGCGCGTGGGATCTGCCGCCTGTTTTCAAATGGTTGGCAGCGGAAGGTGGCATGGCCGAGGCCGAGTTGCTCAAGACATTTAACTCTGGTCTGGGCATGGTAGTGATCTGTCCGGCAGATCAAGTCGAGACCGCCAAGGCCACGCTATCGGCGGCTGGTGAAACGGTGTCCGAGATCGGCACCGTGACCGCAGGCGAGGGCGTGCGCTACACTGGATCGCTGCTGTGACAAAACGGGTCGCGATCCTGATTTCGGGGGGCGGCTCGAACATGGTGGCGCTGGCGCGTGCGATGACGGACGACTATCCGGCGCGGCCTTGTTTGGTGTTGTCGAATAGGCCCGATGCGGGTGGCTTGGACAAGGCCCGCGATATGGGCATTGCGACGGCTGTGGTCGATCACCGCAACTTTAAGAACGACCGCCATGGCTTTGAAGTAGAAGTACAAAAGGCGCTTGAGGCAGCAAAGCCGGACATCATCTGTCTCGCTGGTTTCATGCGGATTTTGACACCGGAATTCACCGCTGGCTGGGCCGGAAAGATGCTGAACATCCACCCGTCGTTGCTGCCAAAATACAAAGGTTTGCACACCCACGCCCGCGCCCTAGATGCTGGCGACGCGCAGCATGGTTGTTCTGTGCACGAGGTCACAGGTGAATTGGACGGTGGCCGCGTTCTGGGTCAAGCTCGGGTGCCTGTGTTGGCAGGCGACACGACAGACGATCTGGCCGCACGGGTTCTACCCTTTGAACACCAGCTCTATCCCGCTGTTTTAAAACGGTTTGCAACGGGTGATACGACGCCTGTTATGCTAGGCGAGGCTTGACCTTTCCAACCGTTTCGTGATGGCTTATGCAAAAGGGACCCATTAGGGCGGCCCCAAAGCCAAACAAAAAAGAGATCGGCCCACATGAAAACCATCACCACGACTGACGCGCTTGCTGCATTCTGTAAAGAGGCCGCAAAACGGGCCTATGTCACTGTTGATACAGAGTTTTTGCGGGAACGGACTTATTATTCCAAGCTGTGTTTGGTGCAATTGGCCTATCAGGACGAGGCGGGAAATGACGCCGTTTTGGTCGACCCGTTGGCTGGTGAATTATCGCTAGAGCCGCTTTATGATTTGTTCCGCGACCATGGTGTGGTCAAAGTATTCCATGCAGCGCGGCAGGATCTCGAAATATTCTATGTGGATCAAGGTGTTATTCCAGAGCCTTTGTTCGACACGCAAGTGGCTGCGATGGTCTGCGGCTTTGGCGAACAGGTCGGCTACGAGACGCTGGTGCGCAAAATCGCGAAGGCGGATTTGGATAAATCATCACGCTTTACCGATTGGTCACGCCGTCCTTTGACCGACGCGCAGGCGCAGTATGCTGTCGCTGACGTGACGCATTTACGTGATATTTACGAATTTCTGTCCGCTCAATTGGCTAAATCGGGCCGTGCAAAGTGGGTCCAAGAAGAATTGGGCATTTTGCAAGATCCGGCGACCTACGAAGCGAACCCTGACGATGCGTGGCAGCGTGTAAAAACGCGGAACAACGCGGGTCGTTTTCTCGCGATCGTGCGCGAATTGGCGCGGTTCCGCGAAACTTTTGCGCAAGAGCGGAACATCCCGCGTAGCCGTGTCTATAAAGACGACGCGCTTGTGGAACTAGCATCGACAAAACCGCAATCAGAACAAGACCTTGGGCGTTCACGCCTGTTGTTGCGTGATGCCCGTAAAGGCGAGATCGCGAAGGGCATTTTGACGGCTGTAAAGACTGGTTTGGAACTGCCGAATGACGCATTACCAAAGGCGGATGCGAGCCGGACAAAGCTGCAAGTAAACCCTGCGATTGCCGACATGTTGCGCGTTCTGCTGAAGTCCAAGTCCGAAGGCGAAGGTGTCGCGCCGAAATTGATCGCGACGGCCTCTGATCTGGATGCATTGGCTGCGGGCCAGCGTGACGTCAGCGCGCTGCGCGGCTGGCGCAAAGAGGTGTTTGGCCGCGACGCGATGCTGCTCTGCGAGGGTAAAATCGGGCTCAAAGTTGATGGGCAAAAGGTTGTTCCGGTTGAGCTGTAGCGCTACGGACTGGACGAACAGACAGATGCGGCCTAGATAAATGGCTGCAAAAGGAACATGAACATGGCGACGGAAGCCTTTGAAGACATTGCAGAAACCTTTGAATTTCTCGACGATTGGGAAGACCGGTATCGCCATGTGATCGACATGGGCAAAGCGATGCCCGCAATGGACGACGCGTTGAAAGTACCCGCGACCAAAGTCGATGGATGTGCCAGCCAAGTGTGGTTGCAGCCGCGGATCTCTGACGGCAAATTCTACTTTGACGGTGATAGCGACGCGATGATCGTCAAAGGTCTGATCGCGGTTTTACAGGCGCTTTATACCGGTGTTCCGGTTGGCGATGTGGCCAAGATTGAAGCCAATGCCGAGTTGGGCCGCTTGGGGTTAAACGACCACTTGTCCGCGCAACGCTCGAATGGTGTGCGGGCAATGGTTGAGCGTATTCAACTGGTTGCGGCTGGTTAGTGACCTTTTAGGTCAGGCCCGTTAACTCTGTTTCCAGATCGCCATAGCCTGTGAAGCGTCGTTCAAACGGTAGCTGCAGGCGCTCGGCATATGTTTCCGCAAGCTGCGTCAGAGTCGGGTCGTCGGTTTGGGCCTGATACACAAGCTTGGTGTAATGTCCGAAATACATGTCCCGTAGCACGTCGAATTTCGCCGGATATTTGGCAAAACCCAGTGGTTCCCACACGAACGAATCGAATTGCCGGACCAGAAAATCCGTAAGATAAAATGCCGTGATCTCGTCGTTCGCTGCGAATGCCGCATTGCCTTCAAAAAACGAATAGCAATGTGGTCCTGCTAGCATCTCGACGCCGAGATCGCGGCAGGCTGTTTTCAACTGCCCCCCAGTGCCGCAATCTGCGTAAACCACGAATATTTTTGCGTAAGTCCCGCGATATTTTGCAACGGCGTCACGCACCGCTGGCACAATCTTTTCGGGGTGATTGTGATAGATCGCGGGTAGACATTGCAGGTCGAGATGGTCGAGACCGCTGGCTTGGTTGACCGCGAGAATTTCACGCGCAAGGGCCCCACAAGCGAGCAGCAGAATGCGCCCCGCTTTAGGATCCGCCGCCGGTATCATCGTAGTCGGTGGCGCAGAATCATTCTGACGCCAAACGCGGCGACCAGCGCAATCGGAACCACCGTGGATGCTGGCGCGAGGCTAATCGCAAAGGCTGTGATGCCCCCCGCGATCAGTACTGAAATTAGGATAATAGCAAAGAGTGTTGTTGGCATGATATGTCCCCCCCAGGACTCTTTAACTATGAAGTCAGATTGAGGGGGATGCAATCAAGCCGTTGCCCCGCTTTGATTATGTTTGCGCGCGACGAAGGTTTTAGCCGTCTCAACCGCCACAGCCGCATCGCGGCAATAGGCGTCAGCGCCGATGGCTTTGCCGAATTCCTCGTTCAGAGGTGCGCCGCCAACTAGCACGATGTAATCGTCACGAATGCCTTTTTCGATCAGCGTGTCGATCACGACTTTCATGTAAGGCATTGTGGTGGTGAGCAGCGCGGACATGCCCAAAATGTCAGCCGATTCTGCTTCCAACGCTTCAAGGTAGCTTTCCACGGCATTGTTAATACCAAGGTCGATGACCTCGAAACCAGCGCCTTCCATCATCATACCAACAAGGTTCTTGCCGATGTCGTGAATGTCGCCTTTGACCGTGCCGATTACCATCTTGCCGACCTGTGGTGCGCCGGTTTCTGCGAGCAAAGGTTTCAGGATAAACATCCCACCTTTCATCGCGTTCGCCGCCAAAAGCACCTCTGGCACAAACAAAATACCGTCGCGGAAATCGTGGCCAACGATGGTCATACCGCCCACAAGCGCCTCGGTTAGAATGCGGTAGGGCTCCCAATCGCGTGACAGCAAGATATTGACCGATTCCTCGATCTCTTCCTTCATGCCGTCATACAGATCGTCAAACATCTGCGCGACAAGGTCTTCATCGTTGAGTTCTGACAGGATGATTTCGTCTTCGTCGGACATGGGAGGTCTCCGGTAATATCTGGCACGATGCCCTATACGACTTACTAATGCGCTAAGACACCAAATTCTATTGAACATTTCGCGACATGATTATGAACAATCCCGACCTTTTCTTGCTAATGTTCTCTATATGTTCTAATGTAGCGTATGGCAGAGCATCCGGTCCAACCCAAACACCGCGCCCTTGGCAGGGCCGCACTCACGAATCCTGACAATCGCTATGACCGTTTGCGGGGTGAGGCGGTGTATGACGGCTGGGCGCGTGACGAGGAATTGCCGGTTCTGCGCACCACGGTCACGGACGAACGCCCGCGCAAGGTGATCACCCGCAATGCGTCGCCCGATCTTTCGTTTGATCGCACGATCAATCCCTATCGTGGGTGTGAACACGGCTGCATCTATTGTTATGCCCGTCCAAGCCATGCGTATTTGGGCCTGTCACCGGGGCTCGATTTTGAAACGCAACTCATTGCGCGGCCCGATGCGCCCGAGGTGTTACGGGCCGAATTGTCGAAAAAGTCTTATGTGCCCGACACGATTGCGATCGGGACAAACACAGATCCATATCAACCAATTGAACGAGACCGCTTGATCATGCGGCAGATTCTCGAAGTTTTGTCCGCGTTCAATCACCCAGTTGCGATTATCACCAAGGGCACGTTGATTGAACGTGACATCGATATTCTCGCACCGATGGCCGCTAAGGGTCTGTTGCGGGTGGGGATTTCAGTGACGACGCTGGATAACGCGACCTCGCGCGCGATGGAGCCGCGTGTGCCGCAGCCCGCCGCACGGTTGCGCACGATCCAGCGGCTGTCAGAGGCAGGTATTCCGGTGCGTGTGATGGTCTCACCTGTGATTCCCGCGCTGACCGATCACGAATTAGAGGCGATTTTGACTGCCTCCGCCAAAGCGGGTGCTGTGGCTGCGTCCTCGATCATGTTGCGTTTGCCGCAAGAAGTTGCGGGCCTGTTTCGCGATTGGGTGGCCGAGACTTACCCCGACCGTGCCGCGCGGATTATGGCGCGGGTGCGTGAATTGCATGGGGGCAAGGATTACGATCCGGCGTTTGGCACACGCATGACAGGGCAGGGTGAATGGGCCGCTTTGATGAAACAACGGTTTCAACTGATTACGCGGAAACTGGGGCTGGACCGCAGCTTGCCGCAGCTTCGGACGGATTTGTTTGCAGTGCCGCCCAAAGCGGGCGATCAACTGCAGTTGTTCTAGGGGCCGATTTTTCTAGAAAAATCGTACAAAATTTCGCGAAATTTTGGGATTACCCTTTGCGACGACCGCGCCGTGCTGCCCGCACCGGACCTGCTCCGTCTGTGCCGTCTGATTCGGACGAAAACGCACCCATTGCTTCTACAATTGTTTCCAACGATGGCGTCTCTTTGCGTGGCTGGGTTTCCAGCGCCGCACGCATGCTGCGCAGGTGGTCTGGTGTTGTCCCGCAGCAACCGCCAATGATTTTCGCACCGCAATCACGCGCAAGGATCGCGTAGTCGGCCATCAATTCAGGCGTGCCGTCATAGTGGATATGACCGTCGTGGAATTTCGGAATGCCTGCGTTGCCTTTGGCGATCAACGGGAAAGGCGCACCAGAGGCGAGGCCAAGGACGGTGCGCAGCAGATCGGATGCGCCAACGCCACAGTTGGCCCCAAAGGCCAGCGGCGCGTGGTCGATCTTGCCGACCATTTTGGTCATCTCTTTAGATGTCACGCCCATCATGGTGCGGCCAGCGGTGTCAAAGCTCATCGTGCCACACCACGGCATATCGGCCAGCGCAAAAGCTTCAGCGGCCGCTTTGTATTCTTCGGCAGCTGAAATTGTTTCAACCCACAGAACATCCGCGCCGCCTGCTTTCAGGCCTTCGGCTTGGGCGTGGAACATTTCGACGGCCAATGCGTGGGTCAGCGTGCCGCCCATGTGGTCCATGATGTCGCCCGTCGGGCCAACAGAGCCTGCAACGATCACCTTGCGGTCCATCGCATCTGCAACCTCGCGGCCAATCTCAGCGCCGATTTTGTTCAATTCGAACACGCGGTCTTGGAAATTGTGTAGTTTCAAGCGGGACGCATTGCCGCCAAAGGTGTTGGTCAGAAAAATGTCGGATCCGGCGTGTGCCGCGCCTTCGTAGAGGGCTTTGATCCGGTCGGGGTGGTCGACGTTCCACATTTCTGGCGGCTCGCCTGCTTCCAAACCCATGTTGAATAGGTTGGTGCCGGTGGCCCCGTCGGCGAGCAGCCAATCACGTTCAGCGAGCAATGTTGCAAATGCGTTGGTCATGATGGTCTCCGCCTTGGGTTTGTGGCGCGGCTGCGCGAAATGTCAGCGGGGCATGTCACGGGCGGCAAATTGGATCAACTGAAATTTTGTACTGAACATTATGAGGTGCTGTATCAAAGCGTAGTAAAAGGCCGCTGTGTATAGGCACAAAAAGATGGCGCACCCACATCGGGCTGCGCCATTTAAGATGTTTGAAACTGAAAGCGAGGCTTAAAGCTCGTCGATCAACTGCGCTTTGGCTTCGATCATGTACTCTGCCATTTTAGCGCGGATTGTGGTCTCGTCTGCTTTGTCACCCAGATCGCCAGAGACTTTGCGGTAGACATCTTCGTCGCCCGCTTCTTCGAAGTCGGACTTGATGACCTCTTTGGCGTATGCGGCCGCTTCGTCAGCCGATTTGCCCATCAGGTCTGCAGCCCAAAGACCCAACAATTTGTTGCGGCGGGCTTCGGCTTTGAATTGCATTTCTGCGTCATGGGCGAATTTGTTTTCAAACGCATTTTCGCGGTCTTTGAAGCTGGACATGGGTGTTCCTCTGATCGGTTATACTGTCGTTACTCTTGATATGACGTCGCGCGGGCTTGCTCGCAAGGGGTGCTTGGATTATGAGGCGCGCTATGACGCATCGCGCTGCGCGGTGTGACACGGGGAATGTTGGCATGGCACGTCGCAAACTGGTCTACGAAGGCAAAGCGAAAATTCTGTACGAAGGTCCTGAACCAGGCACCTATGTCCAGTATTTTAAGGATGATGCGACCGCATTCAATGCCGAAAAGAAGGCCGTGATTGAAGGCAAAGGCGTGTTGAACAACCGCCTGTCCGAGTATTTCATGAACGGGTTGACCCAAATCGGCGTCCCCACACATTTTATCAAACGCTTGAACATGCGTGAGCAATTGATCCGTCAGGTCGAGATTATTCCGCTGGAAGTCATCGTGCGCAACTTTGCTGCGGGATCAATGGCGAAACGTCTGGGTCTTGCCGAAGGTATGGCATTGCCGCGTCCGATTGTTGAGTTTTCATACAAAGACGACGCGCTGGGTGATCCGCTGGTGCCAGAAGAATATATCGCAGCTTTCGGTTGGGCGACCCAACAAGAAATGGACGATATCGTCAGTATGGCACTGCGGGTGAATGATTTCATGTCCGGTGTGATGTACGGCGTTGGTATCAAACTGATCGACTTCAAAATCGAGATCGGTCGTGTCTGGGACAACGAATTTCCACGCTTGGTTGTCGCCGACGAGATCAGCCCGGATAGCTGCCGTTTGTGGGATATCGAATCCGGTCAAAAGCTGGATAAAGATGTGTTCCGTCAGGATCTGGGTGATTTGGCTGATGCCTATACCGAAGTCGCAAAGCGTCTCGGCGTTCTTCCGACCAATGTGACCCACGCGCCTACGAAGCCTACTTTGATCAATTAAGCGGTGCGCCGTTTGAGTTGTTATAGCGAAATGAAGATGAGGACCCGCCGATGAAAGCCCGTGTGCATGTGATGTTGAAAAACGGTGTGTTGGACCCGCAGGGGGCTGCTGTAAAGCACGCGCTTGGCACGTTGGGGTTTGCTGGTGTTGAAGATGTGCGTCAGGGCAAAGTGATCGAGCTGGAATTGGCCGAAGGTACAACTGAGGCCACGATTGGCGAGATGTGCGAAAAGCTACTCGCGAACACGGTGATCGAAAGCTACCGCGTCGAGGTGCTGTGATGCGCGCTGCCGTTATCGTTTTTCCGGGCTCTAACTGTGATCGGGATATGGCCGTGGCCCTGAAGGCTGCGGGTGCCGACGTGAGCATGGTTTGGCATAAAGATGCCACGTTGCCGGAAGGTGTGGATCTGGTCGCGGTGCCCGGTGGGTTTTCGTTCGGTGACTACCTGCGCTGTGGTGCGATTGCGGCGCAAAGTCCCGTGTCACAAGCGATTGTCGCGCATGTTGAGCGCGGCGGCTATGCGCTTGGTGTGTGTAACGGGTTTCAGGTGCTGACCGAAACGGGTCTGCTGCCGGGTGCGTTGATGCGCAATGCGGGTCTGAAATTTCTGTGTAAGACAGTTGGCTTGAAAGTTGCGACAACAGCGTCCGCCTTTACCGAAGGCTACGCCAAAGGGGATGTGGTGAACTATCCTGTTGCCCATCACGACGGCAATTACACTGCTGATGCTGAAACGCTGGCTGTGCTGCAAGGCGAGGACCGGATCGCGTTTACTTATGCGCAGAACCCGAATGGCTCTGTTGCGGATATCGCAGGTGTGTTGTCCGAGAACCGTCGCGTGCTGGGTATGATGCCGCATCCGGAACGTGCTGTCGACGCAGGTCACGGTGGGACTGACGGAAAAGCGCTGTTCGCGGGCCTGCTTGGGCAATTGACCGCCGCGTGAACGCGTGGTCGCTTGTAGGAAATCATGACCCGTCCTAGACTTGCGCTTATGACGCAAGCTGCTGCCTCTTCTAAACCCAAACGTCCGGACCGTTGGCTGTTTCGCATCGCTGTTGTGGCGGTGTGTGTGATGGCGATTGTTGTGATTTCCGTCACCAATAATCTGCTGACCCAGCGCTTTACGGCCAGTACGAACACACGGGCTGAGGTGCGGTTGACGCTCTATGTGGCCAGCTTGATGAGCGAGCTGCAGCGCAATTCCATCGTCCCGCAGCTGTTGGCGCGTGACCCTGAGCTGATCACCGCTTTGCAGGATCGCAACTATTCGCTGTCCACGCAGCGGTTGTTGTCGTTTGTGGACGAAATCGGTGCGGCGTCCTTGATGTTGTTGGATCGCGATGGCCGCACGGTCGCCGCGACAGATCGCAACAAGATTGCTGAAATCCACAAGTCAGAACCCTATTTTGTGAATGCTTTGCGTAGTAATGCCACGACCTTCACCGTGGCTGCACGCGAGTCGGGCGGCTACGTTTTTGTTTATTCCCGCAAGATCGAAGCCAGCGGCGTTGTCCTAGGTGTCATCACCGTCGAGGTCGACATGGCCAAGCTGGAACGCGGCTGGGCAGGGGTGTCGGACGCTGTGTTCGTGACCACCAGTCAGGGCGACATCATTCTGGCGACAGAGCCGCGCTGGCGTGGCTTGCAAGAGGCCGATGCGTTGTCGCGTCAATCTGCGCCATCCGCGATTGAACGGGCGTTGCAGGCCACCCAAGAATGGGCCGATCCGCCGATTGATATCTACTTGGGCGGCGAGGCTGTGCTGCGCCGCGAAATCCGTGTGCCGTTCCAAGGCTGGCGCATGGTCAGTTTCACGACCTACAGTTCAGTGCGTGAAAAGGTGAACGGCGTCCTTGCCATCGAGGTGATGGGATTCGCGATCTTGCTGGCGCTGATGTTCTGGCTGTCGAACCGCAAAACCACGTCGCGCCTGATCTTTTTCCAACGCGAGTCGGCAGAGTTGCGCGCATTAAACGCACGACTGCAGCGGGAAATTGCCGAACGCGAGAAGGTCGAAAAGACGCTTGAGGTCGCGGAATTAACGCTGGCGCAATCGTCAAAATTGGCGGCCTTGGGCGAGATGTCAGCGGCGGTCAGTCACGAGCTGAACCAGCCGCTCGCTGCGATGAAAACCTATCTCGCGGGCGCACGGTTGTTGCTGCAGCGCAAACGCCCCGACGAGGCCTTGTCATCCTTCCAACGCATTGATGATCTGATTGACCGCATGGGGGCGATTACCCGCCAGTTGAAATCATACGCCCGCAAAGGCGGCGATGCGTTTGAACCTGTGGATACAAGGGCTGCGGTGTCGTCTGCCTTGATGATGATGGAACCTCAGCTGAAAACGCGCGACGTCGATATCACCCGCACATTGCCGTCCGAACCAGTGATGATCATGGGGGACCGACTGCGGCTAGAGCAGGTCATTATCAACCTACTGCGCAATGCACTGGACGCCACAAAACTATCCGATGAGCCTGCGATTGAGATCATCCTTGCGGCAGGTGACACCGTCAGTTTGACGGTCCGTGATAACGGGCAGGGGATTGATAATCTCGACGAGTTATTCGAACCATTTTACACCACCAAAGAGCCCGGCGATGGCGTTGGCCTAGGGCTTGCGATTTCATCCGGGATCGTAAACGACCTTGGCGGACGCCTGACTGCGCGAAATGCAGTGGCGGGGGGGGCTGTTTTTGAGGTGCAGCTTCCTATCTATGAAGAACAGATAGCTGCGGCAGAATAAGGAATAATCCGATGAGCAAGGCCATGAAGATCGCCATTGTTGATGATGAAAAAGATATGCGGCAGTCGATTTCCCAGTGGTTGGCACTGTCTGGGTTCGACACGGAAACTTACGCCAGCGCCGAAGATGCGCTGAAGGCGCTGACGCCCGACTTTCCGGGCATTGTTGTCAGCGACATCAAAATGCCGGGTATGGACGGGATGCAATTCCTGAAAAAACTCAAAGGCGTCGACAGCTCTTTGCCTGTCATCATGATCACAGGTCATGGCGATGTGCCAATGGCTGTTGAGGCAATGCGCGTTGGTGCGTTTGATTTCCTTGAAAAGCCGTTCAACCCTGACCGGATGACGGAACTTGCGAAACGCGCCACCAATGCACGGCGTTTGACGCTGGATAACCGCGTGCTGCGTCGTGAATTGTCCGATGGATCGGCGATTATCAAGAAACTGATTGGCCAGTCACCTGTGATGGAGCGTCTGAAAGAAGACATTCTCGATCTGGGTCAGGCCGATGGTCATGTGCTGATTGAGGGCGAAACGGGTACGGGCAAAACGCTTGTGGCACACGCGCTGCATGCTGTTGGGGCACGGGCGTCGAAGATGTTCAACCTCGTGTCCTGTTCGGCGTTCGACGAAGACAGTCTTGGCCGCCGCCTGTTCGGCCCTGCTGACGAAGGCGAGCCGATCCCCGCAATCGAAGCCGCACGTGGCGGCACTCTGGTGTTGGAAGACGTCGAGGTTCTGTCAGACAAGCTGCAAGCCCGTTTGCTGACGGCGATTAACGAACAAGGCACGCCAGCGGAAACGCGTATTGTCGCGATTTGTAACCTGCAAGAGCAGGACAAAACCTGCGAAAGCGTGCTGCGTCCCGACCTGTTCTATCGCCTAGCAGCCTTGCGGATCACGGTCCCACCTCTGCGCCAACGCGGCGAAGATATCCTGACCTTGTTCACCCGCCTTGGCGAGCAGTTCGCGGATGAATACGGCTGCGACGCCCCTGAAGTCACAGCACAGGAAGCGGCACAATTGTTGCAGGCCCCTTGGCCGGGCAACGTGCGTCAACTGATCAACGTGGCCGAACGCGCGGTGCTTCAGAACCGTCGCGGCACAGGATCGATCGCGTCGCTGTTGATGTCGGACACCGAAGAGGTGAAACCGGCAATGACAACCGAAGGCAAACCGCTCAAGGAATTTGTCGAAGCGTTTGAACGGATGCTGATCGACAACACAATGCGCCGCCACAAAGGCTCTATCGTCGCTGTGATGGACGAATTGTGCCTGCCACGCCGGACGTTGAACGAAAAAATGGCAAAGTACGGCTTGCAGCGCTCGGATTATCTGGCGGCTTGATTAGTCGATCTCGGTTATCGTGATGAAATCATATTTGGCAGGATCAATCAGTCGGTCCTGCCAGAAATATCGACACACCCCGTCGTCCTGACCGGCGGTCATGGTGCACCGCACCGACCATCCAACCGCATATTGGGCGCGGTAGTCGGTGACATTAGAGCAGGCGTAGTCCAGCGTCGTCAGGTCACAGGCATCCCCATAGCAAATCTGATACGCAGGTGCGTCATCGGGATTCTCAAGAAAGCTCGCACAGCCAGCTTGTGCCGTGTTCGGTAACAGCCAAATACTGAAAATCGTTAAAATACGTCTCATTTAAAAACTCTTCGTCCTGTGGATAAAAATGGGTGTTCGGTCCAGTTGTAGCGACTTCGTATACTTTGTGATTGTAATTTGTAACGATGCCACACTATATATGGGATACGGGAGTGCCACGAGATGGATCGTTGTGACCCCGGTGAGATTCTCTGACAGGTTGTTCGGGGCCAATGCGCCCCAGATCTGATCAGCTGATTTGGCTTGAAAAAGCCAACATAACGCCCTGGGCAAGAGATCACATCAACAGCACGGGCCTTGAATGGGTATCGCAAAATCGCGGTGCCGGAGACCAACGCGATGCAAAGCGCGCCATATACAGGCAACGATCTATGCGCCCCGAGGGGCCGCGTCGACGCTTACGCGCACATCGCCAACATCAGACACATCATAAGGACGCTTGCCCCCCCGGGGGACGCTCTTTTGCAATGTGCGAATGGATATCATGAAGAAAATGCTAATCGATGCAACGCACGCGGAAGAAACCCGCGTCGTTGTCGTAGACGGAAACAAAGTAGAGGAGTTTGATTTCGAGAGCCAGTTCAAGCGTCAGCTTGCTGGGAACATCTATCTCGCCAAGGTAACACGGGTTGAACCGTCGTTGCAGGCCGCGTTTGTGGACTATGGTGGCAATCGCCACGGGTTCCTCGCGTTCTCCGAAATCCACCCTGACTATTACCAGATTCCTGTGGCTGATCGCGAAGCACTGCTCGCTGAAGAAAAAGCTTATGCAGAAAGCCTCAAGGCTGAATCCGAAGAACAGGACGACGAAAAGCCAAAGCCAAAACGCCGCCGTCGGAGCCGTGCGAAGGCTGCTGATGCTGTGTCCGATGATGCGGTCGCAACAGCCGAAGTCAGCGGCATGGAAACGATTGATCTGGATGCGAACGATGAGAGCGAAGAAGGCTCTTCTCCGATGGAGTTGGTCGCAGAAACGCCGGTTGAGACACCATCTGCTGAGGATGACGCAGAAGATGCGGTTGTCGTGGACGATGCAGTTGCGCAAGACACGACGTCTAACGACGCTTCATCCGAAGACGACGCATCTGACGATGACGCATCCGGCGATGACGAATCTGACGACCACGATGATGACGACGCGGAAACGGGCAAAGATGCCACTTCCAAAGACGACAGCATCGAAAGCGTTGCCGAAGAAGACGACACTGACGAAGTCCGCCCTGTACGCAAACCACGTCCTAAGCGGTACAAAATCCAAGAAGTGGTCAAGGTTCGCCAGATCCTTTTGATCCAAGTTGTCAAAGAAGAACGCGGCAACAAAGGCGCTGCTCTGACAACGTACCTGTCGCTGGCTGGTCGCTATTGTGTGCTGATGCCAAATACCGCACGCGGCGGCGGAATTTCCCGCAAGATCACCAACGCTGCTGACCGTAAGAAGCTGAAAGAAATCGCAAATTCCATGACCGTGCCCGAGGGCGCAGGTCTGATCATCCGGACTGCGGGTTCCCAGCGGACCAAAGCTGAGATCAAACGCGACTATGAATACCTGCAGCGGATGTGGGAGCAAATCCGCGAGCTGACCCTGAAATCTATTGCACCTGCAAAGATTTACGAGGAAGGCGACCTGATCAAACGCTCGATCCGCGATCTCTATAACAAAGACATCGACGAAGTGATCGTTGCTGGTGAAGAAGGCTATAAAACAGCCAAGACCTTCATGAAAATGATCATGCCGTCGCACGCCAAAAACGTGAAACACTACGGCGAGCAACTGCCGCTTTATGCGCGCTATCAGGTCGAAACTTACCTTGGTGGTATGTTCAACCCGACGGTGCAATTGCCCTCTGGTGGCTACATCGTGATCGGGATCACAGAGGCGCTTGTCGCGATCGACGTGAACTCTGGCCGTGCAACCAAAGAAGGCTCGATCGAGCAAACCGCGTTGAAAACCAACCTTGAAGCGGCTGATGAAGTCGCGCGTCAGTTACGCTTGCGTGACCTTGCTGGCCTGATCGTGATCGACTTTATCGACATGGACGAACGCCGCAACAACATCTCTGTTGAAAAGCGGATGAAGGACAAACTCAAAACGGACCGCGCCCGCATTCAGGTTGGTCGGATTTCTGGCTTTGGCTTGATGGAAATGTCGCGCCAACGTCTGCGCCCCGGTATGCTTGAGGCCACAACACAGATGTGTTCGCATTGCCACGGCACTGGTCTGCTGCGGTCCGACGATAACGTCTCATTGTCGATCCTGCGCGCCCTCGAAGAAGAAGGCACACGCGGCCGCACAAAAGAAGTTCTGGTGCGCGCGCCTATCGCGATCGCCAACTTCTTGATGAACGGGAAACGCGAACATATTGGCGATATCGAGGCCCGTCACGGCATGTCCGTGCGGATCGAATGCGACATGTCGCTGACCTCGCCTGATTTTGCGATTGAAAAGTTCAAAACCGCGACACGCGTTGTACCAGAAGCCGCACCTGTTGTGGTGTCGTCCGTGATGATGGACGAGGACGATGACGTCGAATTGTTGGGTATGACCGACGACGAGGGCGACGCAGAAACAGATGCGACCACAGCGACCAAATCCGAAGCGGGTGGTGATGCGACCTCTGAGGATTCTACCGAAGACCAACCACGGCGCAAGCGGCGTCGTCGTCGGCGGCGGCGGGGTGGCGGCGGAAACGGCGACGCTCAGAACGGTGAAAACCAATCCGAGGATAGCCAGAACGCTGAAGGTCAGAACACTGATACGCAAAACACTGCTGGCGATAATGGCAAAGCTTCGGCTGTAGCTGATACGCCAGCAGATGGTGATGCGGTTGTGACTGACGCGGCTACCGATGCGCCTGCGACCGAAGACAAGCCAAAGCGGACACGCACACGGCGTTCGCGCAAGAAGGTGGACGCGGCTGAAACTGATGCGGGTGAAACAGACGCGGTGACAGCTGATGCGCCTGCGCAAGATGCCCCTGCAACGGAAGAACCCGCAGCAGAGGAAAAGCCAAAGCCGAAACGGCGTAGTCGTGCGAAAAAGCCCGTGGTTGTCGAAGAGACTGCTGAGGCGGCCTCCGAGGCTGCGCCTACGGAAGAGGCTGCTCCGGTTGAAGCGGCAGAAGCTGAAGAAAAGCCAAAGCCGAAACGCCGCAGCCGTGCGAAAAAGGTAGCGCCTGTCGAAGAGGCGCCAGCGGTCGAGGCCCCAGTGGCTGAAGCACCTGTTGCCGAAACGCCGGCACCTGAAGCGCCAGCCGTAGATGCTGCGTCAGCGGTCGAAACTCCTGCACCGGAACCAGAAGTGGTCGCAGAAAAGACGCCAGAGCCAGCACCGCAACCTGAGGCAACACCAGCGCCAAAGGCAGAGTCGGATTATCCCGATAAGCCGAAACGCAAAGGCTGGTGGTCGTTAGGCCGCTAAGACATCAAAATGGCCAGCGCATCACGCGCTGGCCATTTTTCTTTGGACGGTGACGATTTTGAGCCCATCGATTTTTCGCGAAAATTCGCAACGCTTGAAACAACCGCCCGTTCCTGAAGTTGGGCGACGAATCAGATACCTAGCCAAACCTGCGATTTTTCGCGAAAAATCGTTATTTGCAGCGGATAGTGAAGTACAAAACACCGTTGTTTTCGGATTGTCCCAATAGCGTATGCCCGGACTCTGCACAGAAATGCGGCACGTCAATTATGGCCGCCGGATCATCCGCGATCATCTCTAATATCTGCCCCGTCGCCAAGCCAGACAGGCGTTTGCGCGCTTTCAGAACGGGCAGGGGGCAGAGCAATCCAAGGGCGTCGAGCGTGTGATCTGGTGTTGTCATGCGCATGGATTAGGTCTGATGTTTCAAAAAGTCCACAGACTTGTGACGAGCAACATCGTGACGCCGCTGCTTTTGCCGCGTAGGCATGTGCCAAGGAGATCCACGCCACATGTTAGAAGCCAACCTCATCCTCGACGCGACCCTGTTACCCGCGATCCTAATCGCGATTTCTGCAGGTCTGTTGTCGTTTCTATCGCCCTGCGTGTTACCGATTGTGCCACCGTATCTGGCCTATATGGGTGGCGTGTCGATGGGCGATATGGATCAAGACCGCGCGGCGCGGCGGCGGGTTTTGCTGGCAGCGGTGTTTTTTGTGCTTGGCCTGTCCACGGTGTTCCTGCTGTTGGGCTTCGCGTTCTCCGCGCTTGGCCGCACGTTCCTACAGTTCCAAGACTGGTTTCTAATGATCGCTGGCGTGATCGTAATGATCTTCGGGGCGCATTTTGTCGGCGTGTTTCGCATCGGTTTTCTTGACCGCGAAGCCCGCGTCGACATTGGCGACAAAGGCGGCTCGGCGATGGGGGCCTATATCTTGGGCCTTGCGTTTGCCTTTGGTTGGACGCCGTGTTTGGGGCCCATCCTTGGCACAATCCTCGGCCTTGCAGCATCAGAAGCAGACGTCACACGCGGCACCGTGCTGCTCGCATTCTACGCTCTTGGCCTCGGCATTCCATTCCTGCTGGTCGCCGCATTTTTCCCGCGTCTCAAAGGCGTGATGGCGTGGATGAAACGCCATATGGAACGGATCGAACGCACCTCTGGCTTGCTCTTGTGGACCGTCGGCCTGATGATGATCACCGGACAATTCGCAGCAATGAGCTACTGGATGCTCGAAGCATTCCCCGCACTGGCCAGTTTCGGCTAAAAGGCTTATTTTTTCCGAAGTTACCCGCTATGCTGTGTAAAACGCCGACAGCATAACAGGCAAAATATGACGAGTAATGTAGGTTCACAACAGGTCAAACGGCGCAAGGTTTTCTATATCCCTGGCTACGACCCCATCCATCCACGCCGCTACCGCGAGCTATACCGCAAAGAAGGTGCAGCCCAAGCGCAAATCAGCGGATACCAAATTGGCATTACGCCGAAGTTGAAGGCGAAAAAATTTGGCTGGAACGCAGCGGCCACGATTGATGATCAGCCTGTCGATGCCGATATCGACGTACTGCTCTGGTCCGATATCGTGCGCGACAGCATGTCCAATTCGATCCCCGCGACCTACTGGCAACTGACCCGCACAGCGTGGACCTATATCACGACCGGTGCGTTAGGGCGGCTGACGAAAATGCGCAAAGGCCCAGTGATTGCAGCACTTTATCCGGTTGGCATGTTGTTGTTACAGCTGCTCGTTTCGATCGCAGTCGCTCTTTTAGTTTTCAAGGCGTTTGCTTGGATTGGATCATTATTGATTGCCACGCAGCTCGTCTCGTGGGCGGCGCTAGGGCTTGGGCTTGTTGGTTTCATCTGGCTCATGCGCTGGTTCAAAGCCAAAGACGGAAAGTTTTTCGCCTATTACCTGATGCACGACTATTCCTATTCTGCACGTTGGAAGGGCGCCAATCCTGCTCCGTTAGAAGAGCGGATGAGCGTATTTGCCGACCAAATCGCAGCGGCCTTCGAGACGGATGTGGACGAAGTATTGGTGGTTGGTCATTCATCCGGCGCACACCTCAGTGTGTCGATCCTCGCCGATCTGATCCGAGCGGGCCGCGTACCTAAAAACGGTCCATCGCTCGGGTTCCTGTCGCTGGGTCAAGTCGTCCCGATGGTGTCGTTCCTGCCCGAAGCCAAACGGTTGCGCGGTGACCTAGCGTTCCTCAGCGCACAAGACGCGCTAACATGGGTCGACGTCACAGCCCCCGGCGACGGCTGCGCGTTTGCGCTTTGCGATCCCGTGGCCGTGTCTGGCGTCGCACCTGAGGACAAACGCTGGCCACTGGTCGTGTCGGCCGCATTCACTCAGACGCTCAAGCCCGAGACATGGAAGGCACTACGCTGGCGATTTTTCCGCCTACATTTCCAGTACTTATGCGCCTTTGATAATCCAGGTGACTACGATTATTTCCAGATCACCTGCGGTCCCATCACATTGGCAGACCGCTACCGCGATCGTGCGCCATCGCAAAGCCGGATCACGCAACCCTTGTCAAAATTCACGTCCATTCAATGATGCTTCCGCCAAAACCTCCGTCGCGACCCGATCGCGTGTCACTGTGGCGCTACCTAAAGCTGTTCCGCGCAGACATCCTATCTGCGCAACCCGCAAAGCTGTACCGCGCATGGATGGCAGAGTTTAAGACCCCGTTTTTCCAGAGTTATTTGATCAACGACCATACCTTGATCAAACGGGTTTTGCACGAACGCCCCGACGATTTCCCAAAATCCGACCGCATCGGCGCGGGGCTGCGCCCGTTGCTAGGCAACTCGGTGTTTTTGACCAACGGTGACGTTTGGAAACGGCAACGCCGCATCATTGATCCCGCATTCGAAGGCGGGCGCCTGCGTGACACGTTCCCGGCAATCTGGGCATCAGGCGAGGCAGCTGTTGCGCGTCTGGCCCCACATGCCGATGGTCAACCTTTTGAAATTGAAGCCGAAACCAGTCACGCTGCAGCCGACGTCATCTTTCGGACGTTGTTTTCCATACCGATTGAAAACGAGACCGCAACAAAGGTTTTCCACGAGTTCAAAGCGTATCAGCGGACCCAACCGATCTTGAATTTGGCCGCATTCGTGCGGGGGCCATCATGGATGCCGCGCTTTTTCCGTAAGGACACAAAACTGGCCGCGAAATCTATTCGTGCGCTGATTACGACGCTTACGCAAGATCGCTTAAATCAGATTAAGAACGGGCCAGTACCCGATGATCTTGCTACAAAAATTATGACAACAGCTGATCCCAAAACGGGCGAGAAGTTCGATGTGCCAGAGATGGTCGATCAGGTCGCGATTTTCTTTTTGGCGGGACACGAAACTAGCGCATCTGCGCTGGCTTGGACGCTATATTTACTGGCAATGTATCCCGAATGGCAGGATAAGATCGCCGCAGAAGCCACTGAAATGACAAAGGATTTCTCAAAACTCTCGACGTTGAAACAAACGCGGGATGTATTTCGTGAGGGGCTGCGTTTGTATCCGCCCGTGCCAATGATGGTACGCGAGTCTACGAAGCCGGAAGAATTCAGAGGTCGTAACATTAAGGTGGGCGCGCAAGTCATTGTTTCGCCTTGGCATTTGCACCGACAGTCACGGCTCTGGGACAACCCCGACGGTTTTGATCCAACGAGATGGGCCACGGAAAACGGCAAGAAATGTCAACGCGAGGCGTATTTACCATTCTCATCAGGGCCACGGGTTTGCACGGGCGCGGGCTTTGCCATGATCGAAGGCGTGGTTCTGTTGGCGCAATTGATGCGGGCGTATCGCTTTGAAATCGTTGAAGAACGCGTGCCAGTGCCAGTCGCGCATTTGACGGTGCGATCAAAAGACGGGATTTGGCTACGCATCACGCCACGGACTGAGGGGCTTTAGCTTCGTTTATTTAATTTGTAATTCCGCGCTGCGTTAACCGATTTTTGAGAGTCTGGGCGCTACAACTAAGCTGCAACTAAAAAGCTGCGTTTAGTGAAAGCCGCGACACTTTGGTGCCGCGAGGACGTGTAGGAATATGTATGTTAGTAAGTAGTTCAGAGGGTATTTTGGGCAAGTTAACTGGAATTAGTCAGCGTATTCGGACGATCGGGGCGACGTCGGAACAGGCGCTTTATGCGCGGACCTATGTGAAACGATTACCGGACCCCGTGATGTCGATGCCCAATAGTGCGCGAGATTATCAGTTGTCACACGTGCGATTAGAGCAGGACAGCGCGTCTTTGATCCTGCAGGGGCATCATTCTGGCAGGCGATCCTGAAGGTCGCGCAGCACGAATACCCGTATCGCTGAGGCCAAGCCGATATCGCCGCGTTGCGCGTCGATTTCGCGGGCGAGGTCGTTGATCGGTTGGCCGCGTTGCGCTGCAATGTCGCGAAAGGCGTTCCAGAAAATATCTTCTAGCGACACGCTTGTACGGTGCCCAGCGAGCGTGAGCGAACGTTTCACAGGTCTGCCGCTGAACAATTCAGTCGTCATCGAATTTCAACGTATCAAGCCGCGCAGAGGCTTGTTTTGATTGGGTAACTTCCAACAGACGCTGCGCCTTTGTACGTCCGAATTTTGTGGAATTGGCGTCGGCGCGTGCTTTGTCGTCGGCACGCGCTTTGGCTTTGCGAACTTTGTTCAGGTTAATCGGTGTCGTCATGAAGGTGCCCCAAAGTAAGAACGCGCGCCCCTAAAATTAGAAACGCGCGTTCAGAGATGACAGTGCGGTCGTATTGCCGCAAGCCGTTTATTTAGGTCCGATCATATCTTCTGGACGCACGACTTTTTCAAAGGTTTCTTCGTCGACGAAACCAAGCGCGATGGCTTCTTCTTTCAACGTGGTCCCGTTTTTGTGCGCCGTTTTCGCAACCGTCGTTGCGTTGTCGTAGCCGATAGTCGGGGCCAGAGCCGTGACCAACATCAGCGATTCCCGCATCAGTTTTTCGATCCGGTCTTCGTTCGCAGTGATCCCCAACACGCAGTTATCGGTAAAGGCGCTGGATGCGTCACCGATAAGTTGCATTGATTGCAATACGTTATAGGCCATCATCGGCTTCATCACGTTCAATTCAAAGTGGCCTTGCGATCCGGCAAAACCCACAGCCGCGTCATTGCCCATGACGTGGGCGCAGACTTGGGTGATTGCTTCGACCTGTGTCGGGTTCACTTTGCCGGGCATGATGGATGAACCGGGCTCGTTTTCTGGCAACATCAATTCGCCCAAACCGCAACGTGGGCCTGAACCCAGCATGCGGATATCGGCGGCAATTTTGTAAAGGCTGGCAGCGACAGTTTTCAACGCACCGGACATTTCAACAAGCGCGTCGTGGCCTGCAAGTGCCTCGAACTTATTGGGCGCTGTCACAAAGGGCAGGCCGGTGATTTCAGCCATTTCAGCTGCGACTGTCTCGCCCCAGCCAACAGGTGTGTTCAGGCCGGTGCCGACTGCCGTGCCGCCTTGCGCGAGTTCGTAAATCGCTGGCAAGGCTTGTTTAATCCGGCGGATGCCCATGGCGACCTGATGTACGTAGCCCGAGAATTCTTGGCCCAATGTCAGCGGTGTCGCGTCCATTGTGTGGGTGCGACCGATCTTGATGATGTGGTCGAATTCTTTTTGCTTCTGCTCAAGTGCTGCGTGCAATTTCGCGAGACCTGGCAGCAAAACGTCGTGCGCTGTGGTCGCGACTGCGATGTGCATTGCCGTGGGGAATGTGTCGTTTGACGACTGGCCCATGTTGCAGTGGTCGTTGGGGTGTACCGGATCTTTGGACCCGATTGTGCCACCCAGCATTTCAATTGCGCGGTTCGAGATCACTTCGTTCGCGTTCATGTTCGACTGCGTGCCGGACCCTGTTTGCCAGACGACCAGCGGGAAGTGATCGTCGAGTTTGCCTGCAACAACTTCGGATGCGGCGTCTACAATCGCGTCGGCGATTTTCGCATCAAGCTTGCCGCGAGCTTTGTTCGCTGCGGCGCAGGCTTGCTTGATAACACCAAGCGCGCGGACGATCGCGACGGGCTGTTTTTCCCAGCCAATCGGAAAGTTCATGATTGAACGCTGTGTTTGCGCGCCCCAATATCGGTCCGCTTGGACCTCCAATGGGCCAAAGCTGTCGGATTCAGTACGGGTGGCAGTCATGGGACGCTCCAATAATGTAAAGTATGCGGTTGTATACCGATTAGGGCGCAAAGCGTACCTCGGCAAGTCTGAAAGCTATTATTTACGGAATTGATCTAGGCTGACGACATCAGCGTCTTTGCGTTCGGTGGCCGGATCATCTTTTTCGGGCTCGACCATTTCTTGCATAGGGGCCTCTGGAATCGTGTCGATGGTATCTGTGTCATCGGCATCGTCGTCATCAGCCTCCTCTTCGGATTGGGTTTCAAACCGCAGCCCAAATTCGACGGATGGATCAACAAAGGTCTGGATGCTGTCATACGGAATATACAGCGGCTCTGGATTTTCGCCAAAGTTGAGGGTGATGCTGAAGCCTTCATCGGTGACGTCGAGATTATCGAACCAATGTTGGATCACGACGGTCATTTCGCCCGGATAACGATCCGACAGCCAATCTGCGATTTCTACATCGGGGTGCATCGTGTCGAAGGTGATGAAAAAGTGGTGGTCCCCCGGCAGGCCGTTTTCGGCAATGTCAGTCAGAACTTGTTGGATCAGGCCACGCATGGCCCGGTGCATCAGGTTTCCATAGTCAATGGTGCGTGAAGCAGAAGTACGGGTCACGGGTGTCGCGTCCTTTGTGTCATAATGTTGCATGCAGCATACGGGATTCGAAGTGGGATGAAAGGGGTGGCCTGCGATCCAGTCAGATCATTGCGACCACGGCGCTGATCGCCGCACAGATGAACAGCACCCAAAGTAGGTTCACGTGACGGATCAAAAGCAGGTATCCAGCCAATATAGCAAGGGCCACAGCCACGGGGCGCACCGTGCTCAGGTCCGGTAAAACGCTGGTCATTGGGCCGGCAGAAAATGGCGTAACTGTTTGAAAAAATACATGCAGGGCAAACCAGACCGATAGGTTCGCGATGACGCCAACAACGGCGGCGGTGATCGCGGCGAGCGCTGCGTTCAGCCTTGGTTGCTGCTCTAGCCAGTCGATCAAGGGCGCGCCTGCAAATATCCAGATGAAACAGGGGACAAACGTGACCCACAAGGTTAACGCGCCCGCGATTAATGCAAGTCCGGTGCCGCCTTCCTGCGCCGCCGCGATCATGCCGACGAATTGCGTGACAAGGATCAGCGGGCCGGGCGTGGTTTCCGCAAGGCCAAGCGCGTCCATCATTTGCGCCGTCGTCAGCCAACCAAAATCGCCGACAACGGCCTGGGTCATATAGGCCAAAACCGCGTAGGCGCCGCCGAACGTCACGACGGCAAGCCACGCGAAAAACGCGCCGATGTCCGCAAGAAGCGGATGGGTGATGACTGCAAAGGGGGCCGCCCAAAGCAAGCAACCGATCACGACGATGCTGGTGCTTTTGCGCCAAGGGAATTTTGTGGTGGTCGGGGACGTTTGGGCGGATGTGGATAGGCCGCCGATCATGGCCGCGACAGCGATGACCAGCGGAAACGGCAGCGCGAAAAAGAACAATGCGACAAAGGCGAACACAGCAAGCCAACCCGATAGTTTCGTTTTCAGCGCCCGTTTTGAGACCTTGATTAAGGCCTCAATCACGATAATCACGACGGTTGCTTTCACGCCAAGGAAAACGGCTTGGACCAGCGGCAGCGCCCCGTATGCCCCGTAAAGCAAGGCCAGCGCCATGATCACAATCGCACCCGGCAGCACGAATAATCCGCCGCCGATCAGCCCGCCGATGATGCCTCGTTTGCGCCACCCTGCGTATGTCGCCAGCTGCATCGCTTCGGGGCCGGGTAGCAGCATGCAGAACGACAAGGCGCGTAGGAATTGATCCTCGGTCAGCCAATCGCGTTCTTCGACCAATGATTTGTGCATCAGTGCGATTTGGGCGGCGGGACCGCCAAAGGATAACAGGCCGATGCGGCCAAACACGCGGGTCAACTCGGTGTAGGTTGGGGTCATCACGGGCCTGAAATGTCAGTGAACAAAAGGATTTAGGTGGATAAGTGCCGTGTCCTGCTGATCGCGTCAACCTAGGGCTTGGCTCAATTCGCGGATGATCTTGCGCCGGATCGCATCAGGATATTCGCGGTGCGTGCGAGCCGTAATCACGAATCCGTCGCGGGTGATGATTTGACGCTGGAAAAACGACGTGATCGCGACACCCATCGATTCAATCGCAATACCGTTGATTGTGATGCTGTTGCGTTGGGCAAATTGACGGGCGCGGGCAGGGTCTGCGCCAGCATTGGCCGTGCCGTCGCCTGAAATATCGATCACGCGGCGTTTGCAATCGGGGGCGCTGCGGAACAGGTCAACGGCGTAATACATCGCTTCGGCCGGGGCGGTGTCGGACAACACAAAGGCGCGCGGAATATGGCGGGCATCGGCTGACAGGCGTTCGGCGTCGATTGCCGTGCGAATTTGTCGCCACGCGATGCTGGTCTCTTGGCGGTCTTGGCCGGACCATTGCATCACCGCGATTGCCACGTCGCCCGCGACCATTGCATCGACGATTTCGGGGTCCAGCAACGCGTCAGCCATGCCGTCAACTTGCAACCGATACTCTGCCGGATCGACGGAATTGGACACGTCAATCGACAGCACCAACGCCGTATCACAGGCAAACGCAGGGGTTGGGGCGATCAAAAGTGCGGTGATAGGGCCAAGGATTTTCATGCCTCATCGTGCAAAGCTGCGATCGGTTTGGCAACAGTTTAAGACGGCAGGATCATCCGCGCTTCGTGGAATTTCATTTGCGGACGGGCGGACGGGCCATATCTGATCGGGTTCACGGCGACCTGCGGAAACAGTCGGAACAATTCAGCGCGGGTGGCGGCGGACAACGTGTCGAGCGCCATTGATCCGGGGTGAAAGCTTTCCGACCATGCGCCGTTGCCGCAAATAACCTCGTGCTGGTCAAACGCGAGGTGGATATAGGTCACGCGGTCGCGGTCTATTTGGCGGATTGTGGTGTCGTTGATCAGATGTTTCGCAGGCGCGAGCGCCTCTTTTGTGCCGCTCGCTAGTTCGCACCGCCAGCCTGACAGCAACATCCGGTGCTGCGGCGACACGTCAAAAGCAGCATGTGTGCCAAGTGCATTTTCAGCGAATGAAATCGGTGCAAGATCGCCGTGGGCCGCGACGGTCGTGGTGCCTATCCAGCGGATCGCTTGGGCACCGTGATCGCGGGTGATGACCGCATCACCGACCTGTAATGTCTCGATAGGTTTGTCGCCATCGGGCGTCAGGATCAAAGTAGCACTGGTGAAACATGTTACGTTTTCAATGCTTTGGAAGGCGAAGCTGTCACCAGTCTCAACGCCCTTAGCATCCAGATAGACGATCTGGCCGTCATGCGTATCAGGATTGCCGTCTTTGTAATCCACACGGAAACGGCTGCCTTTGACGTCCAGCGTATCACTGCCGCTGCCACCATTGATGGTGTCGATATGCGCACCCGCGTTCACCGTGATGACGTCGTTGCCGCTGCCCAATTGGACATGCGGCGTGCTCGTATTTTCACCAATCTCGACCGTGTCGTCACCCGCGCCAGCGCGAATGCGTGCGATAGTGGCAAAGTCGTCAATGGTGATCGTGTCATTGCCGCTGCCGCCAAACAGATCGCCCAGAATTTCGCCATCGCCACCGAGATAAGCCGTGTCGTCGCCGCTGCCCAAAAGCACATCGCCTGTGACGGTGCCGCTGGTTTGCGTGAAATCATCGTCGCCGCTGCCATGTTGCACGTCACCATCGACAATCGTGCCGCCGCGGATCGTGATGCTGTCGTTGCCAGCGCTTGTTTTAACGTCACTGACGATGTGTTGCGATACCAGATCAAAGTCGTCGTCGAACGCTGTCTTTTCGGGCGCGTCAGCATCGTCCAAGGTCATCGGCGCTGCCACAAAGGGGTCGTCCTGCACCGCATCGACGCCTGTGGTCCGCATGATGATGTCGTTTAGTCCGCTGCTTTTGACCTCAGCGATGATATCAACGCCAATGGCCGGATGGAGCTGGCCGAATTCGGGGTCAGCGGCCCTGATCCGCGTGAATTGATCGCTCACGATGTAGGTGAACATCGGCCCGAATTGCGTGTCGCCAATCGGGTCTTCGGCCAAACCGCCAACCCAAAGATCGACGTCATGCACGGTGTCGTAAACTTCCGCCAGCGCTGCTTGCTGCGCGGGATCGCTGGTGATGATCGAGAAATCGAGCGGGTCTAGCGTGTCCGGATCAATGTCGCCCAACAGCGCGGCGCGCGTGTCCACGTAGCTTTGCAAGCCGTGATCTTGGCCGCGCAACAGGTTCAGCGCGACAAGGCTAAAGCCCGATACGCCAGCGGGCGATGAGAGGAAAAAGTTCAGATCGTCCACGACCTTGGTATCGAATTCTTGCGCAGAACTGGTTAATTGTCCGCGCAAAATCGCGTCTAGATCACCGGATTTCAACGGTTCAGCGTTAAAGAACGCATCCATGATCGCCAGATCGCCTTCGTCGGTATCGCTGCCATCGTCGTTGATACGGGGCAGGGTGCTGGACACCATCGTGTGGCCGAACCGGAAGGCAGCAGTGGAAAATTCGACGGATATTTGACCGTTCACATCGGGATCGTAGCCTGTGTCTTCGCCCACCGCGTCGCCTAGCAGATGCGGCAGCCATTCTTTGTAAGTGATTGATTGCACTTCATAAGCAACAATCTGGCGGGCGCTGTCGAACAATTGGTCGTCGGTCCAATCGGGATGCGCTTCGGCCAGCCGTTCAGCCCAATAATTGTGTTCGCGGGCCATGACAGTATGCACGGATGCAAGCGCTGGATTTTCGTTGGCGCGGATGTCGCCAGACAAAAATACCGGATCGTCAGAGGCGATGTCGCCCGCCATAAAGCTGTCAGGGTTGGCTGTCGGCATTAACCCTTTGTCTGAGGTGGGATCGTCCGACATCCGTAGTTTGCCGCCCTCGAAACTGCGTAGATCATTGGTCCGCTCGGATGATGACCCGTAAACTTGGCTGCCATCAATTTGCCATGTCAACGCATTTGTCGGCACCCGTGCGCCGTCTTCGCCGATCACGTATTCAGACCGTTCCAAAGGTGCGACAAGCCCGTCGGCGGTCAGAAGTTCCGCGTGGTTTTCCAGCGAGAGCGTAATGTCGTGGTCTAAAAACTGACCCCATGCGACGAACATATTGCTCAGCCCCGCAGTGTTCGGCATGTCGCCGTCCTGATCGAACAGCGTGGCAGAAATATCGACGGGATCGGTGCCTTGGACCACAGAGCCTACACCATCAGCGTAGTTCGGGTCGGTCAGGCGGATAAGCGGGTCTTTATTCACAACAAAGGGCATGGGACAGGTCACAACTTGTTAACACTTGTCCTTAGTCTCACGATTCTGTGATTGCTCAAAGGTCGATAAAACATAAAAAAGGCCCGATTATCGTGCATTTTGCGGACAATCAGGCCATTTTAATCGGTCTGTTTCTTAAGGAAGGTTAACCGCCCCAAGACCGGACTGGACCACAATCCATGTGGACGAAGTTTGAACCGGAATAACGGCCAACGCCACCAGCCGCACAAGACCGTGCCGCGTTAGAGACTTGCGCGGTTGAACGGCTTTCCAACCGCAGGTCAGCCGCTTGGCCTTGAATGTGAAGTGAATTGCGTGCAACGCCGGATGAACGGCTGCGCAGCATCGCGTTGGTCTCTGGTGAACGGTAGCCCGACAACAACATGTAGGGTTCGTTTACATCCAACAGACGCAATGACGCGGCCATAATGTCTACGTTCCGCACGTCGATGTTGATTGTTTTGTTATTCCGCCAATCACGCATGAACGTGTTAATTTCAGCAAGAGCTTCGCCGATGTACTGGCCTTCGATCCAGTAAATCGTATCCATACGTTCACCGGTGCGGCCTGAGTACATACGTAGTCGGCGGACATCGCCGCCACCGCGTAAAAAGCCTGCTGCATTGGAATAGGTGGGTGCCGCTGCTACAGCTGTTGCTGCAAACGCGCCTAACACGCCACGCCGAGTCATACCCGAAGTTTTCAATTTAGTCATATCTATGCGCCTGTCCCGTCGCTCGATCTGTGTTGGCTTTTCGCCAACGATGCACTGTTCCCCCAGTTGCTCGCAATACATGTCACAATCCCGGCACCCAACCAAGTGCTTTGTAGCAAGACAGGGTTAACAAACCCAAAATCGGCGAAAATCGGCCAATTATACACGGTAATATGGAACTGTTGCGGTTGAGGCACAGGCTATTGGTGGGCGTACCGTGCTGTTCTAAGCGTGATTAGACACCCACTATATATTGTGTTTACTCATGCAAGGTACTGCTTTTGATAAACGTTTTGGGGAATTCGATGGGTCATTTGGTCAATGTGGTTGGCGCAAAATTGCGCAGTTTTGGTTTAGTTGCTGGTCTGGCTTTAATGGCGGGAACGGTTGCTGCCCCGATGGCGCACGCACAGGTCACTGCATTTCGTCAGGCTGTCGCAGAAACTGCGGCACGCGATGAAGATGTTGCCGCATTCTACCGCGCGCGCAGTTTTGAAGGCATCTGGAGCGGCGATTCTGCTGTTGGCCACCGCAATGCGTTGCTGTCTGCCTTGGAAAACACGGGCCACCACGGGCTGCCAACGAACCGCTATGATGTGGACTCGCTGATCGCGCAGATGCAGTCCGCGCGCACGCCAGCGGAACTCGGCGCTATCGAAGTTTTGTTGACCAAGACATTCCTGCAATACGCCCGCGATGTGCAATCTGGCGTGCTGCGTCCTAAATCCGTAGATCCGCTGATCGTGCGTGAAGTCGTCTATACCCCGCGTCTTGATTTGCTGGCTGAATTCCGTAACAGCAACCCGACGACATTCCTGCGGTCATTGCCGCCCAGCTCGCCCGAATACACCCGTTTGATCTCCGCAAAACTGCGGTTAGAGACGTTACAAGCCAATGGCGGTTGGGGTCCAGTCGTCAATGCCGAGAAACTTGAGGCCGGATCAACTGGTCCTGATGTGATCGCATTGCGCAACCGTTTGGTCGCGATGGGCTATCTGGACCGCTCTGTCACCGCGTCTTATGATGCGCAGATCGTGGCAGCCGTTGAGGCGTTTCAACGGGGTCACGGCCTAGAGGTCGACGGCACCGCTGGTCCAAGCACCATTGCAGAGTTGAACCGCCCGATCAGCGAACGGCTTCAGTCTATCGTTGTCGCTATGGAGCGTGAGCGTTGGTTCAACCAAGACAAAGGCGACCGCCATATCTGGGTGAACCTAGCGGATTATTCCGCGCAGATTGTGGATTTCGGCGAGGTGACTTTCACGACCCGTTCCGTAATCGGGGCCACACCGTCTGACCGCGCGACTCCTGAGTTTTCCGATGTCATGAGCCATATGGTCATCAACCCAAGCTGGTACGTTCCGCGTTCAATCGTCACCAAAGAATACCTGCCGCAGATGCAGCGCAACCCGGGCGCTGCGGGTCAATTGCTGATTACAGATCGCAACGGCCGCACTGTGAATCGCTCCAACATTGATTTTAACCGCTACACCGCGCGGACGTTCCCGTTCTCGATGCGGCAGCCTCCGTCGAATTCGAATGCCCTTGGTCTCGTGAAATTCATGTTTCCGAACCAATACAATATCTACCTGCACGACACGCCCGCCAAAAGCTTGTTTGGCCGCGAAGTTCGCGCATTTAGCCACGGTTGTATCCGCCTGAATGACCCGTTTGATTTCGCCTATGCGCTGTTGACGCCGCAAACGGACGATCCCGAAGGTCTGTTTCAACGTCTTCTGCGGTCCGGCAACGAGTCGCGCTTGAACCTAGAGCAACCGGTGCCCGTGCATTTGGTCTACCGCACTGCGTTCACAAGCAATTCCGGCCAGCTTGAATTCCGCCGCGATATCTATGACCGCGACCGCAAAATCTGGAACGCGCTGACCCGCGAAGGGGTGGCTGTTCCCGGCGTTCAAGGCTAAGTCTGTCTGAACGGCCCGCTACTTGGTGGGCTAAAGGGCAGGGTAAGATGACACAAACCGTAGCTGATATTGCGCGCGCTTTGGGCGCTGACGTTCTTGGGGATGGTGGTGTTGTCGTGTCTGGGTTGGCCGAGCCTAGCATGGCGGGGCCGCGTGATCTGGCGCTGGCAATGTCGAAACGCTACGCCGATGCGCTGTTGGCCAGTGCCGCACAGGCGGCGGTTGTTTGGGCTGATGCGGATTGGCAAGCCTTAGGATTGCAGGCCGCGATTGTTGTGCCGCGCCCGCGGTTGGCGATGTCGGTTCTCACGCAAATGATGGATAAACCTATGGTCGGGCAGGGGATTCATCCTTCGGCGGTGATTGATCCTGCTGCCAAGATCGGTGCGAATGTGACGATCGGACCGTTCTGCGTGATCGGCGCGGATGCGGTGATCGGGCAGGATACGCTGCTGGCTGAACACGTGAGCATCGGCGCAGGTGCGCAGATCGGCGCGCAAGGCATCCTGCATCCCGGCGTGCGTATTGGCCGCGATGTTGTCATTGGCGATCACGTGATTTTGCAGCCTAACGTGGTGGTCGGTGCAGACGGGTTTTCCTTTGTCACAGCGATGCCGTCTATTGCGGAAACGGGCAGGCGGACGCTTGGCAAAACACCGTTTGAGGCGATTGATGACGCCACACAGCACCGCATCCATTCGCTTGGGTCCGTGGTGCTGGGCGATCATGTCGAGATCGGCGCAAATTCGACCGTTGACGCTGGTACAATCAGACCGACGCGCATCGGTAATGGCACCAAAATCGATAATCTGGTTCAAGTCGGGCATAACGTGATCGTCGGCGAAGACTGCTTGCTCTGTGCGCAAACGGCTGTGGCAGGGTCCGCAGTGATCGGCGATCGGTCTATTCTCGGGGGGAAATCTGGTGTTGCTGACAATATTACTATTGGATCCGATTGCTTGCTCGGTGGCGCCGCGATTGTGCTGGGTGATACACCTCGTGGTCAATTTATGATGGGCTATCCAGCCAAACCGATGCTGGCCTTTCGGGCGGAACAACGCAGTTTACGTAACGAGGCAAAAGATGCGGGCCGTCGCAAACTTGTTTCCAAACCGAACGATGATACATAACAGCGAACACCAATACCCGAGGACTTGCCCGTGAATACCCAAGACAAAGTCGTCGCAATCATCGCCGAACAAGCCTTGATGGACCCTTCTGATATCAAGCTGACCGACACGCCGGAAATGTTGGGGATCGACAGCATGGGGCTTGTTGAGAGCATCTTTGGTATCGAAGAAGCCTTTGATATCACCGTGCCTTTCAACGCGAATGAACCGTCAGAGAGCGATTTCGACATCTCGTCCGTGGCGGCCATAGTCAAAGCAGTCGAGCGCCTTGTGGCCGCACAGGCCTAAACAGATGCGCCGCGTTGTCATCACAGGTGCGGGCACGATCAACCCGCTGGGGTACAATGTTGCCACGACGCTAGAGGCGATGCGCGAGGGCCGTTGCGGTATCGGCCCGTTAGACATTCGCGACGTGGACCGCTTGCAGATCAAGATCGGCGGGCAGGTACGTGATTACGACGAGACCGCGCATTTCAACCGCCAACAGATCACACTTTATGACCGCTTTACGCAATTTTCACTGCTCGCTGCACGTGAAGCGATTGGTCAATCAGGTTTGCAGTTTGACGGCGCGCTTGGCGATAAATCCGGCGTTATTCTGGGAACCTCCGGCGGTGGGCTGACCACCCAAGACGAAAACTTTCGCGCCGTTTACGAAGAAGGCAAGAACCGCGTTCACCCGTTTATCGTGCCAAAATTGATGAACAACGCCGCGGTATCGCAGGTGTCGATGGAATGGAACCTGCGCGGCCCGTCGTTCACGGTTGCCACGGCCTGCGCGTCAAGCAATCACGCGATGGGTCAAGCCTTCAACATGGTGCGCTGCGGCATGGCCACGGCGATGGTCACGGGCGGCTCAGAGTCGATGTTGTGTTTTGGCGGGATCAAGGCGTGGGAAGGGCTGCGCGTCATGTCCAAGGACGGCTGCCGCCCGTTTTCTGCGAACCGCAACGGCATGGTACAGGGCGAAGGCGCGGGTGTCTTTGTTTTCGAAGACCGCGATCACGCTATGGCGCGGGGCGCTGAGATATTATGCGAAGTCGTAGGCTTTGCGATGTGTTCTGATGCCTCTGACATCGTGATGCCGTCAAAAGAAGGCGCCGCGCGGGCGATCGCGGGCGCCGTGGCAGATGCACAAATCCCGACCAATGCTGTGGGCTATATCAACGCGCACGGTACAGCGACGGCGGCCAACGACAAGACGGAATGCGCGGCTGTCAGGGACGTGTTCGGGGCACATGCGGATGATTTGATGATCTCGTCCACGAAGTCCATGCACGGCCATCTGATCGGCGGCACGGGCGCTGTGGAACTGCTGGCTTGCATCATGGCGGTGCGTGACGGGGTGATTGCGCCCACGATCAACTACGAACAACCAGACCCTGAATGCGCGCTCGACGTGGTGCCAAACGCGGCCCGCGAGGCCAAGGTGGACGTGGCGATCTCGAACGCGTTTGCTTTCGGCGGATTGAACGCGGTAATCGCACTTCGCACCGCATAAAAAAGCGCCCTCAGTAAAACTGAAGGCGCTTTCAATAGCTTACAAGGTGAACTTATTGTGCCGCGGCGGCCAATTCGTCGTAGCCAGCCGTGAAGCCGGACAGGGACACAGCCAATTCAACTGTCTCGTCTGGTGCTGCTGCTGGAACCATTGTGATGGTCGCGGCATTGCCCCGTTTGAACTGGGACACTTCTTCTGCCGTAAAGCCAACACGCGCCACACAGCCTGCTGTGTTACAGAATGTGAACGGGTAGCGACGTGCCGGACCACCATCTACAGCTACAGTCAATTGCTGTGTCAGCAGTGTTTCAAGCGGGGCTACGATTGTCGCGCCCGCTGCTGCACGGCCTGAGCCTGCAAGTGGAAAGAGGCTGATTTCGGCCACGGAATTGCCGCTGCTATCCTTCAAAAGCTGGTACAACTGGCAAGGATCGTCAGTGCCTTCTTCGGCTTTCAGGCAACGGAACAACCAATCACCGGATTCGCCACGCACATACGGCTGACCAATTGCCAAATCAGCAACGGTCGGTGCTTCGGCGTTATCTAGCGGCGAACCTAGAGACAGACCGTCAGCCGGATCAGCGTCGGTTGTCGGTGTGGCTTCAGACTCGGTTGCTGTTTCCGGTGTTTCCGGCGCAGTTTGCTCGGTTGTGGTGTCATCTGTGGCGGTTTCCTGTGCGATAACAGGTGTCGCCAACATCAAGGCAATCAATAACGGTGTAGCGGTCTTCAACATGAAAATCAGTCCATTGTTTGTAGTTTCACACGAGTTAACACGCGAATTCGCAACTGTCAGGGCCAAATCTGTCGCAGGTGGCAAAGGACTGCTGATTAGCTGAACGAGACTGTGCAAACCCGATAAGAAAAGGGCCCCTGCACGCAAGGACCCTTCTTTCGCTATCTCCCTGTCGGACTTTGCCGACTTATTGAGCGAAATTTAGGGAAGGGTTTGTGTTACGTCAACAGGTTACTTTGCGAAATACGATTGATTTGTGAGCAGAATGTTAAAACGAAGGTGGGCCAAAAAGCCGTACCCGAAGGCACGGCAAGTCTGACAGGGAGGTGACGCTGCAGATCGTGGGAGGGGTAAGATGACAGCATGTGCATTAGACCTAGCGCAAAGACGTTAAGAATGTATTTTGACCCGACAGAAAAAGGAGCACGCAGCACATGTCTGACGGAATTTTCATTGGTGGCGGTGGTCAAGACTACGCTGAGGCGCAATCGCTTTTGTTGGATAAATCCAATCGGCACGGGCTGATTGCGGGGGCCACAGGCACTGGGAAAACGGTAACGCTGCAAATCTTGGCCGAAGGGTTTTCCGCCAATGGCGTGCCGGTGTTCCTATCGGACGTGAAGGGCGATTTGTCCGGTCTTGCGGCCTCTGGGTCTGCCGATTTCAAACTGCACGACGCCTTTACGAAACGGGCAGCCACCATCGGTTTGGATCTGCAATACGACAAATTCCCTGTCACATTCTGGGATCTCTTCGGCAAACAAGGCCACCCGATCCGCGCCACCGTCGCTGAAATGGGGCCGTTGCTGTTGTCGCGCCTGATGGAATTAACGGATGTGCAAGAAGGCGTGATGAACGTCGCCTTTCGCGTGGCCGACGAAGAAGGCTTGCCGCTGCTGGACCTTAAAGACCTGCAATCACTGCTGGTCTGGGTCGGGCAACATGCGTCCGATCTGTCCTTGCGCTACGGCAATGTGGCGACATCGTCTGTGGGTGCAATCCAACGCCAGCTTCTCGTGCTGGAGAACCAAGGCGGCACAGCCCTGTTCGGCGAGCCCGCTCTTGATCTCGCGGACCTGATGCGGACCGACACCGACGGGCGCGGCATCATCAACATCCTAGCGGCTGATCAACTCATGGGTAGCCCGCGGCTTTATGCAACGTTTCTGCTCTGGCTCTTGTCCGAACTGTTCGAAGTTATGCCCGAAGTCGGAAATCCCGATAAACCCAAACTGGTGTTCTTCTTTGACGAAGCCCACCTGCTGTTCGACGACGCCCCAATAGCACTGGTGGACAAGGTCGAACAAGTCGCCCGTTTGATCCGGTCAAAAGGCGTCGGCGTCTATTTCATCACGCAAAACCCGGCTGATGTACCTGACGACGTGCTCTCGCAACTGGGTAACCGCGTGCAACATGCGCTGCGGGCTTTCACTGCAAAAGACCGCAAAGAGTTGAAACTCGCGGCACAAACCTACCGTGATAATCCGGCCTTCGACACCGCCGCCGCAATCCAAGAGGTCGGCACAGGCGAGGCCGTCACATCCATGCTGGACGCCAAGGGCATCCCGCAAATCGTGGAACGCACACTGATCCGTCCACCAGCTTCGCACCTTGGTCCCATTACAGCCACCGCACGCGCAGCAATCATGGTCGCCTCGCCAATGGCAGGCAAATACGATACCACAATCGACCGCGAAAGCGCGCATGAAATTCTGGCCAAACGTGCCGATGACGCCGCCAAAGCGGCTGAAAAAGCGGAAGCCGAGGAAGAACACCTCGAAGCGAAAGAGCGCGAATTCAAAGCGGCTCGGCGCTACACCGGCACTGGCACCAGTGGCCGATCCACATCGCGCAGGTCCAGCAAAGACAGCAGTTTTGGCGGGGCTCTGGCATCTGTCGTTGCAAAAGAACTTAAAGGCACCACGGGTCGCCGCCTTGTGCGCGGCATCTTGGGCAGCCTGTTCAAAGGGCGCTAAGCCGCGCCTTCGTTTCGCCAAAACAACTCCCGCCGGAGGCATCCCGAGGGTGCTACCGGCGCAGCGCCCGATCAAAGAGGCCGGATTTTCAACTCGGAAATCCGGTTTTCTTCTTTGCTCACGACCTCAAACCGGAAGCCGTGGAAGCTAAACACTTGCCCCTCAACAGGGATCATCTGCGCTTCATGGATCACCAGACCTGCGACGGTATTGGCTTCGTCGTCGGGCATATTCCAGTCGTGCGCGCGGTTTAGATCGCGGATCGTGATACTGCCGTCGACCATATACGTACCATCATCGCATTGCTCGATCTGGTAGTCTTCATCGCCGTCAAATTCATCGGCAATCTCACCAACAATCTCTTCCAGAATGTCTTCGAGCGTGATCAGACCTTGCAACCCACCGTATTCATCAACGACCAGTGCGAAATGGGTTTTGCGTCGTAGGAACTGCCGCATTTGATCATCAAGCGTGGTGGTTTCCGGCACAAAGTAAGGTGCGCTGGCCACCGACATGATGTCGAATTTTTCCATCGCGTCGCTGGTGTCGGTTTCAGCGGTGAGCAGCTCATACATCGACCGCAACACGTCTTTGGCGTGGATCACGCCGACGATGTTTTCGGGATCGTCTTTGTAGATCGGGTGCCGTGTGTTTTTGGATTGCAGGATTTGCTTTAAAATCTCGCTCGGCGGCAGCGCCGCATCCACCATTTCGATATTCGAGCGGTGCAGCATGATTTCTTCCACCGCACGGTCGTTCAGGTCCAATGCGCCCAAAATCCGGTCACGGTCTTCCTTTTCCACAAAGCCTTCGGAATGGCCCAACTGCAATGCGCCAGCAATTTCTTCACGCACCGCAAGGATATGGCTGTCAGGATCGGTCTGCACGCCAAACATCCGCAAGATTGCGCGCACAAGCACACGCACCATGGCCACGACGGGCGAAAAAATCAGCACAACAGCGGCAATCGGACGCGCAACGCGGGATGCTACTAATTCGGGGTTCGTGATGGCGTAGGTCTTCGGCAGGACTTCGGCAAAGATCAGCACGAGTAGCGTCATAATCAGCGTGGCCGCAGCGACCCCGTTTTGCCCGAATACTTTGGTTAGCACGGCGGTGGCCAGCGACGTGGCAAGGATGTTCACCACGTTATTGCCCAGCAGGACCGAACCGATCAGCCGTTCACTGTCTTCTGTTAAATCAAGTGCGGTTTCCGCGCCTTTTGATCCGCGATCCGCCGCAGAGCGTAACTTGCCCCGCGATGCCGCGGTCAGCGCAGTTTCAGACCCGGAAAAGAAGCCGGATAATGCCAGCAAAACCAAAATCGCCACGGCTGTAAACCAAAAGGCGGCGTCAAATGTCGAGGGGTCCATCAGGGTCTTTCATCGGTAAAATACTGGTGTGAGATAGGGGTTCGGTTCAATCTAATCAAGTCGTGTCATGAGGACGTGTCGTCGCGGTCGCGCGGCGGGGATTTGGCGAGCGGGTGATGTTCCATCACCAGCGCGGTGAGCCGTTCATCAACAACATGCGTATAGATTTCGGTGGTCGCTACATCCGCGTGGCCTAGCATGGTCTGGATTGCGCGCAAGTCAGCGCCACCTTCGAGCAGATGTGTCGCAAAGGCGTGGCGCAGCGTGTGCGGCGTGACTTTGTCCGGTGACACGCCCGCTTTGACCGCGAAATCTTTGATCATGCCAAAGAAGTGGTGGCGCGTCAGATGGCCTGCTTTGCTACGTGATGGAAACAGGAATTTCGATTCCGGTTTGCCCAGCGCACGGCCTGCATCGTTCGTCGCGTCCCAGACATGCAACCAGTCCGCCATCGCCGCTTTGGCGGGGGGCGACAGGGGCACCATGCGTTCCTTGCCGCCTTTACCGCGCACCAGCAACATCGGCGGATCACCTCGTGCTGCCGACACGGGCAAGGTCACAAGTTCCGTGACACGCATCCCCGTTGCATAGAGCAATTGCATCAAACAGGCGTTGCGTTTGCCTTCTTTCGGGTGGGCTGCGGCCGCTGAGATCAGCGCGTCCACTTCGACGATGGATAGCGTTTTGGGCAGCGATTTGGTTTTGCCTGGCCCTTTAATCTGGATCGCGGGATTGTCCTCGCGCCAGCCTTCTTCAAAGGCAAAGCGGTAGAGTTGCCGGATCGCGGATAGGCGGCGCGCACGGGTGGAACGCGACAGCCCTTGGGTGTCGCATTCGATTAGGTAACCTTCGACGTCGTCTTGGGTCGCATTGGCAAAGTGTTTGCCCAGCGGTGCGAGCCAACCTGCGAAGTCTTTCAGATCGTTGGCATAAGCCAGCTGCGTGTTTGTGGCGGCGTCCAGCTCGGCGGCTTGCGCCTCTAGGAACGCTTGGACCCAATTCATCATCGGACGGTCAGCGGCGCTCATGTTTGCCGCTCGAGTAACAGCAGTTGCAGGCCAGCGCGGCGGGCCACGTCTTCTAGGCCGACGGATCGCAGGAACGACAGCGCCTCGGTCAAGGTTTGGTAGTCGCCGGACATCCCGACATGTACCAATGCGATGGACTGCAATATTGCCTCGCCAAGCTGGTCATTCGCGGCCATTTCCGCCAGCCCGTCGGGGGCCACTGCGTCGCCAAAGGCTGCTGCAATTGCCTTGCGCAATGGGTCGTTGCTGTCCGCGGTTTGCGGGATACCACGGGCAAGCGCGATCAAGAACGGATCGCCGTCGGTACGCACAAGTGCCGTGTCCTCGTAGGATGGTGACAAAAGACCCACCGTGGTGGCGATTTCAGCGGCACGTCCGGTCAACGGCACATCCACCAAATCAACGCCGTATTCTTGGGCAAAGGCGATTTCGGTTTTGACAAACTGCATTGCCTCCCATGCGGCGGGCAGGGCGGCAGCAACAGATTCTTCGTCTTGGTCACGTAGCGCACGGTCAAAGTCTTGGATCGCATCAGCACGGTCCCACACACCACCGGACGCAGACGGGCGACCCGATGTGTAAAGCGCGAACAGCACGTTGCTGGAAATCGCACCGTCGCGAGCCAGACGTTCGGCTGCCTCAAGCTGGCTTTTCCAGCCGACCTGATTGTGCAGGTCCGCATGGGCGAAGGCGCGGGGCAGGCGGTTTGTGGTCATCCGCTCGCCAATCGCTTCATAAAGGCGGAACACAAGCGGGCTGATCCGTTCAGGGCGACGCAAGCGCGGCTCGCCCTCGTAAAGTTCGGGATCAAGGAACCGCGAGAGCAGCGCTTCTTCTTCCTCAGAGATGTCACCCAAAACGCGGTGCGTGTTCAGCGACAAAGCAGCAGCAGGCCAATCGCCACCACGCGCCAGACAGAAAATGCGGGCGGCATAGGTTGGGGCCACATCAATATGGGATTTCAAGGTGCGGCAGGCGGCGTCTTCGCTACCTGTCAACAAGGCGACGTCGAACCAGCGGCGGAACAGATCAGGCGTATCTGCGCCAGCTTGTTCCAGCAGAGCCTGAGCCGGTTCAATCGCACCAATGTCGAGCAGTTTGTCCACGCGGGCTTGGAACAACCCACCAGCAGCAGAGGCACCCAACGGCGGATCAGCTTCGGCCATGAGCAGTGTTTTCAACAAATCCTGCATCGCGGGCAGACCGTCAGTCTGTTGGGCTTGCAACAGCGTGACCAATGTAGATTCGGTACTGGCAGACCACAACGACATCGGCAGCCCCGTCAGGTCAGACGACAATAAGCCAATCGGGTCAGGCGACGGACCATCAAGCGGCGTTGTGGTCACATTCGGCGTGCCAGCCCCAGAGGACACAGGGGCCTCGTTAGGACGCAATGGCGACGGACGGCGGCTGGGTGCCGCAGCGGCGGGTTCCACGCTTTGCGATAACCAATCAATCGCTGATAACGGGTCTTTGCCTTGCGCGGGCGCTGATGTGGCGAACGTGCCAAAGATAATCGCGAGAACTACCGGTTTCATATCACTCCAGGTCCAATGTCACCGGCTCTGTCACTTGGATCCGGGGCGGCGAGAAGTCACCAGGGAAAAAGATCGGCCCGACATAGGCATAGCCTATTAAGCCGATCGCAGCCAGTGCTGTCAGAAATACCAGTGCTTTGATCAGTCGCCACATAGATTGCCTCAGATTTCTCTCGTTGCCCAATGTTACGGTTATCGTCCCGCATTTGTCTGCGTTTATATATGGCCTTTTCGGCAAGATCACGCCATTGACTGTAATAAATCATGATTAAGCGGGTCACAGCCGATGATTTGCTAAAGGATACAGCGGACCAGACATGCTTCAAGCCAGCGAAAATGCGTTTTACCTCAAAAAAACCGTTGTTTTGGTGGGGATGATGGGATCAGGCAAGACTGCAATCGGCAAGGCAATGGCCGCCCGATTGGGTGTGCCTTTCTTGGATAGTGACGCTGCAATCGAAGAAGCAGCCTCTGTTTCCATCGCCGAAATCTTTGAACGCGACGGCGAAGCGTTCTTTCGCAAGCGCGAAGCAGAGGTGATTGAGCGGCTTTTGGCCGGAGAACCCTGCATCTTATCCACGGGCGGTGGGGCGTTTCTGACGCCGTCGGTGCGTGACGCGATTGCTGACAAAGGGGCTGCTGTTTGGCTTGATGCAAAGCTGCAAACGCTCTGGGAACGGGTCCGCAATAAGGACACGCGCCCGCTGCTGCGCACTGAAAACCCACGCCAGACCTTGTCGGATATTTTCGATGCCCGTGTGCCCGTCTATGCGATGGCGGGTATTCATGCCACGATCACTGGCGTCGCCTCGATTGAGCAAACCACCGATATGGTCATCGATTTGCTATCGCAACACCCCGATATTCTGGAGAAAACTGCATGAGTGCCGCATCCCAATCTGTCCGTGTTGACCTGCCGGGTCGTGAATATGACATCCAGATCGGACCGGGTGTGCTGGCGCAAGCGGGACCGCGTATCGCTGAAATGACCCGTCGTCCGCATGTGACGATCGTGACGGATGAAACGGTCGCAGGGCTGCATTTGGCGACACTGCAAGAGAACCTCACGGCTGCGGGCCTGACGTCTGCCGCATTGGCATTGCCTGCGGGCGAGGCCACAAAATGCTGGGCGCAGTTGGAACGCACCGTCGAATGGCTACTGTCCGAAAAGGTCGAGCGCGGCGATATCGTTGTGGCCTTTGGTGGCGGTGTGATCGGCGATCTGGCGGGATTTGCAGCAGCTGTGTTGCGGCGCGGTGTGCGCTTTGTGCAGATCCCGACGACGTTATTGGCACAGGTCGATAGTTCTGTCGGCGGCAAAACGGGGATCAATTCGCCAGCAGGCAAGAACCTTGTTGGTGCCTTTCACCAGCCGTCGCTGGTACTGGCCGACACCGACCTGTTGTCCACGCTAGAGCGCCGCGATTTTCTGGCAGGCTACGGCGAAGTTGTGAAGTACGGGTTGCTAGGCGACGCCGCGTTCTTTGACTGGCTGGAAATCAACGCGCCCACCATGGCCGACGACGATATCGCGGCGCAAGTGCAGGCCGTGACACGGTCAGTCCAGATGAAAGCCGACATCGTGACACGTGACGAGACCGAACAAGGCGACCGCGCATTGTTGAACCTCGGGCACACATTCGGCCACGCGCTTGAAGCGGCGACAGGCTTTTCTGATCGTTTGTTGCACGGCGAAGGCGTGGCGATCGGCTGTGCCATGGCGTTTGAGCTATCGCAACGGCTGAATCTATGCAGCCAAGAAGCGCCTAGTCGCGTCCGCGCCCACCTCAAAGCGATGGGCATGAAAACCGATCTGGCAGATATCCCGGGCGATCTGCCCAGCGCCGAAGACCTGTTGGGTTTGATGGGACAAGACAAAAAGGTCGTGGACGGCAAACTGCGGTTCATCCTTGCGCGTGGGATCGGTGAGGCATTCATCACCAGCGACGTGCCGTCTGATTTGGTGTTGCAGGTGCTGCGCGATCAGCTTTAGGGGACGTTCCACCCGTCTAACATCGCTAACCTGAATAAAATCGGGACAGGGTGAGCAATACAGGGTTAAGGTATAATGGCGTGGAAATTTCGCGAATTTTTTTGCGACGTGTTTAACAAACGGTGGTTTTTGAAAAATACACGCAGGTGCCTCGTTGCGGGAACGGTCCCAAATGATTGATAGCAAACCGATCCAGTCAAAGGCAGCCTGAATGCGTGACATAACGGCCAAAGAACTACTGATCATAAATATTGAAATCGGCAGGCCCACAATCGAATGGGATTTCGGCAAGCAATTGCTCGAACTCTTTGCCAATCATGATAAACGCCTCGCCCCACAGACTTTGAGTATCTGGGGTAATAAAGCTGCGGAGCTATCCGAAATAGAAGACGCCCAACCCCACTGGGCTGGTATTGGTTCAATGCGTATCGATGGCTCCCTGTCAGAGTTTCACGTGGGTGTCGGCTGGCACCGTAAACTGACCACAAGGTATCAAGCAGAAATTAGCCACGAGCGCAGGAATGCTCGTGGTCGTTTACTACCAGCAACGTTGTCTATTTATGCGAAGCCACACAAGGCCATCGACTGGCGCGGGTTCGCAAATCGATTGTATGAATTTACCGATGCGCAATATGGTTTCGTACATCTGTACCGCGATGCGCATCTCATGGCTGATCTTTCACAGGCACGTGAACCGATTTGGTTCACTGGTCAAAGAGGCTCAACCTGCGTTCCTCAACTAGGCTGGTCTACATTTCTAGGACCGCCCTACGCTGATTTCATCCCCGATACGTTGGGGCAACACGGTCAGGTTACGACACAGGTGATTGGATCAGGAGTAGCCATTACACTGTCCGATAACATTATGGACGTCTCAGAGGCATACGAAAATTTTGATGCAAGGCGATCAGAGATGAAGGCGATCTTTCCTCAAGATTTCTTCGGGATCTGTTAGGGCCGTGCCAAAAGCCCCAGCTTGCGCTGCCACAATCATCGTTCAAAAATTACGAAATTGTTGAACGATTTTCACCGTTTAGTCGCTTGCGCGGGCGTTACGGACCCAAGCGACAAGCACCTCGCGCGCGCTCTCGTCCATCTGGATTGCGTTGGGGGGTGGCATCGCATGCGATACCCCTGCGTGCAGATAAATCTGATCGGCGTGCTGCGCAACGTCTGCCTTGGTCTCAAGATACACGCCCTTGGGCGCCCAGCGGATACCGTCCCAGAAAGGCTCGCGCGCGTGGCACATTGAACAATTGCCAAGCACAGTGTTGTAGGCATCGTCGAACCCTGCGGCAGCGACATAGTGTTGCTCGTATGGGGTTAGGGCGCGGGCTTCGGCTTGTTCAATCGTTTCTGTTGGCCGCGCAGATGACAGCCACGCGATTGCGATCATCAGTAGGACCGTGACGGCCCACGTCCAATGCGGCCCCGAACCGGTGGCATGCATCGTGTTAAAGTAGTGGCGGATCGTGACACCTGTGAGGAAAATCAAGCTGGCGATGATCCACGCATATTCCGTGCCAAAGGCGAGCGGGTAGTGGTTCGACAGCATCAGGAACACGACGGGCAGTGTCAGGTAGTTGTTGTGGGTGGACCGCACCTTGGCGATCTTGCCGTATTTCGGATCGGGCTTGCGACCTGCCTTGAGGTCGGCCACGACGATGCGCTGGTTTGGCATGATCTGGAAAAACACGTTGCCGGTCATAATCGACGCGGTAAACGCGCCCAGATGTAACAACGCGGCGCGGCCTGTGAAGATTTCGTTATAGCCCCACGCCATGACCACCAGCATCACAAAAAGCAGCAACATCAATGTCGTAGGCTGCTCGCTTAATTTAGATTTGCATAGGAAGTCGTAGATCAACCAGCCAATCGTCAGCGACCCACCGGAAATCAGGATACCCTGCCACAACGACAGATCAGCCTTGGTCGGGTCCAGCAAGAACAGCTCTCCACCAACCCAGTAGACGATCATCAGCAGGGCGGCACCGGAAACCCACGTGATATAGCTTTGCCATTTGTGCCAGATCAGGTGTTCGGGCATGTTTTCTGGGGCCACGAGATACTTCTGAATATGGTAAAACCCGCCGCCGTGGACCTGCCATTCTTCGCCGTTCACACCTGCGGGCATGTTCGGCGCTTTCTTCAGGCCCAAGTCGAGCGCGATGAAAAAGAACGACGCGCCAATCCACGCCATCGCGGTGATCACATGTAACCAGCGGACGGAAAACGCGATCCAGTCCCATAGAATTGCCATATCGTACATTGTGATCTCCTGCGGTTACTGCGCTACACTAGGCGGCCTTAGATTGTTCTGCTATCCCATCAAAAAACAAGCAGCATCAAAAATATCAAAACAATGTCATATCTGGATAATATCCGCACCTTCGTGCGTGTCTACGAATTAGGAAGCATGTCGGCTGCGGGGCGTGACTTGCGCATCTCTCCTGCGGTCACGTCGTCAAGGATTTCGCAACTTGAGGAACACTTAAGCGTTCGGTTATTTCAACGCACGACCCGCAGCTTGACCGCAACGGAACAGGGCCAAGCGTTCTACACGGGGGCCTGCGCGATTTTGGACTCGGTGCAAACGGCTGAAGCCAAGGTGGTGAACATCACCGACAATCCCAAAGGTGCGTTGCATGTGGCGGCCCCATTAGGTGTCGGGCGGCGGTTGATTGCGCCGCAAATCCCCGGTTTTCTGGCAGACTATCCGCAGGTCCAAGTCCGCCTGCGCCTGACGGACCGCAAAGTGGACCTGACCAGCGAAGGCCTCGACCTCGCGTTTTTCCTCGGCCAACCGCAAGACAGCACGCTGCGGATGCGCAAGATCGCGGATGTAGAGCGCGTGCTATGCGCGGCACCGGCCTATATCGCGGCACACGGCAATCCGGCAGACGGGGACGCCTTGCTGGCTGACGACCACGAATGTCTGAACCTGCGCTTTCCGGGGGCCACCGAATTCCAGTGGCGGCTGCAAACGCCTGACGGGGTCCGGAAATACAACATCACCGGACGCTACGAATCCGACGACGGCGACGTGCTAACCGACTGGGCGCTGTCAGGGCAGGGGATCGCGCTGAAACCCGTGTTCGAAGTCGTGGACCACATTAAATCAGGGCGGCTGGTGCCCGTGGCCACACAAACCCCGCCCGTACCGATTCAAATGGCGTGCCTGTTCACCCACCGCAAAAACCAAGACCCCAAGTCGCGGCTGTTTATGGATTTCGTGATCGAGCGGATCAGTGCAGCGGTACGCGAAACGGCGTTGCGGGAGGAATGAGGCCAGAGCTGACGGTCTTATCTACGTGACCACGTCAGCCAAAAGGGGGGGGCTGTCTGATTCGTGTAACCATGAGTTGGATTTTGGACGGAGTTGGTGAAAGCGAAGATCGGCGTGGTTTGGGTATGTGCCAATAGCGAAGGTTTTTGGCACGGACCTGAAGGTCCGGTTTGCGGGACTTTGCTTCCGCTCGCGGCACCTACGCTAGTGGCCGCTTTCTGGACCGTTCGACAAATTGTCCAAAAACCGTGGTTTCTGGAAGCCAATTTAAGCACCAATTTGAAGCGACGTATTCCTGATCCGGATTGGCAGTTAAGGTTGCGAAACCAACTCGGCTGCGATGTTTCCAAGAGAAGTGTTAAAAAACCAATCGCGGTGCAGTAATTCGCCATTTACGAGGTAGAGGTTTTCTATTTCGTAAAACTGATACACCCCGTCCTCATCAGGGATACGAATTCGGCTGACTGCACCCGTTTCGGCAGCCTCCTCGCCGCTCACGTCAAATAGCTTAAAGTAGTCCTCATTGGAGGTCACAGCCACTCGCCTCAAAATTGCAAACACTTCTTCTTCTTCGGTAATACGCTCATCGACAAAATAGCAACCAGCCTCCACTCCGCCCACCGTCACCGCCGTTCCAGCAGCAACGAGTAACGTGATAGGTGCAGTAAGGACGGCAAGCACGCTTGCCGCAAATCCACTTCCTCCGATGATACCTACGGTCCCAGCTCCGGAAGCCCCTGCAAGCGTCGAACCCAACATCACAGATCCGCTGGCTGCGTGTGGAAAGAAATAGAGCCCCCCTAAAGCCATTGTAGCGGGACCAACAGACGCCCCAGCGCCACCCGCTGTGACAACCGCAGTAGCAGCTGTAGGACTGACCAACTGGCTGAGCCGATAGTCACAAACTCCAGAAGATGCGCTCGTAACCCAGACTAGCGAAAGTAACGCACCAAGACCTAAACTTCTTTCCACTAACCTAGCCTCTCTAAAATAACATTTCAGCATTTTTCGTTTTAAGAGGCCAGCAAGTCAACATTTTCTTTCTCGCGGGACAGACAATAAGCACCTGCTTTGCACCCGAACGGAGCCAGTCACAATATTTGAAAATACTCCAAAACCCTCTTTTTGGAACGCCCGTAAAAGTCGTGGTTTGATGCTTCCACAAACCTCGTTCAAAACCCAAGTGATTATTGAACGTTTTTTGCCTGCATCACGACAGCAGACATTAGCCGCGATGTAGAAACGTAGTGAATGGGCTCAAACCTGCCATCCACGGCACTTGCAGAATCCGCCCCAAACCACCGTTTGTTAAACGATATCACCGCGCCCGATTCATACCCCTCAACTCCCCCGATACGTCGAGTATCCAAACGGCGAGAGCAGGAGAGGGACGTGGTAGTGAGACGCTTCTGACATGCCGAACCGCAGCGGGATCACGTCGAGGAAGCGTGGCTCTTCGGGTGGTGTGCCGATGGCGTCCAGATAGGCGCCTGCGTGGAACACCAGCTCGTAGGTGCCCAGCACGAAATCGGCGGCGGGTAAAATCTGTTCGTCGGTGCGTCCGTCGTCGTTTGTCACCAGTGACTTCACAAAATCGCGGGTCTCGCGGTCAATCCGGTAAAGGTCGATTTTCAGACCCCGCGCAGGGCAGCCGCGTGCCGTGTCCAATACATGCGTTGTCAGATATCCGGCCATGTGCATTTCTCCATTTGCAGTCTCAAGGATCATACCCCTAATATCAGTCAAACAGCAAAGCCCTAGCGCAAGACAGACTTTCCTGTATTTTTTGAAAAAACACGTGATTGTTTGGGTTTATAGTGAACCCGACTAAAAAGGAGCCTCTTTTGACCCGTTACCCTCGTGACATGACCGGATATGGTGCAAACCCGCCCGCAGCAAATTGGCCGAATGGCGCAAAGATCGCGGTGCAGATCGTTCTGAACTACGAGGAAGGCGGCGAAAACAACATTCTGCACGGTGATGCGGCCTCAGAGGCGTTTTTGTCCGAGATTACAGGCGCGCAGCCTTGGCCGGGTATGCGGCACTGGAACATGGAATCGCTGTACGAATACGGCTCGCGGGCTGGGTTCTGGCGCGTCCACCGGATGTTGTCGGACTTGCCTGTGACTGTTTACGGGGTGGCCACGGCCTTGGCCCGTGCGCCCGAGCAGGTCGCTGCGATGAAATCCGCAGGCTGGGAAATCGCGAGCCACGGGTTGAAATGGGTCGAACACAAAGACATGCCCGAGGACGAGGAACGCGCAGCCATTGCCGAGTCGATCAGGCTGCACACCGAAGTCGTAGGCCAACCGCCGCGCGGCTGGTACACAGGCCGTTGTTCAAACAACACGGTGCGACTGGCGGCTGAAACGGGGCAGTTCGCCTATGTCGCGGATAGCTACGCCGATGATCTGCCGTACTGGTCATCGTTTGGTGATCGTGACCAGTTGATCGTGCCTTATACGATGGATTGCAATGACATGCGGTTTGGGATTCAGGCGGGCTTTACTACTGGTGACCAGTTCGAAAGCTATCTCAAGGACAGTTTTGATTTTCTTTATGCCGAAGGCGAGGCGGGTGCGCCTAAGATGCTGTCGATTGGTTTGCATTGTCGGATTATCGGCAGGCCGGGCAGGGCTGCGGCGCTGAAACGTGCGATTGCGCATTTCCAAGCGCATGACGGCGTCTGGTTCGCCACCCGTGAACAGATCGCGGATCATTGGGCACAACAAAACCCAGCTCAGCGCAAACCGCGTCCCTGCGAGATGGATTGCGAGACGTTTGTCGGCGAATTTGGCGGAGTTTTTGAACATAGCCCGTGGATTGCCGAAGGTGCATATGCGCTGGAGCTGGGACCTACACATGACACGGCCTGCGGTGTGCATAACGCATTGACGCGGGTGTTCCGCTCGGCATCATCCGATCAACGCATGGGCGTGCTGACCGCGCACCCTGATCTGGCGGGCAAACTCGCGGCGGCCAAGCAACTGACCGCAGAAAGCACAGCAGAGCAGGCGGGTGCGGGACTGGACGCGCTGACGGACGAGGAACGCGCGATGTTCCAAGACCTGAACGCGCGTTATGTCGCAAAGCACGGTTTCCCGTTCATCATCGCGGTGGGCGACAATACCAAAGCGACGATCACAGCGGCCTTCAACCGCCGGATCGACAACGACACAGCGGAGGAATTCGAAGAGGCCTGCAAACAGGTCGAACGGATCGCGGAACTGCGTCTGATAGCAAAGCTCGGCGCATGAAGGTTGTGCAGCTCGCGCCATTGACCGCTGACGCCTTTGCCCCCTTTGGCGATGTGCTAGAGGTGGCAGGCGATCCGGATAAAATCATCAACCAAGGGCTGTGCGGGCGCTACCATGACCGCGCCCAGCTTGATTTCAGCGATGGCAAAGCAGGCATTAGCTTGTTCAACGCGCAGGCCCGCAGTCTGCCATTCACCCTGGATATGATGGAACGCCATCCCGACGGGTCACAGGCGTTTATCCCGATGACGCACACCGCGTTTGTGGTGATCGTGGCCCCAGACGACGGCGGCAAACCGGGCCAACCACGCGCATTCCTAACAAATCCTGGCCAAGCAGTGAATTATCATCGCGCCACTTGGCACGGCGTCTTGACGCCAATTTCAGCACCGGGCCTGTTTGCAGTGGTAGACCGGATCGGGTCGGGCGCAAACTTGCAAGAACACTGGTTCGATACGCCATACGAAATTACCAAATAATAATCTGAGCCGGGGGAACACTGGCCTGAAACACCCAACGGGAAAGAGAAATCACACCATGACAGACACATCCATCGGAACCCCCGAACAGCTACGAGATCCCAATTTCACCCCTCCGCTGCACCGTGCGATTCCGCTGGGTATCCAGCATGTGCTAGCGATGTTTGTCTCGAACGTGACGCCCGCGATTATCGTCGCGGGCGCTGCCGGTTTCGGCTTTGGGTCAGAGGCGGGGGCGCAGGGCTTTCCCGATATGTCCTACCTTATTCAGATGTCGATGTTGTTCGCGGGCATTGCGACCTTGTTCCAGACGATTGGCATGGGGCCTGTAGGCGCACGGTTGCCGATTGTGCAGGGTACGTCCTTTGCGTTTATCCCGATCATGATCCCGCTGGTCGCTGGCAAAGGGCTAGACGCGCTGCCTGCTTTGTTTGGTGGTATCATCGTCGGCGGCCTTTTCCATTGTCTGATCGGGTCCTTCATCGGCAAAATTCGTTTTGCGATGCCGCCGCTGGTGACGGGTCTTGTGGTCACGATGATCGGTCTGGCACTGGTCCAAGTTGGCATCCAATACGCCGCAGGCGGTGTCCCTGCGATGGACAAACCCGAATATGGATCGCTGCTGAACTGGTCTGCGGCCTTGGTCGTAGTCTTTGTGACGCTTGGGCTGAAATTTTACGCCAAGGGGATGCTGGCCGTGTCCGCTGTCGTGATTGGTATCATCGTGGGCTATATCTACGCGCTGCTGGTTGGGATGATCAGCTTTGGCGGCGATTTTGGTATCGCAGCCACCGTCGACCGTGCCGCTGTGTTCGCCGTACCAGTGCCGTTCAAATACGGGTTTGAATTTAGCGTAGCCGCCATTGTCGGGTTTTGCCTGATGGCGTTTGTCTCTGCGGTGGAAACCGTGGGCGACGTGTCTGGCATCACCAAAGGCGGCGCGGGGCGCGAGGCTACCGACAAGGAGATCACCGGTGCGACCTATGCTGACGGTGTTGGCTCTGCGATTGCGGGTGTCTTTGGCGGTTTCCCGAACACATCCTTCAGCCAGAACGTCGGTTTGATCGCCATGACGGGCGTGATGTCGCGCCATGTTGTGACCATCGGGGCGCTATTCCTGATCCTGTGCGGATTGGTGCCAAAGGTCGGCGCACTGATTAACACCGTGCCAATCGAAGTCTTGGGCGGCGGCGTCATCGTCATGTTCGGCATGGTCGTGGCATCGGGTATTTCGATGCTGTCCGACGTGAATTGGAACCGCCGCAATATGGTGATCTTTGCGATCTCGCTGTCGATTGGTTTGGGTTTGCAGTTGGAACCCAACGCGGTGCAATACTTGCCTGACACGCTGCGCATTCTGATGACATCGGGCCTGCTACCAGCGGCGGTGATTGCGATCACGTTGAACTTGGTTCTGCCCGAAGAATTAACGGACGAATCCACCGAAGAAGTCTCGGGCGGTATGTCGGGTCACGGCGCAGGATCGCTCAAGGGCTAAGTCCGCGACATAGCGAAAAGTGGGCGTGTTGCTTCGGCAATGCGCCCTTTTTGTTTGGGGTGGGTGCGTCGTGGTTTGCCCAAGCTTTTGCCCAAATGCTGCCTAACTGTTGCGGAATAGAGTATGTATTAATCAGTGAAAGGCGCCTGAAATGTCTACAAAAGTTGCAGTTTTCGTCGATGGTGACAATCTGCGCAGCCAACATGCAGCTGCCATTTTAGCCACGGCCTCCGCGCAAGGTGACGTGATCGCGGCAAAGGTTTACGGCAACAGCCACGCACTGGCAAATTGGTCTGACTGCGTCGATTTCCAAATTGTTTATTCGGGAACGGGTAAGAATGCGTCCGACCTGCATCTTGCAATAGAGCTAACCGAACTGACGTATCTGCAAAACTTAGATGTGGTTGTACTGTGTACCTCTGACGCGGATTTTGTGCATCTGGCACGAAGGTTGCGCGAACGCGGAATCAAGGTTCTGGGCTGCGGCGAAGCCAAGGTCGGGGCTGGGTTCAAAGCGGCGTGTACGGAGTTTCGGGAATTGGTGGGGGTTGAGAAAAAGACCGTAGAACACGTTGCTGATAACCAAGCAACTACGCCCAAACAAGAAGCGCCACGGCTCTCACAGACCCTTGATACCAACAATATAAACCGGCAGATTAAAATACTAATTGATAAGCATAGCAAAGGTGGATCCGGAATAGAGCTAAGTGTTTTAGGTGCTCAGATGAACACCAAACACAGTATCAATAACGATACAATCGGCGGCGAGAACTGGCGAGCATATCTGGAAAAATTTGAAAACCTCTTCGAGCTTGACCCCAAAGGCTCTGATGCAAGAGTACGTTACAAGCTTGAAGGGTTCAAAATAGCGCAGGTCGCCAGCTAATTCCCACTCACCGCGTCAGTGGCCGCAACCCCATGTGACGGTTCACGTCCTTATACAGCAAATACCGGAACCGTCCCGGACCGCCTGCGTAGCAGGCCTGCGGGCAGAAGGCGCGGAGCCACATGTAGTCGCCTGCTTCGACTTCGACCCAGTCTGTGTTCAAACGGTAGGCCGCTTTGCCTTCCAGCACGTATAGCCCGTGCTCCATCGCGTGGGTTTCCAAGAACGGGATCACCGCGCCGGGCTCGAACGTTACAACGTTCACATGCATGTCGTGGCGCAAATCTGTTGGCTCCACGAACCGTGTCGTGCCCCATTTCCCGTCAGTGCCAGGCATCAATGTTGGTGCGATGTCGTTCTCGTTGGCGATGATCAACTCTGGCATCGGCAGGCCCGGGACCGCTTCGTAGGTTTTGCGAATCCAGTGGAACCGCAGCACCTCGTCAGACGTGTTGCGCAGGGTCCAATCGCTAGCAGGTGGCAGGAACGCATAGCCGCCTTCAAGCAAGGTATGCGTGTTGCCGTTGACGGTCAGCGTCGCGGTGCCATCGACCACAAACAGCACACCTTCAGCACCTGCATCAGTCTCGGGATTATCGGACCCGCCGCCGGGGGCGACTTCCATAATGTATTGCGAAAACGTCTCGGCAAAGCCTGTCATTGGCCGCGCAATCACCCACAGCCGCGTATCATCCCAGAACGGCAAATAGCTGGTCACGATATCGCGCATCGTCCCCTTGGGGATCACAGCGTAGGCGTCGGTAAAGACAGCGCGGTCCGTGAGTAATTGCGTTTGTGGAGGATGACCGCCGGTTGGGGCGTAGTATTTCGCAGACATAAGGGTTCCGATCCATGGGGATACCTTAGATATGACGGCTGGGCAGGGATCGGGCCAGTGATTTTTCGCGGACAGGAGTGTTTTGATTGTTTTGAAAGTCGGGGTCGGTTTGCGGAAATATGTTCGGGATCGGCGCACCTAACCTTATGTACTGAGGCCCTTCTTCGCAGTGTCCCAGTCCTGCGGCAATGTCGCGAGGCCTGCCCTTACCGCTGCCGTATCGTTTGCGCGTGCTGCGATTGCGATGGCCGATAGGTGTTCGGCGAAGTCGGGGAGTTGGAATGTTGCGGCGCTGCCTGCGGCTTTGTGCGCTTGAGCGGCGATCTCGGACAAGGGCAGGTCGAGCGTCTCTGCCCATTCAACGAAACTGTCGGTTTCAGCGACGAACCGTTTGGTTAATTTGGCGTAGGCGGGGGATCGGAATGGCGTGGTGTCGTCGCAGATTTCCAGCACAGAATTGACTTTGCGCAGTACGTCTAGCAGTCCGGCCTTGGTTAATGGTTTGGTGAGTGCTGCGACCATGCCGTCCGCGACAAAGCTGTCGAGATCGGCGGGCAGGGCGTGCGCGGTTAGCGCTACAATCGGCGTGTTGGCCGATTTGCCGTGCCCTTGCCGGATCAACCGCGCGGCAGTGCGACCGTCCATCACAGGCATACTGATATCCATGAAAATCAGGTCAAAACGGGTGTTCCGCGCAGTGCTCACGCCAGTTTCGCCGTTATGCGCCTCGGATACTGTGTGCCCTGCGTTTTCCAACATTTCGCGGGCCAGAATGCGGTTAATATCGTTGTCTTCGATCACCAGGATATCAAGAGGGTTCTGCGGCTGTTCTGGCACTGCCACGTTGGCGTAATCATCAACAGGTTTTTCGGCGACGGGCATCGGGAACGTCACCTCGAACACGCTGCCTTGACCCAAAGCCGTTTCCACCGTGATCGTACCGCCCAAGGCTTTTACAAAGCGTTTTGCGATGCTTAGCCCCAAACCCGTACCGCCGACTTCGCGGTTATAGGCTGGGTTTCCGGTAACAAAGTCGTCGAAAACGTGGCGCGTCAATTCCGGCGACATGCCGGGGCCGGTGTCGCGGACACAGATGCGGGTGTGATCGTTGCTGGCCAGAACTTCGGCAGTGACGCAAACTTCGCCGCCATTTGTGAACTTGACCGCGTTACTAATCACGTTGATTAACACAAGTTGAACGCGGTCGGGATCGGACATCACCCAATCGCGCGGCTGACCGATCCAATGCCAAGATAACGTAGTATTCGAGGTCTGCGCCATCGCACTTTGGTTGTCGATAATGTCCTGCATCAAGATGCTGATGTTCATCGGAACAATCCAGATCGGCAGCTTACCCGCCTCGTAACGGGTGATGTCCAGCACGTCGGAAATGTGGTTCATCAACAAGCGGCCAGAGGTGTCCATATTCTGGATATAGCGGTCTTGCGGCGGCGACAGTTGCGTCTCTTTCATCAAGGCAAGATTACCCAAAAGCCCGTTGAGCGGCGTGCGGATTTCGTGGCTCATGGTGGCGAGAAAATCGGTCTTAAGCTTTTCACCTGCAAGGGCTGCGTCGCGTGCCATGACCAACTCTTGCTCGGCCGCAACCGATTGCACCAAGTCGCGCAGGTAAGCCACATAAATGCGGGTGTTGTGCTGTTTCGCGGTTTGGATCGACAGCTCTACAGGGAAAACGCTGCCATCTTTGCGCATCGCGTCGATCCGCATCCGTCCGGCGTTAATCACCTGTGTGCTGCCGCCACCGGTCAAGCGGTCCATGTCGATGCGGTGGGCGCGGCGTTGTTCCTGGGGGATAATAAGCGACACAACGTCCCGACCAATCGCTTCATCTGCCGTGTAGCCAAAAATGTTTTCGGCGGCTTTGCTGAATTCGATGATCCGGCCTGCATCGTCGCTGACGATAATTCCGTCTAACGAGGTTTCGATCACCGTGTTCATTCTCGTCACGGTTTCTTCTTGCCCGCGTTGCCGCTGAATGCTGCGTATATTCAATCTGTTAAGGTAGATAACAGAGGTTGCCAATGCGCCGATCAACACCAACATTGCAGTGACGAGCCTCTGGACGGTCGTTGCAATTGCTTCGCGTTGCGCGTCTGCTTTTTCGGCGAAAATCCCGATGCTCGAATTGGACAATTCCCGCATTGTCGTGCGGGCATCGTCGACCAAGCCACGCAATGCGTCTTTTTGCGCTAGAAATTCGGGGTCGTGCAGGTCGATGATTGGGATAGCGTCATCTAGAAATGCGTGAGCATGGGCCAAGTGCGTGGCAAATGTAGGGTCCTCGCGTAAAACTTGGTAAACCTTTGCGATTTCAATCGTTTGGATTCGACTGTAAAACACATCGAAACGGCGTTTGATCGTTGTCGGTGGTTCGTCGAATGTGCTGACAGCATGGGCAAAGTCGAGAAATTCGACTTCGGCTTGGGCCAATGACCATTGTGCGCTGCCCGCTCTGGCCGACTGTAAGATCTGCATTTCGCGCACAACATTATTTGCAAGCAAACCAATCGCGACGATAGCGATTGCGCCCGCGATGCCCGCGAGGGTGCGAACGGTTGGACTGCGGGGTGGCAAAGTTGCTGGCACACTATCGCCTTATGAGATTTGGCAAGATTGAAGAGAATCTGGGGACTACTCTACGACTTCGATCCTGTCGAGTTGCCAGATGCTGCGCGAATAGATGACTTCTGTGCGATACTCTGGGTCTCGGTCGTAGGGATAGATGATCCAAAGCGGGCCTTTGTCACGCACAGAAATGGATTTTCCGTCAATTGCATAAGCCAAAATCGGACCGTCATCGACAGCATCCGAAAGCGGAATTTCGACGGTATAGTTGTTGATCGCTGTGACCAGAAACGCGCCGCTTTTCGCGCCAACGACATCGACCAATGTCGCCAGATTGACCCCTTGGAATTTTCGAACGCCATCCGTCCAGATCGTGCTGGTTTCCACAATCGTCGCATCTAATGCTTTCAGCATGGCGTAATCGAACTGAAGCGCGTCGCCATCATTGGTCCGTTCAATATTGCCCGTCACGGTCAACACGACCTTTCCTTCAGGGGCCGAAATAGGGTCGCTCGCGGCCAAAGTTGCGGCGCAGATAAAAAAGGCAGATAACAGAACGGGCAGGCGCAAGGTAAAGTCCTCTTGTTTGAGTTGCACGAGCATGACACGAAACCTTTAAAGCTGAAATCACTTAGTTTTAGTGTAAAAATTTCCCCGTAAGTGGGGATTGATGCGTGATCTTCTGCGATAATTTGTTGTGTTTTTCGATCAAATCGTATTCAATCGGCAAAATGATGCCGATGCTCGCATGCGGCCCGACGCGTAGCCAGCGTATACGACACATCGTCGTTTATCGTAGCAAATCGCACAACTGACACTTTGATTTAGAGTTTTCATTTTTGAAATTTCCTAAGCATTTCACTGATCTATCTTCGTTTCCCAGCTCTTGCCGCTACGCCGTAGCGCAGGGCACGGTATGAAAGTTTTACTCGCAGACGATCACGAACTAGTGCGGGACACGCTTGCGATGTTCCTCGATGTCGAAGCAGGGATCGCGACCGAAGTTGCCGGAACCTTGGAAGAAGCGCAGCAGAAATTACGTGACGATGGCCCGTTTGATCTGGTGATTTTGGACTTCAATATGCCCGGTATGAACGGTCTCGAAGGGTTAAGAGCTGCAATCGCCAGTTGTGCGGCGCAGCGGTTCGCGTTGATATCCGGCGAGGCCAGCCGCTCTGTCGTGGAACAGGCGCTTGCGATGGGGGCCGCTGGCTTTATTCCCAAATCGTTACCGGCGAAGTCTTTGGTCAATGCGGTCAAATTCATGGCGATGGGCGAACGCTACGCCCCGATTGAATTCATGACCGCAGGCGACGCGGAACCGACCAATGTGCTGTCTGAACAGTTGACTAAACGCGAATTGCAGGTGTTGCGCGGCTTGACCGAAGGCAAAACCAACAAGCAAATCGCCCGCGATCTGGACGTGCAAGAACCGACGGTCAAGCTGCACATCAGGAACACATATCGCAAGATCGGTGCGCCGAACCGGACGGTTGCGGCGTTGTTGGCACGCGAAGCGGGCTTGTTCTAGTCGTTACCTTGCCAAGACCAGATCAGCCTTCAGCCCACCCAAATCATCACTCTCGCCAAGCCGCAGCATCCCGCCATGCGTGCGGGCGATATCACTGACAATCGACAGGCCAAGCCCCACGCCGCTGCCGCGATCTTGGTTGCGGGCAGGGTCAAGCCGCACAAAGGGCCGCGTGGCTTCGTCACGTTGTTCGGCAGGGATACCGGGGCCGTCATCTTCGACGGTAAAGCGGATACTGCGGTCGGTGATGCTGAGGCTGATGTGGGCCCTTTGACCGTATCGCAAAGCATTCCCAACCAGGTTATCCAAGGCGCGGCGAATGGCGCGTGGGCGCATCGCCACAATTGTGCCTGATGGCGTCGTGTTGTCACAGGTCACCGCCAGATTACTACGCGCGGCGTCCTCTAGCAATGCGTCCAATAGTGCAACAGGATCAGTCGGTTCCAGCACATCCTCTGCGTCGCTGCGGGCGAAATCCAAGAAACCATCCAACAAGTGCTGCATTTCATCAACGTCTTTAATCAGCGGGTCAACGTCTTCACCATCCAGCATCGACAGACCTAAGCGCATCCGCGTGAGCGGTGTGCGCAAATCGTGGCTGACACCTGATAACATCAACGTCCGGCTTTGGGTCTGCCGTTCAATCCGGTTGCGCATGTCAAGAAACGCCATCCCTGCAGCGCGGACTTCGATAGCACCAGTGGGGTTAAACGGCGTCATCCGGCCTCGTCCGTAATCGCTGGCAGCCGCAGCCATGCGTTTGATTGGGCGCAACTGATTGCGCAGAAAAAAGTACGAGATCGTTGTCATCACGGCACCCATAACCACCATAATCACCAGCAGTTGGTGTGGGTTTGATGCAGACACGCGGTTGCGGCGAAACGACACTTCGAGCGGTCCTTTGTCCGTGCCAAGCCACAACTGGACGACACGCCGTTCCGCGAGCGAAATCTGTAGAACATCAGGTACGTTTTCGCGCAGATTGGTGATCACCTTGCGGCCCGTTAAATCCCAAAACGGTTTCACATCTTCGGAAACCATAGGGCTGGCGGGCAGGGTGGTTGTCAGCTCTAGCCCCGTATTCACGCGGTCAAGCGCCACATCCGCCGCATCCAGATCATCTGCCGCATTGACCTCTGATTGCAGATACCGCAGCTCAATCGCCATCGCGCTCGTCATCGACTGGGTGACACCGTCAAAGTGGCGTTGAATGAACACCACCGACACCAACAATTGCAACGTGACGACAGGCAGCACTAAGATCAGGGCGGCACGGCCATAAATGCCACGCGGCATTGCGTTTTTGATCCAACGTAGAAACATTGGGCGACGCTACCCTGCATAACGCCAAACCAAAAGTGACAAGCGATGCCAGACATGAACTTTCATCCCCAAGCGGGCGTCTTTACGCCGCTCGCGCCGCAATTGGGCCTGGTGCTTGCGCCTAATCCGTCGCCAATGACGGGGCCGGGGACCAATACTTATATACTGGGGGATCAGTCGCTGGCGATTATCGACCCCGGACCGCAGAGCGACGCGCATCTTGCAGCGCTACTGACGGCAATTGCGGGGCGGCCTGTGTCGCATATTATCGTCACGCACAGTCATCTGGATCATTCACCCTTGGCGCGGCCTTTAGCAGATGCGGTCGGCGCACCAATTCTGGCGTTCGGCGATACCTCCGCGGGGCGCAGTGCCGTGATGCAGCAACTCGCCGATGCGGGCATGGCGGGCGGTGGTGAGGGTCTAGATCATAGTTTCGCGCCGGACGAGCTGGTTGCCGATGGTGACATCATCGCGGGGCAGGGCTGGTCACTCAAGGTGCTTTACACACCGGGTCATCTGGGCAATCACATCGCATTGGCATGGAAGGACGCCGTTTTCGTGGGCGATCTGGTCATGGGCTGGTCCACATCGCTGGTGTCACCACCCGACGGCGACATGACCGATTTCCTCGCCTCATGCGCCCGACTGCAAAACTTCCCCGCACGTATACATTATTCCGGCCACGGCGCGCCGATCACAGACCCACACGCACGCCTGACCGAGCTAGTTACCCATAGAGAATCCCGCACCGCGCAAATTTTGGCGCAACTGGCGGCAGGCCCACATGACGTTAGGCAAATCGTACAGGCGATCTACCAAGACATCGACCCGCGCCTACACGGGGCGGCAGGGCGTAACGTTTTGGCGCATCTCGTTGATCTATATGTGAAAAAGATCGTCACTGTTAATGGAAGCCTCGGACCAGACGCGATCTTTCGTTTGGTTTGAAGTCAGCCATTTAGGAAGAAACGAGAAAAAAGTGCGAGAAAAGTGAAAAAAGCAAATGAACCCTCTGGACGCCTCTGAATCGCATTGCTATAGACCGCGCATACAGTGTTCCGACGTAGCTCAGTGGTAGAGCAGTTGACTGTTAATCAATTGGTCGTAGGTTCGACCCCTACCGTCGGAGCCAAAGAATTCAAGGGCTTAGTGAGTAATCACTAAGCCCTTTTTCTATGGGAAATGGCGCTGATGTAGCCGCGATTTTCAGCGGACCCAATGTGCGCAGAACCATCCTCGCGCAAAATAAAATCAAAAAACCGACATGGACACACCAAGGAATGCCACGGCAGTATCGTCATATGGGGACAGCCCAATGGAGAGACTGCTATGACAATCCGCCATGCCCCAACTTTTCCGCGCCTTCCGACGTTGCCGACGTTGATCGATATGCCCTATACGCCTGCGCCGCCGCGCCCGATTTCAGGTTTGGACAGTTCCATTTTTCTCGCCACGCGCGCCGATTTTGATGCGTTTGCTGTGCGTGACGATGTGCCCGGTGCGCTAGGTGTGCGCGAAATGAAGTTTGTCTTCGCCGATTTCGACACTGATGCGCCCTCGTTGTTTTTCATAAATTCAAAACGGCACCCGTTGCACTATGGTTTTGTGCGGGATGTTTTGGTGTCCGACCTGTCGAACGCGGATTTTAACCGAGTGACGTATTTTACGGATGACCGCCGCTTCCTCGTGGGGGCGATCCTTGCGTTTGACAATTATACGCGGCCCAACGGTGCACCCGGTCTTTATGCGCTTCAGTTTTGGCCGACGGATCCAGTCAGCGTCAGACACGTGGGGCGCAGCTTTCATCTGCTCGCCGCGGCAATGCCATTTGCAAGCGAGACGCTCGCCTATCATCCGTCCGGTGATATGCAGGAACAGCTTTTTGTGCGCGAGGCAGAGACCTATGCAGCCCAGAAAATTCGCACCATCGCGACATCTGAAATTTTCGAGGCCACCGACTACAGCCCGCTGAATCTCGGCGTGGCGGTTGGTGAATTGCGCGTGATTAGCGACACCGATAGCCGTCCGCCTGCGCCCTCTGATATCGTGATCTACGACCGTTTGCCGAATGATCTGCCGCTCGTCGCGGGCGTGATTACCTCTGCGCCGCAAACACCGCTGTCGCACGTGAATTTACGTGCTCAACAGAACGGCATTCCCAACGCATATCTGCGGAATGCAGCGACAGTCGCCCCATTGGATCAGTTCATTGGCAAAGTGATCTGGCTCGCCGTGACGCCTGACGAAATCCAAGTGCGCGAGGCGACCCAGCAAGAATTGCGTGACAGCCAAGACGCCAGACGCCCGCGCGATGCGACATTCCCAGAGCGTGACATTCAGGCAAGGGCGATCCTACCGCTTGATGATCTGACCTTCAGCCAGGCAAATGGCTACGGCGGCAAAGCCGCAGGCGTGGCCGAGTTGCGCCGCGCCATTGATCCACAATTTGTACCTGACGGGTTCGCCGTGCCGTTTGCATTCTACGACACCTTCATGGTCGCAAACGGGTTCTACGACTACGCCACCGCGATGATGGCTGATGCCGGTTTCATTGCCGATGCCACGATACGCAAAGACATGCTCAAGGACTTTCGCAAGCTTATCAAAGCAGCAGACATGCCCACGCCAATGGCTGACATGTTGGACGCGATGCTGCGCGCGTTTCCAGAAGGGACCACACCGCGTTGCCGCTCTAGCGCAAATGCCGAAGACCGGATCGGCTTTACCGGTGCGGGCCTTTACGACAGCTACACGCACCGTGCAGACGAAGGCCACATCCAGAAATCGATCAAACAAGTCTGGGCCAGCCTGTGGAATTTTCGCGCATTCGAGGAGCGTGCGTTTTACCGCGTCGATCATCTGACCTCGGCGATGGGCGTGCTTGTCCACCCGAATTTTGACGACGAACAGGTCAACGGCGTAGCCATCACGCGCAACCTCTATTTCGACACCTTCGACGGCTACTATGTGAACGCACAAATTGGCGAAGACCTGATCACAAATCCAACAGGTGCAGAAACTGCCGAAGAACTGCTGATCATGAAAGACCTGAACGGCACGCCTGATCGTCCCTACGAGATGATCTATATCCGCAGGTCGTCTCTGGTTGGCGACGACAGCCGCGTGATCCAACCCGACGATCTGTTGGTGCTGACAGAACAAATGCGTCTGATCCAAACACATTTCGGGGCGCTGTACGGTCGATCCAGCGACGCGACGTTCGCAATGGATATCGAGTTCAAGATCGACCGCGACGGGGGATTAGTCATCAAACAAGCACGGCCTTGGGTGCATGGTGGTTAAGGTCACGTGTAGGCTCTGACCTCAAGAATACGCGCCGTTCGAATATGTTAGCTCGTAGCTGTGACTATACAGTTCAAAGACGATGCCAAACGGGTCTTCGACGTACACCATGCGGTAGGGTTTATCATTGGGGAAATATTCGCGCACGGGCATCCGTTGTTTGCCGCCCGCTGCGACGATTTTCACCAACAGGTCTTCTAGGTTTGGGTCCTGAATGGCAAAATGGAACGTGCCATGTTGCCTGTAATTGAGGTTGTCGCTGGGTGCTTCGTTACCTTCAAATTCGAACAGTTCGAACCCGATACGGTCTGCCGTCGCCAAATGGGCAATACGCATCCGGCCCCAGCCTTTTCCAAATACGTCAGAGCACATCTGGCCGATGTCGCTGTCGTCTTCGACAATAACGGTAGGTTCCATGATGACGTAAAAGCCTAGCACGTCGCCGTAGAAAGTGATCGCCTTGTCCAAATCCGGGACAGACAGACCGATGTGAGAGAATGAGCGCGGTGTCGGTTGCATGATATTTCCTTTTGTAGTGTTAAACGTGATTTAGATGGACTGCGCCTGTATTAAAAATTATCATTCGGTATGGTCTTCATAATTATGTGAGGCGCACATGCTAAACGCCACGTGGTTGGACACCTTTACGACGCTCTGCGAAGTCGGGCATTTCACACGCACGGCGGACCTGTTGGGGATGACCCAACCGGGCGTGTCGCAACACCTGAACAAGCTCGCATCGCAAGTTGGCAAACCGTTGATCTTAAAAGATGGGAAGTCGTTTACGCTGACACCCGCAGGCGAAGCGGTGTTGGCGATTGGGATCGCGCGACGCCAGCAAGAACGCGCCCTGCAAGACGCGATCCAAGTTGATCGTCCAGACGTCGGCGAGATTAGCATCGGCTGTTCCGGCAGCTTTGCAATGTGGCTTTATCCGCATCTGCTCAACCGGATGCAGCACGCGCCCGAACTTGTAATTAGCGTCACCGCCGCGCCGCACACCAGCATTGTGACTTCCGTTCTGAGCGGAGATTTTGATCTGGGCGTCATTGCCGAACCGATCAATCACCCGCGACTAGAGGCCATCGCACTCGGGCGTGAAGAATTGTGTCTGGTCGTGCCGCGATCTTTTGCTGGGCAAACGTTTGATCTGCAAATGCTGAACGACCTCGGCTTTGTCGCGCATCCAGACGGGTACGCCTACGCGAATGATCTGTTTTCGCTGAACTTCCCAAAGGATTACAAAGGGGCGGACCGCCTGCGGGTTCGGACTTTCGTCAACCAAATCGGTCAAATCCCCATGCCCGTCGCACAGGGGCTAGGCTATACCATATTGCCCAAATCCGGCGTCGATGCTTTTGCTAAAAAGCAGGACGTGGCGATCATTCGACTGCCGCAAAAATACTACCACGATCTGTGGATGATTGCCCGCAAAGGGCGCAGCGAAATCGCGCGCGTGGCTGCGGTGAGCGACTTTATCATGCAACACAAGGCGCGTTGACGCTCATGTGTCCGCGCGTAGACTAAGGGTAAAAATTCCCGCGACGATGATTGGACCAGTCAGTTCGATGGTCATAAGACCGACGAGCAACGGGTCCGGCCAGCCAAGTGACGCAAGCGAAAATAGACGGGCGACGCCGCCTGAGAAGAACAGGGCGATTGCGGCATAGACCCATTTTGCGTGGGTCACTAGTCGCGTCGAAAGCCACAAAAGCACCGCGCCATAAGCGATCCAGAACACCGAAAAAAACCGCATTTCGCTGTCGACATTGACGTGTTCCAATCCGCCAACATAGGGCGTCGATCCTATCGCCATGCCGATAATGTCACTGAAAATACGCGCCGTTGCGTCTGGTCCGAAGACAACGACCATCAGTCCAATTGCGATAGCCGACACGCCAAGTAAGGTTAGAATTAAGCGGGTTGTGGTTAACATAAATGACCTCATTACACGGATACCTTGCAAGCATAACACAGCAACCGAAAGCTGTCTCTTTTTTGCAAATGCCGCAAAAACTCGTCGTGCAACCAAGCTGTGTATTGGGGCAGGGATGCATGAACCAGTTGCATTGCAGTGGTCGATGCAAGATGGTCAGCTATGCGCCGAAGGAGTTTGCGACATGATTATCTATGGATTGCCCACCTGTGCGATTTGCCAAAAGGCACGCAAAGCCTTGGAAGCGGACGGCAAAGACATCACATTTCGCGATGTCAGAGCAGAACCGCTGACCGAAACCGAACTGGACGAGCTAATCGCAGAGTTCGGTGATCAATTGGTGGATCGCACTTCGAATGATTACCGCGGACTCAACGATTGGCTAAAAAACTCCGAAGCTGAGGCGCAGATTAGCGCCCGCCCGAAAGTGATGGCGCGTCCGATTATCCGCGATCAAGATACGTTTTATCTGGGGTGGGATGACGCGGTGCAGAGTGCGTTGCTAAAAGGCTAAAACCAAAAAGGTGGTTGCTCACAGCCCAAACCGCAAACACCGCGCCACATTCATATCCCGTAAAATGATCCAAACACGCACTTGATGCGTAAATAAAGTGTGTTTGGAGATATCATGACGAACCGATTAACAGTTCCTGCCGTCGCCGCATTTCTGTCTTCGGCTGGCATCCCGCTTTATATCCATCTGCCACGGTACGCCGCAGAGCTTGGCATCGGGTTGGGGACAATCGGGGTTATTCTGTTCGGGCTTCGCGCCTTGGACTTTGTACAAGATCCGCTGCTCGGGCGATTGATTGATAGGTTCCCCTCACGACGTGCGCTATTCGCGGCATTTGCTTTTGCGGGCATGGGCGTTGGTTTTTTCATCTCCTTTGTGATGCAGCTCAACGTGTTTGGCCTGACTGTTGGGCTGGTTTTGGTTTTCACGGCCTTCAGCCTTGGCACCATCCTTTTCTACGGCCAAGGCGCTGAGCTGATTGGCAATAGCGGACGCGCCGAACACCTGCGTTTCGCTGGATTGCGCGAGACGGGTGCGCTTGCGGGCATTGTGGTAGCCGTCATCACTCCCGGCGTGCTTGGTATCTATTTTGGCGCGTTACAGGCCTACGCGATCTTTGGGGCGCTTCTGGTCGCAGCGTCTTTGATTGTCTGGCGCGTCAGCAGATCGTTTTGGGTGCCGATTGTAGCGCAAGAAACCGCAAGCCAGCCGTTCCGCGCGTTGTTCCAGCCCAACATCCTTCAGTTGCTTGTGATTGCATTACTCAACGCGCTTCCCGTTGCCGTCACCTCGACGCTGTTTTTATTCTTTGTCGAGGACAGGTTAGGCCTACCGGACTTATCAGGGCTGTTCCTGTTGTTCTTCTTCTTGGCCGCCGGATTGTCCGCACCGATTTGGTCAAAGCTCGCAGCACACTTCGGCGCACGTCAGGTTATACTTTGCGCGATGAGCTTTGCGATTTTATCATTCATCGGTGCCTTCTTTCTGCCAGCAGGCGCGGCGTGGCAGTTCGGCGTAATATGTCTGGTGTCGGGGGCCGCCTTGGGCGCGGACATGGTGATCCTGCCTGCATTATTTGCCACAGCACTGGTCAAGCAAGGGGTCGCAACAGGCATCGGATTTGGCGTCTGGGCCTTTGCCGCTAAGATATCATTGGCTGTGGCAGCGGCAATCGTTTTGCCCGCGCTTCAACTCGCTCAGTTCACGCCCGGTGTGCAGAATACTGCAGAGGCCGTGCTGTCGCTGAACGTGCTCTACGCGCTATTTCCCTGTGCGCTCAAGCTGTTGGCGCTGGTGTTCGTGGCGCGATTACCAGACGATATAGAAGGGACACCGCAATGAAACTGCGACTGATCTTAGGCGACCAGCTGTCTTTATCGATGTCCAGCCTCGCTGACGCCGACAAAGACGACATGATTTTGATGTGCGAGGTGCGCGAGGAAGCGACCTACGTCAAACATCACAAGAAGAAGATCGTGTTCTTGTTTTCAGCGATGCGCCATTTCGCGCAGACCCTCAAAACCGACGGGTTCAACGTGCAATACGTGCATTATGACGACCCCGAAAATACAGGATCATTGCGCGGCGAAGTCTCACGTCTCATGAACGAACACAGCATTGATGAAGTCATTGTCACGTCGCCGGGCGAACACCGTTTGCTGATGGATATGCAGCAATGGGAGGAAGAGATCGGCATCCCTGTGTCCATCCGCCCTGACGACCGGTTCCTGTGTACCACAGAAGAATTTGCGTCATGGGCGACAGACCGAAAACAGCTTCGTATGGAGTATTTCTACCGCGAGATGCGCCAGAAACACGGCGTGCTGATGACAGACGACGGGCCAATTGGCGGACAGTGGAACTATGACGCCGACAACCGTAAATCGCCGCCCCCCAACCTGTCGGTGCCTGCGCCGTTTCACGCAGAGATTGACGCGATTACACAGGACGTCATCGCGCTTGTGACGGACCATTTTGCGGATCATTTCGGTGACATCGAGCCGTTTCATTTCGCGGTGACACGCGACGGTGCCTTGCAAGCCTTGGACATGTTTGTCGACGAACGGCTCGCCATGTTTGGCGATTACCAAGACGCGATGATCCAAGACGAGCCTTGGATGTATCACAGTCACATCGGACTATATTTGAACTGCGGGCTTTTGACGCCGCTGGAATGCATCGCCCGCGCCGAAACCGCCTATCACGCAGGGGACGCACCGCTGAATGCGGTGGAAGGTTTCATTCGGCAAATCCTAGGCTGGCGCGAATATGTGCGCGGGATTTATTGGCTGAAAATGCCTGATTATAAGACGATGAATGTGCTTGATGCCAACCGCTCTTTGCCCGAATTCTACTGGACCGCAGACACGCAAATGAACTGCATGCGGCAGTGCATTACCGAGACCAAGCAAAACGCCTACGCCCACCATATTCAACGCCTGATGGTCTTGGGCAATTTCGCGTTGATCGCAGGATTGGACCCCGAACAGGTCAATGACTGGTACCTGCTCGTTTACGCCGACGCCTATGAATGGGTCGAATTGCCCAATGTAAGCGGCATGATCCTGTTCGCGGATGGCGGGATGATGGCGTCAAAACCATACGCGGCCAGCGGCGCTTATATCAATAAAATGTCGAATTATTGCGGGAACTGCAGGTATAAACACACGGTCAAAAACGGACCCAACGCGTGCCCTTTCAACTATCTGTATTGGGATTTTATCGACCGGAACGCAGACAAACTGCGCGGCAATCCAAGAATGGGGTTCACGTATAAAACCCTAGATCGCATGGCGGACGACAAGCGGGACGCGATCCGGATGGATACCGACAGGTTCTTCAAGCAGATTGCAGCCGATGAAAAAGTGTAACCTGCCGCAAAAGATATGCCCGATCTGTATGCGTAGCTTTAGCTGGCGCAAGAAGTGGGAAAAGAACTGGGAAGATGTGCGCTACTGCTCGGTCCGGTGCCGCAATGCGCGTAGTCCACATCAGCATGAACCTAAACATTCAGGGATATCCTTCTGCCGTCGCCAAATAGGGCGCAGCCATAGAGCATAAAGCATTTTAATGAGAAGACCTACCGTGCGTTTTTTATCTGCTTTACTCGTTTGTCTTAGCTTCGCTCCCAGCCTCGCAGCAGCCCAAGATCGAACCGATTCTATCCCCGTTCAGGATGGGTCCAGATCAATGAGGGGCCTTGCCCTGACGCTACCGTCGAAATTCTCGCTGCTGTGAAGGTCATTGGCCTGTGCGGTAAAAACCCAATCACGTGAACCTTCATTGGCAAGGCTATCGCAGTCGATTAGACAGGGCCAAATGCGGACCGCCAGTAGTAGGCACGGACCACTTTTGTTATATCTTGGATGACAATCAGACCGAACTGCGTTGCATGCTGATTGACAGCCTCCGCTAACTGCTGAGCAACGTATATTCGGTTCTATCGTCGCGCTCCTAGATCGCGGCCTTTCGCAAACGCCAACCTATCTTTTAATCGCAAAGTTAAACGGGATCAGTATTGCAAATGTATCGCCGCCCAGATGGTTGGGTGGCGTGGGCATTTTGCCAATTTCATCAAGGACTTGCAGCGCTGCGTTGTCTAGGATTTCGTGACCAGAGGACGTCTCGATTCGCCGCGATATGATCTCGCCGTAGCGGTCCATTTCAAAGGCCACACGCACTTCGCCCTCGATACCGTCGCGCCGCGCTTCGGAGGGGTAGGTTTTGGCGTGGGCGATGCGCAGCACGATGCTTTTCTGCCATTCGGTGACTTCGGCCATTTGCTCTGCTGAAATGCCTTCGTCTTCGGCTTGGACCTGATCGGCGGTGGCATCCGAGGCTACGCCGGACTGAGCGGCAATGGTTTCGGCCACGTCGTCCGCACCTGCCGAACTGGGCTTGTCGACCATTTCCTCGTCATATTCTTGCGCCAGATCGGTGGCGGCAGCGTCGGTTTCAGTCTCTGTCTCGGGGGCTGCGACGGCGAATTTCAGGCTGTCGTCCTCAACCGCGTAGGGGATTTGCTGCAACATCGGTGCGTCGGTCGCTTTTGCAGGGTCGTCGTATTCGGGCGATTCCGTGACCGTTGGGGCCGCGACGGATTCGGTGACAGCTATGCTGTCTTCTGAGATCTCAGAGGGGGCGGCGATGACGTCGGACAGATCAAACATGATCGCACCTTGGATGCCCAGATCGTCTTGCGGTTGCGGCACCATCTCTGGCCTTTCAAACCGCTGCACGATCATCGCAGGCCCCCACGCATGAAGCGCCACGCTGCCGCCAATCGCCAGTGCTACCAATGGCACAAACCCTTGGCGTGATCTGTAAACGAGGCTCATGGGGCGGTTGTGTCTTCTTCAGGTGGTGCTGCGGATTCGTCCAAACCGACAAGCCCGATTTTCACATAACCTTCGCGCTGCAACGTGTTCATAACATTCACAACCTCGCCGTAGGGCACCGATTTATCCGCCCGCAGGTAAATGCGTTCGTCGCGGTTCAACCCTGTCAGAATGCCAATTTCAAAGTTCAACGTCTCTAGCGTCACAGCGTTTTCGCCAGCAACAATGGACAGATCTTCTTTGATGGTCAGAAACACCGGTTCAGACGGGCGCACTGGTGCTTCTGCTGTGGCGACGGGCAACTCAACCGGAATATCCACGGTGGATAACGGTGCCGCGACCATGAAGATGATCAACAGCACCAGCATCACGTCGATAAAGGGGGTGACATTGATCTCGGATGTTTCCGCGAGATCGTCGTCGTCACCGCTGCCTAATCGTGCGCCCATTATTCAGCCGCCTGTAGCGCTGGAGTTGCGACCGGTGGGGCTGGGGTGTCCACCGCAATGTCGGCCTCTGGTTCAGCCTGCGGAGCCATTGCCGCAAGGTCCAGATCACGCGAAAGGTGCCGACTGACCAGCGCGGAGACGTCAGCGAGCATTGCTTTATACGCCCCGTTAAACCGTGCCAGCAGGTTGAAGAAAATCACCGCAGGAATCGCCGCAACAAGGCCCATCGCCGTGGCTAGCAGTGCTTCTGCGATACCGGGGGCGACGACGGCTAGATTTGTCGTGTTGGTTTCGGCAATCGACACAAAGCTGTTCATGATGCCCCACACGGTGCCGAACAATCCGATGAACGGCGCGGATGATCCGGTAATCGCCAGCAGTGCAGTGCCGCGTTGCATCCCGCGTCCTGCACCTGCCTCGATCCGCGACAAGGCGCTGTCGGTACGCTCTTTTATGCCCGCGCGATCGGCGCCTTGCGACGCTGTGATCTCGCTCATGGCCGCGCGGACCATTGCCCCCACAACACCACCGCCTTTGCGAAACGGGCCGTTGCGATCCAGATGGCCCGCACGGTCCAGCACGCGGTAGTTACGCCGTAGCCGGATACGCGCCGCGATCAGCAGGATCAGCCGCGCCGCAAAAATCGCCCAAACCAGAACCGACGCTACAATCAGGATCAACATCACGGTTTTGACAATGACATCAGCGGCCATGAACATGCCAACGGGGGACATGTGGTCTTCGCCAGCCGTGGCGAGCCAGTTGGTCAATTGGGTCTGATAATCTGCAAAGACAAGGCTAAAGGAGGCGGTTACGATGGACATGTTAAACCTCGGACCAAGTGCGGATCAGATTGTGATAAATTCCGGTCAGACGCACGACCTCGGGATCATTGGTGCCAAAGCGGGCGGCCAGTGTTTGAATGGTTTGGTCCAACTCGTACATCGTTGTGCGCTGCTCGTTGGCTTTGATCATGCTTTGCAACCAAAAGAATGACGACACCCGCGCGCCGCGTGTCACGGGTGTGACGCGGTGCAGTGATGTAGATGGATAGAGGACCATGTGGCCTGCGGGCAGTTTGACGCTTTGCGTGCCGTAGTGGTCTTCGATTTCCAGAACGCCGCCGTCGTATTCCTCGGGTTCCGAGAAAAACAGCGTCATCGACAGATCAGTGCGGATATGTTCGCCGTTGTAAGGGTTCAACCGGATCGCGTTATCCACGTGCAGACCAAAGGTCTCGCCTTGCTCATAACGATTAAACAAAGGCGGCAGAATTTTCAGGGGTAGGGCCGCCGACAGGAACAGCGGCGTATGGCCCAGCCGTTCGAGGATCAGTTTACCAAGGTTCTGCGCTGTGGCGTCCTTGGCATCTAATTGCTGGTTATGTTTGACTTCGGCGCTTTGCACACCTGCCGTCTTGTTGCTGTTGTCCCAAGCGGCAGTGTCGAGTTGGTCGCGGATTGTGCGGACTTCTTCGGGGGTAAAGACGTCGGGAATAGTGATCAGCATGATGTGCCTCTTTGGAATGAATTGGCGCGGGCAAACCAAAGTCTGCCCGCGCGCGCATGTTTGGCTTGGGAACTTTAGAAATTCACGTCGATGGCAGCCCAGATTTCACGACCGGGGGCGACATATGTGAACGGCTCACCAGAACGGTAGGCGGTGTCATAATATGTCTCGTCCGATGCGTTCTTCACACCAAAGCGGATCGCGGCGTTGTCGCTGACATCATAAGACGCCACCAGATCGACAGTCATATAGGATGGCAGTTTGTTTCCGTTTGGCGCAGTTGTGCCAAGGTCAACTTCACCAGCCCAGTTGATCTGTGCGCCCAACATCAGACGATCATCGTAATCGTAAGTTGCGAGCAGGTTGAACTGTTCGTTCACGACTGTCGCGATCTGTTCGCCGACCAAGGTATCGTTGAGGCTGTCCAAGATTTCGGACTGCATAAATACAGCACCACCGTAGAGGCCCCACTTATCGGCAACACGACCTGCGACACCCAACTCAATGCCCGACATCCGGTATTCCAGCGTCGAGTCTGTGACGCCGTCAAAGGTTTCCATGCCATTTTGTTTGGTTGTCTGGAACAGGGCGGCTGTGAACAACAGGTGTTCGTTCAGCTCGTACTTTGTCCCGATTTCAAGCGATGTGTTGCGTTCAGGATCAAGCAGTTCGCCGTTGTCATCCAGACCACCGTAAGATCCGCCGCCCGCCTCAAGTTCTTGGCCCATCGGGTTGGTAGACGTGCCAGCAGCACCGTAAACGGTCCAGTTGTCCTGTAGCTTATAGGTCAGCCCAAGGTTCCCGTTGAGCATTGTGTCAGACCGATCACGATCAAAATCTACGCCGCGACTAGTGCCTGAAGCCGTGGTCTCGTAATGATCAACCCGCAGGCCTGCATCAAAGATCAGACGTGGCGAAAGCGTGACACGGTCAGTGACGTAAGCAGAGGTGGTTGTCACATCGACTTCGGTGCTGAAATCACCGCGCACGGGTGACGATCCGTTCCAGCACTGGGATGGATCGGGGTTAAGCGCAGGAAGGGTACAGCCGCTTTCACCGATGGGGAAATCCTCGGATTGCAGGTCTTCATAGCTGGCACGCTTCAGGCTCTCAGATTGCAACATGACACCCGCCACATAGCTGTGCTGATAGCCAAGGAACGCCGCTTTGCCCGCGATTTCTGTAGTGTTGGAGTAGACGTCAGTTTCTTGATAGCGCGACTTCACGCTTGTCCCGACAGTCCAATCCGCCACATCCGTTGAGCCGTTATCATTCACACGGCTCGGGGCGGTGATGATGTAATCGTTCACGGACGACACGCCGCGCAGCGTATTGGTCAGCGTTGTTGTCGCGTTTAAATCCCATGTCACTTTCGCGCTCATGGTGTTTTGCTCGAACTCTTGGAAGTCGCGCCCGTCGATGCCGTAGAACGTGTCGCGCGACACACCGGATTCGGTAATCGGGCCTTCGGAGATACCAAGCCCGTCAGGGTCAGTGATATAGCCCACGCCCCAATCCGGCATTTGGTCGAATTTGGTGTAGCTGTAATCTGCATCAACCGTGATGTTGTCGTTCACCTTGTAACGGGCAGCCAGCGCGAGACCTTGGCGGTCGTCGTACACATCGTCGCGGCCAGCCACTTCGCCGTCTTGCAACATGCCGTTGATACGGAATTGCAACTGATCGCTTTGCGCCCAGTTGTAATCCAGCGTTGTGCGCAGCGTGCCAGCGTCGGTGAATTCAAAGGTTGTCTGTTGGAAATCAACGTCTTGCGGACGCTTTGTGACGATGTTCAGCGCACCACCTGTAGCCCCGCGACCTGCGATCGACCCTGATGGGCCTTTGACGATCTCGACTTGCTCGGAGTTGAATGTCTCGCGCACCGCCAGACCGGAATCGCGCACGCCATCTACATACACGTCGTTGTTAGCACGGAAGCCGCGAATATAAAGGTTATCCCCGAACGAACTACCGCCCTCACCAAAGCCAAGCGAGACACCCGGTGTGGACCGCGCCAATTGGCGGATCGACGTGGTGTTTGTGGTGTCGAGGTATTCCTCGGTCGCAACCGTCACTGTGCGTGGTGTTTCCAGCAATGGACCTTGGACGCGGCTGTTCGAGATGGTTGTGGCACGCAATGGCGCATCTGGATCAGCGTAGGGGTTCGCACCGGCTTGGGCGCGACGTGCGGCCTCTGCGCGTTGAGCTGTTGCTGCGGCTTCGGCTTGGGCGCGGGCCTCGGCGGCGGCGGCTTCTGCACGGGCGGCTGCTGCTGCAGCAGCGGCAGCTTGGGCGCGACGTTGGGCATCCGTCACTGTCGGGGTCGTTGATGCGCGTGGCGCGCTGACCTGTGGGGCAGGGGCTTGGGTCGTCTCGACGTCAACCGTAGGTAGAACGACAAGACCAGAATCAGCGCTGGTCTGCGCATAGGCCGCACTGGCAAAACACACAGCAGCCGCAGACAGACTGACAAGTGGTTTCCCCAAAGCTTTTGGCTTTGCATTTAAGGTATTGGACGGCGTCTTGGGCGCAGACATGGCAGTTCTCCATCAATTACAACACTCGGCATATGCTGTCTTGACGAAGTCTGGATGGCACCGGTTCACGAAAATGTCATAGTTGAGTGTTTCGCTAGGGTAAAGCGCTGGTACGGGTATTTTCCGCACTTTTAGACGGTATTTGCGAAAATAAAATGCGGTGATTGAGGTTTGGATACAGCTTTGAGTTGCATGTGGTGCGTCAGCGCCCTTGGTGATTCTGCAGCGCGTCAGACCTAGCTATCCGCGCTCTTGTACCGCTTGACCGCTCCGAGCCTTCATCGCCACTTAAACCTTCTGCGCCAACCAAATCGTAGCGCCACCACACGTTGGGTCTTCTTCAACGTGATCAATCACATCAAAGCCATTTTCCTGCAGCAATCGACGATATTCGGTGCTGTCCAAGCTTCCATGATACAAAGGTTTGCCTGCATATGTCCCGATTGCTTGGCCCGACGATGTGCCGCTGGTAAACATCAGCGCGGCACCGGGGTAGCACAAACGGCTAAAGGTCTTGAACATCGGGCGCTGATCGTCAGACTTAAGGTGGAAAAAGCTGTGCCACGCTATCACGCCATGAAATTTACCTAAGGCCGGAAGGTTGCGCATATCAGCGGTGATCCATGTCTGCTCAGGAAAGGTCTCGCGCGCAAGCTTAGTCATCGCAACGGCACCATCAACGCCAGTGATCTGACAGTTGTTTTCAATAAAATACCGCGCAATCGGTTGGCCTGAGCCGCAGCCAAGATCCAGAATGTTGCGCCCGTCTGCAGGCGCGAGGGCAAGAAAGCGATCCAGCCAAGGCTGCTCAAAAAGAGTTTGGTTCCGCTGATCGTTCCAAGATGAGGCGTTGTCGTGATACAGGTCTATGACAGCGTCGGCGGCATCTTCAGGCATCGGTGCATCCTCTTGCGATCACGAGCGGATCACCACGAATGTCCGGCGTCCGTTCAAAACCAATGCGAACAGCCAGCCCCGCATTTCCGAGACTGGCTGTTCAAAGCGTAGTTAAGCTGCGTTCCATTCACGGTCGCCATTCGCGTCTTTGACGCGGGTTGGCAGGCCGATGGTATCGAGAAGGGTGAACAGCGGTTTGGGGTCCAGCTCTTCGACATTCATCATGACGCCTTTGTCATATGTGCCGTCCGCGATCAGCATCGCCATAGCCACCGGAGGGACGCCTGCTGTGTAGGAAATGCCTTGGCTGCCAACCTCGTTATACGCGTCTTTGTGATCGGCCACGTTGTAGACAAAGACTTCGACTTCTTCGCCGTCCTTGGTGCCTTTCACCAGATCGCCGATGCAGGTCTTGCCTGTGTAATTCGGCGCGAGGCTGGACGGGTCAGGCAACACAGCTTTGACAAGCTTGAGCGGCACCACTTCGAGACCTTCTGCCGTGGTCACTGGCTGCTCGGACAACAGCCCAAGGTTTTGCAGGACCGTAAAGACATTGATGTAGTGATCGCCAAAGCCCATCCAGAACCGCACATCGGCCTGCGGGTAGTTCGCGGCGAGCGAATGCACCTCGTCGTGGCCGGACATATAAGCTTTTTGTTTGCCGACGACGGGCAGGTCCCATTCGCGGCCCACCTCGAACATCTTGTTTTCCTGCCACGCGCCCTGCTGCCAACTATAGACCGTGCCGGTAAATTCGCGAAAGTTGATTTCAGGGTCAAAGTTGGTCGAGAAATACTTGCCGTGGTTGCCCGCATTGATGTCAACGATATCAATCGAGCTGACCTCGTCCATGAATTCGTCCACCGCAAAGCGCGCAAATGCATTAACCACGCCCGGATCAAACCCAGCGCCCAAAATCGCCGTGATACCCTCAGCGGCGCAATCTTCGCGGCGTTTCCATTCGTAGTTGCCGTACCATGGCGGCGTTTCGCAAATCTTGGTCGGGTCTTCGTGGATCGCCGTGTCGATATAAGCGGCACCCGTTTGGATGCAGGCCTCGAGCACCGTCATGTTCACAAAAGGCGAGCCCACGTTAATCACGATCTGCGCACCCGTCGCGGTGATCAATGCGGCCACCGCTGCTGTGTCCATCCCGTCAACGGCATGGGCCTTGAATACACCGTCCTGTTTCATTGCGCTTTTGGCATGCACACTATCAATGATCGCATCGCATTTGGCGATTGTGCGGCTTGCGATATGAAGATCGCCCAAAACGTCGTTATTTTGCGCGCACTTATGCGCAACAACTTGTGCGACGCCACCAGCGCCAATGATCAGGACATTACGTTTCATGTATCCAAGAGACCTCTTATTTTTGTGGGTTATGACAATGCCGCAGCAAAGTCGTCATAGTTGAAATCGCGCACCATGCGTGTGGTGCCATCAAGTTCACGGATCGCAATGCTTGGCATTTTGACCCCGTTGAACCAGTTTTTCTTAACCATTGTGTAGCCCGCCGCGTCCTGAAACGAAAGCCGATCCCCCGCCTTGAGCGGCGCATCAAAGCGGAACTCGCCAAAGATATCACCCGCAAGGCAGGATTTACCGCAGATCATCCATTCCTCATTTCCGGTATTAGGGGACATCTTTGCAGGCTCGCGGTAGATCAGCAAATCCAGCATATGCGCCTCGATAGAGCTATCAACGATGGCGAGGTTCTTGCCGTTGTGCATCGTATCCAAGACCGTGACTTCCAATGTGGCAGCGCCCGTGATCGCCGCTTCCCCGGGTTCGAGGTAGACTTGGATGCCGAAATTTTCCGCGAATGCCTTGAGCCGTGCTGCGAGGCGGTCCAGCGGATAGTCTTCGCCGGTAAAGTGAATTCCGCCCCCCAGACTGATCCAATCCATTTTGTGAATCACCGCGCCGAAACGGTCTTCGATCAAGGTCAGCATCTCGTCGAACCGCGCGAAGCTATCGTTTTCGCAGTTATTGTGGAACATCAGACCACTGATTTGATCCGCAACCGCGTCAATCGCAGCAGGATCGTGTTCGCCCAAACGGCTGAACGGACGCGCCGGATCAGCAAGGTCGAAGTCAGAGGTGGACACGCCCGGATTAACCCGCAGCCCACGGATATGACCCTGCGACTGGCCTGCAAATTTGGTCAATTGCCCGATCGAATTAAAGATAATCTTGTCCGAGCATGCCAAAACCTGCTCAATTTCGTGATCCGCATAAGCCACGGAATAGGCATGGGTTTCGCCCGAAAATTTCTCGTGGCCCAAGCGGACTTCATACAAAGATGACGACGTAGACCCGTCCATATATTCGGCCATGAAATCAAAGACCGACCATGTGGCAAAGCACTTGAGCGCGAGCAGGCATTTCGCCCCCGAGGCCTCACGTAGCCACGCGATCTTTTCGAGATTGGGCAGCAAGCGTGATTTGTCGATGAGATAATAAGGTGTTTGCACGGCGATAGCTTTCTACGAGACCGCACCAGTTGCAGGTGCCAAGAATAGTAAGGAATATCACGTGAGCACGCGGCGTGCTTTTGTCGCGGATATGTGACTCCCGAGTATTCGACTGCGCTTTCGCACGTTTCACGCAGGAGGCGCAATAATTTATGCGGGATACTTCGCGAGCAAAGTTTGCCCGAAAACACGAAGGATCATTAATCGGGCTCGTGGCTGACCGTCTTGCCGGACCCCATTCAAACGCAACACGCGCCCCACACGACATTGTGCTGGGGCGCGTTTTGGCAACCTATTTAGCGACCGCGTTACATCGGAAGCTGTGGGTTAATCAGGAACTTAGCGCCTGTCTTTTTAGCATTGTAGCGTGCTACGACGTCGGCTTGTAGCGCATCGGCGAGCGAAATCTCGTCAGAGTAGTCGTTCGCAAAGGTCGTTGTGAGTTCGGCGACAACCCGCGCGCGCATCCGTCCAGCAACCTCTTGACCAACACGGGCAAGGAAGTTTGGCAGTAACCATCCGCTTACCCCCCACGCCATACCGTAGCCGCGTGTCAGGATAGTTTCGGACGTGTCCAAAGCACCGTAGAGATAAACTTGTTTGTGCTTCACGGACCCGTAGATGCTGTAGGCGCCAGGCGTGCGTGCTGCTGCCGCTTCCATTGCGCTTAGGATATCAGACGCCAAACGTCCGCCACCCGTCGCATCAAAGGCCAATGTCGCACCAGTTGCGTGTACGGCATCTGTAAGATCAGCCATAAAGCTGTCATTCGAGCTATTTACGACATACTCTGCACCCATATCGCGCAGCAATTTTTCCTGCGCCGCAGAACGGACGACATTGACCAGTTGCACGCCGTCAGCTTGACAGATGCGGTTCAACATCTGGCCCAAGTTTGACGCGGCGGCTGTATGAACGAGGGCTGTGTGCCCCTCAAGCCGCATGACTTCGACCATAGATGACGCGGTCAGCGGGTTGACGAAACAGGCGGCACCATCTTTTGCAGTGTGATCCGGTCCTAGCGGCAAACACATCGCAGCTTTCACAAGGCGGTATTGCGCATACATTTCGCCGCCCATCAGGCCAACCACTTTGCCCATAAGCTCTTGAGCATTTTCACCAGCAGCAACGACCGTACCGCTGCCTTCGTTACCAATGGTCAGGTCTTGACCAACACGCGCTTTCATCACGTCCATGCCATGCTCTGACACTGGCGCCTTAAGCACCGTGTCGGCGCCTGTGCCTGTTGATGTGGCCTTGTCCATCGAGGACCAGCCAAACATCACGCCTTGGTCTGACGGGTTGATCGGGGCGGCTTCTACGCGGACCAAGACTTCGTCTGGACCTGGTGTCGGCATCTGCTTTTCAGCAAGGCGCATTTGCAGTTCACCATCGGCACTGACAGTGGAAATCATCTGAAGGTATGTATCGGGCAGGGACATTTTGTTCACTTTCTTGAATGAGATTTGCGCGGACCCAAGCACGACATGGTCGAAACCTGCTTGGGCTGGGGCGCAATTTGAGGTATGACCTCGTGGATTAAGCGACGTAGCTGACCATAGTTTCAGCTGACTTGCGCACTTTCTTCATCGGCAACAACCAATCACCGGACGCATCACGGTAGCCCAGAGGCAATAATATAACCGACCGTAACCCGCGCTCTGACAGGCCTAAAATCTCGTCTACTTTGCTTGGGTCAAAACCTTCCATCGGGGTGCTGTCGACTTGTTGTTCGGCGGCCGCGACCAATGCTACGCCCAACGCGATATAGGCTTGGCGGGCGGCATGTGCATAGTTCACCTCGGCGTCGCGTGGCACATAGTTGCTTTTCAAATTGTCGTAGTAAGCGTTGAGCATTGGCAGATCGCCCCGTGCCGCAACATTTAGATCAGTCACCTCGTCGATGCGGTCGTCTGTGTAGTTATCCCATGCAGCAAAGACCAACAGGTGCGAGCCATCGGTGATCTGGGCTTGGTCGCCCGCAGCTTTTTGAATCTCTGCCAATGTGTCGGGGTTCGTTACAACGATCAACTCGAAGGGCTGCGTGCCGCTGGATGTGGGCGTCATGCGGATTGCTTCGATGATGACATCTAGCTTGTCTTGTGGAACTACCTTGGTGGCATCCATCTTCTTGGTTGCGTAACGCCAGTTCAACTGGTCGAGTAGGGTGCTGTTGGTCATCAAATTGGTCCTATTGTGAGCACTGACTTGGTGCGGTATACATTTGTTACCTGATATATATTGAGAACCTAATTGAGCCACAAGAAGGCACAGAAAAGAACCTCGGTCACAAAAAGGGAACCGACATGTTAGACTCACAGCAATGCCCCGACTGCCAACGAATCAACGAGGTTTTATCGCGTGTCGGTGATCGCTGGAGCGTGCTCGTCATTATTTCGCTGGCCCGCTACGGAACGCTTCGTTTTAACGAATTGAAGCGGAATTTGAGCATTTCTCAACGTATGCTAAGCCTCACGCTAAAGGAACTGGAACGCGACGGTTTGGTCAACCGGACATATCATCAGACGATCCCGCCAAAAGTGGAATATAATCTGACACCCATGGGCCAGTCATTCCGCGAACCGGTCAGCGCGTTGGGGTATTGGGCCTTGGATAATCTTGCGGCGATTGATGCTGCACGTGCGAACTACGACGCTGCCGCCGCAGAAAAGCAATCGTAACTGACCCTTGCGACACGCGACGTCCAAACCGTAATCCGTCCGGTGACTAAGACCCAGTCTTGGCAACACGTCGCAAAAACGCTTGGGTGCGGGGATCTTCAGGTGTCTCTAGCAGCTTTTCGGGTGTGCCTTGTTCGACAATCTGCCCGTCAGACATGAAAATAATCCGGTCCGCGATTTCGCGCGCGAACTGCATCTCATGGGTGACGATCAGCATCGTCTGACGTTTCTCAGCAACGCGGCGCATGAGGTCTAGAACCTCGCCGACCCATTCAGGGTCAAGTGCTGACGTTGGCTCATCAAACAACATTAAATCGGCATCTAGCGCCATTGCACGACCAATCCCGACACGCTGCTGTTGTCCGCCAGACAAGGCTGCGGGGTATGAATCTGCCTTATCGGCCAAACCCGTCTCGCGCAAAATCTCGTCAGCGCGGGCCTGTGCATCTGCTTTGGATTGACCTTTGACCGTGATCAGCGCCTGCGTGATGTTCTGTCGGGCGGTTTTGTTGGCAAACAGGGCGTAGTTTTGAAACACAAACGACGTCCTGCGGCGCAGGGCCAGAATGTCAGATCGCGATGCTTTGGCCGGATTAACCGTCAGATCACCAACCCGAATGGTGCCGCTGTCTGGTCGGTCAAGATAATTCAGACACCTCAACAGCGTCGATTTGCCTGTCCCTGACGGGCCGATGACAACGACACGTTCACCCGGGGCAATGTCCAACGAGATATCTTTCAGAACAGATGTCTCGCCAAAGGACTTGTTCAGTCCGTTTATCGAAATGCCAGCATGTGAGGTCATCGTGCATACGCCTTGTTCAGATAGGTTTCCAAGTGCCGTTGGGCAAAGGACAACGCCTCGACCATGATCCAGTAGATCGCAGCGACAACCAGAAACGCCTCAAAGTATAGAAAACTACCCGCAGCCTCTTTTTGTGTCGCCCCCATCAGTTCCGTGACGCCCAAGGTGAACGCAAGCGAGGTGCCTTTGATCATGTCGATAAAGTAGTTCACCAACGTTGGTGCTGCCACACGTGCGGCTTGCGGCAGGATAATCTGAAGCATCATTTGCGTCTGGGTCATGCCAACGGCTTGGGCGGCTTCCCACTGGCTGCGATCCACGCCCAGAATGGCTGCACGAATACTCTCGGCCATATAAGCAGAAAAATGCAGCGTTAGCCCCATGATGGTCGCCGTGACACCATCAATCGTGGTCAAGAATGCCAGCACCTGCGGCAAGCCGAAATAAAACAAGAACAATTGTACCAGCAGCGGGGTGCCGCGAAAGAAGCTGATGAAAAGACGTACAAAAACGTCGAGCACTGGCACGCGAAACACCCGTTCAACGGCCATGACCGACGCGAGTATAAGCGCGAAGAACATCCCCACCAGCGCCATGAACAGCGTTAGTGGAACATATCCCAAAAGAACGGGGACCAAGTCCCACATGTATGCGAAATCCAGTGCTCGCATGAAGGTTACTCCGCGACCGAGATATCAACGCCAAACCACTTTTCAGAAATCTCGGCCATTGTGCCGTTTTCCTTCAACGTGGTGATGGCCGCATCGACGCGGTTGCGCATGGCGACGCCGTCTTCGTCATTGCGGAACGGCAATGCGTTGCGGATTTCGCTGAACGGCTTGCCTGCAAGCGCCAGCGGCAGCGGGCTTTCCGCGATCAGCTGGGCAGAGGACACGCGGTCCATCACAAAAGCGTCCACGCGACCAAGGGCGGTGTCCTGCGCAATATTGCTCTCGTAAGTGCGGATGTCGATTTGATCGGCATTCGGCAGCTCGCTCAACAATTGCTCAAAGTTCGAGCCTAAGTTAACCGCGACAGTCTTGCCGCTGAGGTCTTCAACACTAGCAATCGTATCTTCATTGCCCTCTTTGACCACAACTTGTGCGCCATCAAAGACATAGGGCTGTGAAAAGGCGAACTTTGCTTCGCGTTCAGGTGTAATCGTGATCTGATTGGCAATCGTGTCGATCCGACCTGTTTCCAACGCGCCAACCAGACCGGAAAACGACATCGTGACAAAGTTCACATCGTCGCCCGTTTCAGCTGCGATTGCGTTGATAAAATCAACTTCGAACCCTTGCAGAACGTCAAGCTTGACGAAAGTAAAAGGGAAGTAGCCGCCCGACATGCCCACGTTCAGTGTATCGGCCTGTGCGGCGCCAAAGGACGTCGAGAGGGCAAGTGCGAGTGTTGCTAAAGATTTGTTCATTGTATTTCTCCGTTCGTTAATGCGGCACGTAACATGTCTAACGCATGCTTCAATGGCGCAAACAAAGACAGGACCAGCGTCGCGCATAAGGCGTCCGGTCTGGGAAATCGTTCTGCGTGGACGACTTTTTGAGAACTAAATTGACGCTGCGGATTGCAGTACGACAGGGCAGGGTGCTTGTCAGAAGACAGGCCGCGCTCGGTCTGGTTCAGTCGAGTTGTTCAGTGAGAAACTGTCAGCGCTCGTCAGTAAACGCATTAGCGGAAGTTGGCGGAGAGAAAGTGCGGATCTGATTGCCAGCAAGTCGTTGTAAACAAGCCTGAATAAGTAAAAAGAGGGCCCCATTCTTCATATCAAACAACACGATGAATCTCGTGAGCAGATCAGAAATAGCAAAAATGCGAGCCAAAATCGCGAAGATATCACGCGCCTGCCACGATGCTGATGCACGTGCCCTTGACGCAGCGGCGGTGCGAAAGGTGGTGCGACCTAGACCGCACCACCACAATTATTTACTTTACCAGAAGCTCGCGCAGTCTTCCGCCAGCGTCTGGGCTTGCTGCCATGACTGGTTTCCAGCCTTCTTCGTTGGACATCTTAACAAAGGTGTCCAATTGCTCGCCCTCTAGCTGGATCGTTGTGATGCCATATTCGGCCTGATGCGCAAATTCGGCCTCTGCAAGCGCGTTGTAGCGATCAGCTTCACCTTCAAATGCGATCATCTGTTCGGTCAGGAAATCTTGCTGCTCTTGGGACAGGTCGTTCCAGCTCGCATCGCTGAAATAAACACCCGTCTCAACCTGATTAAAGCCAGGCTCGATCCGTGCCGCCGTTTTTTCCTGCCAGCCAAGGTCAAACACACCAAGCGACGGCCACGCGTATCCATCAATTGTCCCGCGCTCCAGTGCCGTAAAGACTTCGCCCGGGGCCGTTTGGACCGGCGTGATACCGAGTGCGGAAAAGAACGATTGGTAAACTGGTGCAGAGCGGACTTTCAATGCGTCGAAGTCGACGCCGTCGGGGAGTTCCGACAAATAGATGTAGTATTGGATGTTCTGTGTAAGACGCCCCAACCAGTGAATCTTGGCTTTGTCGCGGTGCAATTGGTCAAGCAGATCATAGCCGCCGTTTTCACGTAACTCGTCCATCGACATATTGGTCAGCGTCATGGCCATGCCCTCGGGAACGAGGTTTGCGTGATAGACGGCTGTCGTGTTGGCCAGATCAATGATCCCACCGCGCAGTGCGTTACCCACTTCGAATGGTGGCATTGCTTCGGGGCCACCGATAACGTCGATCTGCACGATCCCTTTGCCGTTCTCGTTCACACGCTCAACAAAGCTTTCAAACGGATCGTAAAAGACGGTGCCGAGTTGGAACGCCGATACCGCACGCAGGACGACTTCCTCGGCTTGGGCCATGCTGCCGAGGCCGGATATTGCTACCGTGGTGGCAAATACGAATGTTTTGGCGTTGAAAGTCATTATGTGTCTCCGTTGGATGAATGTAGGGATCAGTGAAGTAGGGACGGCAGGAACATTGTCAGCGCTGGCACGAACAACATGAGCGCCAAGACAGCCAATTCGATCAGGATAAAGGGCACGGCCGCCTTATAGATTTGCAGAAGCGGTGTTTGTCGGCTGGATCCTTGCATGACCATCAGCAACAGTCCGAAAGGCGGTGTGAGCAGTCCTAACTCGATCGCAACCAGCATCATCAGACCCAACCAAACCGGATCAATACCCGCGGATTGGGCGATTGGCATAAAGAAGGGCAGGGTGATCATCATGATCGAAATCTGGTCGATCAAGCACCCCATAACCAAGATGATACCGAGCATTGTCAGGATCAGAACCATCGGTGTTGGATCAACATCGCGGATGACTTGCATAAAGCCTGACGTGGCGCCCGAGAAGGACAGGATCTGCGAGAACGTCATCGAGGCGACAATGATGAACAGGATCGAAATCGAAACCTTTGCGGTTTCCATTAGTGACTTCACGAGATTGGTCAGGTTGAGCTTGCGGTAAGCTATGGTGGCAATCAGGGCCGCAATTGATCCAAGTGCCGCCGCTTCTGTGGGTGTGGCAATGCCTGTTAACATGCCACCGATGACCGCGAAAAAGATGCCGGACAAAGGCACCACATCCCGGAGGAATGGGACATACCGCTCGCGCTTGGACAAGATCACCGTCTTGTCTTCGCGCGGGGCGCTGGACGGTGACCAAACAGCCGTCAGAATAACGAATACCAAAAACGACACAGCCATAAGCAGACCGGGCAGTAGGCCGCCGATCAATAGTTGTGAGATGGATATGCCCGACAACGATCCTAACATGACCGCAAGTGCCGAGGGTGGTATTAGGACTGCGATGCCACCAACCGCCATCGCAGGTCCAAAGGTCAGCGTTGGTGAATAGCCACGGCGCAACATGTCTTGCGACAGCGTACCCCCCAACATCGCCGTATTGGCAATGGAGGACCCCGAAAGTGCCGCAAACGTAGTGCCGCCCACAACTGTCACGCAGGCTAAACGCGCGGGCAGGCGCACTAACATCTTTTCCACAGCGTCAATCGCTCTGTATGCGAGGCCTGTGTGAAACAACAATTCGCCCATTAAAACGAAAAGCGGAATGGGGGCCAGCGCGAAAGAGTTAACCGAACCGGAGGCGTTGCGCACCAGTTGCACAAGCCCGGCTTCTCCGCCCAAGAATATCCAAGCGCCAATCAGATTGGCCCCTAAAAACGCAAAGGCCACAGGCAGTCCGATTGCGAATTGTACGGCGAGCAGACAGATCATCATCAACAGGATTTCTGACCAGATCATTGATCTTCTCCCCAAGCGAGGCGCGCCAGAAATTCGACGCTGCACAGCGCAAAACACCAGATGACAGGGACCATCATCCACCATTCGGGAAAGACGAGATTTTTGAAGACAATTGAACCAGAGCTAAAGCTATCACGCGCAGCTGAGACCGCCAGCCATGTCACGATGACCGAAATGGCCAAACCCAGCGCATAAGACGCACGCAACAGAACCGTGGCAATGACCGCAGGCACAACACGCAACAAAATATCGACGTTCACGTGCCCAGCCTGACGTAACACCCACGGCGCGCCACCAAAGGTCGAGACGGTCAACAGGTATTCTGTCAGCTCGTTCAGCCACGGCCATTTGGCCAAACCCATGTTCCGTATCAGAATGTCTGCCGAAACGATAAGCGCAAGCAGTCCGAAACCCGCACCTGCTATGGCTCCGGACAGTGAAAAGAGTCTGTTTAACTTTGGGTGCAAAGCAATTTCCGCCCTAATTAGCATGAATTTGGGTCAGTAAAGTACTTTAGGTTTGAATTAGTCAAGGACTAAAGTTTGGAAATAAACATAGCCTTTGCACGGAGCGTGTCCTGCACGGTTTTGGGCGTTTCATACTTCAAGTAATCCGCGGGCGGCCAAGAAAATCCCCATCGTGCTCAGCCCCGAGTAGGGCCATGGGAATTCTTGAGGTGGCCATCATCGACCTACATAAAGTGCCGGGCAACGTTCAGTGTTGCTTAGGGCGACGGCTGCGCGGCCGTGAGGTGTCACATTTTAAGATCGAAGATATCGACAGCAGCCGGATGCCGATCGTGACGCGCCTTCCTCACAATGCGGCTCAGCTTCGCCACCCACTTGCGTTTAAGTGGGACTGACATCCAAGTCTTGCTTGGTCTTACCACGCTGCAAACGACGACGATCAACGTACCGACACTAACGATTAGAAACGGCCAACTTTCGCAAGTTTTGCACCAATGGCCGTTTTCTGAAGCAAGTGTTGAGTAACCGAAGCCGGACTGAAGCTATGCAGGAGCTTCCTTCGCGCCTGTCATAAACGCAACCGCGTCCGACATTGTGTAGTCTTTGGGGTCGATCACGCACAGACGTTTGCCAAGGCGATGCACGTGGATGCGATCCGCAACTTCAAACACATGAGGCATGTTGTGGCTGATCAGGATGATCGGGATGCCACGAGAACGGACATCGAGGATGAGTTCCAGCACACGCCGAGACTCTTTGACACCCAAGGCCGCCGTTGGTTCGTCCAAGATAATGACCTTAGAGCCAAAGGCCGCAGCACGTGCGACAGCCACACCCTGACGTTGGCCGCCCGACAGTGTCTCAACCGCTTGGTTGATGTTCTGGATCGTCATCAGGCCAAGCTCTGACAGCTTGTCACGGGCAACTTGTTCCATTTTGGGACGATCCAACTGGCGCAACCATTTGCCACGAAAGCCTGGCTTGCGAATTTCGCGCCCCATAAACATGTTGTCAGCAATAGAGAGGGCAGGCGACATCGCGAGGGTTTGATAAACCGTCTCGATCCCTTCTTTGCGAGCATCAATCGGGGATGTGAAGTTCACCTGTTTTCCCTCAAGGAACACTTCGCCCTCATCTGGGATCACGGCCCCAGATACCGCTTTGATCAAGGATGACTTACCCGCGCCGTTGTCACCGATGACGGCCAGAATTTCACCAGGGTAGAGATCGAAATCACAATGATCGAGTGCTGTGACTTTGCCATACCGCTTAACCAAGCCACGGCCCTTAAGGATGGGTTCTATCGTCCCATTCGCGATGTTTTCCATCAAAGTCATGCTGAGACCTTTCTGATCCACTGATCTACTGCGACAGCACCAATGATCAGCGCGCCGATAAGAAGGAATGTCCATTGTGCATCAGCACCGGCAAGGCGAAGACCAAGGGTGAACACACCAACAATAAGAGCGCCAAACAACGGCCCCATGATTGACCCGCGTCCACCGAACAGCGAGATGCCGCCAATAACCACAGCCGTGATGCTTTCGATGTTGAGCAGTTGACCAGAGGTTGGGCTGACTGACCCAATACGACCGATAAGGGCCCATCCCGCAATGGCACAGATGAAGCCAGTAACCGCATAGACCGAAATCAGGGTGCGTTTTACATTCACACCTGAAAGCTGTGCTGCATCAGGGTCATCCCCCACGGCATAGATATGCCGTCCCCATGCGGTGTGTTTGAGTGCATAAGCAAGGAAGGCAAAGATCAGGACCATTGCGATCACGCCAAAGGTGAATGTGGCCCCGCCGCGTCCGTCCGCATCTGCACCGATCTTGAACGTGGACCCAAGGAACTGAAGCAACGGCGCGTTTTGTTCGATGTCTTGGCTGCGGATCGTTTCATTTGCGGAATACAAGAAGTTTGCGGCTAAAACGATTTGCCACATGCCGAGCGTAACGATGAAAGGCGGCAGCTTCATCACTGCGACCAACCAGCCGTTGATCGACCCGATCAATGTGCCGAATGCAAGGCCAAGCGCGACTGCGATTTCGACAGGGATGCCGTACCGGAACGTGAATTGACCCATGATGACGCTAGACAGGACCGCGATTGCACCGACGCTCAGGTCGATACCTGCGGTAAGGATGACAAGGCTTTGAGCAGCAGCAACAATACCGACGATTTGCACCTGTTGAAGGATCAAGGTCAGCGCAAAGGGAGAGAGGAACCTTGACCCCAACAAAAGCGTAAACAGGATAATCGACGCGAGGAGAACGAACAGCGGCACAAGCGCAGGGTTCACGTGCAGGGCGTGTTGCAACCTCGCAAGAAATCCCTTGCGCTCCGTGAACGACGCCACGGTGTCTGCTGTAGGTGGCTTAATGGCGGCTTCAAAATCGTCGGCGTTGCCAGACATTATTCGATCCCCTTGTTATAAATTGGATATCATGCAGGATCATATCCCACTTTGAAAAGAGGGGCGGGCAACGTACCCGCCCCTTGCGTTGCTTCTACAGTGAGATGCTGGAGCTGTGGATTAGCCCCAGCAAAGCTCGGTGCCTTCGGCAACAGAAATGCTTTCAACACCATCGACTGGCTGATCTGTGACCAAGGCAACGCCTGTGTCAAAAAAGTCTTTACCAGGCGTATTTTCGGGCAATGTGCCCTCTGCGGCGTATGCTGCAATCGCTTCAATACCGAGCGCTGCCATGCGCAGTGGATATTGCTGTGATGTTGCGCCAATTACACCGTCAGCGATGTTCTGAACACCAGGACAGCCGCCATCGACGGATACAATCAGAACGTCGCTTTCACGACCGATGGAACGCAGCGCCTCATATGCGCCCGCAGCCGCCGGTTCATTGATCGTATAAACAACGTTGATGTCAGGATCGACGGCGAGAAGGTTTTCCATCGCAGTACGTCCACCTTCTTCGTTGCCCGCAGTCACGTCGTTGCCAACGATCCTTGCATCATCTTCGTCGCCCCACTTGTTCGGGTCAGCTAGATCAATGCCAAACCCCTGTAGGAATCCTTGGTCACGCAGAACGCCAACCGTTGGCTGGGAAACAGCAAGATCGAGCATAGCGATTTTTGCGTCGGCAGCGTCATCGCCCAATTTTGCCGCAGCCCACTGTCCAATCAATTCACCTGCCAAGAAATTATCAGTCGCGAATGTCGCGTCTGCTGCGTCAACCGGATCAAGCGGCGTGTCCAGTGCGATGACCAGAAGGCCAGCATCGCGAGCCTGTGTAACAGCGCCAACGATGGATGATGTATCGGACGCCGTCAGCAAAATACCGGATGCACCGTCGAGAATGCATGTTTCGATCGCTGCGACCTGTGTTTCGTGATCGCCATCAACCTGACCTGCGAATGACCGCAGGGTGACACCAGCTTCAGCAGCGGCGGCTTCTGCCCCTTCGCGCATTTTGACGAAGAACGGGTTGGTGTCGGTTTTGGTGATTAAACACGCGGATACGGCATGGCCGTCAGCCATAGCGGAACCAGCAGATGTAATGGCAGCAAGAGCCGTGCCGATGAGCAATTTTTTCATGATGTCCTCCCAGACTATTGATAGGTCAGAGCCTCCACTCTAACGCTGATGCGACCAGTATTTGCTGGCCGGTTAACGCAAGCTGATGCGATTCGACGGCATCTGTCAATTAATTAGTTAACTTTTCTTATTAACTTGTTTACCCGCATAATATGGCTGTTATGGTGCACGTCATGGAAGACGGACTCATCAGATCAATTAGCACCGGCCTAAGCCAGAAGGGCGTTCGAGATCATAACGAACGGCTTTTGCTGTCGCTGTTGCAGCGTAACGGTCCGATGCCGGGAAGCGATTTGTCAAAGCTCGCAAAACTTTCCCCGCCCACGGTGTCGAGCATTCTGCGTCGTCTGGAAGGAGAGCGTATTCTTGAACGCGGAGACCCAGTGCGTGGAAAAGTCGGGAAGCCATCAATTCCGATGCGTCTGGCATCTAACGGCGTGTTTTCGTTTGGCCTGAAGATCGGGCGCAGGTCCGCCGATCTGGTGCTGATCGACCTGAGTGGTGAGTTGCGTGAAGAACGACAGTTGACCTATCCCGTTCCTGTTCCCGCCGATATTTTTGCGTTCCTTGAGGACGGTGTCCGCAGCATCACAGAGGCGATGGACCCGGATCATGCCGCGCGAATTTGCGGCATAGGAATTGCAGCTCCGTTCGAGATGTGGAACTGGCCGGACTCGTCAATGGACATCTCTGCTGCCTTTGCACCTTGGGAAGGTATCGACCTGAAGACGGAAGCGCAGTTACGAACGCAATTGCCCGTGCTTCTGTTGAACGATGCGACTGCTGCCTGTCAGGCCGAACACACCTATGGGCGGGGCAAAGAGTTTCGGGACTATGCCTACTTCTTTATTGGCGCATTCATCGGCGGTGGAATTGTTTTGAACAATTCGGTCTTTGAAGGGCGGCAAGGAAACGCGGGCGCTCTTGGATCGCTGCGCAGTATCGGCCCACACGGCGAAAGTATGCAGTTAGTCGATATGGCGTCGATCCATCAACTGGAGCTACGTTTGCGTGAAGTTGATATTGATCCACAGCAACTTTGGTCGGACCCCGAAAGCTGGCATGCGTTATCACGCTATGTTGACCCTTGGCTGGGGCAAACCGCGCAAGAACTGGCGAAGGCAGCCCTATCTACATGCTCGGTCATTGATTTCGAAGCGGTCCTGATCGACGGTGCTTTCCCCGTCAGCGTCCGTAACGATCTGGTCAGCCGCGTACGCCGATACGTCGAGACGCAAGACACGCGAGGCCTAATTCAGCCCCGCATCGAAGGTGGTAGCATCGGCGGCAAGGCCCGTGCAATTGGAGCCGCCACACGCCCAATCGGCGCGCAATTCATGATGCAGGCAAGCCTTGGGATGACAGGGTGACCCGCAGGCTAAGGCAAGAGCAGACATCTATGCGTCTTGCAGCGTCGGTTGCTTCGGGTTTGAAAGAGCCACTCGCTGCGCATTGCGCCGATGTCTACTTAGCGGACAAAGCGCCAATTCGCGGCACCTGCACCAAGGACTACATACTCGTGAAATCAGACCCTAGCAGAACGACAGAGTTTCTGTAATGCTCGTCGCCGCCCGCGACGTTCGCAGGAGGCGGCAATGTTAAGGATGGATTTGACGAGGCCGCTTTAGAGGCCAAGCCCAGACGCAATTTCATCAATAAGTTGTGTGTGCACAGCGGCGCGGTCCGTGCCTGATGGGTCCGTGCAGATCGGGTCGTCCTGTTCCTCTTCAAGCAATACGGCAGCACGCGGTTCGCAGGTGCCGAGGAAGGTGAAGTGGTTTGCGGGTGCAATCTCAACATAGGACGCATCGGGCAACCTGTTGGCGAGGTCATTGCCATCTGGTCCGACGTCAGCAGCTCTTAGTCTGTCTGCGTCACCCAGATTGATGAGGGTCATCCCCGCCAAAGCGCCCTGAAGCGTTGCTGGATCAGCGGCACCGCCAAAGCCCGGGTCGACAATCACGGCGCGTGAGATACGCGGATCGCGCGCATCGGCTGCAAAACCGAGATAATCAGCGAAACGCACACCGCCGAGGCGGAAGAAAACGCAATCGGCGGCCTCTGGGCCAGTGCTACAGTTTCTGTCTTGCGCTGCACCATCGAAGCGGACACCAGCCAACCCCAGAGCCGTTGCGCCGCCGAGGGAAAATCCGACGACGCCGATCCGATCCGGGTCGATAAAGGGCGCAAAGGCGGGGTCGGCGAGGACCATATCGAGCGCGGCACTCAGGTCATTGGCACGCGCTTCAAGATCGACTGAGCGACGCGGCGAACTATCGCCGCTGGTCGAGCCGGGATGGTCCACAGCCAATACAATCGCGCCGTTCGCAACAAGGCCACTTGTCAGCCATCCCAAGCTATCTGCGTTGCCGCCTGAACCATGTGAAACAAGAACAAGCGGGTGCGCGCCCTCTTGGATGGCGGGACCGATGAACGCGAAGGTCGGGTCAAAGATGGGGCCGTCCCCGACTGGCGCGCGATAGGTGGGGTTAGCTGCCGGATACCAGACAGAGGCCGCAATCGGACGCGCGCGGTGATCAGCCGTCAAATCGAACCGGTCGTAGCCGGGCAGCATATCCGCCGCAGCCGGAACGGCGTGGGACAGGGCAAGCAGGGAAAGAAGAGCAAGGCGTTTCATGGGAACCTCCGTTGTTGAACGCATGCCACTGGATTTGCGGAAAAATGCGGGCTATCGCGTCCTGTTTTCGGGATTCAGGTCGTCACAATCGGGATTCTGGATAATAGTAGCGTCATGCCCATGCTCCCGATCCCTGCCTTTGCCGCCATCGTTCTCGCCTATCTTGCGATCCGCACACTGCTGTCAGAGGGCAGGCCGCTGCTGGTCGCCTTTCTTGCCGCCTGCGCAATGCAATCGTTTCTGGTCGCGATGGTCGTCGGATATGACATGGCTTGGCTTAGGCCCGTTCTGCCGGTCAGTGCCACGGTCATTCCGCCGCTTGCGTGGATCACATTGCAGGATGCCCTGATCAGTCGGGTACCGGTCCGCCACGCAATGCTTCACAGCGCAACACCTGCCTTTACCCTGTTTTGTCGGATCTTCGCGCCTGAGACGACGGATGTCATCGTGCCTCTCTTGTTTGCAGGCTATGGCAGTGCGATCCTTTATCTGTTGCACAGCGCCACGGACATGCCTCTCGCCCGGTTGGACGCCGGGCGCGTTCCAAGAGTTCTTTGGCAGGTCTTGGGGTGGGCATTAATTGCGCCGGCCCTCAGCGATGTGTTCATCGCCGTTGCATTCATGACGGGCAACGAACACTGGGCCGGATGGTTGATCACCTTCTCTTCGTCGCTCGTCCTTGTGCTTTTGGGGTTGCTCAGTGGTAGCCCATCCGCATCGGGTGTGGCTGGCGAAGAGTCAGCCGAGGCAGGCCCGCCGCCCAGAGAAACGAGCAACGAAGACATCGAAATTCTGGCAGCACTTGAGGCATTTCTGAAACGCGAGCCTATGCACCTTGATCCAAACCTTACCTTGTCGCGGCTGGCACGTCGTCTTCATCTGCCCGAGAAACGTCTTTCCATGGCCGTCAATCGCGCGACTGGTGCCAATGTCTCGCGCTACGTAAATTCTTGGCGCGTGCGCCATGCCTGTAAGCTGATCGAGGACGGCGCGAACGTCACCAGCGCGATGCTGGAGAGCGGATTCAACACAAAGTCGAACTTCAATCGTGAGTTTTTGCGAGAGACCGGCGTTCCGCCAAGCCAATGGAAACAGGGGATGCAACCGTCGTCGAATGTGACGCAGATGTCCGGCGCGACCAAAGGCGGCTAAACTGGCAAGCGTCTCGTCATAGGATCTATCTGCCGAAAGCTGCGGCCCGCCAATTTATATTCTTCGGTTTAGGTTCGGGCAAACAGCCCTTAGCGTGTTAGACGCGCTCCAGCGGGCGGTTCGTCTGAGCCATTGACAGTGTTGTGCAGCGCTTGACTGCCCAAAATAGAGCAAGGGAATAATCACGCAATGTGTCGATCCATTGCTGGCCGTGCTTCTGGTTTTTCCAGGTTGGCGTGGGGTCAATGTTGATCTGCTGCGCCATTTCTCCAAAAATCGGCACCTATTTGTTCGCTTTGTAAGGAGGGTTGATGCCATCCTAAAATACTCGAGAACCCGCTCTCTAGGTTAGTTCAGCATGACGATGACAGCACAGCTGAGACCAAAATCAGTTTGCAGCATCGAACCTTTTTTGTGCTTACGCATGCTCAGTCACATCAAGAAAACGGTAAAATGGCGGAGAGACAGTCCGCATCCTATTGTTCGCAAGTATCTGTAATTAATAATTAAATATTTCTTATCTAATTTTAATACCACAAAAAATACCACTCTAAGAACTGACTGAATGGATCAGAGATAGAAAAAAACAACGAGCTCAAATAGTGGAAATTTCACGCGAATCCGGGTCAAGGCATCTCATTGCAGTGCTCAGAGAAATTTAATTCTATGTCAGTTAAGTAGCTTGGCGCGGGCTAGTCTCTTAAACTTAGACCCCCATTTCCATCAAACGCCAATCTTTCGGAGAGCTACCAACAACACGGCGGAAATCGCGACTAAAATGGTAAGCATCAAAAAAACCGCAAGTTTGGGCGATTTCATACAACGGAGTAGTGCTTTCCAACATGATTGATTGCGCCATCAGGATCCTTTCTTTGCGTAAAAAATCACGAGGCGTGCTATCCAAATGTTGGCGAAAAAGTCGCCGAATTTGAGATGGCGAAATCCCAGCTGATTTTTCCATTTCAACTTCGGTCCACGATAGGTGCGGTGAGGATCGAATCGCATGGGTTAACCTGCGTAACGCAACTGGTAAGTCTGATATGGTAGGCGGAGCGTTTTCGGCGCTTACCAGCTGCAAAAATTTGGCGACTGCGACGTGCAAATTCAGATCAGTGTTCACTTCACGTGACGCCATGGTGTCAAAAAGGCTCTGAAACCAACTAATCAGATCTGACGCGTTATCGACGTCTATTCGATATTGTTCTTCCTTCAATATGCGATGTCGCAAATGGCTCGTGTCGGCGCCGGCCAACCTGAACCACATAACCGACCAGGGATCTTCGTCATTTGCTAAATGTGCATGGGGTCGGCTGCCGTCAATCCAAATCAATTGACCGGGCCCCACGTCAAATGTTTTTCCTCCAGTTTCCACCTTACCACGACCTGACAGGCAATAGAGAACGTCGTCTCCCGGACAATTATCTCGCCTTATCCCCCTACCAGCTGATGCCATTACCCAGCCAGACCTCAGGACGGTAGTCAGTCCAGTCTTGATTTCGGGATTCGGCTTAAAGTGGTGAGAAATTTGGACGACTGAAGAAGATCGTAAAGTAGACATGCGCGTTTTATACATTGCAAGGGTCGATCTGTCCATTGAGATACTGTTCAGCCCTGTGACAAGCTGGTGACTGAGGAGATCGGCGCGCGGCGTCGAACATGAAAATGGAGGGTTCTATGCTAGTACCAACTAAGGCCGAGATGCGCGCCTACGAGGTCGATGGCTATTTCATTCGTAAAGGGTTTTTGGATCCGGACGAAGTTTCTGATTTTAGAGAAAGCTCACGATTGCAGCTCGAAGAAGAGAGTAAGGGCGACAGTGTGATGAAAAAAGGCGACAAGGCTGGCAATGCTACGCTCTTGAAGCTTTGGAATACAGCGGGCGACGACAAGTACGGAATGTTAGCACGTGATGAGCGTATGGTGCGTATTTCCGAAGCACTGATTGGCGAGGAGATCTATCTTTACAGCCACAAAATGACCATGAAACAGCCACGTGAAGGCGGTGCGTGGGAATGGCACCAAGACTATGGCTACTGGTACAACAATGGATGCCTTAGTCCAGAAATGTTGTCGATTTATATCTCGCTTGACCCGGCCAACAAAGAGAACGGTTGCCTACAGGTCCTTAAGGGGAGCCATATCGCGGGACGTATCGAGCATATCCGTGAAGATGGGCAGACCAACGTTGACAAGCCTTACCTCGATGCTGCGGTCGAGCGCTACGAACATGTATACGTCGAGATGGAACCTGGCGATGCACTGATCTTTCATTGCAACTTGCTCCATCGCTCAGATGCGAACAATAGCGATACCTACCGCTGGGGCTATATCTGCTCTTATAATGCAGTTCATAATGCGCCATTTATCCAAAACCGTGATTATGGTCACTTCCAAAAGCTGGACACAGTGCCAGCAGGAAGTTTCATGACGGCTAAAGCAGCAGCAGAATGAGCAGAGCAAATACCGCATCTGAACCTATGGGACGACGGCAAGTGTCGCGCCCCTCGCTGTGGTCGCGTATTGCAGGTCGGAAGGAACTTGGCGTTTTTCTCGCCCTTGTTGTCATGTGCGTTTTTCTAAGCTTCTCTACTTCTAGCTTTTTAAGTTCGATCAATCTTTTGAACGTCGGGCGACAGGTTTCGCTACTTGGTATCATGGCTGTAGGTATGACATTCGTACTGATTTCGGGCGAAATAGATCTTTCAGTTGGATCCACGTATGCGCTTTCTGGTTTGGGATCTGGGATGCTTATTGTCATGGGGTGGGGGCTAGTTCCGGCGCTCATGGCGGGGCTTATGCTCGGTGCGAGTATTGGCTTGATCAACGGCTTGTTATCAACTTACGGGCGGCTGCCGTCTCTGATTGCGACATTGGGCATGCTATCCATTGTGCGCGGTGTTGCATTACTGATGACCGACGGCCAACCTGTGACCGTGAATACGCGTAATGGCGCTCTACCACAGGTGCTCGAAAAGTTCGAATTTATGGGACAGGGCTACTTGTTTGGGTTGGTCCCGATGCAGCTTGTATTTTTTGCGGCGGTCGCTTTGCTAGGCTGGCTCGTGCTGTCTGGCACTGCATTTGGATTTCGAGTCTTCGCTGTCGGGGGGAGTGCTAAAGCAGCGCGCGTTTCAGGGATTCACGCCGAAAGCGTCAAGATCTGGACATTTGTTATCATGGGGCTACTGGCTGCTTTGGCGGGTATTTTGTCCATGGCGTTTCTGCCTTCGGGGCAAGCTGGGCGCACCGGTTTAGGGCTCGAACTCGATGTGATCGCAGCTGTCGTTGTTGGTGGTGCATCTTTGTCAGGTGGCGTTGGAACCGTACTCGGCACCGTACTTGGAGTACTAATCATTGGGGTCTTGCGCAACGGACTGGTCCTTCAAGGGGTCTCGCCCTTCACCCAAGAAGTCATGATCGGGCTCGTCATCATCATCGCTGTAGCCATCGATAAATGGAGTACGCGTAGCCGAACCACTTAAAGAACGACAGACGATCCCCGTCCAGGTTGAGGAGTCTGGTCATTAAGGGGAATTCTAAAATAAATTCTAAAGGGAGGACTACCTTATGTTTCGAACAATTACCGCCTTGGCCGGCGTAAGTTTCATGGCGTTTGCGCCGATGAGCGTCATCGCAGAACCCGTAAATGTTGCAGATTTCGCTCTTGCACCTCGGATCGCGGAAAAGGTCGCGTCTGGTGAGCCATTGAATATAATGGTCAGCTATCACGATGTGTCTAACGAGTTTGCACCCTTCGTAAGGCAGGGCGTCGAAAGGGCCGATGCGGAACTTAACGCTAATGCGCGTTTTATCGGTCCAGTTGGAGCTGATGCTGATGGTCAAATCTCGGAAATAGAAACTCTCATGGCCGAAATTGACGGTTTGGCGATTTCTGCTGTGTCGACAGACGCCCTTTCTCCTCTGATCGACCGCGTGATTGATGCCGGTATTCCGGTAATTAGTTACAATACTGATAACCCAGACTCTAAGCGCCTAGTTTTTGCTGGACAGGATTTAGTCCAATCCGGTCGTGACGCAGGTGAACAGATGGTCAACGTATTGGACGGTAAAGGCCGAGTGATGATCACCACCATTGATGCCGCCGCGCAATGGTCGTTGGATCGCGAAGGCGGTGCGCGTGAGGTGCTAGAGGCTTCGGAAGGTATCGAGGTCGTACGCACCCTCAATACTGGAACCGATCCACAAGAAATCTACTCTGCTATCGAGAACGCAATGTTGGCCGATCCAGAGATCACCGGGATCCTCTCACTTGAATGCTGTTCAACTCCTGCGGCTGGAGAATGGGTGAAACGCAACGGTCAGTCAGGCACGATTAAAGTTGTTGGGTTTGACCTGTTGGATCAAACTGTCGATTTGGTGATTGCAAAGGCCGTGCAGGTGACGATTGACCAAGCGCCATCACGGCAAGGTTTTGAGGCGGTGAGTCTGTTGGTTCAGTTCCTGAACGGTGAAACTATCGACGATCTTGATACTGGTGTCGGTATCTTCACATCTGAAAACATCGACAGCGCGATGTAATGCGGATGGGGTTGGCCCATTAAGGGCCGATCCCACTATCAGGATGGACCGATGACCAAGAAACCGATTATCGAACTAATCGACGTGACCAAAAAATACCCAGGTGTTGTTGCGATGGACACCGTGTCCATCGACTTTCGCCCTAGCGAAGTACATGCCGTGATCGGCGAAAACGGTGCGGGCAAAAGTACGATGATGAACGTGCTTTCGGGAGCGATCCAGCCCAACGGTGGCGTAATTCGTGTAGATGGGAAAGATACGGTTTTGCCTACGCCGTTAGCAAGTCAGGCCGCCGGTATCCGTGTAGTTTATCAAGAATTATCGTTGTGTTGGAACCTTTCAGTTGGTGAAAACGTAATGTTGCCTGAGTTGGCCCGTCGCAATCCATTTTCGCGCTTATCTAGCATGCGCGCTGGTCATGCGGCATCGTCGGTGCTGAAACGACTGGGAATGGAAGGTCTAGACCCTGAGACGCCTGTCGCAGAGCTGTCAGTGGCACAGCAACAGATGGTCGAAATTGCGCGCGCAGTGAACCAAAATGCTCGCATGTTAGTGTTAGATGAACCAAATTCTGCGTTGTCGCCGGCCGAAAGTGAAAAGTTGTTTGAGGTGGTGCGCGGTTTGCGTTCTGAAGGTGTTTCAGTCGTCTACGTGTCACATCACCTCCAAGAGGTGCTTGCCTTGGCCGATCGGATCAGCGTTATGCGCGACGGTCGGTTAATCACTAGTTTTGACAACACCGCAGAGACTACCACTGATACGCTGGTAGCTCACATGGTTGGGCGCGATGTCGTAACGTCCGATCAGTACTCTACCTGTGCAAATTCGGTTTCTCAGATCAAAGCGCCTACGTTGGAACTGCGTGGTCTGTGTGTGCCGGGGATATTTGACGATGTGACGTTTGATGTATCATCTGGTGAGATCCTGGGCATCGCAGGTTTACCTGATAGCGGTAAAGACGTTCTGGCAGACGCGATATTTGGTATGATTGGCCGCGCGGGTGAGGTGTATATGAAGGGAATTCGTGTTGCTTCAGGACGTCCGCGGCACGCCATCGCTGCTGGGATGGCTTACATCCCCGCAGATCGCCGCGGGGCAGGGGCGCTGTTGTCAATGTCAGTAGCGGAAAATACAGTCGCTTCTGCTCTTGGGAAATTCACTCGACATGGTTTTTTGAACAAGAGTCTCATCCACAAAACGACGCAGACCTATATGTCAAAATTCGATACCAAAGTGTCCGCGCTTGGGCAGGCAGTTTCTACATTGTCGGGGGGCAATCAGCAGAAAATCATTCTGTCTCGCGGTCTCGCAACAGATCCCGGGCTCTTGATTTTGCACGAACCGACACGTGGAATTGATGTTGGTGCCAAAGCTGAAATTTATGACATCCTAAAGGATCTGGCTTCGCAAGGTATGGCTATCTTGATGATTTCGTCTGAGCTTCCGGAAATCATGCTTCACACATCGCGAGTTTTAGTCATGGCTGATGGGCAAATCTCCGGGCGGCTTTCTGGAGCTGAAATCACCGAAGAGCGCATTATGGCGCTTGCGACACGATCGCGGCACCATGCTGCGTGAAGGAGGAAAAATGACAAATATAACAGTGGTCGGCAGCTTCGCCGTTGGAATGACAATTCGGACAGCCACCATGCCGGTATTCGGAGAGACCCTGCGGGGGAATGACTTTAATTTTGGCCCTGGCGGTAAGGGATCAAATCAGGCTGTGGGCACTGCTAGGTTGGGTGCAAAATCGTCTTTGATTACGTGCCTCGGAAAAGATCATCTCGCAGCGGTTGCAGACGACTTATATCAGGCGGAGGGTGTCGATGCCTCGGGGGTCCGTCGTACAGGGGATAAGGCGACAGGCGCTGGGGTAATTGTATTAAATGATGCCGGTGAGAATTTTATCATCCTCGATATGGGGGCGAACGATTTAATGGATGCGGCGTTTGTGCAGGATCAGCAAGAACTGATAGCTAACAGCGATATTGTCATGACCGTTTTAGAAATCCCTGTCGCAGCTGCCACGCGCGCGATGGAACTCGGGAAGCAAGGCGGCGCACGCACTATTCTCAATCCCGCTCCCGCCGCTGCTCTACCTGATACTCTGTTTGAACATGTCGATTACCTAACACCGAATGAAACAGAACTAAGAATTCTGATGGGGCTCCCCGCGGATGACCCAACTCCCACTCGGCAGCTAGCGGGACTGCTTCGAGAACGCGGTGTTGGAACAGTCATTGTGACAATGGGTCCAGGGGGCGCGTTGGTTCTGACCGACGAGATCGATGCGATGGTGCAAACGCCGCGGGTCGACGTCGTAGACACTACGGGCGCGGGTGATGCTTTTAATTCAGGTCTTGCTGTAGCTTTAGGCGAAGGGCGAGACCTGTTGGATGCGGTGCGCTTTGCAACATGCTGTGGGGCTCATGCTTGCACACGGCTTGGGGTTATTCCCTCACTCCCAAAACGCCAAGAAGTGGACGCACTTTTTAAAACTCATTGGACTAAGGAAACAATATGAAACGCGGTGCTTTATTAAACTCAGAATTAAACCACGCCATTGCTTCAATGGGGCATGGCGACCTAATGATTGTCTGCGATGCGGGGTTTCCAATCCCGTCTGATGCTTGGCGCGTGGATCTTGCTTTGGCAAAGGACTTGCCTGACTTAAAGACCGTTTTGAGCCTTATCGCACAGGAATTCATTACAGAAAAAGTGGCGTACGCAGATGATCTTACTGATCACAACCCACTTCTTCTTGAAACGGTCCGGTCACTATTTTCGGACGCCGACCATGAATTTATTTCGCATGATGCAATCCTTAGAGAAATGGCCCCTAAGGCAAAGGTTATTGTCCGAACAGGCGCGTTCGATCCTTGGGGGAATGTATTGCTTTATTCTGGTGTTGACCCAACAAAGTGGTTCAATAAACCTGGTGTTAAGCCGACTGACTACTATGCCGAAAAAATGAAGAAAGGCTGAGTGGTGGCAGATCGAATTTTTAGCTTCGGCGCAAAACCCGTGAGCAGATTGGCAACTGTGGCCAGCTTGCGGTCTGCGAAAGGACGGCATGGCGCCTTTGCCCAAGTCACGGCAGATACAAGTGAAGAGGCCGCTGCGGCCGAGATGGCTGGTATTGAAATGATCACCTGTCGTGCTGCGAATGTGCGTCATGTCAGGCAAGGATCTGAGGCAGTTTTTGTAACAGCTGCGCTTGGTTTTGCCGAGGCTATCACTGATGACGAAATTCTACGTGCGGCTTTTGGGGCGCTGACTGATGGAGCTGACGCTGTCATTACTGGACGGCGCCTGGACATCGTTTCACTTTTGGCTTCCGAGGACATTCCAGTGATGGGGCATCTTGGGTTTGTTCCGCGTAAATCCACCTGGGTTGGAAAAGTGCGCGGCGTTGGCCGTAGTGTCGATGAGGCGGAACAGCTGTTTCATCGTTTTCGCCGTTTGGAAGAAGCTGGCGCATTTGCCGTGGAGGCTGAATTGGTTGCGGCCCCATTAATGGCGGAAATTACAGCACGTTCCGACCTTGTTACTGTTTCGCTGGGGTCGGGGCCCGCTGCAGAGGTCCAGTTTCTATTTACCTCGGATATTTGCGGCGACGGTGATTTTCGTCCACGGCATGCGAGAGCTTATGGTGATCTTGAACGTTTAAGGCGACAAATCGCAGATGAGCGTGTGTCGGCGTTGAAATCTTTTCGTGAGGACGTTGCTGCTGCCAATTTTCCTGACATCAATGAAACAATTAACGTTGATGAGACCTTGATTCACGAACTACTCAAGCGCATTGCGCCCAGTCCTTAAGGCACGACCCAAAAGTTCTGGACGCCAAACCTTGAGAAACTAGCCATCAATTTGTACGCGTATTCAACAACAAGGGTGTCCAAGAAGGTCTACCCAAAAGAGACACGTGACATGTTTCCGCATAGCGTCTATTTAGGGTTGTTTTTTCATTTATGAACGATATTCTACAAAGGTCTAGACACCAAGGGTACATAAATGTCTAAAGTTGGCTATCGCCGTGTGAGTACAGATGAACAGAGCTTTGGCCGTCAGGATCTGGGCGATGTCGACAAGTTATTTGAAGAGAAGCTATCTGGTAAGTCAGCAAAAGATCGCCCTGCGCTCAATCAGCTGATTGATTGGGTCCGCGATGGGGACTTAGTTCTAGTCCACAGCATAGACCGCCTAGCGAGGGACTTGCGTGATTTGCAAGTTATTGTTCAGACGTTGAACGACAAGGGCGTCTCTATAATGTTCATATCAGAGGGCCTGACGTTTGCATCTGATTCAGACGACGCTTTTGCTAAGTTGCAGCTACAAATGATGGGAGCGTTTGCTGAGTTTGAACGCAACATCATTCGTAAGCGTCAGGCTGAGGGGATTGCGAAGGCAAAGGCCAAGGGGCTCTACAAGGGGCGCCCCAAAACCGTCGATGATACAAAAGTCTTGGCGTTGAAAAAAGCTGGATTGGGTGCAACTGCGATCGCACGGGAGTTGGGGATTGGACGCGCGACCGTGTATAAATCTCTGAAGAACGCTTCGTCGGCCAATGCTTCATCGGCGTGAATGCAGACTATAGCTATCTCCGGCGCAATTTACCGCACAAGGTTAAAAATATCTCCAATGTAGCTTGACCACATATATGCCTAATTGGCGGAAACCGGACCTTAGCTGCATCTGCCAAGGTTCTGTGCCAGCATTGTAAAAGCGGCCATTCAAGCCGTCGCAGACCGAAGCCCCCATGCTGCGCTTAACGCCGAGGTCGGCTGTGCGCAGTAACCGTACTTTGCAAAGTCGCGTAGGTGGCCCAAACTGGACCGTCATCACCGGATCAACATGCTGCGGTGCAGCCCGTCGAAGCAGACGTTAACCCATGAGCACAGCATTTTGGGATGTTAGATGACTGCATCGCGGACTTTGCCAACTTTGCCGTCCGCGCAACTAACGACTGCATTTTTCAAATGCTACGATGGCAACGAACGGCACCTATAGTGAAAACTGGACTTTCAATAAGCGCGCGAGAAAGGCAGCGCGGATCCGTTAAGCTGAATTTGCGATCAAATCAAGAGTTGCCTGCCAGCAACTGGCTTAGTTGGGCAGCGAAGGTATTTTTCTTGGCCAATGCGTAGGGAGTCTAATTGTTTCGCCGCCTACTAGATTGACTGCGAAACACGCTGCAACCATAGTAAGCAGAATTCTACTACATATATCCTAATCGTCTCGAGTGTTGTCCAGCGACATAGGATTTAGCAAATGGCTTCCGAGATTTGAAAATTACTTTTTATGCGGATCAAGAAAAAACTGGAGATATTCCAGATATTGCTGAGACTTTGAGTGCCGCTGGATATCAAATTGACGTGTTTTCTAAGGTTGGCGCTGATACAGTCCCAGAGGCAGTCGTTTTGCTGCTTGATCTTGTTCCTGATGTTGTGTCGGGCCAAGCGGGAAAAACTCAAGCAGAAGCGCTCCTTGAGGCATGGGATGATGATAACGCACTGATTGTGCTCTTTGTTCCAGACCCCGAAATTGCCCCTACCCCGGAGGCGTGGCCAAAAATCCGAGAAAATCTAATGCTGGTTGATGCGCAGCATGCATTCGTGGCGCGTCTGCGCGACGATGCTCGTTGCATGTTTCTGCAGTATTCCAATAAAGATGGGCCGGAAACCATGGCTTCCGCCATATTGGATGCGCTCAAAACTTTGGCGGCCAAGCGAACTGTAATTGCTGCCGACCAGACTTTCATTGCACTGATGCCCAACCTGCACACGCCCTACCGGTATCCGTTACATAACGATGTGTTTGCTGGTCGGAGTGCTGATCTGGAAGAACTAAGCGACTGGGCTCTGCAGGATGATCGCCCGGTTTGTTCGCTCATTGCTATGGGCGGGTCTGGGAAAAGCGCGCTTGCTTGGCGCTGGGCTACTAAAAGCGCTGAAACGCTGGAAACCCCATTTGAAGGTGTTTTCTGGTGGGATTTCTACCATGATTCCGACGCTGAAAAATGTGCAGCACAGCTTATGGCCTATCTCACGGCGGATCCTCTGCAGAAGTTTCTGAGCAAGAGCTTCTTGGCGAACGTAGACGCGCTGCAATCGCACCTCAATGGCAGGCGTATCCTTATCTGCCTCGATGGGGTTGAACGGATCCTTAACCACTATCGCGAGTTTGACGTAGATGCGCATGATGCACTCGGCGCGGAAGACGCTGACAGCAATGTTGAAGACCGTTTTCGTGCTTGCGCGCGACAAGAAGGCGCGCTTTTGCGGGTTCTCTTGAACATGCATAAATCCAAGGCTTTGCTGACCTCTAGGCTTTTGCCGCTTGACCTCGAAAGGAATGGTAAGCCGCACCCAGGACTTAAACAGATTGACAAGCTACAGATGACGCGACCTGATGTGCGCGCGCTGATTGATGCGCTTGGGGTGCATGCCAGCGATATGGCACTTGATCAGGTCGTGGAACTGGTTGCGGGGCACCCCTTGGCATTGCGTGCGCTTTTTGGTGCGGTAAAATCAGATCATGGGGCAAACCTTGATACGTGGCTGGCCAAGTCCCGGGTCATGACGATTGCTGAACTAGATCTCGTCGGGCGTCGAAGCCATATTCTCAGTCAGGCATTGGCGGGCGTTAAGGCGCGTTCACTTGCGTTGCTGGGCGCTGCCGCGGCGTTTCGCGGGCCAGCGACCCTCGAAGATATCGTTAATGTTCTGCTGCTTAATGCAGATTTGCTGGCCTCAGAAGAGGAAGTCCGCGCCGCGCTACGCGATTTAAGTGCGCGCGAGTTGTTGTTTCTGGACGAGGACCTTGGGGAATGTGACATGCACCCCTTGGTACGCGGCGTCGTTTGGAAAGGGCTGCCGAAGGAATGGAAAGACTCGCTGGCAGAACGCCACGGGTCATATTTTTATGACCGTCAAGCGGGCGATGATGCGATTTCTCCGCTTGGCTTCGCGGCTTTGCAACACCTGTGGTTCAGTCTGCTGGAGCGCCGTCGCTGGGATGCCGCGTTCGAGGCGGTGGAGCCGACGATCCACACCCAGATCATTCGACAGGGCCGCGCAATTGAAATTGTGCGAATGTTCGATGCGTTGCGAGATGAAACCATGAGCGCGGGTGAACCCGTCGCAAACCAGCCAGCCAATCAACGCGAGTGCCTGTACTGGCATGGCTTTGCGCTTTCATATGCAGGCAGATCGGCAAGTGCCGGGGAAAGAATGCTTGACGCGTATGAGGTTGCAAAAAGGGAACCCTATCTTGGTGGTTTCAGGCCATTGCGTTCTGTCAGCAGAGACAATTTTCTAGGTGATTTTGCGTTTTTGTGCCAGCGACTTGCGCTACATTCTACCGGAGGACTGTTGATAAATCGGTACGGTACTTCTGGTTCAGATTTGGCGAGTGTAAATTTTGAGGCTGCCAGAGCAATGATGGCACATGATCAGGGCCATCCTGAAGACACAGAAGCGTTCTTGCAGTCTGTAAGTGTCGACCACCGGCCGTCTGACAGTGGCTCGTGGACATTTTTTCGCCTGACAACAGCGCTCCGGTTGGCTGAGCTTTGGCTCAGGCCTAACCGCTCGGAAGACAAAGCAGAGGATGCACTCAAAGTCTGCCGTCAGGTTTTGATCCGGGCGCATCGCCATAGGCTAAGAGAAGTCTCCATTCGCGCCAGAGCGCTGAGTGCCTTGGCGATGTCACATCTTCATAAAGAGACGGAATTGGTAAAACGCGATTTTGATCCGACCCTTCGCGATCTTGATCGGGCCCTTGAAGAGGCGCGTCGTTTGCGTCTGTGGCGCACAGAGTCGCTTATTCTGGCTTGGCGATTGAAATATGCGACTTGGTCAGGACTAAGCGATGACCAGACCGTGGCCCTCGCGCATGGCGCACCGCACTTCGGGCATTTCTTAGAAGACCATCAAGCATTTGCCAGTCTGTATGCTGCAGCAGCGCGTACGCTCGTTGACGCGGGTGATCCAGACAATGCAGAGCTGTTCGCGCGCCGTGCCATCGGCTTTTCATTACTTCCAGAAGGCGATGTCGGCTACGCTGATATTGTGTCTGATTGCACCTCTCTGCTTGAGGGGCTTAACCTGTCCACCGAACCAATTGATGTCCCAAAAGGGCTTGCCGCGCGTCGTGCATCATTTCAAGATCGAATTCATTCAGAACTGTTGAGCTAAGACATTATGTCAGACGAAAACAAAGATACGACACCCGCTGAAAACGAGGCGGAGGAAGGCGTTAGTAAGAAAACGCTTTATTGCAGCTTTTGCGGAAAGTCGCAGCACGAGGTGCGTAAGCTTATCGCGGGGCCCACCGTTTTTATCTGCGATGAGTGTGTAGAGCTCTGCATGGATATTATCCGTGAAGAGACAAAGGGAACCTTGGCGAACAGCGATGAAGCACAGCGAGCTGATGGATTAAAAAGGCTTCAGGGAATTTTACCGGGTCATCAAAGTCTGATCGAATTTCTGTTTTCGGTGGCGGCTGATCTAAGTCGCCCCAATCGGACAATTAATGACCGCGGCTACAAGATATTGCTTGCCGGAGTAAGAGGATCCGGCCTCACTGGCGCAATTGCCGATATCTGGCAGGCCTTCGATCTACCACTTGTGAGGTATGATGCAGCACGTCTGCGTGACGCCAAAATCCTTGATGGGGCGGACATGTTCCTACGCCTGCTGCAACAATGCGAATATAATCTGGATCGTGCCTCACGTGGGGCCATAGTGATCGAAAACATAGATCGTCTGTTTGAGGCGACGTCTTCAAGCCGAATTGCGCAAGAAGAGCTGGAGTTGCTCTTGTCAGGCACAATGGAAAGAGTGCCGCCCGCTGGCGGACGCAAAATTCGAGATCAAGAAAATCTGCAACTCGACACAACTGGAATTTCGTTTTTTGCAATGACCAGCAAGCTGCATGTGAACGACGCGCCAATCCTCAGCAACAATGAAACGCCCACTCTGCGCTTTGAAAATAATCATGCTCAGATCGCTGCGGCGCTTATTCAGCAAGGGGCGCAACCGGGATTGATAGAACGGTTCGATAACATCCGGGAACACGGTTCATATACCTATCAACAAATTGAACAATGGCTGGCATCGCCCCATGCGACGCCGCATCTGGATGTCTTCGAACAAGAAGGCGTGCTGAACGAGGAGCTGCGAAGCGCCCTTGTTAAGCAAGCCTGCGCTCGGGGGGCAGGCCTTGAAGGGTTGATTAGCATCTTACGGCTTATCAAACTGCGCCGTAGCTTTAAGGGGCCGGATGGAGCCGCGCCTGATCCGATAGACGCCGCCTGGCTGGAAAAGAGCATTTAGATGGCTATTGAGGACGGAAAAAGCAAAGTTGTTTCGGTTGAGACCCCGACGTTCAACACCAGCCTCGAGTTGGGTGTGTTTTGGGATAAAATCATCGACGACACCAGCGCGTCGGACGGCCCTTTGCCCTGGTTTGAGGTGTTTTCCCGCTCATTTAGGGCACATGCGCCCGCCGCCCCATATCTACAGCTCTTACCTCTTTTGTCTCAAATTGCTGATCCCGACACGATCCCGGGAGCTCCTGTTCAGATGGGCGAAAATCGCCCAAGCCGACTCTTGGGGAGCATCTTAAAAAGGCAAATCCATTTCGCCCGCAACCTCGCGAAGGAGCGAACTGGCCACGATTTTCTTTATGTACAGGACCTTTTGTTCTTTGGTCTGTTGCGCTGTGCGATGCTTGTCTCAGAAATGGGTCAATCTGCACCGCGCTATCAAAACCAAGGGCTTAGCCGTGAAAACCTGACAATTCTCGCCTTCGAACTTGCAATCATGTCGCTTGGCCCGAACGATCGGGCGGCCTCATTGTCTGAACATGATGAAACCGAGCTTGGGTTGGAGCGACTTCTTCCAGGCGGTAACGACCAAGGAACCGAACACGTGGATATTCGGCGCCGACTGACCAACATGTTTATCAGCGTTGAGCCAATCGAACCCTATGCGCAAGGTGTCGCCTTGGCGTTGCGAGATGACCCTTGGGCGGAGGGGCTAACAGATCGTTCTGGCGCGGAGTCAGAAATAGCTGCATTTGCTGCGATGTTTACAGCCCGCGATTTTCAGCCACCTCTTTCTATCGGAGTTTTTGGCAATCGCAGCGCGTCGTAAACAGGCAGAGGCCAAAGGAAAGCTGGAAGCCGCCGCGGAAGCGTTTGCTGAAAAGCGTGCTATCGTTGCAGCGCAAAGATCAACGCAGCTGCAAGCGGCTTTCAAGACAGTTTTGGCCGACAAGACGCTCAAGACAGAAATGCAAAACGCCGCGCAAACCCTCGGCCTCGACGACCTCAATGACTCTGTCGAGGGGTTTCGTGCCGCCGCGGAGAAACTGAACGACCAGACCTTGGAGACACGCAGCACTGTTGGTGCGTTGCTCGGGCGATTAAAGCGACGTTGGAGTCTCTTGCTCTGCTTGCTGGTTGTGATTGTGCCGATAGCTCTTGCTACTGTCCTTCCCTCGGCAATCTTCTGGGCGTTCCCGGCACCGAAAGATCAGATTGGCACAGGAACGTCACTTGTTGCTGGCTTCTCTGGTATGATTGCGATTGCAACCGGTTTTTTGAGTTTTGCGTCGCGACAATCAGCGCGTGCCCTCGCAACCATCAGAACATTTGAGAGCAAACTTGAGGCTGAAATTACAAAACGCTCCGCTGATAAAACAAAAGTCTATGCGCAAGCTGAAGCGGAGGTAAACGCAGCACAAAAAGAGGTAGATCGGCGCCGCGAAGCCTTAAGTGAGGCAACCAAACTGGCGGATCGCGCATCCCTTGAGTTTGTTTCAAAAGAACCAAAGCAACGCCTCGTGGATTTCCTGCGTGACCGAGTGGGTTCCGGTACTTACGCACGTGAACTGGGCATCATCGCCGCAGTCCGAAAAGACTTCGAAATGCTGAGCCAGCTTATGGCCTCTTCTATCTCCCCCAATGAAACGCCCGAGGCCCGCAGCAATACCGAAAGTCGGCGAACCATCCAAGAAGATGTCGAGCGTATCCTCGAAGAAACCACCGGAATTCTTGAGCCTGAAGAAAGGACCGCGCTTCTCAACCTGGCAAAACCACCAGCTAAGCCCCCCGTTACATTTGAACGTATTATCCTTTACATTGACGATCTTGACCGCTGCCCACCGGCGCAGGTCATTGATGTGCTCCAGGCAATCCATTTGCTTTTGGCATTCCCGCTATTCATTGTCGTCGTCGCTGTTGATAGCCGGTGGGTGTTAAAGGCCCTTGACGAGCAATATGGAGAATTGCTTGACGGAGAAGGCGATAGCGCGTCCGCAATGGACTACCTCGAAAAGATCATTCAGCTTCCTTATCAGGTGCGCAATATTCGCGTCACCGGCGAAGGTTCGATGATTGGTGACTTGCTTGAACCGTTTGTTAGGTCCCCCGACAAAGATCAATCCGCTTCGCCGGTGCCGCTATCGCTTGGAAATGATGATCCTGAAGTGACCGCCAAATCTGCGGGCCCAGCATTCACGGAAACAAACGCCAACGGCGAAAACCAAGAAAGTGAGACAAAGTTCCGCAGAAATTTGTCGATTTTCCCACATGAACTGGATCTTCTGAATCGGATTGAAGCGTTGCTCGACTGGTCGCCCCGCCGCCGTTTGCGTTTCGCCAATAGCTACTTGCTTTCGCGTGCTTCAATTTCTGGTTTGTCAGAGGATGATCTATCCGGCCTCGCCATCCTGTTAGCCTGTACCGATGCGACTGATCGCCACTCTGCGGCAGAAAAGCTCAGTGAAGAATTGAGCGTCCCGTTTCCAACTGGAGAGACGCTCAGACAGCTCTCGGAGCTTTGCGATCGATTTAGCTTTAGCAGGGCCACCAGCGGTGACCCTCACTCCTGAGAGCACGGAGCACACACATCGATCTCGCAGGAGTGGCGAATGGCCGTCCGATGACGCTATATTGCGGCGTAGTCTGAAACCATGAATGGCTGGTTTTGGACCGAAATTTTGTAGGTGATTCCACTTGTACAGGAAAGCGGACTTTAGCTGCGGCAAAGGAAATCAGTAGATCGGGCTCACTGCCGCCATTCGCTTCGTTTGCACAACAGAAAAAACGAGATGATGCGCTGAGCGTCCGCTTTCTTCGCGTGGCTCTTTCCATCTCGCGCTTGCAGCGAAGGGCTGCCTTCCGTCTGATATGTCAAACGGGCATGTCTGCTTTGGGCTGCTCGCGTCGATCGACACAAGGGGCCGTTTGTGCAGGTCAAATCTCATCGTTCCGGCCACCATGTCGTCCGCCGATCGCAAAGGGCTCTCTCTGAACGCAGTATGGAACTCACTGCAAAGAAAGTAACCCAAGCGGTGCTTTAAGGAATGATTTCGCGCATGTGTGTGTGACTTCAACCATTTGTCCCAATGTAGCCCCGCCAATGCCGTCGACGAACAGATTTGGATGAAGTTCAAGTACCATGCCGGGTTCAAGAATCGGACCCGCTTGGGTCGGCGTGGGTTCGGGGTGTGCACCAAAGGTTTGTGGGAATGCTGCGGTTAGTCCGGGTTCTTCGTAGGTCAATCCAAGTCCGTGTCCGGCGCGAAAACGTCGAGTGTTACGGGTGTCTGCGAGACCGTGCAGGGCGGTCTCCATCGCGTGCACAGCCTCGGAAACAGAACGTCCGGGGCGCAATGCGTCCATTCCCACGTCCAACGCATGTGCGACCTGCGCATGTAGGTCCGTCACCGCCTCTGGCACAGGACCGACATGCCCCATGCGTAACCCATGCGCCCAATGTCCATCGATGGTTAATGCGACACCAAACAACATTTGATCGCCCGCTTCAGCGGGCTTTTCAGTTTCTTCGGGCCAGTAGCGCGGGTGGTCAGCCTGTGGGCGCAGGGTCAGCCATGTGCGGCAATATTCGGCCCCGTGCTGGCGTGCGATGTCTTCAAGAATACGTTGACTTTCGCGCCCGCTACGACCTTGTTTTACGACCTCGGGCAACGCCGCAAACAGCGTGTCGCAGATCGCTGCGCCAAATTGGTGTAGTTGCAGGGCGGCGGGGTCTTTCACCTGCCGAAGATCATCAAGACGGGCTGTGAAATCAACGCCGTCGTCCAAATAAGGGGCAAGGCTGCGGAACATTCTCATCGGCATCTCGTCGACACCGATCAGAATTGGTGTCTGACCCGCTAGAAACGTGGCGACGGCCTGCGGCCAATGCGATAAAGGCAGGTTTTCCGGCGATAGCTCTGGCACCGTGGCCATCGCCGACGGGACCATGAACGGGCTTGTTAGCAATAAACGGCAGGATTGCTGTCGGAGCAGCAACACCGAACTAGACTCGTGGCTGTCCCATCCCGTCAGAAACCGCATCCCGCCGTGGGATCGTGTGCCTGCACCGAGGGCGCTGCCCATGCCAAAGACAACAACAGGGCGATCACCAGTTTGGCTGAGTAATGCTGCACGCCGCGCCGCATGGCGTGTAGGATCAACGCGGCGCAGGGTGGGCGCGAAATCAATCATCAGCCAAATCGGTCTCCATTGCCAGTGCCGCGCTGAGGATCGCTTCATCCTGTCCAGCAAAGCTGGTCAGCATGGCGCCAATCAAGGCGCCACCTTGACCGAATGGGAGGCTAACGCTGCACCCATCTATAACATTGGCAAGGCTGGTGTTGCGCAAAGCCAGCAGGTTCAAACGGGAAAAACCATCGTCCGTTGCAACATCATCAAAGTGCGGCGGCTGGATCGCGACGGTTGGCAGCAACACAAGCGCATCGCCGATTTCCTCACGAAATGCTGCAATTAATGCGGCACGTTTGGCCAAGGTTGCCGCGAAATCTGCTTCAGAAATTTCTGTGCCACGTTCCATGCGTTGACGCACACGAGGGTCCATTTTTGCACCATGCGTGGAAAGCTTGTCTTTGAACCGGCGCAGGCTCTCAAAAGCGCTGAATTGCCAGACGGGCAGGGTACCGTAGTCGTCAAATATCGGCAGTGTGACGTCGCGGATTTGCCACCCTGCTGCGGTCAATGTTTCCCGCAGTTTAGCAAAACCGCTGGCAACCGCCGGATCAAGATCGGTAAGGCCAAAGTTCGTCGGCACGATCAATTCTTGGCGTTTCGGGGCGAGGGTTGCAGTCGGGCGGTCCGCCATAACCTGCCAAGCAAGTGCACAGGTCGCAACATCGCGTGCCATCGGCCCGACACTATCAAGACTTTCTGACAGCGGGATAGCGCCTGTCAGCGGCACGCTTGATTGTGTTGGTTTGAACCCGACAAGCCCGCAGAACGCTGCTGGAATACGCAACGATCCACCTGTGTCACTGCCAAGCGCTATATCTGCCAGACCCGTTGCGACAGAGACTGCACCGCCTGATGTTGACCCGCCAGAAATGCGACCCGCAAACAGTGGATTTTCTGGGGTGCCGTCATGGGGGTTCAGCCCCAAACCGGAATAGGCCAACTCTGTCATCGTTGTACGACCAATCACACGTGCGCCTGCAGCGCGTAACCGTTCTACAGCGACAGCATCTTTCGTTGCGGGAACCGCGTCCTCTAGGATCGGACTGCCAGCGCGCGTAACCTGACCTGCAATATCGAACAGGTCTTTAACCGAAAGGACGATGTCTTTCAGCGGGCCCTCGTGGCCCGCTGATTGCATGAATATGTCCGGCAGCAGTTTAGTGAAAACATGCGTGCTGGCTTCGACACGGGCCAAACGTGCGGCGTCTGTAATGCTGCCTTGATCTTGGTGCGTCATGCGATGACCGGTAGTGTGTTTACGGCGTATTCCAATGTGATTTCACGCTTTAACACGGGATCCGCCAAGCGCATGCGGTAGGCCTCGCCTTCGCGTACACCGCCGATTGCACCCAATGTGCCGCACAGCATCGCACCGCCGTCAGGTAATGCAGATGCAGCAATCAAATCCGCAAGTGGGCGGATGCTGGATAACGTGCCAGTTTGATACGTCACCCAAGAATCATTCTCGCGAATGTCGCAGTGCAGTTCCAAATCATCCAGATGGTCTCTAACCTCGTCCAGCGGCCAAAGCGCGGATGCAACCGGTTTGGCACAAGCCTGTTTGGACGCCGCAACCGAATGGGCTTCGAGCGGGCGATCTGTGTGATCCGAACCTAGGCCCAGCCATAGTGTCCCATTTGCGTGGATGACCAATGGCTCGACTTCGCCAGATGTGCCCGCGCCCAGAACCTCAATCTGATCGCTTTGCTGCACGAGGTTTGCGGATGTACGGTAGAACAACGGAACTTGCGAAGGTGGTGCCACGCCGATCGCAGCAAGCTCGTCGATGTGATGCTGGACTTTGTCTTGGTCGCGACCGGTCCAACCAGCTACCACAAGGTGAGAGATGTCAAACGCAACGGGGCCGGTGGGTGTTTCAAAATTCATAAAAGACCTATTATATTAAAGGGTGTCGGGCAGCCAAAGGGCCAGCCCTGGAACAAGGATGAGAAGTCCGACCATGCCGAGCATGACAATGACAAAGGGCAGGGCGCCTGCGATGACGTCGCCCATCTTTCCGCGTTTGCGGACGGATTGTACGACATATAGGTTCAGGCCAACGGGCGGTGTGATAAGTGCCATTTCGATCAGAACGATCATCAGGATACCAAACCAGATTTTATCAAAGCCAAAGCTTTCGATAATTGGTACGACGATGGGAATGGTCGCGACCATCAAGGACAGGGTTTCGATGAAAAATCCGAGCACAATATAGATCAGCACGATCACCATCAGGGTGCCATAAGCGCCAAGTCCCAAGCCTTCGAGCAGTGCTTGCAACTGCCGGCTGATGCCCAGCGCGGTGAGTGCAAAGTTCAAGACATAAGCCCCGATCACGACCAACATAATCATCGACGTGGTTTTGACGGTGCCGCGCAAAGCCTCATTCAACATCGAAAACGTGGCGGCGCGATTCAGGGCCGCAATGACCAACGCAAATACAACTCCAAGGGCCGCAGATTCAGTGGGCGTGGCGATGCCTGCATAGATCGTCACCACGATTGTTGCGAACAGTCCCAAGACTGGCAAAAGATCGGGCAGACCGCGCAGACGTTGCGCCCATGTGTAATTTGGTCTTTGACCGCCAAGTGACGGTTTCCAAACGCACAGCGCAATCACGACAGCCATGAACAACAGTGCCAACAAAACACCCGGAACAAGCCCCGCGAGAAACAACCGCGGGATCGAGGTCTCTGTTAAGAACCCGTAGACGATCAGGTTAATTGACGGCGGGATCATGATGCCGAGCGTCCCGCCTGCAGCGATGGCACCCGTAAAGAGGCGCGGGTCATAGCCAAGCCTGTCGCCCTGCGGCGTTGCCACTGTTGCAACGGTTGCTGCGGTGGCGACTGAACTGCCAGATGTAGCAGAAAACAAAGTGGACGTGGCGATATTGGCGTGAATCAAACCGCCAGGCAGCCACGACAACCAGCTATTGAGTGCGTTGTACGTGCGGCTAGCAACGCCGCTGCGCACAAGTATTTCCCCAAGCAGCACAAAGAATGGAATGGCAATCAATGTCCCCGAATTAGACGAGGACCAGACAACTTGGCCCAGCCCGCGCATTAGCGGAAACGGAGAGAAAAAAGTATCAAGTGCGATGGATAGAAGGATCAGAATGATCCCAACTGGAATGGACGCTAAGAGGAGCGTAAAGAGGCCCGTCGTTGTAAATAGGATCATAGTTCCCCCTTGAAGCCAGCAGCTTCGTCGACCGCGTTCCAGTCACGTTTGATCATGAACACGATGACCGAGATCAAAAGTACCAGTGCTGAGATTGCGAACCACATCCAGCCTGCGAACCACAGCGTTTGTGGCCATGCAAGTGGTGTCGCAAGTGCTGTATTTGCCCGTGAATTGTTCGCGAGGGTGGAGGCTAAAACCCCCCACCCGCGCCATCCAATGACCACGGCTGTGATCGCGAGTGCGGCAAGCGCAATCAGGTCCATCCAAGCACGCCCCGCAGGCACTAACTTGTTGCGGATCAGTTCGATACGCACATGTGCCCGCTCGGTGAGCGCGTAGCTCGCCCCCCAAGCCGTAGCGATTGCCATCACGTAGCCGGACAATTCATCCGTGCCACCCAATGGATGCCCAAAGGCACGCATCACCACATCTGCGAGGATCGCAACCACCGTAACCAGCAACATGACACCTGCGGTCAAGGCGATGTAGCCATTCAGACGCGCTAAGATTTGGATAAGACCTTGCATGCTACCCGCCTCAGTTCGCGACGAACGTAACGCCTGTGGCGACACCGACTGTATCATTCCAACGCTGTCCCCAGTCGCCGCCAGCACGTTCGGACCAATCAGGCAAGATTTTGGTCACCAGCAGGTCTTTGACCAACTCTTCGTCAGCTGCAGTTGCCTCAACCAAAGTCATATCGCGTGCATCGCCTAGGGGGCATTCGTCACCACCTGTCAGACAAGCGATTTCGGCGGACATATTATCTTGCGCTTCAGCCCATGCAGGCGCTTCGATCTGCTCTACGAAAGTTGTGGTGAGTGTTTCTTGCATCTCGGCGTCCATCGCATTCCAGCGGTCCATGTGGATTGCTGCAACAACTGGATCCCATCCGCCAAGTGCGAGCGGAAGCAAGTGTGTCGAAACTTCCCACCAGCCAGAGCTATAGCCAGAGCCTGCACCTGTGACAGCACAGTCAATCACACCGCGCTGTAGCGCACCGGGTACTTCGCCAAATGCCATTGTCACGGCTTCGGACCCGAGACCTTCGAGAACATTGGCAGTCATGCGGCCAGAGGCGCGGACTTTCAAACCTTCAAGATCAGCGAGGCCAGCGATGGGCGCGTTGCAGAACACAATCTGTGCAGGGTAGGGTGCTGTGCCAATAACGTGAGCATTAAATACGGACGCAAAAATGTCATCCATGATTGGCCGTGCGGCATCCAAAGCGGCTTTCGCTTCGTTGGCATCGCTGGCGACCAGCGGCACGTCCAGACCTTCGAGTGCTGCACTGTCAGACACGGCGTAGTCTGCGGCGGTCATGCCAACGTCAAATACGCCTTGGGACATCATGCGGAACACGTCGCCGCCAGCAATGCCCATCTGGTCGTGAGTGGTAAGTGCCACCTCAAGTGTACCACCGCTGGCTTCAGGCAGGGCCGTTGTCCAAAATGGCGCTTCGTAGTTTTTGTGCAGCGGCAGGCCGCTCCAGCTACCGACAACGGAAAGGGTGTCTTGCGCGTGGGCTGCGGTGCCGAGCAAAAGCGCGGTGAGCGTGAATGTGATTTTGTTCATCGGAAGACCTCTGTTGGAAGTGGGTGCTATTGCAACACCCTTGCAGCAAGGCTCAGGGGTGGGGGTTATTTTGTCAAATTTTATGTTTTGATATAAAGCGATAACATATAGCAATCACCTTGTGCGGGGATTCCATGAATTTTGACCAAGTTAAAACCTTTTTGACAGTCGCGCGGTTGGGCGCTGTGCGCCGCGCCGCATCAGCGTTAAACCTGTCGCAACCAGCTGTTTCGAATAGAATTCTCGCGCTGGAAAAAGACCTGAACGTCACGCTGTTTGATCGCAGCGGCGGCGGCATGCAGCTTAGTCGCGCAGGTATACTGCTGGTCCCACATGCGGAAGTCTTAGAGCAGACGATGAATAGAATTCGATCAGAGCTTATCTCGTCAGAGCTGTTCGAATCTGTTTTACGCCTTGGTGTGATTGAGACAGCTGCAGAAAGCTGGCTTGCCGAATTCCTGACCCGCTTTCACCGCCTATATCCGCGAGTTTTGGTCGAAGTGTCAGTCGATATCTCGGTAAACCTCCGCGAACAGATTTTGGAACGCTCGCTAGATCTCGCAGTTTTGATGGGACCAATTTCAGACTACACGGTCAGCAACGTGGCGCTACCGTCGGTCGAGATGGGATGGTTCAAGCAAGCGGGCACCGACGACCCTGATCTTGCGAAAACGCCAGTCATCACGTTTCACCGCAAGTCCCGTCCGTTCCAAGAAATCCACGCGCATCTAACGCGGCTCTACGGATCGGGCGTGCGCGTGTTTCCGTCCAGTGCGCTATCTACAGGGTTTGAGCTGGTCGGGGCGGGCATCGGTGCTGGTGCCTTTCCGCGACTGACGTCGCACAGAAGCATGGAAAGCGGGCGGGTCACATTGTTCGACCCAGGCTGGACGCCCAATTCGCTTACATTGTCCGCGTCATATCTGCGAGAATACGAGGGCACATTTATCGAGAAGGCCGTGCAATGTCTCAACGAAGTAGCGTGTACGTCTGACGGGAGCGCGCCCGATTGATCGTCCTTACAGTCATCTGTCATTGTGCGGTTCCCAAAACGCAGTGCACTGGACACGTCACGCTTTAGCGCCTCTCCAAATACTCAAATTAGCAGCGTAGCACATCAGCGCTGGTCGCTCGTATCAAATTTAGCACCCGCCGTTGTCACAGTTATTTGCGACACCCGCTCTTTTATAAATTTATCCACACGCGAATCTGAACCAAGCTCAAGACGAACAGAAAGGACGCTGCGCAGAGCTGGAGGAGAGTTGGGGCTCAGGTCAGTAGCTATTCAGATCATATCGAATTTCGCGCCCTTCGTTGTTACCGCTGTTTGCCAAGTCCGATCTTTTCCACCACCGCATCGAAAAATGCGATCTTGTCCTTGTCAGTCATGTGAGGAACATCCGATGCGCGGTCGGTGCCGATATTTTCCAAGACTTCAAACCAGTGATCTTCAGGCATCGTCCCGTAATGGCGTTCCGTGATTTGTTCCGTTTCATGCCCCATGTTCAGTGACCATGCTTTCCGTTCTTGATGGGTCAATGGACGCACGTCGCGTTCGGCTCTAATGGTGTGTTTTGCAGCATGCGGCGTATATGGCATTGCGAGTTCTCGACAGGCCACTTTGAACGCATCCGACACGGCATGGGTTGTCGTCATCACTGGGATTTGACGGGTAACACCTGCTTTGTGCTTCAGCCATTTTGTGTCTGGAAACAACGCATCTTCGTCTCCGAACCCCAACCACCGAAGTCGCTCGATCCATTCCACAACGATCTCCTCAAACGTTCTAGCGATCGGGAACCAGAAAATGGTGATGCTTTTACCACCCTTGGTCCGAGATACCCCGCCATCCTGTATGATCAATCGTTGCTCGATTTGAACGTGTTGCAGCTGGAGTGACGCGAGCGTGTCAGCCCGTAATGCCCCGAGAAACGCCAAGGCAAAAATGGCACGTGACCGCATCTCCGTGAGTGAACCTGAGGGCATGCCAAGGAGAATCTGTTCGGCCTCGTCAATGCTCGGGAAGTCCTTCTGTTTCGTTTGTGCTGACTTCGCGATGACCGCCTTAGGCACAACCAGGTAGCCCCGAAAGTCGCGAGGCAACCGTCGGAACCCCTCTTGCTTGATCAACCAATCAAAAAACAAGCCAAGGGATGAGATTGTGTGCTTGATTGAAGAGGCCGACAGCTCGTTATCAGAAGTGATATTTGCACGGCGTTTGAGATCATCACGGACAGCAGTAAAATCGTCGATACGTAGCGTTCGAAACGACTTACCCGACAAAAATTGCTCAAAATACCGGATCGCTGCGAGATGCTTCACAACAGTTTTTCCGTCATAGCGCCCAGCATACCCCTGCCACATATGAATGATACGGTCGTTCTCAGAGGAGTAAATCGGGCTTTGAGGTCCCCCGTTTATCCAAATACCCCCACGTGATGCGGTCTTTTCTTCGCGATAACAGTCCATGGGGGTATTTGGATTGCGACAATCCAGAAACTTGTCGCAATCAGTCTCAGTCGTTATATTTTGGACCTTGGATAAACATGAGGGGCAATGCGCCTGCAGCATCGGGCGGCCATTTTCGGCACGGATTTTGGCTATGGTTTCTGGCGCAGGTTTTACAGGCACTTGGCAAGTCCAGCATTGAAACTGTGAGGGCAAAAGTTTGCGGGCTTTCAGTGAGCGTTGAGACTTGTGGAACGTCACGACGACCGACCCCCGCAATAAGTAGGGAGGATGCGCATCGGACGTCACCAAACCTTCCTTAACCCAGTTTGAGACCGTATTCGCCGTCACAGAATATGCGTCCATCAGCTGCGCAATCGAGTAGACGCGATCTTTCTTGAGGTGAACGTATTTGTAGAACTTCGTCATTAGTCTGCACCCGACAGTCTGCACCCGACGTCGTTGCTGTGCGCTTTTTCCCCTCGGCTTTACGCGCCTTTGCTTCAAACTGAATAAGGTCGCTCAGCTTCCAGCGCGATGTCCCCGCGCTCAGCTTGACAGGAGCCGGAAACGCAGGCTCACTGGCCAACCAGCGCCAAACCGACGCGCGCGAGATGTCATAGCGTTTTGCCACTTCACGATCTGAAAGAAAACATTCAGTGCAGCGAACACACTGGGCAGTTTGTTTCTTGACTGCAGTATCGCCGATCGAGACAGGCGCTGGTTCCGAAAGAAACATATCCAACTGAACGCGCGACGTAGCCTCGCGCCCGTCGGAAGCGTAGGCACTTTTCGGTGTGTCTATGCGAGAGGGAAGAACATCGTCAGATTTGACATCCGACGCTGCGGGAGCGGGGTAAGGGGAAGAACGCGCCATTAATCTGCGCCACGAACTGGATCGACGCGATGCGCCTCCACCCATTGATTAAGATCGACACCGCGATAAACGATCTTGCGACCAAGGCGGTAAAAGGGAGGGCCCATGCCTTTGTGGCGCCACTGGGCGAGCTTGTCGCGGTCGCCGAGCAAAGCGAGCTCCGGATCTTCCAAGACGTAGTTGCGGACATTCTCAAAGATGTTGGGCATTGCTGACCTTCCTTCCATTGCGTTGAGTGCAATGAAAGGAAGCGCGTAAACTCACGCGGAAAGGCAGACCCCGATATGCAAATCTGGGTCCCTATGTTGTTGATTTATATACAAAAGAAATCTGATCATCTTCGTCGACATACGACGTCTTGGTGCCTTTGGGGCATTGAGTGGACAACAGGCGCCGTATGCCTTCTGCGACCTCAAGCAACGATGTGTTATCTAGGCCCTTCTCTTTACAAAACGTCCGCGCGACCCCGAGGTGCACGACACCTCGATATGTCATCCAAATTTTTCTGAGGACGTTTAAATCGCGCGCGCCTGGAAAGCCCAACTTCCGCGCCTTATGACTTACAGTGTCTAAAATACCGGTTTTGCTGTGTAGACCCCGAAACTTTCCGGCCTCGATAGATTTCCAAATCTCTAACCCGATCTGTTCCGCAATCCGCAACTTGCGTCCTTGCCCACTGTTAAATCGAGAGACACATTGAGAAAATGCAACGGCGCCTTCGCTCCCCACAGGCGTTTCCGAGGCCATTTGGCGCAGAAACTCGGGCGATGTACTGAGCACTTGGCTTCGCCAAAGCACGCTGTTCGTGAGGCCTTTAAGTTGCCAGAGTTCCATTTGCTTGCTGAAGTCAGAGATGGCTTTCTTGCGACCATCAAATGTGACCTCGCTGAGTGCTGCGCGGTAGTATTCGAGGCTCGTCAAGTCCAATTCATCAATATACACTGTAAGCATTAACCCGTCCCACCAGATGAGATTGACCGCACGTATTCTGACCAATGCTCCATAAGCTCTCTCCGTTTTGCTAATAAATCGGACCGAGCATAAGCGCGCTCCACATCTGACCCGACGCGATGCGACAGGCTCATCTCAGCGACCTCTCGGGGCGCGCTCGCAACTTCGGACGCCCAATCACGGAATGTGGACCGGAACCCGTGAACAGTCACGCCTTCAACATTCATTCTGCGTAGCAACATCAACATCGACATGTTCGACATTGGCTTATGGCGCTTTTGTCCCTCAAAAACAAAATCTGATTTTAGGTCCTGCAACGGCTCAATGATTGTCAACATTTCATCGGTCAGAGGCACGCGGTGCACCTCGCCGGTTTTCATCCGCTCCGCAGGGCAGGTCCACAACCGTTCATCAAAGTCGATTTCCGGCCAGCGCATCCCTAGAACTTCACCGGTGCGAGATCCGGTCAGGCAGGTAAAGCGAAGTGCACGTGCTGACATGGCATTGCGCGATGTGAGGTCAGCATAGAAGGCCGGCACATCTTGCCAGCGCATTGCCATATGGTGCTTTGGCTTTGCTTTTACTTTCGGAAGGACCTGCGCATCTTTGATTGCCGTCACTGGGTTCTCGCCCGATCGCAATCCTTTGGACTTTGCGACGTCTAAAACGATCTTGATACGCTGAGACAGGCGTCGCGCGGTTTCGTGCTTTTCTGTCCAGATAGGGGACAGGCACATCAACACCTCAGGCTGATCAATGCTATCAATCGGCATGCGGCCAATTTTGGGAAAGGCATAATCACGCAGTGTGTTGATCCATTGTTGGCCGTGCTTCTGGTTTTTCCAGGTTGGCATCCGGTCAATGTGGACCTGTTGCGCGACCTCCTCAAAAGTCGGCACCTCTTTGTGCGCGTTGAAACGAGGGTTGAGGCCTTGCTTTGCCATCCGGCGATATTCGAGAGCGCGCTCTCTGGCTTGGTTCAGCGTTACGATGTCAGCACCACCGAGACCAAAATCAGTACGTAGCGGCGCACCTTTTTTATTCTTTTGCCCTTTGACAACCACCCGAACGATCCAACGCCGCGCCCCTGACGGGTCAACAACGAGATACAATCCGTTGCCATCGCCGTGTCGCCCAGCGTTCAGGTTCTCGACCAACTTCTTCGTCAGCTTACCAGATAGGGCCATAATACGTACCACATTCCATACCACTCAAGGAACGAATATAGACGTAACTGAACGAAAATCAAGACAAACGAAGAACGCACGCAAACCCATGCAAACAAAAGAAAAAAGCCACTCTAAGCGCTTTATCAAATCGAACAAAATTGTAAAATGGCGGAGAGACAGGGATTCGAACCCTGGGAACGCTTGCACGCTCAACGGTTTTCGAGACCGCCCCGTTCGACCACTCCGGCACCTCTCCGCGTCAAAGTGGTGTGCGTCGTTTACTGATGCCGCGCGATGCGTGCAAGTCGGTTTCGGCGTCCTGACGCGCGGTTTTCTCTATTCGGGTTGGAAATCGGCCTAAGCACACATATCTTATAGGAAATGACGCAAAAGGATCGATACATGCTGAACCGTTTGACCTTAGCCGCAGCGCTTTCGCTGACACCTGTGTTGGCCCATGCGAATGCGGCCAAAGAGGATATCGCTGCGTTGTTTGCTGCTATGGACTTGCCAGAGATGGTGACGATCATGCGCGAAGAAGGGTTGGACTACGGCGAACAGATCGCCGAGGATTTGTTTCCGGATCGCGTAGGCTCTGACTGGCCCGATACCGTGTCGCGCATTTACGACTACGACGTGATGGTTGCAGGGCTTGAGACCCAATTGGGCGCGGCATTGGGCGACAGTGACGTGGCCAGCATGATCGCATTTTTTGAAGGGGACATCGGCCAGACCGTTGTTGGCCTAGAGATCGCGGCGCGTCGGGCGTTGATGGACGAGGGCGTGGAAGAGGCCAGCAAGGAATCCGCAGCAATAGCGCTTGCCGATGATAACCCGCGCATGGCGATGATCGACGAATTCATTGAAACGAATGACTTAATCGAAACCAATGTCGTCGGTGCGATGAATGCGAACTACGCGTTTTACCTTGGATTGCTGGACGGCGGGGCATTTGGCCAAGAGTTGACAGAGGAACAAATCCTGACAGATGTCTGGAGCCAAGAACCGGAAATCCGCACCAACACCATCGAATGGGTCTATTCCTACCTGCTACTGGCGTACCAACCGCTAAGCGACGAAGAGCTTGAGACCTATATCACGTTTTCCCAATCCGACGCGGGCCAAGATTTGAACACCGCGCTGTTTGTGGCCTTTGACGACTTGTTCGACGAAATAAGCCGCGCGTTGGGTTTGGCATCATCGCAGAACATGGCGGGGCAGGACCTGTGATGCAGCGGATTGCGATGACAGCGGCACTTTGCGTGGCGGGCATGACGGCATCGGCAGAGGAAACGCTGCTAATGGCCTGCACATTCAAGGATGGCGCGACTGGCGTTTCGGTGACGTTTGACGACGGCATTGTGCACTATGCTTACGGGCCGTCCGAGCAGGAACCTGATCTGGCGCTATCCGAGCCGGCGGTTGACATTGACTACACGCCTTGGCCGGGTGTCAGCAGTTCGATTTGGGAGGCGATTGCTTTTACCAACGGTGACTTTCGCTACGAAGTCGGCATGAGTTTTGCCCGCGATCCAGAGAATGTTGAAGTGAACGGCGGCATCTCGATCAGCGAAAACGGGACGGAAATTGCGTTTCTGCACTGTGATACGGGGTCGGGGTACTTTGTTTATGACGATCAAATCGAGAAGACGAAGCGTGCAGCAGGGCTGTGCGTAGATCTCGGGCGCGACCCGAAATGGGCGCCTTGCGAAGGCTGAACACTATTTCAATCCGCGTGTGATAGACCCCAACCACGCGGATGACGCATTTCGGCAATTATCGCCTGAATCCAATGACTTCCGCCTAAAATTTGTGCATATCTCTCGGGCGCCAAGTCCCGAATGCTGCATTTGCACATCACGCCTGCGCGCCATCTCTATGCCGTTCCCGCAACCACTGATTGTGCGGGTCTGAACGCGCTACAGCCGCCCCAATCCACAAATCCCCGTTTTCACTGAGAAAACCCCTATGCACCAAAAGTGTAGATCGAATGGCATTCCTGCGCTAGCTTTCAGGTATGGCCAGTCAAAATACAACCCAGCGGTACAGTTTGGGAGACTGGCAGTCACCAACCGAGAGGGAAGATTTATGAAACTAGTGATCGGACTTGATGGGCAAAGTTCAGGGGAAAAGGCTCTTGAATTTGCGACCCAGCTGGCGGCCAACATGGAGACCTGCGAATTAATCGTGGTCTACGTGATCGAATGGTCGCCGTTCTCATTCCAGACAGCAGAAGAAAACGCGCAACGCCATAAGCGGCGTGAAGAGGAAATCTCGATTGCGACAGATCGGGTGCTGACCCCTGCAGTCGAGACACTGACCAAGGCGGGCCTGTCGGCGCGCGCAATCGTGCGCCACGGGGATGTGGCCGACACGATTGACGCGATTGCCCATAAAGAAGGTGCAAGCCAGATCATCATCGCACGCTCCAGTGCGGGTGGTTTTTCCAAGCGTATCTTTGGCAGCTCGACCGCAAACCTTGTGATGAACGCCCGCGTTCCTGTCACTGTTGTCGTATGAGGAATGGTATCATGAGTAACATTTACAGAGTTTTCTTTACGGTCGCAGCCTTCTTTGCGGCCTCACTTCCAGCGGCGGCCCAAGAGGCGGTGCTGACGATGGATGAAAAAGTGAACGCAGCCTTCTCAAGTGCGACAGGCTGGTTCGTGAACGGCATTTTCATGTCGATACCGGGCACCAATTTCCCGTGGATCGTGATGTGGCTGGTGATCGGTGCGACCGTCTTTACCATCTACTTTGCAGCTGTGCAGTTCCGCTTCTTTGGCCATGCGATTGCCTTGGTAAAGGGCGACTATTCCGACCCAGATGACGCAGGCGAGGTCAGCCACTTTCAGGCTCTCGCGACAGCGCTGTCTGGTACTGTTGGTCTAGGGAACATCGCTGGTGTGGCTGTAGCCGTTGGTATCGGTGGGCCAGGGGCTACGTTCTGGATGATCCTTGCAGGTCTGCTGGGCATGGCGTCCAAGTTTACCGAATGTACGCTCGGCGTAAAATACCGCAACGAATATCCTGATGGTAGCGTGTCGGGTGGACCGATGTACTATATCGCCAAAGGTTTTAACGAACTCGGTCTACCGGGTGGTAAAATTCTGGCGGTCATGTTTTCGATCTTCTGTATCCTTGGCGCATTGGGCGGCGGGAACATGTTCCAAGCGAACCAGGCACACGCACAGATCACCCAGATCACCGGCGATTTCCCGGGTTGGATTACGGGCATCATCTTTGCGACTATCGTGTTTGCAGTGATCGTTGGCGGCATCAAATCCATCGCGAAAGTCACTGAGAAAATCGTGCCTTTGATGGGCATTTTATATGTCGGTGCCGCGTTGATCGTTCTGATCGTGAACTACAACCTGATCGGCTGGGCATTTGGTCAGATCTTTGCAGGTGCCTTCACAGGCCTTGGCGTTGCTGGCGGCATGGTTGGTGCCTTAATCCAAGGCTTCAAACGGGCGGCGTTCTCGAACGAAGCCGGCGTTGGGTCCGCGGCGATTGCGCACTCTGCGGTGAAAACCAAAGAACCGATCACCGAAGGCTTTGTGTCCTTGCTTGAACCACTGATCGACACCGTTGTTGTGTGTACGATGACAGCCCTTGTGATCGTCATCTCACAGCAACTGATCATTGATCCAAACACAGGCAACTACGTGCTGAACGAAGCTGGCACAGCGATTGCGACAGTCGGTGATACATCCGGCGTGGCGCTGACATCGGCGGCATTCGGATCAGCCATCAGCTGGTTCCCATATGTCTTGGCGATTGCAGTGATCCTGTTTGCGTTCTCGACAATGATTTCATGGTCATATTACGGCCTGAAAGCATGGACCTACCTGTTCGGCGAAGGCAAAACCAAAGAGCTGGTCTTCAAGATCATCTTCTGCATTTTCATCGTCATCGGTGCAGCGGCAAGCCTCGGTCCAGTCATCGACTTCTCTGATGCTGCGATCTTTGCAATGGCGGTGGTCAACATCTTCTGCCTGTACTTCTTGATGAAGATCGTCCGCAGAGAGCTGGTCTCTTATAGTGCGCGCCTGAAATCCGGTGAAATCCGGAAATTCACCCACTAAGCGCTGCACATACTATAACACGACAAAGGCCGTCCCGCATGGGCGGCCTTTTTTCTATGCAGATACGTCGCTTAGTTCGAGCCATACACCATCAGCGCCGTCACCAAGGCGCCGGGGTTCGCGTCGTATAGACCAATATCACCACGTAATTGGGTCAGACGGGCAGGGCGCTCTGCCAACGGAATACCTGCCGCTTCCATCGCCGTGCTGATCGCCGGACCGCCGCCTGAATTGATTTCAGGGATGATCTGATCGAACGTCGATTTCACCGCCAGTTCGACCTGCCCACGCCGTTGCGTGTAAATCGCGTTCTCGGTCATCGACGTCAGAGCATTCACTGGCAAAAGCAACGGATTGCCAATGTGATTGGCGTCGCTACTGCAAGCTGCTATAAATATCAGGGAAATAAGTGAAATGCGCATGGTTTTGGCCTCGTTCAGGGCTTGACTTAAATCCTATCTGCGCACATAAGCCGCCATCTCGGCAAGTGACTTGCTGAGGGTAATGCGAAAAACTGCCTAATAAGGCACGCAGTCCACAGGTTCCAAACACCCGTTCAATCGGGGGCCTCAGAGACGCGAAAGACAAAGGAATACACTATGTTTGCGGTTCTTAAGACCGGTGGCAAACAGTACAAAGTTGCATCAGGCGACGTACTGCGTGTCGAAAAATTGGATGCCGCCGCTGGCGACACAATCCAATTCAACGAGATTCTCATGGTTGGAAACACTGTTGGCGCGCCTCTCGTGGCTGACGCTGGTGTTCAAGCCGAAGTTGTTGACCAAATCAAAGGCCCTAAGACGATTAACTTCGTTAAGCGCCGTCGTAAGCACTCTTCCGCACGTAAGAAGGGTCACCGTCAGCAGCTCACAGTTGTTCGTATTGGCGACATCCTTGAAAAAGGCGCTGAAAAGTCCGGCGTAAAAGCTGCGGTTTCCGGTGCTGGTAAAGTTGTCTGCGAAGGCATCATTGCTGGTAAAGGCGCCCCAACATCCAAAGCTGCTGAAGCTGCTGCAAAGCGCGCTTCAACACCTAAGGCTGCTAAAAAGGCTGACGCTGCACCTGCAAAAGCCGCACCAAAGAAAGCCGCAAAAGCCGACACCGCACAGGTTGACGCCGAAGCAGCAAACGCTGGTACAAAACCTGCCAACCTGCTCAAAGAAGCACGCGGCGGTGTTGCTGACGATCTGAAGCGTATTTCAGGCGTTGGTCCAGCACTCGAGAAGAAGCTGCACGCAAACGGCATCTTCCACTTTGACCAAGTTGCGGCTTGGAATGCTGAAGAAATTGCCTATGTTGATGATCAATTGTCATTCAAAGGCCGTATCGAACGCGACGAATGGCTGAAACAAGCCGCAGAATTCGCTAAAGAAGCGTAAGGAGAGACACCAATGGCACATAAAAAAGCAGGCGGTTCATCCCGTAACGGTCGCGACTCAGCTGGTCGCCGCCTTGGCGTGAAAAAGTACGGCGGCGAAGTCGTCATTCCAGGTAACATCATCATGCGCCAGCGTGGCACAAAGATGTGGCCAGGTATGGGTGTCGGCATGGGCAAAGATCACACGATCTTCGCAACCATCGAAGGCAACGTACAATTCCACAAAGGCCTCAAGGGCCGCACCTTTATTTCGGTTCTCCCAGTGGCGGAGGCCGCTGAGTAAACCGAAAGTTCCAAGGTTTAAAATTTGGAAGGGATCGGTAATAACCGGTCCCTTCTTTTTTTGTTCATACAAACGACACGATATATCCTTAGACCATATTTTTCTGATGTGAGGCCCCAGCTTTTTTGGGGGAAGCACCGGTTTTTCGAGGAGGGAAAGCCATGATGCACAATACAATCGCAACGCCCGACAAGGCGGCGACCAACAAACAGATCACAATCGAGGCTGACCGCTTTGTGCTGCGCCCGTTGCGCAGGTCTGATGTCGGGCTGGTCGCCATGTATGCGAGCGACGAACGTATTGCGCGCGGAACGCGGGCGATGCCGCATCCGCTACCACCCGGCACTGTTGAAGCTATGATTGACCGCGCCAGCGATGCTGAACGGACCGAAGATATCTGGATCCTTGATGGCACAGCAGGCGGCAACGCAGAGGCGCTGGGTTTGATCAGTCTCAACCACATTGACCGCGACCAATCCGAGATTTTCTACTGGATCGCTCCTGCATTCTGGAACACGGGTCTGGCGACAGAAGCGGTACGCGCATTGCTGGCCGCAAACCCACATAACGCCAAGCAGATTTTCGCAGAGGCGTTCCAAGACAACCCAAGCTCGGCCCGCGTGCTGACAAACAACGGTTTCGACTATCTGGGCGACGCAGAAGCGTATTCAGTGGCCCGCAAAGCAACGGTGCCAACATGGACATATATGCTCAAACTGGTGTGACACCGCTACCCGTGATCCAAACGGCGCGGCTAGAGCTGCGCCCGATGGTCATGGCCGACGCGGATGCGGTGACAGCACAACTGAATACGCTTGATGTGTCGCGTTGGCTGACCGTTGTGCCTTACCCATACACGCGCGACGATGCCGTTTGGTTCATCAACGAAATCGCGGCAGGTCGTGCTAAAGCGTGGTCGATCTACAAAGACGACACGCTGATCGGCACTGTCGGCGGCGGCTCATCCCACGGATATTGGCTAGGGCAGGCGCATTGGGGCCACGGCTACGCCAGCGAAGCCGCCTTGGCCGCCTGCGCTTATCACTTCGACGCGACGGAAGACGCCGCAATCACCAGCGAATATTTCCTTGGAAACGCGGCATCACAAAACGTACTGCGCAAAATCGGGTTCCTGCCGACAGACCTGCGCACCACGCGCTGCAAGGCCACGGGCGAAGACGTACAGGCGCAAGGCGTCATACTTACCCGCGACCGCTGGAAGGCGCTGCACAATGCTTGATCTGACCTACCATGAACCCTCTGCCGACGATCTTGCCGAGATGACAGCACTCGCGTCCAACTGGACGATCGTGCGCCAACTGGGCGGTTGGAAATGGCCGATGGACCCCGAACAGGTCGCGAAATACTGCAAACCCTTTGAAGCCAAAGGCTTTCTCTGGACCATCAAAGACGCAGGCGAATGGGCAGGGCGCATCGGTGTCACCGGCACGACGCTCGGCTACACCTTACCGCCAGCCGTCCACGGTCGCGGCATCGCCACCCAAGCCGTCCACGACGCAACCGCGCATTTCTTTGCATCAACAGAGCACGCCGCACTTGATGCAACCACATGGATCGACAATCCCGGCTCGCACCGCGTGCTGCTGAAATCCGGCTTTACCCATTGGTATACAGGCTATGAACAGGCCCAAGCAAGGCGTCATCCGGTCCTGTGCCGGCACTACCGTCTCACACGGACCCAATGGGACGCCTTGAGAGCCAGTGCAAAATAGCGTAAGCGCCTCCCAACACTGGTAGAAAGACCCCAATCCTATGAAGTTCCTCGATTTCGCCAAAGTCTACATCCGCTCGGGCAGCGGCGGCGGCGGCTGCGTGTCATTCCGTCGTGAGAAATTCATCGAATACGGTGGTCCTGATGGGGGCGACGGCGGCAACGGCGGCTCTGTGATCGCGGTTGCTGTGGAAAGCCTGAACACGCTGATTGATTTCCGCTACCAGCAGCACTTTTTCGCGAAGAACGGCCAGCATGGCATGGGCTCGCAACGGACGGGGGCGACGGGCGACGACATTATCTTGCGCGTGCCAGTCGGGACCGAATTGATCGACGAGGACGAAGAAACCGTTCTGTGCGACATGACCGAAGTCGGCCAACGTTTTGTGATCGCCAAAGGCGGTAACGGCGGTTGGGGCAACCTGCACTTTAAATCATCGACAAACCAAGCCCCGCGTCGCGCGAACCAAGGCCAAGAAGGCATCGAACGCACGATCTGGCTGCGTCTGAAACTGATCGCTGATGTTGGTCTTTTGGGCATGCCAAACGCCGGTAAATCCACATTCTTGGCGGCCACATCCAACGCACGGCCAAAGGTCGCGGATTATCCGTTTACCACGCTTGTCCCGAATTTGGGCGTCGTCGGTGTTGATAACGTTGAATTCGTTGTGGCCGACATTCCTGGTTTGATCAAAGGCGCATCCGAGGGGCGCGGTCTTGGCGACCTGTTCTTGGGTCACGTCGAACGCTGCTCTGTCTTGTTGCACCTTATTGACGGCACCTCCGGCGATCCGGTCGGCGACTACGAGACAATTATCGGCGAACTCGAAGCCTACGGCGGCGATTTGGCGAATAAACCACGCGTCACCGTGATGAACAAAATCGACGCGCTCGACGACGAAGAACGGGCCTTCATCAAAGAAGAACTCGAAGCAGCCGTCGGCAGCCCCGTGATGACAATGTCCGGCGTCAGCGCCGAAAACGTGACCGACGTGTTGCGGGCGTTGCGCGATCAAATTGACGCTGACAAACTGCGCCACCGCATCGCGGAGGCGGTCGAAGAAGAAGATGACGAGGATGCGCCGTGGCAGCCTTAATCGACGCAAAACGGCTTGTCGTTAAAATCGGTTCGGCACTACTGGTAGACCGCGATACAGGCGCTTTTCGGGGCGACTGGGTGCAATCGCTTGTCGATGACGTGGCCGAAATTCGGGCGCGTGGCACGGACGTTGTGCTGGTGTCTTCAGGTTCCATCGCCCTCGGGCGCGGCGTTCTGAACCTACCCGCAGGGGCTTTGCCGCTGGAACAATCACAGGCCGCCGCCGCTGTCGGGCAGATCCGGCTGGCACGCTACTACGAAGAGGCGCTTGCGAAACACGGACTGTCCGCCGCGCAAGTGCTTGTCACGCTAGAAGATTCCATGGATCGGCGTCGCTATCTGAATACCCGTGCGACGATGCAAACGCTGCTGTCGCTGGGCGTCACACCGATCGTGAACGAAAACGACACCATCGCCACTGACGAAATCCGCTACGGCGACAACGACCGCCTCGCGGCCCAAGTTGCGGTGACAATCGGCGCGGATCAACTGATCCTGCTGTCCGATGTGGACGGCTTTTACACCGCCAACCCGCAAATCGACTCCACGGCAAGACGGCTCGACGTAATCGACCAGATCACGCCCAAGATCGAAGCGATGGCAGGCGACGCAGGCTCTGGCCTTTCCAAAGGCGGCATGAAAACCAAAGTCATGGCGGCCCGTGTCGCCGTTGACGCGGGCTGCGCCATGGCGATCACATTAGGTTCACCTTTGAACCCATTGAAAACACTAGAAAACGGCGGACCAACCACATGGTTCACCGCGCAAACTGACCCGCAGGCTGCACGCAAACGCTGGATCGCTACGATGAAACCAGCGGCGCAAGTGGTGATAGATACGGGCGCCTTGGATGCGTTAAACCGAGGCAAAAGTTTACTACCTGCAGGCGTCACTGGCGTGCGCGGTAGCTTTGGCCGGGGCGACCCGGTGACGATAGAAAACGAGGCAGGTCAAGCACTTGGCGTGGGACTCTCACGTTACACAAGTGTCGAGGCGCTCCAAATCATGGGGCTCCGGACTGCCGAAATCGAAGACGTGCTTGGGTACAAGGGCCGCACGGCCCTGATCCATCGCGATGATATGGTATTGTGAGGAATATATGACCGAAATCAGAGACATGATGCACGAAATTGGCGCAAATGCACGTGCCGCGGCTGCGATCCTTGCTGCGACACCGTCTGAGGCCAAGCAAAAAGCACTCGAAGCGGCGGCTGACGCTGTTTGGGCGCAACGGGCGCACATTATCGCCGAAAACGCCAAAGACATGGCCTTTGGGGCGAACAAGGGCCTCAGCCCCGCGATGATGGACCGCCTCATGCTCGACGAAGACCGCGTGCAAGGCATGGTTGACGGGTTGCGGGCGGTCGCAGCGCAGACCGATCCCGTCGGTGAAGTCACCGAAGAATGGACGCGGCCTAACGGTCTGAACATCAGGCGCGTGCGCACGCCCATCGGTGTGATCGGCGTGATCTACGAAAGCCGTCCAAACGTGACAGCGGACGCAGGTGCGCTGTGCCTGAAATCCGGCAACGCGGTGATCCTGCGCGGCGGGTCCGAAAGCTTTCATTCCGCCACCGCGATCAACGATTGCTTGCAAGAAGGCCTGCGCGCCGCCGGCCTGCCCGAAGCGGCGATCCAACTCGTCCCAACACGCGACCGCGAAGCGGTGCAGGCGATGTTGCAAGCCGTGGAACATATCGACGTGATCGTGCCACGCGGTGGCAAAGGCCTCGTTGGTCTCGTGCAAAAAGAGGCCCGCGTGCCAGTTTTCGCGCACCTCGAAGGCATCTGCCACGTCTACGTTGACGCATCCGCCGACCTCGAGAAAGCACGCGCCGTTCTGGTGAATTCCAAAACGCGCCGCACTGGGATTTGCGGGTCTGCCGAAACCGTCCTGATCGACAAAGCATTTTTCGATGCGCAAGGCTCTGTTCTTGTTGATGATCTTGTCGCAGCAGGCGTGGAAGTCCGCGCAGGCGAAGGGCTATCTGCCATCAAAGGCACAACACCAGCAAAGCCCGACGATTTCGGCCGCGAATTTCTAGATATGATCATCGCAGCGCGTATTGTTGACGGCGTTAACGGGGCGATTGAACACATCCGTGAATTTGGGTCAAACCACACCGATGCAATCGTGTGCGAAGATGACGCGGTCGCAGAAACCTTCTTTACCCACCTCGACAGCGCAATCTTGATGCGCAATGCGTCGACGCAATTCGCGGACGGTGCAGAGTTCGGCATGGGGGCAGAAATCGGGATCGCAACAGGCAAATTGCACGCGCGCGGCCCCGTTGGTGCGACACAATTGACCAGCTTTAAATACCTAGTCACTGGCGACGGCACGGTCCGGACTTAACGGACAGTCACAACAATTTGGCCCTCCGCAACTGCGATATCCAGCGTGCGGCGGGCCTCTTGGACGACTGATGGCAATAATGCAAATTGCACCTGCGCGGGCGTATGTTCGAAACCAAGCCGTACATTTGTCAAACTTTCCCAAAGCGGCTCGTCGTGAATTAACCTTTCACCATGTGCAGTCAGGGTCCAAACATCGTCTTCCACCGCAATCGTCACATCACCGCCGCGTGGAAACGCGGTCTCGAAACACATCAACATCAAAAACGCGATACGCACATCGCGTCGCGCGTGACCCGTTTCAGCCTGCCAGTAATATGTAAAACGACCGGTTTTCGCGGTCGCTGAAAGGATCGACAAAACCTCCGATCTCTCGATGACCTGATCCGTGGCAGCCGCGCCGAACGCCACGCGGAAAAACCTGATACGTGCATTCGCGTTTTCAACACTTTCGCTTATTAACGCGATTTCCGGCCCGACATCGTTGGCAGTCAAACTGATCAATTCAACACCATTGCCGATTGCGCCAATAGGGCTGATAAGGTCGTGGCAGATCCGAGAACCGACAAGTGCAGCAATATCGTTGCGCATAAAAATGAACCTAACGTGAATGAGAGACGATGTCAGAAATGAACGCGATTCTTGAACCCGGCATGATTGTGCGCCTCGTCGATAAGCCTGAATGGGGCGACGGGCAGGTGCAGTCCAATATCGGCGGCAAAATCACGGTTAATTTCCGTGAAGAAGGTAAAGTTGTCATGAACGCCGCGCATGTCATTCTCGAAATCGTCACTTTCTAAATTTATATGCAACCTAAAGTAATGTGATTGCGGATGCTGTCAATGCAACCTTGTTTTGTTTAAACCAAAATTGTTGCTAGAAGGTTAACGCAATGAACTACGCCCGAAACGCCACCACAATGCAGGTATCGCTATGAATATCGCATCTCAGCCACCACGTTTTTCCGTGTCACTCGCGCAGTCGGACGAGGATATAGCAGCGGTTCAGCGGTTGCGTTACGATGTTTTTGCGGCCGAATTGGGGGCCTCTGGCGCTGGTATTGACCACGCAGATCGCCGCGAAAGCGATGCTTTTGACGGCTTTGCAGATCACCTTATTCTGCGCGATATTACATTAAGAAACCCTGATCAAATCATTGGAACATATCGACTTTTACCGGATGAGAAAGCGCATGCCGCTGGGGGGTTTTACTCAGCCTCGGAATATGATTTGACAGCATTAACCACGCGTGGTTTCAAGCTGCTTGAACTCAGTCGCTCCTGCATTCTCCCTTCGTATCGCGGCGGGACGGCATTGCTGCGGTTGTGGCAAGGTCTGGCGGCCTATGTTGAAGATCATAAAATCGACTATCTGTTTGGTGTGGCGTCATTTTCTGGCACCGACATCACCACGCATCAGCAAGCGTTAACCCTGTTGCACGACAAACACCTCGCACCAAAGTCAATTCGCACCATGGCACAAGGCGACGGCGCTGTGCCGCTTCAACAAGTACCGTTAAGCATGATAGATCGCAGGTCAGCAATGATGGCTATACCGCCGTTAATAAAGGCATATTTACGAATGGGCGGCGTTGTAGGCGATGGGGCTTTTGTCGATCATGACTTTCAAACAATTGACGTATGTATGATCTTGGAAACCGCCCAATTATCAGCACGGCATCGCGCTTTTCTAGGGACTAGTTAACGTGACAAAACCTTGGGATTTAGGAAATCATCCAGAACTGCCTAAAATCGGCGTGATCGGATGGTTTCATGTGGTGCGACGTGGGCTGCCGTTGGTCTTTTTAATATTTGGCGGGCTGATTATACTGCTATTGATCCGTCTGATCGAAGCTCCAATCTGGAAAACACGCCGTCCGATCACGCCCCACATCACGCAGTTCGTGTGTAGAAATGCGTTTTATATCATGGGGATACGGCACGAAGTTCAAGGTGAGATTATGCGCGGGCCCGGTGCAATCGTCGCCAATCACGCATCTTGGCTGGACATTTTTTCGTTAAACGCGCGGATACGTGTTTACTTCGTTTCCAAGTCCGAAGTCGCCAATTGGCCCGGCATCGGTTGGCTTGCACGGGCGACTGGCACCGTTTTTATAAAACGTGATCGCAAGGATGCTGCCAATCAAATAAACGTCTTCCAAAATAGGTTAGAAGCGGGCCATAAGCTATTGTTTTTCCCCGAAGGTACGTCAACAGACGGTCTTCAGGTGCTCGCCTTCAAGCCTACGTTATTTGCCGCGTTTTTCGCCGACGGCCTGCGTGAAACGATGCGAATCCAACCTGTGACGGTTAAATATCTGCCCGCAGATGGCGTCGACCCGCGCATTTACGGCTGGTGGGGCGACATGGACTTTGGGCCGCATATGCTTGCGACACTCGCGGCAAGTCATCAAGGTGCGGTCAGTGTGCGCTACCACGCACCTGTTCAGGTACGCGACTTCGCTAATCGAAAAGACCTTAGCTTCGCCGTGGAAGCCGCTGTTCGCGCAGGATTAAGCGACGATCGCTGAACGTAGATCGGCAAAGGCCCCGACTGGATCTTCTGCTGACCAGATCTCGTTTCCAATGCCAAAGAAATCGGTGTGCGGCGAGATTTTGGTGATCAACTCTTTGGTTAACGCACCTTCCGCGACCACTGGCACTTCGATCATCATCGACCACCATTCAAACAATTCGAGTTCCGCTTGTGACCCGTCGCCCAATGACGTTTGCCCACACGGCCCAAAAGCCACGTAATCAACGCCCAACTCGCCAGCAGTCATGCCATCATGGCGCGAATTTCCGCAAAAACTGCCAACAATAGCGTCTTCGCCCAAATCTTTGCGTACTTTTTTAACGGATCGCGCACCGTCAGTCAGGTGAACACCGTCTAATCCCAAGCGATCAACCAGTTGAATATGCGTGTCGATCACCAACGCCACATCGCGGGCGTGCGTGACTTCGCGCAGCGCGTCTGCGGTCCGTGCGATGACATCTTCGTCTTTAGTTCCAAGGGCTAAGCGGACGCAGCTAATGTCAGCTGAATCAAGGCACGCGGCCAAAATATCAGGATATGTCATCAATTCGATCTCAGCCGGAGTGATCAAATACAGCTGGGGCAAGTCTACGTCGGCCATGGGAAAGTTCCGTCTTTTGTCAGATGTTGCATCCCTTTAGCCTGATTTGCACGCCTTGGCTATGTGTCACGCACAGGTCCTAACCTTGTCTTGCCGCGCCGCGCGACGTATCACGCGGACAATCTGCAAAGGACGCTGCAATGCCGCAAGAGACCTCACAACCCGCGTTTGTTCTGATCCGCCCGCAGATGGGCGAAAACATTGGGGCTGCGGCCCGTGCGATGTGGAATTTCGGGCTCGACCGGATGCGGATCACCGCGCCGCGTGACGGCTGGCCGAACCAAAAGGCCGTTGCGATGGCCAGCGGTGCGGGGCGCCTATTGGACGAGGCGATCATGTGCGAAACCACGGCTGAGGCGGTCGCAGATTGCACATATGTTTACGCGACAACGGCTCGACCGCGCGAGCTCACAAAACCCGTTCTTACGCCCGCTCACGCTATGAAGGACGCCGCCCAACGTATTGCAAACGGTGAGAAAATTGCGGTTCTGTTCGGGCCAGAACGGTCCGGTATGGAGAATGACGATATCGCTAAAGCAAACGCGATTATCTCTGTCCCAGTTAACCCTGATTTCGCATCGTTAAACCTTGGACAATGTGTGTTACTGACGGCCTATGAATGGCGTCAGGCGACGGTTGAAACGACGCCCGCCACGGTTTCGATGGAAGGCGAATGGGCGTCGCAGGCCGAAATGGAAGCCCTCGCGACCCATTACGAAGACCGGATGACCGACGCTGGTTTCTTCTACCCGGAACATAAAGCGCCGAGCATGAAAATTAACCTTCGCAACCTGTGGTCGCGGATGCCACTGACCCGCGCAGACGTGCAAATGCTGCATGGCGTCATGCGACAAATGGTGCGCTGGAAAGAACGCGGACCAGACGACAGATAGACTTACAGACAACAGCCAGATTGCGTACACAGGCTGTACGGACGTATAAATAAGACCGGAGACCGTGATGGCGACCAAACCGCGCAGTATTTTCGAAGACGTGAACACAACCGAAAAGCAATCCGTCACAACAGGCGGAATCGACGCCAAAGGGCAGGGTGCGCGACGCGGAATCAGAGCGTGGCTCTGCGTGTTGTTCGCACTGGTCGTGTTAATGATTGCTGTCGGAGGTTTAACGCGGCTCACGGATTCAGGGCTGTCGATCACCGAATGGAAACCGGTTTCGGGGGCCCTTCCGCCAGTTAATGCTGCAGATTGGCAGGTCGAATTTGATAAATACCGCGCATTTCCAGAGTACCAAGAGCAAAACAAGGGCATGTCCCTGACTGAATTCCAGTTCATCTACTGGTGGGAATGGGGCCATCGCCAATTAGGCCGCTTTGTTGGCGTGGTTTGGGCGCTTGGATTCGTCGGTTTCGCAGTCACCCGCAATATCCCCACGGGTTGGACCGGACGGATTTTGTTAATCGGCGCATTGGGCGGACTGCAGGGCGCAATCGGCTGGTGGATGGTCTCAAGCGGCCTTGAAGATGGCATGCTCGACGTTGCATCCTACCGCCTAGCGACGCATTTGGGCCTCGCATTTGTGATCCTCGGCGTGATCGCATGGTACATCCTACGGTTGTCACGTCGTTCATCGGACCTGTTGCAAGCGCGCAGGCTCGGAAATCCCGCGTTGGCAGGCTGGGCTGCGGTTTTGATCGGTGTGACGAGCATCCAAATCCTGCTTGGCGCATTGGTTGCTGGCATCGACGCGGGCCGCGCATTCCCGCAATGGCCGTTGATGGCTGACGCATTCTTACCACCCGATCCGTTGTCCTTAACGCCGATCTGGCGCAACTTTTTCGAGGACGCCGGATTGGTGCAATTCATGCACCGCATGACCGGATACGTATTGTTGGCTCTTGGCATTTTCGTTTGGTCGCGCGCCCGTAAATCGGCCAACGCGCAGACCCGTTTTTGGTTCAACATGGTTTTGGCGATGATGGTTCTGCAAATGCTGATAGGCATCGTCACAGTGCTTTATTCTGCGCCATGGCACGTGGCGATTGTTCACCAGTTTGGCGCAGTCGTGTTGTGGGTTCTCGTATTGCGTGCGCGGTTCCTCGCAATTTATCCGCTGCCGCAATCCGTAAGAGGTGCGTCTAAATGACTGCTTATAAAGATTTAATGGCGTTTCAACGCGAGACCGAAGCGTTGTCTGGCGTTGCAGGCATGATCGGCTGGGACCAAGAAACGATGATGCCAGACGGTGCTGCCGATCAACGTGCAGAAGAGCACGGCGCTATGGCCAACATGCTCCATGCGCGACGCATCGACCCGCGTATTGGCGACTGGCTGGCAGCGGCTGAAGCGCCGGATGATGTAGCGGCCGCGAACCTGCGGCAGATCAAACGGTCCTATGAGCGCACCATGAAAGTTCCCGCGACCTTGGCGACAGAGCTTGCCAAAACCACGTCGCTCGCGCATCGCACTTGGGCGAAATCACGGGCAGAAGACGACGTCGCATCGTTCCTGCCAATCTTTCAAAAAGTTGTCGATTTGCGTCGTGAAGAAGCGGCGGCAGTGGCCGGTGACACCGATCCATATGACGCGTTACTGGACGATTACGAGCCGGGTGCGACCGGTGCCGAACTTGGTGCGATGTTCGATGCGCTTCGGCCACGGCTTGTGTCGTTGCGAGCGGCGATTTTGGACCAACCTGCGCCGGTTGCGTTAACCGGGACTTTTGACGAGGCGGGCCAGCTCGCGTTGTCCGAAAAACTGGCCGATGCGTTTGGCTATGACCTGACGCATGGGCGGATTGATAAGGCGTTGCATCCGTTTTCTAGTGGGTCTGGGCTGGATGTGCGGATTACGACACGAACTGAAGAACGTGATCCATTCAATTGTTTTTACTCGACAATCCACGAAGTTGGTCATGCATGTTACGAACAGGGCATCGACCGCAAACATCTGTTAACCCCGCTGGGTGCTGGTGTTTCGATGGGCGTTCACGAAAGCCAAAGTCGGATTTACGAGAACCAATTGGGCCGATCTGAGGCATTCACAGGCTGGCTCTACGGGCAAATGCGCGACGTGTTCGGCGACTTTGGTGTGGCCGATGAACGCGCATTTTACGGCTGCGTTAACCGCGTTTCAAACGGATCCATCCGAACCGAAGCCGACGAAGTGCAATACAACCTTCACGTGCTTTTGCGTTTCGATTTAGAACGCGCTCTGATTGCTGGTGATCTCGCTGTCGGCGACCTTGAATCCGCATGGAATGATCGGTTCTTGGCGGACTTCGGTTACGCCGTGGACAGGCCATCGAATGGCGTTTTGCAGGATGTGCACTGGTCCGAAGGACTGTTTGGGTATTTTCCGACGTATACATTGGGCAATGTTTACGCGGGATGTTTGAATGCAGCGATGCGCAAGGCCGTGCCAACGGTTGATGCGGATTTAGCAACGGGCGATACGAGTGCAGCGACGGCGTGGTTGCGCGAAAACGTGCAACAATTCGGTGGATTGTACCAACCTACGGATTTAATCACCCGCGCGACGGGTGCCGCACCGACTGAAGCACCACTATTGGACTACCTTGAGCAAAAATTTCGCGGCATTTATAAACTCTGAACGCTAGGTTCACGACCAATTCGGCGGGCGCTTTTCGAGGAAGGCTTGTATGCCCTCATTGGTGTCCTCGTCCTGCATGTTCGCAACCATGACGTCGCCCGTGAATGCATAGGCATCTTGGGTCGTCATCTGGGATTGGGCGTAGAACGCGGCCTTGCCGTAACGCACTGCGGCGGGTAGTTTTTCGGCAACTTTGGCGGCAAGTGCACGTGTTGCCGAACCTAAATTTTCTGAGCTAGTGTAAGAGTTTATCAGACCAAATTGATGTGCTTCTTGGACGTCGATAAACCGACCCGTCGTGAGCATTTCGAACGCCGATTTGGTTGGAATGTTGCGGGTCAACGCGACCATTGGGGTCGCACAGAAAAGCCCGATGTTCACGCCATTCACTCCGAATTTTGTATCCTCCGCAGCGACGGCCATGTCGCATGTCGCGACCAATTGGCAGCCTGCCGCAGTGGCGATCCCGTGGACTTGGGCGATCACGGGTTGGGGCAACGTCTGGATGCGCTGCATCAACGCGGCGCAGCGGGTGAACAGGTCTTTGAAGTAGGCCGCACCTTGATCCGGTGCGTCGCGGCCCGCTTGCATTTCCTTCAAATCGTGGCCTGCGCAGAACGCCTTACCGATGCCCGAAAGGATCACGACGCGGATTGTATCGTCTTTTGCAATTGTATCGAGTTCCGCATGTAAGGCGGCGATCATTGCGTCCGATAGCGCGTTGAGCCGCGCAGGCGCTGTCATTTCGATGTGGGCGATATGGTCTGCGACGTCGCGTGAGAGCAGTGTCATGGGCTTGCCTTTGCGCTGGTTTCAGAGAAGCTTAGGCGGTGAACGGGAGTGAGGAAAGACATGGTTAATACATTGCAGATGGATATTCCGGCGTTGAACGCGTTTTTGGAACGCGATTTCGCGCAGGTGGCGGGCATGTTTGGCTTGGATTCGTTAACAGAGGACATTTTGACAGTCCGTTTGCGGGTACAAGAAGAACACTTGCGACCGGGCAACACGGTGTCGGGTCCATCCATGTTCGCGCTTGCCGATGTGGCGATGTATTTAGCGGTCTTGGCACGGATCGGACCTGTTGGATTGGCCGTAACGACCAATTGTAGCATCGATTTTATGCGCAAACCTGTGGCCGGTGTTGACCTGATTGCCGAGGCACGTGTCTTGAAAATGGGTCGCGTTCTCGCTGTGGGTGACGTGCTGATGTTCAGCGAAGGGCAGGCGGCGCCTGTTGCGCGTGCGTCATTAACCTATTCGATCCCACCGAAATAAAAAAGGGGCCGGAAAATATCCGGCCCAGTCAGGAAGATCGTTAAAATAGGGCGTTAGCGTTGGTAAAAACGCTTGTTTGCTTCGCGTGCGGCCTCGTGTTTGGTGACACCGATGTCGGCCAATTCACACGGATCAAGGCGGGAAAGTGCGCGTCGGGTGCGTTTATTCATGTCCCATTTGGTCGCCATCACCGCGAAGGCCACAGCAACGCGGGCGAGCGTAGGAAGCTGGGCCTGACCGTCGAGTAGAGCAAGTTGCGCGGGCTGGATGGCATGGATTGACATGATGCGTCCCTTTCGAATTGTATTGACACATTGTATTATTGTTCGTATCTAATGGATATATTGTACCGATGTGTAAGGTCGAGAGAATGATTGTATCCGATACAAAATGGCAGCCAGAGATATCTGGCGCTGGCCGTGCGAAGTATAAGGCGCTGGCCCAAGCGATCCGCGAGGGCATTGTATCGGGACAATTAACTGCCGGCGAACAACTCCCGCCTGTACGCGAATTGGCCTACCGCATCGGTGTCACCCCTGGGACCGTTGCCCGCGCTTATGCGGTACTTACGGACGAAGGACGGCTGACCGCTGGGGTCGGTCGTGGCACCTTTGTGACGGAACGCAAAGCCACCACGCAGTCGGTTTGGGATACACCTGCGATGTTAGATCCAACAGCGGATTTACCAGATCGCGTGCATCTATTAAGCCCGAAAATGCCCGAAGCCGGGCAGGGTGCATTGATCCGCGATGCGCTTCAGGCGTTGTCGACAGACATGGTGCCAGAACATCTGCTGAACTACCCAAGCCGTGTAACGGACATTGCTGCGCGTCGTGCGTTCAAGGCGTCGATTGCGGACACGCCTATTGGCCCGTTTGATGAAGATGATGTGATTACGTCGCATGGTGGTCAAAGCGCAATTGTCATGATTTTACAGACAGTTCTTCACGGAGCTTCACCTGTTATTGCGGTTGATGAACTCAGCTATGGCGGCTTTCGGTCGGCGGCTGTGATGTCGCGTGCGCAAGTGGTTGGTGTGCCGTGGGATGACGACGGACCGGACCCTGCCGTGCTCGAAGATTTGATCAAAACGCAGGGCGTACAGGTGTTTTGCACCTCTGCCGAAGTGTGCAATCCGACTGTGCGCACGACCTCGACGCCGCGCCGTAAACAAATCGCGGCATTGGCCCAGCGATACGGCATCCACATCATCGACGACGACTGCTACCGCCTGATGCGGACCAAACATCTGGGACCAAGCTACCGCGCACTTGCGCCTGAACTGGGGTGGTATGTGACGTCTCCGTCAAAGTCGCTGTCGGCTGCACTTCGGATCGGCTTTGCGGTGGCGCCTGTGGATTGGTCAACGAACCTTGCGCGGACCTCGACGTTCCATTCCTTCGGGGTCACACGGCTTGTGACCGATTTGTATGCATACATTATGGCGCGTGATGAATTGCCTGACGTAATTGAACGGATCAACGCGCGTATCGCCCAAGATGTGCGGGCTGCGGTGACTATTTTGGACCAGCATACAGTGACATGGTCTGAACAAGTACCATTTCTGTGGCTAGAACTGCCGATCGGCTGGCGGGCTGGCGAATTTAAACAACGCGCCGAAAGCGCTGGCGTGTTAATCAAATCTGCGGAAGATTTCGCGCTGCGTGATGGCCGCTCGAACCATGCTGTGCGGATTGCGATTAACGGTCAGGTGTCACATGACCATTTTGCGGCAGGGATTCAGACGTTGCGCGACATGCTCGACAATCCACCGGATGCGATTTCGGTGTAAATACATGGGGTATATTAATACCTTATTTTTAACCCACTGAAATGTAACGTTTTTTAACGCATGTTTCCTCTTGTTTGCTCGCACAACCCCTTTATAAGCCAGACATCCGAATGACGGGCCTTAATAGCCCCCAAACCTTTTTGGTGAGATATGAAAACCTTTTCTGCGACTCCGGCAGATGTAGACAAGAAATGGATCTTGATTGACGCTGAAGGCGTTGTTCTTGGCCGTTTGGCGTCCATCATCGCCATGCGCTTGCGCGGCAAGCACAAAGCATCCTTCACGCCGTCCATGGACATGGGCGACAACGTGATCGTCATCAACGCTGAGAAAGTCCAGATGACTGGCAACAAGCGTGATGAAAAATACTACTGGCACACTGGCTTTGTCGGTGGGATCAAAGAACGCACCAAGGGCGAAATCCTTGAGGGTAAGCACCCCGAGCGCGTTTTGATGAAAGCCGTGCAACGTATGTTGCCAGGTGGTCCATTGTCCAAGCGTCAAATGACGCACCTGCGCGTTTTTGCTGGCACAGAGCACGGCATGGAAGCACAGAAGCCTGAAGTTCTCGACGTAAAAGCGATGAACAAAAAGAACACGAGGACCGCATAATGGCCGATCAGATCAACTCTCTCGAAGAGCTGGGCGCTGTTGCTGAAGGCGTCGTTGCTGAAGCACCTGCTGCTGTTGAAATCAACCGTGAACCAGTTCGTGACGAACTGGGCCGCTCATACGCCACGGGCAAGCGTAAAGACGCTGTTGCTCGTGTATGGATCAAACCAGGTTCTGGTAAGGTCACAGTGAACGGCAAAGAAATGAACACATACTTTGCACGTCCAGTGCTGCAGATGATCTTGGCTCAGCCATTCTCTGTTGCTGGCGTTGCTGGCCAGTTCGACGTTGTCGCAACTGTCAAAGGTGGTGGTCTTTCCGGTCAAGCTGGTGCGGTCAAGCACGGTGTTTCTAAAGCGTTGCAGCTTTATGATCCGTCCTTGCGTCCTGCATTGAAAGCCGCTGGCTTCCTCACACGCGATAGCCGCGTTGTTGAGCGTAAGAAATACGGTAAAGCGAAAGCACGTAAGAGCTTCCAGTTCTCCAAGCGTTAAGCTTTGGATTGCAGATATGGAAAAGGGCGTCCCGTTGGCCGCCCTTTTTGTTTGCGTAATGCGCGATTTTTCTCGAAAAATCGTACAAATTTTCGAAAAAATTTGGCGTTGCGCAGGCGGCTTAGTTCAGTGGAAACGCATAGCGGATCGACAGAGTTTCCAAGCCTGGATTGATGGCGCGCGTGTCACCGTTTGACCGATGGTCCCAAGATACAGTCAGTGTCGAACCCTGCTCAAACGCATATCCGGCACCAACAGCAGCGCGGAATTGAACTTCACCACCGATGTTCGGTCCGTCATCACGAAAATGCAGACCAGGAATAAACGACGCCTCAAGAAAGATCGGGCCTTCAATCAAATCTTCACTGGTCCACTTAAAACCCGCCCCGAGCCACACATCATTCCGGTTTGTCATCGACGCTGCCACAGTCGGCTGAAACGGCCCATAAGCGTGATCGAAATCATACCCCAGATAAAATTCGCGCCCGATCTCTTCACGCTGAAATTGCAGCGACGCAGTCTGGATCGAGATGCGCTCGGCAGCGGCATGCCGCATCAGGCACCCCGTTGCGCAGTCGGTTTGATTCATATCGAAAAGGCTAGTGACGAGCCAGAAGAGTGCGACGGTGCCGTCCATAACGTTGGTCCTGTGTTTGCGGGGGCTGTCGGAGCCTCCGGCGGGAGTTGTTTTAGCGAAATGAAATTGGGCCGTATTTTAGCAGTCCGGTGGCAGTAGTCCGAGGCCGCGTAGGTAGATGCCGATGCCTGTTTCTAGCAGGTCTTCGGGGGGAAATGGGCTTTTGGTGCCGGGCGATCCGCGCGAGAACAGTTCCACAACCCCGTGTGACAGCGCCCAGATATGTGCCGAGAACATCTGCGGAGGTGGGCGGCGATCTGCGGGAATGTGCTGGCTGAGGTCGGCGGCGGCTTTTTCAATCACACCCAAAGCGCGGGTGGCCGATGCGTTCAACGCCGGATTGCGCTGGATCGAGATGCCGGATTCGAACATGGCGACGTAATGACCGGGGAATTTGTTGGCAAAGGCAAGATAAGCGCGGCCGGTTTTGAGAAACGCGGTTAATGCTGACGGTTGGCCACCGTCGTAGGCGTGTTCCATCAGGTCGCCGAAAATGTCGTAGCCTTGGTGGGCAGCTTCGGCGATCAGGTCTTCGCGGCCTGCGAAATGGCGATACACGGCGGCGGGTGTGACACCTGCCTCACGGGCGGCTTCGGAAAGTGAAAATCCAGTCGGTCCTTTGGCCTCGATCAGCGTGAGGCAGCTTTGGACCAATGCCTCGCGCAGATTGCCGTGGTGGTAGCCTTGCTTACCCATGCCACAGGTCCGGTCCACCAGCAATTTTATCGTCAATCTCAGGCAGGGTTTTGTCTGGATAATCAAGGCCCTGCAAGACGGACTTAATGGCGTTCACGCGGGCGCGTTTCTTGTCGTCGGAGCGCACGATGGTCCACGGCGCGTGGTCGGTGTGGGTCCGCTCAAGCGTCTCGTCGATGGCGGTCGTGTAGGCGTCCCATTTGGCAAGGCCAGCCACGTCGATCCACGACAATTTCCATTGTTTCAGGGGATCGTTTTCACGGTCGAGAAAGCGTTTGAGCTGCGTCCCACGCCCCACGTTGAGCCAGATTTTGAACAGTTTAATCCCGTCATCGACCAGCATTTTCTCGAAGTCGCCAACTTGGTTAAACCAATGGGCGCGTTGCTGCGGTGTGCAAAAGTCGAACACATGTTCCACAACTGCGCGATTGTACCAGCTACGGTCGTAGAAAACCACTTCACCTTCGGTCGGCAAGTGGCTGGTATAGCGTTGAAAATACCACTGACCGGCTTCGGTTTCCGTGGGCTTGGGCAGGGCCACTACACGCGCGCTACGCGGGTTCAGATTTTCGCGGAACCGCTTGATTGTGCCGCCTTTGCCAGCCGCGTCGCGGCCTTCAAAGACGACCACAACCCGTTGTCCGGTTTCCTTGACCCAAGACTGCATTTTCACCAGTTGGATTTGCAGCGCGTCGATCTCGTCTTCATACTCGTCCTTATCCCACGCTTTTTCATAGGGATAATCGGAATTGATGATCCGCTTTTTCTTTGCGGATTCAATCAGATCAACCACCTCTTTCGGGGCTTCGTTCTGAAAATAGTCAGTGATCCCACCATCGAGCGGCTTGGACATGGTAAACTCCCTAAGAATTGCGCTTATTATGGCGTTTTTAAGGGCTTAGCGCAATCCAGCCCGCGCAGCCGCACGGTTAATCGCGTCAACTGCGGCCTGTGGGTCAGCATGGTGCGGCATGTGGCCAATACCTTGCATGCTGGTCAGGCGTGCGCTGTCCACGATTTTGATGAACTCCGCAGGGTGCACTTGCAACGGCACGGTTTTATCTGCGGTGCCGTGAATGATCTCGATGGGCACAGTGATTTGCGGATAACGTGTCACCATATCAACGACATACGGGCGCAGCGTGTTGACCTGACGCACATTGGCGCGGAACGTGGTTTGTCGCACGGCCAGCGGCGCGCCGATGTGTTCGGTATAGCCTGCGGGAACCGGATCGGGGGCAAAAATGCCTTCGATTGCACCTTCAACGGTGCTGATGGGCACAAAGGCTGCGATCAACGGGATTGTCACTGTGCCGCCTAAGACACTGCCATTCAACGTATAATACGCGCCAAGGCCGTCGGGCCACGGCATCAGCACGCCTGCAAAGGACACGATGCCGCTTGCGTTCACGGGCGCGGCTTCGGTCAGGCCAATGTCGGCCCATGCCATCGCGACGATCCCGCCAAAGCTGTGACCAGCCACAATCGGGTCGGTGATGCCTAGCTGCGTCGCGGCCTCGCGCAGCATCCGTGCTTGATCTGCGGGGGCGTCGCCTGCGGTGGCAAACGGACCTTTGGCAACTTGCGGCACGCGGTCGGTGTAGCCCAATCCGGGGCGGTCAAAGGCGGTGACAGTGTAATCATCAGCCAGACGGTCGACCAGATCAAAGGTGAAATCGCGCAGGTTGCCGCCAGCCCCGTGCAACAACACAACATGCGGGCCGCTGCCTTTTTGCACGTAATGCACGCGCCCGCCTGTCACCTCGACAAACTGACCGACAGGGGGAAAAGCCGCCTCTGTCGCTTGCGTGCGCGAAGATGCGACACATCCGGCGAGCAAGGCCCCAAGGCCCAGCGCCAGTCCTGTGTATGATAATCCCTTAAGTGCCAATCTTATCAATGTCATAATGTGTTGTCTGATAGATCTCGTTGATCCAGTTCCCGTACAGCAAATGCGCGTGGCTGCGCCATTTGTTCAACGGTGCTTGGGTCGGATCATCCCCCGGATAATAGTTTGTAGGCACATTGATCGGTGTGCCGTCGGCGACGTCGCGATCATATTCCTGTTTCAGCGTCCCACTGTCATATTCAAAGTGGTTGAATATATACAAAGCGCGATGTGCGGGGTCTTCAACCAAAGCGGGGCCAGAATCTGCACTGGTGATCAAAGTTTTTAGTCCAGACGCTGCTTCAATCTCGTCTTGGCGCATTTCGGTCCAGCGGCTGACGGGGATCACGCAGTCGTCGGAAAAGCCGCGCAGGTAATGCGAGGTGTCGTCGCAAACCGAATGGCGGAAACAGCCGAACGCCTTGTGATCCAGCAGATGCTTTTTCACGCCGTGGAAGTAGTTAATCATCGCCATGCCGCCCCAGCAGACGCCAAAGGTGGAATGCACGTTGGTCTGGGTCCACTCCATGACTTCGCATAGCTCGTCCCAGTAGGTCACGTCAGCGAAATCGAGGTGTTCTATCGGCGCGCCCGTGATGATCAGACCGTCGAATTTCTGGTCTTTGACGTCTTGGAAGGGTTGGTAAAACTCTTCCATATGTTCAGCCGCAGTATTTTTGGTCTGGTGTTCGGACATGCGGATCAAGGTCAGTTCGATCTGCAAAGGCGTCGCCCCGATCAACCGCGCAAACTGGTTCTCGGTCTGGATTTTCTTGGGCATCAAGTTCAGCAACGCAATCCGCAGCGGGCGGATGTCTTGATGACCAGCGGTATCCTCGTCGAGCACCATGACGCCTTCGCGGGTGAGTACGTTAAAGGCGGGCAGGGCGGCGGGTAGTTTAATCGGCATAATGTTTCCTCACGGATGGATGGCAGAGATAGGCTTACGCCCTGCGCATCTCAAGGGCGTCGGCGATCATGTCGACAAAACCCTCCGTATTGTGAACCTGCGTGACCGCATCTTGTGGCACGGTGATGCCCCATTTGTCTGCCATCGCTTTGTAGCGCGGCTGACGGTGGGCCAGCGCCTTGGCAAAGGCCCAGCGGATGAAGTCGTCGGGGTTTACCTTGTCCGGCGACGCATTGAATTCGGTCAGATAGGCCTGCCATGTCTTGAGCAAGAACACCGGATCATAAGACATCGGTTTTGGTTCTTTATCAAAACGGCGGATCAGCTCGGCGGTATGCGCGTCGGTGCCTTCGATCCAAACCATCAGCGTCTTTTCAGACAGGTCTGTTAGGATCGGATCATTGGGATCATCCGCATCAACCCATTCGCAGATTGACCCACCTGTGTCGCAGATAAAGTGCGGATATTGGTACAGATCGTGGCTGCGCTGGATAAAGTGGCCGGTGTCATGCAACGCCGCGATTTCAGCGGTTTGGAACTGGTCCTGACGGCGCGTGTATTCATCCCACGGCAGACCGCCTTGGGCCTCGTCACCGGGTTTGCCCAGATAGGACGACATCGGTTTAAGATCGTCGAAAGAGATATTCGAGCCGATATAAATGCTGTCCGAGCGCAGTAGATCGCGTAGGAACGGCACCTTCATCGCTTCGCGTTTGGCGTTATCAGCGATCAATTCGCCCATGTAGCGGGTGCCAATGCGGTAATCTATGGAATAGTGAAACCAGTCGCCCTGATCGCGTAACATGTTGGACAGATAGGTTTTTCCAAGCCCTGACATCGCAAAGATGAGGACGCGCTTTTGCGGGGCGTTACGCCATTCGGCTGCAGTATTGTAGATCATGGAGCGATGGATATGCGTGGATGCGGCGATGTGCTAGGGGAAATATGCGCGACGGATCAGCCCGCTGCCATCTCGGCCACATGCGCCCGCCATTTGCGCCGTAGCCAGATCACGCAATACAGCACCAGCAAGCCCGCAAAAATCACGCCAAAGAAGTTGCTCAGCATGTCCGCGACCTGCGTCAGTTGTGACGCGAATATATAGCCCAGCGACACATAGCCCAGCGTCCAGATCGCAGCACCCACGACGGCCATTAGCGTGAACTTCACCCAATGCATACCGCCTGCGCCACACAGGTAGCTGATATAAGGGCAGGTCGGGCTGAGGATCGTGTGGCTAAGCAGCACCGCGATATGGCCCTTGCTGTGCAGCATATGTTCGCTTTTCTCTAAGACGGGCACCAGACGCGGCTTGGTCCGCATCCACGTGATGATCCGGCGCCCGTAGCGCGATGCGATCAGATACGCCAACTGATCGCCGACCAGAAACGCGACAAAGGACACGGCGAAGACTTGCCAGAGTGCCAGATCTTCGGACGCCGCAAACGCCCCGGACGTTAGCACCATCATCGACGACGGCAGCGGGATCGCCAGACAGGCCAGCGAGACGACGCCGAACAACAACAGCAATCCGTAGTCGGGGATCAAGCCGATAATCAGGTCAGTCATCGCGGATGATCCATCCGGAATGCAGAGGCCGCATCGCGCACAATCTTGGTTAATTCTTCCAAGGACAGATCATTCAATTCCGCGATATCCGCCATCGTCATGCCGCGATGCATCTCGGACGGCAGCCCCAGCACATCGGCCACCAAACCACGCGGCAGGTCATATGACATGACAACGTAGCGCGGGGTCATCCACGGCTTGAGCGCTTCATCCTGATTGATAGGATCGTGGAAATACAGAAATTCGGACAGGATACCAAAGGTGAACCACAGCCCTGCCACGCAGGCGATCACCAGCACAGCCAACACCCCAAGGTGCTGCCGCAGGAAACCCCAAATCTGGTGACGATGTGTCATGGCGTGGTTCTGATCGTAAACATATCCCTAAAGGCACAGCATTTGCGGCCCACGTCAAGCATGACCCTGCTACAAAACGACAAAGCGCCAGCCCCGAGAGGCTGGCGCTTGTCCGATGTTTACAGGCAAAGAACACGCCCACCGAAAATAACGTCGTTTGACTTACATCGCAGTCATAAAGGTGATGTCGCGCAGGTTGCCCTCAACGCCCATCAACTCCCATGTGTCCTGCACGGTGCCGTCTTCTAGGGACACAGTATGCAGCGCACCGGGTGTTGCCAGATAGGCGGTGTTGGTGCCATCAGAATCGGTGGCAATGTCAAAGGCGTAGCTGTCTTGTGCGTCCACGCCTAATTTGCCAATTGCGTCCAATGTGCCGTCGTTCGGTGAGGTCTGCTGGATCACAGCCACGATTGTCGCATCAATGTCGAACATCGCGGTGGACTCGGGTTTGCCATAGGAATTAATGTAAGCGGCTGCGACGATATTCGGCTCTTCGCCACTGTGCATATCGGCGTCTTCATAAGCCAGCGACCCGTCCACTGTGACCGCACCGGATTCAATATCAACGCGGTGGTTTGTGGTGCCCGACATAAAGCGCAGTTTGTCCGCTTGCGGGTTAAAGTCCACGATCACGGATGCGCCGTCTACGATGGGCAGCTCGGTGTCCATGGTGGACAACACGGTGGCTTCGCCTGTGGCGGGGTCAATCTCTACGATTTCAAACGCGGGTGTCACGCCGATCAACTGACCTGTCGCCGGACGCAGGTCGATGCCCAAAAGGCGATCCACACCCGTCACATCCATTGTCGCCGTTGCTGTCGCAGAGCCGCTATCAATCATCACCAGCGTTTTGTCGCCAGTCAGGCCTACAGCCATAAGGCTGGCATGGCCGTCTGCCTGAGCAATAGTTCCCGCAGCAATCAGTGCAACAGTCGTCATCAGTGTCGAAGTCTTACGCATTTATTATACCCCTATTGGTTTCACATGCCCGCCGATCTTGGTGGGCTTGTGTGAAGACACGTAAGGACGCCGAAAAAAGTTTCAGCGGTGCGCAAATTTTTTCTTAAAAACTGAAAACGGCTTAATACCCGCGCCAAATCCAGCCGCCGCCCAAGACGCGGGTGCCGTCAGGGTCGTAGAACACGCAGGCTTGGCCCGGTGATACGCCTTCTTCAGCGACCAACAGTTCGACTTCGGCTTCCGTATCCGAAATCGGGCGTAGGACCGCGTCGATAGGCGGCTTGGTTGAACGGACTTTGACCGCGATTGTGCGTTCGCCGCCAGCTAGCAACCCGTCGTCGCCCAGCCAGTTGATCTCGCGCAAAGGCACGTTGCGGGTCGCGAGCAAATCCTTGGACCCCACGATCACGTGCTTTTTGTCCACATCCAGACGCACAACATACAACGGATCAGCCAAACCGCCGATGCCAAGCCCGCGCCGCTGACCGATTGTGTAGTGGATCACGCCGCGATGCTGGCCCAGCACGTTGCCGTCCACATCGACAATATCACCAGGCTCTGCCGCACCGGGGCGCAGTTTCTCGATCACCGCCGCGTAATTGCCGTTTGGCACAAAGCAGATGTCTTGACTGTCCGGCTTGTCCGCCACGCTGAGCCCGTATTTCGCGGCCAGCGCGCGGGTCTGTTCCTTGGACGTGTGATGGCCCAACGGGAAACGCAGGTAGTCGAGCTGTTCTTTCGTGGTCGAAAACAGGAAATAGCTTTGATCCTTGGTCGGATCGCCAGCCGAATGCAGTTCAGGACCCGAATCACCCACCATCCGCTGGATATAATGACCCGTCGCCATGCAATCGGCATCCAAATCACGGGCCGTTTCCAATAAATCTTTGAATTTCACACGCTCATTGCACCGAATACACGGCACAGGCGTCGCACCCGCAAGATAACTATCCGCGAATTCGTCAATCACAGCTTCTTGGAATTTGTTCTCGTAATCGAGCACATAATGCGGAAAGCCCATTTCCTCGGCCACGCGCCGCGCATCATGAATATCACGGCCCGCACAACACGCGCCCTTTTTCGCCAAAGCAGCGCCGTGGTCATAAAGCTGTAGCGTCACACCGACCACATCGTAGCCTTCTTCATGCAACTTTGCGGCGACAACTGAACTGTCCACACCACCGGACATAGCCACAACGACTCGGGTGTCGGCGGGTGACTTGGCAAATCCAAGAGAATTTATCGGCTGTTCCAAGGGCATATGACACCAACGTTTTAAGGGCTTTCAGGGCGTTTCCAACAAATTTGCTGTAATTGCAAGCAACTCTCTTTGGGGCGGCTTACCGAAACTTAAGTGGTCTACGTCATATGTGCATCACACAGTATATTGCAAAGGGAAGAGAGATGTTTTTGCGAAAGATTGATGGACCACGGTCCGTAACACTACCCGACGGGTCGGTAATGACCCGCGCAGACCTGCCACCAGTGGACACCCGACGCTGGGTCGCATCGCGTAAAGCTGCCGTTATTAAGGCGGTTGGGGCAGGGTTATTAACGCGGCCAGAGGCGTTGGAAATGTATAGCCTTTCGGACGAGGAATTCACCGAATGGGAGAGTGCAGTTGCCGAACATGGCGAGGCCGCGTTAAAAACAACGGCTTTACAACGGTTCAGACAACCTTAAGTGGTGGCTTGAGTTTTTGATTATCGGTAACGCTGTGTTAACTATTATGGCGATAAGTTGTTGATACCAAGAAAAGCGGAGAAAAAAGATGCGCGTATTGCTGGTTGAAGATGACCCGACGACCTCAAAAAGCATCGAGTTGATGCTGACTCATGCCAATTTGAACGTTTATGCGACAGATCTCGGTGAAGAAGGGATCGATCTCGCAAAATTATATGATTACGATTTGATCCTTTTAGATCTGAATTTGCCTGACATGAATGGCCACGAGGTATTGCGACAGTTGCGCATGAGCAGGATTGATACACCAATCCTGATCCTCACAGGTGACGATAGTACCGAAGGTAAAATCAAAGGATTTGGATTTGGTGCAGATGACTATCTGACAAAACCATTTCACCGAGAAGAACTGATCGCACGCATTCATGCGATCATCCGCAGATCAAAAGGTCACGCGCAGTCGATCATCAAAACCGGACGCATTTCGGTTAACCTTGATGCAAAGACTGTCGACGTGGGTGGCAACACCGTGCATCTGACGGGAAAAGAATATCAAATGTTGGAATTGTTGAGCCTTCGCAAAGGCATAACACTGACAAAAGAGATGTTCTTGAACCACCTGTATGGCGGCATGGACGAACCAGAGTTGAAAATCATCGATGTGTTCATCTGCAAGCTCCGTAAAAAGCTGAGCAATGCTGCAAACGGCGAAAACAACATCGAAACGGTGTGGGGCCGTGGCTACGTGCTACGCGATCCTGAAATGGGCGTGAACGAAGAACGTCTCGCAATCGGCGCCTAAAGGCGCGGTTGTTTGCGAAGATTACTGTGGGCGACTGATCTGGCTCTAGACGCGCTAGGACGGTCGCCCTAAAACTTTGCTAAATCACCGCCCGTTGGTGATCGAATTGCAAAGGATCAAACAATGTCGCCAAAAGCTGCGGAAACTGACGTGCAAGAGTTGCGAGCGATCCGTGCTGACGATGTTGCAGAGGATGCAGCACAAGAGATTTTGCAACGTTTAGCTGCGGTTCTGGCTAGGGCCAATGATGCCTACCATACGCAAGACGCCCCCGACATTGACGACGCAACCTACGACGACCTCAAACGCCTGAACCAAGCCATCGAGGCGCGCTTCCCAGCTTTAAAACTCGCGGACAGTCCCTCTGACAAGGTCGGCGCGCCGGTCTCGGAAAAATTCGGAAAAATCACACACGCGGTGCGAATGCTGTCGCTCGGCAATGCATTCACGGATGACGACGTTGTGGATTTCGCAAAAGGCGTCAAAAAATTCCTCAGCATCCCGCATGATGAACCACTTCCATTCACAGCAGAGCCAAAAATCGACGGGTTGTCGCTGTCGCTGCGCTACGAAAACGGCAGATTGAAACAAGCCGCGACGCGCGGAGACGGGGCCGTGGGCGAAAATGTAACGACAAACGCGCTGACAATTTCCGACGTACCGCACGAAATCACAGGTGCGCCCGATGTGTTAGAAGTCCGTGGTGAAGTCTACATGAGCCACGCCGATTTCACCGCATTAAACGAACGGCAGCTCGAAAAAGGTGACAAACCCTTCGCAAACCCGCGCAACGCGGCGGCGGGGTCACTACGCCAACTAGATGCGAAAATAACGGCAAGCCGACCATTAAAGTTTTTCGCATACGCTTGGGGCGACCTGTCAGCGCCATTAGCCGAAACGCAATCAGGGGCTATTGATCGGTTGCAAAAACTCGGGTTCAGCACAAACCCTTTGACGAAAATCTGCACATCGGCGCAAGACATGATCGCGCATTATAGCAACATCGGCGCGCAACGCGGCGACCTTGGCTACGATATCGACGGCGTTGTCTACAAGGTCGATGACCTCGATTTACAACGACGCTTGGGCTTCAGATCCACGACGCCCCGTTGGGCAATCGCACATAAATTCCCGGCCGAATTGGCATGGACGACCCTCGAATCCATCGACATTCAAGTCGGTCGCACAGGCGCACTATCACCTGTCGCACGGCTCGCACCCGTCACCGTCGGCGGCGTCGTCGTATCAAACGCGACACTCCATAACGAAGACTACATCAAAGGCATCGGCGGCAACGGCGAACCGATCCGTGACGGCCGCGACCTGCGGATCGCCGACTTGGTCCAAGTCTACCGCGCAGGCGACGTGATCCCGAAAATCAAAGATGTCGACCTGTCAAAACGGCCCGCGGACGCAGTGCCTTATGTCTATCCTGAAACATGCCCCGAATGCGGATCGCCCGCAGTGCGCGAAACGGGTGATGCTGTGCGCAGATGCACGGGTGGCTTAATTTGCCCCGCGCAAGCCGTTGAAAAACTGAAGCATTTTGTCAGTCGCGGCGCATTCGACATCGAAGGTCTCGGCGCGAAACAAGTCGAGATGTTCTACCACGACGAGGCGCTGCCAATCGTTGAGCCTGCCGATATTTTTACACTGCGCGCGCGCAATGACGCGTCATTTACCAAGCTGGAAAACCGCGACGGCTTTGGCAAAACCAGCGTCAAGAACTTGCTGGATGCTATTGATGAAAAACGGAAAATCCCGCTGGGCAAACTGCTGTTCTCGCTCGGGATCAGGCATGTCGGCGAATCCGGTGCGCAACTTTTGGCGAACCACTACGGATCGTGGCAGGCGCTCGCCACTGCAACCGACGCCGCACAAATAGGCGAAGGCGCGATCTGGGACGACCTTCTGGGCATCGACGGCGTCGGCGCCGTTATGGCCACGTCGTTTTTAGAGGCGTTTCAAAACTCCGCCGAACGGGACTCTATTAACCGTCTTATCGCTGAATTAGACGTGCAAGATACCGTCGTGCGCGACACGTCAGATAGTCCGGTAGCGGGCAAAACGGTGGTGTTTTCCGGTACCCTAGAGAAAATGACCCGCGCCGAAGCCAAAGCACGCGCCGAAACGCTGGGTGCAAAGGTCTCGGGTTCGGTCAGCGCCAAAACTGACATCCTGATCGCAGGACCGGGGGCTGGATCAAAGGCCACAAAAGCGGCAGAACTAGGTGTCGAAACGCTGGATGAAGACGGTTGGTTAACCCTGATCGGCGACGCATGAGTAGCCGGCCCGACATTCTTTTCCCGCTTTTCGCAGGATTGCAGACGCTTGACGGTATCGGTCCGAAAACCGCGCTGACCCTGCAAGATGCGGGCGTTGAAAAGCCGCGCGATGTGCTGTTGACGCTGCCGATCACGGGCGTTGATCGCCAGCTACGCGATAGCGTGCGTGACGTGATTGCCCCTGCGGTTGTAACCGTTGCGGTCACCATCGGCGCGCATTATCCGCCTAAAACTCGCGGGCGCCCGTACCGCGTGCATGTCACCGATGCGCAAACCGAGTTCCAACTCGTGTTTTTCCATGCGCGTGGCGACTATTTGCAAAAGATTTTACCGACTGGGCAAAAGCGGATCGTGTCCGGCAAAGTCGAAATCTTCGACGGCATCGCGCAGATCGTGCATCCCGACCATATGGTGACGCCGGACGAGGCCACGACGTTCCCCGCGTTTGAACCGGTTTACCCGTTACATGCTGGAATCACGCAGAAATTGATGTGGAAAGCGACCCGTTCCGCGTTGGAAAAATTGCCCGATGTGGCCGAATGGATCGACAGCGGTTTGGTCAAACGCGAGGGCTGGCCTGCTTGGGCCGACGCGCTAAATGCGGCGCACACCCCGAACACGGCCCAAGACTTGTCGCCCGAACATCCTGCACGTGCGCGGTTGGCCTACGACGAATTATTCGCGCATCAGATTACGCTGGCGTTGGCCCGTGCAGTGGCGCGGCGCGGCAAGGGTATTGCGTCAAAAGGTACTGGAACTTTGCAGCGTAAGGTATTGAGCGCATTGCCTTATCATCCCACGGGCGCGCAGTCCCGAGCTATCACAGAGATCGCAGACGACATCGCAAAACCGCTAAAGATGAACCGGCTTTTGCAGGGCGATGTGGGGTCGGGCAAAACGTTGGTCGCGCTGATGGCGCTGCTAGTGATCGTCGAATCCGGCGGGCAGGGCGTGATGATGGCACCCACGGAAATACTGGCGCGGCAGCACTTGGACGGGTTGCAACCACTAGCCGCCGACGCGGGTGTACGGCTCGAAATTCTGACTGGTCGCGACAAAGGCGCAGCGCGGCGCGAAAAGCTGCAGGCGTTAGCCAATGGCGACATTCAGATTTTAGTCGGCACACATGCTGTCTTTCAAAAAGATGTGCATTTTCATGATCTTCGCCTTGCGGTCATCGACGAACAGCATCGGTTTGGCGTCGCACAACGCATGGAATTGGGGGCCAAAGGGCAGGCGGTCGATGTGTTGGTAATGACCGCCACGCCGATCCCGCGATCCTTGGCATTGGCGCAATATGGCGACATGGATGTGTCGGTGCTCGACGAAAAACCACCTGGCCGGACTCCCGTGCAAACAGCGCTAATATCGACGGGCCGGATGGACGAAGTCGTTGAGAAACTGCGCAAAGCGGTCGCCGACGGCAAACAGGCCTATTGGGTCTGCCCGTTGGTCGAGGAATCTGAAGTCATCGACATGACCGCCGCCGAAGAACGTTTCAAACGGTTGCGCACTACCTTGGGCGAGGGCGTTGTAGGACTGGTTCACGGCCAAATGCCGCCCGCTGAAAAAGACGCGGCGATGGCGCGGTTCGTGGCGGGCGATACCAAGGTTTTGGTCGCGACCACGGTGATCGAGGTCGGGGTGAACGTGCCGAATGCGTCGATTATGATGATCGAACGGGCGGAAAGTTTCGGTCTCGCGCAGCTGCACCAATTACGCGGACGGGTCGGGCGCGGGGCTGCGGCCTCGACCTGCCTGTTGTTGTTCCAAGAACCAATGTCCGAAACGGGACGGCGGCGACTGGAAATTCTACGCGAAACCGAGGACGGGTTCCGCATTTCCGAAGAAGACCTGATGATGCGCGGCGCGGGCGACGTGATCGGGACGGCACAATCGGGACTGCCACGGTTTCGGATCGCAGACCTCGAACGCCAGGCCGGACTGATGGAGATTGCGCAAAGCGACGCGCGAAAGCTGCTCTCCGATGATCCCACTTTGGAAACAGCGCGGGGCAAAGCCGTGCGCGTGTTACTTTGGTTAATGGAACAGGATAAAGCGATCCGTTTAATATCAGTAGGTTAGCCGGTTTGTTCTAAAAAGTTCACGAATGTTCTCATAAAGTTCTTTACAGAAGGTTTCCAATATGGGAACAAAGTGGCAACAGAACAAACGAGCAACAGGAGCGTTCAGATGGCCAAAGATATCAAATCCGCACTGATCCGCAGCAGCGATACAATCATTTCTGACGCGCTTGGCGTTGCCGCTTTGTGTGTGATGCTTTTTGTCGGATTATCGCTGCCCGCGATGGTCTGACCTGCCTGGGTTACATGTCCGGTTCACGTAAATTGCCTGTCCCACCTCGCGTTTACTGACTTGCCCGTCCCGTCCTATTTTGGGGGCTTTGCCTCTCCCTAAAGGATTTAGAGCCGGACATGTGATCCACTTCCTGCCGCCGCCATCCTTGCCCGGATGTGCGGCGGTTTTTTTATGGAAAATCACTTAGGCGGGTGTTTTGGCAGCGTTAATCGCCTCAAGCGTGGCGTCAAAAGCCAGCAAAATCGACGCATGCCGATTTTTGTATTCTTTCGCAGGTTCTAAAACATCAAGTCCGTCGAAAGGGGCCGCAGGAACAGGCCCGTTTTCCTTGAGCATCGCGTACAACTCTGCGCGGCCATGTTCGATTTGTGCAGGTGTTAACCCAACTACCGCTGATCCGACCACGGATGCCGCCGCCTGACCCAAGGCGCAGGCTTTGACGTCTTGGGCGTAGTCGCTCACGTGTCCGTCCGTTAACACAACGTCAACAGTGACCGTGGACCCGCACAGAGGCGAGCGTTTCTTGGCCGTTGCATCGGGCGATGCGATCCGCGTGGTGCGCGGCATGTCAGCGGCCAGCGCCAAAATGCGGCCCGAGTAAAGTTTGATCATGTCGTTTTCAGCTGTCACGGCATTTGCCCTTTTGCGTTGCCCCACATAGATAGGCCGAGTGACCGACATTGCAAAGGCCCTGAACATGATATTTGACCCCGAAACGCTGACGTTTAATGACGCAGGTTTGATCCCTGTGATCGCACAAGACGCTGAAACGCTTGAAGTTTTGATGATGGCGTGGATGAACGCCGAAGCGGTCGCCAAAACATTGGCCACGCGAAAAGTCACCTATTGGTCGCGCTCGCGGCAGGCTTTCTGGATCAAAGGCGAGACTTCGGGTCACACGCAAGCCTTGGTCGCGATGCGGGTCGATTGCGATCGCGACTGCCTTTTGGTGACAGTGCGGCAAATCGGGGCGGCCTGTCACACGGGACGGCGCACTTGTTTTTACACAGGCGTTGAAACGGGGTCTGAGATCGAATTGATGACGCCTGACGACTAAGCGACCCTCCGGGGGGAGTTGTTATTGGCGAAATGAAGCGGGTAGGCCGATCATGCGACGGATGTCATTTTGCGTGGCACCCTCTGCGCGGTAGCTTGCGATAGATTTTGATTTATCGATCTTTGCCAAACGCTTACCGGAGTCGTCTGTGATCAAATCATGGTGGATGTAGCGCGGTGTCGGCCACTCCATGAGGTGTTGCAGCACGATATGGATCGGGGTTAACGGTGCGACATCTGAGCCACGAATGATGTGGGTGACACCTTGCAGCGCGTCGTCGTGGGTACAGGTCAGGTGATAGGCCGGATCGCCAGTATCCTTGCGGCGCAGGATCGGCGCGCCGATGGTTTGAGGCAGGTTGTGCGTCTCGAAAGTGACGGTTTCGTCATTGTCGATGTAACTGAGCTGGCTGGGCAGGTGGTCTAATGCTTTGGTTAGGTTGAGCCGGATGGCGTCGCCTGACTGCGCCTGATCCATGGTTCGATTTGTGCAAATGCCAGGGTAGATCGGCCCATCAGGGCCTGTGCCAGCGCCAGTTTCAAGGATTAAGCGCCGGTTGCAACCACATGGAAAGACAAGGTTTTTATCCGCAAGTGCTGCGATGACATTGGCGTAGTCAGGCATGTGATCCGACTGACGGCGTGGTTCGGGCCAAGTCAGGCCGAGCCACGCCAGATCGTCGTAAATTTGCGCCTCGAATTCCGGTTTGCAGCGGGTGCTGTCGAAATCTTCGATCCGTAGAAGGAATGTACCGCCCACCTTTTGTGCCGCTTCAAAGGCCAAGATCGCCGAGTAGGCGTGGCCGATATGAAGCGGTCCGGTCGGTGAAGGGGCGAAGCGGGTGATCACGCGGCAGGCTGTTCCTGTTGCGACAGCCACGCTTGCCAGTCGATTTTCGCGCGATCTGTGTAGCCTTTGTAGCGTTCCTTGCGTCCGCGACGCCCACTTTTGACGCCCTCAAGCGGTGGAAACAGGCCAAAGTTAACGTTCATCGGTTGAAACGTTTTCGCATCAGCGCCGCCAGTGATATGGGTCACGAGCGCGCCCATCGCGGTGGTGTGCGGCACGGGATCGAGCTGCTGACCCGTCAGTTCGGCCACCGCCATACGGCCCGCAAGCAGCCCCATTGCAGCACTTTCCACGTAGCCTTCAACGCCCGTGATCTGACCTGCAAAGCGCAGATTTGGCTGGGACCGCAGCCGCATCTCGTGATCCAGCAGCGTTGGCGAATTGATAAACGTGTTCCTGTGGATACCGCCGAGACGCGCAAATTCAGCGTTCTCAAGACCTGGAATCATTTGCAAAACAGTCTTCTGCGCGCCGTACTTCATCTTGGTCTGAAAGCCTACGATGTTGTAAAGTGTGCCAAGAGCGTTGTCGCGACGCAGTTGAACGACAGCGTGGGCTTTAGTCTCTGGATCGTGTGCATTGGTCAAACCGACTGGTTTCATCGGGCCCCAACGCAGGGTTTCGCGGCCACGTTCGGCCATGACCTCAATCGGCAAACACCCGTCGAAATAGCCAGCGGTTTCGCCTTCTTTGAACTCGGTCTTTTCGGCTGCGAGCAAAGCGTCGATGAACGCCTCGTATTGGTCTTTGGTCATCGGGCAGTTGAGGTAGGCGGTCTGTTCCTCAACAGTTTCGCCTTTGTCGTAGCGCGACTGCATCCATGCCACGTCCATATTGATGGATTCATGGTAAATGATCGGCGCAATCGCATCGAAAAACGCCAGCGCCTCGGCACCAGTCTGCTTTTGGATCGCAGTCGCGAGGTTGCCGGATGTCAGCGGGCCAGTGGCCACAATCCATAAACCGTCCGTCGGCAGTTCTGTAATTTCTTCATAAGAAACAGACACGTTAGGGTGCGCTTTTAATGCAGCGGTGACGCTTTCCGCAAAGGGATCACGGTCCACGGCCAAGGCACCACCCGCAGGGATTTTGTGCTTGTTCGCCATTTCCATGATTAACCCGCCAGCCTCGCGCATTTCCCAATGCAGCAGCCCAACGGCGTTCTGTTCACTATCGTCAGACCGGAAGGAGTTCGAGCAAACCATTTCGCCCAGATTGCCAGTGCGGTGGGCGAATGTCGCCACTTTGGGCCGCATTTCGTGGATAACCACGTTGATGCCAGCGTTTGCGGCCTGCCATGCAGCCTCTGAGCCGGCCATGCCGCCGCCAATGATATTGAGTGTATGTGTCATGGTCCGCGATGTAGCGCGAACCATGCTGTTTGCAAAGGGCTTAACGCCCGAAGTTAGCGTGCTTCAAACGTTGTGCCGCGTGCTGCACCGAACTGGATGCGCGCGCCGATACCGACGTAAGTTTCCGCGTCGGAACCAAAGTCAGTAAAGACTTCTGCTTGGCCGACTTGCGCGAAAATGTCTGCGCCGCCAGTGATGTTATATTCGACGCCCAATTCTTGGGTCGATACGGCAACATCATCGTCCGCTACGAAATCAAGATCAGAGAAAAGCGAGAAGTTTGCACCGATTGGTGTGTTGCTCGACAGACCAAAAATCACGGCTGTTTCGTCGTCTACTTCGACTTGACCGATGTAGCCGCCAATGTCGCCTTTCCACAGCTCAGTGCCGCCTTCGAAACCGAAAGACGTCTGTTCGTCGCCGTTACCAGCAACAAACACGCCCAAAGATGTTGTTTCGTTCAGATGGTAGATGCCGTGCAATGTCGCACTTGTGTCGTCACCTTCGAAGTCGAGGTTCTGCACGTTTGCCGCGATAGAAAATGACCGGTTGAACGCCATTTCAGCGCCCAAGTGGTAGTTTGTCCCGTTGATGGAATCATCGTCAACGAATTGGTTGTATTCAAAACCAAGCTCGCCGCCGGTAAATTGCTGCGCATAAAGCGGTGCCGCAGATAGGATCAGTGCTGCTGATGAGAGTAGGATTTTCATAATGTGCCTCAAGTTAGTCGAGCGTCATAACGCGCCCCTTGAGACTGTGGATAAGTCATCACCCGCGGTGTCGCAACGGTTTTGAAACCGCGGGTGCTGAGTTGTTACGCGTCTGCATCACCTTCGGGTGTGACGTCGACGTCTTCGGCTTCTTCCTGCTCGGCGATCCACGCGACGCTGACGACTTCTTCGCCTTTGGCCGTGCTAAACACCTTTACGCCGCCCGCAGACCGGGACCGGAAACTGATGCCTTCGATTGGCACGCGGATGGATTGGCCAGCAGAGGTGACAAGCATGATCTGATCGCCCATTTCCACAGGGAAGCTGGACACGATTTCGCCGCCGCGCATTGCTTTGTCCATAGCAGTGACGCCCATGCCGCCACGTCCGCGAACAGGATAATCGTGTGAAGACGACAACTTACCGGACCCTTTTGATGTGATTGTCAGGATCAGGTTTTCAGCCGCAGACATTTCCGCATAACGTTCCTGAGTGATCGCACCCGCCGGTGTTTCCTCGTCTTCGACTTCTGCATCGTCGGCAAGTCCGGCCATCGCGCGGCGCATTTTCAGGTAGGCTGCGCGTTCGTCGGCTTCGGCGTCAAAGTGGCGGATGATCGACATCGACACGATTTTATCGTCGCCTTGCAATCGAATGCCGCGCACACCAACAGAGTTCCGCGAGTTAAACACACGCACATCCGTTGCAGGGAACCGGATCGCACGGCCTGAATTGGTGATCAGCATCACGTCATCTGTGTTGGATGCGATGCGCGCGTTGATCAGCGTTGTGTTCTCGTGTTCGCCTTCAAACTTCATCGCGATCTTGCCGTTCTTCATCACATTAGTGAAGTCTGACAAGGCGTTACGGCGCACAGTTCCAGCAGAAGTCGCGAACACAACTTGCAGGTCGGCCCATTCTTCTTCGGGACGGTCAACTGGCATAATCGCGGCAATCGACACACCTGGCGGGATCGGCAGAATGTTAACGATAGCCTTACCTTTGGCGGTACGTGACCCCATCGGCAAACGCCAAGTTTTCAATTTGTACACCATACCGTCGGTCGTGAAGAACAACAGTTGCGTGTGGGTGTTGGCCACGAAAAGTGTGGTGACGACGTCTTCTTCTTTGGTTGCCATGGACGACAGACCTTTACCGCCACGCCGTTGGGCGCGGAAATCGGTGAGGACGGTGCGTTTGATGTAACCGCCAGACGTCACGGTCACGACCATGTCCTCTTTTTCGATCAGATCTTCGTCTTCCATGTCGCCGGACCAATCAACGATCTCTGTACGGCGCGGCACGGCATAGTTGTCACGAATTTCGGTCAGCTCGTCACGGATGATCTGCATGATCCGTTCGCGTGAACCCAGAATTTCCAAGTATTCTTTGATCTTTGCAGCGAGTTCTTCAAGTTCGTCTGTGACTTCTTTCACGCCAATTTGGGTCAGACGTTGTAGGCGCAATTCCAAAATTGCACGGGCCTGAGTCTCGGATAGGTTGTAAGTCCCATCGTCATTGGCCGTGTGGGTCGGATCGTCGATCAGCGCGATATACTCAAGGATCGATTCCGCTGGCCAGCGACGCGTCATCAGCTTGTGACGTGCCTCGGCCGCATCAGCAGAGGACCGGATTGTGGCAACAATTTCGTCGATATTGGTAACGGCCACGGCCAGACCACACAGGATGTGCGACCGCTCACGTGCTTTACGCAGCATATAAGCGGTGCGGCGGGCGACAACGTCTTCGCGGAAATCGACAAAGTTGGTCAGGAAGCTGCGTAGCGTCAGCTGCTCGGGCTTGCCGCCATTCAACGCCAGCATGTTACAGCCAAAGTAAGTTTGCATCGGCGTAAATCGGAAGAGTTGGTTCAAAACCACCTCGGCTGTCGCGTCACGCTTTAGTTCAACAACGACCCGTACCCCGTTGCGATCGCTCTCATCTTGTACGTGGGCGATGCCTTCGATCTTCTTATCGCGGGCCGCTTCTGCGATCCGGTCGATCATGTTCGATTTGTTCACTTGGTACGGAATTTCGTCGATAATAATCGCCCAGCGATCTTTGCGAATTTCCTCAATGTGGGTTTTGGCGCGGACAATCACCGAACCACGACCTTCAAGATAGGCCTTACGCGCCCCGGAACGGCCCAGCATGACCCCGCCCGTCGGGAAATCGGGGCCCGGCACATATTCGATCAACTCTTCAATCGACAGATCAGGGCTATCAATCAGCGCAAGCGTCGCGTTGATGACCTCGCCAAGGTTATGCGGCGGGATATTCGTCGCCATACCAACCGCAATACCGCCAGCGCCGTTGACCAGCATGTTAGGATATTTTGCAGGCAGAACAGAAGGTTCTTTGTCTTTCCCGTCATAGTTCAGCTGAAAATCAACGGTGTCTTTGTCGATATCATCCAGCAGCGACAGCGCGACCTTTTTCATCCGCACTTCGGTATAACGATAAGCCGCCGCACGGTCGCCGTCCATCGAACCAAAGTTGCCCTGACCGTCGAGCAGCACCAACGACATCGAGAAATCCTGCGCCATACGCACAAGCGCGTCATAGATCGCGCTATCGCCGTGCGGGTGGTATTTACCCATGGTCTCGGCGACGGGCCGCGACGATTTCCGGTAGGGTTTGTCGTGCGTGTTATTGGTCTCGTGCATCGCGTAAAGAATCCGGCGGTGAACGGGTTTTAAACCGTCTCGCAGGTCCGGAATCGCACGGCTGACGATGACCGACATCGCATAATCGAGATAAGAGGTTTTCAACTCATGCTCGATCGTGACCGCAGGACCGTCATACACGGGCTTGGCGGGAAGGTTTTCGTCAGCGTTTTCAGGGGTTTCCGGGGTATCGTTCACGTGGTCCGCCTAAGGTTTGGGATCTGCTACACTTTGTTGACCAGAATGTAACAGATACCAGATACGGTGTGCAATGCCCCGTGGACTTTATGCGGTTTTTGCAGGCTATTTCGCCCGCAGAACCATCCCAAACAGGTCGCGTGGATCGTCCGGATCGGCGATCATATCAAGTTCCTTGAAGAACGCCGTGCCTTTGATTTTTTCCTGCACGTAGCGCAGGGCGGCGAAGTCTTCGATTGCGAATCCAACACCGTCGAACAGCGTGATCTCTGTGGCGTCCTTGCGGCCCGCAGCGGTGCCGTTGATGACCTCCCATAGCTCTGTGAACGGATGGTCGAGCGGCATTTGCTGCAATTCGCCTTCAACGCGGGTCTGCGCGGGGAACTCTACGAACATCGACGCACGCGCCACGATATCACGGTGCAATTCGGTTTTGCCGGGGCAATCGCCGCCGATTGCATTGATGTGAACGCCGTTGCCGACCATGTTGTCGGTCAGGATCGTCTGCATTTCTTTGTCGGCGGTCGCGGTGGTGATGACGTCAGCGCCCTCGATGGCTTCTTCCGGCGAGCTGCATTTGACGATGGTGACGCCCAAACCGGCCAGATTTGCCGCGCACTTTTCGGTCGCGGCTGGGTCGATATCGTAGAGCCGCACGGTATCGATGCCGCATACAGCCTTTAATGCGATAGTCTGAAATTCCGACTGTGCGCCGTTCCCGATCATCGCGAGAACCCTAGAGTTTGGTCGCGCGAGGTGCTTTGTGGCCATCGCGGATGTGGCCGCCGTGCGCAGGGCCGTCAGAACTGTCATTTCGGAAAACAACACAGGGTAGCCCGTGTTCACATCTGCCAAAAGTCCAAATCCTGTAACGGTTTGCAAGCCCTCCTTCATGTTCTTCGGGTGGCCGTTCACATATTTGAAACCATATAATTCGCCGTCGGATGTTGGCATCAATTCGATCACGCCGACGTCGGAATGGGACGGCACGCGCGGCGCTTTGTCAAAGATCGGCCAGCGTTTGAAATCTGCTTCGATTTCAACGGCGAGTTCCTTAAGAAACGTCTCCAATCCGACATGATGCACCAACCGCATCATGTTTTCGACGGATACAAACGGCACAAGTGCGAGGTGGGATGGGGTGATCATGATTTACGGCTCCGGGTTGGGCGGTCAAACACGCGGCGGCCCATCAGCGACGCCGTGAGATCAACCATCAAGTTGGCGGTCATGCCGCGATTATCGAGGAATGGATTCAGCTCAACCAGATCAAGAGAGCCGACTAAACCACTGTCACACAACATTTCCATGATCAGGTGGGCTTCGCGAACCGTCGCGCCACCGGGCACGGTTGTACCAACACCGGGGGCCACGCTAGGGTCAAGGAAATCCACATCCAGCGACACATGCAACGCGCCATTTGCCGCAACAACACGGTCGAGGAATGCGGAAAGTGGACCGCTGACGCCTCGTTCATCTATCGAGCGCATATCGACCAGCGTCGTTTGGCCGTCGGCAAGTGCCGCGCGTTCAGCAGGATCAACCGACCGCAGCCCGATCATGCAGATATTTTCAGTCGGAACAGCGGTTTTCAGCGGTGGAAAGGCGTCAAATCCCTCGCGTCCGGTAAAATAACCAACGGGCGTGCCGTGCAAATTGCCGCTATCGGTGGTGTCGGGCGTGTGAAAATCGCTGTGGGCATCGAGCCACAAAACAAAGAACAGTTTACCTTGTTTCGCGTAATGATTGGCCATGCCAGACACGGTGCCAGCAGCGAGCGCGTGATCGCCGCCAAGGAATATCGGCATGCCTGTTTGTGCAGCATTTTCAGCGGCTTCTGACAAGGTCTTCGTCCAACCGACAGTGCGTTTTAAATCATGCACCAGCGGGTTGCGCGGCTCTGGCACCGTGACATCCGCAGGCGCGAGATTACCCAGATCGTTAACGCTGTGACCTAGATCGGTAAGAGCCTCTGCGATACCGGCGGTGCGGTAGGCGTCTGGACCCATTAGGCACCCTTGACGACGCTTACCGCAATCGACGGGGGCACCGATGAGGATGCAATTCTGCTGTGTGATATTTTGTGTCATGGCCGCAGTCTGCGACAGCGTTTGGGCTTTATGAAGCGTACATTATGCGCTATTTGGGCCATGAATGATCATATTGGACAGTCAAAATGGACGATACGGATAAACGGTTGGTTGCTTATCTGCGCCGCGATGGTCGTGCGGGCATATCCGAGATTGCAGCCGCGCTGAATATCACGCGAACAACGGCGCGTAACCGATTGGATCGATTGAAACAAAGCGGCGAGATCGTGGGATTTACCGTGCTGACCCGCAGTGATGCCGCGACGCATCCGGTGCGTGGATTGATGATGCTTGAGGTTGTCGGGCGCGGCGCCGAAAAGGTGGCGCGTACGCTTACGATGATCCCGCAGGTGCAGGCCGTGCATTCCACAAATGGGGTCTGGGATTTGATCGCAGAGATCGGCACCGAGACGCTAGAGCAATTCGATCAGGTTCTGACCGATATCCGCCGCAATGACGGAATTACCAAGTCGGAAACGAACTTGTTGCTCAGCACGCGCCGTTAGAAATCACATTAACGACGCGCTGCAACGATCCATAACCAAACAGCAATTATCGAAAATACAGCATTCCAAGATGCCATCGACAGGGTGAATAATTCCCAGCTGACTTGATCGCACATAATCAGGCGTGGCCCGTCGAGCGACAGCAAATCGGCACCGCCGGACGCATCCAAACCGCTACCTGTGCAAGAGGACGGACCGTCCCACCATTTGCGCTCGACGCCAGTGTGGAAAATTCCGATGCCAGCAGTGACAGCCGCCGCAAGTGCGCCCAGATAGCCCAAGATACGCGCAGGAAAAATCAGCGCCAAAATACCGATGCCAATCGCCGCCATATGCGGCCAGCGCTGCCAATAGCACATTTCGCAGGGTGGATATCCAAAGAATTCAAACACATATGCGCCACCCAATAGCGCCACAGAGACGCCAGCCGCAGTGATGATATGCAGTCTGTTCATTACAAAAATCCTACGAGGGCAAAGCCGCCGAGCAGCAGCACGCAAAAGAGTGTAAACATCAGGCCAAGCCTGCGTTCGATGAAGTCACGGATCGGCTCACCGAATTTCCACAACAAGGCGCCAACAATAAAGAACCGCAACGCCCGCGCCACAATCGCAGACACGATAAAGATCGGCAATGACAGCGCGGTGACGCCTGACATGATTGTGATGACCTTGAACGGGAAGGGTGTGACGCCCGCGATCAGCACGGCCCACGCGCCATATGCGTTGAATTGCTCGCTGAATTCGGCGACGGCGTCGGCTTTGCCGTAGAAGTCAAAGATCGGCTGCCCGATGGTTTCAAACAATGCAAAGCCGATGAAATAACCAAACAGCCCGCCCAGCACCGATGCGACCGTGGCAACACCTGCGATCAAGAACGCCTTGCGCGGTGCCGCGATAATCATCGGGATCATGATAATGTCAGGTGGGATCGGGAAAAACGATGATTCCACAAAAGCCACAAAGGCGAGCGCCCAGAGGGCATGGGGCGATTGGGCCAATGACAAGGTCCACGCATAGAGCCGCTTTAACATCGTGTTCTCCGACAAAACTGCGCGGCTTAGGCCATGGAACCGGCATGGGGTCAAGCTTGTGTCGCGCATCATTATGCAGCAACATCATACGATATGTTATGTGGGGGTAGCTATGAAGTGGCAAGGTCGGCGTGGAAGCCAGAACATCGAAGATCGGCGCAGACGCCCAAGTCGCAAGGCGGCGGGGGCTGGTAGCATCGGGGGCTTTGGCCTGATCGCGGTGCTGGCGATTGGATATTTCTTGGGCGTGGATGTCACGCCGCTATTGAATGGCGGGGCAGGTGGCATCACTACCGAGACCTCGACGCAGATCACAGCAGCAGACGAACAGGCCGCGCAGTTTGTGTCTGTCACGCTGGCCGATACCGAAGACGTCTGGACAGATATTTTCGCGAACCAGGTTGGTGAACGGTATGACCCACCAACGCTTGTGTTGTTCAAAGGCCAGACGCAATCGGCCTGCGGTGGTGCATCTGCTGCAACTGGTCCGTTTTATTGCCCGACAGAGCGTAAGGCGTTTCTGGACACCGATTTTTTTGTGACGATGGAACAGCGGCTCGGCGCGGGTGGCGACTTTGCCGCGGCCTATGTTGTAGCGCATGAGATCGCGCATCACGTGCAAAACGAACTCGATATCCTGCCACAAGTGAACCGGATGCGCGCACAATCTGACGAAGCGACGTCGAACGCCTTGTCGGTGCGGGTCGAGTTGCAAGCGGATTGCTTCTCTGGGATCTGGGCGCGTGCCGCCCAAGAGAGATTCGGATCGCTTGAACGCGGTGATATTGCCGAGGCGATGAATGCTGCCGCACAGATTGGCGACGACACGCTTGCGCGCAACGCTGGTCGGGCTGTGCAGCCGCACACCTTTACACATGGCACCAGTGAGCAGCGACAGCGTTGGTTTCAACGCGGATATGACAGCGGAGACCTGACGATTTGCGATACTTTTTCCGTCGATCAACTTTAATTGCAAATCATGCCGTTAGAGTGATTGACGATCCCGCTGGAAACTCTTAGGAGGGCGGCATTGGTACGCCGGTGTGGCGGAATGGTAGACGCAGGGGATTCAAAATCCCCCGTTGGTGACAACGTGCCGGTTCGAGTCCGGCCACCGGTACCAATTTTCTTAAAAATCGCTGAGTTAAATTAACCGCTTATGCGGCCCCCGACCATGGGGGCTGTTTGGCCTGCGTGATTTATTCAGGGCGGAATTGTGGCAATCTGATTCTCGGGTTGTTTCCAGATTCGCATATTTAGGCCAAATTCGCCCCGATTGGGCGTCCCGCTGGAATATGTAGTGGCCAATCTTCATTATTTTGACACAATTGATTAACGCAGGGTCAGGCATGCTTAATTGGCTTGATTTTGGAAACAATCAAAGATTGACGCACTGATGCTCATTTTGAATTTTAAGCAATTCGTTTATTAACAAAGTGTTAACGTTCACCAATGCGCCCATTGTTTTCATTGAGGAAACAATGGGCGCGCACTGGATTGTCGTTTACCTTTGGCGAAGCGTGAATTTTGGCCTGCTTTGCGCGAACTGTGGCGTTTTTGAGTGATTTTTCCCTTTTTGAGTCACAGTCTCATGCTGTAAGACCATAGAGAGCCTCGTGTTGGGGTGCGGGTTTTGGGGAATCCGACATGCGACCTACGTCAGTTGTCGCCATGTGAAAGTGAATTGTGTCTGTGACGTTGCCTAACTGGTAATGATTACGATTTTGATTTCCGGCTTGAGCAATCTCGGTCGGAAGGGTGAATGGAGCGAACGAATGCCAAATCTGATTTTTCTGGGTAACTTTAGTCACATTAAAGCCGATCCAACCGAGCGTAACTGGCATGCAGAAAACGCAAATGATTTGGTAGGCATCAGCGCCGACTCGACGCAAATGAGCATCGTCAACGCTGCGGCTTACGACTATAAAAACGACGGCGTCATCGTTGATGATGATTATGGCACATGCGACTATATCAAGTACAATGTCGGCAACGGCAGCGTGTCCACCTATACTGACGCATCCATGTCGGCCAACGTGAAACTCACCCTTTCCGATGGCTCGGTCAAGTCAGTCGAAGTTATGATGATCCAGCAGCAGAACGGCGATCTTTTCATCTCTGATCTGCAAAACTGCGGCACGCTCGACAACCTGTCCATTGCGAACGTCGAAATCACCGGAATCACAAACAGCAATTCCTCTGGTTGGAACGTAAACCAATCCGTCGATAACACCGTGATTGCACCGATCGAAGAACAACTCGACGGCACGGTATCCGGTACATCCGGCGATGACGTGATTACGGTAAACTACACGGGTGATCCGGATGGTGACCG